>WGNG01000015.1 GCA_016124675.1 Alphaproteobacteria bacterium
GCCAAGGCGGGTGATCGAGTCGAGCAGTATCACCACGTCGCGCTTGTGCTCGACGAGGCGCTTGGCCTTTTCGATCACCATCTCGGCGACCTGGACGTGGCGCGTGGCCGGCTCGTCGAAGGTGGAGGCCACCACCTCGCCCTTCACCGTGCGCTGCATGTCGGTCACTTCCTCGGGGCGCTCGTCGATGAGCAGCACCATGAGGAAGCATTCAGGATGGTTCGTCTCGATGGCGTGGGCGACGTTCTGCAGCACCATGGTCTTGCCGGTGCGCGGCGGCGCCACGATCAGGGCGCGCTGACCCTTGCCGATGGGCGCCACGATGTCGATCACGCGGCCCGTGCGGTCCTTGCGGGTCGGATCCGGGTTCTCGATGTGGAAGCGCTCTTCAGGATAGAGCGGGGTCAGATTGTCGAAATGGACCTTGTGACGGGTCTTTTCCGGATCCTCGAAATTGATGCTGGCGACTTTGAGGAGCGCAAAATAGCGCTCATTGTCGCGCGGCGAGCGGATCTCGCCCTCCACCGTATCGCCGGTGCGCAGGCCGAAGCGCCGGATCTGGCTGGGCGAGACATAGATATCGTCCGGACCGGGCAGATAATTGGATTCCGGCGCGCGCAGGAAGCCGAACCCGTCCTGCAGCACTTCCAGCGTGCCGCCGCCGAAGATCGAGGCGCCCTCTTCGGCCAGCGCTTTCAGGATGGCGAACATCATGCCCTGCTTGCGCAGGCTCGCGGCGTTTTCGATGTCGAGTTCTTCAGCCAGCGCCACCAGCTCGGCGGGGCTCTTTTCCTTCAGCTCCTGCAGCGACATGCGCTCGCCGGCATGGCTCTGGCCGGAGGACCTGACGTCCTCATCGCCGGCCTCGTCTTCCATATCGTCATCGTAGCGGTTGTCGTCGTTCATGTCGGTCTCGGAGAGCAAAAGGCGAATGGAAAACGCGGCGGGAGGCTGGCAGGGGTCAGCGCTGAGCCGGGATCACGCGCCGGGCCACAACAGAGCCATCAACGCACCGGCCAGGCGCAACGCCCGGGACATGGGCCCCATCGAGGGCTTGGTGTTGGTTTGCCCGGGGGCGCGCCGAAACGCCGCCGCCACAGGAGAAGGAAGGGAACCTGACATAAGGTTTCATCCAAACGCGTGCCACAGGCGCGCGCGCGCGTCAAGTTGGCCGGGCGCTTGAGAATGACCTGATACCTTCAATCGGCTCGTCCCCGAAAGCAATTTCAGGCATTATCGGCAACAAGCAGTGAGGGAGGCTGGGAGATGGTGACATCAGATTGGCGGGGCGCATGGCTGGGTGCACTGGCCGTGGCAGCCGCCGCGTTCGTGCCAGGCAGCGGTGCAGCGGCGGCCGCGGAGGCCTCAAATCCAGACAGCCGGGGCGCGATAGAGAGCCTGCCAGCCCTCACCGGCGCCTATTTCCCCCTCGCCTCGGAGCATACCGGGCGGACCTACCACATCCATGTACGCGTCCCGGACGGGTACGACCCGCAGGGCGCGCAAATCTATCCGGTGGTCTATGTTCTGGACGGGGATTCGCTATGGCCGATCCTGGCGGCGACCCATCTGTTCCTGACCTATGATGATGGCGTTCCTGAAGCGATCGTCGTGGGGATCGCCTACGGTTCATTTTCGCCTGAGATCAATGCGCGCAGCGTGGACTTCATGCCGCCCGGCGCCGAGGAGCGCGAGGCCGGAGCGCCGGCCTTTGCGCGGTTTCTGAGCGGCGAGCTGCTGCCGCTGATCGAGGCGCGCTACAACGCTGATCCCGGGCGCAGGATTGTGTTCGGCCAGTCGCGCGGCGGCAGTTTCGTGCTGTATTCGGCCTTCACCGATCCGGACCTGTTCTGGGGGCGGATCGCCAGCAATCCGGCGTTCGCCCCGACAGAAGAATTCTTCTTCGCCGAGCCCTTAACGGCCTCGCGCCCGGACCTGAAGCTGATGATCGCCAGCGGCGAAAATGATTGGCCGGTGTCGCGTCAAGCGGCGTTGCGCTGGGGCGCGGCGTGGGATGAGCGTCCGGGCCGCCCGTGGGACGCGCGTGTTCACACCATCCCCGGCGGTACTCATGCCGCCAATAGCGCCGACGCCTACCGGGCGGGCCTGCGCTGGATATTCAGCGAGTAAGGCTCAGAACGGCTTCCAGACCGCCAGCACGGCGATAATGATCGCGGCGATGGCCGGCGCTTCGTTGATGAGGCGCCAGAACTTCTCCGTGCCCGGCCGGGCGCCCTTGGCGAATTTGCGCGCGCTGGCGGCGTAGAAGCCGTGCACGCCGCTGAGCGCCAGCACGAGGGCGAGCTTGGTGTGCATCCAGCCCTGCGAGAACAGGCCGGGATTGGCGGCCAGCATCACTATCGCCAGCAGCCACACGGCAATGAGGGCCGGGTTGAGGATGATGCCCAGCAGATTGCGCTCCTGGGTCAAGAGCGCGCCTTCGAGCTCCCCGCCCGGGATCGCCTGGTGGTGATACACGAACAGGCGCGGCAGATAGAGCATGCCGGCCATCCAGAAGATCACCGCCGCGATATGCAGGCCCTTGATGATTTCGTATGTCGCGCCGCCGGGCGCCAGAAATTCGATCACGCCGCTGCCTCCTCGCTCACAAGCCCCGCCTCGCGGCAAGGGCAGCGCCCGAACGCCGCCGGGCAGATCGCCCGTCCGCCCGGGGGCTTCAGCCCGCACGGGCCGTCCAGCGCCGACACCGTCAGTCCCGCCAGCGCCTTGATAAAATCGGGATGATCGCCCAGCGCCGGCACGCGATCATACCCTTTTGCGCCGTATTCTTCAGCCAGCTCGGCATATTCCTCGTCAAGCTCGACCAGGGTCTCGATATGCTCGGAGACAAAGGCGATGGGCGACAGGAGAATGTGGCGTTCTTCCTTGCAGGCGCGCTCGATGGCCTCTTCGGTAGAGGGGCCGATCCAGGCGAGCGGGCCGACGCGCGACTGGTAGCAGATCTCGGTATCACTCAGGGCTTCCGGCAGGCGCGCCGCCACCGCGGCGGCGGTCTGTTCGACCTGCCACTGATAGCTGTCGCCGCGCTTGACGACGACTTCCGGCAGGCCGTGGGCGGAAAACAGCACGCGCGCATTCGCCGGAGCGCCCGCCTTGCGCCAGCTGTCCTCGATGAGGCGGGCGTGGGCGGTGATGAAATCGGCTTCCTCGGGATAACAGCACACCACGCGCGCCTGGCCCCCGCCGGCATCGCGCCAGGCTTTCAGGGATGAGGCGGTGGTGGTGGTGGAGAACTGGGGATAGAGCGGCAGGATGACCGTCTCGTCCGGCTTGAAGGCGGCGGCCTCTTTTACCGCGTCTTTCACGAACGGGCGCCAGTAGCGCATGGCGAGGATGATCTTGATCTCGTCGCCGGGCAGGGCCTTGGCCAGCGCCTGCGCCAGGGCGTTGGCCTGCTTGCGGGTTTCAGGCACCAGCGGCGACCCGCCGCCCATCTTGGCGTAATTCTCCCGCGCAGACGGGGCGCGCGTGGTGGAGATGAACCAGGCCAGCGGCTCGCGGATGAAGACAGGCGCGCTGATGATCGCAGGGTCGCGAAACAGATTGCGCAGGAAGGCACGCACATCGCCCGGCCCATCCGGGCCGCCCAGGTTGAACAGCACCACTGCTATGCGCCGGGTCATGGCGGTCCTTTTGCGGCTTGTCAGCCCTGCCGCAGACGCGCCATCAGGCGGGTCACATGCTCGGGCGGGGTGTCGAGATTGATGCCGTGTCCGAGATTGAACACATAGGGCCGGCCCGCCCATGCGCAAAGCAGTCGATCGACTTCGCTGTCCAGCACCGCACCGCCTGCTTGCAGCACGGCGGGGTCCAGCTGGCCCTGGACAGGCAGGGTTTTGGGCAGGGCCGAGGCCGCCCACTGCGTATCCATGCCATGGTCGAGCGCCAGTGCGGTCACCCCGGTCTCGCGCGCATAGCGCACCGCCTGAGGCCCGGCGCCGCGCGGAAATCCGATCACCGGCGCCGTGATGCCCTGGGCGCGCAGCCCGTCGACAATGCGCCTGGTGGGCCGGATGACTACGCGGTCAAACAGGGGGTCGGGCAGGCTGTCCGCCCAAGAATCAAAGAGTTTCACCACATCTGCGCCGGCCTTGACCTGATCGGCCAGGTAGGTCGTGGTGGCGTCCGCGATGAGGTCAAGCAGGGCGTCAAAGCCGGCCGGATCACTCCAGGCCATGGCGCGCGCCTTGAAGCGGTCCTTGGAGCCGCCGCCCTCGATCATGTAGGTGGCCACCGTCCAGGGCGACCCTGCAAAACCAATCAGCGTCGTCTCGGCGGGCAAGGCGGCGCGCAGGCGCGTCAGCGTGTCACACACTGGGGCCAGCACATCGCGCGCCCGCGACGGCGATAACCGGCCAAGATCGGCGGGGGTAACCGGTTCGAGCCTGGGGCCCTCGCCCGCCTCGAACCAGACTTTCTGACCGAGGCCATAAGGCAGGAGAAGAATGTCAGCGAACACGATGGCCGCGTCGAAACCATAGCGCCGGATCGGCTGCAGCGTAACTTCCGCCGCCGCCTCCGGATTAAGGCAAAACGCAATGAAATCAGGCTGCTGCGCCCGTACGGCGCGATACTCGGGCAGGTAGCGCCCCGCCTGGCGCATGAGCCAGACCGGAGGGCGCGCCAGCGTCTGGCCCGAAAGCACCTGAAGCAGCGGTTTGTCCGTCATCGCCTGCACCCCGTCTTGCAAGGGGTGCGGCCCGCCGCGTCCCCACAATCAACTGCCCTCCCTTATCTTTATTTCCTGAAAGAATGAAAGAGGGGGATCAGTAGCAAGGCTGGGCGCCCGTGTGGACAAGGGGGTTTGTCGACCCGGGCGCCGGGTATTCACAGGCTGTGGGGGATGATCATCCACGCCCTGTGGAGGCGGTTTGGCCGCTGCGTTAATGATGAGGTAACGATGATTGACGCGAGGTTAACGCGGCGGGCCGGGTGCAGTGATGGCGGGTCTGGCGGGTGTGGTCCGGGGCCTGTCCACAGACCGGGACTGTCCACAGCTTATTGGCGCGGCAGGGATGCGCTCCGGGCGCCGGCGCCGCGGAATGTGGATCGGGCGGGGCGATCCCCCGCAAGGTGTGTACAATCGGCCCGGTTATGCACGGCGCGCCGCGATGATGTTCACAGGCGGGCGTGGCTGGTTTAACGATTGGGCTGGCGCCGGCGCGGCCGGTTCACAGACGGAAGAACAGGCGCATGACGACATCGGGGTTGGTCCAGTCTGAAGCCGACGGGCTGCACTTTCATGTCCATATGGTCTCGGACTCTACCGGAGAGACGCTGATGGCGGTGATGCGCGCCTCGGTCGCCCAGTTTCCAGGCGTCCACCCCATCGAGCATTTGTTCGCCCTGGTGCGGTCGCCGCGCCAGATGGACCGGGTGCTTGATCATATCGAGGCGCATCCGGGACTCGTCATGTTCACCCTGGTCAATCAGGATTTGCGCCGGACACTGGAAGACCGTTGCGCGCTGCTGCGCGTGCCGGCGGTGGCGGTGCTCGATCCCATCGAGGCGACCTTGTCGGGGTTCCTGGGTGCGCCCGCCCAGGGCAAGGCGGGGGCCCAGCGCGTGCTGGACGCGGATTATTACCGGAGGATCGAGGCGATGAATTACTGCATGGCCCATGATGACGGCCAGGGCGAGGATCTCGCCAGCGCCGATGTCATCCTGCTGGGCGTCAGCCGCACGTCGAAGACGCCGACCAGCGTCTATCTCGGCAATCGCGGCATCCGCACGGCGAATATTCCCCTCGTGCCCGGGGCGCCCCTGCCTGACGGTCTGGAGCTGTTGAAGAAGCCCCTCATTGTCGGTCTCACGGCGAGCCCGGAGCGGATCATCCAGATCCGGCGCAACCGGCTCGTCAATCTCGGCGAGGAGGCGCCCACGAGCTATGTCGATTCAGAGACCGTGAAGGAAGAGCTGATGCATGCCCGGCGCCTGTTCGCCCGGCATAACTGGCCCTCCATCGATGTGACGCGGCGATCCATCGAGGAGACGGCGGCCAAGGTCATCAATTTGCTGACCGAACATCGCGCCGCCCTGGCGGCGTCATGACGCTGGTTCTGGCATCCGTATCGTCCTCGCGGCGGGCCATCCTGGAAGGCGCCGGCGTGGCGTTCGAGGTTGATCCTGCGGGCGTCTACGAGGCGGCCATCAAGCGCCGCTTTACGGGCGAGGCGTCCGCTCTGGCCCAGGCTCTGGCCGACGCCAAGGCGCTGGCCGTGTCAGGCCGGCGCGAGGGTCTGGTGCTGGGCGCTGATCAGGTGCTGGAGTTTGACGGCGAGGCCTATGACAAGGCGCCCGACGCCGACACCGCGATCGCACGCCTGCGGGCCTGGCGCGGGCAGACACACTATCTGCGCGGTGGGCTGACCGCGGCGCGCGGCGGCGAGATTCTCTGGCGCTACCGCAGCAGCTGTGCGCTGCGCGTGCGGCCGGTGTCGGACGCGTTTCTGGAGCGCTACCGTGGCGAAGCGGGGGCTTTTCTGACCACGACGGTGGGCGGTTACGCCTTTGAGGGGCTGGGCGCACAGCTGTTCGATCGGGTGGAGGGCGATTTTTTCGCGATCCTCGGCCTCCCGCTCCTCCCGCTCTTGGAATTTCTGCGCCAGCAAGGCGTGCTGGACACATGACACCGGCTGAGCCGATCGCCGGGGTGTGCGGGTGGCCTGTGGACCATTCCCTGTCCCCGCTGATGATGACCAGCTGGCTGTCGCAGGCCGGCTTGCCCGGTCGCTATGTGCATGTGCCGGCGCGCCCTGAGGATTTCGCAGCTTGTGTGGACGCGCGGCGGGACGAGGGCTTTTCCGGGCTCAATGTCACGGTCCCGCACAAGGAGGCGGCGCTGGCCCTCAGCGATGAGGCGAGTGTGCGCGCCCGGGCTGTGGGCGCGGCCAATTGCCTGGTGTTTCGCGATGGCGCCATCCATGCAGACAATACCGATATTGACGGCCTGGAGGCGGCTTTGGCCGGTGATGACGGGGCGGGGCCTGCCGTGCTGGTCGGCGCAGGGGGCGCGGCGCGCGCGGCGATGTGGCGTCTGGCGGGTCAGGGCCGGGAGATCCGCATTGTCAACCGGACCCAGGCCCGGGCGGAGGCGCTCGCGGACGGATTTGGCGTCAGCGCATCGATCCATGCCAGCGCGGATCGGCAGGCGCTTGACGGCGCGCGTCTCATCATCAACGCCAGTGTTCTGGGCATGAAGGGCCAGCCGCCTCTGGAGATCGCTCTGGAGGCGGCGGCGCCGGACGCCCTGGTGTTCGACATGGTTTACGCGCCGCTGCGCACGCCGCTTCTGCAACGGGCGCAATCGCTGGGCCTGCGCACCTGCGGCGGGCTCGCCATGCTGATCGGCCAGGCGCGTCCGGCGTTTGAATCCTTCTACGGCGCCCCGGCGCCCCGCGATGACAGCGTGCGCGCCCGACTCGAAGCGGCGCTGGAGGCGCGCTTATGATGGTGGTGGGCCTGACAGGCTCGATCGGCATGGGCAAATCCACCACGGCGCGCCTTTTTGCCGAGGAGGGCGCGGCGGTGTTTGACGCCGATGCGGCCGTCGCGGCCCTGTATGAACCCGGCGGCGCCGGCGCGGCGGCGGTGGCGCAGGCCTTTCCCGGGTGCGCGGACCTGCAGACGGGTGTGGACCGCGCCGCCTTGTCGCTGGCCCTGCAGGCGGATCCGTCCGGATTCGCGCGCCTGGAGGCGCTGATCCACCCCCTCGTCGAGGCGGAGCGCGAGGCGTTTTTCGCGGCGGCCCGGGCCGAGGGCCGGGCGCTGTCCGTGCTCGATGTGCCGCTCCTGTTCGAAACCGGCCAGCATGAGCGCGTGGATGCCATTGTCGTCGTCAGCGCGCCGGAGGATGTGCAACGCGGGCGCGTCTTGGCGCGCGGCGGGATGAATGAGGCCAAGCTCGCCGCCATACTGGCGCGCCAGACCCCTGATTCGCACAAGCGCGCCGCCGCGCACCATGTGATCGACACCAGTCAGGGAATTGACGCCGCGCGCACCCAGGTGCGCGCGGTCATCGCGGCGCTGACAGGAGAGCGGGCATGACCGGACGCCAGGTGATCTTCGATACCGAAACCACGGGCCTGCAAGCCGAGCTGGGCCATCGCATCACGGAGATTGGCTGCGTCGAGTTGATCGATCTGGCGCCCACCGGCCGTGAGCTGCGCCTGCTGATCGATCCCGAGCGGGATATCGACGCCGAAGCGGAGGCGATCACCGGCCTCACCCGGGCGATGCTGCGCGGCAAGCCGAAATTTGCCGATATTGCTGATCAGCTGGTGGCGTTTTTCGGCGACAGCCCGATCGTGGCGCACAATGCCGGCTTCGACATGGGCTTCATCAATATGGAGCTGCGCCGCTGCGGGCGGGCGCCGATCGAGGCGTCACGCTTTCTCGACAGCGCAGCCATGGCGCGCGAGAAATTCCCGGGCTCGCCGGCGAGCCTCGACGCCCTGTGCAAGCGGTTCGGCATCTCGCTGGAATCGCGCACCCATCACGGCGCGCTGATCGACGCCTATCTCCTGGCTGAGGTCTGGCTGGAGTTGCATGGCGGGCGCGAGCAGGCGCTGGGCCTTCTGGGCGAGGAGCGGGCGGCGGGTGTGGTGATGTTCTCGCCGAGACCCCCGCGCCCCAGACCCTTGGCGGCGCGGGTCAGCCCGGCCGAGGCCGAGGCGCATGCGCGCTTTGTCGCCGAGCTGAAAGACCCCGTCTGGTCGCGTCTCGGGAGCCATGCGCCCGGAGCGTGAGGCTAGTAGCGCTGCGGGACCTGGCCGGAGCGCCGGGCCTCGTTGAGCCGGCCGCGCAGCACCAGAAGCTCGATATTCTCGGGATCGGCGGCCAGCGCCTGTTGGAGGTCGGCTGCGGCTTCATCGAAAGCGCCGAGCTCCAGGCGGGCTGCGGCCCGCACGCCCAGCGCGCCGGGCTCGCCGGGCTCGCCGGGATTGAGCGCCAGCGCCGCGTTGGCGGCCGCCACGGCGCTCTCAAGGTCCTGGCTGGCATAGGCGGCGTCGGCAAGGCCGCGGGCGAGGCCGGCGTCGCGCGGCGCAAAGTCGAGCCCGCGGGCAAAGGCGCGGGCGGCGTCGTCAAACTGGCGTGCGCGCATGAAGCCGTCGGCAGCCTGGCCAAACAGGATGGCCCGGCTCATATCGCTGGCGGAGGTGGCGCCTTCCGCGGTGGCGCGCAGGCGGGCAGCGCCGGTGGCGGACCAGCCTTCGGCGATCTGTGCAAGGCCGGCGCAATGCTCGGAAGGCCAGCCCCCGCCCTGGGCGCGCCAGATCAGCGCATCCTCATAAGCCGCCGCCGGGTCTTGCGCGACCCGGTCGAGGCAGGCGCGATAGCGGCTTTCGTCGGGCTGGGCGAGGGCGGCGCAGGGCAGCCCGCCCGCGAGCAGGGTGGCGAGGACGATGCGTCTCATGGCGGGCTTCCCTCTCGATCGTTCATGCCTCTAGGCTAGCGCCTTACAGGAGGATGCGTCCATGACAGAGCCCCGCTCATGCCTGCTCATCGGTTACGGGTATGTCGCGCGCGCCACAGCGCGCCAGCTGCTCGCCGCCGGGTGGCGCGTGTCGGCGACCGCGAGATCGGATGAGTCGGCCGCCGGCGTGGCGGCGGACGGGGTCAGTGTTGTGCGCGCCGATCCGGCGGCGGCCGATGGCCGGGCGGCGCTGCGGGCGGCTGTGGACTCCCATGATGCGGCGATCTCCAGCGTGCCGCCGGGACTGCACGGCGATCCGGTCTTGCCCGCCCTCGAAGGTCTGGCGCCGGGCCGGACCTGGCTTGGCTATCTTTCCACGACCGGCGTGTATGGTGACCGGCAGGGCGGCTGGGCGTTCGAGTGGGAGGCTCCCGCGCCGGGAGAGGATCGAAGCCGGGCGCGCGCGCAGGCGGAGTCCGGCTGGCAGGCGCTGGGCGCTCGTGTGTTCCGGCTTGGGGGGATTTATGGTCCGGGCCGCAGCGTGCTCGACCGGATCCGCGCCGGGGAGCGCAGCGTCTGGGTGAAGCCCGGCCAGGTGTTCGGGCGCATCCATGCCGACGATATCGCGTCGGCGCTGATGGCCGCGCTGGAGCGGCCGCAGGCGAATGGCGTGTTTAATCTTGTCGATGACTGGCCGTCGGACCAGGCGGAGGTGGCGCAGGGCGCAGCCGTCTTGTTGAACGAACGTCCGTTAGAGGAACGCACGTTCGATCCGGGCGCTGTCAGCGGCATGCTTGCGAGCTTCTATCGCGAGTGCCGCCGCGTATCGAACGCCCGGGCCAAAGCCGCGCTGGGCTGGCGGCTGGCCTATCCGCACTGGAAAGCGGGCCTTGAAGCGATCTTGGCCGAAGAAAAAGCTCTTTAATTACAAAGCGTTGATGAAAGGCGTGACGAAAATCCGCATTTTCAGCGCCTGACGGCTATACCGGTACGGCCAGCGCGATTTCAGCGCCTCTGAGAGCCGCAACTACAAGGCTCCGTGCGCTCCGGAGTTCACGCTGGCGGTGAGCCGCCGGCAAACCTCGTCAAGCTGCTCCAGCGAGGAGAATTGAATCTGCACTGAACCACGCTCGCCTGTGTGGCGGATCTCCACCGTCAGGCCGAGATGCTCGGACAGGTCGGCTTCCAGCGCGCGGGTGTCGGGATCCTTGCCCAGCGATTTGCGCTCGGGCGCGCGCGGCGCGGCGGCGGCCTTGCCGCCAGCCTCGCGGGCCAGCTGCTCGGCGGCGCGCACCGACAATCCGCCCTCGACAATCCGGCGCGCCAGCCCCTCCGGGTCCGTGCTCGCGGCGACGGCCCGGGCATGACCGGCGGTCAGGGCGCCCGATTGCAGAAGGTCGAGCACCGGGCCTGGCAGCGCCAGAAGCCGCAGCATGTTGGCGACGTGGGCGCGCGACTTGCCGATGGCGCGGGCGACGTCGTCCTGGGTATGACCGAAGCGATCAACCAGTTGACGCAGGGCCTGGGCTTCTTCGACAGGATTAAGGTCGGCGCGCTGTACGTTCTCGACAATGGCGATTTCCAGCGTCTCGCGGTCCGTGAGCTCGCGGATCACCACCGGTACATCATGCAGGCCCGCCCGCTGGGCGGCGCGCCAGCGGCGCTCACCCGCAACGATCTGGTAGCGCCCGTCCTCACCTGGCATCGGCCGGACGAGCAAAGGCTGCAACAGGCCTTGCCCCGCAATGCTGCCGGCGAGCGCCTCCAGCTCGGCCTCGTCAAACAGCTTGCGCGGCTGGTCAGGATTGGGGCTCAGGAGCGCTATGGGCAGCGTCCGCGGTCCGGCGCCGCCCGTGCGGGTGGTCCCGGCCTCGTCAGCGCGCAGGGCGTCCGCCTCCTCGCCCTCGCCCAGCAGGGCGGACAGGCCACGGCCAAGGCCGCGATTGCGTGGACGGTCCTCGGCGCCGCTCATGCCGGGGCCAGCATGTCTGTGGCGCGCCGCTCCTGGCGCACCACTTCCCGGGCCAGGCCCAGATAGGCCTGTGACCCGGAGCATTCGAGATCGTACAGGAGCACGGGCTTGCCGAAGCTCGGCGCTTCGGAGACGCGCACATTGCGCGGTATGACCGTGTCATACACCTTGTCGCCGAAATGCGTGCGCACATCTGCGGCAACCTGGGCGGAGAGGTTATTGCGCCTGTCATACATGGTGAGCACAACGCCCTGAATCTCAAGGTCTTTGTTGAGATTGCCACGGACCAGCTCAATGGTTCGCATGAGCTGGGTCAGACCTTCCAGCGCGAAGAACTCGCACTGCAGAGGCACGAGGACCGAATCGGCTGCCGTCATGGCGTTGACGGTCAGGAGATTGAGCGAAGGCGGGCAGTCGATGAGGACGTAATGGCAGGTCTCGCCGCGAGCGGCGAGCGTGCGGCGGTAACGGTCGATGGCGTGACGCAAGCGGTAGGAGCGGCGCGGCGCATTGGCGAGCTCCAGCTCGGCGCCCGACAGATCCGCATCGGACGGGATGAGGGACAGGCCCGGCACGCTGGTCTCGATCACAGCTTCGTCCATGGGCCGCTCGGCGACCAGCACGTCATAGGAGGTCGCCTTGCGCTGGGCGCGCGACACGCCCAGCCCCGTCGATGCATTCCCCTGGGGGTCCAGGTCGAGCACTACCACGCGCTGGCCGATGGCGGCGAGGGCGGTGGCGAGATTGATCGCGGTCGTGGTCTTGCCTACGCCCCCCTTCTGGTTGGCGATGGCGATGACTTTGGGTGGCGTCGGGCGGTGGTCGGAGGGCATGGGGATAGCTCCCTGATGGACAGGATGGCGGCATCGCGGGAGGTCCGGCTGGGTATGACCTCGCAATCGAACGTCCAGCTTTTCCGCGCCCGGGTCAATTCCTCACCGTGCTTTGCGCCCTTGGGCAGGAGCGCGCGCGCCCCCTTTTCCACAAAAGGATGCATATAGCCCAGCAAGGTCTCCAGCGGCGCCATCGCCCGGGCCGTGACGACATCCACCACCGGAACTTCATCCAAAGCTTCAACGCGTATGGGCAGAACCGTCACGGGCGCCCCGGTGGCCGCCGCGACGGCCTTGAGGAATTGCGCTTTCTTCTGCACCGATTCCACCAGCGTCACGTGGCCGCCTGGCGTGCCGGCCTGCATCAGGCCGTAAGCAATGGCGAGGCCCGGGAACCCGGCGCCCGCGCCGAGATCGGCCCATCGGGCCGCCTGCGGCGCCTGCTGGTAAATTTGCCAGGAATCCAGGGCATGGCGGAACCAGAAATCCTCCAGCGTTGACCGGCCGACCAGATTGGTGTGGGCGTTGGTCTCGGCGAGCATGCCGCGCCAGCGCTCGAACCGGGCGATTGTTTCACGTGAAACACCGGTTTCGGCCTGGAAGGCGGCTGCGTCAAAAGCGTCTGTCATCGTTCAGGCCGACCGCCGGCCGGGGCGCTTGAGGTGCGCCAGAAGCGCGGTCAGGGCGCCCGGCGTGACGCCCTCGATGCGCGCCGCCTGGCCCAGCGTCGCGGGCGATGCAGCCGCGAGCTTCTCCCGGACCTCGTTGGAGAGCCCGCCCACGCCGGCGTAATCGAAGCCCAGAGGGATGCGCACGCCCTCGTCGCGCTGGAAGGCGAGGATGTCGGCGTCCTGCCGGTCGAGATAGCCGTGATAGACCGCATCGATTTCGATCTGTTCGGCGATGGGCGCGGGGAGATCATGGAGCTGCGGCCAGATCTGCGTCATGTCAGCCCACTGGATGGACGGATAGGACAAGAGCTCCAGCAGGTCCCGGCGCTTGCCATCCTGATTGACCTTCAGCCCCGCGCGCGCCGCTTCGGCGGGCGTCAGGCTCAACGCGCGGACCATGGCGCGGGCGTCCGCGAGCGCCGCAGACCGGCTCCGCCAGGCTGTTTCACGTGAAACACTCGCCGCGCCCAAGGCAATCGCCTTGTCCGTCAGGCGCTGATCGGCATTGTCGGCCCGCAGGGTCAGGCGGTACTCGGCCCGTGAGGTGAACATGCGATAGGGCTCGGTGACGCCCCGGGTGATCAGGTCATCAATCATCACGCCGATATAGGCCTGGGAGCGGTCGAGAATGAAGGGCGCGCTTGCGGACACGGCCAGCGCCGCATTGAAGCCCGCCATCAGGCCTTGCGCCGCCGCTTCCTCGTAACCGGTCGTGCCATTGATCTGCCCGGCCAGCCACAGCCGGGGCAGGCGGTGCACTTCCAGCGTGGCCGACAGCTCGCGCGGGTCCACATAGTCATATTCGATCGCATAGGCGTAGCGGCGCACGGCGGCGCGCTCGAGCCCGGGAATCGTTTTCAGGAAGGCGTCCTGCACGTGCGCCGGCAGGGAGGTGGAGATGCCGTTGGGATAGACGGTGTCATCGTCCAGACCTTCCGGCTCCAAAAACACTTGATGCCCGGTGCGGTCGGCAAAGCGCACCACCTTGTCCTCGATGGACGGGCAATAGCGCGGGCCCCGCCCGGCGATCGCCCCGCCATAAACCGCCGAGTGATGCAGATTGGCAGCGATAATGGCGTGGGTGGCCTCGGTCGTGCGGGTGATGCCGCAGGCGATCTGGGGCACCGTGATTTTATCGGTCAGGAAGGAGAACGGGACCGGGTCCGCGTCCGCCGCCTGCATCTCCAGCGACGCCCAGTCAATGGTCCGGCCGTCCAGGCGCGCCGGCGTCCCGGTCTTCAGCCGGCCCATCCGCAGGCCCAGACCGTAGAGCCGGCGCGACAGGCCGATGGAGGGCGCCTCGCCGTCCCGGCCCGCCGGTATGCGCTCGGCCCCGCGATGGATCACGCCATCGAGGAATGTGCCGGTGGTCAGGACCACCGCGCCCGCGCGCCAGTCGCGCCCCTGGGCATCGATCACCCCGGTGCATACGCCGTCCTCGATGATCAGATCCTCGGCGGCCGCCTCCACGATGGTGAGGTTGGCGGTTTCGGCAAGCGCCGCCTGCATGGCCTCGCGATAGAGCTTGCGGTCCGACTGGGTGCGTGGCCCGCGCACGGCGGGGCCCTTGGAGCGGTTGAGCATGCGGAACTGGATGCCGGACGCGTCCGCCACCCGGCCCATCAACCCGTCCAGCGCATCCACCTCGCGCACCAGATGACCCTTGCCGAGCCCGCCAATGGCCGGGTTGCAGCTCATCTCGCCGATGGTGGCGGCCTTGTGGGTCAGCAGCAAAGTCGCGGCGCCCAGACGTGCAGACGCGCTGGCGGCCTCGCACCCGGCATGGCCGCCGCCGATGACGATGACATCCCAGGCGCGGGCCGGGGCGGGGTTGAGGTCCAGGGTCATGGATAAAAGTCCGGTTCGCCAGGGGCGGCGCGTCAATCCTGCCGCGCCCGCCCGTGCCGCTCACATAGGCGATGATCGCGGCCGAGTCGAGGCGCCGGGCTCGAAGGGGAGCCCTATTTGCCGATGCAGAACTGGCTGAACACCCGGTCCAGCACGTCCTCTACATCCACTCGTCCGGTCAGGCTCTCCAGAGCCCGCAGCGCCAGATGCACATCGGCGGAGGCCAGTTCCGGTCCGCGTGTCAGGCTGGCGCGCGCGCTGCGCAGATGATCGAGGGCCCGGGCGACGCCTGCACGATGGCGGGCGCGGGACAGGGCCGGGGCTTCGCGATTCCCCAGCCGGGCCTGCACTTCACACTCCAGCCAGGTTTCCAGCTCCGGCAGGCCCTCACCGGACACGGCGGACATCACAAACGCCGCCACGCCGTCTGGCGCGACGAGCTGCGGCTTGGCGAGATCGCTCTTGTTCAGCGCCAGCGCATCACCGGGGCGCAAATGACCAGCGAGGACGCCCAGCGATGTTTCACGTGAAACATCCACCACGCCAATGCGCAGATCGGCATCCTCGGCGCGGGCCAGCGCCCGGCGCACGCCTTCGGCCTCCACCCGGTCGGCGGCCTCGCGCAGGCCGGCGGTGTCGGCCAGGATGACCGGGAAGCCCGCCAGAACGAGGCGCACCTCCACCACGTCCCGCGTGGTGCCCGGCACATCGGTGACAATGGCCGCGTCGCGCCGCGCCAGCGCATTGAGGAGAGAGGACTTGCCCGCGTTGGGCGACCCGATCAGGGCGATGGCGAAGCCCTCGCGCACGCGCTCGCCGCGCCGGGCGTCATCCAGATGGGCGTCCAGCGCTGCGATCAGATCGTCCAGCGCCGCCGCCGCGGCATCCGACAAGCTGTCGGGCACGTCGTCCTCGTCCGGAAAATCGATCTCGCCCTCAAGAGAGGCCAGCACGCTGATCAGCGGCTCACGCCAACCCTCATAGAGCGTCCGCAAGGCGCCGGTCATCTGGGCCAGAGCCTGGGCGCGCTGGCCCTCGGTCTCGGCGTCGATGAGGTCGGCAAGCCCTTCGGCCTCGGTGAGGTCCAGCTTGCCATGCTCGAAGGCGCGGCGGGTGAAATCGCCCGGCCCCGCCGGCGCGAGGCCCAGCGCAAGAAGCGCCTCGGCCAGCGCCGCGATCACCGCCGGCCCGCCATGCACCTGCAGCTCGGCGCAATCCTCGCCGGTAAAGCTGGCCGGGCCGGGAAACCAGATCGCCAGACCCTGATCGATCTCGCCCCCATCGGCGGCGTGAAGCCGCCGCAGGGCGGCAAGACGCGGCTGGGGCCGGGGCCGGCGCGTCAGGGCGTCCAGCGCTGCGCCTGCGCCGGGTCCGCTGACGCGCACCACTGCCACCCCTGCCCGCCCGGGTGCACTGGCCAGGGCGAAAATCGTCGCGCTCATGGGGGTTCAGCGCGAGGGGCCGCCAGCGGCCTTGCTCATCAGATCCATGAACTGCTTTTGCCATTCGCCGCCGAAGGTCATCCAGCTGCGCATCAGCGCTTCGGGCTCAAGCGCTTCCATATTGGCGCTCATCCGCTTGCTCATCTCTTCGACAAGCTGCTCATTGAGCGGTGTCACGTCCGGCAGACCGAAGAAGGCGCGCGCCTCCTGCGGCGTGCACTCGATTTCAACATTGACCTTCATGGCAGCCTCGCTTCACTGTGACATTCCCAAGCCCTACCATAGCCGCCACAGCGCTCAAAGCGATCGTGAAGGAGCTTGCCATGCCCAGTCAGGACATCACCATCACCGGCCCGGACGGGTCCTTCTCCGCCTACGCCGCCGGATCGGGGCCGGCCATCGTCGTGCTGCAAGAGATTTTCGGCGTCAATCACGTGATGCGCGCCATCTGCGATGACCTTGCCGCCCAGGGCTGGCTCGCCATCTGTCCGGACCTGTTCTGGCGCATCGAGCCTGGCATCCAGATTACCGACAGGACCGACGCAGAATGGAAGCAGGCCTTTGATCTGTTTGGCAAATTCGACATAGACGCGGGTTTGCGCGACATTGCCGCCACGGTCGGCCATGCCCGGCGCGCCGGGACCGGCAAGGTGGGGGCGGTGGGCTACTGCCTGGGCGGGCAGCTGGCCTATCTCACCGCCAGCCGTACCGATTGCGACGCGTCTGTGGGTTATTATGGCGTGAACATCCAGAACCGGCTGGACGAGGCGCACAAGATCACGCGCCCGCTCATGCTCCATCTGGCCGGCAAGGACCAGTTCGTGCCGCCCGAGGCCCAGGCGCAGATCCATGAGGGGCTGAAAGATCATCCCCAAGTCATCATCCATGACTATCCCGAGCGCGATCATGCCTTTGCCCGCCTGGGTGGAGCGCACTATCACGCGCAGGATGCCGATCTTGCCAATACGCGCACCCGCGCCTTCTTCCAGACCCATCTGACATGAGCCCCATGACCCGATTGCCCGTCTGCGCCTCCAGCCTGTCTCTCCTGGCCTTGCTCGCCGCCTGCGGGCCTGACGCCGCGCCTCCGCCGGACGCGCCGCCGCCTCCGCCTGCCGTGGAGCAGGTGCAGGAGGCCCTCAGCGCCGACACCGGCGCCGCGCCGGGTCAGGCTGAAGCCGACCGGTGGCTCGCTGGCGTGGATGTGGGCGCTTATCTCGACTGCGCGCGCGAGCAGGGGGTCACGCTGCTCAGCGCCCACCGCGCCGGACCGCGCCCGGGCTATGCCGAGAACGATCATGAAACCGCGCTGCAATCGGCCGCCGACGGGGCGGTGTTTGTCGAACTCGATATCGGCCTGACCGCCGACG
This sequence comes from Alphaproteobacteria bacterium, assembly GCA_016124675.1. Classification (GTDB taxonomy): domain Bacteria; phylum Pseudomonadota; class Alphaproteobacteria; order Caulobacterales; family Maricaulaceae; genus Oceanicaulis. Next base: position 17,573 of record WGNG01000015.1, read on the forward strand.
ATCGCCTGGTGCTGATGCATGACCGCACCATTGACCGCACCACTACCGGAACGGGTGAAGTGGAGGCGATGACATTCGCCGAGATCGCCGAATTCCGCCTGGTGGATAATGAGGGTCAGACGCTGGAGGGCCGCTCGGATGAATTCCACGAATTCATGACCGCGATTGATGGCCGGGCCATCGCCCAGCTCGATCTCAAGGGCTCGCTCACCCATGAGCGGCTGATGCAGGATGTGCGCGCTCTGGACGCGCTCGACCGCGTGCTGGTGATCACCTACCGGCTGGAGCAGGCCATCGCCCTGCATCAGGCAGCGCCCGAATTGATGATCTCGGCGGGCATCCGATCGCTGGACGATCTCGCCACGCTGGAAGCGGCCGGCGTGGACCTCACACGGATTGTGGCCTGGCTGGGTCTGGGCAATGGGAACCGGGAGCTCGACGCGGCGCTGGCGCAGCGGGGCGTGGAGACCAGTTTTGGCAATTTCCGCGCCGAGCGCGAAGGCGGCGCCGATTACGCCGCCTGGGCCGCCACCGGCGTGGAAGTCTTGTCTGTGGACAATGTTGAGGCCGCCGCTGCGGCGCTCGACGCCCGCGCCCGGTCCCGCGCGCTGCTGGAGGCCTGCCCCGCCGCCCGGGGTGGATTGTGAGGCGGCTCGCGCCACTTATGACCTCGATGAAGCTGAAAAGGAGGGCCTGTCCATGACCCGTTACTATCTTTTGCGCTCGGCTCTGGGCGCGCTGGCGTCCGCCGGCCTCGTCACCGCTGCGGCCTGCGGTGATTCGCGCGAGACCGTGACCGCAGCTGCCGCCACCGGCGCCGGGACTGTCTCCGCCGACGATCACGTGCAGGCCGACTGGCGTGTCACGCTCGCGCCTCTGCCCTATGCCTTCGACGCGCTCGAACCAGTGATCGACGCTGAAACCATGCAGCTGCATCACAGCCGCCACCACCAGGCCTATGTGAACGGGCTCAATGGCGCGCTGGAGGCGCGGCCCGACCTGCAAGGCGTGGCGCTGGAGGACATTCTGGCGCAGGTCTCCAGACTGCCCGAGGCGTTCCGCAATCATGGCGGCGGGCATTGGAACCATGATTTCTTCTGGAATTCCATGACCGCGCCGGGGACCGGGGGTGCGCCCTCCGAGGCGCTCGCCAGCGCCATTGATCAGGCGTTCGGCTCCCTCGACGCCATGAAAGAGGCGTTCAACCGCGCCGGCGGCGGCCAGTTCGGGTCGGGCTGGGCCTGGCTGATCGTCAATGATGCAGGCGAACTTGAAATCACCGCCACCCCCAATCAGGACAATCCGCTGATGGACGTGGCCGATACGCGCGGCCAGCCGATCCTTGGAAATGATGTCTGGGAGCATGCCTACTACGTTCAGTATCGCAACCGGCGCGCCGACTATCTCGCCGCCTGGTGGGATGTGGTGGACTGGGCGGCCGCCAGCGCGCGCTATGCCGAGGCGATGGCGGATTAGCGCCTGGTCTGGGGCGCCGCAGCCAAGGCAAGGCGGGCGAGCAGATCGCCCACAATTGCCTCGGCCGGCGCGCCGGTGCGCTTGACCGCGCGCTCTGCCTCGAAGGCGCGCTGGCGCGCCTGGTCCAGGCGCCGGCCGCCCCAGGCGCGCAAACCCTGCCGGAAGGCATCGGCAGACGGGCCAAAGCGCGGCGCGCCGGCGCGCATCATCGCCTGGGGATCGCCGCCGGCCGCATGCACATGATCGAACTGGTCGAGCCGGCGCTGCAGCGCGCGCAGCACGCCGACCACCGACAGCCCGCCCCCGATGGCGCGGGCATAGGCGATATCGGCGCGGGCGGCGTCACCGCTCAGGGCGGCGTCCAGGATCTGATCCATCGCCGCTTCCGATCCCACAACCGAGATCGCTGCGATATCGGCGCGGGTCACGCTCGTGTCTGTCTCGCTGCGTTGTGCCTTCAGGCCCTTGTAAAGAAGAAGCTTTTCGATCTCGCCGCGCGCCAGCGCCCGGTCACCCTCCAGAAACGGGGCCAGCACCGCGCGCGCATCGGGCTCCAGGCGCAGGCCTTCTTCGGCCAGCAGGGAATCAGCCAGCTGTAACAGATCGCGCGCCTCGTCGGCATAGCAGGCGATGGCGTAACTCGTGCGCCCGTCTTCGGCGGCCTTGCGCAGCCTGGAGCCCTTTTTCAGATCACCCGCTTCGATGACCAGCTTCGCCTCGGCAGGCGCCGCCCCGGATTCGATCTCGCCGAGAAACGCTGCGACAGCGGCCGATTCGCCGGTCAGGCGCACGCGCACGAGCCGGTCTCCTCCTGTCAGCGACAGCGCGGCCATGGCGTCGGCCAGGGCTGCGGGGTCCGACTTGAGGTCCTCTTCGGTGAGACGCGTGACGCAGAACGGATCATCCGGATCCGGGACGAGCGCTGCGGCAAGCTTTGTGGCGCGCTCACGCACCAGGCCGGCGTCCGGGCCGTAGACCAGAAAAACCCGTCCGTCCGGCCCGGGGCGGGCGGTCATGCGGTCGGCGTCGCGGGCCTGAACCTTCACGGCTGGCGCCTCACGCTGCGGGGCTCGCTCACCAGCCCGTCACGGCGCTTCGGCGCGCTCGCGCCGGCTCAGCTGCGCGGCGAGCGTGCGCGCCAGACGCTCGGCCACCACCCGCGCAGCGCGGGCCTCGGCGTCGCTGCGAGCCGACAGCAGCGCCGCCGGATCGGGGGGCGCGTCAAACTGAACGGTCTCGCTGACCAGACCCGCCACTGGCTCCACCCCCTCGCGGTGCAGGGCGTAGCGGGTCTGGGCCGTCAGATTATAGCGCCGCGCCACCCCGTCAGCCGAAATGCCGATGGGATGCTCGCGAAGCCGTGTGGAGAGAACCAGCCGATACGGGCTTTCCCCGTCGCCCAGATGCCGGCGCAAGGCGGCGTCGACAAGATAATCGATCCGGTCCTCGCCCGATTCGATCGCCAGCCCGGGCAGGGCTGTGTAACCCGGTCCCGCATAGAGCGGCTGAAACCCGCATCCGCCCGCACTCAGCAGCGCCAACCCGGCGGCCAGGGCGGCGCCTGCAGGCAGGAATCGGATCATGGGCGCGGCCTCCGGATGAAAGGACTAGTCGTCAATGCGCTGGATTCGCAGCTGGCGCGCCCGGGTCAGGATGGCGTTTTCCACCTGCAGGCGCGTGGCCGGGTCCACCGATGCATCACGCCATTCGCCGTCACCGACCCGCGCCTGCTTGAACAGCTGAACGCTGAGCGCATCGGCCCGCAGGCGGGTGTCGAGAATATAGACCGTGGCGCGGAAGCGCTCGTTCGGCGCTTCAGGGATTGCGTACCAGTCAGTGATGATGACGCCGCCGAACGGATCGACTTCCATGATCGGCATGAAGTGCAGCACTTCCAGGCTGGCGCGCCAGAGCAGGCTGTTCACCCCTATGCCCGACTCGCTGCCATCGGGGTTGGCCACAGCCCCGCGATTGAACAGCCCGCCCAGAAAGCCCTGCTCGCCGGCGGAGGCAGGCTGGCCGGAGCGTTCGCGGGCGCCGCAGGCGGTGACAGTGAGCGCGCAGGCCAGCGAGGCGGCGCAAAGCAGTAACAGGCGGGACGGGCGGAACAGGGTCATGCGGGGGCGTCTCCGGACAGTCGGCGTGCGACAGAAATTCAGATCGGTACCGCAGGGTTATACCACGCTGTGCGAGGCTGGCCAGCGCCGCGCGCGGGCCTGCATGCCGCCAGGAACCGTGTCCTGCGCGCCACAGTCGCGCCGCCGGCTTGGCGCGCGCAGCGTCAGCTGACTTGACCGGCGCCCGGTCCTGTTTGCTACTGGCGCGGCACGTCCGGGGGGACGGGGCTGAGCGGCGCGGGCCGCGTGACGGGGCGGCTGCGGCGGCCTTGGCGCGGTCCGCGAGCGTTTTCCGGGCGCGTCTTGCGCCTGAAAGGCCCAGGCGTTATGGCCCGCTTTGCCCCACGCCCAGCCGGCACCGGACCCGTCATGACCCGATCCGCCCGTCTCGCCGCCGCCTGCAGCGCGGCCCTTCTGTATGCGGCCGCAACAGCGCCCGCATCCGCAGGTGATTTGCCGGGCGGGCTGGAGGCCGAAGCTGAAGCCGACATCGATCTCGTCCTCGCGCCGGCCTCGGGCGCGGCGCGGCCCGGCCCTTATGGCGCTCTGGCTTTTCGCTGGACTGCAGACGCCGTGCGACCTTCGGGCCTGCGCTGGGGCGTCGATCTGGCGGGCGAGGCGCTCGCCGGGGATGGCCGCCGCGGTCTTGCGCGTCCGCTGGCCGATTGCGCCGCCTGCCCGCAAGCGGCTGGCGGGGGCGCGCTGGCTGGCCTCGTCACGGGCCTGTCCGGCCCGGCCGGCGGCGCGCCTGCGGCTGGCGAAGCGGGGCTCTCGCACGCCGCGATGTGGATTCAGACCGGCTGGGTCCGCGCCGCTGCCGGCATCATTCCGGGTGCTGCGCAGGCGGAGCGCGCAGGCCTGCCCGGCGCGCTGCGCACGCTCAGCGCCGATGGCGGGCTGATGGATCCCACCGGGCTCGCCCTCGTCGACACCTCACTTGACATCGCCGGACCGGCGCCCGGCCTGTCGCTGCAGAGCCGGCGCCTGATCGGCCTGCGCGCCAGCGTCTCCTACACGCCTGCCGCCGGATGGCGCAGCGTGGGGCAGGCGCGCCCGGCAGGACCCGGCGTCATCCGCGCCGAGGCGCGCGGCATCTGGGCGCTGGGCGTCTCGTTTGACCGGCGCAGCCCGCAAAGCGGCGTGCGCTGGCGCGCCTCGCTGGGCGGCGAAGCCGCCCGCGCCGCCGGTCCGCAGGCCGCATTGATGCGTGATCCCTGGACGATGTCGGCACGCGTTGCGCGCAGCGCCGGCGATGTGTCGGTTGGCATGGCCTGGCTCAAGACCAATGACGGACTGCCCGATGCGGCCTATGAGGCGGTGAGCGCCCAGGCGTCACTCGAGCGCGGCGACTGGCTGTTCAGCCTGGAGGCCGGGTCGGCGCGGGCTGGTCTGGCGCGCCGCGACGGGCGGACATTCCAGCTCGCCGCTTCGCGTCTTGTCGGCGCGCATGGCGTCATCGGCCTCAGCCTGAGCGCCGCGGACCAGACCAGCCCCGGCATGCAAGGCCGGCGCCGGGTGCGGGTAGCTCTGGAGACAGGGTTGCGTTTTTGACACGCTCGGCCGCTGCCGGGCGATTTTCCCGCGCCTCGCGCTTACATCTGACGGATCAATGCGATAATGATGTTCTAACGAGCGCGTTGGCGCTGGACGCATTGAGGCTGGAGCCTGGGCAATCATGTCGCTGAAGCGGCCCGTTCTGCTGGGGGTTTGCACCGTCGCTCTCGTTTGGGCGGCGCCGGCGGCCTATGGGGACGAGGATCAGGGCGGCGTGCGCCTGTCCCTGGCGGGCCTGGCGTCCCCGGGCCAGGTGCGCCTTGCGCCGACCCTCGCGGCGGCGACCGATGGCCCCGCCGGTCTTGAGCGCCTGATCGCCGCAGCGGCGCCCGCCACGGGCGCGACGCTGGACGCCGATGTGCTGGAGGCGCTGCGCGCCGCCGCTGCAGCGCCACAGGCGGACGAAGAGAACGAACCCGGCCAGGCCGAAACCCAGCTGACGCCTGCCACGGGTCTCGCCGATCCCGGCTCGGCCTCGGCGCTTCCCTGGTATCAGCGCTTTACGCTCGCGCCGGCGGAAACCCGTTCGGTCTGGGGCCGCCAGTCCGTCCAGGAATTCCAGATCCAGGCCGGCGCCCGCTGGGGCGTGACGCTGGGCTATAATGACAGCGAACGCCGCGAGCCGACCTTCGGGCTTGATGATTTCTCCGCCGGCGCGTTTTTCAGCCTGAATGACCGGGTGCGCCTGGGTGGCCAGGTGCGCTTCACCTCGCCCGAGGACGAGATTTTCGGCGAGGAAGGCGAAGAACGCCGCCCCGAAATCCGCTTTGAGTCGGCGTTCCGGTTTTAGGTTTCCCTTGACCAGCATCGGCTGATCACGCCCCGGTCATTGGCGCGGTGAGCCACCATTTTTCCGTATCAAGGGATCAGGGCGCACCCGAAAACATCGTTCTTCCTGAGAATGTGCAGGTAATCGACGAATTGAAGGTCGTCGGTATCGAGACCGTTCTCATCCGCGGCGCTCACCAGGCCAACCTCGAACGCCTCCATTTTCTCGATAATCTTCTTGTGGCCAATCAAGGATCTGGCGGGGGCGCAGTCCTTGGCCAGAAAATCCCGGATGTGCTTGCAAAATAGCTCCTCCGACCCGCTATAGGGATGAAAGTCGCTACCGGACATGTCCGACAGGAAGCGCTGATACTCATAGGCGGTCTCATGCAGCACCATGGCCTTCTTGGCCTCGTGTTCTTCTCCCCCGAAATGGCGCGCGGCGGCGAACAGGCCCAGCTCAAAGGGCATGCTAAACCGGATGTCGTCGCCCGGTCTTGCCCGGCAAAGGTCGTGCACAGACAGCCGGCACTCGCCGATCAGCCGAAGAATGCCGGTGACTCGCTGCGATGCGGCGTCGCCTAGCTCCCAGGCGCACCGAGGTTCATAGCCACAGGCAAATATGGTGAAGACAGCAAGATTGAATAGAGGTTTGTAGTGATCATCAAATGGGCAGTTAATAAATACATGCTTGTTATCGTAGATTTCTTTCATAAATCAACTTCCCACGCCCACGCGCCTGATCAGGATTGATGGAGGGACGTCCGGAAAGTTTTTTCACGGGTAGACTGCCGGGTCTTGGATCGATGGCCTGATACCGGCCGCGCAATTTGCGGACCAGCGCTATCTTTCCATCCTCAAAGGTAACCCGGTAAACTGTGCCAAGCTGAGGGTCGAACCGAAGCCGTTCGACCTTCGCCACCTTACGCATCCGCTCAGCAACCACCGCAGCAGCATCCGACGGCTTTTGATCTGCAATCATCAACGTCACTTCCATTGCACTATGTGGCGTGATTCAACGTTGCTGCGCAACTGTAAATTTTCGGTGTCTCGCCTCTAGCTATCCAGAAAGCTTCTCAGCTTGCGTGACCGGCTCGGATGCTTGAGCTTGCGCAGGGCTTTGGCTTCGATCTGCCGGATGCGTTCGCGGGTTACGCTGAACTGCTGGCCCACTTCCTCCAGCGTGTGGTCGGTGTTCATGCCGATGCCAAAACGCATTCGCAGCACGCGCTCCTCGCGCGGGGTGAGGCTGGCCAGCACCAGCGTGGTGGTCTCGCGCAGGTTGGAATGGATCGCCGCATCGATGGGCAGGACGGCGTTCTTGTCCTCGATGAAATCGCCGAGGTGTGAGTCTTCCTCGTCACCGATGGGGGTTTCGAGGGAGATCGGCTCCTTGGCGATCTTCATCACCTTGCGCACTTTCTCCAGCGGCATGGAGAGCTTTTCGGCCAGCTCTTCGGGGGTCGGCTCGCGGCCGATCTCGTGGAGCATCTGGCGGCTGGTGCGCACGATCTTGTTGATTGTCTCGATCATGTGGACCGGAATGCGGATGGTGCGCGCCTGATCGGCGATGGAGCGGGTGATGGCCTGCCGGATCCACCAGGTGGCGTAGGTGGAGAACTTGTAGCCGCGGCGGTATTCGAATTTGTCCACCGCCTTCATGAGGCCGATATTGCCCTCCTGGATCAGATCCAGGAATTGCAGGCCGCGATTGGTGTATTTCTTCGCAATCGAGATCACCAGGCGCAGATTCGCCTCGACCATCTCCTTCTTGGCTATGCGCGCCTCGCGCGCGCCCTTCTGGACGGTGGCGACGATGCGGCGGAAATCATCCACCGGCACGCCCGATTCCTGGGCCAGGGCGGAGATCTCTTCGCGGATGGCCCCGGCCTCGTTCGCCTCGCGCTCGATGAAACGCGTCCAGGCGCCCGAACGGCCCTTGGCGGCCTCCAGCCAGGCCGGGTCCAGCTCATGGCCGTGATACACGGCCAGGAAGTCCGAACGCGGCACACCGTGCGCCTCGGCCATGCGCAGGAGCTTGCCCTCAAGTCCCACCAGACGCTTGTTGATGGCGTCGAGCTGTTCGACCAGCGCCTCGATGCGCGCATTGTTCAGGTGCAGCGAGTTGAGATTGGCGACGATGCGCTCGAATACGCCGTCATAGGTCTCGCGGTCCTTGGCCGCCAGATCCTTGCCGGCGACCCGCAGGGCCACCAGCTTGTCCTGCAGGCGCCGGAAAGCGTCAAAGTCCACGGCGATGGCGTCGAGCGTGACCATCACCCCGTCGCGCAGCTCCGCCTCCATGGCCGCCAGCGACATGTTGGCGCCGTCATCCTCGTCATCGTCCTCATCAGCGCTTTCGCGGCGGCCCGGCTCGTCATCGCCATCGCCGTCCGCTGCGTCCGCGCCGCCGGCCTTCGTCCGGGCGTCCGCCGCGCCCGCCGGCCTGGCGTCATCATCCTCGTCGCCCGTGTCAGCCTCGTCTTCGCTTTCGCCCGTCCCGGCCGCAGCGGCGGCTTCGCCGCGCACGCCGCCCAGCGTCGCGTCGAGATCGATGATGTCGCGCAGCAGGACCTGACCCGATTGCAGCTCGTCGCGCCACACCATGATGGCTTCAAAGGTCAGCGGGCTTTCGCACAAGCCCCGGATCATCGCATTGCGGCCGGCCTCGATGCGCTTGGCGATGGCGATCTCGCCCTCGCGAGATAGCAGCTCGACCGAGCCCATCTCGCGCAGATACATGCGCACAGGATCATCGGTGCGGTCCTGCGCGGACGTGGTGTTCTGGCCGGCGACCTCGGATTTGGCTTTCTTGGCGACCGTGCGCGGGCGGGCCTCCTCGTCCTCATCCTCGCCCTCTTCAGGCGCCGCCTCGTCAGCCTCCACATCGTCCTCGGTATCGACCACCGTGATGCCCATCTCCGAGAGCTGGGCGAGGATGTCTTCAATCTGCTCGGAGCTGAACTCCTCGCTGGGCAGGACCTTGTTCAGCTCGTCATGGGTGACATAGCCGCGCTTGCGCGCCGCCTTGATCATCGCCTTGACGGTGGAATCGGTCAGATCCAGCAGCGGCCCGTCCTGGGTCTCGGCGGGGGCGTCAGGCGTCTCGGCGGCGGCTTTCGTCATGCGGGGGTCGGGCTCCCAATGGGCGGATACTCTGAGCGCGGCTCAGGGCGCGCTAACGCGTTTTGGCCCGCCGCAGGGCGGCGAGGCAGGATTTGAAGGCGTCTGGATCGCCGCTGTTGAAGGCGTCCTCGACACGGGCGCGCTCCTCGGCTTTGCGGACGACGTATGCAACTTGCTCCATATAGGAAGCCGCAAGCTTGCGCCAAGCCTCAAGACGGTCATCGGCGCCGGCGTCCTCTCCCCCAAGTCCGGCCCGGGCGGCGGCCCGGTCAGCGGACAGACGGGCCAGAGCACCCGAAAACCCGCGCGCCGACAGCCTCGCGCCCAATCCCTCGTCCGGGTCGAAACCCGGATCGAGGCAGGCGTCTAGAACTGCATCGCGCAGACTGTCAAGCGGCCCGAAGGGCAATTCGGCCAAAGTCTCGGCTTCCGCGGCGGCGATGGCAGGATATTCGACCGCTCCGGCCAGCAGCTGGCGGGCCATCGGAGCGGCGCGCTGGGAGCCTGGCATGCGCGCCGACTTCACCACGTCCTGTCCCGGGGCTGCCGGCGGCGGCTCGAAGCGCCCGGTCCGCCGGTCGCTGCGGCCCGCCGGGCGCGGGGCGCGGGCGAACAGCGTGTTGAGGCGCGCCTCGAACTCGGCGCGGTATTCGGCGCGCATGTCAGGATCGGCGATGCGCGCGCTGAGCTCCCTCAATCGCTTGCGGAAGGCCGCGCGCCGGTCGGGATCGTCCAGCGGGCCGGCGGCGAGCTCGCGCTCCCACAACACATCAATGAGCGGGCGCGGCTGGGCTACCGCCTCACGCAGCGCGTCCGCTCCCTTCTCGCGCAAAAGATCGTCGGGATCGGCGCCGTCGGGCAGGAAGACAAAGCGCAGCGTCTTGCCCGGGGCGATCAGCGGCAGGGCGCGTTCGGCCGCCAGGGCGGCCGCGCGCTGGCCGGCGCCGTCGCCGTCCAGGCAGATCACCGGCTCGCCGCCGGCGCGCCAGAGGAGCGCCATCTGGTTCTCGGTCAGCGCCGTGCCCAGCGGCGCCACCGCATGGGCGAGCCCCGCGCGCGCGAACGCGATGACGTCCATATAGCCTTCCGCCACGATCAGGCCGGACGCGCCGGATTTGGGATCGCTGGCCGCCGCGCGCGCCTCGGGATAGCGGTAGAGGGTGGAGCCCTTGTGAAACAGGGCGGTCTCGGGCGAGTTGAGATACTTGGCCCGCTGGTCCTTTGACAGGGCCCGGGCGCCAAAGGCCACCATGCGCCCGCGCGGATCGCGGATCGCAAACGTGATCCGCCCGCGAAACCGGTCATAGACCTCGCCGCCATCATCGGGCTCGATCACCAGCCCGGCCTCGGCGAGATCGCGCACGCTGGCGCCCTTCTGCATCAGGGCCTGCGTCAGCCCGCGCCGGGAGTCCGGGGCGAAGCCCAGCTCGAATCGCCTGAAGTCCGCTGCCTTCAGGCCCCGGCCTTCCAGATAGGCGCGCGCCGATGCGCCTGCCGGAGCGGCGAGCTGGCGGGCGAACCAGTCATGGGCCGCCTCATTCCAGTCCAGCGTGCGCTGGCGGCGCGCCTCGCGCTCAGGGTCGGCCTGTTCGGATTTGGGCACGTCCAGCCCCGCTTCCTGGGCGAGCGCTTCCACCGCCTCCATGAAGCTCAGGCCTTGCGTCTTTTGCAGCCAGGTGAAGATGTCGCCATGTTCCTGGCTGGCGAAGCAGTGATAGAAGCCCTTGTCGTCATTGACGAAAAACGACGCCGTGCGCTCTTTCTTGAACGGTGACAGCCCGGCGAATTCGCGGCCCTGACGCTTGAGCGCCACCGTCCGTCCGATCAGCTCGGACGGGCGGATTCGCGCCTTGATCTCGTCAATGAAGCCGTCGGGTATCGCCATGGCGTCAGTTGCTGCTCCCGCCTGATCGCGCACCTTAGCGCGCCCGGGCGCGGCTTGCACGCGCCCGCCGCGTGTCAGGCTGGCTTCTGCAACAGATCGCGAACCTGCTTGCCGGCGCGGGAGAAATCCATGCGCCCGGTATACCGGTCCTTCAGCGCGCCCATGCAGCGGCCCATGTCTTTCAGACCCGCCGCGCCCAGATCGGCCACAACCTCGCGCGCAGCCTGCGCGATGGCGCGGTCATCCATGGGTTCGGGCAGATAGCTGCGCACGATCTCGGCTTCACGCTGCTCGCGCTCGGCCAGATCGAGCCTGCCGGCGGTCTCATAGACGGCGGCGCTGTCCTCGCGCTGTTTGACGAGCTTCTGCAGCAGGGCGAGAATCTCATCCTCGCCGCAGCCCTTGCAGCGGTCCTCGGCGCGCGCGGCGATGTCGCGATCCTTGATGGCCGCCTGGATAAGGCGCAGCGTCGACAGTCGCACGGCGTCGCGCGCACGCATCGCGTCGGTCAGGTCTGAAGTGATCCGCTCTCTGAGCGACATGAGATATATCCGGGCATGAAGACCGCCTGCACAAACAAGGCAAGCTCTTGAAATTTCAAACGTTCGAGCGCGTGCTCCATCCTTGACCCAATCAGGCGGCGCGCGTAGTGTCCCGCGCGTTTGTCCACAGGGACTGATCCCTCGCGGACTGTGCACGCGCAGCATGGAGGCGATGACCTATGGCATCAGCGGTCCTGAATCAAGATCAGGCCTCGCCGCGCACCGTCAGCGCGCCGCCGGCCGGCGCCAGCGCCGCCCTCGTTCTGGCTGACGGAACAGTGTTCTACGGCCAGGGCGCCGGGGCTTCCGGCACGGTTGTGGGGGAGCTCTGTTTCAACACCGCGATGACGGGTCATCAGGAAATTCTGGCTGATCCGTCCTATGCCGGCCAGATCGTCTGCTTCACCTTTCCTCATGTGGGCAATGTCGGCGCGAATATCCAGGACGAGGAAGCGGCCAGTGCGCCGGGTCGCGAGGCTGCGGTGGGCATGGTGGCGCGCGCGCCGATCACGCCGCCCGCCAGCTGGCGGGCCGAGCAGGGCTTTGACGAATGGCTCGCCTCGCGCGCGATCGCAGCGATCACCGGGGTCGACACCCGCGCCATCACGAGGCGCATCCGCGAAACCGGCATGCCCATGGTGGCGCTGCAGCACGCCCGCGACGGCCAGTTCGACATTGAGGCGCTGACAGCGCTGGCCGCCGGCGCGCCCTCCATGGAGGGCCGCGAACTGGCCCGGGCGGTGTCCGGCGCCGGCCATGCCGACTGGACCGAGGGCGGCTGGGACTGGCCGGCCGGTTTCGCCGCCGGACCGACAGACGGCCCGCTCGTCGTGGTGCTCGATTACGGGGTGAAGGCCAATATCCTGCGCCGCCTGGTCAGCGCCGGGGCACGCGTGCGCGTGGCGCCGGGCTCGGCATCTGCGGCCGATATTCTGGCGATGGCGCCGGCTGGCGTGGTGGTCTCCAACGGGCCGGGCGACCCGGCGGCCACAGGCCAGTATGCGCTGGACACGCTGCGCGGCGTGATCGATGCGGGCGTGCCGGTGCTGGGCATCTGCCTGGGACATCAGATGCTGGCGCTGGCCGTGGGCGCGCGCACGCTGAAAATGGTCCAGGGCCATCACGGCGCGAACCATCCGGTGAAGAATCTCGAGACGGGCCAGGTGGAGATCGTGTCGATGAACCATGGCTTCGCCGTGGATCGCGCCACCCTGCCCGAAGACGCCATCGAGACCCATGTCTCCCTGTTCGACGGATCCAATTCCGGGTTCCGCCTGGCCTCAAAGCCGGTCATGGCCGTCCAGCACCACCCCGAAGCCAGCCCCGGCCCGCAAGACAGCTTCGGCGTGTTCGCCGACTTTGTGGGACGCTTGCGTTAACTGCACGGCCGGCATCCCGCTCGGCCGCCCGTTTGTGAGCGCAAGATTCGATTGGCGCCGCGCCGGTGCGCGGTCTAGCTTGATATCCGGACGAGGGGCGAGATGCGCGCGGCTGTGGGGGTCCGCGCTGACCGGAGATGCGAGATGACTTATTCCAAGGGCCTGCGCCGGGCCTTGCTTGCGGCCGTGTTCACTGCGGCTGCAGCGGTGGTGGTCACAGGATGCGGCGGCGGCGGCGGCGCTTCCGGGCCGATCACCAGCCCGACACCGGTTCCTCCGCCTCCGCCCCCGCCACCTCCCCCGCCACCCCTGCCCCCGCCTCCGCCCCCTCCGGGCAATCCGTCCTCGTTCGAGACGGAGGAGTATAACCGCCAGTACGGGCTTGCCCTGATCAATGCCTCGACCGCCTATGCGGCCGGCGCGACGGGTCAGGGGATCATCGTCGCTGTGGTTGATACCGGCATCAATCAGGACCATCCCGAGCTTGCCGGACGTATCCATCCCACCAGCACCGACATCGTTGGCTCGCGCGGGAGCCTTGAAGATATTGACGGTCACGGCACCGGCGTGGCCGGCGTCATTGCCGCCAACAAGAATGATCGCGGCGCGCACGGCGTGGCGTTCCAGAGCTTGATCATGGCGCTGCGCGCCGACACGCCAGGCAGCTGCGAGGATGAGGACGAGGAGGATGGCGGCTGCCGCTATTCTGATTCCAATGTCGCCGCGGCCATCAACTACGCCATCGATAACGGCGCACGGGTGATCAATCTGTCGCTCGGGCGTGAGGTCGGCGGCAATGATGCGCTCTCACAGACGTTCGCGGCGCTGCGCCGGGCGGCGGACGCCGGCATTTTCATCGTGATCTCCGCCGGCAATGATGGCGAGGATGACGAGGTCGACGCCTCCAACCCGAATTATCCGGCCAATTTCGCCCGCACCGCCGGGGCCCAGGGCTTTGCGGTCGCGGTTGGGGCGGTGGAATGTCCGGGTCAGGAACTGGGTTGCGCGGTGGGCGAGGTGCAGGGCGCAGCCTTCTCCAACCGCGCGGGCGATTCAGCGGGCGTCTTCCTGGTGGCGCCCGGCCGGCGGATCACCACACCCTTCCTCGACGACGAGGAGGGCGAACCGCTGCTTGTCCGCTATACCGGCACCAGCTTTTCCGCGCCCCATGTCGCGGGCGCGCTGGCCTTGCTCATCCAGGCCTTCCCGAACCTGCGAGGCAATGAGGCGCTGCAGATCCTGTTTGAAACCGCCCGCGATCTCGGCGATCCGGGCGTCGATGCGGTGTTCGGCCGGGGTCTCATCGACCTTGCCGCCGCCTTCCAGCCTGTTGGCAGTTCATCGGTCAGCTTCGCGACGGGCGAGGCCGCGCCGCTGGGAGCCCTGCTGCAGGCGCCGACGGGGCCTTATGGCGACTGGATGTGGCGCAGCGGTCTGGTGGAGGGCGCAGTGCTGCGCGACAAGTTCCGCCGCCCCTTCCGCTTTGACGTGGCGCGCCCGGATCGGGTGTCGAACGCCAGCGCGATCGACGCCATGGAAAGTGCGGCCGCGTCCAGCCTGGCGCGTACCGGCGTCACGCGCGCCGGTCCCGCTGAAGTGATGATTCGCCTGACGCCGGACCAGCCGCACGCTTTGCGCAACCTGCCCGGCGATATCTACCAGACCCAGCCTGACCTCTCCTTCGCTTTCCGCCAGGGCGGGCTCAGCCTGCAGGCGGGCCGCGGCTTCGCGGCCCCGGCGCCGGCGGGCGGGGCGGGCGTGTCGGTGTTGTCCGAGACACAGTTCTCCGGCGCGGTCGCGCGCCTGACCGGCCAGCGCGACTGGGCGGCGGCGGGCTACAGCACCTCAGCCCTGGGCGGATCGGTGGGTTTCCATGTGCGCGCCTCGGGCGGCGAGGCGTCCGCCTTCCGGGCCGCCGCGCTGACCTTCACGCGCGCGGGCCAGACAATCGGGTTCGAGACCGGATCGGGACGTGAGGCGTACCGGTCGCTGGGCGGGTTCCTGGCGGCACGGTTCGGCGAGCAGGATGGGTCAGACACACGCTTCACCGCCGGCCTGTGGTCGGGCGCCTTGCCTCTGGGCTGGCGCGGCGCGGCGCGCGTCGAGCATGTCACCGGGGAGATCGCCCTGCCCATCGCGCTACGGCGCGAGCAGGCGCTGGCCGCCAGCGCGTGGAGCCTGGGCGCAGACCGGGCGTTCGCGGGCGGGCGTCTGGGGCTGACGCTGGCCCAGCCGCTGCGCGTGGAGCGCGGGGCGGTGTCGGCGCAGGTTCCGGTTCTGGTGGATGAGGACGATGTGACGCTTTACGAGCGCCGTTACGCCAGCTTGGCGCCCTCGGGCCGTGAGATCTCCATGGAAGCGGCCTGGCGCGTCCAGCTCAGTGATGCCACCGCCGCCAGCCTGGCCGCCCGCCTCACCCGGGAACCCGGCCATATCGCCGGCGCGCCTACAGAGGGCCTCCTCTGGGCAGGCATCCGGACACAATGGTGACCCGCCCGGCGGGCCCGCCCCTGACGCTGGAGGAGCGCGTCAAGCGCGCCCTGGTGCCGGCGCGGCTGGAGCTCCGGCGGATTGTCGCGCGCGAGCGGCGCAAGGGCGAGTATGGCCTGCGCCTCTTGCCCGAACTGGTGGATCCGAAGCGCCTGGCCATCGATATCGGCGCCAATCGCGGCATCTGGGCCCATGAGATGGCCGCGCTCTGCCCGGCCGTGTGGGCGTTCGAGCCGAACCCGAAACTCTTCGATTTCCTCAAACGCGCCGCCGGGCCGCGCGTGACCTGCCACGCCATCGCCCTGTCGGATGCGGAAGGTGAGGCCGGGCTGATGATACCCGGCGCGGGGCGGCGCTATTCCAATCAGGGCGCCTCTTTGAACCCGGACAAAATCGCCGGCGCCGCGCATATGCGCGTGCCGGTGCGCACTGCGCCGCTGGACGCGCTCGATCCGCCGCCCGTGGGCTTCATGAAGATCGACGTGGAAGGCCATGAGCGCGCCGTGCTGGAGGGTGCGCGCGGCGTGATCGCCCGCGACCGGCCGGTGATGATTATCGAGATCGAGGAGCGCCATACCGGAACCGATCTTGACGCCGCTCTCGATTTTGTTGAATCGCTTGGCTACATCTCACAGGCGATCCGGGACCGCGCGGTGATCGGCCGCGCCGCACTGGACGTGGACCGGGACCACCGGGGCCGCGCGGGAGAGGCAGGCTATGTCAATAATTTCATCTTCCGGCCGGCGCCCTGAGCGCATGCGCCTGACCCGGCGCGGCCTGATGGCGTCGACGCTGGCGCTGGCGGGCGCGGCGGCCTGCGGCAAGAGCGGCGAGCCGTCCGACATGCTGCGCGTGGCCATCGATTCCGAGGCGGACAGCCTTGATCCCCTGAAAGGCCAGTTTGCGTCCGCCGCCCTCCTGTACAAGCAGCTGCACGCGCCGCTGACCGAGTATTCCCCCTCGGGCGGGCTCGCCCCGGGTCTGGCCGCCTCCTGGCGCAGCGAGGATGCGCGCACCTGGACCTTCCGCTTGACGCCGGGCCTCGTCTGGTCGGATGGCGCGCCCATCACGTCCGGCGATGTGGTGTGGACGGCGCGTCGCGCCGTCGATCCGCGCGCGGGATTTGCCGATCTGGGCGATTTCTTCGCTGTGAGAGGCGCGCAATCGGCCCTGCTGGGCCAGGCCGCGCCGGAAGAGATCGGCGTCAGCGCGCCGGACGACCTGACCGTGGTGTTCGAGCTGGATCGTCCGGTCAGCCTGTTCCCGGTGCTGATGCGCGAGTTCTATCCCCTGCCGCGCCATGCCGTGGAGGCGCGCCCCGACGACTGGACGCGGCCCGAGCACTGGGTCAGCGCCGGGCCATACCTGCTCGCCGAACAAGGGGCCATGAGCTACCGGCTGGAGAAGAACCCGCGCTTCGCCGGGGCCGAGGGCGTGCGCATCGCCTCTATCCGCGTCGATGTGATCGATGACGGCGCGGCGCGCGCGCGCCGTTTCCGCGCGGGCGATTACGATCTGGCCGACCGCCCGCCGGGTGACCAGCTGGGCCTTCTGCGCGAGCGCATCGGCGACCAGTTGCGCAGCTTCCCGGCTCCCATTCTCACCTATATCAAGGTCAATTGCGCCAGCCCCCGCCTGCGCGATCCGCGCGTGCGCCAGGCCCTCAGCCTCGCCATAGACCGCGCCCACCTCAACACGAATTTCTTCTTCGGCCTGTCCACGCCGGCCGACCGCATCATCCCTGATCCCACCCTCGAGGCTCCGGCGGCGGCAGGCCCCGCGATCGAGGCGGCGCGCGCCCTGCTGGCGGACGCCGGCTTTGGCCCGGACAATCCCCTGCAGCTGACCTTGCGCGCCAGCGCCGGGGACCGCGACCGCGTGGCGCTGGCCATCATCGACGACTGGCGACTGGCGGGCGTGCAGGCCGAGCTTCTGGCCACCTATCCGCTCGATCTCTACGCGGCGGTGGATGGCGGCGACTATGATCTGGCGCTGGCGCGCTTTGACCGCGGGCTGAAATCCGATCCCGACTTCATGCTCCAGCCCTTCGCCCGCGAGGGCTTCGCCGACAATACCAACTGGGAGGGCGGCCGGCGCCCTGCCTTCGACGCGCTGATGGCGCAGGCGCGCGGCGAACTTGACCGCGCCCGCCGGGCGCAGCTGCACCGCGAAGCCGAAGCCGAACTGCTCGCCGACATGCCCAACATCCCCCTCCTGCACGAGCGCGCCTGGTGGCTGGTCGCCCCGCGCGTGCGCGTGCGCGCCGACATTCCGCCCCATCTGTGGCGGGATTTGCGGCTGGGGTAGGGGGTGTGCCGGGGTGCAGGCCCCGCCCCGTCACAGCGGTGTGAGCCATTGTCACGCCCGGCTCTCCAAGAGCTGATTTCCAATTGAGCAGCGCGCGGGCGAGTTTACGCCCGCGGCGCGGGGACAGGCCCTGCGCTATCGCTATTCATCAGGAGACTGTCATGTTCGCCACAGCCGAAAGCTTGTTCGAGCGCATAGCCGCGCCCGCCCTGCACTCCGCCCACTGGGTGCTGCGCGCCGGATTCGCCGCCGTATTCCTGCACAAGGGACTGAGCAAGCTGTTCGCCATGGGCCTTGAGCCCTTCGCCATGATGATGATCACGCCGAACTTCGGCGTGCAGGGGGCCCCCGCGCTTGTACTGGCGGGCCTTGTCGCGTTTGCCGAGCTCTTCGCCGGTGCCGCGATCCTGGCAGGCGGGCTGATGAGCGGCGCAGCCGGTGCGCTGGCCACGCGGTTGGCCGGTCTGGCCGCCCTGCCGGTGCTGCTGGGCGCGATTGTGACCCTTCACTGGGGTCAGTGGGCCTTCATGGCGACCGAAACCCACCCCATGGGCGGCATGGAATATCAGGTCTTCCTGGCCGCGATCGCCCTCTGGCTGGCTCTCGCCGGGGCGCGGCTGAAGTCGGGCTGAGCCCCGCCCTGCAACCCGGCTCTCGCCAAGGCGCACGGCAGGCGTTAGACACGGGCTTCAGCGATTGAACCCGCGCCGCACGCCCCTCCCGGACAAATCCCGGGGGCCGGTCTTCGCGCGCGTCTGACTGAAAGGCCACGCCCATGCCCAGACGCACTGACATCCAGTCCATCCTGATCATCGGCGCCGGGCCCATCGTGATCGGCCAGGCCTGCGAGTTCGACTATTCGGGCGTGCAGGCGGTCAAGGCGCTGAAAGAAGAGGGCTACCGGGTCATTCTGGTGAACTCCAACCCGGCCACGATCATGACCGATCCGGGGCTCGCCGACGCCACCTATATCGAGCCGATCACCCCGGAAATGGTCGCCAAGGTGATCGAGAAGGAGCGCCCGGACGCGCTCCTGCCCACCATGGGCGGGCAGACCGCGCTCAATTGCGCGCTGGAGCTCGACCGGCGCGGCGTGCTGGAGCTGTTCGGGGTGGAGATGATCGGCGCGCGCGCCGATGTGATCGACAAGGCCGAGAACCGCGAGCGCTTCCGCAACGCCATGGATTCCATCGGCCTTGAAAGCCCCAAATCGCGCACCGCCCGCAGCCTTGCCGAAGCCGAGATCGTGCTGGAGGAGCTGGGCCTGCCGGCGGTGATCCGGCCCTCCTTCACCATGGGCGGCACGGGCGGCGGCATCGCCTATAATATCGAGGAATTCCGCGAGATCGTCGCCTCGGGCCTCTACAACTCGCCGGTCACTGAAGTGCTGATCGAGGAGAGCGTGGTCGGCTGGAAGGAGTACGAGATGGAGGTGGTCCGCGACCGCGCGGACAATTGCATCATCGTGTGCTCCATCGAGAATATCGATCCCATGGGCGTGCACACGGGCGATTCCATCACCGTGGCGCCGGCCCTGACCCTTACCGACAAGGAATACCAGCGCATGCGCTCGGCCTCGATCGCGGTGCTGCGCGAGATCGGTGTGGAGACCGGCGGCTCCAACGTGCAATTCGCGGTCAATCCCGCCGACGGCCGCATGGTGGTCATCGAGATGAACCCGCGCGTATCGCGCTCTTCGGCGCTGGCGTCGAAAGCCACCGGCTTTCCCATCGCCCGCGTCGCCGCCAAGCTGGCGGTGGGCTATACGCTCGATGAAATCGACAATGACATCACGGGCGGCGCCACGCCGGCGAGTTTTGAACCGACCATCGATTATGTCGTCACCAAGATTCCGCGCTTCGCCTTCGAGAAATATCCGGGCGCCAAGGCGAGCCTGACTACCTCGATGAAATCGGTGGGCGAGGCCATGTCCATTGGCCGGTGCTTCCAGGAAAGCGTCCAGAAAGCCTTGCGCAGTCTGGAGACCGGCCTGTCGGGATTTGACGAGATCGAGATCCCTGGCCTCGACACCGCCGAGGATGACGCGGCGCGCCGCCAGGCGGTGCTGGCCGCCCTGTCCCAGCCCACCCCGGACCGGCTGCGCGTGATCGCGCAAGCCTTCCGCGAGGGGCTGAGCGTGGAGAGCATCAACGCCGCCTGCGCCTATGAGCCCTGGTTCCTGCGCCAGATCGAGGAGATCGTGGCCGCCGAGGAAGACGTGCGCATGCTGGGCCTGCCGGGCGATGCGGATGGCCTGCGCCGCCTCAAGGCCATGGGTTTTGCCGATGCGCGCCTGGCCGCCCTCACCGGCGCGTCCGAAGCGGAGGTCACATCGGCGCGGCGCGCCCTCGGCGTGCGCCCGGTCTACAAGCGCGTGGACACCTGCGCGGCCGAATTCGCGGCGGTGACGCCCTACATGTACTCCACCTACGAGGCCGGCGGGGCGTGCGAGAGCGAACCCACGGGCCGCAAGAAGGCGGTGATCCTGGGCGGAGGACCGAACCGGATCGGCCAGGGCATCGAGTTTGACTATTGCTGCTGCCACGCGGCTTTCGCCTTCGCCGACATGGACATTGAGTCCATCATGGTGAACTGCAACCCAGAGACCGTCTCCACCGACTATGACACCGCCGACCGGCTGTATTTCGAGCCGCTGACTGCGGAGGACGTCATCGAGCTCATCGACGCCGAGCGCGCCAAGGGCGAGCTCATCGGCGTGGTGGTGCAGTTTGGCGGCCAGACCCCGCTCAAACTCTCCGCCGATCTGGAAGCCGCCGGCATTCCCATCCTGGGCACCAGCCCGGACGCCATCGATCTGGCCGAGGACCGCGAGCGCTTCAAGGCGCTGCTTGACGAGCTGGGCCTGAAACAGCCGCCCAATGTCATCGCCCGTTCGGTGGAGGACGCCACCCAGGCCGCCCGCACGCTGGGCTTCCCCCTGGTGCTGCGCCCCTCCCACGTGCTGGGCGGGCGCGGCATGGAGATTGTGCGCGAGCAGGAGAGCTTCGAGCGCTATATCCGCGAGGCCGTGCATGTCTCTGGCAAGTCGCCCTTGCTGCTTG
Source organism: Alphaproteobacteria bacterium (assembly GCA_016124675.1). GTDB lineage: Bacteria > Pseudomonadota > Alphaproteobacteria > Caulobacterales > Maricaulaceae > Oceanicaulis. The sequence goes on from WGNG01000015.1 coordinate 38,279, forward strand.
ACCGCTATCTCTCAGACGCCTCGGAAGTGGATGTGGACGCGGTATGCGACGGCGAGAGCGTCTGGGTCGCCGGGATCATGGAGCATATCGAGGAGGCCGGGGTGCATTCGGGCGACAGCGCCTGCGTGCTGCCGCCCTATTCGCTCTCGCCCGAGACCGTCGCCGAGCTCAAGCGCGAGACCGAGGCGCTGGCCCGCGCCATCAAGGTGAAGGGGCTGATGAACGTGCAGTTCGCGGTCAAGGACGGCGAGATTTTCCTCCTGGAGGTCAATCCGCGCGCCAGCCGCACCGTGCCCTTCGTGGCCAAGGCCATCGGCGCCCCCGTGGCGCGCATCGCCGCCCAGGTGATGGCCGGGCGCATGCTGGGCAGTTTCGATCTGCCCCAGGGCGATCCGGCCCATGTGTCGGTGAAAGAAGCCGTGATGCCGTTTGCGCGCTTCCCCGGCGTCGATCCGGTGCTGGGCCCGGAAATGCGCTCCACCGGCGAGGTGATGGGCATTGATGCGCGCTTCGAAGCGGCTTTTGCCAAGGCCCAGCTCGGCGCCGGGGTGAAGCTGCCGCGCACCGGCGCGGTGTTCATATCGCTGAAAGATTCCGACAAGGCGGCGATGATCGAGCCCTGCCGCACGCTGACGGAGCTGGGCTTTGAATTGCTGGCCACGGGCGGCACGGCGCAGGCGCTCGAAGCGGCGGGCGTGGCGGTGCGCCGGGTCAACAAGGTGTTTGAGGGCCGCCCCCATATCGTCGACGCCATCAAGAATGGCGAGGTGCAGCTCGCCTTCAACACCACCGAGGGCCAGCGCTCGCTGATCGACAGCTATTCCATCCGCCGCACGGCGCTGGACATGCGCGTGCCGTGCTACACCACCGCCTCGGCGGCGCGCGCCGCGATCAAGTCGATTGCGGTGATTGATGCCGGCCAGCTTGAACCGCGCTCGCTCCAATCCTATTCTACCAGATCGCAATAGCCTGCCCCTTGCCGGGCAGGCTTTGGTTTACAGGCGTTCAAGACGCGAAACGGGACACCCATGCAGAAGATCCCCATGACCGCCGAGGGCCACAAGGCGCTCGACGACGAACTCAGGCACCTCAAGTCGGTGGAGCGCCCGGCGGTGATCCAGGCTATTTCCGAGGCGCGCGACCACGGCGATCTGTCCGAGAACGCCGAATACCATGCCGCCAAGGAGCGCCAGGGCTGGATTGAAGGCCGGTTGCAGGAGCTTGAGGACAAGCTCGCGCGCGCCCAGGTGATCGACACGTCCAAGCTGTCGGGCGAGACGGTGAAGTTCGGCGCCACCGTGACGGTTGTGGACGAGGACACCGACGCCGAGGCGACCTACAAGATCGTCGGCGATGACGAGGCGGACGTGAAATCGGGCAAGATCTCCATCTCCTCGCCCATCGCGCGCGCCCTGATCAACAAGGAAACCGGCGACGTGGTGGAAGTCACCGCGCCCGGCGGCGTGAAAACGTATGAAATCTTGAAGGTGCAGTGGATCTGAGCGCCCCGGCGGCGCCGGTCCAGGATGAACACGCAGCCGGCGGCGCCCCCGCCGGCTGCTTGCGTTTTGCGGCCCGCCCCGGCAAGTCTGTCGCCATGAGCAACACACGCATCTGCTGGGCCGTGTCGGACGGCCGGGCCGGGATGGCCAGCCAGGCGCTGGGACTGGCGCAGGCGCTGGCGCGGCGCACGCCACTGGCCATCACGCCGGTTACGCTGGCGCGCACCGGGCCGCTGGCGTTTCAGGATGGTCCGGCGCCGGATATCTGGATCGGGTGCGGGCGCGCGGCGGTGCGCGCGGCGCGGTCTGTCCGGGCCGCGTACCCGGGTGCATTGATGGTCTATATCCAGGACCCGCGCGCCCATCATGAGGTGTTTGATCTCATCCTGCCGCCGCGCCATGACCGGCTCCAGGGCGCCAACGTGCTGCCCCTCATCGGTTCGCCCAACCGGGTGACGCCGGAGCTTCTGGAAGCCGAACGCCTCGCCTTTGCTGACCGGCTGGCCCAGATCCGCGGCCCCCGTGCGGCGGTGCTGATCGGCGGGGATTCCAGGCATCACCGGTTCTTGCAAGACGCCTGCGCCTATCTCATTGACCGGATCGAGGCGCTGCGCGCTCAGCGCATCGGCCTTCTGATCACCCTGTCGCGGCGCACCCCGGACGGGTTTGCAGCGCTGATCCGCGAGCGCTATGGCCAACAGGCTGATATCTGGCTGCACCAGGGCGACGGGCCGAACCCGTATTTCGCCTTTCTGGCGGGGGCGGACTGGATTTTTGTCACCGAAGATTCCACCAACATGCTCACCGAGGCCGCCGCCACCGGAAGGCCGGTCTACCGGCTGGGCGTGGATGGCAATCCGGGCAAGTTCCGCCGCCTTTACGCGGCGCTGGAGGGCCATGGCGCGGTGCGTCCCTTTCTGGGCGCGCTGGAGCGCTGGGACTATGTCCCGCTTCACGAAACCGAGAGAGCGGCGCAGCGCGTGCTTGAAATGCTGGACGCGCGCTGCGACATGAGAGCCGCCTGATGCGGCGCGAGGGGTTCCGGGCGGGACTCAAGCGCGCGAATCCGGCCAGATTGACTGCCGCAACGACCGCCAAATCAGACTGAAGGATGCCGGCCCATGAGCCAGACCCGTCACGCCAAGCTTGTCATCATCGGATCGGGCGCGGCCGGCTATACCGCCGCGATCTATGCCGCACGCGCGATGCTGGAGCCGCTCTTGATCACCGGCATGCAGCCGGGCGGCCAGCTGACCATCACCACGGACGTGGAGAATTATCCCGGCTTTGCCGACGTCATCCAGGGCCCCTGGCTGATGGAGCAGATGCGCGCCCAGGCCGAGCATGTGGGCACGCAGTTTGCGCAGGATCTCATCGTGACCGCCGATCTGTCATCGCGCCCGTTCCGCCTGACCGGCGATTCGGGGACGGTCTACACCGCCGACGCGGTCATCATCGCCACCGGCGCCAGCGCCAAATGGCTGGGCCTGCCCAGCGAAGAGGCGTTTCAGGGCTTTGGCGTGTCGGCGTGCGCGACCTGTGACGGCTTCTTCTATCGCGGCAAGCAGGTCGTCGTGGTCGGCGGCGGCAATACCGCCGTTGAAGAAGCGCTGTTCCTGACCAATTTCGCCTCCAAGGTCACCCTCGTGCACCGGCGCGATTCCCTGCGGGCAGAAAAGATCATGCAGGACCGCCTGTTCAAACACCCGAAGATCGAGGTGATCTGGGACCACCAGGTGGATGAGATCCTGGGCGATAGCGCGCCCGTGCGCGGGGTGACCGGCGTGCGCCTGCGTCACGCCAAAACCGGCGAGACCCGGGAGATTCCCGCTGACGGCGTCTTCATCGCCATCGGTCACGCGCCCGCCACCGGGCTCTTCCTCGGCCAGCTGGAGACCAAGTCCGGCGGCTATCTGGTGACCGAGCCGGATTCCACCGCCACATCCATCCCCGGCGTGTATGCCGCCGGCGACGTCACCGATGACAAATACCGCCAGGCGGTGACGGCGGCGGGCATGGGCTGCATGGCGGCGCTGGAGGCCGAGCGCTTCCTGGCCGCCGCCGCCCATGACGCGGCGGCGGATGCGGCGTGACGAATTACACAGAATTCATCACGGCGTAACAACCAGGCGGGGATCGCCCGCGTATACACCCGCTCACCGTTCACGCCTGCTTTTGGGGATCGCCGCCATGACCGCCTTGTCAGCCCTTCGCCCGGCGCGTTCGCGCTGGAGCCTTTATGCCGCCGCCGCCGTTTGCGCCCTCGCTCTGGCGGGGGCCAGCGCGCCCGGCGCCGTCGCCCAGCCCGATCCGGCGTTCGCGCGCTTCGCCGAACAGGACGCCGATAGCCGCGTGCGGATTGATTACAGCGTCATGGCCGAGATCCTGGGCGGCATCGTCTACGAAGTCGGCCGGTCAGACCGCCAGCCGGGCCGCGGCCGTCTCGAGCGCACGGGCACGCGCATCAATCTGGGCAGCACCTCGCGCTATCGCTATGAGGGCAATCGCGTCGTGTTCCATACGATGTCGCGCGAGCACGAGGACGTCATCTCCCAGTATCGCGCCGAGCTGGAAAGCCTCCCCAGCCATGTGCCGCTGTCCACCCTGTCTGCGGACGAGCAGCTGGCCTACTGGCTGAACCTGCACAATATCGTGGTGATCGACGAGATCGCCAGGCGCTATCCGGTCACGAACGTGGCGCGGATGCGCATTGACGGGGAGCCCCTGCACGACGCCCCACTCATCACCATTGACGGCCAGCGCCTCAGCCTCAATGACATCCGCTTCAACATTGTCGGCGCCAACTGGTCCGATCCGCGCGTCATGTATGGCTTCTTCTCCGGTTCCGTGGGCGGCCCTAGCATCCAGCGCCAGCCTTTCGAGGGGCAGCGCGTCTGGTCGCAGCTCTCGGCAGGTGCGGGCGAGTTTGTGAACGCCCTGCGCGGCGTCGAGGCGGCCAGCCAGGGCTACCGCATCTCGCCGATGTACCAGGAATGGCGTGACAGCCTGTTCCCGCAATGGCCGCAGGATCTTGAAAGCCATCTGACGGCGTTCGCCGAAGGCGAGACGCGCCAGTCCATCGATATCGGCCAGCTGCCCGATTTTCTGACCTATGACACGCTGATCGCCGACCTGACGAATGGGGTGGGCCGTTGCGGGGGCGATAGCGGCTTCAACGTCGTCTCAACGGGCAGCGAAATGGGCCCGACCGCGTCAAGCCCGTGCAACGTGCTGCCGCCGCATGCCCGCGATCTGGTCGTCACGGTCATCGAACGCCGACTGGAATTCCTGCGTCAGGGCCGGTTCGGTTCGGTCACCATCCGCGATGTCGATACGACGCCGCAGAGCGATGGCGTGGCCCGCCGGATCACGCCGGAGGGCGAGGAGATTTCCAACTAGGCCGCAAGGGGGCGCTTGGCCGCGATGCCGGTTCGCGCTAGGTCAGACGACATGACTGCTGTCGCGTCAGGCGCCCCCGCTATCGAACTGGACCAGCTGCGCTTCGCCTATGCGCGGCGCGGTCCCTGCGTGATCGACATCCCCCGCCTTGTGGTGGCGCCCGGCGAGCGCGTCTTCCTCAAGGGCGCCAGCGGCTCGGGCAAATCCACCCTGCTGGGCCTGATCGCGGGCATTCTGGACGCGCGCGAGGGCTGCGTGCGGGTGCTGGGTGAGGATCTGGCCGCCATGAGCGCGGCGCGCCGTGACCGGTTCCGCGCCGACCGCGTGGGCGTGATCTTCCAGATGTTCAACCTCCTGCCCTGGCTGCCGGCCGGGGCGAACATCACCCTGCCGGGCCGGTTTTCAGACCGGCGCCGCCCGGACGGCGCTGCGGCGCTGGACGCGGAAGGCCGCCGCCTTCTGACCCGGCTGGGCCTCGACCCGGACCAGGTCTGGAGCCGCCCGGCGCGCGCCCTGTCGGTGGGCCAGCAGCAGCGTGTCGCCGCCGCGCGCGCCCTGATCGGCCGACCGGGTCTCATCCTCGCCGACGAGCCCACCAGCGCCCTGGACGCTGACAGCCGCGACGCCTTCATCACCCTGCTCATGGAAGAATGCGCGGCGTCCGGCGCAGCTTTGGTGTTTGTCAGCCATGACGGGGCGCTGGCGCGCCATTTCGACCGGGCCGAAGATCTCGCCGCGCTCAATCGCGCCCGGCTCGCCGGGGCGGCGTCATGAGCGCCGCCCCCATCCTCTCGCTCGCCTGGCGCTCCATCCTCAGCCGGGGTCTCACGGCGGCGCTCACCATCGCCCTCGTGGCGGTGTCGGTCATGCTGTATCTCGGCGTGGAGAAGGCCCGTCAGGGCGCCCGCGCCAGCTTTGAGAACACCATTTCGGGCGTGGACCTGATCGTCGGGGCGCGCTCCAGCCCGGTCAATCTCCTGCTCTATTCGGTCTTCCATATCGGCGACGCCACCAACAACATCACCTGGGACAGCTATCAGCAGGTGGCCGATGCGCCGGGCGTGGCCTGGACCGTGCCCATCAGCCTGGGCGATTCCCATCGCGGCTTCCGGGTGGTGGGCACGAGGGCTGAGTTCTTCGAGCGCTATCAATATGCCGGGCGCCGGCCTTTGCGGTTTGCCGATGGCGACGCGTTTGACGGGCTGTTCGAGGCGGTGGCCGGGGCGAGCGTGGCGCGCCAGCTCGGCTATGGTGTCGGCGACGAGATCGTGGTCGCCCATGGCGCCGGCGCGGTCAGCTTCATCGAGCATGATCTCAATCCCTTCACGCTGACCGGCATTCTGGCGCCCACAGGCACGCCGGTGGACCGGTCGGTTTTCGTGTCGCTGGAAGCCATCGAGGCGATCCATCTCGACGGCGCCACCGGGCGCGGCACGGGGCGCACCTCCGCCGAGCTGGAGGCGATGGATCTCAGCCCGGATCAGATCACCGCCTTTCTGGTGGGGCTCGACAGCCCGGTGGGCGCGCTGCGCCTGCAGCGGGCGGTCAACACCTATCCGCGCGAACCGCTGCAGGCGATCATGCCCGGCGTGGCCCTGGCCCAGCTCTGGCAGGTGGTAGGCGCCGCCGAAACCACGCTTGCCGCCGTGGCGGCCTTTGTGGTGCTGACAGGCCTCATCTCCATCCTGATCTCCATCCTCACCAGCCTCAATGAGCGCCGCCGCGAAATGGCGATCCTGCGTGCGCTTGGCGCCCGGCCGCGCCATATCTTTGTCCTTCTGGTGGCCGAGGCCATGCTGCTGGCGCTGGCCGGGGCGGTGATCGGCGCCGGTCTCACCCACGGCGCGCTCTATCTCGGATCACCGCTGCTCGAAGCGCGCTTTGGCATTGTGCTGATCGGGACCGGGCCGGGCCTGCAGGACCTGATCGTGATTGCCGCCGTCACCGGTGCGGCCGGGCTTCTGGGCATGGTCCCGGCCTGGCGGGCCTACCGCCAGTCGCTGGCCGACGGCATGACGATCCGGGTGTAGGGAGCGGACCATGGACTGGGACAAGCTGAAATCCTTCCACGCCGCCGCCGAGGCGCGATCGCTCACCGGCGCCGCCGAAACCCTGAACCTGTCCCAGTCAGCGGTCAGCCGGCAGATCTCCGCGCTGGAGGAGAGCCTCGGCGTCAAGCTCTTCCACCGCCATACGCGCGGGCTCCTGCTCACCGAGCCGGGGCGTGTCTTGTTCGAGGCTGCGGGCGACATCGCCGGCCGGGTGGCGCTGGCCGAAGGCGCGGTGCAGGACGTGCGCGACGAGCCCAGCGGGCTGCTCCGCGTCACCGCGCCCGCAGCCCTGGGCTCGATCTGGCTGGCGCCGCGTCTCGCCGGGTTTCACGCCGCCTTTCCCAATATCCGCCTGCGCCTCTTGCTCACCGATCACGAGCTCGATATCGCCCGGCTGGAGGCCGATGTGGCGATCCGGCCCTGGGCGCCGACCCAGAAGGACGTCATCCAGCGCAAGCTGATGGACGCCGGCCAGCATCTCTATGCCTCACCAGCCTATCTGGCCCGGCGCGGCGCGCCGGCGAGCGAGGCGGAGCTCGACGATCACGCCATCGTCGCCTACGGACCGCGCCATCTCGCCCCGATCCCGCAGCTGGGATGGCCGCTCAGCATCGGGCGCGCCGGCAAGGCCCCGCGCCAGCCCATCGCCGAGGTCAACACCATCAAGGGCGTCATGCGCCTGTGCGAGGCCGGGATCGGCATTGCGGGCCTGCCCGACTATGTGGCGCGCGAGAACGCCAATCTCGTACGCATCCTGCCCGAGACGAGCGGGCCGGTGTTTGAAACCTATCTGATCTATCCAGAAGAGCTGCGCGGCTCGCGCCGCGTCGGCGCCTTCGCAGGCTTCATCATCGAGGAAGCGCGAAAATGGGTGAATTAGGGGGTCTGCGCCCTATTCCCCCGGCGCCTTGGCCCTGATCACCAGCGCATGCACCGGCCCGGCCAACAGATCGGCCAGCGCCGCGTTCACAAGGCGGTGACGCGCCACCCGGCTCTGTCCGGCGAAGGCGTCCGCCGTGATCTCCACCGTGAAATGGCTCTCCCCGCCGGCGCGGGCGCCCGCATGGCCCGCATGCAGATGGCTGTCATCGATGACGGCAAGCCGCGCCGGCGCCAGCGCCTGCGTCAGGGCGGCCTCGATCTGCTGTGCGATTGTGGTCATGCGCATCACCCGTTCATTGCCCGCAAACCGGACGCACCCCATACTTGGCCCCATGGACGGCGATTACAAATACCGCCCGCGGTTTGTCGACATCCGCATCAAGCCCCCGCGTGACGCGGCCGGGCCGCGCGAACGCGTGTGCGAATACCCGCAATGCCGCGCCAAGGCGACCGCCCGTTCGCCGAAAAACCCGGCCCTGCCCGGAGAGTACTATCATTTCTGCGCTGCCCACGCCGCCGAATACAACAAGGCGTGGAATTTCTTTGAGGGCATGAGCGAGGACGAGGCCCGCGCCCATGCGCGCGCCGACCAGTACGGCCACCGCCCCACCTGGAATTTCTCCGCCGGGTCGGGCACGCGCAAGCGCGCCGAGCGCGCGGCCAAAAACTTCCAGGACGGGTTCGCGGACCCCTTCTCCCTGTTCGGCGACCGCCCGCCGCCCGGCGCCGAGCGCGCGCGCGAACGGGCCAGGGCCGAGCCCGAGCCGGGCCTCGGCCGCCTGCACCAGCGCGCGCTGGAAACCCTGCGCCTCGAACGCACCGCCTCGCGCGGCGAGGTGCGCAAGCGCTATGCCGAGCTGGTGCGCGCCTATCACCCCGACTCCAATGGCGGCGACCGCTCCATGGAAGAGCAATTGCAAAGGGTGGTGGCGAGCTATCAGATCTTGAAGAATGCCGGGATGGCGTGATGGCGCCTAGAAGGTGGCGCCGCGGGCGTGTGCGCGCTAGGTAAGGCGGATGACGCCTGCTCGCCCTGCGCCTTCGACAGCCAGACCCGGACCGCACATGACCGACAACGCCCTGCTTTCCGCCAAGCCCGACGCGACCGCCGACTGCAAGGCCCTGTTCGGGTTTCATCCCGGCTTTAAGGTCCCCGCCTTCTCCACGCGCGGCGAGCATGTGCCTCAGATCGATCCCACCTATGTGTTCGATCCGGCGACCACGCGCGCCATTCTGGCCGGTTTCGCCTTCAACCGGCGCGTGATGATCCAGGGCTATCACGGCACCGGCAAGTCCACCCACGTGGAACAGGTGGCCGCACGCCTCAACTGGCCGATGATCCGGGTCAATCTCGACAGCCATGTCAGCCGCATCGACATGGTGGGCAAGGACGCCATTGTCGTGCGCAATGGCCAGCAGGTGACGGAGTTCCAGGAAGGCATTCTGCCCTGGGCCCTGCAGCGTCCGGTGGCGCTCCTGTTTGACGAGTATGATGCGGGCCGCCCCGACGTGATGTTCGTCATCCAGCGCGTGCTGGAGTCCTCGGGCTCGCTGACCCTGCTGGACCAGAACCGGGTGATCCGGCCGCATTCGCATTTCCGCCTGTTCGCCACCACCAACACGGTCGGTCTGGGCGACACGACGGGGCTTTATCACGGCACCCAGCAGATCAATCAGGGCCAGATGGACCGCTGGTCCATCGTCGCCACGCTCAACTATCTGCCCGCCGCCACCGAGTGCGCCATCGTCGCGGCCAAGATCGGCGAGAGCGCCCAGACGCCCGAGGGCGTCAAGCAGATCGCAGACATGGTCAAGATCGCCGAGATGACGCGCAATGCCTTCATTGCGGGGGATCTGTCCACCGTGATGAGCCCGCGCACCGTGCTGACCTGGGCGGAAAACACGGCGATTTTCGGCGATCCGGGCCTGGCCTTCCGCCTCACCTTCGTCAACAAGTGCGATGAGCTGGAGCGCCCCATCCTGGCGGAGTTCTATCAGCGCGTCTTCGGCGTGGATCTTCCCGAAAGCGTGGTGAAGCCGGTGCAGGCGGCCGGATCCGTCCGTCACGCTGCTGGCTAAAAACCGTCATTGAACCGTGTCATGCTCCTCCCGTTCGGGCGCGCACGCGCCGCAGATGCGGGCGGGCCGCAGCCATGATGTCATTCAAACCCCTTTGGCTTGCAGGCGCGCTGGCGCTGACGGCGGCGTGCGGCGCGCAGGCGGGCGAGACGCGCCCTGCCGGACGCGCGGTCGCCATCGAGGCGGTCGCCGTCCCGCTCTATCCCGATCAGCCAGACCGCCGCGATCTGGGCGCGCTGACCTATCGCGGCGGCCTCGTCCTGACATCCGATGATCCGGCCTTTGGCGGGTTTTCAGCGCTCGAGTTGAGCCCGGACGGCACGCGCCTGCTGGCATTGTCCGATCGCGGCCATTGGCTGGTGGCCGATATCATGCATGACGCGTCCGGCGCGCCGTCAGGCCTCGCGAATGCCCGCATGGCGCCCTTGCGCGATGCCGACGGTGTCCCGTTCGAAGGCGGCTGGGCGGATGCCGAGGGCCTCGCCCGCGTGGCTGAAGGCGTCTATCTCGTCAGCTTTGAACGGCGCCACCGGGTGGAATCCTATATTCTGGGCGAGGACTGGTCGCAGATCGGTTCAGCCAACGCCACCCGCCTGCCCCCGCCGCCGGGCGCCGCCGGCCTGCCTGAAAATGGCTCTCTGGAAGCCCTCGCCGTCCAGGCGGGCTTCGCCTGGGTGGGGGTGGAGTATCCGCAAGGGATCACCGGCGTTCACACGGTCTTCCGCTATGATCTCTCCGATCCCGGCGCGGACGCGGCCGGGCATCGCGTCCAGCTGGCCCCGGGGTTCGGCCTGGTGGCCTTTGCGGAGCTGGGCGGCGGCCAGCTTCTCGCCGTGCAGCGCTTCTGGCGGCGCGATCTCGGCAACACCATCGGCATCAGCCGCGTCAGCGAGGCGGCCATTCTCGATCCGGACAATCAGCCCGAAGCCGAGTTTCTGGCTGAGATCACGCCGGACATGACCGTGGACAATATCGAAGCCGCCGCTGTGGTGACCATCGACGGCCGCCAGCGCCTCTATCTCCTGTCCGACGACAATTTCAGCGCCAGCCAGCGCACGCTGCTGATGAGTTTTGATCTGCCGGAATAGGGTTCAGGCGCTGCGCGACTACCAGATGCGCTGGACGGCATAGGCGTCCAGCGCCGCGTCCGGGCTGACCAGGGGCGCGCGGCGGGCGATGGCCTGCGCCACCAGCATCCGGTCGAAGGGGTCGCCATGATGGCGCAGCAGGAAACCGGCGCTGATCGCGTCTTCAAGCGTCACCTCGATCAGCTTGAAAGGCGGGCGCGCGAGGCGGACGTCCAGCGCAGGCCAGAAACCCTTATCAACCGGAAGCCTGCCCGAACCGGCCTTGATGGCCAGCTCCCACACGCTGACCGGGCTGACAAGAAGCATCTCGGCTGCATGTAGCGCCGCCCGCGCGCGTTCGCTCAGCCTTGGCGAGTTGAACTGCCACCACATCAGGACGGCGCTATCGAGCATCAACGTCATGGCGCGAGCGAGCTGTCGACCCGTTCAAACGCGGCGATCTCCGCCTCGCTCATGGGCTCGGCGAGCGCATCAAGCGCGTCTTCGCTGACGCCAAACATTCCCGCCCACTCCCCTGGCTGATGACGCACCGTGGGCGCAGGCTGTGCCGCCGACAGGCGCGCCACCGGCGTGTCGCCGCGCGCGATGATGATCTCCTCGCCGGCCTCCACCGCGCGCAACAGGCGTGACAGATGGGTTTTGGCTTCGTGCACGGTCACGGTGCGGGCCATGGCGGCCTCCGGTTAGCTAAGTCAACCTGACTAAGTTAATCCGAATCGACCGCCGGTACAAGATTTGACCCTACAGGCTCAGCAATTCCGGGTCCCCGCCCTGGGCGGCGATGTTGACGGTGATCACCCGCTCGGCGGCAAAGCGCACGAGGTAGTGGGGCCCGCCCGCCTTGGGTCCGGTGCCTGACAGGCCCTCGCCGCCAAAGGGCTGCACGCCCACCACCGCGCCGATCATCGACCGGTTCACATAGACATTGCCCGCCGGAACCGCCGCGCGGACCATCGCCATGAATCGCTCCAGCCGCGAGTGCACGCCCAGCGTCAGCCCGTAGCGCTTGGCGGCCAGGCGCGCCGCGATCGACGGCAACTGCGCGCGCTTGTAGCGCAGCACGTGCAGGACGGGCCCGAATGTCTCCTCGGTGAGCTGGTCGATATCATCGATCTCCACCAGCGCCGGCGCAAAGAACAGCCCCCTGGCCTTCACGCCCGCGTCCAGAGGCGCGCGGTGCAGGAGCCGCGCTCCCGCCCCCGTGATGGCGTCGAGATGGGCGTCCAGCATGGTCAGCGCGTCGGCGTCGATCACCGGGCCGATATCCGTGGCGGGGTCAGACGGATCGCCCAGAGCCAGCGCGTCCATGGCGCCCTTCAGCCCCTCGATCAGCCCGTCCGCGCTTTCCTGCGGCAGGATCAGGAGGCGCATCGCCGAGCAACGCTGGCCCGCCGAGCCGAAGGCGGAATGCACCGTGTCGTCGATCACCTGCTCCTTCAGGGCCGAGGTGTCCACGAACATGGCGTTCAGCCCGCCGGTTTCGGCGATCAGCGGCACGATGGGCCCGTCCTTGGCGGCAAGCGTGCGGTTGATCAGCCGGGCGACCTGCGTCGACCCGGTGAAGGCGACACCGTCAATATCCTCAAGCCCCGTAAGCGCCGAACCGACCCGGCCATCGCCGGGCAGAAGGTGTAGCACGCCGGCGGGCAGGCCGGCCTTGAGGAATATCTTCACCGCTTCGAATGCGATCAGCGGGCTCTGCTCGGCCGGCTTGGCCAGCACGCTATTGCCTGCCGCCAGCGCGGCGGCGACCTGGCCGGTAAAGATCGCCAGCGGGAAATTCCACGGGCTGATGCACACGAACACGCCGCGCCCGGCCAGGGAAAGATGATTGGTCTCCCCCGCAGGCCCGGGCAGGCGCTGGGGCGCCGCGAATTTCGCTTCGGCCTCGGCGGCGTAATAGCGCAGGAAATCCACCGCCTCGCGCACTTCGGCCACGCCGTCGGCCAGCGTCTTGCCGGTCTCGCGCGTCATCAGCGCGATCAGCCGGCCGGTCTCGGCCTCCAGCGCATCGGCCATATCGCGCAGGATCACAGCGCGCCTGGCCCCGCCCAGCTGATCCCAGCCGGGCTGGGCGGCGCGGGCGGCGTCCAGCGCGCGGGCGATGTCCGCCGCGCCCGCATCGCGCACCTCAGCCACCGCGAAGGCGAAATCGGCCGGGCTGCACAGCGTGGCGCCGCCGCCCGTGACCGCCTCGCCCTTGATGATCGGGCCGCAGGGCCAGGGCGCGCCGGCGTCAAAGCGCTTCTGGGCCTCGGCCAGGCGGGCGCGCACGTGGACCTGGCTCAGATCCACGCCCGCGGCATTGAGCCGCCGCTCGCCATAGAGCGCCGGCGGGGCGGGGATGAAAGGGTGGCGGTCGAGCGCAGCGGCAGCCGCGAACGGACCCCGGGCCACGTCCCCGGCGGGCACGTCCGGGTCGAGGAAGCTGTGAACGAAGGAGGTATTGGCGCCGTTCTCCAGCAGGCGGCGCACCAGATAGGGCAGTAGATCCTCGTGACTGCCCACCGGCGCATAGACCCGCACCCGGGCCAGATCATCATAGGTTTCCGCCGCCGCGTCATAGAGCGGCTCGCCCATGCCGTGCAGGCGCTGGAATTCATAGTCCGCATGCCCCGCCTCTGCCGCCAGCGCGCGCACCGCCGCCAGCGTATGGGCGTTATGGGTGGCGAACTGGCCATAAATCTCGCTGCGCGCGCCCAGCATCAGCCGGGCGCAGGCGAGGAAGTTGAGATCGGTCGCAGGCTTGGTCGTCCAGACCGGGAAGTCGCCATGGCCGGCGACCTGGGCCTGCTTGATCTCGCTGTCCCAATAGGCGCCCTTGACCAGACGCACCATCAGGCGGCGCTCGCTGGCGCGGGCAAGCTCGATCAGGCGCCCGATCACCGCATGGGCGCGCTTCTGATAGGCCTGTACGGCGAGGCCCAGCCCGTTCCAGCCCGAAAGGGAAGGCTCATGGGCGAGGCGCTCCAGAATTTTCAGCGACTGGACCAGGCGGTCGGCCTCCTCGGCGTCCAGGCAAAAGCCGATATCGGCGGCGCGTGCGGCTTCAGCCTGTTCCAGCAGTCTGGGGTAAAGCTGGTCCATCACATCGGCGAGCTTCACCGCACTGTAGCGCGGATGCAGGGCGGACAGCTTGACGCTGACCCCGTCCACGCTCTCCACCGGGCCGGTCTGGCGCTTGGCCGCCACGGCGGCGATCGCGGCCATATAGCGCTCATGATAGCGCACCGCGTCGGCGTGGGTACGGGCCGCCTCGCCCAGCATGTCAAAGCTGAACAGGGGCTTGATCCCACCTGCGCTCTTCCACGCCCGTCCCCGCTTCAGGGCGCCCGCGATGGTTCGGCCCAGCACGAATTGCTCGCCCAGAATGCGCATGGCCTGGCGCACCGCGCTGCGAATCACCGGCTCGCCTACCCGGCCGGTCAGGCGGCGGAAATAGCCCGCGGGATCGCGCTGCGCGGCCGGCTCCACATCCATCAGCGAGCCGGTGAGCATAAGGCCCAGCGTGGAGGCGTTGACCAGCCAGTTGTCCGACTTCCACGCATGCTCGGCCCAGGCGCCTGATCCCAGCTTCTCGGCGATCAGCGCGTCGGCGGTCCTGGCGTCGGGCACCCGCAGCAGCGCCTCGGCCAGGCACATGAGCGCGAGCCCTTCCTTGTTGGTGAGGCCAAACTCCTGAAGGAAGCTTTCCATCAGCCCCGCCGAGCGCCGCGCCTTGCGGGCATGCTCCACCAGGGCCACCGCCGCCTCGCCCACACGTGTGCGGGCGCCGGCGTCCAGACCGACCAGGGCGTCGATCCGGCGCGCCGCCTCGCGCTCGTCCGCGTATTTGAGGGCGTCAAGCCCGTCCCAGTCGATGGCGTCAGGGCGCCGGTCGGCGCGGGCGGCGGATACGGCCATGGCGTGAACCTCCCTGGAAGGGTGTTTTGTGCGCGACATTGCGCATGCACGTGTTTTTCACGCAAGTGAATCAAGCTGAACCAGGCGCGGCCAACCCATGTCCGGACAAGGCTTTGCAAGGGTGGAGCACGACGGCGTGCCGGGTGGTTCAGCGCTTGACGCAGACGCCTGCCGCTGTCGAACATGATGGCGGAGACTGGACTATGCGATGCCCTGAGCGCGTGGCGTCCCGGCCCTGCCCCCGCGCGGCGAGCGGCGAGCGGCGCGCCGAGCTGTGCGACGTGGCAGCGGACGGGGCTGCCCAGGCGGGCGGGCCTGAAATCGCGCTACAGGATGATCGTTAGGAAGTTCACGCTTGAGGGTTGACGCCGGGCCGGGTCTGTTCCAATATTGTTCCTGCTTTGATCGCCGGATATGGCGGTCTGTGGATATCCGGCTCTGGGTGTCCCGGGAGGCGGATGGCGGGAGGCAGGTCATGAGTTTCAGGACCCATTCGGCGGCCTTTGAGGGCGCGGTGGCGCGGCCCGTCGACGTGCAGGTGCAGATCGCCGGCGGACAGCCGAATTTTTCCGTCGTCGGGCTCGGCGACAAGGCGGTGGCCGAGAGCCGCGAGCGCATCCGCGCCGCCTTCGCCGCCATCGGCCTGGCTTTGCCGCACAAGCGCCTGATCGTCAATCTCGCCCCGGCGGACCGGCCCAAGGAAGGCGCGCATTACGATCTGCCCATCGCCATGGGCCTGATGGCCGCCGTCGGCGTCTTGCCGCGCGACGTGCTGGAGGGGCATCTGGTGATGGGCGAGCTGGGGCTCGACGGCTCCATCGCGCCGTGTCCGGGCGCCCTGCCGGCGGCGATGCTGGCCAGCGAGATGGATCTCGCTTTCATCTGTCCCGAAGCCTGCGGGCCGGAAGCGGCCTGGGCGGGGGGCGATCTGGCGATCCTGGCGCCCGCCTCGCTCATTCAGCTCGTCAATCATTTCAAGGGCGGACAGGTGATCGCGCGCCCGGCGCCCGGCGATCTCGTCGAGGGCGGCCCGGCGCCGGACCTGCGCGATGTACGCGGGCAGGAAACCGCCAAGCGGGCTTTGGAGATCGCGGCGGCGGGCGGGCATAACCTCCTGATGATCGGCCCGCCTGGCGCGGGCAAGTCCATGCTGGCGGCCCGCGCGCCGGGCCTGTTGCCGCCGCTGGATGCGCGCGAGCTCCTCGAAGTGTCGATGATCCAGTCTGTGGCGGGCCTGGTGGAGCGCGGCCGTCTGTCGCGCACCCGGCCTTTCCGCGCGCCGCATCATTCGGCCTCCATGGCGGCGATGGTGGGCGGCGGATCGCGCATCAAGCCGGGCGAGGCGTCGCTGGCCCATCACGGCGTGCTCTTCCTCGACGAATTGCCCGAATTTCACCCCCAGGTGCTCGACAGCCTGCGCCAGCCGCTGGAGACCGGAGAGATCGCGGTCGCCCGCGCCAATCAACGCGTGACCTTTCCGGCGCGCTTCCAGCTCATTGCGGCGATGAACCCGTGCCGCTGCGGCTGGGCGGGCCAGAACGGCCAGTCCTGCGGGCGGGGGCCGCGCTGCGTGGAGTCCTACCAGGCGCGGGTGTCCGGCCCGATGATGGACCGCATCGATCTGCAGATCGACGTGCCGCCCGTGACGCCCGCCGATCTCGCCCTGCCGCCCGCACCTGAAGGCACGGCGGAGGCGGCCGCCCGGGTCGCCCGCGCCCGCGCCGCCCAGATCGCCCGCGGCGGGCTCAATGCCCGCCTGTCCGGCGACCGCCTTGACGCCGCCACCGCGCCGGACGCGGCTGGACGCGACCTGCTGGCGCGCGCCAGCGAGGCCATGGGCCTCACCGCCCGGGCCTATCACCGCATCTTGCGCGTGGCGCGCACCATCGCCGATCTCGACGGCGCCGACGCTGTGCGCCGCATCCACGTCGCCGAAGCCCTCAGCGCCCGCCGGGCCCGCGCCCCGGCGCAAACCGTCTCACGCCCGGGCGCCCGGAGCGGCGCGTCGCCGGCGCTGGGACTGGGCTGAGGGCGCAGGCCGGGGCGCGCGCGCCCGGCGCCGGCATTCGTGGACGCCGCGACGCGGCTGCCGGCGCCATCCCGGCACGCTTGCGCCGCCCTGGCGATCCAGATGATCGGCAGCTGCATCCGCACTCGCCGCCCGGACGGACGGGTTACAGTCCGGGGTCGCCTGAAGAGCCCGGTTTGGCGGCGGCTAAAACGCCTCCTGCACAGCACGCCACCTGGCGAATCGGCTTCCGCCCCTCAACCCGGTTGCATAGGTCTGCGCACGACATGTCCGGCGCATCCGGGCCAACGCCAGTGAGCCGCCGCCGGGCAAGCGGATACATCGGTCGGGCCGTGCCGGGCGGCGGGAGCGCGCGGGCGCGCCCGCCCGGTCAAGCCTGGCCGTGCCCGGACCCGGTCCGGGTCGGGCCGGCCTCTGATCCGCCCGGGCGCTTGCGGGTGACCACTTCAGGAGCGATCCGCAAAGAACGGGTGAGGGCGGGGTCCGACCGCCAAGCGTTATCGGAGACCCTGCGCCTCGAGGGGCGGGGACGTCGCCGCCCCCGCCCCTCCGCTCACCCTGCCTCGATCATTGCGCGCAGGGCGTCGAGATAGGCGATCCAGGCCCTGCGTCCCGCGTCCGTCATGCGCACGCGGGTGTGCGGGCGCCGGTCCACGAACTGCTTGTCCTGATCGACATAGCCGGCCTCCTCGAGCTTGCGCAGCTGGACCGAGAGATTGCCGTCGCTGGCCGCCGTGCGCTCGCGCAGCTCGGTGAAGCTCGCATCCTCCACGGCCGACAGATAGCTCATCACCGCCAGGCGCAGCTTGCCGTGGATCACGTCGTCCAGCCCCTGGGGGTCGAACGCGCCCATCAGCCGAGGCTCCTGGGCTCGCTGCGCAGCATCATCACGCCGGGCGCCACCGACGATGCGAGCAGCGCTGCGGCGGCGACCGGATAGACCCACGCGCCTGCAGCCAGGGCCATGCCTGCCGCCGCGCCGGCGAAGGCGATCAGGGCGGGCGCATAGAAGGCGACCCGGCGCGACACTTGCGCGACGGTCATCCAGGCCACGCCATAGGCCGACAGCGCCACCGGCAGGATGACGCTGAAGAACACCGGCTCAAGCAGCCCGCCCTGCACGCCGGCAACCACGCCCAGAAAGATCGCGCCAATGCCCAGGCCCGCGCTCATCCACACGGCAGCCTCGGTCCGGTTGGCCGCGGCGCCCTGGCCCGGCTTGTTGCGGATGGACCAGACCAGGACCGCCTGTCCGGCCGATCCGACAAGGATATAGCCGATCCAGACCGCCCCGGCGCCGAAGGGGCCATAGCCCATCAGGATCGCCCAGTGCGTCAGGATGGCGAGGCTGGTCAGGCCTGCCCACCAGACCAGAAACCGCCCGCCCAGAAGCGGCGCGTCCTCGCCCGACCGGGCGATGGCGCTGAGATAGGCGAGGTCCTCGCCGGATGGATTTGAATCGCGTGCTGTCATGATCGTGCTCCTTTCCTCTGTTCGCCGGACAGGCGGGGCGGCCCGGCGTCCTTGCCGGGATCGAGATGCGGATAGCATGATAGACTTTATTATGTAAAGTGCTTTGATTCAGCGCTTCCGCGTTGCGCGGCGCGCGTGACGAGGCGGCGCCGCCAACAGGCTGTCGTCTCCCGCCGGGCGGGCAGAAGCCGGCCCCTTGGCAGCGCCGCGCGGCCTTGCCTGTGCGCTGCTCTTGCCGAGCTGGTTTCGCCGGCGCCTCAAACGGCCGGCACCGGCCGGTCCCGGCGGCGGCCCGCAGGGGCGTCCTTGCCGGACAGGGATCATCCGGCGGACTCCGGCGCCATCAAGCAGCGGCGGGCTTCGGCCCCCGGGGCGTTCCAGGCCGGAGCCGGCCGCGCTTCAGTAAATCTCCGGCGCGACGCAGCCATCGCCCTGGAAGCGGAAATCCACCACCCGGCTGTCGGGGGCGATGACGAAGCGGGTCTCGCACTGCACCATCCACTGACGCGGCGGCTCGTACACGGTTTCGGTGTACTGCTCGACGCGTTCGCGCACGCGGCCTTCGGAATCGCGATAGGTGACGCGCCGCTCGCGCGGAATCGACCGGTAGCCGCCCGACTGGTAGTGCTGCTCGCGCGACAGATAGGTCCAGACTTCCGAGCCGTCCGACAGCCGGTCGCGTGAACGCGGCGAGCCGTACTCCAGGATCAGCGTGTCGGCATGGGCGCCGAGAAACTGCGCGGTCTGCTGGCGATAGCCTTCCGACGTGGCGCAACCCGCCAGGGCGAGCGCGCTCGCCGCCAGGATCACAAGATGACGCATGGGGACCTCTCCTGAAACCGATAGTGTGTTATCGCTCCCGCCAGCCTAGACAGCAAGGCTGAACCCAAGCTGACTGACGCGCCGCCCCGCCAGGAGACATGCCGTGCCCGTCAATCCCGTTCGCCATGCCCGCCATATCCTGCTGAGGGAGATTGGCGGCCCGGGCCAGCAGCGCCTGGCGCGCGCGCGCGTGACGATCATCGGCGCGGGCGGGCTGGGCGCCCCGGCGGCGCTGTATCTGGCGGCGGCGGGCGTGGGCGCGATCCGCATCGCCGATCCCGACCGGGTGAGCCTGGACAATCTGCAGCGCCAGATCCTCTACCGCACGCAGGATGTCGGCCGGCTGAAGGCTGAGCGCGCGGCGGAAGCCTTGTCCGCCCTCGATCCCTCGCTTGAGATCGACGCGCGCGCCGTCACGGCCGGCGAGGGCGCCCTGCCGGGCCTGCTGGCGGGCAGCGATCTGGTGCTCGACGGCTGCGATGATTTCGCCACGCGCTTCGCCGTCAACCGCGCCGCCATCGCCGCGCGCATCCCGCTGGTGTCGGGCGCGGTAGGGCGCTGGGAGGGGCAGGCGGGCGTGTTCGCGCCGCATCTGGCCCCGGCTGCTCCGTGTTATCAATGCCTTGTGCCTCAAAGCCCGCCAGACGCCGAAACCTGCGCCACGACCGGCATTGTCGGCGCCCTCACCGGGATCATCGGCTCGGTGATGGCGCTCGAAGCCATCAAGCTCATCACCGGCGCAGGCGAGCCGCTGCTCGGCCGCCTGCTCATTCATGACGGCCTGTCAGGGCGCGCCCGCACCGTGCGCCTGCACCGCGACCCGGCCTGCAAGGCGTGCGGGGCGGGGTGAGGCCTTGCCTTTCCCTCCCCTTGACGGGGAAGGTGGACCGGCGCGCAGCGCCGGGCCGGGTGGGGACGGGGCCTCACGCCCCCGAGGGGGAGGGGAAACAGCCGGCGCCCCTAAACCAGCTCCAGCACCCGTTCCGGCGGGCGGCCAATCACGGCGCGCCTGCCATGGATCACCACCGGGCGCTCGATGAGTTTGGGGTGGGCGGCCATGGCGGCGATGAGCGCCGCGTCGCTGGTATCGCGCGACAGGCCCGCGGCCTTGTAGGCCGGCTCGCAGGTGCGGATGAGGTCATGGGCGGTTTCAAGGCCCAGCGCGGCGATGACGTCTGTGATTTCCGCCGCGTCCGGCGCCCGGTCGAGATAGAGCCGCACGTCAGGCTCGATCCCCTGTTCGCGCAGGATCGCCAGCGCCTGGCGCGACTTGGAGCAGCGCGGATTGTGCCAGAATTCCATGTGTTTCACTCGTTGTCGTCCAGCCCCGCAGCCGCGAGCGTGGCGCGGGCGGCGTCGAGATGGAGCCGTTCGGCCATCACGCCATTGACCGCGATCGCACCGCGCTGCGCATGGGCGGGATCGGCGAAGGCGGCGACAATGGCGCGCGCCTGGGCGATTTCGCCGTCGTCCGGCCTGAACGCCGCGTGGCACGGCGCGATCTGGGCGGGATGGATCAGGGTCTTGCCGTCAAAGCCCAGCGTGCGCGCCTCGCGCGCCTCGCCGGCAAACCCCGCTTCGTCGGTGTGGGCGTTGTAGACGCCGTCAAGCACCCCCAGATCCGCCGCCCGCGCCGCCAGGACGAGGCGGGCCAGATGCGGCGTCAGCGCCGCGCGCCGGTGCGGCCCGTCCGGCAGGCGAAGGCCCAGCGCCAGATCATTGCCGCCGGCCACCAGCACAGCAACCCCCAGCGCCCCGGCCAGGCCCGGCGCCGTGGCCAGGTGCTCGGCCAGAAACATGCCGCGCGGGGTTTCGATCATCAGCCAGAGCGGGCCGGACCAGCCCGCGCCGGAAAGCGCCGCGCGCAAGTCGGCCAGGGCCCCGGCGTCTTCCGCCTTGGCGGCCAGCACCGCATCGGGCCGGGCGGCGGCGGCGCAGGACAGATCAAGCAGGGTCTGCGCGTCACCGGGCGCATGGATGCGCAGCACGCTGTATCGCCCGGCGGCGCGGAATGCGGCGATGGCGTCCGGGGCGGCGGCGCGGGCGGCGGGCTTGCGGTCGGGCGCCACGGCGTCTTCGAGGTCGAGGATCAGGGCGTCCGCGCCGAGCCTGCACGCCTTGTCTATCGCGCGCGGCCGGTCGCCGGGCGTATACAGCGCCGAGCGCAAACGCCGCAGGGGCGCGCGCCGATCGCTGGAGGGTGACGGCTCGCCAGTCATGGATACAAGGCTTACAAGACCCGCATGACCCGCGCCAGCCGCCCGCCTCAGCCCGCCACCGCCGCGCCCGCTGACGGACCCGTGATCGTCATCAGCTCCCAGCTCGCCGGCAGCGCCGTGGGCGGGACGCTGGGCGTTCGCGTGCTCCATGCCGCGGGGATCGAAACCTGTCTGGCCCCCACGGTGTGTTTCGGCCGTCATCCGGGCCTTGGCCCCACGGGCGGGGCGGCGCTGGCCGACGCGGATTTTGACAGCCTGCTCGAAGCGCTCGCCGCCACTGGCGCGCCCGGCGCGGCCCGCGCCATCCTGACCGGATACATGGCGAGCCCCGGACAGGCCACGGCGGCGGCGCGCTTCATTCAGGCTGCACGGAAGGTCAATCCCGGGCTTCTGGTCATGGTCGATCCGATTCTCGGCGACGGCGCTGCGGACGCGAGCGATGGCGGGCTCTACGTGCCGCGCGCCACCGCCATGGGGATCGCGGCGCGCCTTGTCCCGCTCGCCGACGTGATCACGCCCAATCTGTTCGAGCTTGCCTGGCTGTCCCGGCGCGCGATTCAGAGCGCGCAGGACGCTGAAGCGGCCGCGCGCGCGCTGGCGCCGGCGTCGCTGGTCACATCCTCCCCGGCGGCGGGTGACCGGCTGGGCGTTCTGGTGCTGGACGGCGCCGGACCGCCCCTGACGCTGGAAACCGCCCGCCTCGGCGCGGGCGGGCGCACGCCCAACGGGACGGGCGATCTGTTCGCGGCCAGCGCGCTGGCGGCGCGCCTCACGGGCGCCAGCTGGGCGGACGCCGCCCGCGCCGGCGCCGCACGGGTCAGCCATGTGCTCTCCCGCACCCCGGCCGGCGCGGCGGCGCTGGCGATCTCGCAAGCCGCGCTCACAGACCCGGCGGCGTTCGCGCCTGCTGCGCCATTGATCGCGCCGGCCACTGCAGCGGCGGGCCGGACCGGCGCGCGCCGGCCGGCCTGGGCGCTGGGGCTTGACGGCTGCCGGGGCGGCTGGGCCGGGGTGATGGCCGATCTCAATAGTATCGAGCCGCCGCGCGTGGCGCTGTTCGCCCGCTTTGCCGACGCGCTCGACACCGGCGCCCAGATCATCGCCGTCGACATGCCCATCGGCCTGCCCGAGCGCCCCGGACCCGATGGCCGGGGCGGGCGCGCCTGCGAACAGGCGGCCCGGACGATGCTGGGCGCGCGGCGCAGCTCCATCTTCCCCGCGCCGCTGCGCGCCGCCTTTGAAGGCCGCACCCGCGCCGAGGCCGACGCCCTCAGCCGGGCGGCGGGGGGCGCGGGCGTCGCAGCCCAGTCCTTTGCCCTGTTTGCGAAAATCCGTGAGATCGACGCGGCGATGACCGGGATGCTGGAAGGGTGCGTGTTCGAGACCCATCCTGAAACCATTATCGCGGCGCTCACCGGCGCGCCCGCCCTGCATGGCAAGAAAACGCCCGAGGGCCGGGCGGAGCGGCTCGCCCTACTGGCCGCCAGCGGCCTCGCGCCGGACCTGTTCGAGCCGCACCCGTTCAGCAGGAGCCTCGCCGCCCCGGACGATCTCATTGACGCGGGCCTGTGCCTTCTCACCGCCCGGCGCATCGCGGCAGGGTCGGCGGTCTGCCTGCCGCAGGACCCGCCGCGCGACGCGCGGGGCCTGCGCATGGCGATCTGGGCGTAGCGGGTTTGCACACCCGCTTGCACACCCGCTTGCACCGGGCGGCGCAGCGCGCTAGCTCGCGCCCATGAGCATCGACATCCATGGCGTGCTGGCGCCCGGCTTCGAGCCGGTGCGGGCAGTGTTTGAAGAGAATTTCGCCGCGCGCGGCGAGCTGGGCGCGGCGTTCGCGCTGATCCGCCAGGGCGAGGTCCTGTGTAATCTGCACGCCGGCTGGGCCGACCGGGCGCGCACCCGGCCGTGGACGGATGAGACCCTGGTTCCGGTTTTTTCCAGCGGCAAGGCGGTCACCGCGCTGGTCATGGCCTGGCTCGTGGATCAGGGCCGTCTAGACTATGACGCGCCGGTGAGCGCGCTGTGGCCTGAGTTCGCCGCCCACGGCAAGGGCGAGGTCACCCTGGCGCAGGCGCTGTCCCATCAGGCGGGCGTGCCCGGGCCGGTGAACGGGATTGACCCTGCCGACTGGTTCGACCGTGACAGGATGGAGGCCTATTTCGCCGCCATGGCGCCGATGTGGGCGCCGGGAGACGGGTCGGGCTATCACCCCTTGAGCTTTGGCGTTCTGGCCGACGCCATCGCGCGGCGCGCCGACGTGGAACATCGTTCTGTCGGCGCGATCCTGCGCGAATTGATCGCCGGTCCGCGCGGGATTGACTGCCATATCGGCCTGCCAGAGGACCAGCACCACCGCGCCGCCGAGCATATCCTGCCGCCGCGCGCGCCAGACCTCGGGACGATCACGCCGGAAACCCGGGCCGCCTTCCTCAATCCCGGCGCTTCGCCCGGGCGCAAGGGCGCCGCCGCGTGGCGCAGCGCCGAGCTGCCCGCCGCCAACGCCCACGCCACCGCCCTTGCGCTCGCCCGGCTGATGGCGCCCTTCGCCTGCGAGGGCAGGCTCGATGGCGAGGCCTTCCTCGGCGCGGCCACGCTCGCCGCCGCCATGAAGCCGCGCACCGCGGGCCCTGACCGGGTCCTGCCGTTTGACCTGAGCTTCGCAGCGGGCGTGATGATCAATCGCCGCCTCGGGGTCTTCGGCCCGGAACCGCGCGCGGTCGGCCATTACGGCTTTGGCGGCAGCTGCGTGTTTGCCGATCCGGTGCGCGGCGTGTCGGGCGCCTATGTGATGAACCGCCAGATGGACGTGCTCGTCGGCGACGCCCGCGCCCAGGCGCTGATCGATGCGGCATACGGGTGTCTGGGGCGTTGAGCGCCGGCATGGGCTCGAACCCTCACACGCCCCCGGAACCCATTGCCTCAGCCTCCCGCAAGACGCAGCCGGCGTCTAGCCCTTCAACACCTCCACCAGCGTGACGCCCATGCGGGCGGGGCTGTCGGCCACGGTGATGCCGGCTGATTTCATGGCCTCGATCTTGTCGTCGGCGCCCCCCTTGCCGCCGGCCACGATGGCGCCGGCATGGCCCATGGTGCGGCCCGGCGGGGCGGTGCGCCCGGCGATGAAGCCCACCATGGGCTTCTTGCGGCCCTTCCTGGCTTCATCCTTGATGAATTGCGCGGCCTCTTCCTCGGCGGCGCCGCCGATCTCGCCGATCATGATGATCGACTTTGTCGCGTCATCGGCCAGGAACAGCTCCAGCATGTCGATGAACTCGGTGCCTTTCACCGGGTCGCCGCCAATGCCCACCGCCGTGGTCTGGCCCAGCCCCGCCCGGCTGGTCTGGAACACCGCTTCATAGGTGAGGGTGCCCGAGCGCGAGACCACGCCGACCGAGCCCTTCTTGAAGATGGAGCCCGGCATGATGCCGATCTTGCACTCTTCGGGCGTCAGCACGCCGGGGCAGTTGGGGCCCAGAAGGCGCGAGGACGAGCGGTCGAGGCGCGCCTTCACCCGCACCATGTCCATCACCGGAATGCCCTCGGTGATGCAGGTGATGAGCTCAAGGCCCG
This sequence comes from Alphaproteobacteria bacterium, assembly GCA_016124675.1. Classification (GTDB taxonomy): domain Bacteria; phylum Pseudomonadota; class Alphaproteobacteria; order Caulobacterales; family Maricaulaceae; genus Oceanicaulis. The sequence goes on from WGNG01000015.1 coordinate 63,299, forward strand.
CATCGATCGCCTCGATGATGGCGTCAGCCGCGCCCGCAGGCGGGACATAGATCACCGAGGCGGTCGCGCCGGTGGCTTCGCGCCCTTCGGCGACCGAGGCGAAGATCGGCAGGGAGGCCGCGCCGTCCAGCCCGCTGGTCCAGCTCTCGCCACCCTTCTTGGGGTGCACGCCGCCCACCATGCGGGTGCCGTAATAAGCCAGCGCCTGCTCGGTGTGGAAGGTGCCGGTCTTGCCGGTCAGGCCCTGGACGAGAACTTTGGTGTCTTTGTTGACGAGAATGGACATGGGATTCCTTTGATTAAGCGAGGAAGTCTTCGATGAAGGGGTTGCAGACAGTCACGGAGCCATAGGCCTGACCGTGGTTGAGGTCTTCGGAGTACACCAGGGAGAGCCCGCCCTTCCCGGCGGCCTGCAGGATCAGACCGTCCCAATGAGAAATCTCGAAGCGGCGGGCGGTATCTATGGCCGAGATGACGTCTTCGGGGCCGGGGACAATAACCGTTTCATGTCTCAGCATCCGCACCCAGTCCGCCGCTTCCTGGGGCGCATAGCCCAGCTTGCGGCGCAGGACGGCATAGACCTCCATCAGGACCTGCGTGGATACCGTCACGTCCCGGTTGAGAAGCAGGCTGCGCGCCATGTCGCGCCGCTCTGGGGTGCTGCAGTCGGTATCTGCCGCGTAAACGATGAGGTTGGTGTCAAAGAAGGCCGCGTTCACGCATGACCTCCTCATAGAATTCTTCGCGGTCAAAAATGGGCTTCTCGCCGCTGACCCGCCGCGCGCGGCGCTGCGAATTCTGGTCGGACGCCTTGAACTGGTTGTTCCACATTTCCATGCGGGTGGCAGACGAGGTTTCGCGCTCCACCTCGTGCGTGAGGAAATCGCGCACCATCGCATTGACTGTCGTGCGTTTCATCGCGGCCAGCACGCGCGCCTTGTCCAGCAGGTCATCGTCGATGGCAAGGGTGAGGTTCTTGGTCACGGGCCGCGCTCCACGGATTATGTGCTACACATAACCCGTGGAGGAATGGCGCGCAAGCAGGAGGCCGGGCGGAACAGTCTTGAAGCCCTACCCCCGCACCGCCTTCACGATCTTCTGCGCCGCGTCATCGAGATCGTCGGCGCTGGTGATGTCCAGCCCGCTCTCATTGAGAATCTTTTTGCCGAGCTCCACATTCGTGCCTTCCAGGCGCACCACCAGCGGGACTTTCAGGCCGACCTCCTTCACCGCGGCGACCACGCCCTCGGCGATGACGTCGCAGCGCATGATGCCGCCGAAGATATTGACCAGAATGCCTTTGACGTTCGGGTCGGCGGTGATGATCTTGAAGGCGTGGGTGACTTTTTCCTTGCTGGCGCCGCCGCCCACATCAAGGAAGTTGGCCGGCTCGGCGCCATAGAGCTTGATGATGTCCATGGTCGCCATGGCCAGGCCTGCCCCGTTGACCATGCAGCCGATCTCGCCGTCGAGCGCGATATAGGCAAGGTCATATTTGGAGGCCTCGATCTCCTTGTCGTCTTCCTCGGTCAGATCGCGCAGGGCCCGCACATCGTCATGGCGGAACAGGGCGTTGCCGTCAAAGCTGACCTTGGCGTCCAGCACGCGCAGGCGGCCGTCCTTCATGACGATGAGCGGGTTGATCTCCAGCATGCTCATGTCTTTTTCGGTGAAGGCCCGGTACAGGATCGGGGCCAGCGCCGCCATGTCCTCGCGCGCCGCGCCGTCCAGGTGAAGCGCATCCGAGATTTTGACCGTATCGGCGTGCGTGACGCCGGTTTCCGGGTCGATATTGAGCGTGATGATCTTGTCCGGCGTGTGCTCGGCGACCTCTTCAATGTCCATCCCGCCTTCGGTGGAGACCACGAAGGCGACCCGGCCGGTATCGCGATTGACCAGCAGGGACAGGTAAAGCTCGCGCGCAATGTCCGCCCCGTCCTCGATATAGAGCCGGTTGACCTGCCGGCCTGCCGGGCCGGTCTGGTGGGTGACCAGCGTATGGCCCAGCATCTCTTTGGCGTGGCGCTCCACATCCTCCTTGCTGAAGGCGAGGCGCACACCGCCCTTGGCGTCGGCGGGCAGCTCCTTGAACTTGCCCTTGCCGCGCCCGCCGGCGTGGATCTGGGATTTCACCACCCAGAGCGGCCCGGGCAGCTGATCGGCGGCCTTGCGCGCCTCCTCGACGGAGAACACGGCGACGCCGTCGGCGACAGGGGCGCCAAAGGATTTCAGCAGGGCCTTGGCCTGGTGCTCGTGGATGTTCATGGGGGCCGGACACTCTTTGTTGAAGGACACATGGATAGGCGCGCAGGCATTATGCGCTGCGGCGCGGGACGCCGGGCGCGGTTATAACACTGCCGCCTGCACTGGCAACGCACCTGTCTGTGACAGTTCGGGTCAATCTCCCCCCGGTGCCGGCGCGAGGCGCAGGCTGATCGCCCCGGCCGCCCAGCCGAGCCCGCCGGCGAGCCCGGCGGCGAGGGCAAGGACCACCGGCAACGGGTCGCCCGTGCATGCCGCGGCGGCGCCCCCGTCCGCCTCGCAGGCCGCCACTGCGCGCTCGATGGCGGACGCCAGCGCCAGGGCGGCGAGTTGCCCTGTCAGCACGGGCAGGCCCGCGCCCAGCAAGGTCCAGCCGATCCAGGCGGTCAGGCCGAGGCCTTTGAGCGGCCGGCGCAGGGCGAGCGCCGCGGCCGCGCCAAGGGCGGCGGGGATGAGGATCACCAGCAGGGTCAGCGCCGTCATGGCCGCATCCCGGCCGCCGGTTCGGGCTCGGCCTCTGGCCCGGTTTCCGGCTGAGACGCCGCGGCGTCAATGCCCGCCAGGCCGGCGGAGGTGGCGGTGAGATAGACGAAGGGCTCGCGCTCCTCCTCGCGCACCGGTTTTCGCACCGAACGCCGCCACAGCATGCCCGCTGCCAGAAGGGCGCTGAACACGGCGGCGAACAGGAACAGGCCGCGCGCGCCCAGCGGTCCGGCAAAGACGATGCCCGACAGGATCGGGCCCAGCACGGCGCCGGCCGCCCAGACCAGCAGGGTTCCCGACGCGATGGCGGGCAGGTCCTCGATGCGCGAGCGGTCGGCGGCGTGGGCGACGCCCACCGCGTAATAGCCAAGGCTGGACGCGCCCCACAAACCCGCCAGCACGGCGCCGCCGATGAGGCCCGGATTGAGCAGCACCGCCAGGAGAATGGCGAAGAACGCCGACAGGGCTGCAAGCCCCGCGATCACCAGGCGCCGGTCGACACGGTCGGAAATCCACCCCGCCGGCCATTGCGCCAGCATGGACAGGCTATAGATCGCCGCCAGCACCAGCGCCGCCGCGCCGGCGGGAGAGTCTGCCTGCAGGGTTTCGGCCCAGATCGGCATGAAGGCGAGGGTTCCGGTATTGATGATGCCGGCGAAGAACACGGCGGCCGCCGCCGCAGGCGCGATGGTGAGCAGGCGCAGCGGCGACACGGTGGCTCCGGTGGGCAGGGCTGGCTGGCCGCGCCCGGTGAACACGATGGGAATGAGCGCCAGCGACAGGAATATGCCCGCCACCACGAACGAGTCATCGAGCACCAGGCCGCTGAGCGCGATCACGAACGGTCCCAGAATGAGGCCGAGCCGCCCGACGATCTGATAGGCGGAGATGACGGCGCCGCGCCGCTCTGACGGGGTGGCGTCGGCGATCCAGCTTTCGGCGACGGCGAAGATTCCCGCCGCGCACACGCCGAACGCAAAGCGCGACACGAGCCACCAGGTGAAGTCTGAGCCCAGCGCCAGGGCAAGCGTCGCGGCGGCGGCGCCGCCGGCATAGGCGGCGTAGGCGCGGATATGGCCGATGGAGCGGATGATGCGCGGGGCGGTAAAGGCGCCCGCCATGAAGCCGGCGCTATAGCCTGCCACCACGGCGCCGATGGAGATCGCCGACCAGGCCGCCGCGTTCATCACCAGCGGCAGGGCGACGCCCAGCGCCCCCAGCGCCACCTGCAGGAGCAGGGTGGCGGCCATGACGGTGGCGACATTGCGGTAGATGGGCATGGCGGGCTTGGCCTCGCTCGGGCGGCGCGAACAGACGCTGGCAACACATCACGGACCCTGCCTGTGCGCAACCCGGACAGGGCGCCCGGCCTGCTCAGGCGGCCTCGCTATCCCAGCCGCGCCAGGCGCGCGGCCATCCAGTCCAGCGAGGCTGGTCCCGCCCCGCGCAGGGCCAGATACAGGCCCAGCGCGCCCCAGGCGAGCGTGGTCGGCCAGGCCTCGGGCAGGATGAACAATATATGCCACAGCGCGCCTGCCGCCGCGGCAAGGCCGGCCAGGCGGGTGAGCAATCCCAGCGCCAGGCTGGATGTGATGATCAGCGCCACGGCCAAAAGCGCCATCGCCGTCAGCTCCGGATCAAGCTGGCCGCGCGTCCAGATGCGCGACGCGGCCACCAGGCCGGGTTCCGGCGTGACCCAGGCGCGCCAGTCCATCGCATCGCTCAATGGCAGCGCGTTGGCGCGGCTCCAGGTCCAGAACTGGGCCGCCAGGGCGAAACGCGCCAGCAGGCCCGCCAGCAGATCCACCGCGCTCGATCCGGGGCGGCGCACGCGCTGCCCCGAACCGTCCCCGCCATCCATGTCAGGAATGCAGACAACGCCCTGCGGCGCCGCGGCGGCGCGCCCGTTCTCCAGCCGCTGGCCGCCATACAGCGCGGTAAAGCGCGTCTGCGGTTTGTGATCTGTCATCTGCCCCTCCGGCCCCGAAGGCACCATGGCGCAAGACTGCGTCCCGGTTCAACGGCGTCGCGCGCCGTGACGGGTCAGGCGTGGCGGCGGGGCCACAGGGGGCTATATATCCAGCAACAGACGCTGCGGGTTCTCCAGGCTCTCCTTCACGCGCACCAGGAAGGTGACGGCTTCCTTGCCGTCCACGATGCGGTGGTCATAGGACAGGGCCAGATACATCATCGGGCGGATCTTCACCTCGCCATTGATGGCCACCGGGCGGTCCTGGATCTTGTGCATGCCCAGAATGCCGGCCTGGGGCGCGTTGAGGATGGGCGAGCTCATCAGCGAGCCGTACACGCCGCCATTGGAGATGGTGAAGGTGGCGCCCTGCATGTCCTCGATGGCGAGCTTGCCGTCGCGGGCGCGCTTGCCGAGCTCGCCGATGTCGGCTTCGATCTGCGCCAGCGATTTCACGTCGCAATCGCGCGCCACCGGCACCACCAGGCCCTTGTCGGTGCCCACGGCCACGCCGATGTCGTAGTAATTCTTGTAGATGATATCGGTCCCGTCGATCTCGGCATTGACGGCGGGCACGTCTTTCAGCGCCGAAACGCAGGCCTTCACGAAAAAGCTCATGAAGCCCAGCTTCACGCCGTGCCGGGCGGTGAAGTCGTCCTGCACCTGCTTGCGCAGGGTCATGATCGCGCTCATGTCCGCCTCATTATACGTGGTCAGCATGGCGGCGGTGTTCTGGGCGTCCTTCAGCCGGCGCGCGATGGTCTGGCGAAGGCGGGTCATCTTCACGCGCTCCTCGCGCGGACCGGTCTCGCGGGGCTTGGCGGGCTCGGATTTGGGCGCTTCAGATTTCGGCGCATCCGCTTTGGGCCCGGGCTGGGCCGGCGCAGACGCGCCCGCCTCGATGGCCTTGAGCGCATCGCCCTTGGTCACGCGCCCGTCCTTGCCGGTGCCCTCAAGCTTTTTCAGGTCGAGATCGTTTTCCTGCGCGACGCGGCGCGCGGCGGGCATGGCGCCGGCGTCATCGCCGGATCTGGCCTCCGCGGGCCTGGCGGCCGCCGGCGTCTGCGCCTCTGGCGCCTTGTCCGCAGGTTTGCTGTCCGGCTTGGCTTTGGCCTCACCGCCCGCAGCGCCCGCCTCCAGCTCGGCCAGCACGGCGCCGATTTCGACCGTCTCGCCTTCCTTCGCGGTGATCTTTGCGATCACCCCGTCTTCCTCGGCGCGCACCTCGACGGCGACCTTGTCGGTCTCCAGCTCCACCAGCACGTCATCGCGCTTGACCCGATCGCCTTCGGACACCTGCCAGGCGCCGACCGTGGCTTCGGAAACGGATTCGCCCAGTGTGGGCACTTTGATCTGCGTCATGTCAGGTCTTTCTTGCGGCGGAAACTCGGGGGCGGCGGGGTCGGCTCAGGCGTCAGGACGGATCGTCGCCCAGCGCGGCGTCGATGAGCGCCTTTTGCTGGGCCTGGTGGCGTGACAGAAGGCCGGTGGCGGTGGAGGCGGACGGGGCCCGCCCGGCATAGCGCGGACGCGCGCTGCGCGTGCCGGCCTTCTCCAGGCAGAATTCCAGATAGGGCTCCACGAAGGTCCATGCGCCCATGTTCTTGGGCTCTTCCTGGCACCAGATCATGTCCGCATTGGGGAAGCGCCTGAGCTCGTCGATCACCGACTTGGCCGGGAAGGGATAGAACTGCTCCACCCGCAGGAGATAGACATCGTCCTGGCTGCGCGCCTCACGCGCTTCAAGAAGGTCATAATACACCTTGCCCGAACACAGCACGACCCGGCGGATGTGCTCATCGGCTTTCAGCGCGATCTCGGTGCGGCCCGGCGCGATGTCATCGCGGCCCTCGCGCACCCGGGCGTCGGCGTCATCCCACAGCACGCGGTGGAAGCTCGATCCCGGCCCGAACTCGGACAGGGCGCTGACGCAGCGCTTGTGACGCAAGAGGCTCTTGGGCGTCATCAGGATGAGCGGCTTGCGGAAGCCGCGATGGATCTGCCGGCGCAGGATGTGGAAGTAATTGGCCGGGGTGGAGCAATTGGCCACCTGCATGTTGTCTTCGGCGCATTGCTGCAGGAAGCGCTCCAGCCGCGCGCTCGAATGCTCGGGACCCTGACCCTCATAGCCATGCGGCAGGAGCATGACGAGACCCGACATGCGCAGCCATTTGCGCTCGGCCGAGGAGATGAACTGGTCGACGATCATCTGGGCGCCGTTGGCGAAATCGCCAAACTGGGCCTCCCACATCACCAGCGTATTGGGCGCCGAGGTGGAATAGCCGTACTCAAAGCCCAGCACCGCCTCTTCCGACAGCATGGTGTCGATCACCTCGTAGCGGGCCTGGCCCTCGCCCAGGTGATTGAGCAGGGTGTGGCGCTCCTGGGTGTCCTGGTCGATGATGTGCGAATGGCGCTGGGAGAAGGTGCCGCGCCCGGAATCCTGGCCTGACAGGCGCACCGGGAAGCCTTCGGTGAGCAGCGTGCCGAAGGCGAGATGCTCGGCGGTGGCCCAGTCAATGCCGTCGCCATCCTCCAGCACCGCCTTGCGCCGCCCTTCGATGACGCGCTTGAGGGTGCGGTGAATATTGACGCCGTCCGGGATCGTGGTCATCGCGTCGGCGACGGACTTGAGCGCATCCAGCTCCACCGCAGTCTGGCCGCGCCGGTCGTCCTCCTCCGGCAGGCCGAGGCCTGACCAGACTCCGTCCAGCCAGTCGGCCTTGTTGGCCTTGTAGGCCTTGCCCGAATCAAACTCGGCGTCGAGGAAATCGTTGAACTCGGCGACCCAGCGGTCGATCTCGTCCTGCGTGACCACGCCCTCGTCGATCAGGCGCCGGCCATAGAGCTCCAGCGTCGTCGCGTGACCGGCGATGGCGCGGTACATGATCGGCTGGGTGAAGGAGGGATCATCGCCCTCATTGTGGCCGAAGCGGCGGTAGCAGAACATGTCCACCACCACGTCCTTGCCGAACATCTGGCGGTATTCGGCCGCCACCTTGGCGGCGTAGACCACGGCCTCGGGATCATCGCCATTGACGTGGAAAATCGGCGCCTGGACCATCAGCGCCACGTCCGACGGGTAGGGCGAGGAGCGCGAATCGCGCGGATCGGTGGTGAAGCCGATCTGGTTGTTGACCACGAAATGCACCGCGCCGCCGGTGCGGTGTCCCTTCAGGCCCGACAGGCCGAAGCATTCAGCCACGATGCCCTGGCCGGCGAAGGCCGCATCGCCATGCAGCAGAAGCGGCAGCACCTTCTGGCTCGACGGCTCGCCGGTCTCGCGCAGCAGCTTGCTCATCTTGGCGCGCGCCTTGCCCAGCACCACCGGATTGACCGCCTCCAGATGGGACGGGTTCGGGCTCAGAGACAAATGCACCCTGTTGCCGTCAAACTCGCGGTCCGATGACGAGCCCAGATGGTATTTCACGTCGCCCGAGGCGTAGTCGGCGCTGCCAAGCGAGTCGCCGCCCTGAAATTCATGGAAAATCACATGATAGGGCTTGCCCATCACCGCGCCGAGCACGTTGAGGCGCCCGCGATGGGGCATGCCGATGACGATCTGCTCCACGCCCAGCGCGCCGCCGCGCTTGATCACCTGTTCGAGCGCGGGGATCAGCGATTCCCCGCCATCCAGGCCAAAGCGCTTGGTGCCGGGATAGCGCTTGTGCAAGAAGCGCTCGAAGCCTTCGGTCTCGATGATCTTGCGCAGGATGGCGCGCTTGCCCTTCCTGGAGAAAGCCACGCCCTTGTCCGGCCCCTCGATGCGTTCCTGCAGCCAGGATTTCTCTTCGGGGTTGGAAATATGCATGAATTCCACCGCGAAGGTGGAGCAATAGGTGCGCTTGAGGATCTCCAGCATCTGGCGGACCGTGGCGGTCTCAAGCCCCAGATAGCCGTTGATGAAAATCTCCCGGTCCATGTCGGCTTCACCGAAGCCGTAGGTCTCCGGCTCCAGCTCGGGCTGGGGACCGAAATCGGTCAGGCCCAGCGGGTCGAGATCGGCGGCCAGATGGCCGCGCATGCGGTAGGCGCGGATCAGCATGATCGCGGCGATGGAATCCTTGACCGCCATGTGCACGTCAGCCGGCGCGGCCTTGGGGCCCTTGCGCGCCGCAATCGCGTCGGGCAGGGCGGGCATGACCGCCTCGATATCGCCCAGGGCGCTGAGGAGATCGCCATTGGCGCGGCGCGGCCAGTCCTTGCGGCGCCAGGCCGGACCGCCGGCGGCATGGGTCTGGTCGGCGGATGCGTCGCCCATCTCGTCAAAGAAGGCGCGCCAGGAGGCCGGCACCGAGGCCGGGTCCTGGGCGTATTGCGCCGCCATCTGCTCAAGCCAGGCGGCGTTGCCGCCGAACAGGAAGGCCGTGTCAAGAAAGGTCTGATTCTCGGAGGTGCGTGCGTCAGCCATAAGACCATGTGTCCGCGAACGGAAAGGCGCACCCCGGGGGCGCGCCGGCGAAGGATTGGCCGCTATTTATGACTCTTTGCAGGCAAAGAGAAGCCTGAGACGTGTGAATCGGGCGCCGGGCGCCGGGACCGGCTTGCCGGGCGGTGGCGGCGATGTCAGGCAACGCTTCCATCCGGCGCCTGCGTGCGCATGACGGCGACCGGCGCGCTCTGTCCCAGCGAGGCGCGCCAGTCATCCAGCGCCCAGCGCACAGAAGGGAAGGCGAGCTCGCCCATCGGCAGGTCCTCCCAGGCGCGCAACGCGACCTCCAGGCTTTCCGGACCCGGAGCGATGGCGGAAAGAAGCCGGGCGCGGAAGAACATCTGCACCTGCGAAATGCGCGGCACGGAATAGACTGCGATCAGGGCGTCGAGCGCGATGTCGGCCATCGCCTCCTCGCGCGCCTCGCGCCTCGCCGCCGCCTCCACGCTTTCGTCAAGCTCCATATAGCCCGCAGGCAGGGTCCACAGGCCCCGGCCCGGCTCGATCGCCCGGCGGCAAATCAGTATGCGGCCCTGTTCGTCCGTGACCACGGCGCCGGCGACGAGCCTGGGATTGACGTAGTCGATGAAACCGCACGCCGCGCACACGCGCCGCTCCCGGTCCTCGCCCTGCGGGATCTTGAGTTCGAATTGCGGCCGCCGGTCCGGCATGGCGGGTTCTCCTGATTGCGCGGCGCCCCCGCGCCCATCATCCGTACAAGGAGCGGGATATAATTGAATCGTCACGAAAACCGAGTAGAGTGTAGTCAATCCGTGGTCTGAGGGCAGGGCAAGCATGGGGCAGGGTGGAAAAACCGAGGCGCTGACGTTTGATCTGGCGGCGTCTCCGGGGCATTTGCTCCATCGTGCGCAGCAGTTTGCGTCCGAGCGGTTTTCCGAAGCCACCGGCGGGGTGGAGCTGACCCAGCGCCAGTTCGCCGTGCTGTGCGCCGTGCACGACCTGGAAGGCCTCACCCAGACCCAGCTTGTCCAGGCCACCGGCATTGACCGCTCCACCCTGGCCGAGCTGGTCTCGCGCATGGCGTCCAAGGGGCTTCTGGTGCGCGAGAAGGCCGCCGGGGATGGCCGCGCCAATGCGGTGCGCTTCACCGATGCGGGCCGCGCTCTCTACCAGACCGCGATTGACGGCGCGCGCGCCGCCGACGAGGCGATCCTGTCGGCCCTGCCCAAGAACAAGCGCGCCAGTTTCGCCGAAGCGCTGGGGCGCATTTCCCGCGCGGTGGATCTGGGCGCCGAAGCCGCCCGCGCCGAGGCCAAGGCCGCCAAATCGGACAAGAAGGCCGGCGACAAGAAGAAGAAAAAGAAGAAAAAGAAGGACAAATAGTCCTACCAGCGCGACGCCTCGCGCAGCGCCTCATGGTCCACAGGCGCGCCGCCCGCCTCGCGCCAGGCCGGCTCCAGATGACGGATCCAGACGATATCGGTCAGCGCCCCGCGCCAGCGCGCGCGGATGCGGCCCTCGCCATCAATGACAAAGGTTTCCGGTGCGCCGGTGACGCCGAGCTCGAACGCGGCGCGTCCTTCGGGATCATCCGCCAGCCCCGTGAAGGGATCGCCGAGCTCGGCCAGGAAGGCGCGCGCCCGCTCGGGCTGGTCCCGGTAGACGATGCCGTAGATGGGCGCGCCGGACTCATGCAGCGCCATGAGCATCGGGTGCTCCACCCGGCAGGGCGCGCACCAGGACCCCCAGACATTGAGCAGATACGGCCCCTGCGCCGCCGCCGGGTCATAGGCGCCGCGCCCGCCGCGGAAGGGCTGCAGCTCCATCTGCGGCAGCGGGCGGCCCTCATGAATGTCGTGACCGGGCGAGGGCGCCAGCAGCGCCACGGCCAGCGCCGCCACCATCAGCGCGATCACCACCAGCGGCGCCCAGACGATCAGGCGGTTCATGACGCGCCGCCGCCCGGCCGCTGTGTCAGCGCCGCCTCGGCCTCCAGCGCCGCCAGGCGGGCGCGCGCCCGGGCGCTGCTGCGCAAGGTCAGAAGGGCGAGCGCGCCCACGCATAGGGTGGTGACGCCCCAGGCGCCCCACACCCAACCGGCATAGCCGCCCATGGCGGCCCAGTCGGCGACCGCGCTCATGATCGCGCCAGCTCCTCGGCTTCCAGGCGCTGCTCGCGCCGGCGCATAAGCGCGTCGGCCCGCCGCTGCGCGATCAGCGTGCGCATGGATGTCAGCACCAGCGCCGTCAGCAGCGCCGTGAAGGCCAGCGCCATCACGAGCAGCGGCCAGAGCTGGCTGGCGTGAATGGTCGGCCCGTCAAAGCGCAGCACGCTGGCAGGCTGGTGCAGCGTATTCCACCAGTCCACCGAGAATTTGATGATCGGCAGGTTGATGAGCCCCGCCATGGCGAGGATTGATCCCATCCGCGCAGCCAGGCGCTCGTCCTCGACCGCGGCGCGCAGGGCGATATAGCCCAGAAACAACAGGAACAGCACCAGCATAGAGGTCAGGCGCGCATCCCACACCCACCAGGCGCCCCACATGGGCCGGCCCCAGATGGCGCCGGTGGCGAGGCAGAGAAAGGCGAACACCGCCCCCACGGGCGCCAGCGCGCGCGCGGCCAGATCCGCCAGGTTATGGCGCCAGACGAAATAGACGAAGCTCGCCGCTCCCATGCCGGCATAGGCCGCCATGGCGAGCCATGCGGCGGGCACGTGCACATACATGATCCGCACCGTGTCCGACTGCTGGTAATCGGGCGGCGAGAGGACCAGCGCCCAGGGGATGCCCACCAGGAACAACACCCCCGCCAGCGCCCACATCACAGGGGTGAGGGTGCGCGCCAGGCGCTCGAACCGTTCGGGATTGGCCAGATAGCTCCACATCCCTGCTGACCTAGCGGGCGCGGGGCGCGGCGGCAAGATCGCCGCGCGTCATCTCGATGCGGCCCGGCGCCGCGCTATCACTCCGGGCGCTTCGCCAGGAGGTCGCGGATCTCCTCCAGCAGCGCCACGTCGGCAGGCTTGGCGGGCGCTTCGGGCTTTTCGGCCTCGGCCTCTTCGGCCTTGCCCACGGCGGCGAGCCGGTTCATCGCGCGCACCAGCAAGAACAGGGCGAAGGCGATGATCACGAAGCTGATCACCGCATTGACGAACAGGCCGTAATTGATCGTCGCGGCGCCCGCCTCGCGCGCGGCGGCCAGGCTTGCATAGTCCGCGCCATCGAGCGCCAGGAACAGGTTGGAGAAATCCACCCCGCCCAGCGCCAGCCCGATGGGCGGCATCAGGATGTCGTTCACGAACGAGGTGACGATGGTGGAGAACGCCCCGCCCAGAATGAAGCCGACCGCCAGGTCGACCACATTGCCGCGCATGGCGAAGGCTTTGAATTCATTAAGCATGGTTTCTCCAATCCCACGTATGGCGGGCAGCAAGGCGCTGAGGGCCGCACGCCGCCAGCGCCGCAGAAATCACGGAATGATCAGACGTGCCCGAGCTGAGCTCATCGCCTGGCGCGCGGCGATACACCTGCAGGATGCGCTCGTGATCGAGGTGCGCCAGCAAGGCGCCGGCAGGATCGGCGCGCACCGCCCCGTCACGCCTTTCCGTCCACCCGCTCGCGCAATTCCTTGCCGGTCTTGAAGAAGGGCACGTGCTTTTCCTTGACCGAGACCTGTTCGCCGGTGCGCGGATTGCGGCCCTCGCGCGGCGGGCGGTGGCGCACCGAAAAGGCGCCAAAGCCGCGCAGCTCCACCCGGTCCCCGCGCTCCAGCGCGCCGGCGATCTCTTCCAGAACGGTGTTCACGACCCGCTCCAGGTCCTTCTGATAAAGGTGCGGATGGGCCTGCGCGAGACGATCGATAAGTTCGGACTTGATCATGACAAAACCCCTTGGCCGCTTCGACTTTAGGGAGTCCGGACAAGCGGCGTCAATCGGCAATAATTCATCCCTGCGCAGAAAAAACCCCGGCGCGGGCGCGCGCCGGGGTCTCAACGTGCACGGGCAGGGCGGCGAAAGTCTATTCGCCGTCCTTTTTCGAGGCTTCCTGCTTCTTCAGCGCGGCGCCCAGGATGTCGCCCAGCGAGGCGCCTGAGTCCGACGAGCCGTACTGTTCCACGGCGTCCTTCTCTTCGGCGACTTCCAGCGCCTTGACCGACACCGACACCCGGCGGGTGGCCTTGTCGACCTGGGTGACGCGCGCGTCCACCTTGTCGCCGACCGCAAAGCGCTCGGGGCGCTGTTCGGCGCGGTCACGCGACAGATCGGACTTGCGGATGAAGGCCTTGACCTGGTTGTCCGGGCCCAGCGCGACCTCGATCCCGCCCGTGGTCACCTCGGTCACGGTGCAGGTGACGGTCTGGTTGCGCTTGAAGGCGCCGTCTTCCATCGGATCGCCGGCCAGCTGCTTGACGCCGAGGGAGACGCGCTCCTTCTCGATATCCACGTCCAGCACCTTGGCGCGCACGACATCGCCCTTCTTGTAGTCCTGGATGGCGTCCTCGCCCGGACGATCCCAGTCGAGATCGGACAGGTGCACCATGCCGTCAATCTCCTCGTCGACGCCGATGAACAGGCCGAACTCGGTGATGTTCTTGACCTCGCCCTCGACCTCGGAGCCGGCGGGGTGGGTTTCGGCGAAGATTTCCCACGGATTGCGCTGGGTCTGCTTGATGCCCAGCGACACGCGGCGCTTGTCGGAATCCACGTCCAGCACCATCACCGAGACCTCCTGGGAGGTGGAGACGATCTTGCCCGGATGGATGTTCTTCTTGGTCCAGCTCATCTCCGAGACGTGCACCAGGCCCTCGACGCCCGGCTCCAGCTCCACGAAGGCGCCGTATTCGGCGATATTGGTCACGCGGCCCGTGAACGTCGCGCCCACCGGATACTTGGCGGCCACGCCTTCCCACGGATCGGACTGCAGCTGCTTCATGCCGAGCGAGATGCGCTGGGTGTCCTTGTTGATCTTGATGATCTGGACTTTCATCGTCTGGCCGACCTCGACCACTTCGCTGGGATGGCCGACGCGGCTCCAGCTCATGTCGGTGACGTGCAGCAGGCCGTCAATGCCGCCCAGGTCCACGAACGCGCCGTAATCGGTGATGTTCTTGACCACGCCTTCGCGCACTTCGCCCTCGGCCAGCTGACCGACCAGCTCGGCGCGCTGCTCGGCGCGCGATTCTTCCAGAACAGCGCGGCGCGACACCACGATATTGCCGCGCGGACGGTCCATTTTCAGGATCGCAAAGGGCTGTTCCTTGTTCATCAGCGGGGTGACGTCACGCACGGGGCGGATGTCCACCTGGCTGCCCGGCAGGAAGGCGCTGGCGCCGCCCAGGTCGACGGTGAACCCGCCCTTGACCCGGCCGACAATGGCGCCGGTGACCGGCTCCTTGCCTTCAAACTGCTGCTCAAGACGATCCCAGGCCTCTTCGCGGCGCGCCTTGTCGCGCGACAGGACCGCTTCGCCCATGGCGTTTTCGATGCGCTCCAGGAAGACCTCGACCGTGTCGCCGGCCTTGGGCGCGCCGCCGCCGGGGCCCGAGAACTCGCGCACCGAGATGCGGCCTTCGGTCTTGAGACCGACATCAATGATGACGATGTCATTCTCGACAGAGGTGACGCGGCCCTTGACCACGGAGCCTTCCATCAGGTCGCGGCCGGCCAGGCTCGCTTCCAGCATCTGGGAAAAGTCTTCACGGCTCGGGGCCGCGGTGGAGGTTTGAGACATGGAGTGCTTTCTGAAGGTGAGACGGTTTCGGCTTGCGGGGGCCGCCATCGAAGGGCGGCGCGCGGGGCTGCTCGGCAGCGCGGCGGCGCAAACGCGGGGTCTGGCGCTGTCCGTCCCGGATCTGCCAGGCGGTCAGGCGCGGGTGGATGACATGGACGGCCAAGGCCGCCCGGCGAACAGCCTCCGGCGGGCCGGAAGCGCGCGCGTACTTACGCCATCAGGGCCTGAAGGGCAAGCCGGGCGGGCGCCCGCCGGGTGAAGCCGGCTTTGGCTACAACCCCCCGCCGACGCGGTTCTTCCAATAGCCCACATCTTCGGCATATTTGCCCACCACCTCGCCCAGCACGGCGTTGAGGCGCAGGGTGTGGAAGCTGATCCATTCGCCCTGGTCGATCTCTTCCAGGCATTTCATCGAGCTGGACAGGAAAAACGCATAGAGCGCCGCCACCAGGATGAAGAGGATGATGAACACCCATCCCAGCGCCGCGATGGTGTCAAACGGGCTGAGGCCCGTGAACGAGGCGAGCAGGGTCAGGAGGGCGGCGAGCGCGCCCAGGAAGGCCGCCGGCACGAAGATCAGGTAATAGCTGGAATTGCGCCGGATCTGGAACTGGATATTGCGCACATAGGTCTCGATGAAGAAGACGCGCAG
Organism: Alphaproteobacteria bacterium; assembly: GCA_016124675.1. Classification (GTDB taxonomy): domain Bacteria; phylum Pseudomonadota; class Alphaproteobacteria; order Caulobacterales; family Maricaulaceae; genus Oceanicaulis. The sequence goes on from WGNG01000015.1 coordinate 78,790, forward strand.
CGCAAACCAGTTGATGTTCAGCGCCCACAGCCGGGCCTCGTCGGCGAGCTTTTCTGAATCGCGCTCCTGGCCCACCGTCACCGATTTGGCCTTGCCGATGGCGGTGCGGTAATGGTCATTGAGCCGGGCGAGATAGCGGGTGAGGAAATTGGCCGTCTCGCGCGCGGTGTTGCGCTGGTACGGGCTGTATTCGGCGTAATACAGCGCCCACATCACCAGAGCGGCCAGCGCGCACGAGCCCGCGCCCGCGATCAGCGAGGACAATTGTGCGCCGGTGATCGGCCCGGCGGCCTCGTCGGAGATGGGGCTCAGCGCCGCAATCACGCCGGTATCGTTCAGGACGATATTGGTGAGCAGCACCCCGCCCAGAATGAGCGAGAACCAGATCGCCAGCTTGCGCACATTGGCGTTCATCAGCTTGCGGCTCTCATTGAGGAGATACAGAACCCCGCTGTCGGACTCATGAAACTGGCGCGCGATCACTGCGCCTTCCACGTCCTCGAACAGGGCGCGCGGATCGGACTCGATGGGCACCCGGCCGCTCAGGAAGCCGTTGGCGAGCCGGGCATAGTCCTTCGCCACCGCGTCGGTCAGCTCTTCAGGCATGCGCATATAGCCCACGCGCACCGACATCCATTTGAAGAACACGCCCTGGCGCGAGATGAAGCCTTCCTCGTGGGCGAAATCATCGCCCAGCGCCGCCTCGGTCAGCGTGCGCCGGCCCGACAGGGCGGCGGCGGCCACTGCCTCCACCGCCTCATCGCCCACCGCAGCGGCCGTGCGCCGCCCGGCGCCCAGAAGGCGCAGGATGAGGCGATAGGGAAAGGTGGCGGCCCGCAGGAGCGCGCTGATGAAGGGCCGCGCGCTGGCGCGCAGGATGACGGCGACGAGCGCCAGGATGAGCCCGGCGCCAAGGCCGGCGATGAACCATGCGGACACTGACAGGCCCTCGCCCATGACTGCGCTCTCCCCTCCGGCGATCACTGCAGCCCCCTCAGGCTTGTGCAGCGCGCATGCGGTACAGTCTAGCGTGCAGCCCGCGCTGCGGCGAGAGGCGTTGACCTCTAAATCACCCGCCGTGTCAGAAAGGCGCCCAGTTGCGCTGGCGCGAATAGGCGAGATAGCCGATATTGGCGCCTGCCCGCAGGCCCACGCCCGAGCGGATGGGGGCGAGCGTGATCTCGTCGGCGCGCTGATAGTTTATCCCCAGCCCGGCGACGAAATAGGCCGATCCCTCCACGCCGGGAAAGCGCTGGTAGAGGCGGTCAATCTCATAAAGGTCATACACCAGCGTGAAGACGCGGCTGGCATTGCCGCCCGCGTCAAAGCCCACTGACGGGCCCTGCCAGTACACCTTGATGGGCGCCTCGCCCGATTTCATCGTCAGATAGCCCTCGCCATAGCGCAGACCCACCCCGAACGCCGCCGACAGCTCCTCACCCGCGATATAGCCCACCGGCCGGCCGAGATCGGAGAAGGCGCGCTCCAGCACGCTGGCGGCGGCTTCGGCCGTGACGCCGAAAAAGTCCGCCGCCGCCTCCACCAGCTCGTCTTGCGAATAGGTGTCGATATTGTCCTGATAGGCGCTGGGCTGGCCGTAGCCGGGGCTCTGGGACGCCGCCGCCCCGGCGCGCGCGTCCGGCGCCCCGGATCCGGTGGCGGTGCAGGCGGAAAGCATTGCCGCCAGACCCAGGGCGGCGGCGGCGCGAAGGGGGAGGGAAACTCTCATCAGGGCGGTCCTAAAGCTCGGCGCCGCAGCGCGCGATTCCTTGCCCGCCACCGTCGCCCACGATTGCGGCAGGCTTTGGGCGCGAAGGTTAGCGCGGGGTTAACGGGCGGGGGCGACGGCGGCCCGTTCGGCGCACAGTGGGCGAGAACGGCCCCCATTCCAGCGACGGTCGACCCCGTCTTCCCGTCGATCCTCGCTGAGCCATTTTCGCAAGCGTCTGTGTCTGTCAAGGACGACCGAGCCTTGGCTCGGTCGCCGCGCGCGGCGGCCCGAAGGGCCGTCCTTGACAGACACAGACCGCCTTGCGTGATCTTCCAGCATGGAACGATGGGGAGGATTGACCGCCAGCGCCCCGCGATCTGAGCCCGGCGCCGGCGCCCGCAAGACCATGCATCACCTCCGCCCCACCGCCTGTTCCGCTTGGCGCGGGGCGGCGCCAGTGCTAACTCCCGCGCCATGAGCACAGATCCCGCCCTGATCCGCAATTTCTCCATCGTGGCCCATATCGACCACGGCAAATCCACTCTGGCCGACCGTCTGATCCAGATGACGGGCGGGCTGACCGCGCGCGAGATGACCGAACAGGTCCTCGACAACATGGATATCGAGAAAGAGCGCGGCATCACCATCAAGGCCCAGACCGTGCGGCTGGAATACCCGGCCCAGGACGGCAGGACCTATATCCTCAACCTGATCGACACGCCCGGCCATGTGGACTTCGCCTACGAGGTCTCGCGCTCGCTCTACGCCTGCGAGGGTGCGCTTCTGGTGGTGGACGCCGCGCAAGGGGTCGAGGCCCAGACGCTCGCCAATGTCTATCAGGCCATGGACGTCAATCTCGAAATCGTGCCGGTGCTCAACAAGATCGACCTGCCCGCCGCCGACCCCGACCGGGTGCGCGAGCAGATCGAGGACGTGATCGGCATTGAAGCCCATGACGCGCTGGAAATCTCCGCCAAGACGGGGCTCGGCATCGATACGGTGCTGGAAGCCATCGTCACCCGCCTGCCCGCGCCCCGGGCCGGCGATCCGGACGCGCCGCTCAAGGCGCTGCTGGTGGACAGCTGGTACGACACCTATCTCGGCGTCATCTGCCTGGTGCGCGTGATCGAGGGCACGCTGAAAAAGGGCATGCGCGTGCGCCTGATGGGCGTGGGCGCCAGCTATGGCGTGGACGGGGTGGGCGTATTCCGCCCGGCCAAGGAAACCGTGGCCGAGCTCGGGCCCGGCGAGATCGGCTTCCTCAACGCCTCCATCAAGCAGGTGCGCGACGCGCGCGTGGGCGACACCATCACCGAGGAAAAGCGCCCCACCGCCGCTGCCCTGCCGGGCTTCAAGCCCGCCGTGCCGGTGGTGTTCTGCGGCCTGTTCCCGGTGGATTCAAACGAGTTTGACGATCTGCGCGACGCGGTGGAGCGCCTGGCGCTCAACGACGCCTCGTTCAGCTTTGAAATGGAATCCTCCGCCGCTTTGGGCTTCGGCTTCCGCTGCGGCTTCCTGGGCCTCCTGCATCTCGAGGTCATCCGCGAGCGGCTGGAGCGCGAGTACAATGTCGACCTGATCACCACAGCGCCCTCGGTGATCTACAAGATGACACTCACCGACGGCACGGTCCTCGACCTGCACAACCCCGCCGACATGCCCGACCCGGTCAAGATCGAGACCATTGCCGAGCCCTGGATCAAGGCCACCATCCTCGTTCCCGACGAGTATCTGGGCGGCGTGCTCAAGCTGTGCGAGGACCGGCGCGGCATCCAGCGCGACCTCACCTATGCCGGCAGCCGCGCCATGCTGGTCTATGAACTGCCCCTCAACGAGGTGGTGTTCGATTTCTATGACCGGCTGAAATCGGTGACCAAGGGCTATGCCAGCTTCGACTATCAGTTCATCGAGCACCGCGAGGGCGACCTCGTGCGCATGTCCGTGCTGGTCAATGAAGAGCCGGTGGACGCCCTGTCCATGATCGTGCACCGCACCCGCGCCGACATGCGCGGCCGCGGCATGTGCGAACGCCTGAAAGACCTGATCCCGCGCCACCAGTTCAAGATCCCGATCCAGGCCGCCATCGGTGGCCGCGTCATCGCCCGCGAAACCATCGCCGCCCTGCGCAAGGACGTGACCGCCAAATGCTATGGCGGCGACGCCAGCCGCAAACGCAAGCTGCTGGACAAGCAAAAAGCCGGCAAGAAGAAAATGCGCCAGTACGGCAGCGTGGAGATTCCGCAGGAAGCGTTTATCGCGGCGCTGAAGATGGATCAGGATTAGGGGGCGAGGAAGGCGCGGATGCGCTGGGCAAGCGTGTCCATGTCTTTCGTTTCGCATTCCCAGATCGTCAGAACCCGCCAGCCTGCGTTTTCCAGGGCTGCCTGGTTCTCAGCATCCCGCTGCACATTGCGCTCAAGCTTCGGCGCCCAGTACCCGCCATTCGATTTGGGACGGCGTGCAATTTTGCAGGCCGGATCACTGTGCTGATGCCAGAAGCAGCCGTGGACGAAAATGACCTTGCGGCGGGGGCCGAACACTAAATCGGGCTTGCCGGGCAGGTCCTTCCTGTGCAGCCGGTAGCGGAAGCCCATGGCGTGGGCGAGCCGGCGCACGATCATCTCCGGCTTCATGCCGCCAGAGCGGATGGCGGCCATGTTCCGGCTGCGGCGTTCGGGAGAGAGCTTGTCAGTCATCGGGCGTGAAACGAAAACCCTTTGTGTGACGCGGCTTTGATTGAATGGCCTTCAGCTGCGCAGGGGTCCGGGGCCGGAACGGCAGGACAAAGTCTTTGCCCAGGCTGATATTTAGCTCTTTCAGGAGCGGCCCATCCTGCGTGCCGTTCAGGACGATGATGCCCTTTGGATGCAGGTGATCGCGCGCACCCTGATTGGAGCGTATTCTTTTCATGTAGTCGTGTTGCCGGGCGACCGCATGGATGGTGCTGCGGTGAATGGGCTGTCCGGCAAACCGCTCGAACAGCCGGACGATGCGATCTGTTCCGGCGGACGGCTGGAATATCTGCTGAGCCTCGTCGGCGCTCAACGTCTCCCAAATGTTCTTTGGAAACGCCTCGTTCTCGACGATCCACTGGATATTGCACTTGCCTGCTGCGCTTACGGAAAGCTTGCCGTCGCGGTTCGGGCGGCTGGTCAGGTTTTCAGGGACCGCTTCAAGCAAACCCATCCAATAGCGCGCGTCGGTTTCGCTGACCCGGCACAATAGGCAGATCTGGCCCACCGCTTCCGGCGGTATCATCCAATTGTCCCGCATTGTGAACTTCACATCCACATCATGCGGGCCAATTCTGAAATCGAGAAGACCACGAGGAAAATCAAGGAAATAACGAAGTGCAGCTTCGACCTTGATGCCCAGAACCGCCTTCTCATTTGCATCAAGCTGATCAAGGCGGAGGCGCCGGGTCCGGGGCGCGTCGATCAGTTCGTCGATCGCCTGGCGGAAAAGAAAGGGCAGCTCGGCGCGGAAGGCGGCCTCGCCGCCCCCGGCCGTGAAGATCCGCTCGCGAACGTCGGCCAGCGCATTACTCATTGTTGACCTCAGAAACTTTGCCTGAGGCCAGTGTGAGTCTGCCGGATTGACTACACGTTAAGCGACAGTTTTCACCTGATGAACAAGGCCCGCCGAGGTCAGCGCATCGCCCAGCTTTGACGCCACTGCCCGCGCCACCGGGGGCGGAAAGGCGTTGCCCACCTGGCGGTAGGCTGCGGTCTTCTTGCCATAGAATTGCCAGTCGTCAGGAAAGCCCTGGATGCGCGCGACCATGCGCACGGTCAGCCGGGGCATGCCTTCAAACCCGGGCTCGGGCGCTTCGGGCGCAATCGACTTGCCGTTCACACCGAGGGTCTCCCACGCTGCGCGCGCCCGTGTGGGCCCCAGATCGGGGCCGCCATGCTTCTTGGACCCGCCAACAATGGTCGGGGCGATGTCGTCAGCCTGTTCAGCCCAGGCTGCGGCACCCGGCCAGCCATTGGCCGCCATGAGATCATAGAGCGTGTCGCCCACGGTGGGCGGGTTGTGCAAATTCGGCTCAGGCCATTCAAAATGCTGAGCAAAGGCATGTTTCACTGCGACAATGATCACCCGGGGCCGCAATTGTGGCACGCCATAATCTGACGCATTCAGAAGCCGCCAGTCGCAAGAATACCCAAGCGTCTTGAGCTTGGCTTTCAGGCCATTGCGGTAATCTTCAAACACCGCGCCCAGAAAGCCGCGCACATTCTCGATCATCACCGCACCCGGTCTGATCTCGTCGATGATATCGAGCGCCGCCGGGAAGAGATTGCGCTCGTCCAGCTCGCCAAGCTGCTTGCCGGCGATCGAAAATGGCGGGCAGGGCAGGCCGCCGGCCACGATATCGACGCCCCTATAGGGGCGCGCGTCGAACTCTTTGATGTCACCTTGCCAGACAGTCCAGTCCGGGCGGTTCAGGCGCAGCGTGCGGCAGGCATCGGCGTCGATTTCCGCGACGCACTCATGCCCAAACCCTGCCTGTTCGAGGCCAAGCGCCTGGCCGCCCGCGCCAGCGCACAGCTCGATTGAACTCAGACTATTGGGACGGAATGGCGGACGCTCACGCGACATATTGTGTCTCCCTACGGTAGCGCACCCTATATACAGTTGCCGGATCGCTCAAATAGAACATAGAAAGAACATTAGTCTTGTTCACAGCTTTCGTCCACCCCACCCCCCTGCATCCCCCCGCTTGACCCCTGCGCGTCCATCGTGAAGCTGGCGCGCGTCCCGGCCTTGCGCGCCTTACACAGGCACAGGGCCCCACGGGAACGCATCCATCGAAGGAATTCACATGACGCGGCTGGCGGCGGTTTTTGAGAGGTTGCGGGCTGAAGGCCGGGCCGGGTTTGTCGCCTATGTCATGGCGGGCGATCCCGATGCCGGGACGACGCTCACCCTGATGCGGGGCCTGGCCGATGGCGGGGCGGACATATTGGAGCTGGGCGTGCCCTTCACCGATCCCATGGCCGACGGCCCGGTGATCCAGCGCGCGGCGATCCGGGCGCTGGCGGGCGGGATGACGCTGGCCGGCGTGCTGGACCTCACCGCGCGCTTTCGCGCCACCCACCCGGACACGCCGGTGATCCTGATGGGCTATGCCAACCCGTTTCACGCCATGGGGTATGAGGCGTTTGCGCTGGCCGCGGCCCAGGCCGGGGCGGACGGGGTGATCTGTGTGGACATTCCGCCGGAGGAGGATGCGCCGCTTCGCACCGCGCTGGAGGCCGGCGGCCTCGCCTTCGTGCGCCTGGCCGCCCCCACCACCGATGATGCTCGCCTGCCCCAGGTGGCGGCGCATTGCTCGGGCTTCGTCTACTATGTCTCCACCACCGGCGTCACGGGCGCGCGATCGGGCGCCACATCGGACATTGCCGGCGCCGTGGCGCGGGTGCGCGCGGCCAGCGGGCTTCCCGTGGCGGTGGGTTTTGGCGTAAAAACACCCGGACGCGCTGCCGAGATCGCGACAGTCGCCGACGCCGTGGTGGTCGGATCGGCGATTGTCGAGGCGCTGGAGACCAACGGGGCTGAGGCCGCGCTGAAAATCGGGCGCGATCTCGCCAGCGCCACCCACCAGGCGCGCCAATAGGACGAACGACGCACGACGCACGACGGACGGGCTATTGACGGCACAGCGCACGTCTCACCCCGCCTCAAGGATCAGACAGGAGCAAGGCATTCATGAGCTGGCTGCAGAGACTGACCCCGCCGGGCGTCCAGAAAATTTTTGAAAAGCGCGACACGCCGGAAAATCTCTGGGTGAAATGCCCTTTGTCGGGCGAAATGGTGTTCACCAGGGATCTCGAAGCCGGCCTGCACGTCACACCCGCCGGCCATCACATGCGCATCGGCCCGGCCCTGCGCTTCAAATACACGTTTGACGGCGCCTGGGCCGATATCGCCCTGCCCGAGGTGCCGCGCGACCCGCTGAAATTCCGCGATGACAAGCCCTATTCCAGCCGCCTGACCGCCGCGCGCAAGAAGACCGGCCGCGACGACGCCATGGCCATTGGCGTGGGCGCGATCCGGGGCGTGGAGACCACCGTGCTGGTGCAGGATTTCGCCTTCATGGGCGGGTCGCTGGGCATGGGCGCGGGCGAGGCCTTCATCCGCGCCTGCGAAACCGCCGTGGCCCGGCGCACCCCCCTTGTGGTGTTCACCGCCGCCGGCGGCGCCCGCATGCAGGAGGGCTGCCTCTCCCTCATGCAGATGCCGCGCACCACGATTGGCGTGGAAATGCTGAAAGATGCGCGCCTGCCCTATATCGTCGTGCTCACCGACCCCACCACGGGCGGCGTCACGGCGAGCTACGCCATGCTGGGCGATGTCCACCTCGCCGAGCCCGGCGCCCTCATCGGTTTTGCCGGCCAGCGCGTGATCGAACAGACCATCCGCGAAAAACTCCCCGAAGGCTTCCAGCGCTCCGAATACCTCCTGGCCAAGGGCATGGTGGACAAGGTCGTCCCCCGCAAGGACCTGCCCAAAACGCTCGGCAATCTCCTGCGCGTCCTGCTCAAGCGCCCCGCGGCGGCGCAAGTGCCGGCAAAGGTGGGGGCGTAGGGGGCATCCCCGACCTCTAGGCCGCGTCCGTAGATTGGAGTGCGCTGCCTTTCCTCGCCCTTTACAGGAACGTAAACAGAACATATTGTCTTATTCGTTAACGAATTCGCTTGCGAGTGGGTAGAATCGTTAACTAATTATGTGATTCTTCTCTCCCACAAGCGGGATGGTGCCATGCCTAGCAAATACACAGCGATTGACTTGTTTTGCGGCGCTGGCGGCCTTTCTGAAGGCCTTCGCCAGGCGGGCTTCCATGTTCTCGCCGGAAATGACTACGACGCCGCTGCTGGAGCAACATTTGCCCATACGCACCGCGAGGCCAAATTTCTTCCGGGGCCGATTCAGAACATAGATGCTGAAGATTTTCTTCGAGCGGCAAACCTCAAGCGAGGAGAACTCGATTGCCTGGTAGGAGGTCCGCCTTGCCAGGCGTTCAGCGTCTACAATCATAAGCGCGGCATGCATGATGACCGGAGTCAGCTTTTTCGCGAATACCTGCGGCTGGTTGAAGGCCTCCTTCCGCGTTGGGTCGTGATGGAGAACGTCACAGGCATCCTGTCAGCGGGGAATGGTGCGGCCGTTGACGCGATCATTGATGGCTTACGAGAGCTTGGATACAGCAACGTCGAGTATCGCATTCTCAAGGCAGAGGAATACGGGGTTCCACAAGAGCGCCGCAGGGTGGTTTTTATTGCAAACCGGGTCGGCGCACCCATTATCTGGCCCGAACCGACACACGGGCAGGGCAGACTGCCGTTCAACACCATCAAAGACGCAATAAGCGATCTGCCGCCTCTGGAGAATGGTGAAGACCGGGGCGTAACGGGCTACGGCGCTGGTCCAAGCAGCCACTTCCAGCACTTGGTGCGAGATGGATCAAATGGGGTTCTCAACCATGGAGCTCCGCGTCTGTCGTCAGTCAATATCGAGCGGATGCGCCATATTCCACCCGGCGGAAGCTGGCGCGATATTCCCATCGATCTTCTGCCGGACGGGATGAAAAAGGCCCGGCGCTGTGATCATACCAAGCGTTATGGGCGGATGCGCTGGGATGGCCTTTCTTGCACCGTACTTACCAAATGCGACGTCCATTGGGGCGCCTACATCCATCCTGAACAAGATCGTTCGATCAGCGTGCGCGAAGCCGCCCGGCTTCAATCCTTCCCTGACTGGTTTGAGTTTCTGGGATCAAAGACCGAACAGTATGTCCAAGTGGGCAATGCTGTTCCGCCCATGCTGGGCCGTTGCATAGGTGAAGCGATTTTGAAGGCAGATACTTATTACAAGTCCACCGTTAATCTTGTTGCCGCTGAGTGATGCGAATTTCTGAAATCTTCGGCTTTGGCGTGGACGATCAAACTCCGGCGGTCCGCTCTTCACGCAGCCAAAAGCTTTGCCCGTTCAGAAATTCGGCCTGCACAAAGACAAGCAAATCCGATCCAATCGGTATTTGCTCTCTATCTGACGGCAACACGGCTGCATCGCTTTGCCCTGTCCGCTTTCTCGAAGGTGGGAAGATTTTCCGTGATGCGGCACGCATTGCTTTCGGCGAAGGAGCCGAATTCGCTGTTTTTCCCGAAATTCGAATATTAAAAATTATCGAGGAGGGGAAGAAAACACGCAAGATTGGGAAAGTCGATTTTCTAATTGGAAAAATCGAAGCTGACAAAATTGCAGATTTTGCAGCAATTGAAGTTCAGGCAGTTTATTTTTCGGGTGGTGAAATACGGTCGGCCATGAACCATTATTTGGAGCATGGGCAGCTAGATGTCGCAAAATCAGACAGACGACCTGATTTTCGTTCATCCGCACAGAAAAGGTTGGCGCCCCAGCTTCAGCTGAAAGTTCCGGTTTTCCGCAGGTGGGGAAAGAAATTTTTTGTAGTTGTCGACAGTCATTTTTTTGCGAATCTTCCATCGTTCAAAGAAACGACTGCTAGCAATAGTGAAGTCACTTGGTTGAGTTACCCAATCAAAAAGTCCGGACCGAACTACTTCCTGGCTGATGCCAATATTATCTACTCGGAATGGGAGGAAATACAGACTTCTCTGCGAGAAGGGAAGCCGCCCGAGCCAAGTGAAATCATTCTTGAACTACAATCTAAGCTTAAATCAAAGAGTCCGCCGTTAAGACTAAACAGTTAGACACTGCTCGTTAATCCAAGCTCCCCTTTAACCCCACGCCGGTCTTAACGCGTCGGAGCCGCCTCACGGAAGACTCACGCGAGAGGTTCGCGGGGATGTGGATCAAACACTCCATCTTGTTTTCCCGGGCGGCGTAGCCGACCCGGGACCCATCCACCGAACCTCTCCGCCATCGAGGCAGGTCAAAAGTGCCGGGATGGATCCCGGATAACCGCTGCGCGGTTTCCGGGAAAACAGGGGGCGTCTGGATCAAACACTCCATCTTGTTTTCCCGGGCGGCGTAGCCGACCCGGGACCCATCCACCGATCTTCTCCGCGGTCTAGGCAGCTCAGACGTGCCGGGATGGCTCCCTGATAACCGCTGCGCGGTTTCCGGGAAAACAGGGGGCGGGTGGATGGATGGGTGAGGAGCCCCCTCACCCCTTCTTCGGCGGCATGGGCACAAAGGCCGACACCCGCGCCACGTAATCCTCATAGCCGCGCCGGGACTTCTTCAGCCCGCGTTCCAGCAGCGGCGCGCCGGACCAGCGCATCAGCGTCCAGGTGACGAAGAGCGGGCCAATGACGGCGAACAGGCCGGGCGTGGTTTCGGCGGCAATCAGCCAGATGCCCCACCAGGCGCAGGCCTCGCCGAAATAATTGGGGTGGCGGCTCCAGCCCCACACGCCGGTATCGAGCACCTTCCCCTTGTTGGCGGGGTCCGCCTTGAAGCGGGTGAGCTGGATGTCGGCGATCGTTTCATACGCAATGCCGAATAGGGCGAGCGCCATGCCGATGAAGGCGAGGATGCCGAAGGCGGCCGGCTGCGCCGCCACCTGGCCCAGCTGCACGGGCAGGCTGGCGATGAACAAGAGGCCCGCCTGCGGCGCGAACACGAACAGCGCGGTGGTCTTGCCAAAGCCCCAGCCGCGCTTTTCCCCGGCGTGGCGCACCAGGGCGGCATAGCGCTTGTCGGCGCCCTCATGGCGCCAGCGCCAGAACAGATAGCCGCCGAGCCTCAGCCCCCAGACCAGCGCCAGCCCGGTGATCACCAGCTGTCGTGTTTCCCAGCCATCTGCCATCACAAAGCTCGTCACCGCCATCAGTGTGATGCCCAGCGCCCAGAAGGCGTCCACGAAGCTCGGATCGCGGGTGCGCTGGGCGGCGAGCCAGAGCGCGGCGAACAACACGATCACGATGGCGGCGTTGGCGGCCAGCAAGGCAACAGCGGACATGGCGGCTCCGGGTCAGGCGGGATTCGAAGCGTGGAGCCTAGCGGCGCGGGGCGGATATGTCGCGGGGGGATGTGAGGGGGGGGGTGGGGATCAAGGCGCCGCAACCCTTTCCTCCCCCGTTTACGGGGGAGGAAAGGGAGGCTCGGCCGCCCAGATTCCGTCATCCACCCCCTGTTTTCCCGGAAACCGCGCAGCGGTTATCCGGGAGCCATCCCGGCACGTCTGAGCCGCCTCGAAGGCGGAGAGGTTCGGTGGATGGGTCCCGGGTCGGCTGCGCCGCCCGGGAAAACAAAGAGGCGAAACGGGAGGCATCCCGATCATACGTCCGGAATCATACGCCCGGACCTCCCCTTGACCCCATGAAAGCGCATTGTCGCAAGCGCTCCGGCGGGTCAAGGCCGCCCCGGATTTAATCCGGGGTGCCGCATGCGGTGACCGAGCGACGCTCGGTCAGCCTTGACGCGTCGGAGACGCCTTGCGGAAGACTCAGGCAATTGGGGTTTGGGGGGCGTGTGTGGGTACGCATTCCCCCGAACGCGCCAGCACAGACCCCTACTTCACCAGCCACCGCCATCCGCCCATGCCGGCGAGCATGGCGGCCAGGAAGATATACACCTCGCCCATCCCGAGCGCCGCCGCGGACAAGGCCGGGCCGGGGCAGAAACCGGCGAGGCCCCAGCCGGCGCCGAACAGGGCGGCGCCGCCGATCAGGCGCGGGTCGAGCTGGCGGGCGGCAGGCAGGGAGAAGCTGCCGGCGAAGAGCGGCTTGCCGCGCGGCAGGATGAGGCGGTAGCCGATGGCGGTCACCCCCATGGCGCCGCCCATGACGAAGGCGAGGGACGGGTCCCAGGTCCCGGCCACATCCAGGAAGTTGAGCACCTTGGCCGGGTTGATCATGCCGGAGATGACGAGGCCCAGCCCGAACATGAGGCCCGCGCCCAGCGCGGCCAGCGGCAGGGCGAATGAGGCGGACGGGGCGGGCGTTGAGGGCGACGGGCGGGCGGTGGGTGTGTCGGTCATGGCGGGCCTCACGCGATCAGATGGCGGGTGATGAAGACGGTGGCGGCGCCTGCGGCCATGAATACGGCCACGGAGACGAGGCTGCGCGGGGAGAACAGGCTGAGCCCGCACACGCCGTGGCCCGAGGTGCAGCCCGAGCCCATCTGCGTGCCCACGCCCACCAGAAGGCCCGCGGCGATCAGGGTCAGCGGACCCGCCTCTATGGTGACGGCGACAGGGCCGGAGGCCAGCATCACGATCAGCGGCGCGGCGATGAGGCCCGCCACGAAGGCCAGGCGCCAGAGCCGGTCGGGCACGGACGGGCCGATCAGCCCGCCGGCAATGCCGGAAATCCCGGCAATGCGGCCATTGGCGGCCATCAGCCAGACAGCTGACAGGCCGATCAGCGCGCCGCCGATCAGGGCCGAGACCGGGGTGAAGGGGGTGGCGGCGTCCATGGGCAATCCTTTCCTGCTTCGGGGCCGTTTGGCGTCACGGGGGCGGAGCGGATGGGCGGGTGAGACATCCCGCCGCGCTGCGCCCCTTGATTATCAATTTTGATAAATGATATATGTGAGGACGAAACGCAAGGGGCTTCGCATCGCGTGGAGCCGGAACGCCAGGGCGCCGACATGGACCGAGCCGAGACGATGACCCCGCACGACCTTGTCCCGGACGCGGCCCCATCCCCCGGGATCGACCTCGCGCAGTTGCGCGTTCGCGCCCGCGAGGTGAGCGGGCTCCTGAAGCTGCTGGCCAATCCCGGCCGCCTGCTGATCGCCTGCGAGCTGATGGATGGCGAGCGCACTGTCAGCGAGATCGAGCAGCGCACCGGCGTGCGCCAGCCCAACCTGTCGCGCGATCTCGCCCGCCTGCGCGCCGCCGGCCTCGCCGCCACGCGCCGCGACGGCAAGGCGGTGCATTACCGCCTGAAGGATTCGCGCATCCAGCTCCTGATGACCGCCCTGTGCGCGGCCTTCGCATCCGACCTCAAGTCATCCTCCGTCGCTTCAAAGGACACCCTGTCATGACCCAGAAACCCGACGTCAAGGCCTTCTTCGACCCCGCCACCAACACGGTGAGCTATGTGGTCTGCGACCCGCAGACAAAACAGGCCGCCATCGTGGACTCCGTCCTCGACTACGACCCCAAGTCGGGGCGCACCTCCAGGGCCAGCGCCGACGCGGTCATCGCCTATGTGCGCGAGCAGGGCCTCACGGTTCAGTGGATCCTGGAGACCCATGTCCACGCCGACCACCTCTCCGCCGCGCCGTATCTGAAGGACCAGGTGGGCGGCACGCTCGCCATCGGCTCCAATATCCGCACCGTGCAGGACGTGTTCGGCAAGGTGTTCAACGCCGGGACCGAGTTCGCCCGCGACGGCTCGCAGTTCGACCGGCTGTTCGAGGATGGCGAGACGTTCATGCTGGGCCGTATCGAGGCGAAGGCCATCCACACGCCCGGCCACACGCCCGCCTGCATGACCTATGTCATCGGTGATGCCGCGTTTGTGGGCGACACGCTGTTCATGCCCGACTACGGCACCGCGCGCTGCGACTTTCCCGGCGGCGACGCCCATGAGCTCTACCGCTCGATCCAGACACTCTACGCCCTGCCCGACGAGACCCGCCTCTTCCTGTGCCATGATTATCTGCCGGAGGGGCGCGATGCCTATCAGTGGGAAACCACAATCGGCGCCCAGAAGGCGGGCAATATCCACGTCCACGCCGGGATCAGCGAGGAGGCCTTCGTCGCCATGCGCACGGCGCGCGACGCCACGCTCGCCATGCCCGTGCTGATCCTGCCCTCGGTGCAGGTGAACATGCGCGCCGGCCACTTCCCGCCCGCCGACGAGAACGGCCTGACCTATCTGAAAATCCCGGTGGACGCGCTGTAGGGGCTCAATCCTTGTTTTCCCGGACGCCCCGGCCCTGCGCCGGGGCGATCCGGGACCCATCCCGACACCTCTGAACCGCCTCGACAGCGGACAGGATGGGTGGATGGGTCCCGGGTCTCGCTACGCTCGACCGGGAAAACAAGATGGGCGGCCCGCGCCCCCTCACGCTTTCCCGTCCGCCTCCGCCACCTCCGCCGTATCGTCCCGTTTGTACTGGTCGGGATAGAGCGTATCGGCCAGGAAGGATTTCGTCGTCGCCCAGTTCGGCAGGCAGTTCACCTCCCCGCGCAGCGCCGCCTTCACCATATTGCGGATCCGCCTGAACCTTTCCTGTCTGGCGGCCTCGTCCTCGCGCCGGGCGGCCTCGTCATGGTCCGGCGGCAAGGGCAGGGCCTCCAGCAGCCGCGCCGAGTTCAGCACCCGCTCGCACAGCCGCATCGCCTCGCCGGCCTGTTTGAGCTGGCCCGCCTGCATCAGCTCGACGGCCAGGATCAGCGCCCGCTCCCCCGCCAGGCGCACCTCCAGCGCCCGCACGGGCACCCATGGCTCCGCCTGCGTCTCCGCCTCCGCCCCGGCCTGCGTCTCCGCCTCCGCCCCGGCCCCCGCCGCGTCCGGCGCAGCGGGCGGCGCAGCGGCAGAGGCCGCCGCAGCCGCCGCGCGCGCCTTCGCCGCCTCATCCTGGGCCCGCATCCGGACCTGAGCGATGTCCATGGCGCGCCATCGCCCCTCGGCGGCCCAGCGGTACAGGGTCGGCACCGGCACCTCCAGCGCATCGGCGATGTCCTGCATCGCCGCCCCCGCCTCACGCATCTCGCGCGCCGCTTCCTTGAGCCGTTCACGCTCGTCTTCGCATCGCCAGTGTTTCATGAGCGCGAGCATAGGGCCGGCCGGCGGGGCGGGGATAAGGCGGGCGGAAAAGAACCCACATCTGCCCGCCAAACCCCCACCCCCTGTTTTCCCGGAAGAGCCGGCCTTGAGCCGGGGCTATCCGGGACCCATTCCCCATAAGCCCCAACCGCCTCGACAGCAGACAAGATCGGTGGATGGGTCCCGGGCCTCCCTCCGGTCGCCCGGTAAAACAAGGTGGGTTGTTGTGACTCCCCGGATCAATCTCTCATGAGCTCAGCCCCCATGGTCATGGGGGAGAGGAGGCTTGACCCGCCGGAGCGCTTGCGCATGAGGCCCCCAAGACCGACCCTGGGGATCGTTCGACGGGCCGGACGGGTGGTCGGCGCTGCCGCCCTTTCCTCCCCCGCTTGCGGGGGAGGTGGTCCGAAGGACCGGAGGGGGGGACACGCCGGTCCCGCCTGCACCGCCCCTGAAGTCCGCACCGCCCGCTCCCCCCTCCGTCTGGCGCTACGCGCCAGCCACCTCCCCGAAGTGAGCATGGCAAAGTGCCTTAAGGAGATAAATGGCGCGCGGATATCTTCGGATCTACGCTCACTTTATGACGTGCTGTGCCACCACGCTCATTTATGGACGCTTCAAAGTCGAGAGCCTTGATGCCAGCTCCCCAATCGCCCAGCAAAAAAAGCGCTTCAGTGACTTTGCTCCGTGTGGCGCTGGGTCCTCCAATTACGCTATGCCTATCAATTGGCATATACTTTGCACCGGCACCTTTATACAGTTGCCGCAAGCTCTCGTGATCGGCGTTGGTCACTATGATTTTCGCCCCACGCTTCTCAGCTCTAGAAGCGGCTCTACAAAGACGCTCCTGATCCGCCCATGTAAATAGTTGTTCATTATATCTAACAAAGCCATTATTATTGTGCCTTGTTGTATACGGCGGATCAATAAAGATCAATGATCCATCGCCAGATCGATTCAACGTCACTTCAAAATCGGTGCATTCAATCGATACTTTCATCAGAATTCGCGAAATAGCCTCAAAGTCATCGGTGTCAAAAACAATCCGGCTCTTAGTTCCTATTGGCACATTGAATTGGCCGCGCTTGTTCACTCTGTAAATGCCATTAAAACACGCTCTATTGAGATACATAAATCGAGATGCACGATCAATTTCATTGCTCGGAATCTGTCCTCTTACGGTGTAATAGTAGGCTTCCGAATGATGCCTTTGATGATCAACAAGTGCATCGTAAAGCTCTTTCGGCCTATCTCGTATAATACTGTAGCAGTTTACAAGCTCTGGATTGATATCGCTGACATAACCAGAATGAGGCGCAGTCGCCAATAGCACTGCGCCACCACCCAAAAATGGTTCATAATAATTTGCTATCGGCGGCTTAAGGAGCGGAGCAATTTTGTTTAAGATCCACCTCTTCCCACCAGCCCACTTGAGGAACGGTGCAGCTTCGCGAATAAACATTAGGATGGCACTTTCGGGTCAACGTCAGTACGAAGCCATTCAACAAATTCCAAATCTTCCTCTTTATACGTCCTTGCCTGATTTTTGTGCGCAGCAATTTTCCGGAGCGCATTAAAATGATGAAGCCAATCAAGATAGTATTTTGAACCCTTACTGTCTTCCGGACGAGGATTATTAAAAACAGATACGAAGTGATCCCAATTATTCTTCTGCTTGATAACCTCGCGTATTCCCAGCAAATCAATATAAGCAATCTTCTCACGTCTACGATCAGAGTCATCTGACTGTTGATTGCGAAAGCAATTCTCGCGCACCTTCGGAGACTGCACCCCAAGTTCGAAGTAGGCTGGTTCACCTGAAGGCAACATGTGCGTGCCGTGGACGATCTTCAACGTTTTGATCGTGAAATTCGTCAATCTCTCCGAGAGAGAAAGAATAAAATAATTCATATCTTCAATTTCCTGTGATTCTCCTTGCTCCTTCCAGCGAACAAATTCATGAGGTGCAAAACTATTATTTTGCGAATAAATTATGTTGATCAAATTGAATCGGTATTCTGTAACGCCGCCCTCACCAAACTTTCTTGAAAATAAATCTAATATTTGTTTGTCGCTGGCCGTTGATATAAATTTTGATACAGGCTCAATAAAATTGACCAACTCTTCTATCGCCTTGGATTCTTTGATCGTCGCAAAATCAAGCGCCTTTTTAACCTTTAGAAAGTCAATTGCTTCAGAAATCAATTACAAATGAGCGCGAATACCTGGATTTGTTGCAATATAGGCTTTATTTCCCTCCGACCAACGCTTTGGATTGGCGGCCTCTATAGACGCAAAATAACCGGCGATAATCTTTGCAGCTCTGTCGATTGTTAGGTCGTCAGTTGCCGCCGAAAGTGGCCCGGGCACTCTGGTGCTCTTGAGTGCTCGGCCAATTAGTTGAGCTTGGGTAAAGCCTTTCACCACTTCTGATACGGTGAGGTTTTGGGTTGGCTCTGGTGCGACGCCTTCTACTTTGAACCGCCGGAACAGCGGACTCGTTTTATCCCGATCTAGCTTGCGGACAACTGCGGAAGCGAGCGCCGAAACGGCGGTTTTCGGATCATCATCTCCGAGTCGTAGGTCGGCGAGCAGGCTAACCAACAAACTTTTAGGTACGCTCTTCTGTTTGCTATTAATGGCGATGAAAAGATTTGCTTCGTTTTCGGCTTGCATTTCTTCAAAAGCCACAACGATAAGATTGTCGTCTAGTTTATTATCTGAAAGGCCGGAATACCCAAAAAGCCGATGCTGACCGTCGATGATCCAAGCTGATCGATAAACGGACGGAAGCTCTATCCATCCAAAAGTAACATTCAGATTGTCGTTCTCTTTATTAGATATTGGACTAAATCGAGGCTTTTTGGAAAAGTTGATAAGTATGTTCGTGGGAAAATATCCACCACCATTAATGAACTGACCAATTTGCTTTATTCGGCTTTTGCTTACCATTCTTTGATATGCGGGCCGCGCGTCAATTGGATTCAATGCTTGGTGGTTGACATATGAGATTTTTAGAAGATCACGAGGCGTTGCGGTGAAGCTATAAAAGGTTTGGCTCCCCAACTTCCCTTTCATCGCGGGCAGCTTCTTTCCGGCGAGCCCTGGAACTTTCTGGTCACGAAGGAAATCACCAAGAATTTGATATTTTGCAGCTGGCCCCATGTGGCCAATAAAATTGGCAAAATATTGTAATTCATTTTCGGTGACGATTTGTATCGAGGCATCCTCTGCCCGCCTTACGTCTTCGTCTGACCAAATAATGTTTTCCGTTACGTATATCCATATGATTTTTGGTTTCGGACGCTCGCCAAATCGGCGATATAATGATGAACGAATATAGGCCTGTAATGCCTGTGTCTCAAGCAAATCTTTTTGAAGTGTTCGACGACCGCGTATCTTGCGTGATTTGCACTCAGCGATAATGACGGTTTCTGGATCCTCAGCATAAACATCAATTTGCTTGCTTCCGCGGCTGCCCGATTCGCGCTCAAACTCGATACAGAAATGTTGACCGTTCATAACGCCATAACCGAGATCAGCAAACAAAGCCCATACGCGGTCCTCCAGCCAGTCTGCATGGGACTTTGGGCGCCTTACCCTCGCCGATTTTTTGCTTTTGCGTGCAAGGGTCCAACCAGCGGCCTCTGATTGTGAAATATCTGCGAGATGCACCAATTTTTCGTCAAATGAGCGCTTTCTCAGGCGCATGGCCTTTTTTATTTCGGTGTCACTGGATAGGAGCGGTTCACCAAATTTCGCTGCATCGGTGTCTAACAGGCGTTTGATCGGATCGTCTGTCATTTCGGTCATTGCGAACCTACAGTTTTACTGATTCGCATTTCGAGTTGATTCACGAGGCTTAGTCAATGCCTTGGCGAGGCTCCCGACCCCCCCTACCCCAACCGCTTAATCTCATCCCTCAGCCGCGCCGCCTCCTCAAACTCCAGATTCGCCGCAGCCTCCCGCATCCGCTTCTCCAGATCCGCCACCACCGCGCGCAGATTATTGGGCTCGAACGCAGCCTGGCCTTCCGCCACGCCGGCGAGGCGCTTCTGGTCCCGCCCTCTGCCCCTTGCCTTCGGTGACCGGCCCTTGGCCGTCTCCTCCATCACGCCCTGGAGCACGTCGGAGACGCCGCGCACCACGGTGGTGGGCGTGATGCCGTGGGCGGTGTTGTGGGCGATCTGTTTGGTGCGGCGGCGCTCGGTCTCGTCCATGGCGCGCTGCATGGAGCCGGTGATGCGGTCGGCGTAGAGGATGACCATGCTTTCGCTGTTGCGGGCGGCGCGGCCGATGGTCTGCACGAGGCTGGTTTCAGAGCGCAGGAAGCCCTCCTTGTCGGCGTCGAGAATGCCGACGAGGCCGCATTCGGGGATATCGAGGCCTTCGCGCAGCAGGTTGATGCCGACCAGGACATCGTATTGCCCGAGGCGCAGGTCGCGGATCAGCTCGATGCGCTCCACCGTGTCGACGTCCGAATGCATGTAGCGCACTTTCAGCCCCTGCTCGTGCATGTATTCGGTGAGATCCTCGGCCATGCGTTTTGTCAGCGTGGTGATCAGGGTGCGCAGGCCCTTGTCCGCCGTGGCGCGGGCCTCGGCGATGATGTCGTCCACCTGGCTGAAGCCCCTGGCGGCCACGGGGCGCACCTCCACCGGCGGGTCGATCAGGCCGGTGGGGCGGATGACCTGTTCGGTGAAGGCGCCGCCGGTCTGGTTCAGCTCCCATTTGCCGGGCGTGGCGGAGATGTGCAGGGTGGGCGGGCGCATGGCCTCCCATTCCTCGAATTTGAGGGGGCGGTTATCGAGGCATGAGGGCAGGCGGAAGCCGTGCTCGGCCAGGGTGCGCTTGCGGTTGAAGTCGCCTTTGAACATGGCGCCGAGCTGCGGGATGGTGACATGGCTCTCGTCCACGAAGACCAGGGCGTTGTCGGGCAGGTATTCGAACAATGTGGGCGGCGGCTCGCCGGGTTTGCGGCCCGTGAGATAGCGCGAGTAGTTCTCGATGCCGTTGCAGCTGCCGGTGGCTTCCAGCATCTCGATGTCGAAGGCGGTGCGCTGGGCCAGGCGCTGGGCTTCCAGCAGCTTGCCATTGGCCTCCATCCAGTCGAGGCGCTCTTTGAGCTCGGCCTTGATGGCGGCGATGGCCTGGTTCAGCGTCGGGCGCGGGGTGACATAGTGGGAGTTGGCGTAGACGCGGATTTTGTCGAGGCTCGCCTCGGCGCGGCCGTTGAGGGGGTCGAACTCGTCGATGGACTCGATCTCGTCGCCGAAGAAGCTGACGCGCCAGGCGCGGGTGTCGGCGTGGGCGGGGAAGATTTCCAGCACATCGCCGCGCACGCGAAATGTGCCCCGGCTGAAGGCGGCGTCGTTGCGGGCATATTGCAACGCGGCGAGCTGGCGCATCACCTCGCGGGGATTTCTCTCCTCCCCCCGCTTCAGGTCGAATACCATGGCGGTATAGGTTTCCACCGAGCCGATGCCGTAGATACAGCTGACCGAGGCGACAATGATGACATCATCGCGCTCCAGCACTGACCGCGTCGCCGCATGGCGCATCCGGTCAATGGCCTCGTTGATGGACGACTCCTTCTCGATAAACGTATCCGTCCGCGCCACATACGCTTCCGGCTGGTAATAATCATAGTATGAAACAAAATACTCAACAGCATTATTTGGGAAAAAAGATCTGAATTCTCCGTATAGTTGAGCAGCCAAGGTCTTATTGGGCGCCAATATTAAAGCCGGTCTTTGCAGCGTTTCAATAACTTTTGCCATCGTGAACGTCTTGCCTGACCCGGTCACGCCCAGCAGCACCTGGTCGCGCTCGCCCTGCCGGACGCCCGCGCACAGCTCCGCGATGGCTTCGGGCTGGTCGCCGGCAGGCTCGTACCCCGCATCCAGCACAAAGGCCTTGCCGCCCTCGGACTTGTCGCGCGCAGCGGGGCGGTGCGGCGTCCAGTTCGCCGGCAGGCTCAGCGGATCGGATATTCCCGGGGGCAGGGCGCCCGGATCCGCCTCGAACGGCGCCTGGCTCATATCCCCGACGCCGTCGGGCCAAAGCGTGTCGTCTGTCGTGATCCGGGCCATGCCCGCCAATATGGTCCTGCCCGCCGCGCTTGAACAGACGCGCAAGTGTTGGTTAACCGGGCGGGGGCAGTGTGAGCGCCTCTCCACGTGAGGCGCGTAACGGCGATGTCAGGCAGTTTCGAACGGATACGGGTCCTGATCCTCGAGGACAACGTGCACATGTCCACGATCCTGCGCACCATCCTGCAGGGCTTCGGGGTGCGCTCGATCACCGAAACCCGCGACGCCGCAGCGGCGTTCGAAAGCATGCGCAACGCGGGCCCCGATCTGGCGCTGGTCGACTACATGCTGGGCGATGTCGACGGGCTGGAGTTCACCCGGCTGATCCGCACCGCCACGGACAGCCCGAACAAATACCTGCCCATCATCATGGTTTCCGGCCATACGGACCGCGCCCGGGTGATGGAGGCGATCAATGCCGGGGTGAACGAATACCTCGCCAAGCCGGTCCGCCCGGTGGACCTGTATAACCGCCTGGTTTCCATGATCGAACGCCCCCGCCGCTTCGTGAAGGCGCCCGGCTATTTCGGTCCCGACCGCCGCCGCCGCCAGGACCCGCGCTATGCCGGCCCGATGCGCCGCGCCACGGATGCGGAGCATGCCGAGGGTGAGGACCAGGCTTAACGCCGGTCCTGCGCCGCCGCCGCCTCCCGGTGTTCGGGCCAGACCAGCGCGCTTGTGTCGAACCCCTGCGCCTCCAGCCGCTCCAGGCGGGCGTCCAGCACGTTCGGGTCCATCTGCGGCGTGCGCGACAGGATCCACAGATAGCGCCCCTCCGGCTCGCTCACGACCGACCAGTCATAGTCCTCGTCCAGCTCGATCACCCAGTAATCCCCCCAGAACGGACCGAAGAACGACACCTCCAGCTTCGCGCCATTGGAGCCCTCGACCACGCGCGCGCGGCCGTCCGCCGTCTCCGCCGGGCCGTCCAGCCCGTCGCGAAAGCAGGTGTTGACCACCGAGATCAGCCCGTCCTCGCGCATCGCGTACTGCGCGGTGACGCCGTCGCACCCGCGCTCGAACCGGCTGTCATAGCGGGCGATCTCGTACCAGAGGCCGAGATAGCGCTCCAGATCAACCGCGTCGACGGTGGTCAGCGGCGGCGCGTCTGCAGGCCGGCGTTCGGGCTGCGGCGTGCAGGCCCCGAGGGCGAGCAGGGCTGTCAGAAGGAGGAGGGGGCGGGTCATGGTCTGGCTCCGGGTCTGCAGAAGACGTATCTGACGATAACACGATCAGGCGGGACAGGTTCAGCGCTCAGCCCGCCGCCGCCTCCAGCAGGGCCGTGATCTCATCCTCGCGCGTGCACCAGCTGGCCACGAATCGGGCCGATCCGTCGGGCCAGGCATAGAAGCCTGCGCCGGCGGCCTGCAGTCTCGCGGCCACGCTGCCGTCGAGGCGTGCAAACACCTCATTGCCGTCCACCGGGTGGGCAAGGCTGACGCCCTCAATCCGGGCGAGCCCGTCAGACAGGCGCCGGGCGGCGCAACTGGCGTCGCGCGCAAGCGTGAGCCAGAGATCATCGGCAAGCCAGGCGTCCAGCTGGGCGGCGATGTAGCGCATCTTGGGCGCCATGTGGCCGGACCGTTTCTGGCGCGCCTGCAATGTGGCGAACCGGTCCATGACGGAGGGGAAGAGGATCACCGCCTCCGCCGCCAGCGCGCCGGTCTTGGTGGCGCCCAGGCACAACACGTCCACGCCCGATTTCCAGGTCAGCTGCGCCGGGCTGCAGCCCAGACCCGCCAGCGCACTGGCGAAGCGCGCCCCGTCCATGTGGATTTTCAACCCTGCCGCGCGAGCCGGTTCGATCAGCTGCGCTATCTCGTCCAGCGTATAGGCGCAGCCCGCCTCGTTGAGCTGCGACAGGCTCAGCACCGCCGGGGGCGGGGCGTGGACGAAGTCTGCTGGCCACTGGTTCAGCGCGTCTTCCAGCGCTGACGCGTCGATCTTCGCATGCGCGCCCGGGAGGGGGAGGAGCTTGCCGCCGCCGGTGAAGAATTCCGGCGCCCCCCGTTCGTCGCGGTGGATGTGCGCCTCGTCATGGCACAGCACCATGGAATCAGACGGGCACAGCACGGACAGGGCCAGCGCATTGGCCGCCGTGCCGGACACGGCGAAGACCAGTTTCAGATCGGTCTCGAACAGCTCCTTAAGCCGCGCTTCAACGCGCGCGCTGATGGCGTCCGCGCCATAGCTGGGCGCAAAGCCCTCATTGGCGCGGGCTATGGCCTCGATCAGGGCGGGATGGGCGGGGGCGGTGGTGTCGGACAGGAAATTCATGGACGCCAATCGAGCGCGCCCGGGCGGCGGCGTCAATGCCCCGGCGCGGCGCCGATTGAACCCGCCCCCGCCACCGCTAGAGTGCGGGCGTTCTTTGACCGCAGGAGCCGCCATGCCCGTATCCGATCCGATCGCCCGCCCGTTCGACACGCCCGAGCGCGAGGCGTTCCGCGAGAGCGTGGAGCGGTTTGTCGCGCGCGAGATCGCGCCCCATGGCGATGACTGGGATGAGGCGGGGGATTTCCCATGGACCCTGCATGAAAAGGCCGGCGCGCTGGGCCTGTTCGGGTTTGGCATTGATGCGGACTATGGCGGCGCCGGGTTCGACGACGCCTTCATGCGGCTCGATGCCGGCATCGCGCTGGGCTATGCGGGCGTGGGCGGGGTGAACGCCTCGCTGGGCGCGCGCAATATCATGACGGGGCCCATCGCCCGGCTCGCCCGGGAAGAGGTGAAACGTGCGGTGCTGCCGGGCATCGTGTCAGGCCGGACCGGCGGGGCGCTGGCGATGACCGAGCCGTCGGGCGGATCGGATCTCGCGCGCCTCAAGACCCGCGCCCGGCGCGACGGCGATCATTGGATCATCGACGGTGAAAAGACCTTCATCACCGGCGGGATGAAGGCGTCCTGGTTCGTGGTGGGCGCGCGCACGGGCGGGGAGGGGTTTGGCGGGATTTCGCTGTTTCTCGTGCCCCATGATGCGCCGGGATTCACCCGCACCGTCATCGCGCGCAAGATGGGCTGGTGGTCATCCGACACCGCCACGCTTCACTTTGATTCCTGCCGGATACCAGCGGATGCACAATTGGGTGAGGAAGGCAGCTGCCTCCTGGCGATCATGGACAATTTCAATTACGAGCGCCTGGCGCTGGCCGCCGGCTGCCTGGGCATGGCGCGCCGGTGCCTTGATGACGCCGTGGACTGGGCGCGGGTGCGCGAAACCTTCGGCAAGCCGCTGATCCGCCATCAGGTCATCCGCCACAAGCTCGCCGAAATGAGCGCGCGCATCGATGCGCTGGACGGCTATCTGCAAATCCTCGCCGCCGCGATCAATACGGCGCTGGAGACGGGCGCCCCCTTGCCCGCGGCGGGCCTCGCCAAGGCGAAATTCCTGGCCTCCGGCGTCGCTGAATATTGCGCCAGTGAGGCCATGCAGGTGCTGGGCGGCGCGGGTTATCTGCGCGGCTGCGCGGTGGAGCGCATCTATCGCGAGGTCAAGGTGATGGCCATTGGCGGCGGATCGGAGGAAATCATGCGCGATCTCGCCGCCCGCCAGATGGGATTATGACGCACGCCGCCGGGGCGTTCCGGGCTCAGCGGCTCGCCCGGGCCGCCATCACGGCGTCATAGGTCTGGCGTCCGGCATAGCCGTCTGCGATCAGGCCGGCATCGGCCTGAAAGCGGCGAAGCGCCGCGCGGGTATTGGCGCCGACAATGCCGTCTACGCCGCCGGTATCATAGCCCAGCGCGGTGAGCGCGTCCTGCATCTCGCGCGCCTGGCTGCGGGTGATGGGCGGATCATCCTGCGGCCAGCCGTCAGGCGGGGTCACGCCCTGGTCCAGGCGCAGCGCCAGATAGGCGACGCCCAGCCCGTAGGCGGTGGAGTTGTTATAGCGCATGAGCGCCTCGAAATTGCCGAACGCCAGGAAGGCCGGGCCGCGCGCGCCGGCCGGCAGCACCAGACGCGCCGGGCGGTAAAGATCGTCCGGCGACCATTCGCCCCCGGCGCGGCGCACCGCGTCGCCTGCCCAGGCGGCGACGGGGCGGCGGGCCGTCTCGCTCCAGCGCGAAAAGTCGTAATCATCCGGCAGCGACACCTGCACCACCACCGGCGCGCCGGATTCCCAGCCTGCATTGACCAGGAGATTGGCCGCCGAGCCGAGCGCGTCGGCCTCGCTCGCCCAGATATTGCGCCGGCCGTCGCCATCCATGTCCACGGCGCGTTCCAGATAGGTGGTGGGGATGAACTGGGTCTGGCCCATGGCGCCCGCCCAGCTTCCCTTCAGGTCCTCGCGCGTCGCATAGCCACGCTCGATCATCTGCGCTGCCGCGATCAGCTGGGCCTCGGCGAAGGCGCGCCGGCGCCCTTCCCAGGCCAGCGTGGCCAGTGAGCGCACCACATCGAAATCGCCTTGAATCGCGCCATAAGCGCTTTCCAGCCCCCAGATCGCAGTCAGCACGTGGCGGTCGACGCCAAAGCGCGCCTCCACCTGGTCGAGCGCATCCCGGTGGCGCGCAGCAGCCCGCTGGCCGCCGGCGGCCCGGTCCGCCGAGGCGGCGCCGGCCAGATACTCCCAGACCGGGCGCACGAATTCAGGCTGGGTGCGGTCGCGCTCGACAATGCGCAAGTCCGGCGTCAGCCCCTCGAGCATGGTCTCGCGCACCGGCGCGCTCACGCCTTCGGCTTGCAGGCGCCCCGAGAAATCTTCCAGCCACACGGGGAAGGTCGCCGGATCGGGCATGTCCGCGCTGGCAGGCCCAGCCAGGGCAGCCAGCGCCAGAAGGATCCCGGCAAGGCCGACCTTTGCACATTGCGACACCGTCATGGAATCGTCCCCCCTGCTTGGCCCCCCCGGGCCGACCCCGAGCTTACAGCGGCGGCGCGCTGGCGGCGAGAGGCGAGGCTCAGCCTCACGCCCATTTAAAGGCCGCCTTTTCGCACCCCCGCCCGTTTACCGGCTGTTCACCGTGCTTCCAAAGCCGGTGTTAACGGCGGGGGTCTAATCTGGCATCGAGTTTCCTGCCCATAGCCTGCGGCACGGCTGCGGCGGCCACGGAGGAACCGGGATGAGACTGTTCAAGGACAAGGCCGGCAATGTGGCGGTGACCTTTGCGCTCGCCATGGTGCCGCTGTGCGGTCTGGGCGGGGTGGCTGTGGACACCGCCCAGCTCATGGGCGTGCGCGCCCAGCTTCAGAACGAGGCTGATCAGGCGGCGCTGAACGGAGCTGTCGAAGGGCCGGACGGAGATTTCGCCCGCTACCGCACGATCGCCCGGGATCGTATCACCGCGCGCCGCGCCATCCAGGATCTCGAAGTCACCGGTTCGTGGAGCGGGCCGGACTACACCGTGTCCATCAGCGGCACGATGACCACTGCCCTGGTGCATGTGCTGCCGGGCCTGAGCGATACGGTCAATATCCGTGCCGAGGCCGTCGCGCGCCTTCACCAGCCGCTTCTGCAGTACGAGCCGCCGCTGATCAGCAGTCTCGATCCCGAGGCCGGCGACTACAACCGAATCTATGCCTATTGCTTCGATCCCGATCCCATGGCGGACAAGACGCTGGAGGAGCGGCGCACCCAGCGCACCGCGATCCAGGACAATGCCGGGACCCGCTATTCCTATACCTGGCCGCGTTGCGAGGAAGGCGAAACGATCAGTTTCGAGCTCTATAACGTGCGCTTCTCACGCACCTCGCCGAGTCGCTGGGATGACGCGTCCCGGGACCATCAGTCCTGGTGTCACCACCGGCCGGCACCCTGCCGGTTCACGTATCACACCGATACCCAGATGGTGAATAATGTCGAGAACCATAGCGGGCTGCAGCTCAATATCCTCGAGACCGTGCTGTGTGACACCATAGAAGACTGCCGCCCGGCCAGTCAGGGCGGGGTGATCCCCTCAGGCAGGAACCGCACGCCCAACCGGGAGACGCGCGCCTGCGAGCCCGGCAAGTTCATGTATTACGGCTGGGAGGACCGTCCGCCCGGCATGGAGGGTCCGAGCGGCAACTGGACCCACATCGCGTGGACCGATAACGATTTCGACGACATCCGCGTGATCATGGAATGCCCGGAATATAATGAAGTGGGCGAACGCTTCGTGCGCCTGATCCGATAGGGTCCGCCCCGGAGCGCCTACCGCGTGAGCCCGGCGGCCTTGAGCCGCCGGGCATAGTCGTCGAGCCGTGCGGCGGCGCTCTCGCCCAGCTCGCGCAGATACCGCCAGGAATAAATCCCCGAACTATGCCCGTCATCAAAGGTCAGGCGCACGGCGTAGCGCCCGACCGGCTCGGCTCCGGTCACCTGCACCCGCGCCTTGCCGGCGACCAGCTTTTTCTGATGGGCGCCATGACCCTGCACCTCGGCGGACGGGCTCTCCACGCGCAACAGTTCAAACGGAATGGTCAGCGTCACGCCATCGTCAAACCGGATGTCGAGGGCGCGGGCGCCGGCGCGGAACGTCAGCTTTTCCGGCCAGGGGGCGCTGTTGGCCATGGGCCTAATGGTCCAGTTGGCGGGCTTCCTCGACGAGCATGATCGGCACGCCCTCGCGGATCGGATAGGCAAGCCCGGCCTGGCGCGAAATCAGCTCGCCCGCCTCGCGGTCGTATTCCAGCGGCCCGCGCGAATGCGGACAGACCAGGATCTCCAGCAGCTTGGGATCAAGGCCGGAATCAGTCGCACGCGGGGCGTCGGGGGTCTTGCTCATGGGCCAGCACATAATCCCGGCGCGGCGCGGCGTAAAGGGTCCGGGCGCCCGGCGGTTGCAGGTGAGGCCGGCGCGGCGCACCGTTTCAGGCCCGCCCGGCCTCGCCGGCCCGCGCCAGCGCATCGCTCATCAGCGCGCACAGCGTGCGGGCGCGTTCCGGCCCGGCATGCGCGGTCAGAAGCGCCTGCTTGGAGCCCGGCGCCAGCGGCGCAGCCATGGCCACCCGGTCCACAACCGTGTTGACCGGGGCGTTCAGGAGCGAGGCCCAGTCGGCGGACAGGCCGGTCAGATCGAAATAGGGGCGCATGACGTCGAACAGCCGCTGGCGCAGCCCATCGGCGCTGGGCGCAGGATCGAGGTCGGCCTCGAAGCCGGTATAATCGGCCCGGGCGACCCGGTAGGGGGTTCGCCTGACCGCTTCCCCGGAAATGGCGAAGCGGCACATTCCCGCCAGGACGATGAGATAGCGGCCATCCTGGGTCTCGCTATGGCTGACAATGCGCCCGGCGGTCGCCACCCTCTCCAGCCGCGGCACGTCGCGCGGCCCCTCGCTGCGCGGCTGCACGATGGCGATATGGCCATCGCCCGCGATCGCGTCGTCGATCATGTTGAGATAGCGCGGCTCGAACACATTCAGCGGCAGGTGCTCGCCCGGCGGCAGGATGCAGCCGCGGATCGGAAACAGCGCGATCTCCAGGGGCAGGGCGTCGGTCTGGCTCATGGTGGTCCGGGTCCATCTCTTGGCCCCCAAGATGTAGCACGCGGCGTGCGCGAGGCCAGAGGGGGAGGCGTGGCGCGCCGGTCACACGGGCGCCTGCGCGCCGCAGCGGCGGGCAATAAGCGCTGGCCGTGCCGGACGGCTTCGTTCATACCAGCCGGCATCGGGCGGGATCAGCCCTGTGTGCGGAGGCTTGGTCGACCCATGCTGCGAACGGTCTGATTGACACAGGCGGCCCGGCCTGACGGCCAGACCAGATGCGCCGGCCCGCAGCCCGCCTCACCCACGATCAGCCGCGTCCGCCTTCTGGACGCACCCAGACCGGAATGCTTGTCATGACTGATCTTGACGCGGACGCGCCCGAACGCGGCGCCGGCGCTCTGTCCAACCTGTCCGTCATCGCCTTTGTCTGGCGCCAGTGGATGCGCAAGCCGCGCCTCTATGGCGCCTATGTCGCCTTCATGGCGCTGGGGACCATCGCCGATGTGTTCGTGCCCGTGGCGGCCGGGCGCCTCATCGACTCCATCAGCGGCGCGTCCGCCGACCCGTCCGCCGGTGCGCACTGGATGGCGCTTGCCCTGTTTCTGGGCCTGGCGGCCGGGGTGAACATCGCGCGCCAGATCGGCGTGCGCATTGAAATCATCGCCACCAGCGCGGTGATGGCCGACATGACGGTCGAGGCGTTTGACCGGGTGCAGCAATTCTCCGCCGACTGGCACGCCAACGCCTTCGCCGGGGCGCTGGTGCGCAAGATCACCCGCTCCATGCGCGCGCTGGAAGAGATCACCATGTATCTGTGGGCGGGCCTGTTGCCGGGCCTCGGCGTGACCTACGGGCTGGGTGTCTACATGCTGCTCCACTGGCCGCTGGCGGGGATCTATGTGCTTGTGGTCAATACGCTTTTCATCATCCTGACGCTGCTGATGATGGAGCGCTATGTGCGTCCGCAAAACCTCGTCTCCAACGCGCGGGACGCCGATCTCGGGGGCGCGGTCGCCGATGCGCTGACCTCCATCACCACGGTGAAGGGTTTCGGCGCCGAAGCGCGCGAGACGGGGCGCTTCGCGCGCGCGGCAGGCGACTGGCGCCGGGAAATCCGCACCACCTGGTTCCGCTTCGTCAACACCTGGGCGGTGCAGATCGTTCTGGTCCTGGCCCTGCAGGCGGGGCTCGCCGGGCTGCTGCTCTCGCAATGGCAGGCAGGCGATGCCAGCGCGGGCGATGTCGTGTTCGCCCTCACCGCGTTTCTGGTCATGGCCGGCTATATGCGCCGGTTCGGCGAAGAGGTGCAGAGCCTGCAAAAGGGCCTGGACGATTTGCAGGATGTGGCGGGCTTCATGGCGCAACCGCTCCAGATCGCCGACGCGCCCGGCGCGCCCGATTTCAGGCCGGGCGCCGGGGTGATCGAGTTTGACCAGGTCCGCTTCACCTATGGCGGGCAGGACCAGCCTCTCTATGAAGACTTCACCCTCACCATCCGGGCGGGGGAGCGGATCGCGCTGGTGGGGCCGACCGGGTCGGGCAAGTCCACCTTCGTGAAGCTGATCCAGCGCCTGCATGACGTGGAGCGCGGCGCGATCCGGATCGACGGGCAGGACGTGCGCTCGGTGACGCAGGCGAGCCTGCGCCGCGCCATCGCCGTCGTGCCCCAGGACCCCGCGCTGTTTCACCGGACCCTGGCGGAAAACATCGCCTATGGCAGCCCCGGCGCCAGCCGCGAGGCGATCATCGCGGCGGCCCGCCGCGCGCGCGCCCACGCCTTCATCGAGGCCCTGCCCCAGGGCTATGGCACGCTGGTGGGCGAGCGCGGCGTCAAGCTGTCGGGCGGCGAGCGCCAGCGCGTGGCCATCGCCCGGGCCATCCTCGCTGATGCGCCGATCCTGGTGTTCGACGAAGCCACCAGCTCGCTGGACAATGAGACCGAGCGCGACATCCAGGCCGCGCTGGCCGAGGTGACACAGGGCAAGACCGCCATCGTCATCGCCCACCGCCTGTCCACCATCCGCGACGCGGACCGGATCCTGGTGTTCGACGGCGGCTCCATTGTCGAGCAGGGCACGCACGCCGAGCTCAGCGCCCTGCCGGGCGGCGCCTACAGGCGGCTGGCGCAGCTGGCGCAGACCTGAGGCGCGAGGCTCAGACGGTGCGGCGGCGCGCGGCGAACAGCATCACCAGCGGCGGGATCCACGGAACCAGGCGCTCATACAGCCCGCCCGGCCCCTGGCCGGTCTGGTTGAAGAAGACTGTCAGCGCGAAGCCCGCCAGCATGGCCGCGATCACCGCCGCCGCACCGGGGCGCCATTGGAGCACGCGCGCCAGAAGGATCGGGCCGAACGCCGCGCCCAGCGCATTCCAGGCAAACAGCACGCGGCTGAAAATGTCCGACGGTGCAGCGAGCGTGAGCGCCACCGCCGCCGCGCACAGCGCCGCCATGACGACGCGCGCGATGAGCACTTCACGGCCTGGAAAGACACGCGCCACGCGGGCGTCATGGGAGATGGCGGCGGCCGAGCTGAGCAGCACTGAGTCCACCGTGCTCATCACTGCCGACAAGAGCGCAGCCAGCACCACGCCCGCCATGACGGGGGGAAACAGCGCCGAGACCGAGGCGAACAGCACCTGCTCATGCTGGCCCGCCCCCAGCCCCAGCGCCAGCGTGCGTCCCGCCAGGCCCAGCACCGCCATGCCGACGAACACCATGACCGCCCAGCTGATCGAAATGACGAAGGCGCGCCGCCGGGCGAGATCGTCCTTCACCCCCATCACACGCGCAGCCAGCTGCGGCTGGCCCGCCGTGCCGAGACCAATGCTGGACAGGCCCAGCACGAAGCCTGCGGCCAGCATCCCCGACCGTCCGCCGAACGTGTCGAGATGGCCGGGATGATCCGCCGCCAGCGCCGCCAGCACCGCCTCGGGTCCGCCGGCGGCAATGACGGCGGCCACGGGCGCGACGACGGCGATGAACGCCATCGCCATGCCTTGCAGCATGTCCGTGACCGAAATCGCCCAGAAACCGCCGAGCAGCGAGTAGATCAGCACCACCCCCGTGCCCAGCAGCACCGATTCAGCCACGCCCAGTCCGAAATAGCTCTGCATCGCCGTACCGGCCGCCTGCAGCTGGGCGGCGACGTAGAAGATGAAGCAGAACACCACCAGGGCGGCCGAGATGAGCCCGATCAGGCGCTTGCCGGCGGCGCCCGCGTCGCCGGAGAGATAATCGGCCAGCGTGATGTGACCGCGCTCGGCCGCCTCGCGGCGCATGGCGCGCCCCATCACGATCCACAACAGGGCATAGCCGCCCCAGATTCCCGGCAGCATCCACAGCGCGCTCACGCCCACCAGAAACACGAAGCCGGAAAACCCCAGCAGCACCCAGGCCGAGGAGGACGTCGCGGCATAGGACAGGCCCGCCACCCACGGCCCCAGCGTGCGCCCGCCGATCAGATAATCAGCCTCCGTGCCCGTGCGCCGGCTCGCCCAGATCCCGATGGCGATCAGCAGGCCC
Source organism: Alphaproteobacteria bacterium (assembly GCA_016124675.1). GTDB lineage: Bacteria > Pseudomonadota > Alphaproteobacteria > Caulobacterales > Maricaulaceae > Oceanicaulis. The sequence continues at coordinate 111,236 of WGNG01000015.1, forward strand.
TTGTAGACGATGAGGGTCGTCAGAATGATGGCGGCGTTGGACACGGGTCAGCCCTCCCCTTCGCGTGCCGCCACTAAGCCCTTGCCGAGCCCCGGCTGGCAAGGTTCGCCACGCCGCTTGCGCAGACGCGCGGGCTGATCCTAGAACCGGACTTCACCGCCCGGGGCTCAGGCGGCGCGCGGGGAGGCGAGGTTCATGACAGATCAAACCGCCCGGCCCGGCGCCGCCTTCACCGGCGTGCTGGTGCTGGCGGCTGCGGCCTGCATCATCGGTTTTGCAGCGATCCTGGTGAAACTGTCCGAGCTTGGCCCCCAGGCTGTCGCCTTCTGGCGGCTCGCCTTCGCCATTCCGGTGCTGGGCGTCTGGCTGCTGATCGAGCGCCGGCGCGACCGCGCGGACGTCTCCGCTCTCGACGCGCCCGCACGGCGCTGGCGCATCCTCGCGCTGGCGGGCGTGTTCTTTGCCGGCGATCTCGCCTTCTGGCATGCCGGCATCAAGATCACCACCGCCGCCAACGCCACGCTGCTGGCCAACCTCACGCCGATCCTGGTCGCGCTGGCGGCCTGGGCCCTGTTCAGGGAGCGCATCACGGCGCGCTTCCTGCTGGCGGCGGGCGTGGCGCTCACCGGCGCGGCGCTGCTGTCAGCGGCCAATGTCCGCTTTGCGCCCGAGCGGCTGACCGGCGATATCCTCTCGGCGCTGACAGCGTTCTGGTATGCCGCCTATCTGCTGGCGGTGCGCGCCGCGCGCGTGCAGGGCGCCGGGACCGCCAGCGTGATGTTCTGGTCAACCCTCACCGCCGCGCCCCTCTCGCTCGCCATCGCGCTATTGGCCGGAGAGCGTCTCTTCCCGGAGACGCTGGCGGGCTGGGCGCCGCTGATCGCGCTGGGCGTGGTGGTGCATGCGCTGGGCCAGGGCGGCATCGCCTTCGGCCTTGGCCGCACGCCCGCAGCGCTCGCCTCCCTCATCATCCTGGTGCAGCCCGTCGTGGCCGCCGCCGCAGGCTGGGTGCTGTTCGGCGAGGCGTTCGTCGCCCTGCAATGGTTCGGCGCCGGACTGGTGCTGGCGGGCATTTACCTCGCCCAGCGCACCGGGCCGCGCCTCGCTGCCCCGCGCCCGGTCAGGCGGCGCCGGGACGCGCCGCCATCCCCTGGACCAGAAGCGTAAGGCGGGCGGTCAGGGCGGCATGCGGGTCCCGGGCGCCCGCACGGCAGCTTTCGCGCAGGGATCCCATGAACACATCCATGATCGCGCCAAAGGCGGCGCCCTGGTCGAGATCGGCGCGCCAATCGCCCGAGGCCACCCCGTCAGCCAGCACCCGGCGGACCGGCTCCCAGGCGAAGCCCATCGAATCAAACGCACGCTGAAAACCGTCCTCGCGCACCAGCCAGCTGTGCCCGATCGCGGCGGAGACCAGTTCAATCTGGCGCAAATGCGCATCCAGCATAAGCTGCAACAGGGCTGACAGGCGCGCCCCGGCGTGCCCTGACAGGGCCGATTCCAGATGGCCCAGCGTTTCGGCGACGCTCTCATAATGCCCGCGCAGGATGGCCATCAGCAGCGCCGCCTTGGATGGTTCGGCGTTCAGCACCGTACCCGCCGACACGCCGGCGCGGTCTGCGATCATCTTGATGGTCGCGCCCTCATAGCCTTCAGCCAGGAAGACCTGGCGCGCGGCGTCAAGCACCAGCGCCCGGGTCGCCTCGCGCCGGTCATCCCGGCGCGTGCTGCGCCTGCCCGCACTGTCCTGCATCGTATCCGTCCACCCCTGCCCTGTGTATGCGTGCATCCCCCCGGCTGCATTGCGCGCGGCTCATATACACCTTTGCGATGCATAGCAAGCGCTTGTCTCGAGCCTCGCAGCCTGCCCGCGCTGCGGCCGGCCCTGGGCGCGCGATTGCCAGGCCTGCCCGGGCGCCCTATCTGCACGCGTATGACAACGGTCCTCGACATCATCGTCTATGGCGCCATGGCGGCGGTGGCGGTCATTCTCGCCGCCGGGATTTACGCGCTGTTCCGCGGCGGCGATTTTGGCCGTTCCTGGTCAAACAGGCTGATGCGGGCGCGGGTGCTCGTGCAATTCATCGCCATTCTGGCCGTGCTGGGCGCGGTCTGGGCCAAGCAGCAGTTCGGCGGCTAGTCGCGCCCGGGCCAAGCGAAGGAGCCTGCCATGGTGCAGCTGAACCGAATTTACACCCGCACGGGCGATCAGGGCCGCACGCGGCTTGGCGACATGACCGAGACCGACAAGCATGATCCGCGTGTGGAGGCGTACGGAACCGTGGACGAGGCCAACGCGGCCATCGGCCTGGCGGTCGTGGCGCTGGATCGGGACGATCCGCTGCATGCAGAGCTGACGCGGATCCAGAACGATCTGTTCGATCTGGGCGCCGATCTGTGCGTGCCTGAGAGCGAGGCGCCGCGCAGCTGGACGCCGCTGCGCATGAAGCCTGAACAGACCGTGCGGCTTGAGACGCTCATCGATACGCTCAACGCCCGGCTCAATCCGCTCGACAGCTTCATCCTGCCCGGCGGCGGCGAGGCGTCCGCGCGCCTGCACCTGGCCCGAACCATCACCCGGCGCGCCGAGCGCTGCGTGACCGCCCTGATGGCGGCGGGCGGAAATGTCAGCCCGGCCGTGATCACCTATCTCAACCGGTTGTCGGACCTGCTGTTCGTCGCTGCCCGCATTGCCAATGACGAGGGCCGCGCCGATGTGAAATGGGTTCCGGGCAAGGCGCCATAGCCGGCTGCTCCCGGGGTGTTTCCGCACAGGAAAGACTGGTTTTCGTCCTCCCCCTCTGGCGCCCGCCCCCCTGCGCCCATATGTCATGAGCGTGCGGCGCATGGCCGCATTGGCCCCGTGTGACCACGGTAGAGCGAAGGGATTTTTCCATGAAGACCGCCTATGCCGCCGCCTCATTGGCCGCCTTCCTCCTCGCCCCGGCCCTGTCCGCCGAGGCGTTCGCCGAACCCCAGGAATATGCGTTCGACAAGAGCCACACTACGATCCGGGCGACCTGGGATCATCTGGGCCTGTCGCGCCAGTCGCTCCATTTCACCGATTATAACGGTGTACTGATCCTCGATTTCGAAGCGCCGGAAAACTCCACCGTCGACGTGACCTTCAATCTGGATGGCGGCTTCTGGGTGGGCGCCGACCAGGACCGCTTCGTCAATCACCTCAACTCGCCGGACCTGTTCAACATCGCCGAGCACGCCACGGCGCGCTTCGTCGCCACCGGGTTTGAAACCGAGGACGGCGTCACCGGCGTGATGACCGGCGATCTGACCCTTCTGGGCCAGACCGGGCCGGTCACCCTGGACGTCACGCTGAACCAGCGCGGCCCGCACCCGTTCCGTGGCCATGAAGTGGCGGGGTTCTCCGCCTCCGGCGTCATCCAGCGCTCCGAATGGGGCATGGGATTTGGCGTGCCCAATATCTCCAATGCGATCACCATCGAGATCGAGACCGAGCTGGCCCTCGTCACCGGCGAGGAATAGCCCCTCTCCAACCGACCCTTGAGCCTGCCCCTCCCCGAGGCAGCGCCCATTCCTGCCGGCCGGCGCTCGCCTGAGCGCCGGCCGTTTGCGTCTTGCGCCGGGATCATCCGGAGTTCCGCAATGGCGCGGACTATTTGTCCGGACATTTATGCAGCGTGCGTTGACATCCAAGGGTGGCGAGGGCAGGTTCCGCGCCTAGATTCCAGCGCTGAGAGCGGCGCAGAGCGCAGCCGCCAGCTCAGCGATCCAGACGTTCAACCAGGAAAACACCGGAGCCGTTGATGAAGATCCTCGTCCCCGTCAAACGGGTGGTCGACTATAACGTGAAGGTCCGCGTCAAGCCGGATCAGAGCGGGGTCGATCTGGCCAATGTGAAGATGAGCATGAACCCGTTCTGCGAGATCGCTGTCGAAGAAGCGATCCGCATGAAGGAGAAGGGGCTCGCCGAGGAGATCGTGGCCGTCTCCATTGGTCCGGTCCAGGCACAGGAAACCATCCGCACGGCGCTCGCCATGGGCGCTGACCGGGGCATCCACGTCACCGCCGACACCCTTGTCGAGCCGCTGGCCGTGGCCAAAATCCTCAAGGCCATCGTGGACGAGGAGCAGCCGGGCCTGGTCATTCTGGGCAAGCAGGCCATTGACGACGACACCAACGCCACCGGCCAGATGCTCGCCGCCCTGCTGGGCTGGCCGCAGGCCGCCTTCGCCTCCAAGGTGGAGAAGGATGGCGACGGGCTCAAAGTGACCCGCGAGATCGATGGCGGCCTGCAGACGCTGCATATCGCCCTGCCGGCGATCGTCACGACCGATCTGCGCCTGAACGAGCCGCGCTACGCCTCGCTGCCCAACATCATGAAGGCCAAGCGCAAGCCCATCGACGCCAAGACGCCTGCCGATTACGGCGTCGACATCGCGCCGCGCCTGGAGGTGCTGAAAGTGGCCGAACCGCCCAAGCGCCAGGCCGGCGTCAAGGTGGAGAGCGTGGCCGACCTGGTTTACAAGCTGAAAAATGAAGCGGGGGTGCTGTAATGTCTGTCCTGGTCATCGCCGAACACGACAACGCAACACTCAATGACGCCACCCGCGCGGCGGTGACGGCCGCCGCGAAGATCGGCGGCGATATCCATGTCCTGGTCGCCGGCAAGGGCGCGAAAGCCGTGGCGGACGCGGCGGCGCAACTCGCCGGTGTGAAAACCGTGCTCCATGCCGAAGGCGAGGGGCTGGAAAAGCGCCTGGCTGAAGCCATGGAGACGCTGGTCCTGTCCATCGCCGCGCGCTATGACGCCATCCTCACCCCGGCCACCACGTCGGGCAAGAATTTCATGCCCCGCATTGCGGCCAAGCTCGACGTGTCGATGCTCTCCGACATCACCTCGGTGGAAAGCGCCGACACCTTCGTGCGGCCCATCTATGCCGGCAACGCCATGATGACGGTGAGGTCCAGGGACGCCAAGAAAGTCATCACCGTGCGCCCGACCACGTTCGAGAAGGCTGGCGATGGCGGCTCGGCGCCGGTGGAGACGATCGAGGCCCCGGCGCCCGCCGCCGTCTCGAAATTTGTCAGCGAGGAGCTGTCCAAGTCCGACCGCCCGCAGCTCGCCGGCGCCAAGATCGTGATCTCGGGCGGGCGCGGCATGGGCTCGGGCGAGAATTTCGCCATCATCGAGAAGGTCGCCGACAAGCTGGGCGCCGCGGTGGGCGCCTCGCGCGCCGCGGTGGATGCGGGCTTCGTGCCCAATGACTACCAGGTCGGCCAGACCGGCAAGGTGGTCGCGCCCCAGCTCTATATCGCCGTGGGCATTTCGGGCGCCATCCAGCACCTGGCGGGGATGAAGGATTCCAAGGTCATCGTCGCCATCAACAAGGACGAGGAAGCCCCGATCTTCCAGGTCGCCGATTACGGCCTGGTCGCCGACCTGTTCAAGGCGGTCCCGGAGCTCGAAGAAGAGCTGGGCCGGGCGGGGTACTGAGCGCTCATCTTTTGCCGACGCTAGTATTGTGAAACCCCGGAGCTGTGCGGCTTCGGGGTTTTCCATGTCATGACGCATCACACTGCGACAAGATTTCGGCTGCTTGAATTAAAGGCAGCAAAGCGCCACTTTGATCAGGCGGGCCTGCGCGGATGATCTCTCAGCGCACACGGGATCAGATCAAGTCGGGTGAGATGCGCCCGGTCCGATCCTCCCACGCCCTGGGCCGCCTTCCTCTCAGTCCTGCTCCACCGCCTCGAACGCGCGCTCCACGGGCCAGTCCGCGTCGGCGGCGCGCCAGGCGATCGAGGCGATTTTCCAATCATCGCCGACGCGCATCAGGGTGAGGACGTTGACGCCTTCCGCCACAAGTTCGCCGGTATCGGCGCGGATCGCCTCATAGGCGCTGAGCACGCTCGCCAGGCCTCCGTAGACAAAAGTCTCCCGGCGCGTCTCGATCTCGGTGAAGCCGATCTCGGCAAGGCGTTCGCCATTGCGCGCGATATAGTCCTCCACCGTCAGCGACACGGCGCGGTCCGCGCCTTCGGCGTCCGTCACCGATACGTGCATGCGCGCCTCGTCGAGAAACAGGGCGCGCATCGCATCCCAGTCGCACGGCTGTCCCACGGGTCCGGAGATCACGTCATACAGCGCCTCAAGCGCTGCGCCGGGCGTTTCCTGGGCGGTGGCGGGCAGGGCTGCGCCGAACATCATCCCCAGCGCCGTCAGGGCGGCGGCCATTATCTTGCACATGGGTGTCCTCGCGAGGTCTTGGAACGTCACCCGCACACAAGCGCGAAACGGCGCGGCGCGCACCTTACCGTTCGGACAGGCGGCTACTGCGCGTACCGGGCGAGCCAGGCGTCCAGCATGGCCTGCTGGGCGTGAAAGGCGTGTTCGGGCGGGGCGCCGTTGAAGCCCTGGGGCGATTTGAAGAAGACAGCGAACTCGCGGATGCACCCTGACAGCCCCTGCTGCAGGGCGATGTCGCACAGGCGCGCCAGCTCGATCACCAGCGGGGCGGCGAGGATGGAATCGGCGCACAGGAAATTGATCTTCATCTGCATGGGCTGGCCCAGGAACCCGCTCAGATCGATGCTGTCCCAGGCCTCCTTCATGTCGCCCTTGGGCGGGTGATAGCAGATATTGATGATGTGATTATCCACTGTATAGCCGAGTATCTGGTCCAGCACGGACCGTTTGGCCCCGATTTTGGATGCCCGCGACTGCGGATCATCCAGCACATAGCCGTCAAGATTGCCCAGGAGATTGGTGGAGTACCATCCCTCCACCCGCAGCGCCCGGTCGCGCAAAGCCGGGGCGAGTGCGGTCTTCACCAGCGTCTGGCCGGTCTTGCCGTCCTTGCCTGCCAGCGGCGCGCCATGGGCGCGCGCCAGGGCCTCGATTGGGGCAAGGTCAGCCGCCTGGCTGGGCGTGAAATTGACGAAGGGCCGGCCCGATCCTGCGGCGGCATACGCATAGAGCATGCCCGCGCTGATGTCGGGGTCATTGCGGTCCAGCCCCTCCTCAAACGCGTCAAGGTTGGCCAGGCAGGCGCTGGCCGGGTCCGGCGCGCGCTCGGTCGAACCCAGATTGATCACCACCACGCTGTCGAGCCGGCGCTGGTCCTGAAACCGGTCGAGATCCTCGCGCATCTGCGCCACGGCGGCGCGCAGGCTGTTGGCGGCCATCACATGGCTCTGGCGCATCGGGCGGCAATAGCGGCTGTTGTGAAACGCAGGCCAGGGCGTGATCTGCGACAGCTCCGCCTCCGCGCGCGCCGCCAGATCCGGCGTGAGAACCTTGTGGCGGATGACCGCCTCGCTCAGCGGCGAGCCGTCAAGATCCCATCCCGCCACGGCCAGATCGTCATAATCGGACGCGCCCCGCAGGGTCCGGCCCGCCAGGGGCAGGCCGCTGGCGGGGCTGGCGCCGCTGCGGATCAGGTGCAGGCCGCCGGCGACGGTGGAGCCCACCGCGCCGCCAAGGCCCACAATCGCAAGCCCGGTGCGCCGCCTGTGCATGCTGTGCGACACCGCCGCCCCTCCCTTCCAAGCTTCCAAGGCCTCAAGATACAACCCTATGATACATCTCATGCTACGACAATCAGGAATTTAACTCCGGGGACGCCGCAGGCGCTCGATCACGGCGTGGATCAGCGCCTCGTGGGCGATCTCCACATGCCCGTAATCATGGGCGGGCACATGGAAGCTGAGATCGGCCCCCGCCTGGCCGAGGCGGTTGCCCGGCGCAAACCCGCTGAACGCCGCGACCTGCGCGCCCATCCGCTGTGCGGTTGCGACAGCGTTCAGCACATTGGGCGACTCGCCCGAGCTCGACACCGCGATCAGCACATCGCCCGCGCGCATCAGCACGCCCAGCGGCAGGGCGTAGACCTGGCCATAACCGTAATCATTGGCCGCGCAGGTCAGGAGCGGCGCATCGCCCAGCACGCTGGAGGCGATCGCGCAGCGCATCAGCATGTCCTGGCTGAGATGGCTGGCCAGCGCTGCGCTGCCGCCATTGGCCGCCCACCACACCCGGGCGCCGCATTCGCGCGCCGCCGCCATGAGATCATGCAGCGCCTCCAGCCCCGCCTCCAGGCTCAGTGAACCCTGCGGCGTGCGCGCGCTGGCCGCCCGCACCGCGCCATGCAGCTCATCCAGCCAGATGAGGCAGGCGGGACCCGGCCGCAGAGCAGTGTCATCCATGACCGTCCGCCTCCTCGTGAAAGCTGACCTCGTCATCAAGATCGGCATAGCCTGCGGTCTCGACGTCGCCTGGTTCGCGCTCCAGCCGGCGCCAGTCGGTCATGAAGCTCGGCCCGTAACTCGCCGCCAGCAGCACGCGCGGGCCATCGCTGACCCGCACGCTGGCGCCATGCAGCAGCGCCTCGTTGAGGACGATCACATCGCCCGCCCGCACCGGAACCGTGCGCAGCATCGGATGCCCGCTCTGCGACAGGAGCGTGCGGCGCTGGCGCACCGCGTCGGGCCAGGGGAAGGGCAGCTGCGCCTTGTGCGAGCCTTCGATATAGCAGAACGGCCCGCCATCCGGTCCGACATCGGTCAGATAGGCGATCAGCTTCACATAGGTCGTGTACAGCCGCCCGTCATGATAGTCGCAGCGATAGGCCAGGTGCCGGCTGGCCCGTATGCCGCCCTCCCAGAGCTGGTCCAGCGTCTGGCCGTTATGCATGTACAGAAAGGCGCCGCGCGACGATTCGTGGCCATAGCATTCCAGAAGCCGCAGGGGCTGGTTGATCACCGACAGCGCCGCGCCGGTGAAGGCCGGACCGGTGACCAGCGCGCGCACCGCCTCATGGCGCCGGTGCGGCGCCTCCCACCGGCGCAGGCCCGTGTCCGGCAGGTGCGCATCCGGGGCAGTCTCCAGAAAGCTGCGCGCGCTCGCCAGGGCCGGCGCGTCCAGAAATCCATCCAGCCTCACATAGCCCTGGCAGTCATAGGCGTAGAGCTCATCGGGGGTGAGCGCGGTCATGATGCGCCAGTTCCGGCGGGGGCCGGCGCGTCATACCCATTCGGATGCGACCGCCGCCAGGCCCAGGCGCTGGCCAGGATATCGGGCAGGGCGGAATGCCCGGGCCGCCAGCCCAGCACCGCATGGGCGCGGCTGATGTCGGCCACCAGCACAGCCGGGTCGCCCGGCCGCGGCGCGGCCTCGCGCACGCTCACGCTGCGTCCCGTGATCGCCCGCACCGCGTCAACAAGCTCCAGCACGCTCACCCCGGCCCCTGCTCCGAGATTGCAAGCCGTGAACGGCGCCGGCGCCGGCGCCGTCAGCGCCAGCCTGTGGGCGCGGGCCAGATCGGTGATGGAGACATAGTCGCGCACGCACGCGCCATCGGGCGTCGGCCAGCGTGTCCCGAAAACCTCGAAGATCGGGCGCCGGCCCAGCGCCGTATCCAGAAGCAGCGGGATCACATGGGTCTCATGCGCGCGCGCCTCGCCGTGAAGCCCGTCCGCATCCGCGCCCGCGGCGTTGAAATAGCGCAGCGCCATGACCTGCAGCCCGTGGCGGCGGGCATGGTCGCGCGCCGCCAGCTCTGCGGCCAGCTTCGACGCGCCATAGGGCGTCTCCGGGTCCAGCGGATCATCCTCGCGAATCGGCGCCGTCAGCCCGGACCGGTACACCGCCGCCGTGGACGACATGACCAGACGCGCAGCGCCGGCTGCCGTCATGGCCTCAAGCACCGCCCGCGTTCCGTCCAGATTGACCGACCAGTACCCGCCCGGATTCTCCAGGCTTTCCGGCACCGACGCCAGCGCCGCCGCGTGAATCACAGCGTTTACGCGCAGCCGCTGCATCAGGCCCGTCATCCAGGCGCACTCCCGGACATCGCCTTCGAACAGGCGTCCATCCGGGACCGCCGCCGCATTGCCGGCGCTGAGATCATCCAGCGCCCAGGCCTCATGGCCCGCCTTGAGCAGGGCGCGCAGGCAGGCGCTGCCGACATAGCCAGCCCCGCCGGTCACCAGCACGCGAAGGTGCGCCCCGGACGGGACGCCGTCATCTGAATGCATTGGCGCGCCCTCCCGTCGCGCAACCAGAGCAACTCTTCTTGATGCACAATCTATAATAATCTATACGGGACAGCAAGGCAGGGTTATCGGCCGTTTTCGCATAAAGGCTTGGCAAGCCCGCGCCATTTCCTGAAGTTGTGTTTTCGCTTGCATCCAGCGGGGCGTAAGGCCACTCTACTAAGAATAAGCGGCAGTTTCGCGGGATAAGGGGCGGGGTTCATGAAGGATATCCGCATCGCTGTGGCGGGGCTCGGCTTTGCCGGCGCGCTTCACGCCCGGGCCGTCGCCCATGCCGCCGGGTTGGATCGCGGGCCTCACGCGCCGGGCCTGCACCTGGCGGCGGCTGCGGACCCGGACCCGGACCGGCGCGCCGCCGCCGCACGCGCCTTTGCGGGCGCGCAGCTTCATGGCGACTGGCGCGCGCTGGCCGATGATCCCGCCATCGACGCGGTGGTCATCGCCCTGCCCAATGATCTGCACGCCGAAGCCGGCGCGGCCTGTCTCGCCGCGGGAAAGGCGGTGCTGGTTGAAAAACCGCTGGCGCCGGACGCACCTGGGGTGCGCCGTCTGGCGCAGGCGGCTGCGCGCGCAGGGCGCACGGCGTCAGCAGGGTACGTGTTCCGCCACAGCCCGGCGCTCGCCTGGGCGATCGGCGAGGCGGCGGCGGGCGCATTCGGCGCCATACAGCATGTCGCCCTGACCCATGCGGAGGATTACGGCGCCGGGGGCGCGCCGCTGGGCTGGCGTGGTGATGCCGCACGCGCCGGATATGGCGCGCTGGGCGATCTGGGCGCGCACGCCGTGTCCATCGCGATTGCGCTGTGCGGCCCGGTCAGCGGCGCGGCGGCGCTCCAGTCGCCGCCCCCGGCGGCGGGCCTCACCGATGACCGCACCAGCGCGCTGCTCGCCTTCGCGTCCGGCGCCAGCGGCATGCTGCACGCCAGCCGCACGGCGCTCGGCCGCAAGATGCGCCTGGCGGTGGAGATCAGCGCCGAACGCGCAAGCCTGGCCTTCGACCATGAGCGCGCGAACGAGATCGAGGTCTGCATGAACGGTCAGGCGGGCTTTGCCCGGCGCCTGTGCGGGCCGGACATGCCCGGCTACGGCCTCGTACTGCCCGCCGCCGGTCACGGGCTGGGTTTTGCCGATCTGTTCACCCTGCAGATGGCGCGCTGGACGCGCGACATCGCAGCCGGCGCGCCCGGCGATCTCGATTTCGCCCTGCAGGTCGAGGCCGCACTTCAGGCCGTGCGCGCCAGTGCGCGCACGGGCGTCTGGACACCGGCGCTGCAGGAGGCGGCGGCATGACGGCGCCGGTCTTCGTCAATCCCAACAGTCTGGAGGTGAACGCCGCCGAGCATTGCAATCTCACCTGCGCCGGATGCAGCCATCTGTCCCCGGTCATGGCCAAACGCAATACGGCGCCGGACGATGTGGCGCGTGATCTCACGGCGCTGGCGGCCGTCTACCGCGCCCGGCGGGTCAAGCTGCTGGGCGGCGAGCCCTTGCTCAATCCGGCCCTGCCGGCGCTCGCCGAGGCGGTGCGGGCGTCGGGCATTGGCGACGAGATCAGCGTGTGCACCAATGGCCTTCTCCTGCACCGCATGGACAAGGCGCTCTGGGGCCTGATCGATCATCTGGAGGTTTCGCTCTATCCCGGCGCCCGGACCGGGGCGATCGATCTGGACGCGCTGCGGCGCAGCGCCGATGCGCACGGCGTGACGCTGGAGGTCAACCGCTACAGCCGGTTCCGCATTCCCTACGCCGAGGATGGCGAGCTGGCGCCCGCTCTGGCGCGACGGGTCTATCAGGGCTGTCAGATCATCCATCACTGGCGCTGCCACACGGTCCATGACGGCATGTTCTACGCCTGCCCCCAGGCGCTGTTTCTCGCCCGACGGTTCGGGCGCGAGGCGGACTGGGCGCGCGACGCCGTGGCCGTTCATGAGCCGGATCTGCGCGGCCGTCTCGCCGCCTATCTCGCCCGCCATACGCCGCTCAATGCCTGCCGGCGCTGCCTGGGCGCGGCGGGCAAGACCTATCCCCACCGCCAGGCGGGCCGGCGCGACTGGGCGCGCGACCAGCGCGGCGCGCCTGAAACGCTCATCGACGAGGACTGGCTGCAGGCGCTTGAGGCGGATGTGACGCGCGAGGACGCGGCGGCAGAGCCGGAACGCGTGACATGATCGTGGCGCGCACGCCCTACCGGCTGAGCCTGGCGGGCGGCGGCTCGGACCTGCCCGCCCATGCCGGCCGGCACGGCGGCGCGGTGGTCAGCCTGGCGCTGCGCCAGCACGTCTGCGTCACGCTCAGCCCCCGCCTTCTGCCGGGATTCCGCATCGCCGCCAGCCAGGTCGAGACCGCCGCCAGCGCGGACGCCATCACGCACCCGGCCGTGCGCGCCGCCTTCATGCATCTCAACGTCGCCGGTCCCCTGGACGTGACCATCGCCGGCGCGGCGCCGGCCGGGTCAGGCCTCGGATCCAGCTCGGCCGTGGCGGTGGGACTGCTGCATGCGCTGGCCGGGCTGCGCGGCGCGGCCTGCGAGCCTGAAGCGCTGGCGGCCCAGGCCTGCACGCTCGAGCTTGACTGGATGGGCCGCACCATGGGCCGCCAGGACGCCTATGGCTGCGCCATCGGCGGGGTAAAGCTTTTGCGCTTCCGCCCGGGCGGCGCGGTGGCGGTGCGCGTCCTTGACCTGCCTGCAGCGACGCTTGATGCGCTGACCGCCTGCGCGCTCGTGGTGTATCTGGGCGCGCGCGCGGATGCTGAAACCCTGCTCGCGCGCCAGAACCGCGCCGCCCCGGACCAGGCTGGCATCCTAAACGCCATGGCGCAGCAGGCCGAAGACATGGCCGGCGCGCTGGAGGCCGGCGCCGACGCCATGTGGATCGGCGCCCAGCTCGCGGCCGGCTGGGCGCTCAAGCGCAGGCTCGCCCCGGGCGTGACGACGCCCGGCATCGACGCGCTTTATGAGAGCGCCCGCGCCGCCGGCGCCTGGGGCGGGCGCCTCACCGGGGCGGGCGGAACCGGATTTCTCTTTCTCATGGCGCCGCCCGAGCGCCACAGCGCCATTCTCGCCGCCCTCGGCCATCGCGCCAGCCTGCCCTTCGGCGTCTGCCATGACGGCGCCCGGCTTGTGTTCGTGGACCGGGAGGCCTTTGGAGCCGCCCCGCCATGACAGAGCCCGCGCCCGAGATCAGCGTCATCACCATCACCCGCACCCGGCCGCAGCTTCTGGCGCGCGCCATGGCGGCGGTGGAGCGGGCTCGGGACGAGGCGGCGCTGGAGCACCGCATCCTCGTGGACGCCTGCGACGCGACGGCTGCCATGCTGCGCGCCCACCCGCCTGCGGCCCACCGCGTCTGGCGCGTTGTGACCCGCCAGCCGCACGAGCATTCCGGGCCGGGGCGCAGCAGCCTGCTTCGCAATATGGGCGTCGCCGAGGCGCGCGGGCGCTACATCGCCTTCCTCGATGACGACAATGACTGGGAGACCGGCCATCTCTCCAGCCTCCTGGCGCTCGCCCGCGCCAGCGGCGCGCGGGCGGTGCATTCAAGCCTCCAGATGTTTCACCGCGACGGGCGGCCCTGGCGTGTCGACCGCGTGCCCTGGGCGCGCGACGCGGCAGCCGGGCGGGCGCGCTTTGCCGAGCTGGTGGCGCTGGGCGTCTGCGCCTGGGGCTCCAACGTGTTTCATGACCGGGCCGATCCGCCCGACCGTCCGGACGGCGCGCGGACGGTTGATACCGGCGCCTGGCTGATCGAGCGCCGCCTGCTGCTGGAGATTCCGTTCCGCACCGCGTTCACGCAAGCTGACGCCGACGCCCTCACCGGCGAGGATGACAAGCTGCTGGCCGACCTGCTGGCCGCCGGCGTGCGCCCGCCGTCTACCGGGCTGGCGACGCTGCGCTATTACACCGGCGGCTACTCCAACCGGTTCGATGCCCCGTTCGATGACAGCTTCAGCTGGCGCAGCGAGGCGGCGTCATGAGCCGGGCGGGGACGCTGGCCCTGCTGGGCGGAACGCCGGTGCGCACCGCGCCCTGGCCCGCCTGGCCGCCGGTCAATGATCGCATCCGCGCTGCGGCCCGGTCTGCGCTCGACAGCGGGCGCTGGGCGATTTCGGGACCGGTGCGCGGCGGGCCGTCCCTGCAGCAGCAGTTTGCGAAAGCCTGGGCCGCGTTCAACGGCGTGCGCCACGCCGTGCCGGTCTCGTCCGGGTCCAGCGCGCTTCTCCTGGCCATGGAGGCGCTGGGCGTAGGTCCCGGCGATGAGGTGATCGTCCCGGTCTGGACCTGGGTGGCGAGCGCCTCGACCGTGCTGCGGGCGGGCGCAGTGCCGGTGCTGGCTGATGTCTCGCCAGACAATTTCTGCCTGACTTCGGCGTCCATCGCTGCGGCCATCACCCCGCGCACCCGCGCCGTGATCGGCGTGCATCTGCACCAGTCCATGATGGAGATGGCGCCCATCCTCGATCTCGTGCGGGCGCGCGGCCTCTGGCTGATAGAGGACTGCGCCCAGGCTCATGGCGCGCTCTATGCCGGGCGGCGGGCGGGCAGTTTCGGGCATGTGGGCTGTTTCAGCTTCCAGCAGACCAAGCCGCTCACCAGCGGCGAGGGCGGGGCGGTGATCACCGATGACGCCGATCTCGCCGAACGCATTTTCGCCCTCCATGCCGATGGCCGCCGCCTCGCCCGGCCCGATCCCGTCACCGGGCTGGAGCTCGCCGAAGGACCGGGGCCCATGGGCGCCAATCACGCCATGACCGAAATGCAGGCCGCCATTCTCCTCGCCCAGATGGAGGATAGCGCGCTGGACAGGCGCCTGTCCCATACCGCGCAGAACGCCGCCTGGCTCGACGGCGCCCTGGCCAAGCTCGGTCCACTGCACGCGCTGGTCCAGCCCGCCGCGCTGGAGCGGCGCACCGTGTTTGAATACATCATCGCCCTTGAGCCATGGGTGACCGCGCATGTCCCCTCAGCGCGCATCGGCGTCGCGCTCAGCGCCGAACTTGGCGCGCCATGGTACACAAGCGACCCGCCGCTGCATGTCAGCGGCCTCTACCGTCCGGAGACGAGACCCCGCTTCGCCGGCCGTGCCGGACCTGCACGAAGGCCGGGCGATTTCCCCGTCGCCGAGGACTATTCAGCCCGCACCCTGGTCTGCCACCACTCGGTCCTGTCAGCGGATCGCGCCGCCATGACCGACATCGTCAACGCCTTCGACAAGGTGTTGAATCAGCTGGGTGATCTGGAGGCCGCAGCCGGAAGCGCCGCGTGAAAGCGCCCGCCATCCGCTTCATCTCCGCCCTTTCGGCCGCGCCCTGGGGCGCTGCTGAGACGCTCTGGGCGGACACCGCCCTGCGCCTCATCGCGCGCGGCTGCCGCGTCGCCGCCTCCGTGCGCGCCTGGCCGCAACGGCCCGGGCCGGTGGCGGAACTGGCCTCAAAAGGCGTTGAAATTGAGGAACGTAGCGATGAAGGGCCGGGCCTTCTCGCCACCGCGCCGGGGTTTTGCCTCACCGTGCTCCAGCAGCCCGACATGTTCGCCGCCACGCCCTGGATGACCCTCTGCCGTCAGGCAGGGCAGGCCTATGTCACGCTCACCCATTATGGCGCTATCCACGAATGGCCGCCGGGCGACACTGCGCTCGCCCTGCGCGCCGGCTTCCTCGGCGCGCGCGCCAATTACTTCGTGTCCAACGCCAGCATCGCCCTCGCCGCCCGCCAGAGCGCCCTGCGTGTCCTGCCCCGCGCGCAGCTTGTCCGCGCTCCTTTCAAGGTCCCCCATGGCGGCGAGCGCCCCTGGCCGGGCCGCGACACGGCGCTGCGCCTGGCCTGCGTCGGGCGGCTGGACCTGGAAGACAAGGGCCAGGACGCGCTGCTGCACGTGCTCGCCCGCCCGCCCTGGCGCAAGCGCCCTGTCACCCTGTCCCTCATCGGCGACGGCCCGCATCGCGCCTTGCTGCAGGCGATGATCCGCGAGCTTGCGCTGGAGGATCGTGTCACGCTGACAGGACCGGTGCGCGACATCCAAGCCGTCTGGGACCGGCATCACGCCCTGGCGCTGGCCTCGCGCGCCGAGGGCCTGCCGGCGGTGATCGTCGAGGCGATGCTGTGCGGGCGCCCGTGCGTCGTCAGCGATGTGGCGGGAAACCGCGAACTGCTGGACGACGGCGTCACCGGCTTCATTGCCCGCACGCCCGGGGATGACGACATGGCCGGCGCGCTGGAGCGATTATGGGCTGCGCGCGCCCGCTTGCCCGCCATGGGCGCGGCGGCGGCGGCGGCGGCCCGGGCGGCAGTTCCGCCCGACCCGGCTTCCGTTTTCGCCGATATGCTGTTAGCAGCCTGTCCCTGACAGGCGCGCCGGCCCGGGAGCAGGCTTATCCATGACTGATGGCGGGGAACCCGGCACGCTCTATCTGGTGGCCACGCCCATCGGCAATCTGGAAGACATGACCTACCGAGCCGTGCGCATCCTCAAGGAGGCGGACGTGGTCGCCGCCGAGGACACGCGCCATACCCGAAAGCTCCTGGACCATTACGCCATTTCGCCGCGGCGCCTGATCGCCTGTCATGACCATAACGAGCGCTACAGCGCAGGCGGCATCGCCGACCTGATCGCGCGCGGCCAGACCGTCGCGATGTGTAGCGACGCCGGCATGCCGGGCATCAATGATCCGGGCTACCGCGTTGTGGCGGCGGTCTATGAGCGCGGGCTCCCCGTGCGGGTTCTCCCCGGCGCGTCCTCGGTGCTCAGTGCGCTGGTGCTGTCCAACCTGCCGCCGCACGAGTTCGTGTTCCTGGGCTTTCCTCCGCGCAAGAGCGGCCAGCGTCGCAACTGGCTGCAGCGCGCCCGGCGCCATCAGGCCACGCTGGTGATGATGGAGGCGCCCCACCGCCTTCCGGGCCTTCTTGAAGATGCGCTGGCGGTGTTTGGCGATATCGAGGGTGCGGTGTGTCTGGAGATCACCAAAATGTTCGAGGAGACGGCGCGCGGACCTGTCAGCGCGTTGCTCGCGCGCTTCCCCGAGGCGCCGCGCGGCGAGGTGATGGTGGTGTTTGACGGCGCCAGCGTCGCGCCACCGGACCCGGAAGCGGGCTCAAAAAAGCGTCAGCGCGACAGGCGGAAGCCCAGCTCGCCTGGCAGCGTCAGCGCCGACACCTGACGCCCGCTGGCCCGCGCCACGCCTTCAAAACTGCGCCGGTAGTTCGCCTCCATCCCCTTCTGGCGTCCGCCCAGGCTCAGGAGCGGATAGGTCACGATGACATGGCGCGCCGCCAGCCCGGCGACCAGGCGCGCGCCGGCGCCCGGCTCGATCTGGTCCAGGCAGGGCAGGGTTTTCAGCGCCAGCACCACATCCGCGCCCACCTCGTCCGGCGCACCGGCAGCAAGATCGTGAGCGAAGGTCTCGACCCCATAGCCTGACAGCACAGAGGCCCGCGCCACGAAATCGAGCATGTCGAGATAGATGTCGCACGCCCGGTAGCGCGCCGGCTGCACCGGCATCCACGGCCGGCCCAGCGGGTTGAGCCCGCAGGCAAGATCGAGGATGCAGGACGGCGCCTCGATCCCCGCAAAAAGCCCTGCGTAATAGGCCTCCAGCGATCCCGCGCGCTCGGCCATGGAGCGGTGGATGGTGAACTGGCGCGCCAGTTCGGCGGGGCGCGCGTCCGGATCCGCCGCCTCCAGCGCCGTCAGCCAGCGGGCATAGGCCGGCTTGCCGGCGAAATACGCCCCGCCGGACTGGTGCAGCTGGCGCTTGACCCGCTTGACCGCTTCGCGCGGCGCGATCCCGGCGGACAGTTCGCGCGCGGCGAGCCGCTCGATCAGCGCGGGCAGGATATCGCGGGACTTGGCCGCCGCGCGCACCTGCGCCACGATCTCGTTGAGCGCCGCCCGGTCCAGCGCGCTCATCGCGCGCGCTCCGCCGCGACGAGATCGGTGACCTGGCGCATGAACCAGAGATTATGGATGGTCGCCAGGCGCCAGTAGAGCGGCTCGTCGCGCTTGAACAGGTGATGCAGATAACCCCGGCTGTAGGTGCGGCAGGTCAGGCAGCTGCATTGCTGCGAGATCGGCGCGTCATTGCGCGCATGCACCTCGTCGCCGAGATAGAGCGTCTTGAACCAGCCTTCGCCGTCAATGGCCGGGACGTCGCCGCTGAAACAGTACAGCCGCCCGCGCCGCGCATCGCGCGTCGGCAGGGCGCTGTCGCACAGCGTATACCCCATGCGACCGCACGCCGCGACCGAGACGGGGTGGCCCACGCCCAGCGCATGCAGCGGAAACTGCGCCGGGATCAGATCGCGCACCAGCGCCAGCGTGTCGGTGAGCAGCTTGCCGTCGCTGTCCAGCGGCCAGCCGCCAAAGCCGTAACCGTCAAAGCCGATGTCCAAGAGCGCCTGCGCACACTGGCGGCGCAGCTCCAGCGATTGCCCGCCCTGCACCACGCCCCACAGGCGGGGCCGGTCGGGATCGCGCGCGCGCTTGCCCAGCTGCGCGGCGAAGGCGTCCTTGCAGGCGCGCGCCCAGGCGATGGTGCGCTCCACGGACAGGATCTGCTCGGCTTCGGGATCTTCGGGCCGGGTGCAGTCATCCAGGCAGAACAGAATGTCCCCCCCGAGGCGCAGCTGGGTGGTGATGGCCTTCTCCGGGGTGAGCTGGACTTTTGCGCCGTCCTCGAAGGCGAAGTCGAGCCCGCGCGCGGTGATCCGTCCCCGCCCCGCATTCTCCCGGATCAGGGACAGGGCCTGGAAGCCGCCGGAGTCCGTCATCAGCACGCCCGACCAGCCCATCATTCTTTTCAGCCCGCCCAGCGCCTTGATCCGCGTCACGCCGGGTGAGCGCATCAGGTGGAAGGCGTTGGCCATCAGCACGCGCACGCCGGCGGCGGGCAGCTCGTCCGCGCCCAGCCCCTTGATCGCGCCATAGGTGGCGTCGGGCACGAAAAGCGGGCTGTCCACGACCCCCAGGGGCAGGGCGGGGCGCAGCTCCATCAGACATCCTTCCGCAGGCGGGCGACGAAAAACGCCTCCAGAAACCGGCTCGGCGAGACGCGGCAGGCCATGGTCAGGCTCGGATCAAAGCTCTCGCCTTCCCAGCGGGTGCGGGCGGGGATCAGGCCGGGCGCGGCGATCTCGATGGGCTCAAGGCTCATGTCCGGCGCATGGGTCAGAAGGTGATTGACCGAGCCCTCGTTTTCCTCCGGCGCCAGCGTGCAGGTGGAATAGACGAGAACCCCGCCGGGCTTCAGCAGCTTGCTCGCAGCCATCAGCATCTTGCGCTGCAGGCGGCTGTACTCCACCACCCGCTCCATCGACCAGTAGCGCAAGGTCGCCGCCCGGCGCAGATCGATCATGCCTTCGCCGGTGCACTGGGCGTCGATGAGGATGCGGTCGAACGGCCCCTCCAGGAACCGGTCGATGAACTGGCCCGGATGGGCGCTCACAGACGCGGTACGCACATGCAGGAGGTTCAGGACTTCGACGAGCTTGGGCAGGCGCGCGGGCAGGGCGTCATTGGCCCAAATCTCGGCCTGATTGCCGGTGAGGGCGGCGATATGGGAGGTCTTGCCGCCGGGCGCGGCGCACAGATCGAGAATCCGCTCGCCCGGTTGCGGGTCGAGCGCCAGGACGGGCACGAAGCTCGACGCGTTCTGGATGAAGGCCTGACCGCTGGAGAAGAGCTTATCGGGCAAAGCCTTGCCCGCCTCCAGATCGAGATGCCAGGCGTCCTCGCACCAGTCCAGCGGGATCAGGGCGTCGCCCCAGGGCGCAAGCTGCGCCGCGAAGTCGGACCGCGATGCGCCTGACAGCGGGTTGAAGCGCAGGCTCTGGCGCCGGCCCTGGCTCATCAGCGCTTCGGCGACGCCCTCGGGCACGTCGAACACCCGCGCGGCGCGGGTGAGGAATTGCTGACGCCGGGCGCCCGGGCCGCCGCCCTGGCCGCCCGGCTTGCCTGCCCCTGCGCCCTTGCGTTTTGCGCCGCGCGCCATCGCCTCGCCTTTCATTGATCCGTCAGGAGCGTCGACTACGCCGTCACCTCTCGCCGTCCGGGGCTGACTTGTCCAGCCTGCCGCCACAGGGGGCCGCAGCCGGGGCGACAACCGGCGATGCAGACATTATAAATCATCGATCTGTAATTGCACCCGGTCCTGCCTGATGTCTGCATCTCCCGGCGGCCCGCCTCTGGCCCTGTTCGACCGCGATGGCGTGCTCATCGTGGACAAGCCTTACCAGAGCGACCCGGACGGCATCGTCTGGATGCCTGGCGCCGCGGCGGCGCTGAGGCTGGCGCGGGCGGCCGGTTTTCGCATCGTGGTGGTCACCAACCAGTCCGCCGTGGCGCGGGGCCTGTGCTCGGAGGCAGACGTCCAGGCGTTCCACCGCGCCATGGCCCTTACGCTGGAGGCATCAGGCGCGCACGTCGATGCCTGGCATTACTGCCCCTATCACGCGGACGCGGTGATCGCGCGCTACCGGATCGCAGACCATCCTGACCGCAAGCCCAATCCGGGCATGATCCTGCGGGCGCTGGCGCAGTTCGGCGCGCGGGCGGGCGCCAGCTTCCTCATCGGCGACCGGCAGAGCGATCTCGACGCCGCCGCGCGCGCCGGCGTGCCGGGTTTTCTGTATGCCGGGGATCAGGCGCTGGACGCTCTGGTGGGCGCGATCCTGGCCGGGCGGGGCTCAGCCGAGCTCGCCAAACCCTGACTCGACAAGACCTGCCAGGGCGCTCACCGCCGCTTCGGCTTCGGCGCCTTCGGCGCGGATGGTGATCTGCGAGCCGGGGCCGGCGGCGAGCATCAGGAGCTCCATGATGGAATCAGCCGCGACTTCCTCGCCCTCGCCGACGCGCATAACGGTTATCTGCGCATCAAACGGCGCGGCCTGCGCGACGAATTTCGCCGAGGCGCGCGCATGCAATCCGCGCGGATTGCAGATCGTCACCGTGCGCTCGCGCGTCATGCCGGCCCGTCCAGCAGATGGGACGCCACCGCGATATAGCGCTTGCCCGCTGCGCTGACGCTGTCAGCCAGGGCGCTCAGCGGCAGGCGGCTGCGGGCCTCAGCCAGCTTGATCATCATGGGCAGGTTGGCCCCCGCGATCACCTCGACGCGGCCGCGCTCCAGAAGCGATATCGACAGATTGGACGGGGTTCCGCCAAACATGTCGGTGATCACGATGACGCCCTGCCCGCTATCGGCCGCATTGATGGCGTCGCGGATGTCGGTGCGGCGCAACTCCATGTCGTCATCAGGCCCGATCGACACGGCGCTGCACGCTTTCAGCGGCCCGACCACGTGCTCCGCAGCGAGGATCAGTTCGTCAGCCAGACGGCCGTGTGAGACGACGACGATGCCGATCATGGCGGCGTGCAGAATTCCTGGTTCGTGTGCGGACGTGATCGCGCCTATGTAAGCCCGGTTTCGCAGCCGCGAAAAGACCTTCCGGGCAGAAGGGCCACAGGGTGTGGCCCGGGCGCCGCGTCAGCGCGCGCCGGGCAGATCGACCGTGAAAATCGCACCGCCTTCGGGCCGGTTGCCGGCGCGGATCACGCCGCCATGGGCGTTGACGATCTGGCGCGCGATGGCCAGGCCAAGCCCGGAATGGGCGCCGAAGGCCGCCCCGTCTGGCCGGCGGGTGTGGAACCGGTCGAAAATCGCTTCAAGGCTTTCAGGCGGAATGCCGGGGCCCTCATCCTCGACCGTGACCCGGATGCGCCCGTGCGCCGCGCCGGTGCGCCGGGCCGTCAGCGTCACCACGCCGCCCGGCGGAGAGAAGGTGAGCGCATTGTCCACCAGATTGATGAACACCCGGCTCAGCGGCCCCTCGTGCCCGCGCAGGGTCAGCGGCCCTTGCCCGGCCTCCACGACAACGCGGGCCGGCGCGCCCTCGGCCTCGGGCCGGTGCAGGCTCGCGATATCGCCGAGCAGGCGGGCGATATCCACCAGCGCCAGATCCTCGCGCGCCAGCTCGGCGTCCAGCCGCGAGGCGTTGGAGATATCGGTGATCAGCCGGTCCAGCCGGCGCACGTCGTGCTGGATCACAGCGATCAGGCGCGCGCGCTGCGCATCGTCCCGCGCCAGCGGCAGCGTCTCGGCGGCCGAGCGGATGGAGGTGAGCGGGTTCTTGATCTCGTGCGCGACGTCAGCGGCGAAGCTCTCGATGGCGTCCAGCCGGTCATAGAGGGCATTGGTCATCTGGGTGAAGGCCGTCGACAGCGCCCCGATCTCGTCGCGCCGCTCGCCGAAATCAGGCAGAGGCACCCGCGATCCGCCCGCCAGGCGCACCCGGCGCGCCGCTTCCGCCAGCCGCCCGAGCGGTCCGGCGATGGACATGGTCAGGATCACGGTGCCGATACTGATGATCCCGGCGGCGAACAGCACGAAATAGATCAGAAACACCCGCTCCTCGGCGACCAGCGCGTCGAGATCATAGGATTCATAGGTCACCGTGCCTACCACCGCCTGGATGAGCTGGATCGGCAGCGTCACCGAGACCACGCGGGCGCCGTTGCTGGCGCGGCGCACGCCGCGCTGGGGCTCGCCGGTATCAAAGGCGCGCGCCACTTCCTGGCTGAGGGTCAGATCGAGATAGGCGCGCGATTCCGGCGTGGTCCACAGCATGGCCACCGGCTCGAACATCGCCGACAGCCAGCGGCTGGCGGCCCGGGGCGCCGGTAATGCGGCCTCGCCCGGCGGGGGGAGCGGCGTCACCTCCACCTGTCCCGCAATCAGATCGCTGTCGGCGATCCGCGTGGGTCCCGGCGCATGCAGGATGGCGCGCGATTCCTCAGGCACATAAAGCGAGGACAGGCGGCGCAGCACCTCGCGCGCGGACTCGTTATCCATGCGCGGCCCCGGCGGATCGCCATAAACAGCGGTCTCGGTGATGACGCTGGCGATGATCTCGGCCTGGGCGTTCAGCGAATCAAGCTTGGCGGCGACCACGCCGCGCCGCGCCTCGGTGATGGCGATGAGGCCAAGCAGGAGCACCAACAGCACGGCGACATTGATCAGCGTGATCAACATCCACAGCTTGGGCATGCGCAGGCGCGGAGCGCGCTGCATCAGCCAGCGCGCCGAGGCGCGCCAGCGCCTACGCTTCCTTGTATCGGTAGCCGACGCCATAGAGGGTCTCGATTCCGTCGAAGCTTGTATCGACCTCGCGGAACTTCTTGCGGATGCGCTTGATGTGGCTGTCGATGGTCCGGTCGTCGACATAGACCTGATCGTCATAGGCCGCATCCATCAGATTGTCGCGGCTCTTCACAAAGCCCGGACGGTGCGCCAGCGCCTGCAGGATCAGGAACTCGGTCACGGTCAACCGCACCTGGCGGCCCTCCCAGGCGCAGGCATGGCGGTTGGGGTCCATGGTCAGCTTGCCGCGATGGATGGCCTTGGACTCGCTGTCGCCCTGGGTCCCGCCGAGCTCGGGATCAAACTGGGCGCGGCGCAGCACCGCCTTGACCCGGCGGGCGAGCAGCTGGTGGGAGAACGGCTTGGCGATATAGTCGTCGGCGCCCAGATCCAGCCCCAGCGCCTCGTCGAACTCGCCATCCTTGGAGGTGAGGAAGATCACTGGCAGGTTGGAGGACTGGCGCACCCGGCGCAGCAGCTCCAGCCCGTCCATGCGCGGCATCTTGATGTCGAAAATCGCCAGGTCCGGCGGCTGTGTGGTCAGGTCGGCCAGCGCGCTGGCGCCGTCGGTATAGGTGCGGACCTTGTAGCCCTCATTCTCCAGGAAGATGGAGACCGAGGTGAGGATGTTCTCGTCATCGTCCACCAGCGTGATCGTGGCCATGGCATGCGCCCTCGTCTGCGCCGCGCGCGAGTCGCGGTCCTGAAGCGTGAGCGCCCAGCTTATCCATGCTCACCGCGCCCGCAAGGCATGGTTACGCAAGGTTAAGCCGGCGGCGCCATGGTTGAGGCGCAAGTGCACCCCGGGGGCGAGCTGGCGATGACGCGCGGTGACATTCATTTCGAGGTGTTCGTCAAGAAGCACCGCAAGGCCTCCTGGTCGCTGGCCGAGGCGCTGCATGATCGCGAGGCGGCCCTCGACCTCGCCCGCAAGCTCAAGGACGCCCTGCCGGACGGATCGGTGCGGGTGGTGCGCGAGGTCTGGAGCGCGAGCGAAAGCGCCTTTCGCGGCGGCCCGATCTTTGAAGAGGGGCCTGAGCGCTTCGTCGAGGACAAGGGCGCCGCAGCCGAGGCGAGCCTGCCGTGCGTCACGCCGTCCGATTTCCAGGGCGCCTCGGCGCGTGAAACCATCCGGCGCGTCCTGTCCGGATGGCTGGAGCGCCGGCAGATCTGCCCGCTTGAACTGCTGAGCCGGCCCGACCTCATCGAGGATCTCGACGGCTCAGAAACCGATCTCCAGCACGCTGTCCAGAAAGTCGCGATCGCCCGGGCCCAGTCCAGCGGCGCGCCCGTGCAGGCCTTCATCAAGCAGCTCAATGCGCTGGTGGAGCGCGCCGCCTCGGACGCGCGGCGCGAGGCGGCGACCGCCAGGCCGCTGCCCAAGGCGCGCGACTTTGCCGAACTGACAGAAAAGATCATGAGCGAAGGCGGTCCGGAGCGGCGCATGCGCCGGGCCATCGCCGAGCGTCTGGGCGAGGCGGCGGACCTGCGCGCCAAGACAGGTCTCCTGCTCGACCTGCTGGATGATCTGCCTGCGGCGCCTGAAACCAAAGCCTTCGCAATGAAGCAGGCCGATGCGTTTCTGGCCGAACTGCTGACCTTCGATCCCGCCCTGGCGGCGATCACGGGCTCCGGCGACGACGCCGGCGTGGTCGTGGAGCGCCTCACCAGCCTCTATGAAGGCCGGGCGGACCATGCCGATCTTGCCGGCGCGCCGGCCCCCGCGCGCCGTCTGGCGAACCGGTTTGCGGCGGGCGATCTGCCCGACAGCCGCGGTGAGATCGCCAACCGCATCCTCGACCATCTGCGCTCGCCCAAGCGGCTGCGGCCTGAAAGCGTGATGGCCGAGATTGAGCTGTCGCGCCGTCTCGCCCAGCGCCTGATCATGGTGGCGGGACCCGATCTGCACCCCACCGCCCTGGTTGAGGCGTTCACCTGCCGCTCCGCCCGCCTCCTGTCGCCCGAAGCGGTTGACGAGGCGCTGCAGGGCGCACCCGGCGCGCCGGAACTGCTCGAGCGCCTGTTCGCCATGGAAGACAATATCGTGGGCGAGGCCAACAAGAAGAAGCTCGCCGCCTATGTGCGCGCCCGCCTCAAGGCCCCCGCGACCGAATCCTGGTTCGTGCGCGGTCCGGGACAGCCGCTGGAGCGCCTGTCGCGCCTGACCCGTCTGCAGGCGCGCGCGCTGAAAGGCGCTTTCCCCGCAGACGACAAGGCGGAACTCGCCGAGGCGTTCGACGTGCTGGGCCTGCAGACGCTGGACGAGACCAAGATTCTCTCGCGCATCGAGGCGTCAGCCCAGCCTGCGCTTGACCGGACGGCGGCGCTCCTGAAGCTTGCAGCTTCCGGCGTCCTGCCCGTGGGCCGCTGCCGCCAGGACGCACAGGCGCGCGCCATGCGCCTGCTGGCCTCGCAGATGGGACGCCACGAATCCGCCCAGCCAGACGCCGGCGCCAAACTGTCCGCCATCAGGAACCTCCTGCCCCCGCATCAGCCCGGCGCCGCCGCCTGAAGCGCACCCGCCGCAGCCGGGATCGGCATCGCCATGTGATCGGGGCGGGTCCTAAAGCGGGCCCGGCCCGTTCTCGTCCTGCCTGTCCAGCGCTTGCGCCGCTGCGGCGCGGATGCGCGGGTGAAGGGCGGCGAGCATGAGCCCCGCCAGGCCCAGAGCCGCGTTCAGCACGAACGGCGCGGCGGGCGCCACGGCCTGGTAGAGCCACAGGCCCGTCAGCGGCGCGATCAGGAAGCCAACCCCGGCGGTGGCGGTGGTCAGGCCCGCCACGCGCCCCTGCTCTTCGGGCTGCACCGCCAGCGACGCCCCTCCGGTAAACCCGGACCGGGCGAGGCCAAACCCGAAACTGTTGAGCATAAACCCCACCACGATGGCGGCGTAATTGGGCGCGAACACCATTTCCACATTGCCCGCCATGACCATCACCGCGCCCAGGATCATCAGGACGCGCGGGCTGGTCTTGAGCGCCGGGATGACCGCCAGCTGCGCGAAGATCAGCGCCGCTGCGCCCGCCGTCAGGGCGACGCCCGCCAATTGCAGGCCCTCGTCCGGGCCAATGACCAGCCGGTCCATCACATAAAATGACAGCGCCTGCAGGCTCGCCGCCTGGGACAGCCAGAGCGCGCAGCCATACAGCATGAAGCTGGTGAGGCGCGGATCGAGCGCAAACCGGAACTGGACCAGCGGATTGATCGGCCGGCCCTGGCGCTTGGGCGGCGTCTTCTCCGGCAGGGTGAGGCGCACCACCAGCGCGCCTGCGCCCACCAGAGCCGCGATCACGATCATGAAGGGGGCGATGCCGATGCGCTCCACAAACGCTGCCGCCAGCGCCGGGCCGATCATCCCGCCCAGGCCGAACGCAGCGGTGAGGCCGGCCAGCGCGCTGGTGCGTTCAAACGGGCTGGTGCGGTCGGCCACATAGGCCTGGGCGGACGGATTGGTCGCCGAGCCGAGCCCGCCGAACAGGCAGCGCGCCAGCGCCATCGCCACGATCGCGGCCAGAGGCGGCAACAGGCCCGTCTGGCCCGCCCAGGCCCCTGCGGCGAACACCAGCGTCGACGCGGCGAAGCTGGACAGGCCGAACACGATCAGCGGGCGCCGTCCCAGCCGGTCCGACAGGGCGCCCCAGACCGGGCTCATGGTCAGAAACAACAGCGCTGACAGGGTGTAGATCGCGCCGACATAAATCTCGGCCACGCCCAGCTCGCGCGCCAGCGGCGGCAGGATCGCGAACAGCATGGAATTGCCGATGCCCGTGGCCATCAGGCATACGAACAACAGCCGGAAGGCGCGCCTGCGCGCCTGCGGGCTGGATGGACTGAGGGGTTCGGAAGCCGGGCTCATCGCCCCGTCAGCCATACGCCTGCGCGCCGCCAGCGTCTATGGCGCGCCGGTGAAGGCCGGGCGGTGAAGGGAGCCGGGTGGCCCCTCCCACGCAACCGGGCGGCGGCGGGAACGTTGCACCCGCGCGAGTCGTTGGCTTGGCGCCTGCCTGCTCTCGATACCGCTACGCGGTTTCGCAACACATCCTTCATCGCCCGACCGCGCCGGCGTTCAGACCCTCGCGCCGGCGGGCGCAACGGGTTAGATTGCCGCCGCCTGCCCATCCCCATCGGAGACTTCATGCCCAGAGAGATCAGGCCCCGCGTCCTGTTGACCTATTCGCGCTCGCTGATGGCGCTGACGGCCGCGCAATCGCTGTCCGATCACGGGATAGATGTCGTCGGCTGCGACAGCGTGGACATGACGGTGCTGCAGTTCTCCAAGCATTGCCGGGGTCACAAGCTGGTCGCCGATCATCGCGACGACCCTGACGCGTTCATCGAGGATCTGATCAAGGCCGCCGACGCGCTGCGCCCGCGCGGCGATGCGCCTTTCGTGCTGATGCCGATCTTCGAGGAGACCTCGATCATCGCCCGTCATGCCGGCCGGCTGCGCGCCGCCGGGCTCACCGTGGCCGCACCGGACGAGCGCTCCATCATCCAGGTAGAGCCCAAGGACAAGCTGCCCGCCGCAGCCGAAGGCGCCGGAGTGAATTTCCCGCGCACGGTTCATCCCGATTCCAAGTCGGCGCTGGAGGCGGCGCTGGAAAGCCTGAATTTTCCGCTGATCACCAAGCCGGTGCGCGGCGTGGGCGGGCGCGGCGTGGCGCGCCATGACAGCGCGGCGAAACTGAAAACCTGGATCGACGCCAAGCCGCCGCAGACCCGGGCCGAATGGCCGCTGGTGCAGGAAGCTGCGCCGGGGGATGATTATTGCTTCTGCGCCCTGTGCGAAAACGGCGAGCTGCGCGCCTGGATGACCTATCGCAGCCTGCACGGCTTCCCGCCCAAGCGGGGCGCAGGCGTGCTGCGCGAGACCGTGGACAGCGCACCGTTCAGGGAGGAGGCCGCGAAACTCCTGCGCCACCTCAACTGGTCGGGCGTGTGCGAGATCGACTATCGCTGGACCGGAAAGCCGGACGACAAACCGTCTCTGATCGAGGTCAATCCGCGCTTCTGGGCCGGCCTGTTCCAGTCGGTCGCCAGCGGCGTGGACTTCCCCTGGCTGCTCTACCGCCAGGTCACCGGCGATCCGGTGCTGGAGCCGCCAAGGGTGACGATCGGCCGGCGCTCCAAGGTGCCGCTTTTGGCGTTCCTCAGCGCCGCGCAGGCCATCTCCGAGGAGGAAGCCTACTTCAAGACCCTTTCGGAGCGCTGGGACAAGCTGGCCGACCGCGACCAGAAAGGATTTGGCGCTTTCATCTCGGGGCTGTTTGATGTGAAATCGCTGGGCGCCTATCTCAAGGCGCTCGGGGCGACCCGCGAGCAGACCGCAGATGCGGCCACCGATTTCATCCCGCTGGATGATCCGGGCACGACGCTCGGCGTGCTGTTCGTCTTGTCGTCCCTGATCCGGCGCGGGGAGTTGCCGCCAGAGCTGAGATTTGATGACTGAACCGAGCCCTGCCGAGCCTGCGCCGACCATCGCCGTCACCACCTCGGCGGCGAGCGATCTGGGCGTGTTCTCGCTGATCTGGGCGGGCGTGCGCCTGGCGGGCGGCCGGGCGGTGCGGGTGACGCCGCGCACGCGCGGCACGCAGCCCGCGGCGTTTGACGGGCTGATCCTGGCAGGCGGGCTGAATGTGCATCCCGACGCCTACGGCCAGGATGTCAGCCCGGGCGCGCGCTATGATCCCGGCCGCGACGGGCTGGAGCTCGAATGGGCGCGGGCCTTCTGGTCGCTGCGCCGCCCTGTGCTGGCGATCTGCCGGGGCATGCAGCTGCTCAATGTCGCGCGCGGCGGCGCCGTGACCGACATTCTGGACCAGGAGGTGCTCAGCGCCCTGCCCTCCACCCCGCTGGGCTACATGCTCTACCGCAAATCCGTCGACATCACGCCGGGCACCCTGCTGGCGCAGCTGTGGGGGCGGACCCGGGCGACGGTGAACTCGCTGCACCGCCAGGCGGTGGCCGATATCGGCGAGGGGCTACGCGTCAGCGCGCGCGGCGAGCATGGGGAGGCCCAGGCGCTTGAGGGTCCGCCCGGCGTGCTGCGCCTGGCCGTGCAGTTTCATCCTGAAATGATGCTCTACCGCCGCGACATGCGCGCCCTGTTTCGCAGCGTGGTCGACGCGGCGCGCCGCCGCGAAGGTGAATCGCCCGCTAACGCCTCGCAAACCCGGCTTTAAGCATCCTCTGTCATAACCGTCCCGAAATCGGACGCGGCTCCACGACAAGCCTGACAGAGCGGGATCACCCGCCGGGGCGGAGAGCGGACGGACAAGAACGGGTGGTGGGACATGTTTCAGATCATCGGCATCGTCGCCGTATTCGGCCTCGTGTTTGGCGGCTTCATGCTGTCAGGCGGCAAGTTTGACATCATCCTGAAGGCCCTGCCCTTCGAGATGATGATGATTGGCGGGGCGGCGGTCGGCGCCTTCCTCATCGGCAATGCGCCCAAGACCGTCACCAAGACGCTGGGCGATCTGGGCAAGATCGTTTCCGGGGCCAAGTGGAAGCAGCAGGATTACATCGACCTGCTCACGCTTCTGTTCCAGCTGACCAAGACGATGAAGACCAAGGGCGTCATCGCGCTGGAAGCCCATATCGAGAAGCCGCATGACAGCGCGATCTTCACCGCCTATCCGCGCATCCTCAAGGACCATTTCGCGGTCGACTTCATCTGCGACACGCTGCGCATGATGACCATGAACCTGGAAGATCCCCACCAGGTCGAGGACGCGATGGAAAAGCAGCTGGAAAAGCACCATCATGAAGCGGCCAGCCCCGCCCACGCCATGCAGAACATGGCCGACGCCCTGCCGGCGCTGGGGATCGTTGCGGCGGTGCTGGGCATCATCAAGACCATGGGCGGCATCGACGCGCCGCCTGCCATTCTGGGCAAGATGATTGGCGGCGCGCTGACCGGGACCTTCCTGGGCGTCTTCCTGGCCTATGGCTTTGTCGGCCCCTTCGCCGCGCGCATGCAGGCGGTCTATGACGAGGAGGGCGTGTTCTACAAGATCATCCAGAACGTGCTGGTGGCCCACCTGCATGGCAATGCCGCCCAGATCTCCGTCGAGATCGGCCGCGGCGCCGTGCCCAGCGCCTTCCAGCCCAGCTTCATGGAGCTCGAGGAAGCCATCTCCAACGTCCAGGCCGCATAAGCCGTCCGGCGCGAAGCGCTTGCGTCCGCTGCGGCCATCGGCCATGGCGGACGCATCATGGCGCCTCACACCCTCACCCTGAAACGTCCCCATGCGCAGCTGGACTGGGAAGCCGGCCCGCTCGCGCGCGATCATGGCGACATGTATTTCCAGCCCGAGGACGGGCTGGCCGAAGCGCGCGCCGTGTTTTTGGCCGGCGCCGGCTATCCGCAGCGCTTCCATGGCGGCGTCAATGTTGTCGGCGAGCTGGGCTTCGGGACGGGGCTGAATTTCCTGGCCCTCTGGGACAGCTTCCGGCGCCACGCGCCTGCCGGCGCACGCCTGCACCTGGTGTCGGTGGAGGGATTCCCGCTGACCCGGGCGGACGCGGGCCGCGCGCTGGCCATGTTTCCCGAACTCGCCGCGCTGGCCGAGCAACTGCTGGACGCCTGGCCTTCGCCCCATTGCGGGCCGCACCGGCGCGTGTTCGAGGGCGGGCGGGTTTGCCTGACGATCCATCATGACGCGGTCGCGGCGGCGCTCGATCAAATGGTTTTCGCGGCGGACGCCTGGTTCCTCGACGGCTTTGCCCCCGCGAAAAACCCTGACATGTGGGGCGAGGATGTGCTGGCGCGCATGGCGCGTCTGTGTGCGCCGGGCGCCCGCGCGGCGACCTTCACCGTCGCGGGCGCGGTGCGCCGGGGTCTTACGGCTGCTGGTTTCGATGTGGTCAAGCGCCCCGGCTTCGGACGCAAGCGTGAACGGCTGGAAGCGGTCTATGCCGGACCGCCGCGCCCGCCACTGGCCGGGCCGCTTGCGCCGCCCGGGCAGATTGACGGGCCTGTGGCGATCATCGGCGGCGGCATTGCCGCAGCAAGCCTCTGCGACGCCTTCGCCCGGCGCCGGCGCAGCGTCACCGTGTTTGCTGAAGGCGGCTGGGGCGCGGGTGCGTCCGGGGCGCCGCTGGGCCTCCTGACCCCGCGCCTTGAAGCCGCTGACCGCCCCCACAACCGGGCCCTGCTGGCGGCGTTTGATTTTGCGGTCCAGCGCTATCGCCAGGCCGGCGCGTTTGACGGCGCGGGCGTGCTGCGCCTGGGCGAGGCCGGGCGGCTGCAGCGCCTGGCCGGGGCGCTGGACGAGGATTTCTTCTGGCTCGACCCGGCCGGCGCTGCCAGCCGGACGGGCTGGGATGCGCCGGGCCTGTTCATGGCGCGCGCCGGGACCTTTGAGCCCGCCGCCCTGCTGGCAGCCCTGGGCCGTACTGCGCCGCTGCGCGACACCCAGGTGACCGGGCTGGAAACCGGTACGCACGGCGTGCGGCTCACCGGAGCGGACGGGGCAGGCCTCGGCGCATTCGCCGCCGTGATCGTCGCGGGCGGCGCGGCGGGGCGGCGCCTGATGGCGGGCCATCTCCCGCTGGAGGTCACGGCCGGGCAGGTGGCGGTGTTCGACAGCGCGGCCGCGCCCGCCTCCGCCGCAGCCTGGGGCGGCTATGCGGCGGCCATGCAAGGCGGGCTCATGCTGGGCGCAACCCATGACAGGGGTGATGATCCGGGCGATCCGGCCCAAGCCGAGGCGGCGCTGCGGTGTCTGGCGCGGGAGGGTCCGCCGGGGCTGGCGGACGCTCTGGGGCAGGTGCGCGAACGCTGGGGCGGCGTGCGGGCCGCGACGGCCGACCGCCTGCCGGCCGTGGGGCCGTTGCCGGATAAGACATTCTCCGCCATCTGGGTCCCTCATGCGCAGGGCCGTACCGGCGCAGCTGCGCCACAGCCTGGCGCCGGCCTCTCGCAGCGCGTGCTGACGCTCACCGGCCTTGGCGCGCGCGGCTTCGCCCATGCGCCATTGCTCGCCGAAACCCTCGTCAGCGCGATGTGCGGCGAGCCATCGCCGCTGGAGCGCAGCGCGCTGGAGACGCTTCACCCGGCGCGTTTGGTCTGGCGGACGCTGAAGCGCGGCTGACGGCCCGGGTTTTGCGTGCCTGCGGCAGCGAGACACGCTGCGTGGAGCAAAACGGCACGCCATGACCGCCCCGCTGACCGAGGACCTGATCCGCAGCGCCGCGCCCATCGCGGACCGGCGCAAGGGCTCGCGCCATGTCTGGTTTCTGAACACCGCCTTTGACCGCATAGGCTTTGACACGGCGCTGGAGCGCATCGCCAGGCGCGCGCCGGGCGCGCCCTTCGCCTTTGTCGTGACGCCGAATGTTGATCATCTGGTGCGCATGAAGCATGACCGGGCGCTGGCCCCGCTCTACGCCCAGGCGTGGCTGACGGTGTGCGACAGCCGGGTTCTGGAATTGCTGGCCTTCATGTCGGGTGAGAGCGTCGACGTGACGCCCGGTTCCGACCTCACCGAGGCCCTGTTTGAAACCGCCATCGACCGCGACGAGCCGGTGGTGGTCATCGGCGGGTCGCAAGCCGTGATTGACGGGGTCAGGGCGCGCTATGGCCTGACCGATCTGCGCTGGCATGAGCCGCCCATGGGCCTGCGCCACAAGCCGGACGCGATCGCCGCCTGCGCGGCCTTCGTCGCCGCCAATCCGGCCCGCTTTGTGTTTCTGTGCGTGGGCTCGCCCCAGCAGGAAATGATCGCCGAAGCCTGCCTCGAACGCGGCGACTGCACCGGCGTGGGGCTGTGTGTGGGCGCGTCGCTTGACTTTCTGTCCGGACAGGCGCGCCGGGCGCCGCACTGGATCCGGCGCCTGAGGCTGGAATGGCTGCACCGTTTGTCCGAGGAGCCGGCCCGCTTGTGGAAGCGCTATCTCGTGGAAGGGCCGAAGGTATTGGTGCTCTGGTGGGAATGGCGCAAGGCCCGCGCCCGCCTGCGCGCGTTCGAGCGCGATCTTCAGACGCGCATTTAGCGCCGCAACCCTCCGGGTTGCGATATTCCGCGCATCCGCGCGGGCGGCCGTTCGGCCTTGCGGCCCCTGCGGGGCCGGGGTGTTGCACCAAGCCAGGCCGGATTTATCTCCCCGGCGCGCAGCGCCGCAAGCGCGACCGCGCGGGTTTTTTTAGCGCCGCAACCCTCCGGGTTGCGATATTCCGCGCATCCGCGCGGGCGGCCGTTCGGCCTTGCGGCCCCTGCGGGGCCGGGGTGTTGCACCAAGCCAGGCCGGATTTATCTCCCCGGCGCGCAGC
>WGNG01000018.1 GCA_016124675.1 Alphaproteobacteria bacterium
CCAATTTCCCCTTATTGGGGAAACTGGCTTCTGAACTCTTTGGCGTGTCTGGCGCCGCCGCGTCTGGACGAACCGCCGCGCACCCCTCACCTTACCTCTCCCCTCAAGGAGGGGAGAGGAGGCTTGGACGTTGCGCTTTTTTTGGAAATGCAAGCGCCTCGCCCAACCGGATGAGCGCAGCGCCGGACGCCCCCTCTCCCCCATTCATGGGGGAGAGGTAAGGTGAGGGGGGGCGGTCAGTCCGGGCTTTGGCGTTCAGTGGCGACCCGCTTACCAGATGCGCACGCGCTGTTCGGGCGGGAGGTAGAGTGCGTGCTCTTGCGTGATGCCGAAGGCGTCGTACCAGGCGTCGAGATTGCGCACCACGCCATTGACCCGGTACATGCCCGGCGAGTGGGGGCCGGTGGCGAGCTGGGCGCGCAGGGCGTCGTCGCGGAACAGGGTGCGCCAGACCTGGGCCCAGGCCAGGAAGAAGCGCTGGTCGCCGGTGAGGCCGTTGATCACCGGCGGTTCGCCGCCGGGATAATTGGCGGCGGCATAGTTGCGGTAGGCCTCATAGGCCATCTGCATGCCGCCCAGATCGCCGATATTCTCGCCCAGCGACACCCGGCCGTTCACGCAGGCGTCCTCGAACGGGCAGAACGTGTTGTACTGCTCGACCAGGCGGTCGGAGCGCTCGACGAAATTGGCGTTGGTCTCTTCGGTCCACCAGTCGCGGATGCGGCCTTCGGCGTCGAAGCGGCGGCCGTTATCGTCAAAGCCGTGGCCGATCTCGTGGCCGATCACCGCGCCGATGGCGCCGTAATTCATCGCCGCATCGGCGTTCATGTCGAAGAAGGGCGCCTGGAGGATGCCCGCCGGGAAGGTGATCTGGTTCATCAGCGGGCTGTAGCTGGCGTTGACGATCTGCGGCGCCCATCCCCACAGGCGCCGGTCCACCGGGTCGGGGAAGCGGCGCAGCTGTTCGGCCCAGGCAAAATCGCTCATGCGCATGCGGTTGCCGAAATAATCGTCCGCGCGCAGGTCCAGCCCGTCAAACTCGTCCCAGACTTCAGGAAAGCCGATGCGCGGCTCGAAGGTGGACAGCTTGGTGAGCGCCTCGGCGCGGGTCTCGTCGTCCATCCACTCAAGACGCTCGAGGCGGCCGCGGAAGCCGGTGATCAGGTCGGTGATGAGCTGATCCATCTGGCGGCTGGCTTCGGGCGGGTAGTGACGCTCGACATAGACCTGGCCCACCAGATGGCCCAGCGCGCCATTGACCAGCTGGACCCCGCGCAGCTCGCGGGTGCGCTGCTCCTCGACGCCCGACAGGGTGCGCGAGAAGAAGTCGAAGCTCGCCTGGTCGAAGGCGGCCGGCAGCCAGCTGGCGCGACCGGAGAGGAAGTTGAAGGTCAGCCAGGCGCGCAGCGTCTCGATGTCGGCGCTCGCGAACACCTCACCGGCGCCGGTGATGGCGCTGGGCTGGGAGACGATGATCTGCGCGTCGGCGGGCAGGCCGCGTTCGGCGAGCGCCGCGTCGAGGCGCAGCGAGGGCGCCAGCGCGACGAACTCCGCCGTGGTCATGCGGTTATTGGTCTTGGTGACGTCGCGGGAATCTTCACGCGTCCAGTGGACCTCGGCGAGCGCCGTCTCCAGCGCGAGGATCTGCTGCGCGTACGCCTCGCCATCGGGCAGGCCGGCCAGCTCGAAGATGCGCGCGATATAGACGAGATACGCCTCGCGGTATTCGGGGAAGCGGCCGGTGTCGAGCAGGTAATAGTCGCGCGTGGGCAGGGTGAGGCCTGACTGGCCCGAGCGCATGATGTAGCGTTCCGGGTCTTCCGGATCGGCGCCGATGCCCAGCGAATAGGGCGCGGCGTAGCTGCGCTGCGCCATCAGGGCGGCGGCCTCTTCATGGCTGGCGATGGCGGCGATGGCGTCGAGATAGGGCCGGGCCGGTTCAAGACCGGCGGCCTCGATGGCGTCAGCATCCATCCAGCTGGCGAACAGGTCAGCGATCATCTGCTCGTTGGAGCCGGCGGGTCCGCCGCGCTCGGCCGATTCCAGGATGATGGCGCGCACCCTCTGCTCGGCTTCAAGCGACAACAGGTCGAACATGCCGTAGCGCGCGCGGTCGGACGGAATCTGCGTGGTCTGCGCCCAGACGCCGTTGGCGTAGGCGAAGAAGTCATCGCCCGGGTGCACCGAGCGGTCCATGCCCGCCTCGTCAAACCCGAAATCGCCAAAGCGCGGCGCGTCCTGCGCGAACGCGGCGGTTCCGGCGCACAGGGCGAGGCTCGCCGCACCGGCCATAAGCCATTTCATCATGTGTGGTCTCCCGAAGGCTGGTTGTCGCGCTTCAAATGAGCGCCGTTTTTTCAGCAGTTTATACCCTACCGCGCGGGCGCATGTTGTGGAACGCCCTGTTGCGGTCACGGCTGCGTTACTCGGCCGGGCCGGGCGCCGCCAGGGGCTCGTGTGCGGGACGGCGGCGCTCGCGCGATTGCTCGGGCGTATCGGCCACGTCCACGCCCTCGGCGCCGCTGATCCGGCCCTCCCAGCCCGAGCCGATGCCCGGGACGCGCTCGCCCCGCCACAGGCTGAGCACGCCGCGCTTGATGTCCACGCCGACCGCGTAGAGGGCGGGCACGAAGAACAGGGTCAGGAACAGGGCGAACAACACGCCGAACCCGATCGCCACCACCATGGGCTTGAGGAACTGGGCCTGGGTGGATCGCTCGGCCATCATCGGCAGGATGCCGAGGAAGGTGGTGACGGTGGTCAAAAGGATCGGCCGGAAGCGCTGCACGCCCGCGTCCATCAGCGCCTGGAAGGCGCCCACCCCGCGTTCACGCAACCGGTTCACGAAGTCGACCAGCACGAGGTTGTCGTTGATCACCACACCTGCTGCCGCGCCCACCCCGAAGAAGGAGAACAGGGCGAGCGGCATGCCGAACAAAAGATGCCCGAACACGGCGCCGGCGAAGGCGAAGGGTATGGCGGTCATGATCAGCAAGGGCTGCGCGTAGGAGCGGAAGGCGACCGCGAGGAGAACATACATGGAGCCCAGCACCACGATCTGCAGAAGGGTCAGCTCCTGCATGAACTGGGCCTGGCCCTCGGCGTCGCCGATCGCGCCCTCGGACACGCCCGGATAGCGCTCGCGCCAGGCCGGGAAGAAGTTCTCGTTGAGATCACGGCGGATTTCGCCGGCGGCGTCCTGATCGCTGAGCTCGGCGCTCACCGTCACCGTGCGCTGGCGTTCGCGCCGGTTGATCCGGTTGATGCCGGGGGCGAACTCCACATCGGCCACGGCCGCCAGCGGGATCTCGCGGCCATCGGGGGTGCGGATGCGCAGGTCGCGCACCGCATCGAGGCTGTCGCGCAGTTCGCGCGGGTAGCGCACCATCACGCGCACATCCTCGCCGCCGCGCGGCAGGCGCTGCACCTCGATCCCGTAGAAGGCCTGGCGCACCTGCGCGGTGACGTCGTTGAGGGTCAGGCCCAGGGCGCGCGCATCGGGCCGCAGGCTGAAGCGCATCTCCTCGGCGGAGGTCTGCAGATTGTCCACGATGTCATAGGTCGTGGCGTAGGTGCGCAGCTGCGCCTTCAGATCGGCGGCGGCCAGGCGCAAGGTGTCGAGATCGGGGTGATTGATCGCGAACTGGATGCCCGAGACGTTCTCCGAGATGGTGAAGTCGAAATTGATGCTCTCGGCGTCCGGCACCGGACCCATGGCGTCGCGCAGGATCTGGGAAATCTGCGCCATGGGAATGGGTTCGGGGCGGTCTTCCGGGCTGGTCACCTTGATCCAGGCGCGCACGCTGGAGCCGTTGGCGACCACCGCGCTGCCCACCAGCATCTCGAAGCCTTCATAGCGCCCGGCATAGTGGTCATTGAGGGCGAAGGTGGCGTCCTCCAGCTGGGTGCGCACCTCCTCCACCCGCGCCCAGGGGGCGCCCTCGGGCAGCTCGATATTCACCGAGATCATCTCGTCCTCGACTTCCGGCATGAAGCGGAAGGGCACGTAGCCGGACGCCATCAGCACGATGGCGAGGGTGAACATCATCACAAAGGCGATGACGGTGAAGTAGCGCGCCTTGAGGGCGAGCGCGAGCACCGGCGCATAGACATTGCGCGCGAAGGTGACGAGCCCGTTGGCGATGCCTTCCTGGAAGCGCAGGAACGGGCCGAAGAAGCCGGTCATGCGCTGGGGTCCCATGTGGGCCAGGTGGGCAGGCAGGATCACCAGGGACTCGATCAACGAGAAGGTCAGCGCCGCGATCACCACGATGGAGATCTGGCGGGTGAACTGCACCTCCGGGCCGGTCAGCAGCATCCAGGGCGCGAAGGCCATCATGGTGGTGATGACGGCGAAGATCACCGGCTTGGCGACCATCTGCACGCCCACCACGGCGGCGGTGAGGCCGCGTTCGCCGCGCTCGACGCGGTTGTGAATGTTCTCGCCCACTATGATGGCGTCGTCCACCACCACCCCGATGACGATCAGGAAGGCGAACAGCGACAGCATGTTCAGCGTCACGCCCAGCATGGGCAGCAGCATCAGGCCGCCGCCGAACGCGGTGGCGATGCCCACGGTGACCCAGAAAGCCACGATGGGGCGCAGGAAGAGCACCAGCACGATCAGCACCAGCAGGAGGCCGATCATGGCGGAGCTGGAGATGGAGTCCATGCGCGACTGGTACTGGTCGGACATGTCGATCCACTCGGTGATCGTCACGCTGGAGGGAATTTCGCTGCGCTTGCGTTCGAGATAGTCCTGCATCTGCCGCGACAGGCGCACCACATCGACATCGCCGCGCGTGCGCACATCGACCAGCACCATGGTCTGGCCGTTGAACGTGCCGGAAAAGTCGACATCCATCAGGCCGTCAACGACGCGCGCCACGTCGCGCACGCGGATGGTCGAGCCATCGGCCGACTGGCGGATGATGATGTCGCCGAACTGGTCGGCGGAATCAGCCAGTTGGCGCGAGGTGAGCTGGACGCGGCCCTGGGCGGTGCGCACGGCGCCGGCCGACGCGTTGAGTGACGTCGCGCGGATGGCCTGGGCGACTTCGGTGAAGGTCAGGCCATAGCGGCGCAGCGCTTCTTCGGAGACTTCGATGGCGACTTCTTCAGACAGTGACGCCTGCACGTTGACGATCGAGGCCTCGCCGACCTGAGCGCCGATCTCGTCGCGGATTTCACGCCCGAGGCGCTGCAGCTCGCGCCGGTCCACATCGCCATGGATGGCGACCATGTAGGTCTGCTGCTGGTTCTCCCAGCGGCTCACCACCGGGCGGAAGGCGTCGGCGGGCAGGTTATTGATGGAGTCCACGCGCAGCTTGATTTCGTTGACAAATTCATCGCCGTCAATGTTGCGCTGACCCTCGATATTGACGAAGGCGCGCCCTTCCTGGGCGCTGGAGGTGATGCGCTCCACGCCGGGCAGATTGGCCACCGCCTCCTCGATGCGCAGGACGATCTGCTCCTCCACCTCCTGCGGCGCGGCGCCGGGCCAGGCCACCGACACCGTGGCGCCGTTGAACGAGCCGGAGGGGAAGACCTCGCGCTGCAGCTGGAGAAAGCCGATGACGCCGCCGACAAGGGCGATGATCATCAACAGATTGGCGGCGACGGAATTGCGCGCCCACCAGGCCAGAATGCCGCGGTGTTCACGCTCGTCGGGACGTTGAACCATGATCGTGTCCTCCAGCTTTCCGTTCAGCCATTCACTGCGGCGAGACCCGGCGAGGCCGCCTCGTCAGCGTCGCGTGCATCCTGGTCCAGCGGCTCACCGTCCGGTCCGATCGCCGTCACCGCCATGCCCGGCGCCGGCGCGCGCACGGTGGAGGTGATCACCCGGTCGCCGGCCGCAATGCCGCTGGCGACCACGACCCGGTCGGCGGTGGAATCGATGATGGTCACCTCGCGGATGGACAGCGTGCCGTCGCGCTCGGCCACGAACATCTCGTCAATGCCGCGCAGGGCGCTGCGGGGCAGGACGATGGCGCTGGGAATCTCGCGGCCCTCGATATGCGCTTCCACAAACAGGCCCATGGCCAGCGGCGCGCCGGCGGCCTGCGCCGCCTCGCCATAGGGGTCGCGCACCTGGACAAAGACGCTCAGCGTGCGCGTCTGGGGATCGATGGCGGCGTCGGTGCGCACCACTTCG
This sequence comes from Alphaproteobacteria bacterium, assembly GCA_016124675.1. Classification (GTDB taxonomy): domain Bacteria; phylum Pseudomonadota; class Alphaproteobacteria; order Caulobacterales; family Maricaulaceae; genus Oceanicaulis. The sequence continues at coordinate 6,158 of WGNG01000018.1, forward strand.
CCGATCCATTCGCGCGCCACGCCGGCGCTCACCGCGCTCAGCACCACGCGCGGTCCGGGAGCGTCTGCGGTCGCCCAGAACGCGGTGGGCATGTTGAGGAGGGCGATCTCGCGGTCGCTCAGCGGCAGGCGGATCTCGGCGACGTCCGTGGAGAACACCCGGCCCAGGCGCGCGCCCGGTCCGACGAACTGGCCCTGATCGACCATCTTGTCGCGCACGCGGCCTGCGAAGGGCGCAGAGATGCGGGTGCGCGACAGGTTCAGGCGCGCCTCGGCGAGGCTGGCTTCAGCGGCGGCGAGCTGGGCGCGGGCGTCGGCCAGTTGCGGTTCGCGCAGCGCCAGCGGCGTGGCCTCGCCGCGCCCGACCGCTTCCCATTCCGCGCGGGCAAGTTCGGACTCGGCCTGTTCACGGATCAGGGCCTGACGGCGCTGGCTGACCTGGGCCTCGGCGCGGGTGACGGCCAGGCGGTAATCGGCGTCTTCAAGCTGGACCAGCACCTCGCCGGCCTCGAAGAAGCCGCCCTGGACGAAGTTGGGGTTCACGAAGGCGACCCGGCCGGCCACCTGCGCGGTGAGATCGATCTCGGTAAGGGCGGTGACCTGGCCCTGGGTGCGCACGCTGAGGCGGACCGGCTGCGCCTGCGCCTGCGTGACGAAGACCGCGGCGGCGCGGACTTCCGGGTCAGCGCGCTCGGCTTCGGGCGCGTTGGCGACAAGGGCGCCAAACACCAGAACGGAGCCTGCGACCAGCAGCAGGATCGGAACTCCGAAGAGCAGGGAACGTCCAAGAACCTTATTCATGACCAACCTCGTTTTGCGTGCGGACGCCTTGCGTCCGGCAGGCCTCTTGCGGGCCGAAAAATGCGTATGCCGTCTAGCCCGCGCCGCGGGCGCCGGCCTCAAAGCCGCCGGCGATGGCAAGATGAAGCGCGATGCGATTGTCGACCCGCTCGCGCCGGGCGGTGATCAGCTGGGACTGGGCCTGGATGACCCGGGTCTGGGCGTCGATCAGTTCAAAAATGGTGGCGATGCCGGACGCGTATTGCTGGTCCACGAGATCCAGCGCGGCCTCGGCCTCGGCGCTGGCGGCGGCGAGCGCGTCCACGCGCCGCGCCAGCAGGGCGTCGGCGGACAGGGCGTTCTCCACTTCGCGCAAGGCGGTGAGCACGGTCTCGACCAGACGGGCTGACGCCTGGTCGGCCAGGGCCGCCTGGCGGTCGCGCTCGGCACGCAGCTGGCCGCCGCGGAACAGGGGCGCGAGGATGGAGGCGGACACCGAGCTTGCCAGATCCTGCGCATCGAAAATGCCGTCTGCATCGGTGGCCGCGTCGCGCAATTCGGCGCGCAGGGAGAGGCCGGGATAAAGCGCCTTGCGCGCCGCGTCCGCGGAGAAGCCGGCCGCCTGCATGCGCGCCTCGGCGGCGATGATGTCAGGGCGGCGCTGCAACAGGCTTTGCGGGGAGCCCGGATCGGTGACCGGTCCCAGATCGGGCAGGGCGCCATCGAGCGCGATGGCGTTGGCCGGATAGCGCCCGAGCAGCGATTCCAGGGCGCGGGCGGCGTTGTCGCGGGCGCGTTCCCTTGAAGCCAGCACGGCTTCGCTGGAGGACAGCGCAGAACGGGCGGTGCGCAAATCGGACGAGCGCACCACGCCGCGCTGGAAGCGCCGCTCGACACTTTCCAGCTGACGGGTGCGTGTCTCCACGTCGCGCTGCGCCAGCAGGAGCTGTTCGCGCGCATCGATCAGGCCGTACCAGGCCTGTGCCACATTGGCGGCGATGGTCAGCTGCGCGCCGCGCCAGTCGGCGCGGGCGGCCTCGGCGCTGAGCGCGCTGGCGCGGGCCTGATCGCCGAGCCGGCCCCAGACGTCCGCTGTCCAGGTCGCCTCAACGGACAGGGAATAGCTTGCGCCGGACTGGGTGGGGCTGTCGGTTTGCGTCACGCCCAGCCGGCTGTCGGCGGAGGGCAGGCGCGCACCGCTGGCGCCGCGCGCCGAGGCGCGGGCGGCGTCCAGCCCGGCGCGGGCGGCGCGCAGGGACGGATTGGCGTCCATCGCCTCGCCCACCAGCGCGGTCAGCGCCGGGTCATCAAGCGCGATGATCCAGTCCTGGGGCGCGGCGGCCGCATCCTGCGGCAGGGCGGCGAAGCTGGGCGGCGCGCCCTGCGGGAGTTGGGCGGCGCCCATCGGTCCCCCAGCACAAGCGGAGACCATCAGGGCGGCGAGAAGGGGTGTGGCGCGAATGATCAAGGCTCAAAACTTTCTGGCGAACCGTACGGGTAATTTGTATGGCCTTCCTACCGCAGCCTTCTTGAATGTCAATCAAAGATTATCGAAAAACGACAAAAATTGCTCGAATTACGAAAAATTCATGCCGGGGTCAGGCGCCCGTCATGAAGCGCGCGTCCTGCCCCGGACCCGTGCAGGCCGCGCCCGGGACGGGCGTCATCGCCGCCGGGGCGCCCGGCGCGCGGACTGGCTGGCGCGGCGGTGTGTTTCACACACGTCATATACGTATGATACCAGTTGGCATGGCTGATGAACGCGCGAATCGCATCCCGAACGCACCGGCGGACCGCCCCCGCCGGCGCGACATCGCGCTGACGGCGTCGCTGGCGATTCTGGTGATGGCGGTGCTGACGCTTGCGGGCGAGATCGAGCCGGGTGTCTTCTTCGCCGGCTCGCTGGCGCTGGCGGGCCTGGCCGCCGTGTATTACCTGACCGCGCTGACCGCCGCCGAGCCCAGCCCGCGCCCGGCGGCCGCTGCGGCGTCGCGCCCTGCCGAGGCCGACGCGCCGGGGGTGATGCTGGAGCGCCTGCCGATACCGGTGCTGCTGATCGGGCCGGGCGGGCGCATCGAGCGCGCCAATCCGGCGGCGCGCGCCTTTCTGGGGCTGGGCGCAGAGGGCGGGCTTCTGTCCACCGCGCTGCGCCAGCCGCGCGTGCTGGAGGCGGTGAGCGCCGCCCTGCGCGGGGAGCGCGGCGCGGCGGTGGAGTATGCGACGCTGGCCCCGCTGGAGAGCCATGTGCGCGCCTTCATCGAGCCCATCGGCCTGAATGCGCCCGGTCCCATGCCGTTCCGCGCCATGCTGGTGCTGGCCGACGACACCTCGTCCAAGCGCGCCGAGCGGATGCGGGCCGATTTCCTGGCCAATGCCAGCCATGAGCTGCGCACGCCGCTCGCCTCGCTGTCGGGCTTTCTTGAAACGCTCCTGGGCCCCGCCCGCGACGATCCTGAAGCGCGCGAGCGCTTCCTGACGATCATGACGGAGCAGACCGAGCGCATGCGCCGGCTGATCGATGATCTGTTGTCGTTGAGCCGGGTGGAGATGAACGAGCACGTCGCGCCGACGGGGGTGGTCGAGCTCAATGCGCTGGTCACGGACGTGGTGGAGGTGCTGCGCCTGGCCGCTGACCGGCGCGGCATCACCATCGAGGTCACGCCGGCGCCCTCGCCCACGCCCGTGCGCGGCGATCATGACCAGCTTTATGAGGTGGTGGAGAATCTCGTCGAGAACGCCATCAAGTATTCGCCCGATGGCGCGGCGGTGACCGTCTGGGTGGAGCCGTCGCGCACTCGCGACGGCGCCGAGCACATGCCCGAGCGCATCACGCCGCAGTCGGGGCGGCTGACGCTCACCGCTCCGCCGCTTGATCCTGACGCGCGCTTTGCCGTGGTGCGTGTGCGCGACAGCGGGCCGGGGATCGAGCGGCGCTATCTGCCGCGCCTGTCGGAGCGGTTCTTCCGCGTGGACGGCCAGAAGAGCGGACCGGCCGCCGGGACAGGGCTGGGCCTCGCCATCGTCAAGCATATCGTCAGCCGCCATCGCGGCGGCTTTTCCGTCGAAAGCGCGCCGGGCGCGGGCACGGTGTTTTCGGCGTTCTTCGCGCTGGCGCCGGCGGCCCCGCTGGCGGCGGGCGGCGCCGAGGCCGAGCCGGTCAAGACTTTCGCAGGCGCGTCAGCCGCCGAACCTGTGGGCAACAGGGCTGACGCTGTCACAAAAGTGTAGGGCAAGTGTCATAATCAGGTGACCGACCCCGCGCATGGTCCGGCGCTCATTGCGGCGAAGGCGCGTCCGCTGCGGTGGCCGTGACGGCTTGAGGCAGACGCGCCTGGAACGCACATGCAGATATCGGTCATCGTGGCGTTGACGCTTCTGGTGCTGACGGCGTTCGGCTTCCTGATCGGACGGCGCCGGGCGCTCGCAGCGCGTGGCGCATCGGGCGGGCGCCTGCATTCCCTGCCCAATTATTACGGGTATTACATCGCGCTGTGGACCGGCGGTCCCGCGCTGATCGTGCTGGCGCTGTATGGCGCCATGGGCGCCGGGCTGGTGAACACGCTGGCGATGACGCAGCTTGAGCGCGAGGCCGCCCCGCTGATCGCCGAGTTTGAGCGCCAGCTGGACAATGATGCGGCCTACCGCGCGCTGCTGGCGCAGGCCGCCGACGCGGAATTGGACGCCATGGAGGCGCGCGAGGCGATCGCCCTTGCGCGCGATGCCGGGCTCGACCCCCAGGACTTCCAGAGCGAGCTTGCGCGCCAGACGACGCGCCTGACGGAGACCGGCGCGCAGCTGGACGCACGGCGCGGCGAGATCGTGCGCGACGTGGCGGCCCGGGCGCCGTCCACCGATGCGGGCATCCGTGCGCGCGCCGGATTTGAGTACTGGATCAGCCCCAATGAACGGCGCGAGCTGTTCCTGGCCGACGCCCGCGCCATTGCCTTCGGCGCAGGTCTCGCCAGCCGCAACACGCCCGAGCTGCGCGCCGCCGCCCTGGCGATGCGCCCCGTGGAGGATGTGTTCAGATACTCGGCCGCCGGTCTGGCGCTGGCGCTGGCGGTGGGCGGGCTCGCCTGGGCCCGTTCGCGGGTGAGGGGGGCCTTCCGGGCGCGCAACCGGGTGGAAGCGGTGATCAGCGGGCTGCTCATGCTGGCTTCGGTGATCGCCATTCTGACGACGCTGGGGATCGTGTTCTCGCTCCTGTTTGAGTCGCTGCGCTTCTTTGCGGCGATCGACTGGCGGCTTCACGAGTTTCTGCTTGGCCTGCAATGGAGCCCGCAGATCGCCATCCGCGCCGACCAGATCGGCCAGTCGGGCGCGTTCGGCGCCGTGCCGCTGTTCGCCGGAACCGCGCTGATCACGCTGATCGCCATGCTGGTGGCCGTGCCGGTGGGGCTGTTCTCGGCGATCTACATGTCCGAATACGCCACGCCGCGGGTGCGGGCAGTGGCCAAGCCCGTCCTGGAAGTGCTCGCAGGCGTGCCCACCGTGGTCTACGGCTTCTTTGCGCTTTTGACCGTCGGACCGTTCCTGCGCGATGCCGCCCTGTTTCTGGGATATGAGGACGCGGTCACCCAGAGCGCGCTGTCGGCGGGCCTGGTCATGGGCGTGATGATCATCCCGTTCATTTCATCCCTGTCGGACGACGTGATCAACGCCGTGCCCCAAACCCTGCGCGACGGCGCCTACGCCATGGGGGCGACCAAGTCCGAAGCGATCCGCCACGTGGTGCTGCCGGCCGCCCTGCCCGGCGTGGTGGGCGCGATCCTTCTGGGCATGTCGCGCGCCATCGGCGAGACGATGATCGTGGTCATGGCCGCCGGTCAGGGCGCCAATCTCACCGCCAATCCGCTGGAATCGGTGACTACGATCACCGTGCAGATCGTCACGCTGCTCACCGGCGACCAGGAGTTTGACAGCTCCAAGACGCTCGCTGCGTTCGCGCTGGGCCTGGTGCTCTTCACCCTGACGCTGATGCTCAACATCATCGCGCTGCGCGTGGTGCAACGCTTCCGTGAACGCTATGAATAGACCCGCCTCCATCCGCTCGGCCGTCGAGGCGCGCCTGGCGCGCCGGCACAGGTCCGAACAGCGCTTCCGCTTCTTCGGGGTGGCGGCGATCTCGCTGGCTGTGGCCTTCCTGGCCCTGCTGGTCGGCTCGATCATCATCCAGTCCATTCCCGCACTCACCACCTGGCGCGTGACGCTGGACGTGGAGCTGGAGCGCAGCCTGATCGATCCGCGCGGCGACATGAGCGAGGCCTCGCTGCGCCGTGGCGGTTACAGCGCGGCGATCCAGACGGCGCTGCGCCGCCAGTTCCCGGACATGGAGACGCGCGAGGAGCTGCGCGACCTGTTCGGCCTGTACAGCGCGGTGAACGCGGCGCGCCTGCTCAACCAGGTGGTGGAGAACCCGTCCCTGGTGGGTCAGACGGTGAGCTTCACCTTCCCCATCGACGATGCGGCGAACCTGTATCTGCAGGGCGCGACGGTGCGCGAATCCACCGCGCCCGGCCCGGCGCCGTTGCTGGTCACGCCCGGCGAGGATGAGACCGTCACCCTGGCGGCGGACATCGCGGTCTTCGACGCCTTTATGGATGAGGCGCGCGCCGTGGCGCGGGCGCGGGTGCGCGAGCTGGAGCAGCGCGCCAGCCGCGCCGAGGCGGCTCTGTCCGAAGCGATCGATCGCGACATCCGGGCGGTGTACGAATCCGAGGCGCGCCGCGCGCGCACCGCCGCCGGGCAGTTGCTGGAGCGGCTGGATGAGGGCGCGGCCCTGGTCCTTGACGCGCAAACGCCGAGCCTCCTCATCAAGGCGGGCGGCGCGGTGATCCGCGTTACCGAGATCAGCGCCGACCGGGCGCAGGCCGCGGGCGAGATCGTGATCAGCGGCGATGCGCCCGGCGGGCTGATGGCCGACTGGACGCTGTGGACCCTCGAAACGCCGCAGGCGGGCCGGCGGGTGAGCGACCGGCAGATCATCCTGACCGACGCCTTGCGTGAGCGCGGCCTTGCCCAGAGCGGTTTCAACACCGAGCTGTTCACCTATGCCGACAGCCGCGAGCCGGAAATCGCCGGCGTGCTGGGCGCGCTGATCGGCTCGGTGCTGACCATGTTCGTCACCATGCTGCTGGCGGTGCCCATCGGCGTGGGCGCGGCGATCTATCTGGAAGAATTTGCGCCGAAGAACCGCATCACCGATTTTATCGAGGTGAACATCAACAACCTCGCCGCCGTGCCGTCCATCGTGTTCGGCCTTCTGGGCCTGGCGGTCTTCATCAACACGTTCGGCATGCCGCGCTCGGCGCCGATCGTGGGCGGGGTGGTGCTGGCGCTGATGACCCTGCCCACGGTGATCATCTCCTCGCGCGCGGCGCTGAAAGCCGTGCCGCCCTCGATCCGCGAGGCGGCGCTGGGCGTGGGCGCGTCCAAGACGCAGGCGGTGTTCCACCACGTGCTGCCACTGGCGGCGCCGGGCATATTGACCGGATCAATCATTGGCCTGGCGCAGGCGCTGGGCGAGACCGCGCCGCTGTTGATGATCGGCATGGTGGCGTTCATCGCCGACGCCCCGACGCTGGGCCTGTCAGGCTTCACCGAGCCGTCCACGGTTATGCCGGTGCAGATTTTCCTCTGGTCGTCGGCGGCCGAGCGCGCGTTCGAGGCGCGCACGGCTGCGGCGATCCTGGTCCTGCTCATCCTGATGATGAGTCTCAATGCGGTCGCGATCTATCTGCGCCGCCGGTTCGAACGCAGGTGGTAGCCATGGCTCACGACACCCATCCCGCTCCGTCCACCGTATACCATCCCGCCCCGCCGGGCATGGACACAAAGATCGCCGCGCGTGATCTGACGGTGCGCTATGGCGGCGCGCTGGCTCTGGACCGGGTGCATATCGACATGCCCGGCCGGGCGGTGACGGCGTGCATCGGCCCGTCGGGCTGCGGCAAGTCCACCTTCCTGCGCTGCATCAACCGGATGAACGACACCATCGACACGGCGCGCGTGACCGGCTCCATCAGGATTGACGGAGAGGAGGTCAATGACCGCTCCATCGATCCGGTGCTGCTGCGCGCGCGGGTGGGCATGGTGTTCCAGAAGCCCAACCCGTTTCCCAAATCCATCTATGAGAACGTGGCCTACGGGCCGCGCATCCATGGGCTGGCCGCCGGCAAGGACGAGCTGGACGCCATCGTGGAGACCAGCCTGACCAAGGCGGGGCTGTGGAAGGAAGTCGCCGACCGCCTGCACCAGCCGGGCACGTCGCTGTCGGGCGGCCAGCAGCAGCGCCTGGTGATCGCGCGCGCCATCGCGGTGAACCCGGAAGTGATCCTGATGGACGAGCCGTGCTCGGCGCTCGACCCCATCGCCACGGCGCGCATCGAGGAGCTCATTGACGAGCTGCGCGAGAACTATGCGCTGATCATCGTCACCCACTCGATGGCGCAGGCGGCCCGGGTGTCGCAGATGACCGCCTTCTTCCACCTCGGCGCGCTCGTCGAGTACGGGCCGACCGAGGAGATTTTCACCAATCCGCGCGATCAGCGCACCCAGGACTACATCACCGGACGGTTTGGCTAGGCCATGCACATCCCGCCGGGACAAAAAACAGAAGCGGCCATGGAAAGGCGCGTCGAATGACCAACCAGGTCAAGGCCCCGCATATCGTCAAGGCGTTTTCCGAAGAGCTTGAACAGCTCTCTGCCGATGTCGCCGCCATGGGCGGCCTGGCCGAGAGCCTCGTCTCGGACGCGCTGGAAGCCGCCGCCACCCGCGACGGGGATCTGGCCGCTGACGTGGTGGCGCGCGACGTTCAGGTCGACGCCATGCAGCGTGATATCGAGAAGAAGATCATCCGGCTTCTCGCCCTTCGCCATCCCATCGCGCAGGATCTGCGCGTGTGCATCGCGGCGCTGAAGATCGTGTCCGATCTTGAACGCGTCGGGGATCTGGCCAAGTCGATCGCCCGGCGGGTGCCGACCCTGAATGACAGCGACCCCACCGCCTTCGCCGCGTCCGTCGACCGGATGGGCAAGCTGGTGCTGAGCCACATGCATGAAGTGCTCGACGCTTACGCCACCGGACAGGCGGCGCGCGCGGTCGCGGTGTGGGAGCGCGATGACGATGTGGACGAGCACTATAACGCGCTGTTCCGCGAGCTGTTGCGGGCGATGCGCGATGATCCCTCCATGATCGGGCCGGGTGCGCACCTTCTGTTCATCGCCAAGAATCTCGAACGCATCGGCGACCATGCCACCAATATCGCCGAGGTGATCCATTATCTCGTGACCGGCCGCGAACTGGCGCCGGAGCGCCCGCGCGCCCCGCGTCCCGAGATGCATCGTTAAGGGGAGGCCCTCATGCAGCCGCATATTCTGGTCGTCGAGGACGAGGACGCCTTGTCCGAACTCCTGCAGTACAATCTGAAGAAGGAGGGCTTCCGGGTCTCGGTCGCGGCCGATGGCGAAGAAGCGCTGATGCTGGTGGAAGAGCGCCAGCCCGATGTCGTGATCCTGGACTGGATGCTGCCGAAAATCTCCGGCATCGAGGTGTGCCGGCGCCTGCGCGGGCGCCAGGAGAGCCGCAATCTGCCGATCATCATGCTCACGGCGCGCGGCGAGGAGACCGACCGGATCCGCGGCTTGGACACCGGCGCCGACGATTACATCGTCAAGCCCTTCCTGATGAAGGAGCTGTTTGCCCGCGTGCGCGCGGTGCTGCGCCGCATCCGCCCGGGTCTGGCCGAGGACACGGTGCAGGCGGGCGACATCACCATGGACCGCGTCGCCCACAAGGTGCTGCGCGGCGGGCAGGACATCCATCTGGGACCCACCGAATTCCGCCTGCTGGATTATTTCATGCAGCATCCTGGCCGGGTGTTCTCCCGCGAGCAGCTGCTCGACGCGGTCTGGGGCTCTGATGTCTATGTCGAGACACGCACCGTGGACGTGCATATCGGCCGGCTGCGCAAGGCGCTCAACAAGGTGGGCGGAACCGATCCGATCCGCACGGTGCGCTCGGCCGGTTACGCGCTCAATCCCGAGGGCTGACACGGCGCGCGCGCGGTGTTAGGCGGTGAGCCGCCGGGCCGTATGTGGCCCGCTTGCCGGGGGATGGGTTGATGAGCGCGCACCAGTCAGACCTGTCACGGCGCTGGGTGGCGGTCGTGCCGGCGCGTGCGCTGAGAGCCGGCGTCATGGACGGGCGGATCGTTGCGGGCCAGCCAGTGGTGCTCTGGCGCGACGCGGCGGGAACCGCCTGCGCCGTGCGCGACATGTGCCCGCATCGCGGCGTGCCCTTCTCCGCCGGGCGCCTGGTTGAAGGCGGGCGCGAGCTGGAATGTCCCTATCATGGATGGCGGTTTGGCGCGGACGGGCGCTGCAAGGCGATTCCATCCATGGTGGACGGGCAGGAGGCCGATATCGATCGCATCCGGGTGCGCCGCTATCCGCTGGCCGAGCGTCAGGGGGTGATCTGGATTTGGCTGCCCGAGGGACCCGCCGACGCCCCGGTTCTGCCCGACGCGCCCGAGCCTGAGGCCGGCCCGCCCATGATCGGCGCCGCGCCTGACGGCGCGCCGCAATTGGCCTGGACCGATGTGCAGCCCGCCCCGGCGGGCGCAGCTGAGCCCATGCTGGCGCAGGGCATGATCCGGCTAGGGCTGTGGGAATTTGCCTATCTGGTCGCCGACGCGCCCGCGCAGCCGGGCTGCGTGACGCGCCTGCGCGCGCTGTGGCGGCGATCCGGGCCGGCGGCGGCCGGGCTGGCGCTGATGGGGCGGCCGGCGCTCGCCGCGCGCCTGGATGCGGCCATCGAGGCCGGCGCCTAGAGGGGTTTCAGGGTCCCGACTGGAGAAACCCGGCCTTGAGGTCGATGCTGGAGCGCACGCCCACGGCGTCGGCATGGGTGTCGAGCCAGGCCTGCGCCGTCTCGCGCCCCAGATCGCGCAGGCGCGTCAGGAAGGGCCAGCTGGTGTCGTATTTGGTGGAGGCGGGCCAGGCGCCCAGCGCCTCATCGGCCTTGATCGAGTGTACATTCAGGGTGCGCAGGCGCTCGCGCCGCGGCCCGGTCACCGCGCCCGAGCCCAGCAGCTCCTGGACAAAGGCGATGGCGCGCAGCTCGGCCAGGAGGCTGGCGTTGAAGGTGATCTCGTTCACCCGGTCCATGATGTCTTCGGCCGAACGCGGCGTGCCTGGCCGGTGCAGCGGATTGATATGCACGATGAGGAGATCGCCGGGCGTGTCCGCGTAGAACAGCGGCCACAGGGCCGGATTGCCCGTGAAACCGCCATCCCAGTAGGGCGCGCCGTCAATCTCCACGGCATGATGCAGGAAGGGCAGGGCGGCCGAGGCGCGCAAGGCGTCCAGCGTGATGTCCCCGCCTGAAAAGACCCTCGCCCGGCCGGTGGTGACACAGGTCGCGCACAGGAACAGCTTGAGATCGGGGCACGCGCGCACCGCCTCGAAATCGATCTGGCGCTCCAGAATGGTGCGCAGGGGATCGTAGCCGAACGGGTTGCGGTCATAGGGGCTGGTGAGCCGGGTGAAGGCGTCGATCCAGGGAAAGAGCCGGCCCCAGCCGGGCGCGCGCATCGGCGCGCCGGCGCGGCTGACCGCGCTCCAGAACGCTTCGAGGGCCTCGCGCGCCCCGTTCGCGCCGTCCCGGGTGCGGCCCATGGCCATGGCGCAGGCATTCATTGCGCCGGCGCTGGTGGCGGAGATGGCGCGCGGTTCGATCCGGCCGTCTTCCAGCAGGCGGTCCAGAACCCCCCAGGTGAACGCCCCATGCGCGCCGCCGCCCTGAAGGGCCAGCGAGACGGAACGGGGGCTCGGCCGGGTCATGACTTCATTTCGCCAGCCAGCCGCCCTCGACATTGATCGAGCTTCCGTTGGCGCTGGCGCCGTCATCGGAGACCAGATAGAGCAGCGCGCCCACAAGCTCGTCATACTGCACGAAGCGGCGGGTCGGCTGGGCGTGCAGCATCACGTCGCGCACCACCGCGTCCTCGCTGATGCCGCGCTCGCGGGCGGTGTCGGCGATCTGGCTCTCCACCAGCGGGGTGCGCACATAGCCAGGATTGATGGTGTTGCAGGTGACGCCGCGCTCGGCGACTTCCAGCGCGATGGTCTTGGTCAGGCCCATGACGCCATGCTTGGCCGCGACATAGGCCGATTTGAACGGCGAGGCGGCCAGGGCGTGCGCCGAGGCGATATTGACGATCCGGCCGCGCCCCTGAGCGGTCATCACCGGGATGGCGTGGCGGCAGGCGTGAAACACGCTGGTGAGGTTGATCGCCAGGATCGCGTCCCACTTGTCCGCCGGGAAGTCTTCGATTCTGGCCACATGCTGGATGCCGGCATTGTTGACGAGGATGTCGAGCCGGCCGAGCTCGCTGTGGGCGAAGGCGATGAGGTCGGCGATCTCGTCTGCGTGCAGCATGTTGGCGGGATGATAGAGCACACGGACCTTGTACGTATCCTCGAGGCGCGCGCGCAGGGCCTCGATCGCGTCGGGCGCGCCCAGGCCATTGAGCACCAGATTGCAGCCATTGGCGGCCAGGCCCTCAGCAAGCGCGGCCCCGATGCCGGAGGTCGAGCCGGTGATGACGGCGCCCTGGCCGGACAAATCAACACGCACACGGGTCATCAGCGGGATCACTCTCTGAGCAGCGTCACGAATGTTGCACTGCAAAAACACGGGCGCGGCGCGCGGTCAAGGCCGGGCGGCGTGGCGGAACGAAAGCGGGCGGCCCCTGTCAGGGAGCCGCCCGCCTGTTCAACCGGACGCAGGCAGGCCTCAGGCCTGGTCGTCGTCCGAATCCTCGTCCGCGGACTGACCGGAGCGGAAGTCGCGGTCATCGTCCTGACCTTCAACGCCCGATTCCATCAGGTCAGCGGCCTGGGCGTCCGCCAGGGCGCGGTCTTCCTCGGCGGCCGAGGCGATGACGTCCTCACCCTTGGCCTGGCGTTCGGCCTCGTCGGCGGTGCGCGCCACGTTGATCGTGATGGTGACGGCGACTTCCGGGTGCAGCATGACGCGGACCTGGTGCAGACCCAGCGTCTTGATCGGCGCGTTCAGGCCGACCATGCCGCGCGCGACAGTCAGCGCCTCGGAGGAGGCCGCATCGGCGATGTCGCGGGTGGACACCGACCCGTAGAGCTGGCCGCTCTCGGACGCCTGACGGATCAGCACGAAGCTGGCGCCGTCGAGGTGCGAACCGGATTCGCGCGCCCTGGAGGCCCGCTCCTCATTGAGCTTGACCAGAACTTCGCGCTCGCGCTCGAAGCGTTCCAGGTTGGCTGCGGTCGCCCGTAGGGCCTTGCCCTGGGGCAGGAGGAAATTGCGTGCAAAGCCCGGACGGACGGCGACGACATCGCCGATGGCGCCCAGCTTTTCAACGCGTTCGAGAAGTACGACTTGCATGATCCTCGCCCTCTCTTAATCGACTGCGTACGGCAGCAGCGCGAGCACGCGCGCGCGCTTGATGGCGCGGGCCAGTTCACGCTGCTTCTTGGCGGAGACCGCCGTGATGCGCGCCGGCACGATCTTGCCACGCTCGGACATGTAACGCTGAAGCAGCTTTACGTCCTTGTAGTCGATCTTCGGCGACGCCTCGCCGGAGAAGGGGCACACCTTGCGGCGGCGCTGGAAGGCGCGGCGCGCCGGGGCGCTCGAAACGGTATCGGTCATTGTTGTGTCCTCCTAGCGCCGGTCGCCGCGGAAGCCGCCATCACGGCCGCCATCGCCACCCCGGAAGCCGCCATCGCGCCCGCCATCACCACCGCGGAACCCGCCATCGCGGTCGCCGCGGAAGCCGCCTTCGCGCCCGCCTTCGCGGTCGCCACGGAAGCCGCCTTCGCGGCCGCCCTCGCGCCCGCCCTCGCGTCCGCCTTCGCGGCGCTTGCGCTCCTCGCCCTTGCGCATCACTGCGGTGGGCTCGGCGCTGAGCTCATCGACCTTCACGGTCATGTAGCGCATGACGTCTTCGGCATAGCGCTGGCGGTATTCGAGGGCGTCGAGCACCTCATTGCCGGCTTCCATGTCGATATAGCCGTAATGGCCCTTGCGGCTCTTGTTCAGGCGGTAGGCCAGCGTGCGCAGGCCCCAGTACTCGGTCTTGTTGACCGTGCCGCCCTTTTCCACGACGAGGGACTTGATTTCCTCGATCGCGGCTTCCACCTGCGCCGGAGACACGTCCGGGCGCGCGATGAACACGTGTTCGTATTTCTGCATAAGACTTTCGTCCCTTCTGAATGGCTGCGGCGCGAGCGCGGTCCGAAGGGCCGGACCGTCCCGCGTCGGCTCCCGATGGCCCCGCCTTGTGCAAATGCCAAGGCGGGCAGTGGCCAGGGGACCGCAGCCGGTGAAGCGGCGCGTATACGGGAAAGGGCGCCGCGAGGCAAGCGGGGGAGGCGGTGGTCAGGGGCGGGGCCTGAACAGGCCAACCCCAATCGACTCAGCGCTTGCTGATTGTCTGACCAATCTGCGCGAACACCGCTTCATGACTGAAGGTCCGCCCGGCCTCAAAATCCGCCATGCCGCGATCAATTCTTGGCGCGGAGCGCGTCGACCTTGAGCGTTTCCGTCCCGGCGCGGGCATTCGGCACGCCATGGCGTTCGATCGCCGCGTTTAGGGCCGGGTCTGTGGCGGGCAGCTCGATGACATCGACGTCCACGCCGAGCGCGGCGCTGAGATAACCCGATACGCCGCACACGGCCATCACACTGGCCGGCGCCGGCGGAGAAAACCGGATTGCGACGTCGATGTCGGACCCGTCACGCGCGGCGGAGCGGGCGCGCGAACCGAACAGGATGGCGCTGTCCACGCCGTAGCGGCGGCGCAGTTCGTCAGCATGGGCCCGCAGGCGCGCCAGGATTTCGTCGCGTGTCATGGGTCAAGTCCAGCACGCGCGCCGCGCCCCGCCCATCACCCACCCGCCTTGCCAGCCTCCCGCAGCCCGGTCTATGCCGCTCTCATAAAACATTACTGCAAGGGAGGACGCCGCGCATGGCGCTTGCATTCATATTTCCCGGCCAGGGCAGCCAGGCCGTCGGCATGGGCCAGGCGCTCAAGGAGGCCTATCCGGCGGCGCGCGAAGTGTTCGAGGCGGTGGACGAGGCCCTTGGCGAAAGCCTGTCACGGGTGATGGCCGAGGGGCCGATGGAGGCGCTGACCCTGACCCAGAACGCCCAGCCGGCGATCATGGCGGTGTCGATCGCGGCCATGCGCGCGCTGAAAGCCGAGTTCGGCGTCGATGTCAGCGCGGCGCGGTTCGTGGCGGGCCATAGCCTGGGCGAATACACCGCGCTGTGCGCGGCCGGCGCGATCTCCCTGCCCGACGCGGCGCGGCTGTTGCGCCTTCGGGGCCGGGCCATGCAGCAGGCCGTGCCGGTGGGCGAGGGGGCGATGGCCGCCCTTCTTGGCGCCGAACAGGCCCAGGCCGAGGCGGCGGTTGCGGCTGGCCAGGCCCATGGCGTCGTCGCCATCGCCAATGACAATGCGCCCGGCCAGATCGTGATCTCCGGCGCCAAGGCGGCGGTGGAGGCGGCGCTGGAGGCGGCCAAGGAGCACGGGGTGCGCCGGGCGATGATGCTATCGGTGTCCGCACCCTTCCACTGCGCGCTGATGGCGCCGGCCGCCGAGGCGATGACCGTGGCGCTCAAACATGTGGCGATCGCCGCGCCGGGGGCGCCGCTGGTGGCCAATGTCTCCGCCGCGCCGGTCACGGATCCCGAAACCATCCGCGCCCTGCTGGTCGAGCAGGTGACGGGCCGCGTGCGCTGGCGCGAAAGCATTGACTTCATGCATGGCGACGGGGTGACGTCTTTCGCAGAAGCCGGCGCCAAGGTGCTGGTGACCATGCTGCGCCGCCACCTGCCGGATACGCAGGGCGCTGCGCTCTCGGCTCCGGATGAAATTGAGGCGTTCGCCGCCTCCCTGAAAGGATAAGCGACATGTTCGATCTGACCGGCAAGAAAGCCCTGGTCACCGGCGCTACCGGCGGTCTCGGCTCCGAAATCGCCCGCGCCCTGCACGGCGCGGGCGCCCATGTCGCCCTGTCGGGCACGCGCGAGGACAAGCTGCGCGAGCTGGCGGATGAGCTGGGCGAGCGCACGGCGATCACCCCGTGCAATCTGGCCGACGCCGCATCGGTGGACGCCCTGCCCAAGCAGGCGTCCGAGGCGCTGGGCGGGTTGGACATCCTGATCTCCAACGCCGGCATCACGCGCGACCAGCTTTTGATGCGCATGAAGGACGAGGACTGGGATCTGGTGATCCGCGTCAATCTGGAGGCTCATTACCGCCTGTCCAAGGCGTGCTTGCGCGGAATGATGAAGCAGCGCTGGGGCCGGATCATCGGCATCACCTCGGTGGTGGGCGTGACCGGCAATGCCGGCCAGACCAATTACGCCGCGTCCAAGGCGGGCATGATCGGCTTCACCAAATCGCTGGCGATGGAGGTTGCGTCGCGCAACGTCACGGCGAACTGCGTGGCGCCGGGCTTCATCGAATCGCCGATGACCGACGCCCTCAATGACGACCAGAAGGCGGCGATTCTCGCCACCATCCCCGCCGGCCAGCTGGGCAAGGGCGCCGATATCGCGGCGGCCTGCGTGTATCTCGCCAGCGAGGAAGCGGCCTATGTCACCGGCCAGACCCTGCACGTGAATGGCGGGATGGCGATGATCTAGGCGCCGGTGCGCAGCATACACGCGGCTTGCCATCGCGCCCCGCTCTGGCGTAGGTCAGATCAGACGTGCTATTTGCCCGCACGCTCCCGCCGGCGCGGTCCGCTTGTGGATCGTGATCGGCGACAGTTCAGTTCCGCGGGACCCGCCGGGTCGCCCGCATGCATGTGAAAAGGGTCCGACATGTCCGACGTTTTTGATCGCGTTAAGAAAATTGTTGTCGAGCATCTTGATGTGGAAGACGACAAGGTCGTCGAGAAGGCCTCGTTCATCGACGATCTGGGCGCCGACTCCCTCGACAATGTCGAGCTCGTGATGGCGTTCGAGGAAGAATTCGACGTCGAGATTCCCGATGACGCCGCCGAGACCATCCAGACGGTCGGCGATGCGGTGAAATTCATCTCCGAAAAGCTCGGCAAATAAGTCCGGACGAGCCCTTGAGCATGTCCAGGCGCCGCGTTGCCGTCACAGGTCTCGGTCTCGTCACGCCGCTCGGGTGCGGGGTGGATCATGTGTGGTCCCGGCTGATCGCCGGCCATTCGGGTCTGTCCCGCATCGAGCATTTCGAGGTGGCCGATCTGTCGAGCCATGTCGCGGGCGTCATGCCGCGCGTCGACGGCCGCGCGGGCGGATCGCCTGACATGCCGGGCGCCTTCGATCCCGACGCCGTCCTGCACCCGCGCGAACAGAAGCGCATCGACGATTTCATCCTGTATGGCATCGCCGCGGCGGATGAGGCGTTGAAATCGTCTGGCTGGGAGCCGGCGGACGATGACGCGCGCGAACGCGCCGGCGTCATGATCGGGTCGGGCATTGGCGGGCTGCAGACCATTTACGACGCCTCCATCATCCTGCACGAGCGCGGCCCGCGCAAGCTGTCGCCGTTTGTGATCCCGGCCATGCTGATCAATCTGGTCTCAGGCCATGTCTCGATCCGCCATGGCCTGAAAGGCCCCAACCACGCCGTGGTGACGGCCTGCTCCACCGGGGCGCACGCCATCGGCGATGCGGCCCGTCTCATTGCCTATGGTGATGCGGACATGATGGTGGCCGGCGGCGCGGAAAGCGCCATCACGCGCCTGGGCTTTGCCGGGTTCGGGGCGGCGCGCGCGCTGTCCTCGGGCTTCAATGACACGCCCCAGAAGGCCTCGCGCCCCTGGGACAAGGACCGCGACGGCTTCGTCATGGGCGAGGGCGCGGGCGTGGTGATCCTGGAAGAGTACGAGGCGGCCAGGGCCCGTGGCGCGACGATCTACGCCGAAGTGGCCGGCTACGGCCTGTCAGGCGACGCCTACCACATCACCGCGCCGTCCGAGACCGGCGATGGCGGCTATCGCGCCATGAAGGCGGCCCTGGCCCGCGCCGGGCTTGAGCCGTCAGCCATAGGCTATGTCAACGCGCACGGCACCTCCACGCCCAAGGGCGACGAGATCGAACTGGGAGCGGTCGAGCGCCTGTTCGGCGACGCGGCAGGCGATCTCGTTATGAGCTCGACCAAATCCTCCATCGGCCATTTGCTGGGCGCGGCGGGCGCGGTGGAGGCGGTGTTCGCCATCCTCGCCATGCGCGACGGCATCTGCCCGCCCACCCTCAATCTCGACAATCCGTCCGTGGAAAGCCCGATCAATCTGGCGCCCCACACGGCGGTGAAGAAGCACCTCGACGCCGTCTTATCGAACTCCTTCGGGTTTGGCGGCACCAACGCTTCTGTCGTGTTCAAGCGGGCCGGATAGGCCGGGGGGCCATCCGATGGGCGGCACGTCCACTCAATCTCCAAAACGCAAATCGGGCGGGTTCGCGCGCGTGCTGGCCTGGCTGGCGGGCGGCCTCATCGCCACGGCGCTGATCGCGGCAGGCGCAGGCTATGCCGGCTGGGTCTGGGTCAATCAGCAATTTGAAGCGCCCGGACCGTCGGCCACCGAGACCACGCTGATGCTGCCGCGCGGCGCCGGGCTGATCGCCATCGCCAGCCAGCTGGAGCGTGAGGGTGTGGTGGCCGACGGCCGCCTGTTCCGCCTGATGGTGCAGATCGATGAGGGCGAGCGCGCCTTGCGCGCGGGCGAGTACCGAATCCCGCAAGGCGCCTCCATGCGCGAGGTCTATGCGCTGCTGCGCGAGGGCCGCACGCTGATGCATCCGGTGACGGCGGCTGAAGGCCTGACCACCGCCATGATCGTGCGCATCGTGGAAGCCTCTGACGTCTTGACCGGCGAGATCACCCGCATTCCGGCTGAAGGCGCGCTCTTGCCCGAAACCTACATGGTGGACCGGGGCACGCCGCGTCAGGCGGTGATCGACCGGATGGAGGCGGCCCAGGACGAGCTGCTGGCGCAGGCCTGGCCGAACCGGGCCGATGGCCTGCCCTACACGACGCCGGAAGAGGCGATCATCCTCGCCTCCATCGTGGAGAAGGAGACGGGCGTGGGAGCGGAGCGCCCGCTGGTGGCGTCGGTGTTCGCCAACCGGCTGCGCCGGGGCATGCGCCTGCAGAGCGATCCGACGATCATTTACGGCATAACGCAAGGCGAGCCGCTGGGCCGGGGCATCCGGCGCCCTGAGCTCGACAATACCAGCAACCCTTACAACACCTATCATATCAATGGGTTGACGCCGACGCCCATCGCCAATCCGGGCCGCGACGCCATCCTCGCGGTGCTCAACCCGCCCCAGACCGATTATCTGTTCTTCGTGGCTGACGGCACAGGCGGGCATGCCTTCTCGGCGAGCTATGCGGAGCATAATCGCAATGTGGCGGTCTGGCGGCGCATCGAGCGGGAACGCGCCAGCGGCGGCCAGCCATGAGCGCGCCCCTGTCGGGCATGACCGGCTTTGGCCGGGCCGAGGCGCAAGGCGCTTACGGAACGCTCAGCGCCGAGGCGCGCTCGGTCAATGGCAAGGGGCTGGATGTCCGGCTGCGCGTGCCGGCGGGGATGGACGCGCTGGAAATTCCGCTGCGCGACATGGCGCGCGCCCGCTTCCAGCGCGGCTCGGTGACGCTGACGGTGACGCTGGCGCGCACCGGCGCCGATGCCGGCGTGCGCATCGACGCGGCGCGGCTGGAAGCCTATGCGCAGGCGGCGCGCGCGCTCAGCGACAAGGGC
The DNA here is from genome assembly GCA_016124675.1 of Alphaproteobacteria bacterium. Lineage (GTDB taxonomy): Bacteria > Pseudomonadota > Alphaproteobacteria > Caulobacterales > Maricaulaceae > Oceanicaulis. The sequence continues at coordinate 25,731 of WGNG01000018.1, forward strand.
CTGGCCCGCCCCGCCAGCGCCGGCGAGCTGATGGCGCTCAAGGGCGTGATCCTGGCTGAAGACGCAGAAGCCCAGACCGGTGCTGATGACGCGCTTCTCGCGGCGGCGCTGACGGCGAGCGACGCGGCGTTCGCGAGGCTGCAGGAGGCGCGCGAGGCCGAAGGCGCGGCCATGGGCGTGGTGCTGACGGGGCATCTCGATGAAATCGAAGCGCTCACGCGCGAGGCGGCGGCCCTCGATGCGGCCCGGCCCGCCGCCATCAAGGCGCGCATCGAAGCCAAGTTCGCCGAGCTTCTGTCCAATGGCCTCGATCCTGACCGCCTCGCCCAGGAAGCAGCCATGCTGGCGGTGAAGGCCGATATCCGCGAGGAGCTGGACCGGCTCGCCGCCCATACCGAGAGCGCGCGCGCCCTGATCGCAGGCGGCAGCCCGTCGGGACGCAAGCTCGATTTTCTGTCCCAGGAATTCAATCGGGAAGCCAATACGCTGTGCTCGAAATCAGGCGATCCGGCGCTGACCCGGATCGGGCTGGCGCTCAAGGCCGCCGTCGACCGGCTGCGCGAGCAGGTCCAGAATGTGGAGTAGAGGCGCATGACCGGCGATCACCTCACCGGCCCGGCCTTCCGGGGGCAAAGACGCGGGCTGATGCTGGTGCTGTCGAGCCCCTCGGGCGCGGGCAAGACCACCCTGTCCCAGCGCCTGATCGCGCAGAACCCCGACCTCGTCCTGTCCGTATCGGTCACCACCCGCGCGCCCCGGCCCGGCGAGCGCGACGGGGTGGATTATCATTTCACCAACGAGGAGGCCTTTCTCGAGCAGGCCTTCTCGGGTCAGTTCTTTGAATGGGCCAAGGTGTTTGACCATTATTACGGCACGCCGCGCGGCCCGGTGGAGGATGCGCTGGACGATGGCCGCGACGTGGTGTTCGACATTGACTGGCAGGGCGCGCGCAAGCTGACGCAGCAGGCGCCCGACGATGTGGTGCGCATCTTCATCCTGCCGCCCTCGCTGACGCTGCTGCGCGAGCGCCTGAAAAAACGCGCCCAGGACTCAGACGAGATCATCAATGGCCGCATGGAGCGCGCCAAGTCCGAAATCGCCCACTGGAGCGAGTACGACTATGTGGTGGTCAATGACGACTTCGCCCGCGCGCTGGAAAAGCTCAACCAGATCCTCCACGCCGAACGCCTGCGCCGCACGCGCCACCCTTGGCTCGACGGGTTTGTGGGGGAGCTGATGGAGGAGTAGGGGGGCTTCGGTTGGCTCCACCTGTTTGAACGAGCGGGTCGAGCCTCCTCTCCCCCATTTATGGGGGAGAGGGTAGGGTGAGGGGGTGGACCTTTCCGTCTCGCCTTGCGCCGCCGCGTCTTCATGGACCGCCGCACACCCCTCACCTTTATCCTCTCCCCTCAAGGAGGGGAGAGGGGGCATGGACGCCGGGTCTCTTTCAGGAACAGCCATCGCCTGGCTGCGCCGATAAAAACGCATCGTTGAAGCCTCCCCTCCCCCTTGTGGGGAGGTTGGCTGAGCGAAGCGAAGCCGGGTGGGGGCGCCGCCGTCAGGCGGCTGCTAAAATCCTGCACCGGACGGCGCCATCACCCCACCCGAGCCGGCGCTGCGCGCCGGCCCACCCTCCCCATCAAGGGGAGGGAAAGGAAGTCGAGCCCTTCTACCGCTCAAACGGTTGAAATTTCAGGGGATGGGACATTGGCTTCGCAAATTCCGGGAATGCAGGGTGGGCTCAGTGGGCCATGATTTTCCGCGCCCCCTCACCTTTATCCTCTCCCCCATTGTCATGGGGGAGAGGGGTCTTCGACGCCGCGTTTTTGCCTTTGGGCCTGGCGACTGGCATTTCCGAGAAGACCGCAGCGTCAAAGCCCCCCCTCCCCTCCCGGAGGGAAGAGGTAAGGTGAGGGGTGCAGCGCCACGCTTTCCAGATGTCCGCGCCCCTTTACCCCCTGTCCGTCCAGACAATCCGGTAGAGATCAAACCGCCGGTCGCGCAAATTCCTCACCGTGCCGGAGCGGCGGGCTTCGGCGAGGGAATCCATGTGCAGGTCGGCCACGGCGATGGTTTCGACGTTTTCGCTGGCTTCGGCGGCCAGGCCGTCGCGGGCGAAGGGGAAGTCGCAAGGGGTGATGATGGCCGACTGGGCGTAGTTCACGTCCATATTGGCCACGCCCGGCAGATTGCCCACATTGCCCGCGGTGACGACATAGAGCTGGTTCTCGATGGCGCGGGCATGGGCGCAGTAGCGCACGCGCAAATGGCCCGGCCGGTCATCGGTGGCGTAGGGCACGAAGATGATCTTGGCGCCTTCATCGGCGAGGCGCCGGGCGAGCTCGGGAAACTCGCTGTCATAGCAGATCAGCACGCCGATGGGCCCGCAATCGGTGGGGATGGCGGCCACCGTGTCGCCGCCCTTGATATTCCACCAGAAGCGCTCGTTGGGCGTGGGATGGATTTTTTCCTGGGTGTGGATCGAGCCGTCGCGCAGGAAGACATAGGCGACGTTCTGGATATCCCCGTCCTCGGTCTCGGTGGGGTGGGAGCCGCCGATGATGTTGATATTGTAGCGCACGGCCAGAGCGCTCATGAAATTGACAAAGCGCCTGGTGTGGCGCGTCAGCGTGGCGATGCTGTCCTCGGCGTTGAGTTTGCGCTTTTCCAGCGCCAGCAGGGGCACGGTTAACATTTCGGGGAAGACGCAGAAATCGGCGTCATATTCCGCGCAGGTGTCCACGAAGAACTCCACCGTGCGTTCAAACTCGGCCACGCTCTCCACCGCGCGGGTTTTGAGCTGCACCGCCGCCACGCGCACCGTGTTGGGCGAGGGCAGGCGGCCCGGCCCCTGGCCTTCGGCCCAGGACGGGTTGCGCCACACCATCAGGGCGGCGTGCCCGCCCGCCTCGGCGTCTTCGGGATAATAGTTGCGCAGGACGCCCGCGGGCTCATAGCCCATGCGCATCTGGAAATTCAAAACGCCGTCGCGCAGCTCGCGCGCCTCGATGGCGGCCAGATAGGCTTCGGGCGTGTCATACAGGCGCCGCTTGCGCTTGTAGCCGGACAGGCGTCCGCCAAACACCACGCCCTTGAGGCCCCAGTCCTCGCACAGGGCGTGGCGCGCCACGTAGAGCCGCTCGCCAATGCGCAGCCGGCGCCGGGCAGGGTCCACCGCCACCTCCATGCCATAGACCCACTCGCCGTCGGGATCATGGCGCGCCGCGAAGCCGCCCCCGGTGATGCCGGCCCAGTCATGGGGCGCAAAGGCCGCCGCCTCGTCGATGACGAAGCTGGCGCACCAGCCCACCACCTCGCCATCGAACTCCACGATGAACTGGCCCTCGGGGAAGGCGGCGATCTGGCCGCGGATCATTGAGGGCGGATCGGGCGTCATGGAAGGATAGGCGCGCGCCTGCAGACCCAGGATCGCGTCCACATCTTCCAGTGTCGCGTTGCGCAGGGTCAGCTTGGCGGAGCGTTGGTTCAAGGTCATGAAAAATGGGGTCCGTACAAATCCGTCCGCCGGTCGCGGAAAAAGCCCCACGCGGCGCGGTGGGTGTCGAGGTAGCGGCGGTCGAAGCGGGCGTCGAGCACGCCGGTCTCGGTGCGGCCGAGCTCGGCTTTCACCTCGCCGGTATGGTCGCAGATGAAGCTGGTGCCGTAGAAGACCTGGCCGCTTTCGTCGCCGATGCGGTTGGCCGCGCCCACGGGGATGACATTGCACACGGCGTGTCCCTGCATGGCCCGGCGCCAGCGCGCGGCGGTGTCGAGACTGCCGTCATGGGGCTCCGACCCGATGGCGGTGGGGTAGAGCAGAACTTCCGCGCCCATCAGCGTCATGGCGCGCGCGCATTCGGGGAACCACTGGTCCCAGCAAATGCCCACGCCCACGCGGCCAAAGGCGGTATCCCAGACCCTGAAGCCGGTATCGCCGGGGCGGAAGTAATACTTCTCCTGATAGCCCGGCCCGTCGGGGATATGGCTCTTGCGGTAGACGCCCAGCGCCTTGCCACCCGCGTCCAGCATCACCAGTGAATTGTAATAGCGCGGCCCCTCGCGCTCGAAGATGGAGACCGGGATGGCGACGTTGAGCTCGGCGGCAAGCTGTTGCATGGCGGTGACGCACGGATGCTCCATGGCCGGATACGCATGGGCGAACCAGCGCTCTTCCTGGCTGGTGCAGAAATAATGGGTCTGGAACAGCTCGGGCGGCAGGATGACCTGCGCGCCGCGCCCGGCGGCCTCGCGCACGAGGTCCGTGATGGTTTTGATGTTCTCGTCCATGTCGAGGCTGAAGGCGCTTTGCAGGACGGCGATGTGAATCGTGTCGCTCATGGGGGCAGGATCCCTTCTGGAGAGATGGGTCAGGCGCACGCGGGGCGGCCCGTTTTGAAAGCGCGCACGCCTAGCACGCGCTCGCCCCGGGGTCATCCCGGGCGGCCCACACTGAGGGGCGGCCGGGGTCAGCCGCGATGACGCACGAAGCGCACGGGCTGGGCGGCGAGCAGCCTGTTGTCCGGGTCGAGGCGGGCGGCCTCCACATAGGCGTCATACGCGTCGTCGTAACGGCCCGCGCGCTCCAGCGCGATGGCGATGTTGAAGCTCGCCAGCGCCGGCTCGGCGCCGCGGTCCCGCGCTTCAAGCGCCGCCGCGATCGCCGCATCATAGGCGCCGGCGCGGATGCGCGCCGCCGACAGGCTGAGCCAGGCTTCGGGCAAGCCGGAATCCTGGCGCACGGCGTCTTCCAGATCATTGCGCGCCGCTGTCACATCATTGCGCTTGAGCGCGATGACGCCGCGATTGGTCAGGGCGCGGGCGCGGTCGGCGGCGCTGAGGCCGCCGTCGCGCAGCACCAGATCGCAGGCGCCCAGGGCGCGCGGGGACGGATCGGCGCCGCGCGCGGCCGATTCGCACTCGGCCCGGGCGGTGTCGAGGACCGGATCGCTGCGGCCCGGCGCCTGACCCGAGGCAGCGGACACGAGCGCTGCGGCGGCGAAGGCTGCGCAAGCCAGCCCTGCAGCTGTGCGCTTGAAGCTCGTCCGGGGTGATGCGACCATGGCGTGATCCTCATGCATGCCTGACTGCAGGCCTGCGCACACGCTAGCAAACCTGAGCGGCTGCGGCCAGCGCAACGCCCGGCGCCGGGGGCTGAAAAAACCTCAAGCGTTGCGACAAAAAGGCGCTTATACCGCCCCTGACAGCCTGGCCGAGGCGGCGTATATGTCGTCCGGCTGATGTCGGGCCCGGATTCCGGGTTGTCCGTCAAACCGTTCAAATCCCTGGGGGAACCATGCGTTTCTCGACCGTTCCGGCCGCTCTCGCCACCATCATCTGCTTTGCCGCCGCTGCTGCGGCGACGCCGGTGGGCATCCCCACGGATGGCGATCTGGGCTTCCAGCCGTCGGCCTCGCCGATCATGGACCAGCTATACGGGTTTCATACCCTCCTGCTGATCATCATCTTCGGCATCTCGCTTCTGGTGCTGGGGCTGCTGGTCTGGGCGATGGTGCGTTACAGCCACAAGCGCCATCCCGAGCCGCGCCGGTTCAGCCACAACACCACGGTGGAAGTGATCTGGACGGTGGTGCCGATCCTCATCCTGGTGCTGATCGCCGTGCCGTCCTTCCGCATCCTGTATGACCAGGACGTGATCCCGGAAGCGGACTTCACGATCAAGACCACCGGCAATCAGTGGAACTGGACCTATCAGTATCCCGACCATGGCGGGTTCGAGTTCGTATCGAGCATGGTCAATGACGAGTTTCTGGCCGAGCACCCCTTCACCGCGCACCGCAACCTGACCACCGACGTGCCGGTGGTGGTGCCGATCAACGCGGTGGTGCGCATGCAGGTCACCGCCTCCGACGTGATCCATTCGTGGACCATCCCCTCCTTTGGCATCAAGATGGATGGCATTCCGGGGCGGCTGAACGAAACCTGGTTCCAGGCCACCCGCGAAGGCATCTTCTACGGTCAGTGCTCGGAAATCTGCGGCATCCGCCACGCCTTCATGCCCATCGAGGTGCACGTGGTCCCGCAAGAGGTGTTCGACGCCTGGACCGTGGCCGCGCAGGCTGACCCCTATACCGCCATCGACGTTCTCACCGCCTATTACGACTCGCTGCGCGACGACGCGCGGCTGGCCTCTGCCCGTTAAGGAAAGCGCTCATGTCTTCCTCCGCCGCCATTCACCACGACGACCACAAGCCCAGCCTCTGGGACTGGAAGCGCTGGGTTTATTCCACGAACCACAAGGACATCGGCACGATGTACCTGATCTTCGCGATCATCGCGGGGGTCATCGGGGGCGTGATGTCGGGCCTGATCCGCTGGGAGCTGGCCGAGCCGGGTCTCCAGGTGTTCAATGGCGGCTTCTGGGGCAATGAGCATAACTACAACGTCATCGTGACGATGCATGGCCTGATCATGATCTTCTTCATGGTCATGCCCGCAATGATCGGCGGCTTTGGCAACTGGTTCGTGCCGCTGATGATCGGCGCGCCGGACATGGCCTTCCCGCGCATGAACAACATCTCGTTCTGGCTGCTGCCGTTTTCGCTGATCCTGCTGATCATCAGCATGTTCGTGCCGGGCGTCGGCGGCGAGGACGGGTTTGGCGGCGGCTGGGTGATGTATCCGCCCCTGTCGACCTCCGGCCATAACGGGCCGGCCTTCGATCTGGTGATCCTGTCGCTGCACATCGCTGGGGCCAGCTCGATCCTGGGTGCGATCAACTTCATCACGACCATCTTCAACATGCGCGCGCCGGGCATGACCCTGCACAAGATGCCGCTGTTCGTGTGGTCGATGCTGGTGACGACCTTCCTGCTCCTGCTGGCGGTGCCGGTGCTGGCGGGCGCGCTGACCATGCTGCTCACCGACCGCAATTTCGGCACGACCTTCTTCGATCCCGCCGGCGGCGGCGACCCGGTGATGTTCCAGCACCTGTTCTGGTTCTTCGGCCACCCGGAAGTTTACATCCTGATCCTGCCGGGCTTCGGCATGATCTCCCACATCGTGTCCACCTTCTCCAAGAAGCCGGTGTTCGGCTATCTGGGCATGGCCTACGCCATGGTGGCCATCGGCTTCATCGGCTTCATCGTGTGGGCCCACCACATGTACACCGTGGGCATGGACGTGAATCTCAAGGCCTATTTCGTGGCCGCGACGATGATCATTGCGGTGCCCACGGGCATCAAGATCTTCTCTTGGATCGCGACCATGTGGGGCGGGTCGATCAGCCTGCGCACCCCCATGCTGTGGGCCATCGGCTTCATCTTCCTGTTCACCGTGGGCGGTGTGACGGGCGTGGTTCTGGCCAATGCCGGCATCGACGCGTCCTTGCATGACACCTATTACGTGGTGGCGCACTTCCACTACGTGCTGAGCCTGGGCGCCGTGTTCTCGATCTTCGCCGGCTTCTACTACTGGTTCGAGAAGATCTGGGGCGTGAAGTACAACTCCCTGCTGGCCAAGACCCAGTTCTGGCTGTTCTTCGTCGGCGCCAACGTGATCTTCTTCCCGCAGCACTTCCTGGGTCTGCAGGCCATGCCGCGGCGCTATGTAGACTTCGCCGACGGGCACGCCTTCTGGAACCTTGTCTCGTCGTGGGGCTATGTGATCATGGCTGCGGGCATGATCGTGTTCTTCATCCTGCTGATCGAGGCGGCGGTGCGCCGGCGTCCGGCGCAGGCCAATCCCTGGGGTGAGGGCGCGACGACGCTGGAGTGGACCCTGTCCTCTCCGCCGCCCTTCCACCAGTTCAACGAATTGCCGCGGATCAAATAGGCCAAGGGCCCGATTGGAACGCTTCCCGTGACGACAACACCGTCGATACGCCTCAATCAGGGCGGCGCTGCTGATGCAGCGCCGCCAGCAGCCTCAACGGACCCCGCAGCCAGCGCTGCGCCGGCCGGGTCGGGCGTGGGTGATTACATTGCGCTGATGAAACCGCGCGTCATGACTCTGGTGGTGTTCACAGGGCTCGCCGGCCTTGTCGCCGCGCCGGTGGCCATGAACCCGCTGTCAGCGGCCATCGCGATTTTGTGCATCGCCGTGGGCGCGGGCGCGGCGGGCGCGTTCAACATGGCCTATGACGCCGATATCGACGCGGTGATGAAGCGCACGCGCCGCCGTCCGGTGCCCACGGGCCGTGTGCCGCGGTCTGAAGCCTATACCTTCGCCGGGGTGATGAGCCTGGCCTCGGTCCTGCTGATGGGCATGGCGACCAATTACGTGGCGGCGGGCCTGCTGGCCTTCTCCATCGCGTTTTATTGCTTCGTCTACACAATGTGGCTCAAGCGCCTGACGCCGCAGAACATCGTCATCGGCGGCGCCGCGGGCGCCTTCCCGCCGGTGATCGGCTGGGCGGCGGCGACGGGGTCGGTCAGCGTCGATGCCTTGATCCTGTTCGCCATCATCTTCCTGTGGACGCCGCCCCATTCCTGGGCGCTGGCGCTCTACAAGTCCGGCGATTACGCGGCGGCGGGCGTGCCAATGATGCCGGTGGCGCGCGGCGCCAAATCGACCCGCATCCAGATCCTCCTGTATACCGCGCTCTATCTCGCCGCGACGGCCGGTCCGCTGGTGACTGGGCTGGGCGGCTGGATGTACGCCATCGCAGCGGGTCTTGGCGGGGCGCTGTTCGCGCTGCTGGCGCTGCGGGTGCATGCGTCACGCGCAGGCGACACGCCCGGCGCCGAGGACGAGCTCTACGCCGTGCGCGCGGGCGACAAGTCGGCGCGTGATCTGTTCGCCTATTCCATCGCCCACCTGTCTGTGCTGTTCGCCGCGCTTCTGGTCGAGCATGGCGCAGGCGCGTACTGGCCGCTGACGGGCGGGGCGGGGTAGCGCCATGAATCAGGACGAGTTCAAACCCACGGTAAAGCTGACGCCCGAGCAGGAAACCGCGCGCAACAAGCGCAATGGCGCCATTGCATTCGGTCTGGTGGCGTTCGTGGTGCTGATCTTTCTGACCACGGTCGTGCAGATGACGTCCAACTGGAATGCGGGAGTGACGGGATGAATATCGCCGCCTGGTTCAAGGGACTTCAGCGCGATACGCGCGTTGTGGTGATCTGTGCGTCGGTGGCCGCGGGCATGGTGGGCATGGCCTACGCCGCAGTGCCGATCTATGACCTGTTCTGCCGCGTCACGGGCTATGGCGGCACGACGCAGGTCGCGCAATATGATCCCGGCATGATCATCGACCGTGAGGTGATTGTGCGCTTTGATGCGTCGCTGGCGCGCGGCGTGCCGCTGGAGTTCGCGCCGCTGCAGCCCTCCATGCGCGTGCGCCTGGGCGAGACGGCGCTGGCGTTTTACCGCGTCACCAACACCTCGTCCCAGCCGGTGACGGGCGTGGCCAGCTATAATGTCGCGCCGTTCAAGACCGGCAGCTATTTCGCCAAGCTTGAATGCTTCTGCTTCACCGAGCAGACGATCGCGCCGGGCGAAACCATGGACATGCCGGTGATCTTCTTTGTTGATCCGAACATGGATCAGGATCGACAGCTCGACGAGGTGCAGACGATCACCCTGTCCTATACCTTCTTCAGCGCGGGCGACTCGCGCGCCCTGGAGGTGGCCGGCGCGTCCTGAGTTTCGGGCGCAGGCAAGCGATTGAAGACCGGCATGGCCGGGGCTATACACCGCGCGCAAAGCGCGTTGCGTGTGCAACAGACTGTTTGGAGATGAGCATGGCCGGCGCGGGCGTCAAACACGACTATCACCTGGTGGATCCGAGCCCGTGGCCCTTCGTGGGCTCGCTGGGCGCGTTTGTCTTGGCCATCGGCTTTGTCGTCCTCACCAAGGGCCTTGTCATGGACGAGGCCAGCTGGGCGCACTTCTTCCTGGGCCAGGGCCAGCCCTGGTTTCTGGTGGTGGGCTTCCTGATCGTGGGCTGGACCATGGTCGGCTGGTGGGGCGATGTCATCAAGGAATCGCGCCAGGGCGACCACACGCCGGTGGTCGATCTGGGCCTGCGCTACGGCATGATCCTGTTCATCGTGTCCGAGGTGATGTTCTTCGCCGCCTGGTTCTGGGTGTTCTTCGAGCTGGCCCTGTTCCATGATGTGCGGGCCGGCGCCAGCTGGGACGGCGCGCCGATCGGCGCGGACTTCACAGGCTGGGAAAGCTGGCCGCCCCCGGGCGTGGAGACGTTTGATCCCTTCCACCTGCCCCTGATCAACACGCTGATCCTCTTGCTGTCGGGCACTACGGTCACCTGGGCGCACCATGCGCTGCAGCACGGCGACCGCAAGGGCGCCAGGCTGGGCCTCATGCTGACCGTGGGTCTGGGCCTGCTGTTCACCTGCGTGCAGGTGTACGAGTACACCCACGCCTATTTCGACTTCTCGGGCAATCTCTACGGCGCGACCTTCTTCATGGCCACGGGCTTCCATGGCGCCCACGTGATCATCGGGACGATCTTCCTGGCGGTGTGCCTGATGCGCCTGATGGCCGGTCAGTTCACGGCGCAGAAGCATTTCGGCTTCGAGGCGGCGGCCTGGTACTGGCACTTCGTCGACGTGGTCTGGCTGTTCCTGTTCGTGTTCATCTACGTCGCCTATCAATAGGCCCTCATCGCCCGTGACCCTGACAAACCCCTTTCTCGCAGGCCTGCGCGGACGCTGTCCGCGCTGCGGGGAGGGGGCTTTGTTCGCCGGCTATCTCAAATTCGCGGACGCCTGTCCGGCCTGCGGTCTGGACTATTCCGCCGAGGATGCGGGTGACGGGCCGGCCGTCTTCATCATGTTCGCCGTCGGCTTCATCGTGGTGCCCATGGCCCTTGTGGCCGAAGTAGCCTTCAAGCCGCCGCTATGGGTGCACGCCCTGCTGTGGCTGCCGCTCACGCTCGGGCTCTGCGCGGCGTTGCTGCGCCCGTTGCGCGCCATCATGTTCGCCCTTCAGCACCAGCACGGGGCGGCGCAGGGCCGCCTCGATGGCGATGACGCGGCGCCATGATCCTCTTCCGCCCCTATCCGGTTCTCTCCGTCCTCACCGTGATGGCGCTGGCGCTGCTGCTGGCGCTGGGCGGTTGGCAGCTGGACCGCCGGGCGTGGAAGATTGATCTGCTGGCTGAGCACGCGGCGATCACGGACGCGCCGGCGGCGCCGCTGGACGCCGTCTGCGATGGCCCAAGCGCCGGTCAGCCGATCGCCGGGGCGCAGCCTGACGCGGCGCGCATGGTGCGCGTGTTTGGGCGCAGCACGGGCGGCGCGCCGGGCTGGCGGCTGTTTGCGCCCGCGCCGCTGCCGGACTGTGCCGAAGCAGGCTTCATCCTCGTTGAAGCCGGGTTTGCGCCCCTGAGCGCGGCCACCGCCGCGACCGAAGCCGCCACAGCGCCGGGTGTGCGCGCGGCGCGCGACGGTTTGCGGCTGGAGACGCCCTTGCGCCGGGGCGTGTTCGGTGCGGTGGATACGCCCGACCGGGGGGAGTTCTACGCCTTTGACGCCACATCAATGGAGGCGGCCCTTGGCCTTGAGCCCGGCGCGCTCCTGACCGGATGGTGGCTGGCGGTGGATGACGGGCGCCCGCCCGCCTGGCTGGCCGCCACCCCGCCCGAGCGCCATTTCGCCTATGCCCTGACCTGGTATCTGATGGCCCTGGCTCTGGCCGGCGTCTGGCTGGCGTTGAACATCGCGCGCGGGCGCATCGGCTGGCGGCGGCGCTGACACCGGGGCTGACCCCGGCGCCGTCACAGATATCACAAAGAAAAACCCCCGGATCCGTGGGATCCGGGGGCTTTCGCCTAACCGTTAGGTCAGTTAGCGGTTCAACCCGCCTGCAGGTTCGCAGCGGCGGTTTTACCCGTACGCTGGTCGCGCGCTTCTTCATACTGAAGGCGCTGACCTTCCTGCAGAGGGCCCATGCCCGCACGTTCGACAGCGCTGGCATGGACGAACACGTCCTTGCCGCCATCGTCCGGCTGGATGAAGCCGTAGCCTTTGGTGGTGTTGAACCACTTAACCGTTCCCGTAGCCATGGGGTATTCCTTATAGACAGAGCAACAAACGCCCCCGAGAGGGCAGGTGACATCGGATTTCGGGGGATCGTTCGGGAAGCGCGTTACTACGCGGCCAAAGTAACCGGCCAAAAATCGACCGGCCACATATACACGCACGGCTTCACAAAAGCAACGCATCTCGTGACCCTGCCTGCCACGTCGTGAAAGAGGCCCCTCATGCGCGCTGACCAGTATCTCGTCCTGCACGGCCATTTTGACACCCGCGCCCGCGCGCAGGCGGCGATCGAGGCAGGCTGCGTGCGCGTGGACGGGCAGGTGATAGACAAGCCGTCTCGCACCATTCCCGACGGCGCGCGGGTGGAGGCGCAGGCCGCCCACCCTTACGTCAGCCGCGCGGCGCTGAAACTGATCGCGGGCCTCGACGCCTTCGGCGTCGATCCGGCCGGGCGGGTGTGCCTGGATGTGGGCGCCAGTACGGGCGGGTTTGCGCAAGTGCTGCTGGCGCGCGGCGCCCATCATGTGACGGCGGTGGATGTGGGGCGCGGCCAGCTGCATCCCAGCCTGCAGGGAGAGCCGCGCCTGACCAGTCTTGAAGGGCTCGATGCCCGCGCCCTGACGCCCGCGGACCTGCCCGCAGCGCCAAGCCTCATCGTGTGCGACGCCAGCTTCATCAGCCTGATGAAGGTGCTGCCCGCAGCGCTGGCGCTGGCCGCGCCCGGCGCAGAACTGCTCGCCCTGTTCAAGCCGCAGTTCGAGGTCGGGCGCGCGTTTGTGGGCAAGGGCGGGGTGGTGCGCGACGCTGGGGCAGCCACGCGCGCGCTCGAGGCGCTGTGCGGCGATCTGGCTGCGGCGGGATGGCCGGTGACGGGCGCGGCGCCCAGTCCGGTGACGGGTTCGGACGGCAATCAGGAGACGCTGGTGCACGCGGTTAAATTCGCCTGATTGCGGGCCGGAGCCCGCGAAAAGGGGGCGATTTTGTGGCCCATCTGAGCTATAGGGTGCGCCAGCTTGAAGGCTAACCGGAGAATAAACATGAAATCGATCTGGATGACCTCTATCGCCGCCGTGGCGCTGCTGTCGGCGTGCGCTGAACCTGCCGATGACACGGCTGCGCCCGCCGGTGAGAGCGCGCCGGCCTCTGAAACCGAAACCATGGACGGCGCCGCTGCGGACGCTCCGGCCGAAGACGGCGCGCAGACCGGCGAAGCCCCGGCTGAACCGGCTCCGGCCGGCATGGACGCTGGCGAGATGGCGGATGGGCAGACCGCGAATGCCGCGCTTGACGCCGTACTGGCCGATGCGCGCCGCGATGGCGACCGTGCGCGCGATGACTGGCGCAACCCTGCTCAAACGCTCGCCTTCTTCGACGTGCAGCCCGGCCATACCGTGGTCGAAGCCCTGCCGGGCAGCGGCTGGTATACCCGCATCCTCCTGCCCTACACAGAGCAGTCCGGGCGCTATATCGCCATCAACTATCCCATGACGGTGCTGGAAGCGATTTTCGGCGACCGCATGACCGATGAACGCCGCGCTGCGGCGCAGGGCCTGGAAGAGACCTTCCCGGTCCAGGCGGCCGCCTGGGGCGGCGCGGTTGACGGCATGACCCGCTTTGGCGAGGTCTCCGATGATCTGGCCGGCGCCGTTGACCGGGTGCTGTATATCCGAGCCCTGCACAACATGGCGCGCACCGGCAATATGGAGATGGCGGTCAATGACGCCTGGACGCTGCTGGCGCCGGGCGGGATCGCCGGCGTGGTGCAGCACCGCGCGCCGGCGGACGAAGCCGATGACCGCGCCAACGGCAGCCGCGGCTATCTGCGCGAGGCGGATGTCATCGCAGCGTTCGAAGCGCGCGGCTTCGTGTTTGAAGGCGCGTCCGAGATCAATGCCAATCCGAACGATCCGGCCGATGCTGATGGCGGTGTGTGGACGCGCCTGCCGAGCAGCCAGACTGACGAAGCGCGCGCCATCGGGGAGACCGACCGCATGACGCTGCGCTTCCGCAAGCCGGAATAGACTGCTGACAGGGGGCGGGCGCCGGCTGGCCGGATCCCGCCTCCTGTCCGACGCTTTGGCCGAGGGGCTTTTGTGATGGCGGCGGCGGACAATGGCCACAGGGCGCAGGGGCGCTCGCTTGACGCCAATGAGCGCGATCAGGCGCGCATGGCGATCCTCGCCCTGATGAGCCAGGGACCGCTGGAGCGCCTGGGCATGCGCGAGGCGGCCGCTGCGGCGGGCCTGAGCCTGGCCACCCTCTACAAGTATTTCGGCGGCAAGGAGGGACTGCCCGGCGCGGTGCTGGCCCCTGACCTTGAGATGCTGATCGGCGCGATGGACAAGGCCTCGCGCATGGCGGTGGGCGTGAAGGCGCGGCTTCAGGGCGTGCTCGACGCCCTGTGCAGCTTTGCGCAGACGCACGCCGATGCGGCGCGGGCGCTGTGGCTGCACCTGCCGCCCAGCACGTGGGACAGCGCGGATCCGGACTGGCGCGCGCAGCGCCTGCGCATCGTCTCGCACATTCTGCGCAACGGCCAGCGCGACGGCTCGGTGCGCACCGATCTCGACGGCGCCTGCCTGGCCTTTCTGGTGCTGGGCGCGGCTGATCGCTGGATCGAAATTGCGCTGGCTGATCCCGAGACCGAGCCGCCTGCGGGCGCGCGCCTGTTCGCCAGCCTGTGGCCGCTGGTGGCGGCCTGACCATTTGCTGAAGGGCGCGCGCCGGTGCTAGCTAGGGCCGGACACCAGCTCTGTGCGGGGATAACCGATTCATGAAAGCTGTCATCGATGAGCTTGAACGCCGGCGCGCGGCAGCGCGCATGGGCGGCGGCGAGGCGCGCATCAAGGCCCAGCACGCCAAGGGCAAGCTGAGCGCGCGTGAGCGCATCGACGTGTTGCTCGATCCGGGCTCGTTTGAAGAGTTTGACATGTTCGTGGAGCATGACTGCACCGAGTTCGGGATGGCCGGCAAGAAAATCCCCGGCGATGGCGTGGTCACCGGATCGGGGACCATCAATGGCCGCCTGGTTTACGTTTTCGCCAAGGATTTCACTGTGTTCGGCGGTTCGCTGTCGCTCGCCCATGCGCGCAAGATCTGCAAGGTGCAGGACGCGGCGCTGAAAAACGGCGCGCCGATCATCGGCCTGTTCGACGCGGGCGGCGCGCGCATCCAGGAGGGCGTGGATGCGCTGGGCGGTTATGCCGAGATTTTCCAGCGCAATGTGCTGGCCTCGGGCGTCATTCCGCAGATCAGCGTGATCATGGGGCCGTGTGCGGGCGGGGATGTGTATTCGCCCGCCATGACCGACTTCATCTTCATGGTGAAGGACACGTCCTACATGTATGTCACGGGCCCGGACGTGGTCAAAACCGTGACCAATGAATTGGTCACCCATGAGGAGCTGGGCGGGGCGTCGGTGCACGCCAAGAAGTCCGGCGTCGCCGACGCGGCGTTCGAGAACGACATTGAGGCGCTCGTCCAGGTGCGCCGGATGATCGATTTTCTCCCCCTCAACAACCGCGAGAAGCCGCCGGTGCGCGCCGTGGCCGACCGGCCGGACCGTGTGGAGCACAGCCTGGACACGCTGGTCCCGCCCAATCCCAACAAGCCCTATGACATCCGCGAGCTGATCGTGAAGACCGCCGACGAGGGCGATTTCTTCGAGATCGCGCCGTCCTATGCGGCCAATATCGTCATCGGCTTCGGGCGCCTGGAAGGCCAGACCGTGGGCTTCGTCGCCAACCAGCCCCTGGTGCTGGCGGGCGTGCTCGACATTGACGCCTCCAAGAAGGCGGCGCGCTTCGTGCGCTTTTGCGATGCGTTTGAAATCCCGATCATCACCTTCGTCGACGTGCCCGGCTTCCTGCCCGGCACGCGCCAGGAATATGGCGGCCTCATCAAGCACGGCGCCAAGCTGTTGTTCGCCTATGCCGAGGCCACGGCGCCCAAGCTCACGGTGATCACCCGCAAGGCCTATGGCGGCGCCTATGACGTGATGGCGTCCAAGCATTTGCGCGGCGACATCAACTATGCCTGGCCGTCAGCCGAGATCGCGGTGATGGGCGCCAAGGGCGCGGCCGAAATCATCCACCGCGCCGATCTGGGCGATCCGGTCAAGATGGCCGCCCACACGAAAGAATACGAGGACCGCTTCGCCAACCCCTTCGTGGCGGCCGCGCGCGGCTATCTCGACGACGTCATCCTGCCGCGCAACACCCGCCTGCGCCTGATCAGCGCCCTGCGCACGCTGCGCAACAAGCAGCTGACCAATCCGTGGAAAAAGCACGATAATATTCCGCTTTAGGGAGAGGCAGGTTCAGGATGAGCGCCCCTTGTCCTGCCCCGCTTGCGGGGGAGGTGTCCGCGTAGCGGACGGAGGGGGGAGGCGCATCTGAAGAGTCTGGAGATGATCGCGTTGCCGATCCCCCTCTGCCCCTTGGTCGTTCCACGCGTCGCGCTTCACCCTGCCCGCGGGCGCGCGAGTCGCGTCATGCCGGCCCCGCAGCCCCGCTTTCCCGGCGCACGCCGGAATCCATCCATGTCGCTGAAACCGGGCCCCGGCTTTCGCCGGGGACACGCAAATGGGTGGACTCTTTGCCTTCCCTTGATGGCCGGGCTACCGCATATGATTGAAGGCAGCCGGTTCATCCGGCCATCGCGCGATTGGCTCAGGCCGCTGCCACCTCGTTTTCAATTGTGACCGCATCCCGCCATCGTTCCTTGCTGAGCCATTTTCGCACGCGTCGCAACCTGTCAAGGACGACCGGGCCTTGCCCGGTCGCCGCGTGGCGGCGGCCCGAAGGGCCGTCCTTGACAGGCTGCGATCGCGTTGCGTGATCCTCCGGCATGGAACGATGGGGAGGCGTGACCTCAGGCGCCAGCAAGGCGGGAGGCGGAAGGCGCATCGCTGCTCCGAGACGGATAGAGGCAAGCGCCATATCTTTCCCTCCCCTTGATGGGGAGGGTGGGCCGGGGCGCAGCCCCGGGCCGGGTGGGGTGAGGCGGTGACCGGTCCACACCCCCCATCTGCCTTCGCCCTTGACGCAGACCTCCGCGCGCGGCTCGTTGGTCGTCCATAGGGGAGATGCTGCATGCCCGAATCCTTGCAGGCGATGTGTGCGCGGGCCGAGGCGCTGAAAGCGCAGGGGCGCCTGGAGGATGCGCTGGCCGTGCATGAGGTGGCGGCGGCGGCGTATCCGGACCATCCGATCGCGCGGCATAACCTGGCCGCCATCCAGGGCGATTGCGGGCGTCCAGAAGCGGCGGCGGCCAATGCGCGCAAGGCCATCGCGCTGGGGTTGAAGGCGGGCGAGACGCGGGTGGTGCTGGCGCGCGCGCTGATGCAGCTGGGAGAGCTCGACGCGGCGGGGCAGGCGTATGACGCGGCCTGCGCGTCCAATCCTGCGATGGCCGACGCCCAGCTGGAGCGCTGCCAGCTGATCTGGATGCGCATCGGCGACCGGGGGCAGGCGCTGCGCGCGCTGGAGCGCGATCTGGCGGCGCGGCCCGGTTTCGGGCCACTGGAGTTCGTGCGGGCGCGTGCGCTGGATTACATGGGTGATCTGGACGCCGCCTGCGCCGCCATGGAGGCGCTGGCCGCGCGCGAGCCGGGCCAGCTGGCGCCGCAATGTGCAGCCGTGTTCCTGCTCGCCCGGACGGGCCAGGTGGAAGCGGCGCGCGCCCGCGCTCAGGCGGCGCTGCGCCTGGCGCCGGGTGCGTTCATGGCGCTGGAAGCCTGGACCCATGCCTGCCTTGCCGCCGGGGACGGGCCGGGGGCGCTGGACGCGGCGCAGCGCCTGGTGGCGCTGGCGCCGGACAATCAGAACGCCGTCAACCTGCAGGCCATGGCCTGGCGCATGACGGGCGATGCCCGGTTTGAGGCGCTCTATGATTATGGCGCGGTGGTGCGCGCGCAGATGATCGATCCGCCGCCGGGCTGGTCCGGGCGGGTGGCGTATCTCGCCGACCTCGCCGCCGAGCTGAAAGCCGCCCATCCCTACCGCACCCACCCGTTCGGCCAGTCGGTGCGCCATGGCAGCCAGCGCCCGGATATCCTGTCGGTGCGCACACCGGCCATCCAGGCCTTCCGCCAGGCGCTGGAGCCGCTGGTGGACGCCTATATCGCCGGGCTGGGGGCGGGGAGCGATCCCTTGCGTCGTCGCCGGGCGGCGCGCTGGCGTATTCACGGCGTCTGGTCGGTCTGGCTGACGCCGGGCGGGTTTCACGCCGATCACGTCCACCCCGACGGCTGGATATCGTCCGCCTTCTATGTCGAGCTGCCCGACGCGGTGAAGGCGGGCGGACGCGAGGGCTGGATCCGGTTCGGCGAAGCCGGGATCCCGGTCGCACCCGCCCAGAGCGCGCAGCACTGGGTGCAGCCCGAGCCCGGCATGCTGGTGCTCTTCCCCTCCTATATGTGGCACGGCACCGTTGCGTTCGGGGGCGGCCAGGCGCGCCTGACCATGGCTATGGATATCGTGCCGGCGTGAGCGGGCTTGAGGGCGGGGCTGGCGCGGGTAGATGTCACGTGCGCCGGCCTCGGTTCCTGGTGACAAGCGACCTCATCTCGCCGTCGCTCCTTGCTGAGCCTTTTTCGCAAGCATCGCCTTGCGGTTTCTTCCAGCATGGAACAATGGGGAGAATTGCCCCCCTGAGCCCGTCGAGGCCGAAGCCGCCCCCGGTGGCGACTTTTGGGGTCACCTGCGACAGCTCGGCTCCCAGAGGCGAGGACGGGCTGGCTGGACCATCGTCACCCGATCCTGGCAACCCTCGGCCAACAACCCCGTCGCCGATGCGACCCCTATCGCTCTGAACCGAGGCCGCGATTGACACTTGCAAGCGCGGCGCTCGGGCGCTATGCCCCGCCCTCAGTTTTCAAGGGCGTTCTGCAGACAGAGCGTTTCCGGGCACATCACCAGCGTAAGGGTCCAGAGCCATGGCCAAGGGTAAGTTTGAGCGTAACAAGCCGCACGTCAACATTGGCACGATTGGTCACGTTGACCATGGCAAGACGACGCTGACGGCTGCGATTACGAAGTATTTCGGCGAGTTCCGTGCGTATGACCAGATTGACGGC
>WGNG01000016.1 GCA_016124675.1 Alphaproteobacteria bacterium
AAAAAATGATCGATGACAAGTATAGTGTAGAAAAATACCTAAAATGACATACAAGTTTCACAGATATTCACCAAAACCGTGGATGGCCGCAGGTTGAGGAAATCGCCCAATGAGCCGTGCGCTTCCCGGACCGACCAGGCGTCTCGCGCCGTCCGATCCCATGCCGCTGCCGGCATGGATATTCTCTCACATGGCGATCACGTCGATGCTGACGCCATCGGGCAGGGGGCTCGGCGTACCTGAGAATGACATCGACCGATGGCATCAGCCATGTTGTGGCGCGCTGGCCCCTGTGACCGCACAGGGCCCCGACCCGTGACGCTCCGCCCCAAGGTCATCGCCCGTCGTCTGCGTGAGCGTTTGAGCCGTCAGGCAGGGGGGCTCTGGAATGGCGCACGCGCGCGTTTTTTGCCCCCCCGGTCACAAAAGAGGCGGGGTGTGTGCGCGCCGCCAGCCATGGCGAGCCCGGCCAGGGTGCGCCAGCCGGTGACATCCAAGCCCCGGCTGCAAAGCAGGCCAGTCGTGAAAGATCAATCACCTGGCTGATCCGTGTGACTTGCGGACTGGGTGACTTGCTTCGCCGCATTCTCGCAAGTGTCTGATTTTCATTGGCCCAGCCTCCAGTGCGCCCTCCCGCGCGTCCAGGCTTGCACCATCGCCGCCTCCGGCGAGCCGACAGTGAGCTGGATCGCCAGCCCCGGCAGCGCGACATCGACGTCTCTCTGGCGCGTCGCGTGCGCATACGGGGCGAACCCGAACATCGCATCCGCCCCGGCATCGTGCCCGGTGATCTCCTCCAGCAGCGATGCCTGGGCAGGCACACGCGCCGCAATCAACGCCCCGGGCCTAACGCCAGCGTCATCGAACGCCCCTTCCCTGAGCCCGGTCTTCCTGGCCATCGAGGTTTCCAACCCGTTTTCAAGCGCGCGCCGCAAGGCGGCAGAATCGCCCGCCGCGCCACTCAGGCCGTTGAAGCTGGATCAGGTCCCGTCGGGCGGGCCGCGCCGCGCTCCGCACGCGCCCTTGATCGCTCGTTGGCCATATCCGCCCCTTCTTTATTCACGAAGGGGCGAAGGGTACCCACAAGCTGGCGCCTCAAAATCCCCCGTGCGCACGCACTTGTCGGTTCGAGTCCGACCGCCCGTACCATTTTAAATCCAAATTCTTACTGCTGCTGACCGGGTTACGAAACCTGGCGCCCTCTCGCGATAAAAGCGCCGTTCGATGTCTATCGGGGTCGGGCTTTGAAGCCTGCGTCAAATCCGGGCCGGATTTGTTTACATGTCGCCATCACGTGTTAAAATTTACCCTAATTTTTAACGTGAGAGCCGCAACATGCCATCCGCAGCCAGATGGCCGGCATGAAGCATCATATGCGCGAAGGCCTGCCCAAGCTCTATTCGCAAGACCTGCTCAATAATCTGTTCCGTCACCCCTACACCCGCATCGATTATGTGGTGCAGGATCTGGGCGTCACGCGTCAGACCGCCGCCAAATATCTCGACACGCTGGCGAGCCACGGCTTTGTGCGCAAGCATCAGGCTGGCCGGCACAATTACTACGTCAACGCCGCACTTGTCGGGCTGTTCATTGATCCGCCGGAGGGCAATGGGTGATCGTAACCAGGGCGCAGGGGCAGAATTTTTCCTGTCGTCCCTCGCGGCGCTATGCGCTGCGGGCGGTCCAGCCAGGAAAGAGGCGCGTGAAGGCGCCGCCGGTTGCGGCGAGCGCTTGAGGCGTGCCGCGCTCGATGACACGGCCCTGATCCATCACAACCACCTCGCCCGCCAGCGACAGAAGGCGCGGGCGGTGAGTGATGATGAGGGCGGAGCGGCGTGCGTCCTGGTCCAGCCAGCGCGCCAGGCTGGCGGCGATGTCGGCCTCACTGGCCGCGTCGAGGCCTTCGGTGGGTTCATCGAGCAGCAGCACCGGCGCGCTGCGCAAATAGGCGCGCGCCAGGACGAGGCGGCGCGCCTGACCGCCCGACACCAGGGCGCCCTGTTCGCCGATCCAGGTCTCCAGCCCGTCTGGCAGGCCGCGCACGAACCCGTCGGCATTGGCCAGAGCCAGCGCCGCCCAGAGCGCCGCATCGTCAGCGTCCGGGCGTGCAAGGCGCAGGTTTTCCGCCACCGTTCCCGACAATAGCTCGGCGCGTTGGCCGGCCAGCGCCAGGCGCGCGCGCACGGCGCCGGGATCGAGCGTGGCGACGCAGGCGCCGCCGAGCCGGACATGTCCCGCCTGCGGCGCATAGAAGGCCAGCGCCAGCCGGATCAGGGAGGATTTGCCGGCGCCTGAGGCGCCCACGACCGCCAGGCGCGCGCCTTCGGGCAGGTGCAGGTCGAGCCCGTCCAGCGCCGGGTGACCGGCGCCGGGATAGGTGAAGCGCACCGCTTCGAACGACAGGTCGTGGCCGGCCGGCGGGGCGGCGGGCTGCGCAGGGCGGGTGTTGGCCGGCGCCATCTGCGCCAGGGCGCGCATGCGCCTCGCGGCGGCGCGGGTCTGGCCCATCTGCTCGCCGGCCTGAACCATCGGGGCGGCGGTTTCGAACAGCGCAAAGCCTGCAAAGCCGGCCAGCGCGGCGATGGCCGGATGGGCGCCGCCGGCATGGGCGGCGGCGAAACCGGCGACGAGGGTGACGGGCGCGGCGAGGCCCAGCACAGCGCCATGGAGCCGGCCCTGCGCGGCGATTGCCCGCTGGGCGGCGATCCAGCTTTGGCTGGCGGTTTCGAGCCGGGCGATGACCCGGGCCTGCGCCCCGCCCGCCTTGAGATCAGCCAGCCCCGCGGCGAGATCGCCCGCTTCGGCGCGCGCCCCGGCGCTGGCGGCGATCAGGGCGGCGCCCGGCGCGCCGCCGCTGCGTGCGGCGATAAAGGGCAGGAGGATCGCCGACACGGCATAGACGCCGAGCACGGCGGGCAGGGCGGACGGCGCGGTGAGGGCGAGCAGCACGGCAGCGCCCGCGACCACGGCCAGCGCGGCGGCCACCGGCGTGATCAGGCGCATGAACAGGCCGTCGAGCGCGTCCACGTCCCGGGTGACGCGCGCCAGAAGATCGCCGCTGCGCAGGCCCGTCAGCGGTCCGGGCGCCAGCGGCGCGGCGGCGTCAAACACCCACAGGCGCAGGCGCGCGATGGAGCGGAAGGCGCCGTCATGGCTGGCGAGGCGCTCGCAATAACGCAGGACCGGGCGCAGGAGGGCGAGGATCCGCAAGCCGCCGCCGCCGATCAGGGCGCCGAAGGCGAGGCCCGCGCCGCCCGCTGCGGCGGCTGACACCCATCCCGCCAGCGAGAACAGGGCCAGGCCCGCCAGGGCGGCCAGCATGGCGAAGACAGCGCCCAGAGCCAGCCGGAACCGGTCCTCGCGGGCGAGGGCCAGGAAATACATCAGGTCCTTCATGCGGCCTGCGCCCTCACCTGAAGGCTGACGACATGGCGGCAGACGGCGCGCACGGCCGGGGAATGGGTGGCGATGATCACGGTGCGTCCGCGCGCCGCGGCGCGGAGCGCTTCGACAAAGCGCTGCTCGCTGTCGCCATCGAGATGGGCGGTGGGCTCATCAAGCAGGATCAGCTTGCGGTCGGCGGCCAGCGCGCGCGCCAGCGCGATGCGCTGGGCCTGGCCGCCCGAGACGCCGGCGCCCTGTTCGCCCAGGCGGGTGTCGAGCCCGTCGGGCAGGCTGGCGGCGAATTCCATCACGCCGGCGGCCTCGGCGGCGGCGAGGATGGCGGCCCCGGGCATGCCGGGATCGAACAGGGCGATATTCTCGCGCACGCTGCCATGGAAGAGGCGCGCCCGCTGACCGACCCAGCCCGCAGCGCCCGCCAGCGGCGCAGTGAGGGCGCGGTCATCAAGGCGCAGCTCGCCGTTGGTCAGCGGCGCGTAACCCATCAGGAGTTTCAGCGCGGTGGACTTGCCCACGCCGGACGGGCCCCACAGGGCGGTGATCTCGCCCGCCGGGGCGGTGAAGCTCAGCGGCGCCAGCCCCTCGCGCCCGCCCGGATACAGGCAGGCGGCGTTGATGAAGCGGATCTGCGGCGCCGACAGGATGACGGGCGCCGGGCGGGCGGGCGGCGCGTCCGCGCCGTCCTCAAACAGCGGGGCCAGCGCCTCGGCGGCGGCTTCGGCGTCGGCGCGGTCATGATAGGCGGCGGCGACGCGCCGGAACGGCATGTAGACTTCAGGCGCCAGCAAAAGCGCGAACAGGCCGGCCTGAGCGGAGACGCCCGCCCCGACCGCGAACGGCCAGGCGCCGCCGAGCGCCAGCGCGGTCTGGATCGCGACGCCTGCGGTGGCGGCGGCGGCGATCAGCTCCAGCGCGCCCGATGACAGGAAGGCGGCGCGCAGGATCGCCATGGTGCGCTGGCGGAAGGCTTCGGCGGCGCTGGCGAGGCCCGCTCGCTCGTGCGCGGCGGCGTCAAACGCGTTGAGCGTCTCCAGCGCCTGGAGCCGGTCATTGAAGCGTCCGGCCATGCGCCGCAGCGTGTCCATCTGGCCGCGCGCGGCCTTGGCGGCGCCGATGCCGGTGAGGGCGAGCGCCAGCACCAGCACCGGGGCGCTGGCCAGATAGATCAGCCCCGCCGCCGGGCTCGCCCACAGCGCCAGGCCCGCCAGCATCAGCGGCGCCGGGGCGGCCAGGCGCGAGACCGGAAGGAAGCGCGAGAAATACCCGTCGAGCTTCTCCACGCCGTCAATCAGAGCCGTGGACACCGCCCCGCTATCGTGGCGTTCGGTGAAGCCCGGACCGCGCGCGGCCAGGGCATGCGCGGCGGCGCGGCGGACATGGGCGCGCACCCGGGCGCCCGCCTCGAAGCCGGCGCGCGCCTCGCCCCATTGCACCCCGGCGCGCATGATTGCGCAAACCGCCGCCAGCGCCGCCCAGGTCCAGGGCGATGCGCCGGCGATCAGGGCGGCGACGGCGCCGGCGGCGCACCAGGCAAATCCCGCATAGAGCAGCGCCTGGGCCAGACCCAGGCCCGAGGCGAGCCAGGACAGGCGGGCGGACGCCCGCCCCCAGGCGCCAAGCAGGACGCCCTGCGCGCGCCGGGTGCGGGCGGCGGCTTCAGGTCCTGGCAGGAGGGAAGCGTTGATCGTCTCAGCCATGCGCCTTCGCGTCAGATTGCGCGCCGCGCAGGGTGTGCGCCGCGATCACCAGACATGCGGTATAAACGAATTGACCCGCCCGGCGCCAAGCCCTTGCAGACAGGGCGTGCACAAATGCCACGGGGCGGGTGTGGTGGGGGGTGGTGCTCAGACGTTGGTTTGCGAGAAGGCGGAAGCCAGGTTGCCGGGATCAGTTTTTCCCTCCCCCCGAAGCGGGGAGGGTGGCTTGGCGGACTGTCCCCTGCGCCCGGATTCCAGCGACATGCGACTTCAGCTCCCCGTTGCTCCTTGCTGAGCCATTTTCGCACGCGTCGCAGTCTGTCAAGGACGGCCCTTCGGGCCGCCGCAGGGCGGCGACCGAGCTCAGCTCGGTCGTCCTTGACAGGCTGCGATCGCCTTGCGGTTTCCTCCAGGATGGAACGATGGGGAGGATTGAGCCCCGGCGGTCGCCAAGCTGAAGCCGGCCTCGCTTGTTTGTTGAGGCCGGGATGCCTCGCACCCCACCCCCGTCATACGCTGTCGGCGTCCGACCCCCTCTAGGGGCTGGAGTCTGCTCTTCAGCGGCGAATGCGATCCCGTCGTCCCCAAGAGCGCTGCATGACACTCCATTGTCCGTTTTCCTGAAAGAACGCACGCCAGGCGCCGCAGCGTTCTTGACCCTTGGCGCCCCGTCCGTACTGTCCGTGCAAACAGGCGCCGGTGAAGGCGCGCGCGCTTGGGGAGGGAATCTCATGGGTCTGATTTCGGCGGTCCGCCGCGAGTTGTTCTACATCACCGAGCTGCGCCGCCTGCTGGGCGCGCTCAAATCCATCACGCCGGACTCCGAAACGCTCACGCCTGATCTCATTGAGGCGAGCGTTGATACGCACGCCAAGCGGATCGCCTTCCTCGATGAAGACAACCGCGCCATCACCTATGCCGAGTTCGACGCCTATGCGAACCGGGTCGCCAACTGGGCGGTCGCCGCAGGCGTTGAGCCGGGCGGGACGGTGGCGCTCTATATGGGCAATCGCTGGGAGTATGTGGCGGTCTGGTACGGGCTGACCAAGGTGGGCGTGATCGCCGCCCTGCTCAACAATCAGGTCCAGGGCCAGGCGCTCGCCCACGGGGTGAGCATCTCGGGCGCCGGTCATCTGATCGTGGAGGGCGCGCTGGCCGGACAGTATCTCACGGCGCGCGCCGCGCTGGACGGCAAGGTCCAGGTCTGGACCACGGAGGGCGCGCAAGGCGACATCGATGGCGCGCGCGATCTTGATGCGGCGCTGGGCGGGGCCTCCGGCGCCCGGCCCGACCGGTCGCGCCGGGCGCACCTGCGCGCCAAGGACCCGTGCCTGAAAATGTACACGTCCGGCACCACCGGCCTGCCCAAGGCGGCGATCGTCGCCCATACGCGCGCGCTGTATTACCTGCAGGTCTTTGGCGTGGCGGCGAAGGCCAGGCCGACCGACCGCATGATGATGGTGCTGCCGATGTATCACGCGACGGGGGGGCTGTGCGGGGTCGGCGCAGGCCTGTCCTTCGGCGGCGCAGTGATCGTGCGGCGCAAGTTCTCCGCCAGCCGGTTCTGGGCGGACGCGGTCGAGACCAAGGCCACCATGTTCATGTATGTCGGCGAGCTGTGCCGTTTCCTGGTCGCCGCCGATCCGGTGCGCGAGGAGAAGAAGCACAAGATCCGCGTGGCCATCGGCAATGGCTTGCGCCCCGACGTCTGGCCGCGCTTTGCCGAGCGGTCCGGGATCGGGCGCATTCTGGAGTTTTACGGCGCGACGGAAGGCAATGTCGGCCTCATCAATCTCGATTCAAAGCCCGGCGCCATCGGCCGTGTTCCGCCGCTTTTGAAGAAGCGCTTCAACATCAAGCTGGTGCGCTTTGACGTGGAGAAGGAAGAGCCGGTTCGCGGCGCGGACGGGCGCTGCATTCCCTGCAAGCACGGCGAGGTGGGCGAGGCGATCGGCGAGATTCGCGCGGACGACGCGCGCTACCGGTTTGACGGGTATGAAGACCAGGAGGCCACGAAGAAGAAGGTGCTCACAGACGTGTTCGCCCAGGGTGACCGGTATTTCCGCACCGGCGACCTGATGAAGGCCGATGCGCAGGGCTATTATTATTTCATCGACCGGATCGGCGACACCTTCCGCTGGAAATCGGAAAATGTGTCCACCAACGAGGTCGCCGAGGTCATGGGCGTGCACCCCCATGTGATCCAGGCCAATGTCTATGGCGTGGAGGTGGAGGGCTACCCCGGCCGGGCCGGGATGGCGGCGCTGATTGTCGCGGACGGCTTCGATCTCGACGCCCTGCATGCCCATGTGCAACGCGAGCTCGCCGCCTATGCGCGCCCGCTTTTCATCCGGCTGCACAAGGAAACGCCCGAGGTGCACACCACCGGCACGTTCAAGCTCAAGAAGGCCGATCTGGTGAAAGAGGGCTGGGATCCCGCGGCCATCTCCGATCCGGTCTATTTCGATGATGCAGAGGCGGGCCGCTATGTGCCGCTGACGGCCGAAATCCGTGCGGACATCGTAAGCGGCAAGCGCCGGGTGTGACGGCGCACGCGATCCTCGCCTTCTGGTTCGATGAGGCCGGCCCCAAGCGCTGGTTCGGCGGCGGGCCGGCATTCGACGCCGAGGTGCGCCGCCGCTTCGGCGGGCTGGCGCATGGCTTTCGCACCCTCCGGTCGGTGCGCGGGCATGCCTGGCTGGAACAGGCGGACAGCGCGCTGGCGCTGGTGCTGGTGCTGGACCAGTTCCCCCGCAATATCTGGCGCGGGTCCAACGCCGCGTTTGCTCTCGACCGGCTGGGGCTGGAGGCGGCGCGGGCGATGCTGGATGCGGGCCACGACCTCACAATCGCCGATGACCGGCGCGCCTTCGCCTACATGCCGTTCATGCATTCGGAATCACTGGCCGATCAGGCCCTGTGCGTGCGCCTGTGCGTGGAACGCCTGCCGAAAGGCAATGATTCGGCGCGCCATGCGCGCGCCCATCGCGACATCATCGCGCGCTTTGGCCGCTTTCCCTATCGCAACGCCGTGCTCGGACGCGCGAACACGCCAGAGGAGGCCGCCTGGCTCGATACGGACGGGTATCGTCCGGGCTGAGCGTGCGCCGGCCGCCCCGCCCGGCCCGGCAAAACACGCCCCCCGGCAGGGATGACTCGGCGCGCCGGGGTCGCAAGCTTTCTCAAGACATTGATTTTAATAGGCGCCAGTCTGGCCGGCGGTTTGCAAAGCGTCAGACAGGTCCCCTGATCCGGAGTGTTCGCCCATGCCCGCCGCCGCCCGTCCCTCCCGCATCACGCCCCAGGATATCCGCATGATCGCCTTCACCCTGGTGGAGCGCCATGGCGCCCAGGCGCTGGGATATGCCGACCAGGCGGTGTGGGAGATGGAAGACCAGGGCGAGGCGGAGTGCGCCGACGCCTGGCGCGCCCTGCGGTCTGAAATCGAGGATGCGCTGTCGGGCCGCATTGTGCGCTGTCAGCCGGTGCGGCTTCACTAGGGTGCGGCCCGGCTGACTGGGTCTGGCCGCACGGCCTGAGTGTCTGGTCTTGCGTGCTCCGGGCACGCCGGCGCAGCGCGCCTTGATCGCATTGCGGCCATGCTCTCATGTGATGCTGCGCCCCTGATGCTGTTCACCATGGCTGGAGCGGACCCCAGATGAGCCAAGACCCCAAGCCTTCCGGGACATGGATGGACGTCTCCGGAGTGTCTGACCTGTTCAGCAAGAAACGCCGGGCCAAGGCCCTGCGCGATGCGCTGGCGCGCGCCCGCGATCTCATCGACGTGCCGCCGCCGCCGGTGGAGCGCTGCGAGGACATCACGCTGCCGGGCGCTGCGGGCGAGCTGGCAGCGCGCATCTACCGGCCCCACGGCGCGCTTGAGGGCGCGGGGCTGCTCTATTTTCATGGCGGCGGGTTCATCATCGGATCGCTCGACAGCCACAGGCCGTTGTGTCAGCGGCTGGCGGCGGTGTCCGGGGTTTCGGTATGTGCTGTGAGATACCGGCTGGCGCCCGAGCATCCGTTCCCGGCGGCGGTGGATGATGCGCGCGCCGTGCTGGAGGCGGCGCTGGGCGGCGCTTTGTCCGCATACGGAATTGATGCCGGCAAGCTTTCAGTGGGCGGTGATTCAGCGGGCGGCAATCTCGCCGCCGGGCTGGCGCAGTGGGCGCGCGGACGCCTGGTGTTCCAGCTGCTGATCTATCCGCTCTTGCAGCTGGCGCAAGTGAAGAAGGCCAGGCCCCGCTGGCAGGAGGGTCCCCTCCTGTCGGAGAAGCTGCTGGAGGATATCGTCAAGATGTATCTCGCCGGCGCCGACGCCTCGGATGTGCGCGCCTCGCCCTTGTTTGAGAATAATCTCGCGGGCGTGGCGCCCGCCTATATCCTGGCGGCCGAGTTTGATCCGCTGATGGACGAGGACCGCGCCTATGCCGACCGGCTGGCGGCCAGCGGCGTGCCGGTAGAGTTCAAGCTGTGGAAGGCCAATCCGCACGGCTTCCTGAGCCTGTCGCGCCTGGCGCCCGCCTGCATCCCGGCGATCGAGCATGCTGGCAAGGCGCTGGCGAAAGCCCATGCCTGATCCCGGGATCAGCCGCGCTGCTTGCATCTCGCCCGTGCGGGCGCTAGCTCAGACCCATGACCAACCCTGCGGCCTACCGGCCTGATCCCCGCTTTGCCGCCCTCGGGCCGGATTTCGCCGACGTGGTCGCGCCGGCCGATTTTCCCAGGGCCGAGGCGCGCTTCTGGAACGGGCGCTGGGCGCGCGAGATGGGCCTGGACGGGCTCGGCGCACAGGCTCAACAGCGCCATTTCCACCGGTTCGAGCCCTTGCCGGACAACCAGGCCGCGCCGCTGGCGATCCGCTATCACGGCCACCAGTTCCGCACCTATAACCCCCAGATTGGCGACGGGCGCGGCTTCCTGTTCGCGCAAGCGCGCGACAGCCGCGGCCGGCTCCTCGATCTGGCGACCAAGGGATCAGGCCGCACGCCCCATTCGCGCAGCGGCGATGGGCGGCTCACCCTCAAGGGCGCCGTGCGCGAGGTGCTGGCGGCGGAGATGCTGGAAGCGCTGGGCGTCTATACCAGCAAGGCGTTCTGCGTGTTCGAGACCGGGGAGGCGCTGCATCGCGGCGACGAGCCCTCGCCCACGCGCTCGGCCGTGCTGACGCGCCTGTCCCATTCCCATGTGCGTTTTGGCGTGTTCCAGCGCCATGCCTATTTCGACCGGCCCGATCTCCTAGGCGAGCTGACGGCCTATGCGGTGGAGAACCTCGTCCCGGAAGCCGTGGCGCATCCGGGCGGGCCCGGGGCGGGCCTGCTCGACGCCGCGTGCCGGCGCTCGGCAGAGCTGGCGGCGCAATGGATGGCGGCGGGGTTTGTTCATGGTGTTCTGAATACGGATAATCTGGTGGTGACGGGCGAGAGCTTCGACTACGGCCCCTGGCGCTTCCTGCCGCATTTCGAGCCGGGCTTCACCGCAGCCTATTTCGATCATTCAGGGCTCTATGCCTATGGCCGCCAGCCGGAATCGGTGTTCTGGGCCCTGCAGCAGCTGGGCGGCGCGTTGAGCCTGATCGCCGAGCGCGACGCGCTGATCGAGGCGCTGTCGGGCTTCCCCGAGCACTACAAGCGCGCGGTGCGCGCCGCCTTCCTGCACCGGCTGGGGCTTGAGCCGCTGGAGGACGAGGCCGACAGCGCATTCGTGACGGCGCTGCTGGATGTGATGCGGACAACCGCGCTGCCGTTTGAGGCGGTGTTCTTTGACTGGTTCTGCGGCGATCACGGGCGGGCGATGGCCAGCGCGCGGGCCGAGACCTACCGCAGCGAGACCTTCGCGCCGGTGCGCGACGGCATCGCCGCCCGCGCGCCCGTGCGCCCCGGGCGGCTGACCCATCCCTATTTCGCCCGGCCCGAGCCGGTGCATCTGGTGATCGAGACAGTGGAGGAAATCTGGGCGCCGATTGCTGAACGCGATGACTGGAGCGCGTTGGAGGCGGCGCTGGAGGCTATCGCGCAGGCCCGCACCGGCTATGATCTGGGGCCGGGGCGGCCCGGATTTCTGCAGGACTGATGTGATGGACCAACTGCAATTGCTGGCCGCGCCGGGCTTCGCCGCGCCGGGGATCATCCACGCCTTCACCACCCGCACCGGCGGCGTCAGCCAGGGGCCCTATGCCAGCCTGAACCTGTCCTGGTCGCGCGGCGACGACAAGGCGCGCGTGGAGGAGAACCGGGCGCGGGTGGCGCGCGCGCTGGGCGGTGTGGAGCTCATTTTCCTCAATCAGGTGCATGGCGCGGTGGTGCATCGCGTCGACCGCAAGCCGCAGGGCGCCTGGTCGGCCGGCGAGGGCGACGCGCTGATCACCGACCGGCCGGGTCTCGCCCTGTGCGCCCAGACAGCGGACTGCACGCCAGTGCTCCTGCATGATCCCGAACACCATGCCATCGCGGCGATCCATGCGGGCTGGCGCGGGGTGATTGCGCGCGTCATCCCGGCGGCGCTTGAAGCGATGGGCGCGGCGTATGGCACGCGGGCGGGCGCCGTACGCGCCGCCATTGGTCCGGCGGTGTCGCGGCCCCATTACCGGGTGGGACCGGAAGTGCTGGCGCAGTTTGAAGCGGAATTTGGCGCGCTGGATGAAGGGCTTGCGGGGCTGCGCGACGCCGGGGGCGGGGCGGGGCTGGACGTGGCGCAGGCGTGTGCGCGCCAGCTTGTGGCAGCGGGCGTGGCCCAAGAGGCCATCGCGCGCCTGCCCTTGTGCACTTTCGCGGACGAGGCGCGCTTCTTCTCCTGCCGCCGGGCGGCGCGTGACGGACATGCCGGCGCCTTTGGCGGCCAGTGCGGGATCATCGCGCTTACCCCCAGCTGATCACGCCATCCACCCTTGCGCGAATCCGGCGCCGCCGCGATAAGCGGGGCAGGAGGCGGCGTTCATGATGCAACTGGCTTTGGAATCCTGGATTTATCTCGGCGGGGTGGCCGCAATCCTTGTGGTGCTGGTCGTCCTGGCGCTGCGCAAGCCGCAGGCGGCGCCGGGCGTGGATCAAGAGCGCCTGAATGAGCTGCGCGCCGAACGCGATGAATGGCGCGCGACGGCTGAAAGCGCGGCGCAGGAGACCGCCAGGGCGCAGGCGAGCATCGCCCGGCTGGAGACAGCGCTGGAGGCCGAGCGCGCCCACCATGCCGAGAAGCTTCAGGCGCTGGAAGCGGCGCGCAAGACGCTGGACGAAGCCTTTGAACAGACCGCCCAGCGCGTGCTGAAGGCCAGCGGCGCCGAGCTGCAGGTGCGCAGCACGGAGACCCTCACGACCTTGCTCAAACCCTTGCGCGAACAGCTCGATGGCTTCCGCAAACAGGTGGTGGAGGATTCCGAAAAGCGCGTGGGGCAGACCTCCGCCCTGCACCAGCTGGTGCAGACCCTGCACGCCGATGCGCGCACCATGTCCAGCGAGGCGAAAAATCTCGCGAACGCCCTGCGGTCACAGGCAAAACTCCAGGGCGACTGGGGCGAGATGGTGCTGGCGAGCATTCTGGAAAAAGCCGGCCTGCGCGAGGGATCGGAGTTTCAGACCCAGACCAGCGAGACCGGCCCGGACGGATCGCGCCTGCGGCCGGACGTGGTGGTCGCCATGCCCAATAATCAACGCCTTGTCATCGATTCCAAGGTCAGCCTGACCGCGTTCGAGCGCTGTGTGAACGCCGAGACGGACGAGGACCGCGCCGCGGCGCTGCGCGCCCATCTGGCCTCGGTGCGCGCCCATATCCGCTCGCTGGGGGATAAAGATTACGCCCAGCTTTATGAGGGGGTGAGCTTCACGCTGATGTTCATTCCGCTGGAGGGCGCCGCCTCGCTGGCCTTGCAGAATGATCCCGAGCTTGCCGCCTTCGCCTGGGAGCGCGACGTGATGATCGCCACGCCCACCACGCTGATGATGGCCATGCGCACGGTCCATAATCTGTGGACGATTGACCGGCAGAATCAGAATGCGCGCGCCATCGCCCAGCGGGCCGGTCTCTTGTACGACAAGTTTGAAGGCTTCCTGACCGATCTCGACAAGGTGGGCGACCAGATCAACCGGGCGCGCGGCAGCTGGGAGGATGCGCGCAAGAAGCTGGTGGACGGGCGCGGCAATCTGGTCTCGCAGGTGGAAACGCTCAAAAAGCTGGGCGCCAGCACCAAGAAGCGCCTGGGTGAGGACTGGCTGGACGCCGCCGGTGAAGACGAGACGGACGAGGCTGGCGCGCCGCCAACGCTGGAAGACGGGCGCAGCTGAGACACTCCAGCCTAGGCGGCGGCTCGGCTCGCGGCATAGGCTTGCAGCGCGTCGGTCACCGCCTTCATGGCCCCGGTCCAGTCGCGATAGAAATGGCCGGCGAAGGTGCGGGTTTGCGGATACCAGAGCATCTCGCGCTGGCCCAGCATGGCCCAGGTGACCAGGCTGGGGCGGATGAACCAGACATTGCCGCCCACGGCGGCGGCCAGATTGGTGCTGGCGTTCATCGGCCCGAGCACCAGATCGCACGCCTTGCCGATGGCGGCCACGCCGTCGAGATCGTTTTTCAGGTCGAGACCTTCGGGCGTATGGATGCGCACGCCAAAACGCTTCTCGGCCGCTGCAATCTCGTCGGCGGTCTCGCCATATTGCAGGTTCACGAATGTCACGCCCGGCGATTTGAGGACGGGCGCCCACAGATCGAAGGCGGCGAAATGCTTGGAGCGCGTGGCGTCCATCTTCAGCGATTTCCAGAGCAGACCCACTTTCAGGCCCGGGCCCGTGGCGGCGAGCTGCTGGCGGAACGCCTCCACCCGCGCTTCGTCGGCGGTGAGGAAGGCGGGGCGGTCCGGGAAGCTCTGCGCGTCGGGACGGAAGGCGCGCATCAGGCTGCCGATGGGCGCCCAGGCGTCGTGATCGTTGTCACGCACCAGATCCGGCGCGCTGCGATGCTGTCGCCCCTCGCGCTCGATGGTGTAGTGGCGCGCGATCACTGCGTCGGGGAATGAGCGCTGGAAGAGCGGGATGAGGCGCTTCTCGCAGGCCAGGCGCAGTGCGCCATCGGGTCCCAGCGCCTCGATGACGTCAGGCAGGATATTGGCGAACAGGACTTCATCGCCGAGGCCCTGCTCGCCGACGACGACCAGCGTCTTGCCCTGGAGCTCGCCCTTGTCCGTCCCGTTCCAGGAGCGGCCCGGGATGATGAAATTGGTGGCATGGCGGTAATGCATGTTGCGCCGCCACTCATACCATTCCCAGCCCCTGGCGATCTGGCCGGCGGCCAGCAGGGTGTGGGCATAGCCATGGCTGGAGACGACCTTGTCCTGTTCAGAGGCAGGGTTCTCCAGCGCCGCTTCGAAGTGCGGCAGCGCGGCCGCCGCGTCGCCATTGAGCTCCAGCGCATAGGCCATGTTGTGATGGGCGCGGGCGAAGCCGGGCTTGAGGCGCAGCGCTTCGGCGAAGAAGGTCAGCGACTGGTCCGGCTGGCCCCAGTCCATCAAGGTCGTGCCCAGCGCGTTCCACAGCTCGGTGGTTTCGGGCGCGGCGTAGATCGCGGCGCGCAGCAATTCCACCGAATCCTCGTACCGGCCCTTGTCGCGCAACACCCCGGCGAGATTGATCACGCCGCTGGGGCAATGGGGCTTGAGCTTGAGCTGCAGGCGCAGGAAAGTCTCCGCGCCGTCGAGCATGTTGAGCTTCCAGGCCGCCATGGCGAGGCTGGAGTAGATGTCGGGATTGTTCGGCTCCAGCCGCCAGGCCCGCTCATAGAACTCCAGCGCCTTGGACAGGCGCCCCAGACGCTCGAGCGCCAGCGCCAGCGTCTGGTTG
This sequence comes from Alphaproteobacteria bacterium, assembly GCA_016124675.1. GTDB lineage: Bacteria > Pseudomonadota > Alphaproteobacteria > Caulobacterales > Maricaulaceae > Oceanicaulis. The sequence continues at coordinate 14,924 of WGNG01000016.1, forward strand.
GCGATGGGCAGGCCGGGATTGAGGGTCAGGGCGTCGAGCGCCAGCCGCGCGGCCTTCGCCGCGCCGGCCTGGCCGGCATCCATTTCCTTCAGCGCCCGGCGCAACAGGCTCAGCGCCTTGGGATTGATCTTGCGCAAGGCGAGGGCTGAGAGGTCAAGCCTGGGGCCGGGCGCTGGTCCCGCCGGCTCGGTCTCCACCTCGCGCAGACCCTCTTCGCGTCCGGCGGCGAGTTCGGCGTCGAGATCAAGAAGAGGCTGCATGGCGGGCTCCGGGCGGCGCGTGATATCTGCCGAGACAGTCGCGCTTCGCTTAAGGTTCCGCTAACGCGCTTGTAACCTCGCCGCCCCGGCCGCGCGCCAGGGCAACGCTTTTTTCACCTTGGCCCGACACTGTAGCGGCGAGGCGGACATGTTCGATGTACGCCATCAGTCACGGGGAGCCTGATCCATGCCGCTCAAGCTGTCGCTGAAACCTGGCGAGCGATTCGTGCTGAATGGCGCGGTTGTGGAGAATGGCGACCGGCGCGCCACGCTGATGCTTCAAAACAAGGCCAGCGTGCTGCGTGAGAAGGATATCATGCAGGAGCAGGACGCCGACACCCCGGCCAAGCGCATCTATTTTCCCGTGATGATGATGTATCTGTCCGCTTCCAGCGCCGATGGGCTTTATGATGCGTTCGTTGTGCGCATGACCGAGTTCATGGGCGCCGTGACGAACCCTGACATTCTCCAGCAATGCGTCGAGGTCAGCCGCGATGTGATGAGCGGCGAATATTACAAGGCGCTGCTGCGTTGCCGCAAACTGATCACCTACGAGGCCGAGCGCCTCGGCACGAACGGGCGCTAGAGTTTTTCCATGTCATACCAGGCCTACCAGACCGCCAGCGCCCGCACCGAAGACGCGCGCACCACCGAATACCGGCTCATGGGGTTCGTCACCCGCGAGCTGATATCGGTGCGCGACGCCGGTCCGGCCGACATCCGCAAGAAGGCCAAGGCGCTGGACCGCAATCGCCGGGTCTGGTCGGCCTTCGCGGCGGACTGCGCCAGCTCTGGCAACGCCCTGCCGGACAAGCTGCGCGCGGGGATCATATCGCTGTCGATCTTTGTCTCGAAGGAAACCAGCGCAGCCATGCGAGGCGAGACCGATCTCGACACGCTCATCGACATCAACCGGACGATCATGCAGGGCCTGGCGCCCGCCGAGGCCGCGGCGAGCTGAGGCGTTCAGGCGGCGGGGCGGGCGCCGAACAGGGCTGAACCCACCCGCACCGATGTCGCGCCGAGGCGGATCGCCAGCGGATAGTCCGCGCTCATCCCCATGGACAGCTTCTCCACGCAGCAGGCGCCCGCGAGCTTGTTCAGCAGGGCAAAGTGCAGGCTTGCCGGTTCAGCTTCCGGCGGGATGCACATCAGGCCTTCAATCTCCAGGCCATGCTCGGCGCGGCAGCGCTCGACGAAAGCGGCGGCGTCCGCCGGCTCAACACCGGATTTCTGCGCCTCGCGCCCGGTATTGACCTGCACATACAGGCGCGGGCGGCGGCCGGTCCTGGCCATGGCTTTGGCGAGCGCAGCGGCAAGGCGGTCACGGTCCAGCGTCTCGATGACGTCAAACAGGGCGCAGGCGGCGTCGGCCTTGTTGGTCTGCAAAGGGCCGATCAGGCGCAGCTCCAGGTCCGGCAGTCCTGCGCGGCGATGGGCCCAGCGCGTCTGTGCCTCCTGCACGCGGTTCTCGCCGAACACGCGCTGGCCGGTTGCGATCATGGCGTCGATGCGCTCGTCGGGCTGCTGCTTGGACACCGCCACCAAGGTCACTGCGCCGGCCGGGCGCCCGGCCGTCTTGGCGGCGGCGCCGATCCGCTCAAGGATGGCGTCGCGCGATTGCGCGATTGTGACGGTGAGATCGGACATGGCCCATGGCGTATGATGCAGCGGCCCGGCTGGCAAGGCTGGCGATGCGGCTGGACGGCCCGCGCGGGCGCCTGCCGGCGCTGTTTGCGCTGACCGATTCCGAGCGCACGCCCGATCCGCTGGCGCTGGCGCAGGCCTTGCCGCCCGGGTGCGGGCTGATCCTGCGCACGTTCGGACGCCCCAAGCTGGAAGCGCTGGCCGGGACGCTGGCCGATATCGCGAGGGCGCGGGGACTTGTGTTTCTCATCGCGGCTGATCCGGAGCTGGCGGCGCGCTGCGGCGCGGATGGCGTGCACTGGCCCGAGCGCATGCTGGCCCGGGCGGCGCGCGCCCGCTTTCGCGTGATGACCGCCAGCGCCCATGGCCCCGGCGCGATCCGGCGCGCGGCGGGTCTGGTGGATGCGGTTCTGGTCTCCACGGCGTTCGCCTCGGCCAGTCCCAGCGCCGGCGCGCCCCTGGGCGTGTTCCGCATCGCCGCCGCCGCGCGCCGGGCGCCGCTGCCGGTCTACGCGCTGGGCGGGATCAGTGCGAGGACCCTGCCGCGCCTCGACGGGCTCGGGATTTCAGGGGCCGCAGCGGTGGCGGGTGTCACGGGCTAGCGCGGGGCCAGCGTCAGGATGCGCGCGCCCTCAGGGGGCGTATCGGGCGTCCAGTCATCGCGTATTTCGAAGCTGTCCCCCGCCGCCCAGCGCGCCGCCAGGTCGTGGTGATGCGGCGAGAGCGGGTGGCCTGACTGTCCCGGCCCATGCATGAAGCGCGAGCGGTTGAGGTCATCAAGGTCATAGACGGCGCGCAGGCTCGCCGCATGCACCGCATCGTAGGCGCCCGAGGCATAGCTGAAATGGTTGACATTCACGGTGGATCCGTCGCCGGGCACGGGCTGGCGCACCTCGAACATCCGGCCCAGCACCGGAATGCCCGCCAGCGGGTGGGCGAAGCGGGCCTGATGCACCTCGCCCCAGCGCCAGGCGTCGATATCGCTCCCATAGGCGGCGGCTGTCTCCGCCATGGCGGCGTCGAGGGCGAGACCGGCGGTGACGGCGCATGTTTCAGTCTGCCGGGTGCGCACATCATCGCACCAGTGCGAGGCCTCGCCGGTGAAGACGGTGTCGAGGAAGGCGCGGCGCGGCTGATTGAACCAGGGCGCGGCGGGACCGAGCTCGTCCATCCACACGGCCGCAGACAGCACCCGCATCCAGGCGGAGAAGATCAGCCCTTCCGGGCTGCCGGCGTCCAGCGATCCGTCCCAGCGCTCCAGCCGCGCCAGCGCCTGCATGCCGAGCTGACTCTCGGGCGTGGCGCCGAGCAGGGCGGGCAGGAGGCGGCGCGCCTGATGCGAGACGACATCCATCTGCATGCTTTCAAAGCTCGCCACATCATGGCGTTCGGACCTGCGGAGCCGTTCCTCGATCCGCGCGGCGCGGAACGGGTCGTAGAGGCCGGGCAGGGGATGGGGGTAGGCGGCGGACACCACCTGGTTATTGCCCGACACAATCCGCCCGCCGCGCGGGTTGACGATGCGGGGCAGGTCCTCGAACGCGATGAAGCCGGTCCAGTCGCCGCCCTCGCCGCGCAAGGGCATCAGGCCTGCCGTGGTGTAGCCGATGGTCCCGTCCACGCCGGCGTAGAGCATGTTCTGCATGGGCGCGGTCCAGCCGCGTCCGGCCTCGACGAAATCGTCCCAGCCCTCAGAGCGCATGATGGCGAACACGCCGTCGGCGACGCGGTTTTCCGGATGCGTGACCGTGGAGCGCAGCACGATGGCCGCGTCGGCGGGAAAGCCAGCCAGATCAAACCGGCCGGGATCGAGGATCGGCCCCTGCGCGGTCTCCTCCACGATCATCTCCACCGGCAGGCGGCGGCCGCGGACATGGATGGTTTCCGTGCGCGCGGTGATCTCCAGCGTCTCCCGGCCGCGCGCCACCAGATCGATGACGTCAAACCCGGTATTGGTGAACCCCCAGGCGCCATGGGCGTTGCGGCCCAGCACCACAAAGGGCGCGCCGGGCAGGCTCGCCCCGATCACCGGCCCATGGGACAGGTTGAGGCGCACCAGATACCAGATCGACGGCGCCGACAGCGCCAGATGCGGGTCATTGGCCAGCAAGGGCCGGCCTGTGCGCGACTGCGCGCCCGACACCACCCAGGCGTTGGAGCCGGGCATGGCGTCTGGCTGGGATTGCACCTCTCCAGGCGCGGGCAGAGGCCGGACCTGAACAGGTCCGAAGGCGGCGCGGACATCTTCGTCCTGGAGCGTTGTCGGCGCCCAGTCGGGATAGGGGGCCATGAACTCGGCCAGGCGCTGGGCGTCGAGCACGCTTTCAAGGCGCACACGGGCAAGATCCTGCTCGGCGCCGCTGGCCAGGTCATGGGCGAGATAGGCGACCATGGCGGCCGAATCCTCCACCGTCCACGCTTCGGGGCTGGCGCGCAGGAGGATGTATTCCGGCGCCGGCGCGCCTTGGGCGAGGCGCGCATTGACGCCGGCGGCATAGGCGTCCACAGCGGCGTGCGTGTCGGGCGACAGGCGTTGCGCGATGTCTTGCGTCAGGCGCTCATAGCCCAGGGTGCGGGTGCGCATGTCGGCGGTGATCAGGTCCGGTCCGAGCAGTTCGGCGAGGCGTCCCCGCACGAAGCGCCGGGCCATGTCCATCTGGAAAAAGCGCTCGGAGGCATGGGTGAAGCCCAGCGCGAAATACACGTCCCGGTCTTCATCGGCGAAGATGTGCGCCACGCCGTCAGAATCGCGCACGATGCGCGCCGGGCCTGACAGCCCTTCAAGGCGGATGTCGCCGGTCTCGGCGGGCTTGGAGGCGTGGAAGCGCTCGACCAGCCAGGCGCCCGCTGCCGCCGCAGCCAATAGCGCAAGTGCGCACAGCGCCATGGCGCCGCGGATCAACCAGCGTGTCATGCATAACCCTCCCGGCGGCCGTGACCGGCCACGCGAGCATCACACTATCAGGCGAGGGACGCTTCGGAAGGCGGATTTGTCAGACAGCCAAACCGCGTGCGCGCAGGGCGGCCCGGGCGGCGGGCTCGCCGGTGAACAGCTCGGCCTGGAAGCCGGCGGCGCGCGCGGCGGTCACGTTCTCTTCGCGGTCATCGATGAAGATCACCTCGCCCGGGTCCAGCCCGATGCGCGCGCGCGCGATGGCGTAGATAGCCGGATCAGGCTTCACCACGCCCTCATCGCCCGACACAATGATGTCGCGAAACCGGGCGATGGCAGGGTAGGTGGCGCGCAGGTGCGGTATCTTCTCGGCCGGATAGTTCGTCAGCGCAAATTGCGGCGCGCCGGCGGCCTCCAGCGCTTCCACCAGGGCGTCCATGCCGGTAATCCAGCCATCGAACATTTCGGCCCAGCGCGTGTCCCACGCCTCGATCAGTTCGGCCTTGTCAGGGTGGGCTTCCAGCAGGGCGCGCCGGTTCTCGGCCATGGGCACGCCGCGGTCGTGAGCCTGATGCCAGGCCATCGTGCAAACGCCGCCGAGGAAGTCATCCACGGCGGCGTCCGAAGTCAGAAGCTTTGTGTAGAGCCGGCGCGGATTCCAGTCGGCAAGCACATTGCCGATATCCCACAGGACGGCACGCGCGCCGGGCACGGCGCGCCGCTTAGCCTGCGCGCGCCTTGAAGCGCGGATCGGTCTTGTTGATCACATAGACCTTGCCGCGGCGGCGCACGATCTGGCAGTCGCGATGGCGTCCCTTCAGGGAGCGCAGGGAGCTGCGGATTTTCATCGTCTCGTCTCGCTTTGCCGGCGCCCAGGCGCCGGTGAAAAAATGTGAGCGCGGTAGCTAGGCCAAGCACCGCATCGAGTCAACGCGTGAGCGCTATTCCTCGCCGGGAACCTGGACTTTGGCGTTCTTGCCGGCGCCCTTGGCGGGGCGGGCTTCGATGCCGCGGCCCGAGGTGCGCTCGACGATGCGGGCCGATTTGCCGCGGCGGTCGCGCAGATAGTACAGCTTGGCGCGGCGGACTTTACCCTTGCGCTTGACCTCGATGGACTCGATCAGCGGGGAGTGGACCGGCCAGACCCGCTCGACGCCTTCGCCGAAGGAAATCTTGCGCACGGTGAAGTTCTCGTTCAGCCCGCCGCCGGAGCGCCCGATGCACACGCCTTCAAAGCGCTGCACGCGCTGGCGCTCGCCTTCGCGGATCCAGACGTTCACCGACAGCGTATCGCCGGCGGAAAAGTCAGGGATGACTTTGTCGCCGAGCACACGGGCGGCTTCTTCCTGTTCGAGCTGCTGGATCAGGTTCATGATCATTCTCCCTTGCGCCGCTGATATCTCTCCCAGAGATCGGGTCGGCGCACGCGCGTTATCTGTTCGGCCATTTCCTTGCGCCACCGGGCGATCCGGCCATGATCGCCTGACAGCAAGACGTCCGGGATGTCCCGCTCTTCCCAGACCCGCGGACGGGTGTAATGGGGGTATTCGAGCAGGTCCCCTTCAAAACTCTCGTCGACCGTCGACTCGATCTTGCCAAGCACGCCGGGGATCAACCGCACGCAGGCCTCGATGAGGACCATGGCGGGCGCTTCGCCTCCGGCAAGCACAGCGTCGCCGACGCTTACTTCAATCATGCCGCGCGCTTCGACGACCCTCTGGTCGAGGCCTTCGAAGCGGCCGCAAAACACGACAACGCCCGGCCCGGCCGCCCAGTCCCGGACCAGGGTCTGGGAGAGCGGCGCGCCGCGCGGTGTCATGTGGATCAACGGCCTGTCCCCACGGGACACGCTGTCGATCGCCGCTGCCGACACGTCCGGGCGCAGCACCATGCCTGGGCCGCCGCCAGCTGGCGTGTCGTCAACGGAGGCGTGCTTATGACGGGAAAAAGACCGGATGTCCACCGTCTCAAGCGCCCAGAGTCCGTTGCGCCGGGCGGTGTCTAGCAGCGACACGCCCAAGGGTCCGGGGAAGGCGTCCGGGTAGAGGGTCAGGACGGTGGCGGTGAAGCTCATGGCGCGCGGTGTATGCGCCAGCGCGCCCCTGCGTGCAAGGGCGGGGCGGGGATCAGGGCGCGGCGGCGGGCGCCGGCTCCTCAGCCGGGCAGACCTCGCTGCTATCGGGCGCAGGAAGGGGTGCGCGATCGCCCCCGATCCTGAATATCATGGGCAGCACGATGCAACGGCCATTATGCTCCCCGATCACCCGCAGCGCCGGGGTGACGCGTTGTGCTTCATAAACAAAGGCTTGACGCACCTGTTCATCGCCCGTGGCGGTGCAGGCGCTGCGCGGCTCGATCAGGGCGCCATCGGCGCCCACCACCCCGCCCGTGAGGCAGTAACCATCGTCGCCACGCTCCAGAGCCCGCGGCGGAAAGTTGGGCTGGCGAAACGCCAGACGCTGCGCCGGCACGCTCCAGCCGGGCGGCGTATCGGCAGGCAAGACCGTCACCGAGCCCGAGGCGAGCCAGACATCCTCCGGCAGGCTGATCGCGTCGAGGCTCGCCTGCACCAAGGCCTGTGCGTCGGGCGCATCCGGGCAGCTTGCGGTCAGGGTGGCGGGGTCAGGCGTCCTGGTGAGATCGCACACGAGGGGCGGAGGCGGCGGCGCGGGCCGGTGAACCATGTGCTGGGCCGGTGCAGCCAGCAGAGCGGCGGTGACGATGAGCAGCACGCGTTGGCTCCCTTGAAAACCCGATGGTCACGCCGGTCCTAAAATGTCGGGCGATCCTGCCTGCGACGGCGCGCGCTGACAATCGGGCCGGTGCGCCAGGCCTGCGTCTCAATCTGGACGTAGCCGCGCGGCGGGGACCGGATAGACCCGTCCGGTTCCGATCACCACGGCGTCGGGGGTGCGCTCAAACAGGGCGTTGAAGGCGCGGTCGCGCACGTTGAGCCCGCCCGCATAGGCCCCGAAGGCGGGCAGCACGAGGCGGGTTCCATCTGTCGCAAAACAGCGCCGGCGCACGGACCGGCCTGTTCCGTTGATGCGGGCGCAGGGGTGCAGATGGCCCGCCACCTCGCCCGGCGCCGGCCCCGCCTGCGGCTCATGGCGCAGGGTGAGCGGGCCGAGCCGCAGCCCGGCCATGCGCTCGCCGCCAAAGCGGGCAGGCGGAACGGGGTCGTGATTGCCCTCGATCCAGATCCAGCGCGCAACGGAATTCACAATTTCGGTCAGGGCTTTGGCGTCATCCCCATGCATGCGCCCATCGGCGCCCAGATCATGAAAGCTGTCGCCCAGGGCGATCACGCTGGCGGGCTTGAGCCGGGCGATGGCGCCGGCGAGGCGCGCGAGCGTGGCGCGGGTGTCGTAGGGCGGCAGGAGCTGGCCGCGCGCGGCGTAGGCGCTGCCCTTTTCAAGATGCAGGTCGGCGCAGAGCAAAGCGCCGGTTTCCAGTTCCAGCGCGGCGCCGGAGATGTCGGGCTGAAGGCGCGCGCCATTGACGGTGATGACCGTCGCCAGGGTCTCGGCGCGGGCGGGCGTCATTCGCCGTCCTCGTCATAGCCGGCGAGCGAAAGGGGCCGCGCTTCAAGGCCTTGCAGCTCAGCCCAGCGCATCAGCGCCTCCTCACGCCCGTGGGTGATCCACACCGCCTCGCGCGCGCATTCGGCAATCGTGGCGGTCAGCTCGTCCCAGTCGGCATGGTCGGAAATGACGAGCGGCAGCTCCACCCCGCGCTGGCGGGCGCGGGCGCGCACGCCCATCCAGCCCGAGGCAAAGGCGATCACCGGATCGGGGAAGCGGCGCGCCCAGGGCGTCTGAAAGGAGGAGGGCGGGCCGAGAATGATCTGGCCAGCAAAGTCAGTCGTTTGACCCTCGCCATCCTTCATCGTGGCGGGCCTGAGATCGCCCAGATCAACGCCCTGGTCACGGTAGAGATCGCACAGGGCGCTCAGCGCGCCATGAATATAGACCGGGCCGTCATGGCCGGCTTCGCGGATCAGGGCGATCACCCGCTGCGCCTTGCCGAGCGCATAGGCGCCGACGAGATGCGCCCGGCCCGGATTGGCGCGCATGCTGGCGAGCAGGCGGGCGATTTCGCCGGCATCGTCCGGGTGGCGGAAGACCGGCAAACCGAATGTCGCTTCAGACACATAGATGTGCGAGCGCACCGGCTCGAACCGGGCACAGGTGGGGTCGCGCCGGCGCTTGTAATCGCCCGACACGGTGATCACGAGCCCCTTCCATTCCAGCCGCGCCTGGGCGCTGCCCAGCACATGGCCCGCAGGGTGGAGGCTGACCGACACCTCGCCCATGCGCACGGTCTCGCCATAGTCCAGCGGCTGACGAAAGCGTGTGAATTCAGCGCCGTAGCGGGCATCCATGATGGCGAGCGTCTGCGGTGTCGCGGCCACGGCGCCGTGGCCGGCGCGGGCGTGATCGGCATGGCCATGGGTGATGAGGGCGCGGCCCGAAGGGCGCACCGGATCAATGAAGAAGCCGCCCGGTTCGCACCACAGGCCTTCAGGCGTTTCGCGCAGGAGATCGGCGGGCCGGATCATGACATGGCGATATAGTCCGGGCGCGCCCGGGTCCAGCCGCTTGCGTGCGCTCTATCCCCCGGGCAGGGTAGGGACAGTCAGGGGATAGCGGGGAAGAATTTTCATGAATCGGGTGACAAGACTGGCCCTTGTGGGGTTGTCGGCGGTGCTTGTGGTGACGATCACGGGCGCTTTTGTGTTCGGGCTGCGCCTGACGCCGCTGGAACTGCGATCCTTCGACCCGGAGGCGGCGATCGCCGCAGCCGAATCCTATGACGCCGAGATCACCCGCGATGAGTGGGGCGTGCCCCGGGTCATTGGCGCGACGGGCGCCGACGCCGCGTTTGCCCTGGCCTTCGCCCATGCCGAGGATGATTTTCCCACCGTCCAGGATGCGCTGCGCCAGGCGCTGGGGCGCGACATGCTGGCGGTGGACGAGAGCGAGGCGCGCACGGCCTGGCTGGTGCAGGCGCTGGGCGTGCCCGATCTGGTGCGCGCTGAATATGAGGCCCAGCTGAGCGCCGAGATGCGCGCGGCGCTGGAGGGCTATGCCGCTGGCCTCAATTACTACGCCGCCCTCCATCCGCACGAGCGCGCGCCCGATCTGTATCCGCTGACCGGTCAGGACGTGGCCGGGTTGTCGGCCTTCTACAGCCCGATGTTCTATGGCCTCGGCCGGGCGCTGGCTGACCTGATCGCGCCGGAGCGGCCGCGCGAGGCGGGCCGGGGCCAGGAGCTGCAGGTGTTCTGGCTGGAGGAAACCTCCGACAGCGAGCTTGGCTCCAACGCCTTTGCGGTGGCGCCGGCCCGGTCCGATGACGGCGCCACGCGCCTGATCATCAACTCCCACCAGCCGGTGGAAGGCCCCGTGGCCTGGTATGAAGCCCACATGATCAGCCGTGACGGCCGGCTGAACTTCGCCGGCGGCACGTTTCCGGGCTCCCCGGTGATGCATGTGGGGTCCAGCCCCGATCTGGGCTATGCGGCGACGGTGAATGCGCCCGACCTGATCGATCTTTATGAAATCACGCTCTCGGATGATGGCCGCCAGTATTGGCTCGATGGCCAGTGGGTTGATCTCGAAACCGCCCCGGCGCGCATGCTGGTGCATCTGTGGGGCCCGTTCGCCTGGCAGGTGACGATGCCGGTGGAGCGCACCGCCCACGGGCCGGTGATCCGCAATGACCAGGGCGCGTTCGCCCTGCGCCACGCCACCCATGACGATATCCGCTCGGTGGAGCAGGCCTGGCGCTCCATGCACGCGCGCGATCTGGACGAGTATCAGGGTGTCATGGAGATGCTCGCCATGGGCAGCACCAATCGCATCGTGGCCGACGCCAATGGCCGCATCGCGCGCTATTACGGCGCCCGCATGCCGCTGCGGATCGAAGAGCCGGGGATCGACTGGACGGGCATCCTGCCCGGTGACCGGTCAGACCTGATCTGGACCGAGTTCGCGCCGCTCGACGCCCTGCCGCACATGATCGATCCGGCGGCGGGCTATGTGCTGGAGGCCAATCACTCGCCCTTCCGCGTCACCGGCACGGATGAGGACCCGGACCCCGCCGCCTTCCCGGCGAGCTTCGGGATCGAGACCCGCATGACCAATCGCGGCCTGCAGGCCGTCGATCTGATGGCGGCGCTCGAAACCGTGTCGCGTGAGGCGCTGCTGGCGGTGAAGTTCGATGATGGCTACCACCCGGGCAGCGAGATCATGACGCTGCGCACCCGGCTGCTGGCCATGGACTGGAGCCATGATCCGGCGCTGGTTGAGGCTGCGGGCGTGATCGCCGCGTGGGACGGGCGCACCAATATGGAGAACCGGCAGGCGGCGCTGGCGGTGAAAACCTTCGCGCCCATCACCACCGCGCCGCTGCTGGGCATCACCCCGCCGCCGCTGGAGGAGACGTTTCCCGCCGCCGTGGAGCGCCTGGTGACGCATTTTCAAACGCTGGAGCCCGAATGGGGCGCGGTGAACCGGCTGATGCGCGGCGATCAAAGCATCCCGCTGGATGGCGGACCGGACGTGCTGCGCGCGGTCTATCCCGCACCGCAGGAGGACGGGACCTACCGCATGGTGGCGGGCGATGGCCTCACCTTCCTGGCAGAGTGGCTGAGCGATGGCGAGTTCGCCCTGTGGGCCGTCCACCAGTTCGGCGCCTCCACGCGGGCTGACAGCCCCCACTTCACCGACCAGATGGAGATGTTCGCGGCCGAGACCTGGCGCCGGGTGCCGATGGGCGAAGCGGACGTGCGCGCCGCCGCGGTGGAGGTGTACAGGCCGGGGGCCCGGTGAGGGGGGGTTGCCGGGCCTACTCAAACCCGAGTTCAGCCTTGAGGTCGTCAAGCGTGACGCCGCCATTTTGCTTGTAGTCGTCCAGCGCCGACTTGGCGTCTTCGATATCCTTGGCCAATTCCAGCGCAATCAGATGGTCATAGGACGCGCGCGACAGGAGCACCGCTTCCTGATTGCGCCGGCGCACGAAAACCGGGCCGATATGGACCGCTTCGTCCATCAGATGGGCAAACTCCCGGCGGGCGTCGGTGGCGTTGTAGACCGGGCGGTCCTCATCAGACATCACGGCGCCGAAAACCGGTACCCGGTTGTCGCATTGCGCTCTAGAACACGGGTCATGACGCCTCGTGATGATCCATCGGTCCCGCACGCCGGGACTCCAGACCGCTGGCGGCAAGCCGCAGGGCGCCTCATGGCGCGGCTGCGCCCGCTGGGACCGCTGGCGTTCTGTTTCACGCTGGCGGTGGTGCTGGGGCTGGCGCTGTGGCCGGGTGAGGGCGGCGCGCCGCGCCTGTTTGGCTGGGACAAGCTGGAACATATGAGCGCGTTTGCGACGCTGGCGGTGCTGGGACGGTTTGCGTATCCGGGGCTGGCGCGGGTGTGGCTGCTGGCCGGGCTCAGCGGTTTCGGGATCACCATCGAACTGTTGCAGGGAATCGAGGCGCTGAACCGCTCGGCCTCGCCTTATGATCTGGGCGCCAACACGGTGGGCATCATCGCCGGTCTGGTCGCGGCGGCGGCTGTGGCGTGGGCCGCCCGGCGGCTGGACCTCCATCCATGAACCGCCCGCCCCACGCGCCCTGGCGCGCCGGAGCGCCGCGCTTCAATGTGGGCTTGCAGCCCATCGATCCCGCAAGCTGGCTGTTTCCCGACAGCGAGGCGCATGTGCTGGGTTGGAAGGCGGGTCTCCTTGCCCGGCCTGAGGATGTGCTGCGTCAGGCGCCGGCGGCGCAGGCCGCTTCGGACGAGGCGGCGGCGCTGGTGTGCGCTGAAGCGGGGGCGCCCAAGGGCGATCTGATCGCGGCGGCGCATCTCGTCAGCGATGATCTGGTGGTGATGACGCGCGGCGATGACGGGCGCTGGCTGACCGGCGCCATCGTGCTGAGCGCGCCCACCTTCTTCAGCGTGGATCACGCCTTCGGGCGCGATCTGACGGCGCTGCACGGGCCGGTGCCGGAGGGGGAGGCGCTGGCGGGGCGCATCGCGCGCGTGTTTGACGCGGTGCGGCCCGGTCAGGTGCTGGAGCGCTTCAACTGGACACTTCAGTGGGGGCCAGAGCGCTTCACCCCGGATGCGGCGCCCTTGCGTGCGGCGGCGCAGGCTGCGGCGGTGAGCCAGGCCCGGGATCACCTGCATGTGCGCGTGGAGCGCCAGACGATCATCAGGCTGCCTGAAACCGGCGCGGTGCTGTTCACGATCCGTGTGTGCCTGGCCCCGGCGCGGGCGCTGGCGGCTGATGAGATCGCGGCACTGGCCGCCGCGTGGCGGGGTCTGGGGGCGCAGGGGCGCGCCTACAAGGGCTGGGCGGCGCTGGAGCGCCACGCTCAGGCGGTGTTTGCAGATGTCTAGACCCTCAAAATGAGACCGGCCCGCAAGCGTGTGCTTGCGGGCCGGCGCATCGGTTCAGATCAAGGCGATGGGCCTCAGTCGGCGCCGCCATCGCCGCCGCCATCCGGGCCGTCAGGCCCGGTCTTGGCTTTCGGGGCGGGGCGGTCGTCCGCATCCGGCGCGGCAGAGGCCGCCACGACGGGCATCACCGTCGCATCGGCGCCGTACCAGGCCGGCGGGACAATGCCCTTGCGGTCGTAGTCACGGGTGTAGCGCAGCACGACGCCGGCCAGCAGCAGGATCGCGATGACGTTGGGGAAGAGCATCATCGAGTTGGCCACGTCGCCAAAGCGCCACAACCCGTCCACGTTCACCACCAGCGTGCCGGCGAACGCCACGCCCACCCAGATGAAGCGGAAGGGCCGCGCCGCCCAGTCGCCGACGATATAGGTGGCCGAGGTCTCGGCGTAATAGGACCAGCCAATGATGGTGGTGAAGGCGAACAGGGCCTGCGCGGCCAGGATGATCCATGCGCCGCCGTAAATGCCTTGAGCGAATGCCGCCGTGGTGACGGCCGACGCCGACAGGGCGTCGGACTGCCAGGCGAATTCGGCGAAACTGCCGTCCAGATTGGCGTAGCTGCCCGACACGGTCAGGATCACCAGAGCCGTCATGGTGCAGATGATGATGGTGTCGATGAACACGCCCAGCATGGCGATCTCGCCCTGCTTGACAGGATTGCTGGTCTGCGCCGCCGCGTGGGCGATGGGCGCCGAACCCTGGCCGGCTTCGTTGGAAAACAGTCCGCGCGCCACGCCCGCCCGGATGGCGGCCATGATGACATAGCCCGCGAACCCGCCCGCCGCTTCGCGGAAGCCGAAGGCCTCGGTGAAGATCAGGGCGAACGCGTCCGGGATTTCGCTGGCGTGGGTGGCCAGGATGATAAAGCCCACCACGATATAGGCGATCGCCATGAAGGGCACGACGCGCCCGGCCACGACGCCGATGGATTTGATGCCGCCCACGATGACGACGAAGACGAGGAAGGCGAGAACCGCTCCCACGGCCCAGCGCGGCAGGTCGATGCCGAGCGACGCGCTCGCCTCAAGGGCGGACTGGGTGACGGAGTTGGACTGCAGCGCGCCGCCGGTGACAAGCGCCGAGCAGATCGTGCCGATGCAGAACAGGATGGCGAGCCATTTCCAGTTTTTGCCGAGCCCGTTCTGGATGTAGTACATCGGCCCGCCATGATATTTGCCGTCGGCGTGCTTCTCGCGGTAGCGCACCGCCAGGGACGATTCGGAATAGGCGAGCGCCATGCCGAAGATCGCCGTGACCCACATCCAGAAGATCGCGCCGGGTCCGCCCAGCGTGATCGCTGTGGCGACGCCGGCAAGATTGCCGGTGCCGACCTGGCCCGACAGGGCGGTGGACAGGGCCTGCCAGGGCGTGATCTCGCCCTCGCCGCCGCTCTTGCGGCCAGACCAAAGCTCGCCAAAGGCCGGGAAGAGGCGCAGGAGCGGCCGGCCGCCCAGCAGCACCATCATGATCACGCCTGTGCCCAGAAGGGCGATGGTGATGATCCCCACCGGCAGGATGCGCTGATCGCCCCAGGTGCCGCCCCACAGAAAGTCACTGAAAATTGTGACGCCGTCGAAGAAAGTGTCCATGCCGGTTCCCCGCTATCTTCTGATTTGCCGAGAGCCTAGGCAGACTGAGCCGGGACGGGAAGACCCCGCGTGCAACTGACAGGGTGTTTTCCCTGAAGGCCCGCCCGCGCGCGCAGGGGGCGCGGTCAGCTAGATCGCCTCGATCGCGAACACGCCGAACGCCCACAGATCGTCCGCCATGTCCGAAAGCTCCGGCGCGCTGCCGCGCGGCCAAACCAGGATGAAGGGGCCAAGCTCGCCCAGGACCAGCGCCTGGCCATCGACCGAGCGGGCCAGCACCGGCTGGTGGGCGGCGATCATCGTTGCGCTGACCTCGATCTGATAGCCGTCAAGACAGGTGAGGCGGGCGCCGGCGCCGGGCGCGCCCGCGGCGGCGAGCACATCACTCAGCCGCACACCCTGCCAGACGCGGGCGTTCTCACCGAGGGGAAAGCCGGTCTCGATCCGGTGGGGCGGCAAGCGGGCGATATCGTCGGCGCTGAAGGTATGGGCGGCGCCGCCCACGGCGAAGCGACCGAACAGCCCGCCCGCCACCGGCTGGCGTCCGCCCGCGCCGGTGACGGCAAGCAGGACCGGCGAGACGCCGGGGTTCATGGCGCCGTCGTCTGCGGAGGCGTCAGGCCCGGGGCCGGGCTGGCAGGCGCAGAGGGCGAGCGCCGCCGCCAGGACGGCGAGGCCAGGGCGCAGGATAGCCATGTGATGTCCCCTGATGGTGACGGCAGGGTCGAGCATGTCCCGGGAACGGCGCGAGGGCAAGCGGGCGGGCACTTCCTGCCGGGCGGTCCGATCTTGCCGGGCCGACGCTTGCGCCGCAGCGTTGTAGCCTCCGCTTGGAGGTGGCGCCAAGGCGCTGAAAAACAATAGGTATCTATCGTCCAGATCGCGCGCGCCCTGCGGCATGAGCCTTGCGCGGACGCTGGCGGGACAAAATGTCCGCCGGCCAAAACGGCCGTTCGCTTCCAGAACGGAGGAACCCCCCCATGACAAACTCGGTGAATACGAACCCCGGAGCGATGATCGCGCTCCAGAATCTGAACAAGTCCAATATGGAGCTGCAACAGGTGCAGAACCGTATCAACACCGGCCTCAAGGTCGCAGGCGCGAAGGATAATGGCGGCATTTTCGCTATCGCCCAGCGCATGCGCGCCGAAGTCGCCGGGTATGGGGTCGTTCAGCAGGCTCTGGACCGTGGCAATGCGACACTTGATGTGTCGCTGGCTGCGGGTGAAGCGATCTCGGATCTTCTGATCGAAATGAAGGAAAAGGCTCTCGCCGCCGCTGACACATCGCTGGATACGGCCAGCCGGAGCGCCCTGAACGAAGACTTCATGGCGCTGCGCGACCAGATCGCAACGATCGTGGAAAATGCGGAGTTCAACGGCGTGAACCTGATCGACGGCTCGACGGACGCCTTCGTGGCGCTGGCGAACCAGGACGGCTCGAACACCATCACGGTGGCCGCAGAGGACATGTCCCTGTCGGGCTCCATCGTGACGGTGGCCGCCGCCGCCTCGTTCGCCACCGCGACCCAGGCCGCGGACATCGCCTCGCAGGTCGCAACCTCACTGGAAGCGGTCAACGAGTCGCTGGCCCGGCTGGGCACCAAGTCGAAGGCGCTGGATATCCACTCCACGTTTGTGACCAAGCTGTCGGACACGCTGGAGAAAGGCATCGGCAATCTCGTCGACGCGGATATGGCCAAGGAGTCGGCACGGCTCCAGTCGCTGCAGGTCAAGCAGCAGCTGGGGATCCAGGCGCTCTCCATCGCCAACACCGCGCCGCAGTCTGTCCTGTCCTTCTTCCGCTAGGGAAAAGGCGCCGGGGCCGCCTCAGGGCGGTCCCGGTTTTTCTTTGCTTCAGCAACGCGTTAACCCCTGATTAACCCTGCCGCGAGACGCCGCGCCGCGCCCGCCCGAATCACCGGGCAGAATGTGCCCACCGGGCAGAAACTGCCGGGTGTTCGGGGCCATTACCCGGCAAAACCTGCCGCAAGCCCGGTCGCGCTGCGCCTGACCTCAATGAAAAGCTCATAAAAACAGATATTTGGAAGTTTCGCGTCCGCAGCCCATCAATTGGCCCCGGCTTTGCACGGACTCCGGCGGGCCAGAAGGCCCCGCCCGCAAAACGCGCGCGTTCACACGTAGAAACGTAGGAGCCAAGAAATGGCGACGATCAATACCAATCCGGGCGCGATGATCGCCCTGCAGAACCTTAACCAGACCAATCGGGACCTGATGCAGGTCCAGAACCGGATCAATACCGGCTTCAAGGTCGCCTCCGCCAAGGACAATGGCGGTGTTTTCGCCATCGCCCAGAGCATGCGGTCTGA
>WGNG01000002.1 GCA_016124675.1 Alphaproteobacteria bacterium
CCTCCGGGTTGCGATATTCCGCGCATCCGCGCGGGCGGCCGTTCGGCCTTGCGGCCCCTGCGGGGCCGGGGTGTTGCACCAAGCCAGGCCGGATTTATCTCCCCGGCGCGCAGCGCCGCAAGCGCGACCGCGCGCCCGAGCTTATGCGAGGCGCGACGCACGGACGTGCGGAGCATGAGAAAATCCCGGCGCGACGCACGGACGTGCGGAGCATCAGTAAACTGGTGGGCGCGACAAGATTCGAACTTGTGACCTCTACGATGTCAACGTAGCGCTCTAACCAACTGAGCTACGCGCCCGCACCAGACCGCGCTCCCGGCGCCGGGGGCGCGCGCAGCGCCGCGTTGACGGGAGGAGGCGCGTCTTAAGCTGGCGGCGGCGAGCGTGTCAATCTCGCATGGCTGCCACGGCGCCCCGGCCGCGCTTATCCCCCGCGTTACCGGCGGATTAAGACATTATGGCTTTTCTGCAACAATGCCATGTCAAAAGCGGCAAACCCCCATCCGATCACCGTGCTGCACGCTTTACGCCAGAGCCTTCAGCCCCCCATAGTCCGCCCCAAGTGCGGCGATCCGCGCTGGCAGCCGGTTCGCGGCTCGATAAAACGGTCCAACACACAAGGGGAACGATCGTGAAGATTTGGGAAAAGGAGCGCCTCCTGCGCTCGACGATTCTGGCGGGCTTCGCTGCGGTCACCATGACCGGGGCCGTGGCTTACGCCCAGGAAGCCGAAGACGAAGACGAGGATGACCAGGCGCGCACCGAACAGAGCGCCCCGGCCGCACGTGGCGACACCGTCGTCGTCACCGGCTCGCGCATCCGCCGTGACAGCTTCACCTCCACCGCGCCGCTTCAGGTCATCGACGCCGAGCAGATCCGCGACGCGGGCCTGATCGACACTGCGCAGATCCTGCAGCAGTCGAACGTGGCGCAGGGCGTTCAGCTCGACAACACGATCTCGACCGGCGGCTTCGTCACCGACGGTGGCCCGGCGGCCAACAACGTCTCGCTGCGCGGCCTGTCGGCTGACCGCACCCTGGTCCTGATCAACGGCCGCCGCTTTGCGCCGGCCGGCGCCGAGGGCGCGCCGTCGCTCCCCGACGTCAACCTGATCCCGACCACCATGATCCAGCGCATCGACATCCTGCTCGATGGCGCGTCCTCGGTGTACGGCTCGGACGCCATCGCGGGCGTGGTCAACGTGGTTCTGCGCGACAATTTCGACGGCGTGCAGGCCGATGCGTTCCTGTCGGTTCCCGAGACCGGCGCGGCGGTCACCCAGCGCTACAACCTGCTGATGGGCAGCAATGGCGACAACCACAACTTCCTGATCGGGTTCGAGTATCTGACCCAGGACCGCCTGAACCTGAACGACAGCGACTATAACTTCGAGCCGGGCCGCGGCATCGCCTGCTACCGGAACATCTGGATCGACGCCAACGGCCAGGAACAGTCGCGTTGCACCGGCGCCATCATCAACCGTGCGCGCCGCAACAACACCACCGACATGTACCGCACGCCCGGCACCACCAACTTCCCGGGCACTCTCCCGGTCGGCTGGTCGACGGGCGACTCCAACGCGCCGCAGAACACCAGCTCGTACCTGGAAGGCGAAGACGACGTCATTCCCTACTCCCAGCGCTACTCGCTGTTCGCGACCGCCAGCCGTGACCTCCAGCCGATCTTCGGCTTTGAAGGCCTGCAGGCCTTCGCCGAAGTCTCGCACTCCAACAGCCAGGCCAACCAGAAGCAGGGCTTCGGCGGCCAGCTCTTCCCGACCGTGCCGGCGACCAACCCGTTCAACCCGTTCGGGCTGCAGACCACGCCGATCCTGGCCTGGCCGGCGGACCGCACCTATTCGATCGAAGTGCAGCAGACCCGCATGATCGGCGGCCTGCGCGGCGATCTGGCGGGCTTCGGCATCCCCGAGTGGGAGTTTGAAGCGTTTGCGGGCTACACGCGCTCCATCGGCTATTCCTCGCGCGGCGGCCTGGATGAAGACCGCCTGCGTCACTCGCTGGTCACCAGCCGGGTGGAAGGCGGCCGGATCGTCTGTGGCGGCAACACCCCGACGGGCTTCGGCTTCCTCGATCCGGATCCGTGCGTTCCGATCAATCTGTTCGCCGACAGCCTGTATCCGATCGATGGCGTGAGCGGCACGTCCTTTGCGACGCAGGAAGAGCTCGATTATCTCTTCGTCAACCGCACCGTGACCACGCGGGTCGACCAGGCGATCGCCGGCGGCTTCGTGACCGGTCCGGTGTTCCAGCTGCCTGCCGGCCCGGTGGCGACCGTGCTCGGGGTCGAATGGCGCCGTGACTCGCTGAACTCGGGCGTTGACTCCATTGCGGCCCAGGGCCGTGCGGCCGGCTTCTTCGCCGACCGTCTGTCGGTGGGCTCTGTGAGCCTCACCGAAGCCTATGGCGAGGTGTCGATCCCGCTGCTCTCCGGCGTCACCTTCGCCGAAGACCTGTCGGTCGATCTCGCCGGCCGTCTGACCGATCACGAGTTCTACGGTCAGAACAGCACCTACTCGGCCCGCGTCGGCTATTCGCCGGTCGATTTCCTGACGCTGCGCGGCACCTACGGCACCTCGTTCCGGGCTCCGAACGCCCGCGAGCTGTTCCTGGGCGGCCAGACCGGCTTCGTCTCCGGTACGGTTGACCCGTGCGTTGTGCCGCTGAACGCCCGCCAGCCGGACCCGCTCAACCCGCTAGGCGCGCCGATCTATGATCCGGCCAACGACACGCGCAGCCCGCAGGTTCTGGCCAACTGCGTCTCTGAAGGCGTGAACCCGTTGACGCTCGGCCTGGGCGGTACGGCTTCGATCGAAGCCTTCCGGACCGGCAACCGGGGCCTGGACCCGGAAACCTCGACCGCCTGGTCGCTGGGCTTCGTGCTTGAGCAGCCTTGGATCGATGCGTTCGACTTTGCGGTCTCGGTCAACTGGTTCAAGCTGGAAGTGGAAGACTCCATCGGCCTGCCCGGCGCCGCGTTCGGCCTGTCGCAGTGCTATAACTCCAACGACTTCCCGAACGATCCGTTCTGCGCCCGGCGCGTGCGTGACCCTGCCAGCGGCCTGCTGCGCTCGGTCGACAACACGCCGTTCAACGTCTCGCGCTCGGAAGTCTCCGGCGTCGACCTGAACACGCGCTTCGGCATGGACGTCGACTATTTCGGCGGGATGCGTCTGGACGTGAACACCCAGTGGACCTGGTCGGACGAGATCCTGAACCAGACCACGGCGCAGTCGGCGGTGTTCGACAATGTCGGCGACTGGGGCAGCCCGGAATGGCGCGGCTCCATCACCACCCGCCTTCGCCGGGGTGACTGGTCGGCCTTCTGGACGGCGCGTTATGTCGGCGCCCAGGCGTCGATCTACAACGACGTCACGCCGGGCGCGGCCTTCCCGTACGGCCAGCGTATCCACCCCAACTGCTCGACGCTGGATCCGGGTTGCATCTCGGTGAACAACCCTGCCACGCCGTTCACGGACTTCTCGTCCTACATCACGGCGCAGCCGGGCACCTGGTACCACTCGCTGTCGGCCACCTACACCCAGGACACCTGGATCATCCGCGCGGGTGTGAACAACATCCTCGGCGAAGATCCGGCCGTGGTGTCGGGTCAGGCGAGCGGCGCGACGCTCGGCAACGGCAACGCCGTTCTGGGCTCGGGCTACGACCTGATCGGCCGCAGCTTCTTCGTGAACGTGTCCAAGCAGTTCTAGGCTCAGGATACGCAAACTGACTGAAAGGGCCCGCTCACCTGAGCGGGCCCTTTTTCTTTGGTCAGATCGAAGACTGCGCGGACCGGGTCCAGCCCGGGTAATGTCCCGGCGACGGCTCAAGACGCGGCAGCGCTCACGCTGCCTGCATCACCCGGGCGACCTCATCCACGAGATCACGCAGATGGAAGGGCTTTGACAGCACCTTGGCCTGGGCGGGCGCGTGGGCGCCGGCGTTGAGCGCCACGGCGGCAAAGCCGGTGATGAACATGATCTTGAGGGCCGGATCGACCTCGGCCGCCCGGCGGGCGAGCTCGATGCCGTCCACCCCCGGCATCACGATGTCGGTCAGCAAAAGGTCAAATCCGCCAGGCGTTTCGCCCAGTACGGCGAGGCCTTCTTCGCCATCGGCGACCCGTTCGACCTCATGGCCGGCGCGCTCGAGCGCCCTGGCCAGGAAGTCCCTCATCGAATCGTCGTCTTCGGCCAGGAGTATGCGGGCCATCTGGTCTCCCCTTCATGGTATCCACCCGCCTTACCCTAGCGCAATGGGGTAAAAGTCTGCTGAACGTCTTGACGGCCAACGGCGATTGACCAGATCGGCTCTGGCAGGGAGACTGCACCCATGTCCAGTCACGGTGATCAATGCGGCAGCCGCGCCAGCAACGGGGCGCCCGCCGTGCGCGTGCATGCGCCTGCGCAGCGCACATCGGCTTTCGTGTTCGCCTCACCCCATTCGGGACGCGCGTATGACCCGGCGGCGCTGGCCCGGACGCGGCTGCCGCTCAGCGCCCTGCGCCAGTCGGAAGACGCCTATGTCGACCAGCTCGTCGCCAGCGCGCCGCGCCACGGCGCCCCCCTGGTCGAGGCGTTGTTTGCGCGCGTTTTCGTGGACGTGAACCGCGCCGAGGGCGAGCTTGATCCCGACATGTTCGATCCTGCGCCCGCCGCCGCCCGCCCGTTAAGCGCGCGCGCCGCCGCAGGGCTCGGCGTCATCCCGCGCACCGCCGCCGATGGCCGCGCCCTGTATGCGGGACGGCTGACCCTTGAGGAGGCCGAAGCGCGTCTGGCGCGCTGCTACCGCCCCTATCACAGCGCGCTGAAGGCCGAGCTCGCCGCGGCGAAGGCGGCCTTCGGCGAAGCGTTCCTGATCGATTGCCATTCCATGCCCGCCGCCAGCGCGCGCGGCGCCGACATTGTGCTCGGCGACCGCTATGGCGCCGCCTGCTCGCGCGCCTTCATCACCGCAGCGGAAGCCGAATTTCGCGCCCTTGGCTTCACCGTGGTGCGCAACCGGCCCTATGCCGGCGGTTACACGACCGAGCACTACGGGCGGCCGGCCCGCAGCGTCCACGCCGTCCAGATCGAGATCAACCGTGCGCTTTACCTTGATGAGCGCACTGTGACGCCGAGCGCCCGCATGCCGGCGCTGGCCCAGGCCCTGTCTGACTGGATCGGCCAGATGAGCGCCTACGCCCAGGCCGCCCACCGGGCGGCGGAGTGACGCCCCTCACAAAACCGTTACAAATGCGTGACATGACCAAGCGCAATGCATTATACGCTTGCGTGGGGAATAAGCGTGTGACTTGTTACCGGCCGGAACAATGTTTATTGTCCGGACGTTTCGAGCCCCAGACCTTGCGTTACATCTTTCAAGGAATTGAACGCCATGACCAACGAGATTGATCATCATGTCGGCAAGCGAATCCGCCGCCGCCGCCGTCTGCTTGGACTGACGCAGCAGCAATTGGCTCAATCTGTGGGCATCCGCTTTCAGCAGGTGCAGAAATACGAAAGCGGCGCCAACCGCGTGAGCGCGAGCCGGCTGTTCGAGATCGCCGAGGCGCTCGACGTGCCGGTCCAGTATTTCTACGAGGGCCTGTCGGGCCGTGGCGAAAGCGCGATCCCCGAGGGCGATCACATCGCTGCGGATATCCTGTCGCAGAAGGAAACCCTGGATCTCATCCGGGCCTATTACCGGCTCAATGAGCGTCCGCGCCGCCGCCTGCTGGAGCTGGCGCGCTCGCTCGATCCGGACAGCAAGTCCGACGCCGCCTGAGCGTGACCCCGGCCAGGCCGGACCTGACCGGCGAGCTCACGTTCCTGGAAATGCTGGCGGACGCAGCGCGTCCGCTGGCGCTTGGGCATTTTCGAACCGGAATCGCCGCCGAATCAAAAGCTGCCGGACGGGGCGCGGGATATGATCCCGTCACCGCCGCTGACCGCGAGGTGGAGCAGTGCTTGCGCGCTCTGATCGCGGCGCATCGCCCCGGCGATGGCGTGATCGGCGAAGAGGGCGCGCCCGCCGCATCGAGCACCGGGCGGACATACGTCATCGATCCCATTGACGGCACGCGCGCCTTCATCGCCGGCCTGCCCACCTGGTGCGTGCTGATCGCACTGAGCGGGCCCGGCGCGCCGCTCGCCGGCGTGATTGACCAGCCTTTCACCGGCGAGCGTTTCCTCGGGCTGACCGGAGAGGCGGCCTGGCTGGACCAGGGGCGCGGCCGGCAAACGATCCGAACGCGCGCGGGCGTCACGCGTGTTGAGGACGCCATCGTCTCCACGACCGATCCAGGCCTGTTCCAGGGCGCCGAAGCGGACGCCTTCGCCCAAATCGCGGCCCGGTCGCGCGTGCGCCGCTATGGGCTTGACGCCTACGCTTACGCGGCGCTGGCGCTGGGCGGGATCGATCTCGTGGTGGAGAGCGGGCTCAAGCCCTGGGACGTGGCGGCCCTCATCCCGGTGGTCACCGGGGCGGGCGGCGTCATCACCAGCTGGCGCGGGGGTGCGTGTCATGCGGGCGGGCAGGTGGTGGCGGCGGCCAGCGCCGAACTCCACGCCCGGGCGCTGGAGCTTCTGGCGCCCGCAGCGGCCTGAATCAAAGCCCTCAAAACGCCAAGGGTTGCGCGGCGCACCCGCCCGGGCCATCTCTTGGGCGAGAGCAAAGGTAGCCCGATCATGTTCATCCAGACCGAAATAACCCCCAACCCCGACACGCTGAAATTCCTGCCCGGTCAGCCGATCTCGCCGGAGACGCCGCGCGACTTTTCCTCGTATGAGGCGGCGGCGACCTCCCTGCTGGCGCGCGAACTGTTCGCCATCGACGGCGTCACCGGCGTGTTCGCCGGCGCCGACTTCGTGTCGGTGACCAAGCGCGAGGAGGCTGACTGGATCCAGATCCGCCCGGCCATTCTGGGCGTGATCATGGACGCCGTGCAGTCAGGCAAGCCCCTGTTCGCTGAATCGGCTGGCACCGGCCATGCCGAATACACCGGCGAAGCCGAAGGCATTGTGCGCGAGATCATGGAGGTGATCGATACCCGCGTACGCCCGGCCGTGGCGCGCGATGGCGGGGATATCGTGTTTCACGCCTATGACGCGGACAGCGGCGTGGTGCAGCTGCACATGCGCGGCGCCTGCGCGGGTTGCCCGTCCTCGGCCATGACGCTGAAGCACGGCATCGAGAACCTGCTCAAGCATTACGTGCCCGAGGTGACCGGCGTGGAGGCGGTGGTTTAGCTGGCTGCGCCCTGGCCCGGGGTCAGGGCGCCAATGCAGGTCAGCTCCCGGCGGCTGGTCCAGCGCGTTACTGAGGCTCGCCTTCAGTCTCATCACCCGAGACCTGTTCACCGCCCGCCAGCCGCGACGCGCCGTGCGAGAAGGCCGCGCCATGGCTGCGCACGGCGTCCGCCTCCCACTGTTCGGAGGCGAGATGCAGGGCTTCCAGCTCCGTCTGAAGGGCGACGACTTCCAGGCGCACCCGCTCCATCGCGCTTTCCAGCGTGTAGGTGAGCTCGTGGATCGCGTTCATGGAGACTGCGTCGAGCTCGCCCTCCAGCGTTGTCTTCAGCACTGGTAGCGAGGTGCGCAGATTGATCAGCGCCTCGTCGAGGGTTTGCGCGGGCAGGCCTTCAAAATGATCGTCATCATCGGATGCGAGCGCTGCGGGCGCCGCGAGCGCGGCGGCGAGGACGGCGACCATCACATACATCTTCACGGGTTTACTCCTCTGAAGGCCCGCCGTCACAGGACGGCCGGAGCGAGAATGAACGGTAATAAAGTCAGGCCCAGCGCGATCCAGCGGATCCTCCCCATCGCGCGCCAGGTCGCGACAAGACCCGAGACCCAGCGGGCCGGGGCGCGATCCTGCTTGGCGAGGCGCAGGACATAGATCACCACCCCCGTCACCGCCAAGGCGCTCAGAATAACGCCAAACACGAACCAGATGGTCTTGGTCCAGTAGCCGCCGAACGTGCCGAAGTGCAGAGGATCAGCCGCCTCGGATATGCGGGTATGCAGGCTCAGGGCCGCCGGATCGACGGCCCCTTCAATGCTGCCCGTGAGAGGGTCGGCCCAGACGACATTGGCGCGTGGCCGCACCAGAATGGCGCGGTCGGAAGCGCCCTGTATCTGGAACAGGCCGTCCTCTGCGCGGGGCCAGTAGACCTGTTGCACCCGGTAATCGGGCTGTTCGGCCAGCAATCGGGCGATCGCGCGGTCGACCGCCTCGCCAGGCGTGGCGGCGGGGACGGCGGCTTGCGGCTCGGCCAGAGCGTGACTCTGCGCCGCTTCCGGCGGCCGCGCCGGATTGGGCGGCGGCGCCGCGCCGCCCCATTGCTCGACGAAATACCACAGGCTCGTCACCACCATCAGAACGACAAACCAGATCGACCACAGCCCGCCAAAGCGGTGCAGATCGCCGATGAAGGCCCGCGCTGTGCGCCCCTGCGGAAGCCGGAAGAAGCCCCGCCACCACTTCTTGTAGACCCAGAAAGAGGTGACCAGGCTCACCGCCAGGAACACCGCCGTCAGGCTGACCAGCGACAGTCCCCACTGCACGGGCAGCATGAGGTGGCGGTGAGCGTTGCGCAAGAAGCGCTGGAAGCCCGGCCAGGGCCCTGTCCCCGTCACTTCGCCGGTGCGCGGGTGGACATAGACATGAAACGGACCGTCGGGGCCGCTCATCACCACGTCAAAGGCCGAGGCCGGATGGAGCGGTCCATAGACGTTCAGCACCACGGCGTCGGGCGCGTGAGCGGCCGCAGCCTCGCCCACCTCGCCCCAGCTGACCCGCTCCTCCACCGGCGTGGGCGCAACCCACATGGCCGGGCGCGCCATCCAGTCCATCTCATATGAGAACACCGCCAGCGTGCCGGTGATGAAGACGAACGCCAGAAACAGCGACATCTGAAGCCCGGCCCACTGATGCAGGCGCCACCATATGGACCGCGGCTTCGCCGGTCTTGCCATGATGTCCGGCGAAGCCGTGGCGGGGCGCAGCGTCTGGACCGCGTCATCTACCATGCGCGGCTGATCTCGACGAACACGCTGCGCGGGTCGCCCGGGAAATGGCCGGTCCGAGCAAGAAACCCACTCGCCGCATAGGTTTCATCCAGAAGATTATCGACCCGCAGGAGCAGGCGCCACGCGTCGGCCTGGTAGATCAGCGAGGCGTCAAACACGAGATAGGGCCGCACCTTCTGTCCGCTCAACGAGCGGCGCACATCGACATAATCCCCGCCTAGCGCAATTGCGGTGTTGATGGCCGGGAACTGATAGCGGGTCCAGAAGCCGGCCTGGTGGCGCGGTGCGTTGGCGAAGCGGTCGCCCACGGCGTTGACAATGGCCGAGGCGCCGGTGCTCCGGGTGATCCGGGTGTCGTTATATCCATAGGAGGCCGTCAGCACCCAGTCCGGCGTGATGTCGGCCACGAGATCGGCTTCAAATCCCTCACTGGTCACCTCGCCGAACGCGATGAGCGGATCGAGTCCGCCGGGCAGGGGTGCGGCATTGGGATCGACCTGGACGATATTCTGCCGGATGATCTGATAGACGGATGCGGAAGACTGATTGCGTCCATCCATCAGCGCCGTTCTCACGCCCGCCTCGAGGATCTCTCCCTCCACCGGATCGAACGGCCCGCCACGCGCCGGGTTCTGATTGCCGGCCGGCTGGGGCTCGAAACTGTTGGCCCACTGGGCGAACAGCGACACGTCCCCGCGCAGGCGGTACACCCCGCCGATCCGCCAGGTGACGGCCTCGTCCGACTGGGCCTGGCCAGTGCGCCGGTCCGTGTCTTCAAACCGGTCGAACCGCAGGCCGCCGCTGAGAATGACATCGCCAAATGTGGCTTCGTTGAGCAGGTAATAGCCCGCACGTTCCAGGCGCGAGCGCAGGGAGTTGAAGTTCGGATTGGCCGGCAGGGTATAGGAAGATGCGCCGGTAACGCCATATTGTGGATTGATCAGGCTCAACGGTGCGGGTCGGCCGGGGGTGGACGCCAGGCTTCCAGCCACGGCGAAGCCGTCAAAGTCGGCGTCCTCGCGATACCAGTCGGTTCCCCCCAGGAGGCGGTGGGAGATCGCCCCGGTCGCGTACGACCAGACCGCGTTCAGGCCGAAAGACAGGGCTTCGTTGGACCGCCACTGGTCGCGAAACTGCCGCACGATCGTGTCGGGCGCGCCATCGCCATTGGTATCGAACGGACCAAAAGGCTCGTGATACTGCTGGGTCTCCGTGCCCGAGCTCCAACGCAAACCGGCGTCGATCTCAAGCGTGCTGGTCAGCGCATATTCGGCGCGGGCCTGCAGAACGTCAGCTTCAAGTCGCAGAAAATCGCTCGCCTCATTATGGTTCCAGCGCCGGTCGGCCAGGAAGCGGCCAAGGCTGTCCGTGGGAACGCCCCGCAGGCGATTGCCGCCCAGATCCTGCTCATACCGGGTCGCCTGAAGCACCACAAAGCCGTCGCCAAGATCAAGGCGCAGGCCGGCGTCCCCGATGGTGATTTCGCTGTCGGCATTGCGGCGCGGCAAATTGCGCTGCTCATGGAATACGCCCAGCCGCCCCGACACTGGCCCTGACAGCGCGCCCGTGACTTCACCGGATAGTCCGTGGCGCGCCTCGGTCCCAGCCACCGCCGAAAACGCGGCCGATAAGGTTTCATCAGGCGTTTTGGTGATGTAGTTGAAGAGCCCCCCGGGGGCCCCTGGGCCGTAGAGCATGCCGGCCGGCCCCTTGAGGAACTCCACCCGCTCAATATTGAACAATTGCGGCACGGAGAAGCCTGAATACGGGTCGCCCCGCAACCCGTCGAAGAAATTCTCCTCCTGTCGGAAGCCCCGCGCCGTTACACCGGCATAGCTGAAAAAGCTGACGCCGGAGAGATTGCGATAAAGGTCTTGGGCGTCGCGTGCGCCCTGGTCCTCGATCAGCTGCTCATTAATGACCTGGATGGTCAGGCTCGAGGCCAGAGGCTCGGTCGGCAACTTTGACGACGACGTCTCGCCGACCCGGTACAGCGCGCTCGCCCGGCCGGTGACGATGATTGTATCGCCGGTGTCTTCAGCTTGCGCTGCCGCGGGGGGCGCAGCCTCCTGACCCATCGCCACCGCTCCGAGCAGTCCGGCCGCCAGGCTGGTCGATAGGATCACCGCAACTCGAAACCTCACAATCACCTCCTGCGAATGAGAATAGCTCGCATACGCAGGGGATGCCCGCCTGTCAATGGGGGCCGATGAATCGGCCGCCGTTTCCCAGATCGCAACAACGTGTTTCGCGCCGCCGGGGTGGTGACCCGGGGTAAGCCGGCTTATGTCTGTCTCATGACATCAGGCTTCAACGCCGAAACGGAGACCGCCCCATGACCGCCACCGCCCCGCTCGCCCTCGCTGACCGCCACAATCCGCTGAGCGACCATGCGCTCGATCAGCTGTTCCGCGGCGCGCGCACCTTCTATTCCTGGGAGGACCGCGACATTTCCGACACCACGCTGCAGGCTTTGTATGAGCTTCTGCAATTTGGGCCCACCAGCGCCAATCAGAGCCCGGCCCGCTTTTTGTTCCTGAAGGGCGAGGCGCAGGCGAAGCTGCGCCCGCACCTGATCGAGGCCAATGTGGAGAAAACCCTCACCGCGCCGGTCACGGTAGTGCTGGCCTGGGACTGGAACTTCCACGACAAAATCCCTGAGCTCTTCCCGCACAATCCCGGCGCCCGGGACTGGTTCGCCAGCGACGAGGCGCGGTTCGAAAACGGCTTGCGCAACAGCACGCTCCAAGGCGCCTATCTGATCATGGCCGCGCGTGCGCTGGGCCTCGATTGCGGGCCCATGTCAGGCTTCGACAAGGCGGGCGTGGACGCAACCTTCTTCAAGGACGATCCCGACATGGGGGCCTGGCGGTCCAATTTCCTGATCAATCTCGGCTACGGCACGCAGGACCTGCTCTTCCCGCGCCTGCCCCGCCTGAGCTTTGATGCGGCGGCCAAAATCCTCAGCTAGCGTGCATCCGGGGCATGGCGACCACCATAGGCTGGCCCGCATGCCACGCTCCGCCCCGCCGAATCACGCCTTGCCCGCGACCGCCGGGCGGGCGATCATGGCGGCTGCATCAGGCGCGAGGGGATTGAAGTTGATGATGAGACACCGCATGGACGGCGCGGGCCGGCGCGCACGCGCCGGCATGATCGCGGCGGCAGGGCTTGGGGTGATAACGCTTGGAGCCTGCGCGCTGATGCCCGAGGGCGAGAGCGTGTGTCCCGAACGCGGACCCAATACCGGCAGCTGGCCCTATTGCGGGCAGGCCGAGCCGGGCGGGCCGGGGCCGGCGGAC
Organism: Alphaproteobacteria bacterium; assembly: GCA_016124675.1. Taxonomy (GTDB): domain Bacteria; phylum Pseudomonadota; class Alphaproteobacteria; order Caulobacterales; family Maricaulaceae; genus Oceanicaulis. The sequence goes on from WGNG01000002.1 coordinate 12,337, forward strand.
GGTCCGATCAATCCGCGCGGCGGACGCTGAGTGGGTGAACCGGGCCTGAACGGCGCCTTCAGGTTTTATTCGCCCGGCGCCGGGCGTGATGGGCGCGTGGGGCCCTGAACGGGCCGGTTGTTAGGGGAGGGCGTGATGCTGGCGGCGTATCCTGCAGAGCTTGTGATGGTGGCGCTGGCGCTGACGGCGAGCCTGGCGCTGGGAATTCCGGTGCGGGTCGTGGGCTGGCGGGCGACGCTGGCCGGGATCCAGCTGATGTGGCGCGGCGTGCGCGGGCACCGGTGGAAAATCCTCGCCGTTCTGATCCTCGGTGCGATGGCGGGTCTGTGGAGCTTTGAGACGATCCGCGATGTCGCCTTCTCGATGTTCTGAAAGACGGTGCGGAACGATCGGGACTCCGTCACGAAATCATCACGCGCCCCCAGCCTGCGGTTTGGCTAGTCTGCTTCGGCCCGCCAACTGAACCCCTGGGGAATGCCGCCATGATCCGCGCCCTGCTTGCCGCCACCTTGTCCGCCATGGCTGCCTGCGCCCAGCAGGCGGGCCCGCCGGAGCCGGCGGCCGCTGAGGCCCCGGCCGAGGCTGCGTCCGAACCGGCGCGCTGGGCGACCCTGTCAGGCGAAGCGCCGCTGGTGATCGCCCATCGCGGCGCGTCGGGCTACCGCCCCGAACACGGCGAGAGCGCCTACCGGCTGGGGTTTGAGCAGGGCGCCGACATTCTCGAGCCCGATCTGGTGATGTCGTCCGACGGCCAGCTGATCGTGCGCCATGACCCGTACCTGTCCACCTCCACCGATGTCGCGGACCAGCCCGAATTCGCCGGCCGGCGCCGCATGCTGATGGGGCGCGAGGACTGGTGGGCGGTGGATTTCACCGCAGAGGAGCTGCGCTCGCTTCGGGTGCGGCAGGTCTTCCCCGACCGCTCCACCGCGTTCGACGGCCAGGACGCGGTGCTGACGTTTGACGATTTTCTCGATCTGGTGGAGGCGCTGGAAGCCGAATGCGGTTGCACCATCCCGACCGAGCCGGAGGTGAAGCTGCCCGCAGAGCACGCCGCCCTGGGGCTTGACCCCCTGCCGGTGCTGCTGGAAGTCCTGGAGCGCCGCGGGCTGAACCGGGAGGGCGCGCCCATCATCATCCAGAGCTTCGATCCGGAATTCCTGCAGCGCCTGAGACCGCTGACGCCGGTGACGCTTGCCATGCTCTATGGCGGGCCGGATGAAGCGGGCTACAATGCCGGGGGCCTGTCGCTGGAGGAGATCGCCATGTTCGCCGACGCGGTGGGTCCGCACAAATCGGTGCTGCTGAACCCGGACGGGACCAGCACGGGCTATCTGGAGGCCGCCCATGCGCTGGGCTTCGCCGTGCATACATGGACCGTGCGCGATGACCGCCCGCCCCATACCGGCGCCAGCGTCGAGGATGAGCTGCGCGCGCTCTACGCTCTGGGCGTGGACGGCGTGTTCACCGACCAGCCGGACACCGCTGTGAGGGTGCGCGCGGAGATGGGGGCGGGCGACTGACCGCCCGGAGCCGGTTCATCGGCACAGCTCGTTGACCTGGCGCAGTGCGGCGGTGACGCCCGACAGCGAGAACTCATAGACCGTCGCCGTGCCGCGATCGCTGGTGGCTTCCACGCGCATGGCCGCGCCCTGGCGCATGGCGTTCACCAGCCGCGTGGAGTCGCGTTCAAGCTCGACGAAGCCTTCATTGCGCGACACATAGAGGGTGAAACGATCAGACCCGATGCGCGCGCGCGGCGGGCTGTCAGGCCGCAGGGCATAGCCGGCCATGAAGCTGGGCTGTTCGCGCGCCGCGCCGGACGCCCAGCTGGTGACGAAGAAGAACACATCGCCGTGGGAGACGTTGGATGGCAGGGATTCGCTTGGCCGGCTGACCGCGTAGCAATAGCGCTCCTCTCCTTCGCCGCGGGTGAAGACGCGCCAGGCGGCGTGGGCGGCGCGAAACACCGGCTCGGGGCCGGGGGAGGCCTCGGCCTGAGCCGCGCTGGCGGAGGCGGCGGCGAGGCCGAGAAGACTGGCGCACAGGACGGCGGTCAAACGCATGGCGGGCTCTCCCTGGCGATCGGGCTGCGGCGCCGAAAGCCACTGGCGCACAGCGATGTCCGGCTTTAGACCGGGGCTTGAGGGCGGATTCAAGGCCATGCGGGTTGATAAATCCTCTCCGAACCTGTGTGATGGCTTCACTCAGAACAGTCAGGTGCTGCTGCTTGCCCGATGCGCCCGCCACGACCGATCCGGCCCTGGACCGGGAAACGCTTGACCGGCTGGTCGAGGCGGCGGCCGCGCGTGATCGCAACGCCTTCGCCACCCTGTTCAATTTCTACGCCCCGCGGGTGAAGGCCTATCTCATCCGGCTCAACGCCAACGATTCCCTGGCCGAGGAGCTGACCCAGGAAGTGATGCTGACGGTGTGGCGCAAGGCATCCCAGTTTGACCGTACCCAGGCCTCGGCCTCCACCTGGATTTTCCGCATTGCGCGCAACCGGCGCATTGATGCGGCCCGGCGCGCCGCCCGGCCGGCGCTGGACGAAACCGACCCATCACTGCATCCATCGGGATTCGAGGCGCCCGACGAGGCCGTCCATGCCGGCGCGCGCGACGCGCGGGTGCGTGCGGCGCTGGCCGACCTGCCCGAGGAGCAGCTGGCGCTGTTGCGCCTGGCGTTTTTCGACGGCCTGTCGCACCGCGACATCGCCCAGCGCATCGGCGCGCCGCTGGGCACTGTGAAGTCCCGCCTGCGCCTGGCGTTCGACAAGCTGCGCCGCGTGCTCGATTCGGAGGCGCTGTGACCCATCTGCACCCATTGCCCATAGATAACGTCCCGCCCTTGAAGCGGCGGCCTTGCGATCAATATGCACTGGCTGGCCCGCACCTTGCGGGCAAAGCGTCCGAGTGAACATGCCCATGACCAACCATCCTCTTGGCGATGAATTGTACGCGGCCTACGCGTCAGGCGTCCTGTCAGGGCCCATGAGCCTGTTGCTCGATGCGCAGGCCTGCGTGAACCCCACCGTCGCCCGCCAGCGCGCGGCGGCCGAAGCGGTGTCCGGGCTGATGCTGGAGACGATCGCGCCCGCCCCCGTGCGCCGGACCGCGCTGAACGAAGTGCTCGCCGCGCTCGATGCCGAGGAAGCCGGTCTTGGTGAGGCGGCGCTGAAACCGGGACAGGGCGATCTGGCGGCGCGGCGCGCGGCGGAAGCGGCCGGAAAGGCGCTGGGCGAGATTCTCGCCTTGCCCGCACCGGTGCGCGACCTGGCGCTCGAGCAAGGCGCAAGCTGGCAATTCGCGGGTCCCGGCGTGCGCACCATGACGCTGATGGAGGACGGCCGCGCCAAGGCCGAGCTGATCCGCCTGGAGCCGGGCCGCGGCGTACCGCGTCACGGTCATGACGGGCGCGAATTCACCCTGGTGCTGACGGGCGCCTTCCACGATGGCATTGACCGTTATGGCGCAGGCGAGCTGTGCTCGGCCGATCCCGACACCGAGCACAAGCCGGTGGCGGAAACCGGCGCAGTGTGCATTGCGCTGGCGGTGAGCGACGGCCCGCTGGCCTTCACCGGCCCGCTGGGCTGGGTGCAGCGCGCGCTCGGCGCATAACGCCATTGTGCCAAAAGCGGTTTCAGTCCTGACCGTCCGGCGCTGACGCGCGCACGCGCGCCGCAGCGATGAGGCGTCCACCGGAACCGGCCTGGACCAGCACCGCGCTCGCCTGATCGGCGGGCGGCGCATCGGCGGTGAGCGTGGCGCGTCCGCCGGTCCACTGACCGGCATGGGTGATGGCGCGCACAGTATTGTAATGGGTCATCTCGATCCCGGCATTGCCACCGGCGGTGATCAGGCGGGTCTGCACGCCCGGCGTGAAGTGCATCACCCACACATCGGCTGAGGCCTCCAGCGCGGGGCCGTCGAGCCGGATGGTGATGACGCCGTCTTCGGGCGCAGCATCGATGCGGGCCAGCGGCTCGGCGTCAACCAGGACAGCATGCGCGCGTTCGGGCGAAAAGCGCATGCGTTCGGGCCCGCCATTGATCACCAGGTGCGGCGTGAACACCCGGCGCGCTTCGCCGGCTTCGACATAGGCGGTCTGGCGCGCGACAAACTCGGGCCGGGCGTATTCGTCAGGCCAGCCATACATGTCGTCCCAATAATCCACGCCATAGGCGAGCGCGAGCACGCCGGGCCGCTCGCCGGCCTCGGCCAGCCAGCCATTGGCGGCGGGACAGAAGCGGCAGGCCTGGCTGGTGAACAGCTCGGCCACCACCAGCCCGGTTTCGGGCGCGGGCGCGGCCTCGGGCGCAGCCGGGCGCGGCTGGCCGTAAGGCTGGGCCAGCGCCAGAGCGAGCAGGAGAGGAGCGAGCGCGTTGATCATGAGCTCTGTGCTAGCTCAAAGCGCGCACACATTGAAGTCACAGCCCCGTGACGCAATGCGGCATGGCACGGCGCTCCAGGGCGGCACTCAGTACGGATAGCGCACCGGCGCCAGCGCCGCCTGGCCAACTCAAGCCCCGGGCGAACCGGATGCGCCTTTGGCCTCGGGCTCGCCGGCGTATTTCATCGTGATGGGCAGGTTGAGCAGCACGAAAACGAAGAAGATCGGATAAGTGCCCCAGAAGCGGAAATTCACCCAGAAGCTCTCGGTGATCTCGAAGCCCTCGATCCAGCGCGCCGCCTCCATGAAGGCCGGGTCAGCCTCGGACCCCACAATATGGCGCCAGAGCAGCTCGTTGAGCAGCGCCAGGAAGGCGAAGAACAGCGCCCAGCGGATCGCCAGGATGGTCCAGGCGCGCTCGGGCATGGAGAAGACGGAGCCGAACAGCGCCTTCCACACATTGAAGCCAAACGCGAAGGACACCAGAATCGCCAGCGAGAAGATGAGATTGATGATCGTCGGCTTGATGAAGACGAAGACCGGGTCCTGCAGATAGATGGTCATGGCGCCAAAGCCGGTGACGATCACGAAGGTGACCACCAGCATGGGCGGGAAGCGCTTCTGGGTGATCAGGGCATAGACCAGCGCGATCGCCGTGGCGGCCATGAACAGGCCGGTGGCCCAGTAGATCGCCCCGTCCTCCACCACGCGCCGGGCGACATTGTAGCTGATCATGAACACCGCCGCCGGGCCGATATCGACCAGCAGCTTGGAGCCCTGGCCGAGGGTCTTGGCGCCGGACGCGCCGGTGGCGTTCTCGCCCGAAGGGTCAGGGCTGGCCGGTGTCTGGGTCATGAATGCACGCTCCGCTGTCTGGCCGCCCCGTCTTGCCTCAATACGCACGCCAAGGCCAGCCGGATTGGCGGGGGGTGAGGGGCGGCGCGGTTCTTGTCCTCCCCCGCTTGGGGGGGAAGGAAGCGGCCAAGGTTCGAGCGACATGCAACCCCATCTCACCGTCGTTCCTTGCTGAGCCATTTTCGCAAGCGGCTATGTCTGTCAAGGACGACCGAGCCTTGGCCCGGTCGCCGCATGCGGCGGCCCGAAGGGCCGTCCGTGACAGACACAGATCGCCTTGCGTGATCTTCCAGCATGAAACGATGGGGAGGATTGACCAACAGCGCCCCCCAAGCCGGGGCAGGCAGGCTCCCTATGGGGGAGGGACGTGCACCAAATTGTTTCCTCCCCCGCAAGTGGAAGGGAGAATCGGCTTCCTGTCCCTCGCACCCCCGCGCTGGTCCTGCCGCGCGAACCGGGGCAGGGTGGCGGCACACCCCCTCAAGAGCCGAGCGGCCATGACCCCTGCAGCGCCCCAGCCCGATCTGTCGCCCGAACAGCAGGCCGCGTTCTCGCTGGCGGTGCGCGGCGGGGCGCATCTGTTCCTCACCGGCCGGGCGGGCACGGGCAAGACCACGGTCACGCGCGCCATATTGCGCGCCATGGGATCGCGCGCCGCCGTGCTGGCGCCCACCGGCGTGGCGGCCATGGCGGCGGGCGGCCAGACCCTGCATTCCTTCTTCCAGCTGCCGCCGCGCCTCATCCTGCCCCATGATGTGCGCAAGGGGCGCAATGGCGCGGCCATGCGGGCGCTGACCACGCTGGTGATCGACGAGATTTCCATGGTGCGCGCCGATGTGATGCAGGCGGTGGATGCCAGCCTGCGCATCAATCGCGGGACAAATGCGCCGTTTGGCGGGGTGCGCATGGTGCTGGTGGGCGATCTCGCCCAGCTGCCGCCCGTGATCCAGGGCGAGGAGGCGGCGCATCTGGAAGACATGTATGGCGGGCCGTTCTTCTTTCACGCCCCGGCCTTCCGGGAAGCCGGCTTCTCGATCCTGGAGCTCAGTCAGGTCCACCGCCAGGCAGACAGCGATTTCATCGATATCCTGAACGCCGTGCGCGAGGGCGCGCTGGACGACGACCGGGCCGCCCAGCTCAATGAACGCGTCAGCGCGCGCTCAGGCCTGCAGGCGAGCGAAACCCATGTGGTGCTCACCGCCACCAATCAGGCCGCGTCGGCGATCAATCAGGCGCGCCTGGATGCGCTGGTGGGCGAGCCGCGCGGGTTTGCCGGCAAGGTGGAAGGCGAGTTCGATCCGCGCCTGTTTCCCACCGAAGACCCGCTGATCCTGAAAGCCGGCGCGCGCGTCATGCTGATCCGCAATGATCCGGGCGGGCGCTATGTCAACGGCTCCATCGGCGAGGTCACAGGGTTTGGCGATGGCGCGGTGATGGTGCGCGTCAATGGCGAGAGCGTGCGGGTGGAGCCGGTGAGCTGGGAGCGCACGCGCTACGCCGTGGCGCCGGGCGCCGAAGGCGGGCTCAAACGCGAGCGGGTCGGCTCCTATGCGCAATACCCGCTGCGCCTTGCCTGGGCGATGACCATTCACAAGGCGCAAGGGTTGACGCTGGAGCGGGTGTATCTCGATGTCTCGCGCCGCCTGTTCGCCCACGGCCAGGCCTATGTGGCGCTCTCGCGGGCGCGTTCGCTGGCGGGGCTGGAATTGTCGGCGTCCTTGCGCCCCACCGACATCATCACCGATCCGCGCCTGTTTGATGTGCGCAGCTTCTGCGATCCGGTGTCATTCACGCTGAAGGGCTGAGCCCTACATCGGCCGGCCGTGATTGGCGGCCATCACCTGACGGCGCAGCTTGCGCATGCCGGCCACCCAGCGGTCGCGGTCTGCGCCTTTGTGCGCGGCGTACTGCACCGTGTTGGGATGGGTGGTGATCAAGAAGCGCTTTTCGGCCATGGCGGCCAGCACGGCCTTCGCCACCTCGTCGGCTTCGATATAGCCCGACAGGCCCTGCGCGCCGCCCTCGACGCCCTCGACCAGAGGCGTGCGCACGCCTTCAGGGCACAGGCAGTGGACCACCAGCCCCTCATCGCCATGAGTGATGGCGAGACTCTCGGCAAACGCCACCGCCGCCGCCTTGGTGGCCGAATAGGGCGCATCGCCGATCTGGGAGAGCAGCCCGGCGGCGGACGCCGTGATCAGGAAATGCCCGCCGCGCGCGGCCATGGGCCGGGCCAGATGGCGCGCCGCATAGACGCTGGCCATGACATTGACGTCCCAGCACGCCTGCCAGGAGGCGTTGGGCGCATCGCCCGCCCCCCAGCCCGGACCATCAGTGACGCCGATCCCGGCATTGGAGACATAGATGTCCACCGGACCCAGCGTGCGCTCGACCTTGTTGATGAAGCGCGTCAGCGCCGCCTCGCCGGTGACGTCCACGCGCGCCCCGAACCCGCCCAGCGCCGCCCCCACGCGCTCAGCGCCCGCGCCGTCGAGATCGATCGCTGCAATGCGCGCGCCGTGGGCGTGCAGAGCCTGGGCGATCGCCTTGCCGATGCCGCTGGCTGCGCCGGTGACGATGGCGGTCTTGCCGGTAAGATCCATGGAAGCCTGCTTTCCTGTGCGCGGCGCTGCGGGGGGCCGTCAGCGCATGAATGACGGCGACGACCCTCCCCTCAAGCGCAGCAAAAGACAAGCCTGTCGACAGGCGGCCGCCGGGGTCAGCGGCGCAAGGCGCGCCAGATCAGGGCGCCGGCCAGGATCAGGATGAGCGCTGCGGCGCCAAGCTCCAGACCGCTGGCCCCCAGAATCACCGGCCGGGTCAATGGTTCGAGACCCGACAGGGCGTCCGCCGCGATGACCGCCAGCCGCTCGCCCCGGAGCCCCGCCGCGACGGCCAGTGCGATCAGGACAAGCGCCACCATGACGGCCAGCCGCATGGCCGCGCCCGCATCCGGCCCGCTGTCGCGCAGCCTGCGGGCCTCGCGGATCGCCTGCCGGCGCTGGCGGTGTCGGGACATGAAATTCCTTCAAGGGGCGGACCTGCACATTCGCCCGTTTGTGCACGCTTGTGAGGCGAACCGGTTTGAGGCATAGTTTGCCGCGCACAAGCGGCCTGGACAAGGCCCGGTGAAGCTTGGCGAGATGACCGGTCGCGCTTGCGCCCGAAGCTTGTTCCTTCTCCGACCCACAGACCGCAATGGCCGCGCACGGGACGCCGTGCGCGCTGCAGTTTGCGCGGGACGCCGCGCAGCGACGCGAAGAGGGTTCTCTGCAATGACGACCGGGACTGTAAAGTTCTTCAATGCTGACAAGGGTTTTGGATTCATCACGCCGGACGATGGCGGCAAGGACGTGTTCGTCCACATCACCGCCGTCAAGGACGCCGGCCTGGCCGATCTGCGCGACGGACAGCGGGTCTCGTTCGAGACCCAGCCGGACACGCGGGGCAAGGGCCCCAAGGCCGTCAATCTCAAGACCGCGGGTTGACCGGCGCGCTCCGGGCTGATCGGGAGCGCCATCGGCAAAAGCGAGCACCGGTTTTCGGATAAATGGCGCTCTGGATCAGACGGTCAGAGCGTGCGGCCTGGCGCTGTCAAGCTGGACAACGCGCTACAGGCGCCGCGCGGGCCGGCACGCTCCCCGCGCGGCGCCTGCTTGTTTCACTCCAGCCGGATACGCTCACATGCGCCCCGCCCTCATCGCCGGCCTGATCTACGCCGCATGCCTGATGGCGCTGGGCGTGGTGCTGGGCGGCTTTCGCACCCTGCTGTTCGAGCCCTGGCTCGGCGCCTGGCCGGCGCTCCTGATCGAGCTGCCGGTGATTCTCTACGCGGCCTGGCATGTGAGCGGTCTTGCCATGGACGGCCGCGACCTCACCCGCGCCGGCGCCGGCGCCATGGGCGCGGTGGCGATCATCGTGCTGCTGATCGGCGAGGCGGTGCTGGCGCAAATGCTCAATGGGCGAAGCTTGCTCGCCCATTTCGCGCTCTATGGCGAAGCGCGCCCGCTTCTGGGCCTCGCCGCGCAAATCCTCGCCGGCGCCTTCCCCCTCATCCGCCACTGGCGCACCCCGCCACCGCCGCCGGCGCGGCAGGGTGAGGTGCTGGGGGCGTGAGCCCGACCCGTTAATGTCAAATGAAACGCGTTCTGTTTTACACAAACGGGTTTGTGTAAAATGGGCGAGACATAAACCCACATCCCCCGCACACGAAAAGCCCCGGCGGACCGCTCCGCCGGGGCTTGTCTGTCAGGCATCTGAAGCCCTTACGCCGCGGCGCGCTGGCGCAGGACGTAGTGCAGGATGCCGCCATTGCGGAAGTAATCGAGCTCGTTCTCGGTATCGATGGCGGCGCGAAGCGTGAGCGTCACCCTCGAGCCGTCGGCGCGGGTGATGGCAGCCTGCACGTCGCCGCGCGGGGCGAGATCGGCGACGCCCTCCAGCGTGACGGTCTCGTCGCCCTTGAGGCCCAGCGCCTGCCAGCTCTGGCCATCCTTGAACAGGAGCGGCAGGACCCCCATGCCGATCAGATTGGAGCGGTGGATGCGCTCAAAACTTTCGGTGATGACCGCGCCCACGCCCAGAAGGCGCGTGCCCTTGGCGGCCCAGTCGCGTGAGGAGCCGGTGCCGTATTCCTTGCCGCCGAAAATCACCAGCGGGCGGTTTTCCGCAGCATACTTCATCGCCGCGTCATAGATCGGCATCTGCTCGCCCGAGGGATGGTGGATCGTCACCCCGCCCTCCACGCCCGGGACCATCTGGTTACGGATGCGGATATTGGCGAAGGTGCCGCGCATCATCACGTCGTGATGGCCGCGCCGCGCGCCATAGGAATTGAACTCCAGCGGCTCCACGCCATGGCTCTGCAGCCAGCGGCCGGCGGGGCTGGACGCCTTGATCGAACCGGCCGGAGAGATGTGGTCGGTGGTGATGGAATCGCCGAACAGGCCCAGAATTCGGGCGCCCGTCACGTCGCCGGGCGCGGTGGCCTCGCGTGACATGCCCTCAAAGAAGGGCGGGTTGGCGACATAGGTGCTGTCAGGCCAGTCATAGGTGAGGGCCGTGGCGGTCTCGATGGACTGCCACATGGCGTCGCCCTTGAACACGTCGGCATAGCGGCTGGCGAACATCTCCGGCGTCACGGCCTGGCGCACGACCTCGGCGATTTCCGCCGAGCTCGGCCAGATGTCCTTGAGATAGACCGGCTCGTTATTGTCGTCATAGCCGATCGGGTCCTCAGTGAGATTGATGTTCATCGTGCCCGCGATGGCGTAGGCGACGACCAGAGGGGGGCTGGCCAGATAGTTGGCGCGCGCATCGGGGCTGATCCGGCCTTCGAAATTGCGATTGCCCGACAGCACGGACGCCGCCACCAGATCGCCTTCCTTGATGGCCGCCGAGATCGGCTCGGGCAGGGGTCCGGAATTGCCGATGCAGGTGGTGCAGCCATAGCCCACCAGATTGAAGCCCATGGCGTCGAGATCGTCCTGCAGCCCGGCGCGGGCGAGGTAGTCGGTCACCACTTGCGAACCCGGCGCCAGCGAGGTCTTCACCCACGGACGCACGCTGAGGCCGCGTTTCAGCGCATTGCGCGCCAGAAGGCCGGCGCCCAGCATCACCGAGGGGTTGGAGGTGTTGGTGCATGAGGTGATGGCGGCGATCACCACATCGCCATGACCGATGGAGTAGTCGGCGCCGTCGACCTTGACGCGCCGGGCGCCATCCTCGGCCTTGCCGAATTCGCCGCCCAGCGCCATGGCGAAGGCATCGGCCGCATTGGTGAGCGCCACCCGGTCCTGGGGCCGCTTGGGGCCGGCCAGCGACGGGACGACCGAGCCCAGCTCCAGCGCCAGCGTGTCGGTATAGACCGGATCCTCCTGGCGGTCTGGGCGGAACATGCCTTGCGCCTTGGAATAGGCCTCCACCAGCGCCACGCGGGCGGCGTCGCGCCCTGTCGCCTTGAGATAGCCGAGCGTTTCGTTATCCACGGGGAAGAAGCCGCAGGTCGCGCCATACTCCGGCGCCATATTGGCGATGGTGGCCGCATCTTCGAGCGACAGGGAATCAAGCCCCGGCCCGAAGAACTCCACGAACTTGCCCACTACGCCCTTCTTGCGCAGCATCTGGGTGACGGTGAGGACAAGATCGGTGGCGGTGGCGCCCTCGGGCAGCTTGCCGGTCATCTTGAAGCCGACCACTTCGGGGATCAGCATGGAGACCGGCTGGCCGAGCATGGCGGCTTCGGCTTCGATGCCGCCCACGCCCCAGCCCAGCACGGCCAGGCCATTGATCATGGTGGTGTGGCTGTCGGTGCCCACCAGCGTATCGGGGAAGGCGTAGGTGACGCCGTCCTCATCCTTGGTCCAGACCGTCTGGGCGAGATATTCGAGGTTCACCTGGTGGCAGATGCCGGTGCCCGGCGGCACGACGCGGAAATTGTCAAACGCGCCGGCGCCCCATTTGAGGAATTTATAGCGCTCGCCATTGCGCTCATACTCGCGCGCCACGTTGCGGTCGAAGCTGTCGGCGGCGCCAAAATAATCCACCATCACCGAGTGGTCGATGACGAGATCGACCGGCACCAGCGGGTTGACGCTTTTCGGGTCGCCGCCCAGCGCCGTGGTGGCGTCGCGCATGGCGGCCAGATCCACCACCGCCGGCACGCCAGTGAAGTCCTGCATCAGCACGCGCGCCGGGCGGTACTGGATTTCATGGCTGGATTTGCCGGTCTGCACCCAGGCGGCCAGCGCCTCGATATCGGTACGCGTCACGGTGCGCCCGTCTTCAAAGCGCAGGAGATTCTCCAGAAGGACCTTCAGCGTGTAGGGCAGCTTCGACACGCCGGCGAGACCGTTGGCTTCCGCCTGCTTCAGGTCGAAATAGACATAGGTCCTGCCCGCAACGCTCATCTCGCGGCGGCATTTGAAACTGTCCAGTGAAGCCATGGGGTTCATCCTTCGAAGTTGGCTGCGGCGGCGCGCGCGATATCGCAGCGCAGCATGCATAAGGGTCGCGTGCCTTTTAGCGCTCCGGGGTCCGCCCTGCAATGGAGGGCAAGCGTGTGAACACAAGGCCGTCTGCGCTGGCAGGCAGGCTGACGGCGCCGGTCCAAAGCCGCGCACACGCGCCCGGCTTGACCCCGGGGCAGGCCGCGCCCACTTTGCGCGCCCATGACGACAGACGAGACCATACTGGCCCCGGCGGCCCCGCAGACCCCGCCGCGCGCGGGCGTGGAGATCATCACGTTCGGCTGCCGGCTCAATGCCTGGGAGAGCGAAGTGATGCGCGACCACGCGCGCGCCGCCGGGCTGGAGGACACGGTTATCGTCAACACCTGCGCGGTGACATCGGAGGCCGTGCGTCAGGCCCGCCAGACCCTGCGCCGGCTGCGGCGCGAGCGCCCGGATGCGCGCCTGATCGTCACCGGATGCGCCGCGCAGATCGAGCCTGAACGCTTTGCGCGCATGCCCGAGGTGGATGGCGTGATGGGCAATGCCGAGAAGCTGAAGGCCGAAAGCTTCCGCGCCCTGGCCGTGTCCGGCGCCGAGCGCGTCAGCGTCGGCGACATCATGAGCGTAAGGGAGATCTCGCCCCATCTGGTGGAAGGTCTCGACGGCCGTGCGCGCGCTTTCGTGCAGGTTCAGACCGGCTGCGACCACCGCTGCACCTTCTGCATCATCCCCTATGGCCGGGGCAATGCGCGCTCGGCCCCTGCGGGCGAGGTGGTGGAGCAGGTGCGCCGCCTGGTGGAGACCGGCCATAGCGAGGTGGTGCTCACCGGCGTCGACATGACCAGCTGGGGCGGCGATCTGCCGGGCGCGCCGAGGCTCGGCCGGCTGGTGCGCGCGATCCTGAAACAGGTCCCGGACCTGAAGCGCCTGCGCCTGTCCTCCATCGACGCCATTGAGATCGACGCCGATCTGATGCGGGCGATCGCCGAGGAGGAGCGCTTGTGCCCCTACATGCACCTGTCCCTGCAGGCGGGCGATGACATGATTCTCAAGCGCATGAAGCGGCGCCATTCGCGCGCGGACGCCATCGCGCTGGCGCACAGCTTGCGCGCAGCGCGCCCGGACATCGCCTTTGGCGCCGATCTGATCGCGGGCTTTCCGACCGAGACCGAGGCGATGTTTGAAAACACGCTGCGCCTCATCGACGAGTGCGATCTGGCCTTCGTGCACGCCTTCCCTTTCTCGCCGCGCCCCGGCACGCCGGCTGCGCGCATGCCCCAGCTCGACCGTAGCGTGATCAAGGACCGCGCGGCCCGGCTGCGCGAGGCTGGCGCAGTGGCGCTTAACCGGCATCTGGACCGGCACCAGAGCGGCGAGCTGGAGGTGCTGATGGAGCGCGGCGGCCTGGCGCGCGCGGGCGACTTCACGCCCGTGCGCATCGACGCCCCGGCCCGTCCCGGCGCGCTGGTGCGCGCTGCCGTGACCGGTCATGACGGGCAGGCGCTGACCGCCACAGCGCTGGAGGCGGCGTCATGAGCTGGTTCCGCTTCGGCTTCGGGAAGAAGGACGGCAAGAGCGACGGCAAGCCCAAGGATGGGGCTGTGCCCGATGCGGCGCACGAGCGCGCGCCCGGCGCCGGTACTCATGAGGCCCCCGCCTTGCCGGAGCAACCGCCCGCTGAAGCGGTCCCGCCTGAACCGGGCAGCGCGCCCACTCCGCCCCCCGTCTCGTCCACTGACGCCGGCGCGGTCCCGCTCCTGTCCGGCGCTCCGCCACCGCACGCGTCCGCGTCCGAAGCCCATGAGCCTGCCCCGCCTGATAGGCCTGACATCCGCGCCCAACCGCCTGCGCCGGAATCCAGGGGCCTGTTCGCGCGGCTCGCCTCGGGGCTGAAGAAATCCTCCTCGCGGCTGACCGACGCCTTTACCACCGTGTTCGCCAAACGCCGCCTCGACGGCGCGGCGCTGGAGGAGCTGGAAGAGCTTTTGATTTCCGCGGACCTCGGCGCCGCGGCGGCGGCGCGCGTGACGGCGCGTCTGGCGCGCGACAAGTTCGACGCTGAAGTGACGGGCGCCGATATCCGCGCGGCGCTGGCCGCGGTTGTGGCTGAAACACTGCAACCGTGCGAGCAGGCGCTCGACATGTCCGGCCCGGGGCCGCGCGTGGTGCTGTTTGTCGGCGTGAACGGGTCGGGCAAGACCACCACGCTGGGCAAGATCGCGGTGAAGATGGCGCGCGAGGGCGCGTCGGTCATTACTGTTGCAGGCGACACTTTCCGGGCGGCCGCTGTCGAGCAGCTGGATGTCTGGTCGCAGCGCGCCGGCGCGCGCTTCATGAGCCGGCCCATCGGGTCGGACGCGGCGGGTCTCGCCTATGACGCGGTGGCGACCGCGCGGCGCGACGGCGCGCATGCGGTGCTGATCGACACGGCGGGGCGCCTGCAAAACAAGACCGAACTCATGGATGAGCTGCGCAAGATCGTGCGGGTGATCCGCAAGATGGACGAGACCGCGCCCCACCACGTGCTGCTCGTGCTCGACGGCACGGTGGGCTCCAACGCCCTGTCCCAGGCCGAAGCCTTCATCGAGGCCGGCGGGGTCACCGGCCTGATCATGACCAAGCTCGACGGCACCGCCAAGGGCGGCGCCCTGGTCCAGGTGGCCGAGCGCTACCGGCTTCCCATCCATTTCATCGGCGTGGGCGAGGGCGAGGCGGACCTGCAGGCCTTCAGCGCCCGCGCGTTCGCACGGGCGCTGTCAGGGCTGGCTGAATAGAGCGCAATCGGCAAAAGTGGGTACCGGTTTTCGGATAAATTGCACTCAAAAAAGTTAGAGCGTGCGGCCTGACGCCGTCAGGTCGGACCGCGCTACAGGTTTGCCTTGAACCCGTTTGTGATGGGACGCGTTTTCCGGCCGCTGAGCCGATGTCCGCTTCTGCTGGACAGACTCTAGATGCTGACCCGTTCGCCACGCAGGAAGGCAGGCAGATCGCCGATCTCGCCGCCAGCGGTGCGCATGAAGAAGCGCCGCGCGGCCGGGATCCGGTCCACCAGCGACAGGCCGAGCCCGCGTACGCCGCGCACCAGGGCGTGATCATTGGAGAACAGGGCGTTGACGCCGTGGGTGCCCAGCACCAAAGCGGCCGAATCGGTGCGCCGCCAGCGATCATAGCGCGTCAGCGTCACCGCCGCGCCCGGATCCAGGCCTGCGCGCTTGGCCTCGATCAGCACTTCAGCCAGCGCAGCTGCATCACGCACACCCAGATTGAAGCCCTGACCGGCGATGGGGTGGATGGACCGGGCCGCGTCGCCCACCAGCGCCAGGCGCGGCGCGGTGAAGCGCTCGGCCAGCACCAGACCCAGCGGATAGCTCCAGCGCGGGCCGACGGGACGCACGGCGCCCAGAAAATCGCCAAAGCGCGCCTCCAGCGCCTCCTGGAAGCCCGCCTCGTCCATCGCCTGCAGCGCCTCGGCCGCCTGCGTGCGCTCGGTCCAGACCAGGCTCGCGCGGTTGCCCGGAAGAGGCAGGATCGCAAATGGGCCGGACGGCATGAAGACTTCGTAGGCGACGCCCTCATGGGCGCGTTCATGCTCCACCGTAAGCACCAAGGCTGACTGTCCATAAGCGTGTCCGAGATTGCGGATGCCCGCCTGTTCGCGCAAGGGAGAGGCCTTGCCATCGCAGGCGGCCACCAGCGCGGCGTCCAGCTCCCGCCCGTCCGCCAGCGTCACCACGGCGCGTCCGCCTGTCTCGCTCATCCCCGTGACGCGCGCGGGCGCTATCATGGTGAGGCCCGTCTCGTCAGCCGCGCGCGCCAGCGCAAGGCGGGCATGACGGTTTTCCGTCATCCAGCCCAGCGGCTCGCCCTCGCCGCCAGGATGGATTTCGCGCCGGTCGAAATGCAGCTGGTCCGGTCCCGGCCCGCCGCCCCGCAGCCCGTCCATCGGACGGGAATCGACCACCAGGATATCCTCGATGCGCTGGGCGTGGGGTTCGAGATGGGCGGCTGCGCCCACCGCCTCAAGCATGCGCCAGCTGGTATAGGCCAGCGCCGAGGCGCGCCCGTCAAAGGCCGGCGCGGTGCGCGCGTCCAGCGCCATGGCGTCGACCAGCGCGACGCTGAGACCTGCCCTGTGGAGGGCCAGCGCCAGGGTCAGGCCCGCCAGACCGCCGCCGGACACCACGACATCGCCGGAGAAAACACGATTGCTCATGGACATGAGCATAGCGCAGCGGCGCTGTCAGAAAAGCGCCACGGCGCCGCAGGCGCAGCGCGCCGGCCAACCGAATAGAAAACGCCCGCAGCCGAGGGGAGGCTGCGGGCGCTCTTCTAAAGACCTTGATGGAGCGAAGCTCTCGTCCGATCGAGGGGGAATGGACGCTTAGACACCAAAGCCTTTGAACTTGTCCTTGAAGCGCGACACGCGGCCGGCGCGGTCGACCAGGGTCTGCGACCCGCCGGTCCAGGCCGGGTGGGTGCGCGGGTCGATGTCCAGGTTGAGAACATCGCCTTCCTTGCCGTAGGTGGAACGGGTCTTGAAGCGGGTTCCGTCCGTCATCACCACCTCGATGAAGTGGTAGTCGGGGTGAATATCCTGTTTCATCGCGCCGCTCCGGCCCCTGTGATCCGCGCCGCCCGAAGGCGGTCGCCTTGTTGTGCTGTGTCGAACTTTTCGGACCGTTCTGCTTGCAAGCACTTGCGTGTTGCGATTGCAATCCTGCCGAAATTGAGCGGCGGTGTATATACCCCCTGCGAACGCACTTCAACCCACAAAAGGCGCCGCGTGTCGGCTCAATGACTTACGCAAACGGCGCTCAAAAACTTCCTGTGGATATCCGTGTCCGGACCAGTTTGGCGGCTCAGCGCACGTCCAGTTTCAGCTCGATCCGGCGGTTGCGCGCATAGGCTTCGGCCGATCTTCCCTGCGCGATCGGATGGTGCTCGCCAAAGCCGGCGGCCAGCAGACGGCGCGATGGTACGCCGCGCGATTCCAGATAATTGATCACCGATAGCGACCGCGCCGTGGACAGCTCCCAGTTCGAACGGAAGGCGGCGCCGGCGCCCAGAGGCGCCGGGTCGGTGTGGCCGTCGACGCGCAAGACCCAGTCGAGATCAGAGGGCAATTCGTCGATCAGCTGCAAGATCGCGTCGGCGATGGGGGTGAGGGCGGCGCGGCCCTCCTGCGACAGCTCAGCCGAGCCGGACGCAAACAGGATGTCGGTCTCGAACACAAAGCGATCGCCCGACACCCGCACGCCGGAACGGTCGCCGAGCACCTCCATCATGGCTTCCAGGAAGTCCGACCGGTAGCGCGCCAGACGCGCGACCTCGCTCGCCAGCGCGGCGTTGAGCCGCCGGCCCAGATTGACCACTTCGGCGCCCAGCTCGGCCTCGCGCGCCTCGGCGGCGTTGAGCGCTTCGTTGAGCCGCTGCAGCTCGGCGCGCAGCGCCGCCATCTGGTTGTTGAGCAGCGCGATCGTGGCCTGCGCCTCCTCGCCCAGCGCCTCTTCCTCCGCCAGCGCCGTTTCGGCGGCGGCGAGCCCCTCGCGCAGGCCGGCCATCATGGTCTCAAGCTCGAGATTGGCCGCCGCCAGCTGGTCGCGTTCACTTTCCAGCCCGCCAATGCGCAGCGACAGGCGCTCATTATCGCTGCGCGCCAGATTGAGCTCCTCGGCCAGCGTGGAGAGGCGGGCGTTCAGCTCGGCGAGCTGCGCGTCGCGCCCGGTCAGGGCGGTGGACAGGGCGAACTGCCCGGCGGTGAAAACCGCCAGCAGGAAGACGATCACCAGCAGCAGCGTCGCCAGCGCATCGACGAAGCCCGGCCAGTAATCGCCCTGGTCGCCCTGGCCTTGCTGGAGATGTTGCGGCAGCGCCATGACTAGCGGTCCTCGCCGCCGCGTTCCCGGTTGATGCGCGCCTGGGCTTCCAGCGCCCGAACGAGCACCTTGATCTCGTCGCGCAGCAGGCGCGCCGCCTCGCGCTGGCTTTCCGCCGAATCCTCGGCGAAGCGCGCCATGATGGTCTCAAGCTGGCGGGTGTGGCGCTCCAGCGTGTGCGACAGCCGGTCCAGCGCATCGGCGCTCTGCTCCAGCAGCGCGCCGACATAGGCGCTGCCCGTCTCGTCGCCCGCGCCGGCCGGACCTGCCGACGACAGGCGCGAGATGGAGGACAGCCATTCCTCAACCTCATTATAGAACCGGTTCTGCGCGCGGCTCGCCTGCAGCTCCAGAAAGCCGATGATCAGCGATCCCGCCAGGCCGAACAGCGAGGAGGCGAAGGCTGTGCCCATGCCCTCGATCGGGTCTTCGATCGCCGCCATCAGCGCCATGGCGTCGGTCTCGCCCGCCCCGGTGGCGGTCGCCGACACCGCGCGCACCGCCGCGCCGACATCCGAGACCACCAGGAGCAGGCCCCAGAACGTGCCGAGCAGGCCGAGGAAGATCAACAGCTTGCCGAAATAGCGCGTGAACATGCCGCTCTCGGCCATGCGGGCGGCCACTGAGTCCAGCACCACGCGGGCCGACGCCGCCGACAGGCGCGAGCGGCCATCGGCCGCGTCGGTGATCAGCGCCGCCATCGGCGCGATCAGGGCCGGCGGCGGCGGCAGCTGGTCTGGATGTTCAGCGCCATGCAGGCGCACCAGCCAGCGCGCACTCGGCCCGATGGCCAGCGCCTGCTGAAACGTATAGGCCACGCCGATCACCAGCACGCCCAGGATCACGCCATTGATCGCCGGGTTGGCCTGGAAGGCCGAGATCAGCGGCGTGCTCAGCAGGGCGCACAGGGCCGCGACAGCGCCAATGAACACCGCCATCCAGAGAATGTACTGGCCCGGTCCGGTAAAGCGCGCCTTGCGCGCGACCGGCTGGCGGGTGGCGGAGTCGTACTGGGGCATGACAATCCCTTGAGACAGCGGACACTTGGGTCAGGGTTGGCCTTATTGATCATGAAACGCAAGGCTTCGGGCGGAATTGGGGCGCGCCGGAGATTCGCGCCAGCGCTCCCATCACGGCCTCTCTTGCCCCACTCGCTGCAAGGGGCGCCGGATCAGGCGGCGATGACCTGGCCGTTCTCGACGCGCACCGGCGCGGGCGTCAGCACCGACTTGCCCGCCGGTCCGCCCACGCACGCGCCGGTCTCCAGCTCAAAGCTGGCGCCGTGAAACGGGCAGACGATGAAGCGGCCCTCGCTGACCAGCGCGCGACCGGATGGCAGGCAGAGCGGGCGGCCCTGATGCGGGCAGACATTCACATAGGCGCGCACCGTGCTCCCTGACCGCACGATCAGGATCGGCGTCCCGGCCCAGTCCGCCGGCGCGCCGCCGGGATCGGGGATGGCGTCCAGCGCCTTGAGCACGGTGCCCGGTGTTGGCAGCGTCACGCCCACGCCAGCGCCCTCACGCCAGACCCTCGGGCGCTTTCAGCGTCCATCTGAAGGGCATCCACACCACGTCGGCGAACAGATCGGCCTTGGCGTAGGGGTCGTCCTTCAGGATGGCGCGCAGATGCTCGCCGTCTTCGGCTTCGACAATCAGCAGCGAGCCGGCCGGCTGGCCTTCGCCATCGAGCAGGGGCCCGCCCATTTTCACCGGCGATTCCGCCGCTCCCGCCCAGGCGAGATGGGCCGCGCGATGCTCCAGGCGTACGCTCAGCGCGCCGGCTCGATCAGTGCAGGTGACGGCGAACAGCATGGCCAGACCCTCCTTGCGGGAACCGTTGTCCGCTTGGTTACCGCGCCCGGCCACTTCCTGCCAAGCCCGTGCTGCGGCGGGCGCTGGGCAGCACGCCGTGCCGGCGCTAGCACTCGCGCCCATGACGCTCGCCTCGCTCGCCGCCTTCGCCGGCGCCATCCTCATCCTGTTCTTCACGCCGGGGCCGGGCAATCTGGCCATGGTCGCGCGCACATTGGACGCCGGGCCCGTGCATGGCTGGGTCTATGGCGCGGGTATCATCACGGGGGACATCATCTGGCTGACCGTGGCGGTGTTCGGGCTGGCTGCCGCCGCCGAGCTGGCCTCGGGACAGCCTGTGCTGTTTCTGGCGGCGCGCCTGATCGGGGCGGCGATCCTCATCTGGTTTGCCTGGGGCAGCTTGCGCGGCTTCCTCAAGCCCAAACCCGCCGGAGCGGCGCTGCCGCGCGTCACCGGCGCCGGGCTCGCGGCAACGTACGTGGCCGGCGTCGCCATGCCGATGACCAACCCCAAGCCCATCGTTTTCTATCTGTCTTTGCTGCCTGCGTTTTTCGACCTCAGCCGGGTGGATGCGGCCAGCTATGCAGCGATGGTGGCGATCATGCTGGCCATGTACGCCCTGACCGCGGCGGTGCATGTGGGGCTGGCCGAGCGGGCGCGCAGCTGGATGGTGTCGCGCGGGGTGAAGCGCTGGGCTGATCTGGTCACGGCGGTGATCCTGGCCGGTGTGGCGGTGCTGCTTCTGGCGGGCTGACGCCCTCGCGTGCGCGCGCGCGCAAAACCGGTTACCAAACCCCATCAAAAGCCTTTAAAAGAAGACCCATGTCAGAGAACACGAATCAGGAATACGGCGCGGACTCCATCAAGGTCCTCAAGGGCCTCGACGCGGTGCGCAAACGGCCAGGCATGTATATCGGGGATACCGATGACGGCTCGGGCCTGCATCACATGGTCTATGAGGTGGTGGACAACGCCATCGACGAGGCGCTCGCCGGCCATTGCAGCCAGATCGTTGTAACGCTCCACGCCGACGGCTCGGCCAGCGTCACCGATGACGGGCGCGGCGTGCCGACCCAGATTCACACCGGCGAGGGCGTGTCGGCGGCGCAGGTCATCATGCCCCCGCTGCACGCGGGCGGCCAGTTCGACCAGAATTCCTACAAGGTGTCCGGCGGCCTGCACGGCGTGGGCGTGTCGGTGGTCAACGCCCTGTCCGACTGGCTGGACCTGACCATCTGGCGCGACGGCAAGGAGCACTTCATGCGCTTCCGGCTGGGCGAGCCGGAAAACGGCGAGGACCTGCGCGTCATCGGTGATGCGAATGGCCGCAAGGGCACATCCGTGCGCTTCCTGCCCAGCGAGGCGACCTTCTCCGAGATCGTGTTCGACCGCGCCCGCCTGCATCACCGCCTGCGCGAGCTGGCCTTCCTGAACTCGGGCGTGCGCATTGTCCTGCGCGACGAGCGCGAGGCCGAACCGTTTGAAGAAGTGCTGCAATATGATGGCGGCGTGGCCGCCTTCGTGAAGCATCTCGACCGCAACCGCACGCCGCTCTTTCCCGAGCCGGTGCTCATCGCCGGCGAGCGCGAGGGCGTCAACGTCGAAGCCGCCCTGCAATGGAATGACGGCTATCACGAGACCATGCTGTGCTTCACCAACACCATCCCCCAGCGCGATGGCGGCACGCACCTGGCCGGTTTCCGCGGCGCCCTGACGCGGGTGATCAACCAGTATGCCGCCACCTCCGGCGCGGCGACCAAGGCCAAGGTGTCGATCACCGGCGATGATGCGCGCGAAGGGCTGACCTGCGTGTTGTCGGTGAAAGTGCCGGATCCGAAATTCTCCAGCCAGACCAAGGACAAGCTGGTCTCCAGCGAGGTCCGTCCCGCAGTCGAGGGTGCGGTGTTCGACACGCTGTCGGAGTGGTTCGAGGAGCATCCCGGCGAAGCCAAGGCCATCGTCGCCAAGATCGTCGAGGCGGCGGCTGCGCGCGAAGCCGCGCGCAAGGCGCGCGAGCTGACCCGGCGCAAGAGCGCGCTGGACATCTCCTCCCTGCCCGGCAAGCTCGCCGATTGTCAGGAGAAAGATCCGGCCAAGTCCGAACTGTTCATCGTCGAGGGCGATTCGGCCGGCGGCTCGGCCAAGCAGGGCCGTAACCGCGAGAACCAGGCCGTGCTGCCCCTGCGCGGCAAGATTCTCAATGTGGAGCGCGCCCGGTTCGACAAGATGCTGGGCTCGGACCAGGTCGGCACGCTGATCACGGCGCTGGGCGCCGGCATTGGCCGCGACCAGCTCGATCTCGACAAGCTGCGCTACCACAAGGTCGTGATCATGACCGACGCCGACGTGGACGGCGCGCATATCCGCACGCTTCTCCTGACGTTCTTCTACCGCCAGATGCCCGAGCTGATCGAGCGCGGCCATCTCTATATCGCCCAGCCGCCGCTCTACAAGGTCGCGCGCGGCAAGTCGGAACGCTACCTCACCGATCAGGCCGAAATGGACGCCTTCCTCATCGAGGAAGGCGCGCAGGACGCCGTGCTGGCCCTCGCCAGCGGGGAAAGCATTACCGGCGCCGATCTTGCCGCCCGGGTGAAGGCGGCGCGCGGCGTGCTCCTGTCGCTCGAACGCCTCGCCGCGCGCGCGCCCATCTTCGCGCTGGAAGCCGCCGCTTTGTCCGGCGCCCTGTCCATCGAAGCCGAGCCCGACGCCATCGACCGGGCGGCCCGCCGCCTGGCGGCCATGGCCGATGAGGGCGAGGATGGCTGGACCGGCCGGCGCGCGCCTGAAGGCGCCATCGTGTTCGAACGCGATGTGCGCGGCGTGACCGAAACGCTCATCCTCGACGACCGCGTCCTCGCCAGCCCCGATGCCCGGCGCCTGGCCGAGCGTGCGGCGGCGGTGAAGGATGACTATGCCGGCCCGGCCGTGTTCCGCCAGCGCGGCAATGAAACCATCATCCACTCGCCCGCCCAGCTGGTCCACGCGGTCCAGGCCTCGGGCGCCAAGGGGCTGAAAATCCAGCGCTACAAGGGTCTGGGCGAGATGAACCCGTCCCAGCTGTGGGAAACCACGCTGGACCCGGACGCCCGCTCCTTCCTCCAGGTCACCATCGAGGAAGCCGACATCGCCGACGAGCTGTTCTCCAAGCTCATGGGCGACGTGGTCGAACCCCGCCGCGACTTCATTCAGGAGTTCGCGCTGGAGGCGGAGGTGGATGCTTAGGGGGGTGTGCCCTCTTTTTCCTCTGCGCCCGCAACACCCCTGCCTTCCCGGACGGCGCAGCCGATCCGGGATACATCCTTGATCGTCTCCAGCGCGGCGCGCTCACCCCCTCACCTTTATCCTCTCCCCCATAAATGGGGGAGAGGAGGCTTGGACGATGCGTCTTTATCGGCGGGGCCAGGCGATGGCTTTTCCGGATTATCATCTCCGTTGAAGCCCCCTCTCCCCTCTTTGAGGGGGTGAGGCCGCAAAGTCTGGTCCGGGGGATCAGACGACCGGTCGAACGATAAAGGTGAGGGGTGCTGGCGAAGGCGCCTCAGGATAGTCACCCCCTACTCCTCCATCGCCTCCATCACCGCCCGCGCCAGCGCATCGAGGCTCTCCCCGTCCAGCCTCTGCGCCTCGAACCTCGCGCGCACGGCGGGCTCGAACCGTTCGCGCTGGCGGGCGTAGCGCGGGTCGTAGTGCTCGGCCATCAGGCTGGCGGCCAGGGCTTCCAGTGCGCCGCCTGCGGCGAGGGCGCGCCATTCAGCGATCAAGGCTTTCGCGTGAAACGGCGCGAGGCGGGAGATCAGTGCATCAAGGCGGGCGGGATCGTCGGCGATATCGCCATAGGCGGCGGCGAGATACGCCGCGCGGGCCTCCAGCGGGGCGCTGATGATGAGGCGCGGCGCGTCGGCCATGGCGGTCCACAGGGCGGGCGGAAGGATCCGCGCGCCGATCTTGCTTGATTCAGCTTCCACCAGAACGGGCCGCGCCGGGTCGAGGGCGTCGATGGCGGCGGCGAGCGCGCTTTCAAACGCTTTCTGGCTGGGCTGGGGCGCGCTGAGGGCGCCGAACAGCGAGCCGCGATGGCCCGCCAGGCCTTCCAGGTCCAGCACCTGCCCGCCCAGCGCCCGCACCCGCGCCAGCACCGCCGTCTTGGCCGCGCCGGTATCGCCGTCCAGAAGGATCACCCGGGCCGGCAAGGGGGCGTCATAGACGCGCTGGTGTACCGCCTTGCGATAGCGCTGATATCCGCCCTCGACGACGCTGACCCGCCAGCCGATCTCGGACAGGATCGTGGCGAAGGCGCGCGAGCGCTGGCCGCCGCGCCAGCAATAGACCAGCGGGCGCCAGCCGCCGGGCCGGTCGTGCAGGATTGTTTCGATATGACGCGCCGTGTTGCGCGCCACCAGCGCCGCGCCGATCTTGCGCGCCAGGAACGGGTCCTCCTGCACATAGATCGTGCCCACGCGCGCCCGCTCGCCATTGTCGAGCACCGGCAGGTTCAGCGCGCCGGGCATGTGATCTTCGGCAAACTCGCCCGGCGAGCGCACATCGATGATCTCGTCGCAGCCCAGCGCCTTGAAATCGCTGAGCGTCTCGGGGGCGACCTGGCTCACCGGCGCGCCTCCAGGATCGCCGCCTGCACGTCCAGCGCCTGGACGGTTTCGCGCACATCATGGACGCGCACCATCGCCGCGCCGGCCCGCGCGGCGTACAGGGCGGCGGCGAGCGATCCGCCGAGCCGGTCTGACGCCTCGCCCGCAGCCGGATCAATGCCGGCGATGAAGCGCTTGCGCGAGGCGCCCACCAGGATGGGAAAGCCGAGCCCGGCGAAATGCTCCAGCGCGCCCAGAAGGGCGAGATTATGGGCGAGCGTCTTGCCAAACCCGATGCCGGGATCGAGCACAATGCGCTCGCGCGCCACGCCCGCCGCCATCGCTGCGCCCGCGCGCTGGCCGAGGAAGCGCGCCACATCGGTGATCACATCATCATAGCGCGGCGCGTCCTGCATGGTGCGCGGTTCGCCCTGCATGTGCATCAGGCAGACCGCACAGCCGAGCCGGGCCGCCATCTCCAGGGCGCCGTCGGTCCGCAGGCCGCTGACATCATTCCACATGGCGGCCCCGGCCTGGATCGCCGCCTCAGCCACTGCCGGCTTGACCGTATCGATGGAGACACGCGCATCGGCGCGCGCGGCGCGGATCGCCGCGATCACCGGCAGCACCCGGTCCATCTCCTCGGCCTCACCCACCGGCTCGGCGCCGGGCCGGGTGCTCTCGCCGCCGATATCGAGCCAGTCCGCGCCCTGATCGAGCAGGGTGAGCGCGTGATCGCGCGCCGCTTGCGGCGCTACAAAGCGCCCGCCATCGGAAAAACTGTCCGGCGTGACATTGACCACCCCCATCACGAGGGGGCGCCAGGGCGACAGCGGGGAGAGCGCAGCGGGCATGGGAGGTTTGAAGCGCGATCAGGCGGATGTGGCAATGAAAAAGGCCCGCGCCGGCCGGGGCGCGGGCCTGTTCAGGGTGCAGGCGCGTGGTTCAGGCCAGGCCCGGCTTCGGGCCGAGACCGCCGGGCGCGGCGATCTCGTCTTCGTCCTCGCCCACTTCTGGCACCGCGCCTGCGGGCGGGGTGTTGTCATCGGCCTTGGGCGGCACGGTGGCGTCGCGCACCGGCGGCTGGCCCTTGAGCAGATTGGTGATCTCGGGACCGGTCAGGGTCTCGTATTCCAGAAGCCCCTGGGCCAGACGCTCCCAGTCCTCACGCTTCTCCTCAAGGATGGAGACGGCGCGCTGGTAGGCGTCCTCGATCAGGCGGCGCACCTCCTCCTCGATCACCCGCTTGGTCTCGGCCGATACCGAGAACCCGCCCGCCTGACCGGTATAGCCTTCATGGGCTTCGGAATAGTCGATATTGCCGATCTTGTCCGACATGCCCCAGCGCAGCACCATGGCGCGCGCCAGCGCGCTCGCCTGCTGGATGTCGCCAGCCGGGCCATTGGACACGTGCCCGGCGCCATATTTGAGCACTTCGGCGGCCTTGCCGGCCATGGTCATGGCGAGCTTCTGCTCGCACTCGTCCTTGTGCCAGTTGAGCCGGTCCATCTCGGGCAGCGACACCACCATGCCCAGCGCGCCGCCGCGCGGGATGATCGTGGCCTTGTAGACCGGATCGCACAGCGGCAGCTCCAGGCCGACAATGGCGTGACCGGCCTCGTGATAGGCGGTCTTTTCCTTCTGGTCCTGGGTGAGCACCATGGAGCGGCGCTCCGGGCCCATCATGACCTTGTCCTTGGCGTCCTCGAGCTCGGCCATGCCCACGACGCGCTTGTTGCGCCGCGCCGCCAGCAGCGCCGCCTCGTTCACGAGATTGGCCAGATCCGCGCCGGAGAAGCCCGGCGTGCCGCGCGCAATGGTCTTGGCGTCGACATCATTGGCCAGGGGCACTTCGCGCATGTGCACTTTCAGGATTTTCTCCCGGCCCGTCACGTCGGGGTTGGGCACATGGACCTGGCGGTCGAACCGGCCCGGACGCAGCAGCGCCTTGTCCAGCACGTCGGCCCGGTTGGTCGCGGCGATGATGATGATGCCTTCATTGGCCTCAAACCCGTCCATCTCGACCAGGAGCTGGTTCAAGGTCTGTTCGCGCTCGTCATTGCCGCCGCCCATGCCGCCGCCGCGCGCGCGGCCCACCGCGTCGATCTCGTCGATGAAGATGATGCACGGCGCGTTCTTCTTGGCCTGCTCGAACATGTCACGCACCCGGCTTGCGCCGACGCCCACGAACATTTCCACGAAGTCAGACCCGGAAATGGTGAAGAAGGGCACGCCCGCCTCGCCCGCCACGGCACGCGCGATCAGCGTCTTGCCGGTACCCGGAGGGCCGACCAAGAGCGCGCCCTTGGGAATCTTGCCGCCCAGGCGCTGGAACTTTGACGGGTCTTTCAGGAATTCCACGACTTCGCGCAGCTCTTCCTTGGCCTCGTCCACGCCCGCCACGTCGTCAAACGTCACGCGGCCGGATTTTTCGGTGAGGAGCTTGGCCTTGGACTTGCCAAAACCCATCGCGCCGCGCCCGCCGCCCTGCATCTGGCGCATGAAGAAGATCCACACCCCGATCAGAAGCAGCATGGGGAACCAGTTCAGGATCAGGCCCCAGAACCCCATCCCGCCTTCGCTGGCGGAGCGGGCCGTGATTTCCACATCGGACTGGCGCAGCGCGTCTGACACGCGCGCATCGCCCGGAATCACCGTGCGGAAGGTTTCGCCATTGGCCGATTCGCCCGTGATCACATCGCCCTGGATCGTGACCGAGCGGACCTGCCCGGCCTCCACCTGGTCGAGGAAGCTGGAATAATTCAGCTCGGCCGCAGCCGGTTCGCGCGCCGGCCCCTGAAGCATGTTGAACAGGGCCAGGAGCAGGATGAGCAGGATGGCCCAGACCAGGATATTGCGCATATTCATGACGTCGGATGTCCTTCGCGCGTCTTGTCCGCCGGACGCGCCGGATCGGACGGGCTCGGCGGATCGCCGTTTCGAGCCTCAGATATGGGGTTGCGCCGGTGTGAACTCCAGTGCGGCGCATGAACGCGCTTGCGCGTCGCGTGCATCAAACCACGTTGGAAGCGCGGGAGGAAGCGTCAGACTGAGCACCCGGTCGCGCAGCAGCCAGCGGCCCGGTGCGTCATCGCCCGCCAGAACGGGCCCGTCAGCCGTCTCCGCCAGGATCAGGCCCGGGCGCAGCACGCCCGGCGCGTCCGCTTCGCCAAGCCCCGGCCGCCGCGCGCCGAGCAGGGTGAGGCGCAACGCCGCGGGCGCCGCAACCTCGTAGCGGCCATCGAACACGCCGGTCTCGCCAGCCGCGAGCGTCAGCGGCGCAGGAGCGGGCGCCCCGTCGGCGCGGCCCGCTGCGCCGGGGTCGCGTCCCAGCATCTTCGAGGCGGTAAGGTGGGCGCCCGCCCCGGTCATCGCGCCCCGGTCAGCCAGGGCGCCCAGAAAGCGGCGGACGAGACCGGGGCCGGGCTCCGCCGCCGCACCCGCAGCGGCGGTCAGGACGGCGGACAGGGCGCGCTCGCGCACATTGACATCGGCTGCCAGGACCGCGTCCCGGTCAATCCTCACCCCGCCCCAGGACGTGAAGGCGCAGGCTTGCTGCACGAGGCTGTACGCGGCCTCTCCCGCCTCGCGGGCTGCCGCCAGCGCGCTGTCGCCAGCCCTGAGCAGCGCCGCCTCCATGCCGGGGTCCGGCGGGTCCTGACGCACCCGCACGCGCTCATGCCGGCGGTCGGCATTGGAAGGATCGTCGATCCAGTCCGCGCCTGATCGCCGCAGGGCGGCGCGCAGCGCATCGCGGCGCAGCCCCAGGAGCGGCCGCGCGATGGCGAGGCCGCGGCCCTCTGGCCAGACCGGGCTGGCGCTGACCGGCCCCATGGCCGCCAGAGTCCGCCCGCCACCCTGACGCGCAGCGCGCATGCGCAAGGTCTCAACCCGGTCGTCCAGCGTATGGCCAAGGCATAACAGGCTGACACCAAGGCGCCGGCAGGCGAGCGCCATCAGCCTGTGACGCGCCGTGCGCGCGGCGCCCTGGCCGGGGCGCGGCGCATCCCAGACCAGAACATGCGGCGTTGCGCCCAGCGCCTGTGCCCGGCGGGCGGCGAGCTCTGCCTCGGCGGGGCTCCCGGGGCGCAAGCGATGATCGACGATGAGGGCGTGCACGGCGGCGTCCGGCCAGCCCGCGCGCAAGGCGATGAGCAGCGCCGTGGAATCGCCGCCGCCGGAGAATCCGGCCGCGAAGACCGGCCGGTCCGGGATGTCAGGCCCGTGCTGGCGGTGCTGCGTCACCCGCGCGCCGGCCCCGCCCGGTCAGCAGCCGGTGCGCGCGCGCTCACGCTCGGCGCGCCGGCGCGCATCATCGCTGGCGGAAGGGTATTCGCGCGAGAAGGTCCCCAGGAGCTGGCAGGCGCGGTCCCTCTGGCCCAGCCCGGCAAAGGCGGCGGCCAGGCGCACCAGCGCGTCAGGGGCGCGCTCGCCGCGCTGGTCGGTGCGCAGGGAGGCGATATAGGCGTCGGCGGCGTCCGCCAGATCGCCGTTCACGAACCGGGTCTCGCCCAGCCAGTACCACGCCTCGCCCGCAAGCCGGTGATCGCCATGCTGATCGGTGAAGGCCTGGAAGCCGTCTTCCGCGCCGGCAAAATCCCCGTCGAGAAGGCGCGTGCGGGCGCGTGCAAACGCCTCTTCAGGATCGCCAGCCGCCGCGGGCGCAGCATCCGGCGCGCCGGACAGCGTGTCGTCGGGCAGGCGCAGGGGCTGGACGGTCTGGGCGCGGGCCTGACCGAACGGGTCATCCGGATTGATTTCGGCGGGCCCCTGCACCAGCGTATCGCCGCCTTCGCTGGCCAGGGGCGGCGCGCTTCGGATCTGCTCCAGTGTCTGGCGCAGCTGCCGGTTCTCGAAATTCAGCCGCTCGATCTCGCCGGTCAGCACGCGCTGTTCGCGTTCCAGCGCATCCAGGCGCGACAGCAGCGCCTCGGCCAGCGGATCGCCAGCCTGCGCCCCGGATTCAAGCTGCGCCAGGCGCGCTTCCAGATTATCCAGCCGCGCCTGGAGTTCGCGCCGGCTCTGGGCCTCCGCAGGCGCGGCGAGCGCCAGGCAGAGGAACACGAGAAAGGCAGGCAGGGCGGCGCGCAGCATGGCGGTCTCCGGACTGTCGGACGGGAGGCGGTGTCGCGGGTCAGTTTCCGCGCCCGCGCGGCGAAATCAAGGCGCCGGGGGCCCTGACAGCATCGCGCCCGCAAGCATCAGCTTGCGGGCGCGCAGCAGGACCTGAACAATCCGGTCAGTCAATCAGGACATCGAGCCCGACTGGATCACGGTGGTGGCGTTCCGATTGATCGCCCAGCACTCTTCAGTGGACTGGCGGCAGGTCGGACGCTCCTTGCCGTAGGAGACGGTCTCGATACGCGAAGGATCAACGCCCTGGGCGACCAGGAAGTCGCGGGCTGCGTTGGCCCGGCGGGCGCCGAGAGCCAGGTTGTATTCGCGGGTGCCGCGCTCGTCGGCATTGCCGGCGATCAGGACGCGGGTATTGGAGTAGCTGGCGAGCCACGCGGCCTGCTGGCGAAGCGTTTCGCGCGCTTCATTGGTCAGGTCATGACGGTCATAACCGTAGAAGACACGGTCGCCGGCAGTGGCGGCGAAGTGTTCCGGCGTGCCCGGCGTGGGGCCTTCCGGCTGGACAGGGCCATTGTCAGGCGTAACGTTGCCCGATCCGCCATTGGTGATCGGATCCGGATCGACGTCGGGGCGGCTGGCGCAGGCCGAGGCCAGGAGGCCGAGAGCGGCGACAGCAGCAAAGGTGAGGCGCATCATGTTATGTTTCCCTCTAGAAGCCTGCCGCCGATGGCTGCAAGGCGCGTGCATCTACGCGAAATACGGGCATACGCGCAATCCCCCCGGCAACGCGCAAGCGCAAAATTTGTTGCACGCCGGCGCTATTCAATCAAGGGCGACCAGGCCGGATCCGAGGCGGCGCCCTGGGTCGGCAGCCGGCGCAGATTGAACCCGGCCAGATCCACGCTCCAGATGGAATATTGCGTGCCATTGCGATCGAAATCGCCGCGGGTGAAGGCGAGGATGCGCCCGTTCGGCGCCCAGGTCGGGCTGTCCACGAAATAACCCTCGTAGAGGATCCGCTCGCCGCCCGACCCGTCCGCGCGCACCACGCCCAGCGCAAACCGTCCGCCGGCTTGCTGGCGCACGAAAGCCACCAGATCGCCGCGCGGCGACCAGGCCGGGGCGTAATACTGACCTTCTGCGAAGGTGATGCGGGTGACGTCTGCGCCGTCGGCGGTCATCACATACAGCTGGGACCGGCCCGAACGGTTGGATGAGAACACGATCTGGTCCCCGCCCGGCGCATAGGACGGCGAGACGTCGTCGGCGGGATGATTGGTGATCTGGCGCAGGATGCGGCTGCGCAGGTCGTAGCGGAAGATGTGGTGCGACCCGTGCCGCTCGGCGGCCACCACCAGCGAGCGCCCGTCCGGCGCAAAGCGCGGCGCCAGCGACTGGCCTTCCCCGCTGATGGACGGCCCGCCGCCATCAAACAGGGATTCGCGCCGCCCGGTGGCGAGGTCGTAGAGATAGCTCATATTCCGCCCGTCCTCGCGCTGGGCGACGAAGGTGATCTGCTGCGTGCTGGGCGAGTAATTGGGCAGCAGCGCCATGTAGGTGCGGTCAGTCAGCAGGGACGGATTGGCGCCGTCCTGGTCCATCACCGCAAGGCGGCGCAGGGTCTGGCCGTCGGCGCCGGTCGATTCGGCGACATAAACGATGCGCGAGTCGAAATAGCCCTGCTCGCCGGTCAGGCGCTCGTACACCGCGTCGGAAACCTTGTGGGCGATCCGGCGCCAGTTGTCGGGCGTGGTGGCGAACTGCAAGCCCAGCAATTGCTGCTCGGTGGCGGTATCCCACAGCCGGAAGGAAATCTGCATGCGGTCTTCGCCATCGATGGTGACGCGGCCGACCAGCAGCGCCGAGGCGTTGATCACACGCCAGTCGCCAAAACGCGGGCGCAGGTCGATATTCTCGATCTGCTCGATGAAGGCGTCCGGATCCACCGGCGTGAACAGGCCTGAATTGGCGAGATTATTGTTGATCACCCGCGCGATATCGGCGCCTGCATCGGCGGCGCGCCGGTCCGCACCGATAAAGTCGGGGATGGCCACCGGCATCGGATCGAGATGGCCGTCGGTGACATCCACCCTCAGCGGGGTCTGGGCGAGGGCCGGCGCAGCGAGCAGGGCGAGGGCGGCCAACAAGGCTGCCAGGCGGGCAAGGCGGGCGATGATCATGGGACGCTCCGGACTTCAGGACGGGGGATGCGGTCGCTATCGGTTGTTCTGGGTGTCAACATTGACTTCAAGAAGGCGCCACTGCGCATAGGCTTCAGGCGGCAGGCGATAGGGCTGGCAGTCGATGACCGCGCGCATGGCCCGCTCGCCGGCCACCCTCAGGAAGGGATTGGGCGAGTTCATCACCCGCGCCTCGTCGCGCAGGCGCGGCGGGCTGGTGAGGGAGCCGTCGCGCTCCAGCCGCAGCTCGACGACCACCCGCAAATCCATATCGGCGGGCGCATCGGCGTTTGACCGTGTGCACCGCGCAATCTGACTGCGCAGCATATCCTGCAAAGTGGCTGTCATGTCCGTGCCTTCGCCGGCGCCGCGCCGGGTATCGCCCGTCTCGGCCGCGCCGGACCGGGTGTCCTGGCGGGAGAGGTCGATCAGGCGCGACAGATCATCCAGATCGAGCTCCGGCTCGACCGGCTGGCGGCGCGGCTCGGGCTCAGGCTCCGGCTCCGGCTCCGGTACGGGCTCGGCGGGGGCCGGCTCGGGTTCAGCCTCCGGTTCCGGCTCCGGCTCGTCAGGCAGCGGGGTGGGTTCCGGCTGGGTTTCCGGCTCGGGCTGGGTCTCCGGCTCGGGCATGACGGGGTCCGGCGCCGGCTCGGGCAGAACCGGTTCGGGACCGGGGCGCGCGGCGCGCACATTCGTCACGTCCGCCAGCGTCACGAGCTCCACCGGCAGGATCACCGAGTCCGATGCATAGCGCGCTGCTTGGGGAAAATAGATGAACCCGGTGGCCACCAGGGCCAGGTGGATCAGGGCCGACGCGATGAATCCGAAGACCTGGCGCATGGCGCGCTCCTAGTCGCGGACAGGATCTGTGACGAGGCCGATATTGGGATAGCCCGAGGACGACACCCGGGCCATCACCCGTACGACATCGCCATAGGCGACGCCCTGGTCGGCGCGGATATAGACGCGCGTCCGCGCGCCCGCGCCGGCGATCGCGCGCAGGCGCGGGCCGAGCTCTTCAAAGCTGACCGCGGTCTCCATCAGGTAGATCTCGCCATCGCCCCGGATGGTGATGGTGAGCGGCTCCTCCGACGTCGTCATGGCGCGCGCTTCGGTGTCGGGCAGATCAACCTCGATGCCGACGGTCAGCAGCGGCGCCGAGATCATGAACACGATCAGCAGCACCAGCATCACGTCCACGAACGGCGTGACGTTGATTTCGGCGTTCGGCTTCCACCGGCGCCGGCCGCCGCCAGACCCTCCGCCTGTATCAATCCGGGCGCCCATGTTCCTAGCCCTCCCGGCTGGCCAGAGCGGTCAGATCGTCAACAAAGCCCTCAAGCCTCGATGCGTACTTGCCGAGATTGGAGCTCAGCGCATTGTAGAAAATCACCGCCGGGATGGCGGCGAACAGGCCCAGCGCCGTGGCGAACAGCGCCTCTGCGATGCCCGGCGCCACCACCGCCAGCGACGTGTTCTCTTCTGTCGCGATGGCGCGAAACGCGTTCATGATGCCCCAAACCGTGCCGAACAGGCCGATGAAGGGCGCTGACGAGCCGATGGAGGCGAGGATGCCGAGCCCCTTCTCCATCTTCGACAATTCGCGATTGGCCTCGGCCCCGCCGCTCTTGGCCACGGAAAATCCGTCCCAGTCGCGCAAGGCCGCCGCCAGCACCCGCCCGAACGGATCCTTGGGTTCGCGCGCATAGCGTTTGGCCAGATCGTCCAGCGCTGCGCCGGACCAGAAATCATTTTCAAATCGCACCGCGCGCCCGTGCGCGCGATTGAGCTCCATGGCTTTCTCGATGAAGAGCGCCCAAGACCAGATGGACATGAACACCAGAATGCCCATCACCGTCTTCACGACGATGTCGGCGCGCATGAACAGGTACAAGATTGTCAGCTCGTTCTGCGGGCTGGCCAGTTCAACGGCGACGCTTTCCATGATGATCGACCGGACCCCTTTCTGGCGCGCCAAGAAACGGCGCGATGTGGCGAGTTGGAAGGCGCCCCCCCGGCTGCGCCGCTCCGCTGTGTAGCCGTGTGCAAGCCGCGCGCCAAGACGCAGGTCCGCGATGGATTCGCATGAACGCGTCCGAATGCGGCGATTTAAGGGAAAAAGGCTTAACGCAACTGCCCCTTGCGGCGGTTCAGGCGTCCGGGCGCGGCGTGATCAGCCGCTCAAACGACGCCGCCGTCGCCGCCGGCAGGCGGCGGGGCCGCCCGTTGAGATCGATGCAGGCGGCGTCCACCTGGGCGGTGATGAGGACGCTCTCGCCTTTCAGGATGCGCTGGCTGACGCTCAGCCTTGCGCCGCGCGCCTCCACAAAACGGGTCTCCACCACCAGCGCGTCATCGATCCGCGCCGGGGCTATATAGTCCACGGCGATGCGGCGCACGGCGAAACCCAGCGGCGGGTCCAGCGCCAGAAGATCGCTGTGCGACACCCCGGCGGTGCGCAGAGCATCCGTGCGTCCGCGCTCCAGGAATTTGAGATAATTGGCGTAATACACCACGCCGGTGAAATCGGTGTCTTCATAATAGACGCGTACAGGCAGGCGGTGCGCGCCGCCGCTCCACTGGCCGGCGTCCGGGCTCACGGCGCGTCCCCGAACAGGTCAGCATCGCCCGCTCTGCGCGGCGGCTCCAGACCCAGATGCGCCCACGCCCGGGCGGCGGCGACCCGGCCGCGCGGGGTGCGCTGGATGAAGCCCTGCTGGATCAGGAAGGGTTCGACGACGTCTTCAAGCGCATCACGCGCCTCGGCGCAGGCCGCCGCCAGCGTCTCCACGCCGGTGGGTCCACCGGCGAAGCTCTCGATCAGCACCCGCAAATAGCGCCGGTCGAGACTGTCGAGGCCCAGCACGTCTACGTCGAGGCGCGCCAGAGCCGCGTCGGCCACCGCGCGGTCGATCACCGGCGAACCATCGGATTCGGCAAAGTCTCGCACCCGTCTCAGAAGCCGCCCCGCCACGCGCGGCGTACCGCGCGCGCGCCTTGCAATCTCCATGGCGCCGTCCTCAGTCATCGCCGCGCCCAGCTTGCCCGCGCCGCGCGCCACGATGTGGGCGAGCTCCGCCGCGTCATAAAACTCCAGCCGCACCGGCACGCCGAACCGGTCGCGCAGGGGCGTCGCCAGCAGGCCGGCGCGCGTGGTCGCGCCGATCAGGGTGAAGGGCGGCAAATCGATGCGCACGGTGCGCGCGCTGGGCCCTTCGCCGATCACCAGATCGAGGGCGAAATCCTCCATGGCGGGATAGAGAATCTCTTCCACAATGGGCTGCAGGCGGTGAATCTCGTCGATGAACAGGACGTCGCGCGGCTCCAGATTGGTCAGGATGGCGGCCAGATCGCCGGCGCGGGCAATGACGGGTCCGGAGGTGGCGCGAAAGCCCACGCCCAGCTCGCGCGCGACGATCTGGGCCAGTGTCGTCTTGCCCAGACCCGGCGGGCCGGATAGCAGCACATGGTCCAGCGCCTCGCCCCGCCGCCCGGCGGCGTCGACAAACACTTTCAGGTTGGAGATCGCCGCCGCCTGACCGACGAAATCGCCAAACGACAGGGGCCGCAACGCCTTGTCCCGCCCGTCCCCGGCCTGGTCTTCGGGCGAGATGATGCGCTCGGGGTCAGTCATGGGACGGTTCCTGAGGCACCGCTCCTTACGCGATTTGCGGTGAAGGAGGCGCCGAAGCGATAGAGGCGGACGCTGCTCTTACAATTCGTCCCTTTTGCGTTTTCCCGGCGAAAGCCGGGACCCAGACAGACCGCCGCAACTGGGCCCCGGCTTTCGCCGGGGAAGCGCTGGAGAGCAAGGGCGAGTTCATAGTTTGGCGCTCGCCCCCAACCGGCTTCGCCTCGCTCAGCCCGTTCGGCCGGTCGTCTGGTCCCCCGGACCAGACTTGGCGGCCTCACCCACACAAGAGGGAAGGAAAAAAAGTCCTGAACCCTCATCGCGCCAGCTCTTTCAGCGCGGCCTTGATCAGCGCGCCTTCGCCCGCCTCATCGCCCAGATCACGCAGGGCCTGCGCGGCGGCGCGGCGGGCGTCGCTTTCGCCATAGCCCAGATTGATCAGCGCCGACACCGCCGCCTCGCGCGCGGCGCTGGCGGCGGGCGCGCCGGGCTCGGACCGTGCGCCTGATCCGGCAGGCGCGGCCAGCGCCGCGCCCCCGCCCAGCGTGCGTCCGGCGGGCGGCGCCTTGTCTTTGAGTTCCGTGGCGATGCGCTGGGCGAGCTTGGGGCCGACGCCTCTGGCGCGCGAGAAGGCCGAGGCGTCGCCCAGCGCCGCCGCGCTTTCAATCTCGCCCGGCGCAATGGCGTCGAGCAGGGCCAGCGCATGGCGTGCGCCCACGCCCTGCACCGACTGCAGGCGCACGAACCAGGCGCGCTCGGACTCTGTGAGGAAGGCGAAGAGCTTGAGCGCGTCCTCGCGCACATAGGTCTCCACATGCACGCTGACCGCCGCGCCGGGGCTGAGGCGTGAGAGCGTGCGCGCGCCGGCATGGACGAGATAGCCCACCCCGCCCACGTCGATGACCGCCTCTTCCTCGCCCACGCTGTCCACGATCCCCTTGAGCTTGCCGATCATGACGCCGCCCTTGCTGAAACCATCCCGGCCGGCCGCCGGTGATGGGCGTGACAGATGGCGACCGCCAGCGCGTCCGCGGCGTCGGCCTCGGCCTTTGCGCCCGGCAGGATGACCGCCACCATGGCCGCGATCTGGGCCTTGTCCGCGGCGCCAGTGCCCACCACCGCCTTTTTCACCAGGCGCGGCGCATATTCGGCGACGCTGAGCCCTGCCCGTGCGGGCGCCAGCATGGCCGCGGCGCGGGCCTGACCGAGCTTCAGGGCGCTGGCGGGATTGACGTGGACGAACTGGTCCTCGACGGCGGCTTCATGGGGCCCATGTTCGGCGATCAGGGCGTCGAGCGCGTCATGGATCGCGCACAGGCGCAGCGCCATCGGCGCGCGCGCCGGCGCGCGGATCACGCCATAGGCCACCAGCGCCAGCCGGGACCCGGTCTGGTCAATCATGCCCCAGCCCGTGGCGCCAAGGCCGGGATCGACGCCGAGAATGCGAATCGCTGCGCTCATGGGGCCAGCATAGCCCGGCTTGTTCACTCCCGCGCGTGCGGTTTCAGACACCAGGAATAGAAGGCGCGGCAGTTCGACTTTTTTTGCTCGCCATACGCCAAACCGCGCCGTAGAGTCAGTGTGTTGAAGCTTGGGGGGCGGATATGGGCAAGTTCAGACCACTGACGCGGCGCTCGTTTCTGGCGCGCGTCGCAGGCGGCGCTGCGGCTATTGGAGCGGCAGGCCTCACCGGTTGTGCGACAGGGCCCTATACCGGCTACACCGATTCCGATCCGTTCGACGCTGCGGGCTACGGGCGCTCGCCCGGCTTTGGCGCAAGCTGTTCGGACAGTGATAGCGGATTTTACGCCGACCCCGCCGGCGCAGGCCAGCGCTGTGCGATCGCCTCGGGCTGCACGGACGCCGATAGCGGGACCTATGCCGATCCGGGCGGCCAGGGCCGCCGCTGCGGCGGGTACGAGCCCGGCTATACCGGCTTTACCGATTCCGATAGCGGCCCATATGCGGATCGCGCCAATTACGGTCACGGACGCGGCGCCGGCGGCGGGCGGGCGTGCTCCGACGCGGATAGCGGACGCTACGCCGATCCGGGCGGGCAGGGCGTGCGCTGCGGCGGGTACGCGCCGGGCTATACCGGCATCACCGACAATGACAGCGGCTCATATGCGGATCGCGCCAATTACGGCCGCGGCGGATCTCGGTCCTGTTCGGACTCCGATTCCGGCCCCTGGGCCGATCCGGGCGGGCAGGGGCGGCGCTGCTGATCATGGACGCCGCGTCCGGCCCGTTCGGGCTCGCTGATCTGATCGCCCCGCACGATGCGGCCGCGTTCCTCAATGACACCTATGAGCAACGCGCCCTGCATGTCAGGGCGCGCGATCCGGAACGGTTTCGCGCCCTCATCTCCACCGCCGAGATCGACCGGCGCCTCGCGTGCGAGGTGTTTCGCGACGGCGAGGCCTCCATGGCCCGCGCCGAGCCCAAGCTGGCTGAAAGCGCCTATATCAACCGCCATGGCGTGCTGGACCGGGGCCAGGCCGCGCGGCTCTTCCAGCAGGGCGCGACGCTCATCCTGCCCCAGCTGCACACCCGCGTGCGCGCGCTCGCCGATCTGTGCCGGGCGCTGGAGGCGGACCTGTCGGCCCATGTGCAGACCAATATCTACCTTACCCCGCCCAACGCCCAGGGGTTCCAGACCCATTATGACAATCACTGTGTCCTGGTCCTCCAGGTGGAGGGCGAGAAGCGCTGGCGGCTGTATGATTCGCCGGTGGGCGCGCCCTATCGCGGCGAGCGCTTCACGCCGGGCCAGCACGCTCCGGGCGAGCCCAGCCAGGAGCTCGTCCTGAAGCCCGGCGACGTCCTCTACGTGCCGCGCGGGCTGATGCACGATGCGGTCAATGAGGGCTCGCAAGCCCCATCCCTGCACGTC
The DNA here is from genome assembly GCA_016124675.1 of Alphaproteobacteria bacterium. Classification (GTDB taxonomy): domain Bacteria; phylum Pseudomonadota; class Alphaproteobacteria; order Caulobacterales; family Maricaulaceae; genus Oceanicaulis. The sequence continues at coordinate 50,593 of WGNG01000002.1, forward strand.
ACCACCGGCGTGATCACCCGCACCTGGGCCGATTTCCTGCTGGAAGCAGTGTCCGAAGCCGCCCTTCGCTTGCCTGAGCTGCGCCGATCCCTGCCGCCAGGCTTTCACCGCGCCGCCGACCCGAACGCATTCCAGCTCCGTTTCATCAAGGCGCTGCGCCAGGTGGAGGCCGAGGCCGATATCGCCTCGGTGATCGGCCTGTTCGCGGACGAATTCGTCACCTCGCGCACGCCCGACACGCTGGGCGCGCTGCTTCTTGGACCCATCACTGACACGATGCAGATACGGCGGCGCGCGTTGATCGCCCTGCATCTGGCTGAAGACGACGGTCATATCGCCGTCACGGGACCCGGCGGGCCGGTGATGATTGATCTGGCCGCCGGCCCGGCGCTGGAGCGCTTCGTGGGGGGCGAGGTCATCAGCGCCGCTGATTTCGCCATGCTGGGCGAGGACAAGGCCCGCGACGCCATCGCCCGCCTCCTCGCCTTCGGCCATGCGCAGCGGGGTTAGGCGCGGCCATTTAAATTCAATGGCCTGCGGCGTCGCATCCTTGCAAATCGAACATCAGATGTCAGATTTGCAAGGATAGCTGCCCGGATCAGAACAGGATCAGCGTGGCGATGGAGAAATAGACCACAATGCCCATCACGTCGGCGATGGTGGCGATGAGCGGCGCGCTGGCGGTCGCGGGGTCCACCCGCAGGCGGCTCAGCACGAAGGGCAGGCTCATCCCGGTCAGGCTGCCGGCGAGCACCACGATCACCATGGAGATCGACACCACCAGCGCGATGCCCATGTCGCCGCGCGCATAGCCGATCGGCGCCACGGCCAGCGCCATGGTCGCTCCCAGCAGAATGGCTACCAGCAATTCGCGGCCCAGAAGTACGCCCCAGTCCTTCATTACCACATCGCCCGTGGCCAGGGCGCGCACCATGAGCGTGGCGCCCTGCGCGCCGGCATTGCCGCCCGAACCGATGATCAGGGGCATGAAGATCACCAGCGTCACATAGGCGGCGATGGTGTCTTCGAAGAGGGCGATGCCCGCGCCGGAAAACAGATTGGCGAAGACCAGGATCACCAGCCAGACGATGCGCTTGCGGTAGAGGGTGAAGATCGGCGCATCGCGCACGCTCTCGCCAAGAGCGCCGGCTGCGGCGAATTTGTGGAAGTCCTCGGTGGCTTCGGCCTCGACCACGTCGATCGCGTCGTCATGGGTGACGATGCCGACCAGCTCGCCGGACTCGTTGATGACCGGGATCGCCAGTACGTCATAGCGCGCGATCTTGCGCGCGACCTCCTCCTGGGCTTCTTCCACGCGCACCACCAGCGCGCCGCGCTCCATCAGGCTGGCGATGGGCGTTTCGGGGGCGGCGAGGATCAGCGCCTGCAAGCGCACGGAGCCCAGAAGCTTGCGGTCGGCGTCCACGACATAGGCGCGATAGATCGTCTCCTTGTCGGGCGCTTCCTTGCGCAGGGAGTCGATGGCTTCGCCCGCCGTGAGTTCGAGACCCAGCGTGGCGTAGTCGGACGTCATGATGGCCCCGGCCGTGCCCTCTTCGTGGGAGGCGAGGCGGCGTATGTCTTCGCGCTCGGCGCGCGCCAGACCCGGCATCAGCGCGGCGCGCTGGTCTTCGGTTAGGCGGTTATACAGGTCGGCCCGGTCGTCCGAATTCATCTCGCTGACAATTTCGACCAGCTTGGCGCGGTCGAGGATATGGGCCAGCGCCGCCTGGGTTTCGCCGTAAAGATAGCCGAATATCTCGGTCCGGTGGTCCAGGGTCTGGGCCATCAGAAGATCGCGCGCCTGTTCCGGCTCCAGCTCGTCCAGCAGAGCGGCCGCGTCCACCGGGTGGGCGTCGGCCAGGAAGGCGGTCATCGCCGCGACGTCATCAAGGTCAAGGCCGCTTTCGGCGATGGCGTCGAGCACGCTCATGAGCGGTCCGTCCTTGCTTCAGGCAGGGGCGCGGAGCGTCCTGACGCGCGCCGGCGCGCGCGCGGATTATACGCGCTTGAGGGCCTCGGCCGCTACCGCCTCGGCTGTGATGGCGAAATGCGCGTACAGCGCTTCAGCCGGCGCCGAAGCGCCAAAGCCGGTCATGCCGACAAACCCGCCCTCGCGCCCGATCAGCGCGTCCCAGCCCCAGCGCATCCCGGCCTCCACCGCCACGGCGGGAAGCGCCGGATCGACGATGCTGTTGCGATACCCGGCATCCTGGGCGAGGAAAGTCTCCAGGCTGGGCGCTGACACGACGCGGGCGTTGACGCCGCGCGCTTTCAGAAGGCACTGGGCTTCCAGCGCCAGCGCGGTCTCCGTGCCGGTCCCGATCAGGGTCAGCTGTGCGGCGCCATCCGCTTCGCTGAGCACATAGGCGCCGAGCGCGCTGAGATTCTTCGACCCGTCACCGGTGCGCAGATGCGGCGTCTTCTGGCGCGACAGGATCAGCGCCGTCGGCCCGTCCCGGCGCTCCAGCGCCACACGCCAGGCTTCCGCCGCCTCCACCGCGTCGGCGGGGCGGAACACCGCCAGGTTGGGAATGGCGCGCAGGGCAGACAAATGCTCCACCGGCTGGTGGGTGGGGCCGTCTTCGCCAAGGCCGATGGAATCGTGGGTGAAGACATAGATCACCGGCTGGTTCATCAGCGCCGACAGGCGCACCGCCGGGCGGCAATAGTCGGAGAACACCAGGAAGGTCCCGGCATAGGGACGCACGCCGCCATGCAGCGCCATGCCGTTCATCGCCGCGGCCATGCCGTGCTCGCGCACGCCATAGTGGATGTACTGGCCAGCGTAATTGTCGGCGCTGAGGCGGCTCTGGCCCTTGACGAGCGTGTTGACCGAACCGGTCAGATCCGCCGACCCGCCCACAAGGCCCGGGATCTTGTCCCAGAAGCTCTCGATCGCCTTGCCCGACGCAGCGCGCGTGGCCAGGGCGGGCTTGTCGCGGAGAACCGATGCAATATGGGCGTCCAGCGCGTCCAGCGCGGCTTTGGGCGTGTCACCGGACAGCTGCGCATCGAACTCGCCGCGCGCCGGCGCCGCCGCGTGGCGCTGCGCCCAGGCGGCGCGGTTGGCGGCCCCCCGGTCCGCAACGCTGCGCCAGCCGTCATAGACGGCCTGCGGAATGGTGAACGGCTCGTGGCTCCACCCCAGCGCCTTGCGTGTCCCGGCGATCTCGTCGGCCCCCAGCGGGGAGCCGTGACAGCCGGCGGTCCCGGCTTTCAGCGGCGCCCCCTTGCCGATAATGGTCTTGCACGCGATCAGCACCGGACGGTCGCTGCCCCGCGCCTGCGCCAGCGCCGCATCCACGGCGGCCGCGTCATGGCCGTCCACGTGAAACACCGCCCAGCCCGCGCTCTCGAACCGCGCGCCATGGTCGGTTGTGTCGGACAGCTCGGTGGAGCCGTCGATGGAGATGGCATTGTCGTCCCACAACACCACCAGCCGGTTCAGCTTCCAGTGACCGGCCAGCGCAATGGCTTCCTGGCTCACGCCTTCTTGCAGATCGCCGTCCGAGGCGATCACCCAGGTGCGGTGGTCCACCAGATCATCGCCATAGCGCGCATTGAGCATACGCTCCGCCAGCGCCATGCCCACCGCTGTGGCAATGCCCTGGCCCAGCGGGCCGGTGGTGGTCTCGACGCCCGGGGTGTGGCCGTGCTCGGGATGGCCCGGCGTCTTGGAGCCGAGCTGGCGGAAATTGCGCAGCTCCTCCATGGTTACGCCCTCCACCCCGATCAGGTGCAGGATGGAATAGATCAGCATGGAGCCGTGGCCCGCCGACAGCACGAACCGGTCGCGGTCGGGCCAGTCGGGATCGGCCGGGTCGAAGCTGACATGGCGCGTCCACAGCACGGCGGCGGCGTCGGCCATCCCCATCGGCATGCCGGGATGACCGCTCGCGGCCGCTTCCACCGCATCCATGGCGAGGGCGCGGATCGCGTCGGCCAGCGGCTGGATCGCGGCTGTGTCCAGAGGCGGGAGGGCGGGCGTGCGGGTCATGGGCGAGCCTTTGTCAAGAGCCGGTCTTGAACGCGCTTATAAGCGGATTCGCGCCGTGGAAGCGAACGCCTAGGAGGCGTCCAGCCCGAGAAGGCGGGCGAGATCAAGCGCGACGGGATCGAAGCCGCCCGTGTCGCCGGAAAGCAGGTCACGGGCAAGCGCTTTGCCCAGCTCCACCCCCCATTGGTCGAACGGGTTCAGCCCGTAGAGCGCCGCTTCCACCACCACCTTGTGCTCGTGCAGCGCCACCAGCGCGCCCAGGCTTTCCGGGCTCAGGCCGGGCAGAAGGATGGTGCTGCTCGCCCGCCCGCCCGCGATCGCCAAATGGGCGCCCAGCGCGCCTTCGCCACCCGCGCGCCCCGTGGTCAGCGCTGCGCCCTGCGCCGCGAGATTGGCGTTCAGCGCCCGCGCGCGCGGGTCCTCCATGAAGACGGGGTCTTTCAGGGCGATGAAATCCACCGGCGCCTCGTTCTGGCCCTGGTGCAGCCACTGGAACACCGAGTGCTGCAGGTCCGATCCGCGCCCGCCCCAGACCAGCGCGCCCGAATGCCCCGCCGCCAGCGCCTTCCCGTCATGCGTGACCGACTTGCCAAGGCTCTCCATTTCGAGCTGTTGCAGATAGGCGGGCAGGCGCTCCAGCCGTGACGAATACGCCGCCACGCAGCGCGAGGGGAGCCTTCGGGCCGCCCGGTTCCAGGCGTCCACAAGGCCCTTGGCGATGGCCATGTTGGCGTGTGGCGGCGCTGCCATCACATGGTCGTCCATCACCCGCGCGCCATGCAGCAGGCGCGAATAATGGCGCGCGCCGACCGCCAGCTCGATGGATATCCCGGCCGGCGACCACAGCGAATAGCGCCCGCCGACCCCCTCCTCGAAGGGGAAGATGCGTGCCGCGTCCACGCCGAACGCCGCCGCCTTGTCCGGCGCCGCCGTGGCGGCGCACAGGCGCGCATTCGCCCCCGCCTCGCCCAGCCGCGCGGCCAGCCAGTCGCGCGCCGCCTGCCCGTTCATCAGGGTTTCCTGGGTGGTGAAGGATTTCGACACGACGACGATGAGCGTGGTTTCGGCCTGCGCCCCCTCCAGCGCATCGTCGAGATCGGCCGGGTCGAGATTGGAGACGAAGCGCGCCTCCACGCCCTCGCGCCGCCAGGCTTTGAGCGCGTCATAGACAAAGCGCGGCCCCAGATCCGACCCGCCAATGCCGATATTGACGATGCGGCGCAGGGGGTGGCCGTCCAGCGCGCCGGGCGCGTCGAACGTGTCGGCGAAGGCGGCGGTGCGCGCGCGCGCCTCGCTGAGCCGCCTGGCGAGCGCCGCGTCGCCGAGGCGCTGCGGATTGCGGCAGGCGCCATGCAAGGCAGGGCGCCCTTCCGTGGCGTTGACCACCGCCCCGCCCATCAGTGCGGCGAAGGCGTCCGGGACGCGCGCCGCCGCGGCGGCGCCATGAAGCGCGGACCACGCCTCCAGATCAAGCCGCTGGCGGCGCGCGTCGAACACGAGGCCGGCGGCCTCAAGGACCAGCGCCTCGTCGCGGCCGGGTTCGGCGATGAGCGCGCGCATGTCCGCGCGGGCAAGACGGTCGGCGTGCGCGGCGAGGGCGGCGAGGGTCATGGGAGGCTCCAGCTCAGGTCTGCGGACGTTCGGCGGCCCAGATCAGTACGGTCAGCCCGCCCTTGATCCCTTCGGGCTCCAGGGTGAGGAGCTGTTTGAGGTCGAGCCCGGCGCCGGTCAGCCAGCCGGTGACCTGGGCGGGCGGGAAACCGAGATGGCGGTGATGGTGTTCCACCCGCAGCGTCTCATGGCGGTGCTCGGCGAAGTCCACGATCATGAGCACCCCGCCCGGCGCCAGCACGCGCGCGCATTCGCGCACCGCTTCGCGCGGGTCTGACAGATAATGCAGCACCTGGTGAACCGTCACCAGGTCCGCCGCGCCATCCTCCACCGGCAGGGCCGACGCGTCGGCCTGGCGCACGAAGCGCGATGACAGGCCGGCTTCAGACAGCTTGGCGCGGGCGACCGACAGCATCTCGCGCGACAGGTCGACACCCATGCCCTCATCGGCCTGGGCGCCGAACAGCTCGAGCATGCGCCCGGTGCCCGTCCCGACATCCACATGGCTCTTGAAGCGCCGTCCCGCGATCAGGCGCACCAGCTCGGTCTCCACCGCGCCTTCAGAGAAATGCATGGAGCGGATCTGCGCCCATTGCGCCGCAGCGGCCTCGAAAAAGCGCTCGGCGCTCTGCGCGCGCAAGCGTTTCAGCTCGGACAGGCGCTGACGGTCGCGCTGGACCTGGGGGTCCTCGGTGTCGGTGAAGTCCTCGATCAAGGCGGCCAGCCGCGACACCGGCCCGCTGCGCACCAGCCGGTAGAACACCCAGCCGCCTTCGGGAAAGCGCTCGCACAGTCCGGCGTCGGCGAGGAGTTTCAGATGGCGCGAGACGCGCGGCTGGCTCTGGCCCAGCACCTGGATGATCTCGCTCACCGTCATTTCGCCCTGGGACAGGAGCGACACGATGCGCAGGCGCGAGGGCTCGGCGAGCGCCTTCAGTTTGCCCAGCAGATCGGTCTGCATTGCACCACCTCGCTTCGCGCCGGGCCGGCGCGCGGGGCGCGGCCAGACCCGTAACGCTTAGCCGGGCTTGGGCGGCTTGTCATCCGCACCCGCCGGAGGCGGCGGTCAGGCCAAGGGATCTGAAAACGTCGGGAATCGCTTTCCTCAGCTTGAAGAAGCCCTTGTCCGCATGCGGAAAGAACGCCTCATCCCAGCTGCGGCGCAGTTCGCCCAGCGTCAGCCCGGCGGCTCTGATCGCCGGCGCCGCCGAATCAAGCGCTTCGCGCGCCGGGCCCTGACAGGGCCGCTGGGTGATGATCTGCCGGGCGCCGGCCTGGCGGGCGAGGGCGATCACATCCGCCATCGACCCCGCCTCGTTCACAGCGCAGCCAAACGCCTGCGCTGTGCGCTGGCGGGCATCCGCGAAGGCGGCGCGGGTGAAGGCGCTGGCGGCCTCTCCGACGGCCAGCGGGCTGAGGGCAGCGGACGAATCCAGTGTCGCCGCGCCCCGGATATCCATGCCCTGCACGCCCCAGCTTTCGGGATGCAGGTCTTCTCCGGTGAGCAGGAGGACGCTGGGCGCGGTCCGGTCCACACGCGCGGCGGGCGCCAGCGGCGCTGGCGCGGGATGGCCCGGATCATCGCTCAGCGGCGGCGCCTCGCAGGCGAGATCACGCGGGTGCGGCCGGAGCCGGCCCCCTGTGAAGCGGGCGATATTGGCCGCGCGCGCCAGATAGGTTTTGCCCGGCGTATGCAGCCCGCACACCCAGCGCCAGCTCAGCGTGTTGGAGGCGGGGTCACCGTCGATGAGATGGCGCAGGAACCAGTCCGCGCCCAGGCGCCAGGGCAGGTCCAGCGTGTAGATCCAGATCGAGGCGGCCCACATGCGCGCATGATTGTGCAGATAGCCGGTCTCATTGAGCTCGCGCGCCCAGGCGTCAAAGCAGGCCAGCCCCGTGCGGCCCTCCATGGCGGCGGCGTAGCGTTGCGCCAGCGCGCCGTCGCGCTCCAGCGCGTCCAGATCGTCCGCCAGCCCGGCGCGATAGTCGGCCCAGACCGCGGGCCGCATCTCCAGCCAGCCTTTCCAGTAAGTGCGCCAGCACACCTCCTGGATGAAGGTCTCAGCCGCCTCCAGCCCGTGGGCGTCGATGGCGGCGCGCACCAGCTCGTCCTCGCGGATGATCCGGCGGCGGATATGGGCGCTCAACGCCGAGACATTGGACCGGTCCTGCGGACCCCGATCCTCATTGCGGTGCGCGGCGTATGTCCCGCCCATGGCGGGCGTGAACGCCTGCAGCCGCGCCAGCCCGGCGGCGCGCGTCGGTGCGGGAAAAGCGAAGGCGGGCAGGGCAGTCTCGGTGTCCGGCTCAGTGTCGCAGACGGGTTCAGGCGCCGGGACGCCGCCACCGGGCGACGCGTTCTCTGCCGGAGCGGCCTCATCAGGCAGATCGTTTTGCGCCATGGGCACCGCATTTAGCGCGCGCGGCGGTCCGGCCCAGTCCAGTCCGCCTGCGTCGAGACAGGCGGCGATATGAGCGTCGAGATGGGCGCGCCGGGTGGTGGTGATCAGCACCGTGTTGACTTCGGCGCGCGCCAGCGCTGCGCGCACGCCCTGCACCGGATCGACCCGGCCCCGGCCGGGGGTGGCAGGGCGCAGGCTGCGCGCCAGCGCGTACAGGTCCGCCGGCCGGCCAGGCATGCGCCGGGGTGGAGGGGTGTCGCCCGCGGTCTGGATGGCGATCACCGCCATGCCGCGCGCCCGCGCCGCCGCCAGGCGCGCCTCCTCGCGCGCATTGATGAAGGGATGGACGGGCGTCATCATCAGGTCAAAGCGCCCCGAGGCGATGGCTGCATCCAGCTCTGGCCCCAGCCCGGTGACGCCCAGCGCCGCGAAGGCGCCCGCCGATTTCAGCGCCGCCAGCCGGTCGAATAACGCATCGGTCAACTCATACGGATCCGGCCCGTGCAGAAACAGGGCGTCCACCCCCTCCACCCCCAACCGGGCGAGGCTGGCGCGCATGCTGGTTTCTATGCCTTCGGGTGAGAAATCACGCAGCCGTTCGGAGACGCCCTCGCTGGCTATCCCTGCCTTTGTGCACACAAAGACCTCGCTGCGCGGCAGGTCGCGCAGCGCCCGGCCCAGACGGCGCTCCGCCTCGCCCGCGCCATAGGCGGGCGCCGTATCAAACACCCGCACCCCGCCCTCGAACGCCTGGCGGATCAGGCCCCGCGTGGCCTGCGCGCTCACCAGCGGCGTGCCGTGCGCGCCCGAGACACCGAAGCCGAGACGGGAGAGACCGTGAATCATGGGCGCGAGGTTTAAGGGCTTTGCGCGCCCACGGGAATGGATTTCGCCACGCGGGCCCTCATTTCGCCCTCTCTGTCCCCGGAGCAATGCCCTTGCCGGCTCCAACCCTCATCCTCGCCGCGTTCTGAAGCATGGAGGCAAGGCATGGACCGGTTCGAGACAGTGCTGGCGCACGTGCTGCACTGGGAGGGCGGATTTTCCGACCATCCCGCTGATCCCGGCGGCGCGACGAATTACGGGATCACGCACGGCGTGCTGGCGCAATGGCGCGGCCAGCCGGTGAGCCGGGAGGATGTGCGCGCCCTGACCCTGGCCGAGGCCGGCGCCATCTATCGCGCCCGCTACTGGGACGCCTGCCGCTGCAGCGACCTGCCGCCGGGCGTCGACCTCATGGTCTTCGACGCCGCCGTCAATCACGGTCCCCGCCAGGCGGCGCTGTTTCTGCAAAGGGCGCTCGGCGCCGCCGATGACGGCGTGATCGGCCCCAGAACCCTCGCCGCCGCCGCCCGCCAGGACGCAGGCCAGACCGTGTGCGAGATCGCCGCGCGGCGCATGGTCTTCTACGCCCGCCTCAACACCTTCCCCAGCTTTGGCCTCGGCTGGGCGCGGCGGCTGATGAGCGTGCTGGCGCAGGCGGCGGGGGGAGGGGCCTGACCGCCCCTCCCCACCAGCCTTGCCGCGCCGCCTGCGCGCTGATACACCCGCGCCCGATCTGACGCGGCGCGCCCGGCTCGTTTTCGAGCCCGGCCAGCAGGACTGACCTCGCCCATGAAAATCAACGGCAATGAAATAAAGCCCGGCATGGTGATCAAGCACCAGGAGACGCTGTGGACGGCGGTGAAGGCCGATCACGTCAAGCCCGGCAAGGGCGGCGCCTTCGCCCAGGTGGAGCTCAAGAACATTATTGACGGGCGCAAGCTCAACGAGCGCTTCCGCTCGGCGGACAAGGTCGAGCGCGTGCGCCTGGAGCAGCGCGACTATCAGTATCTCTACCCCGAGGGCGAGATGCTCGTGTTCATGAACACCGAAACCTATGAGCAGATCTCCCTGCACATTGATTTCGTCAGCGAGGAGCGCGCCGCCTTCCTGTCCGACGGCATGAAGGTGACGGTCGAGCTCTACGAGGACAAGCCCATTGGCATCACCCTGCCCAACCATGTCGAGCTGGTCGTCGTCGAGACCGAGCCGGTGGTGAAGGGCCAGACGGCGGCCAATTCCTACAAGCCGGCCATCCTCACCGGCGGCGTGCGCTCGGCGGTGCCGCCGTTTGTGGGCGTGGGCGAGAGGATCGTGGTGTCCACCGAAGACGGCGTTTACGTGCGCCGGGCCGACTAGGCCCATGGGAAATGTCTCCGCCCTGATGCAGGTGATGACCGGCGCGGTCCGCAAGGCGGGCCGCAAGCTGGTGCGCGACTTCAACGAGGTCGAACACCTGCAGGTCTCGCGCAAGGGCCCGGCCGATTTCGTCACCGCCGCCGATCTCAAATCGGAAGAAATCCTCTTCGCCGAGCTGTCCAAGGGCCGTCCCGGCTATGGCTTCCTGATGGAGGAGCGCGGCGCGGTGGAGGGCACCGACCGCACCCACCGGTGGATCGTCGACCCCTTGGACGGCACCACGAACTTCACCCACGCCCAGCCCCATTTCGCCATCTCCGTGGCGCTGGAGCGCGAGGGCGAGCTGATCGCGGGCGTGATCTACAACCCCGCCACCGATGATCTGTTCCACGCCGAAAAGGGCCGCGGCGCCTATGTCAATGACCGGCGCCTGCGCGTGGCCGAGCGGCGCCATTTCCAGGACTGCGTCATCGCCACCGGCCTGCCCTTCTTCGGCAAGACCGGCCATGCCCGCGCCCTGAAAGAACTTCACGCCATCATGCCCATGTGCGCCGGCATCCGCCGCTATGGCGCGGCCTCGCTGGATCTCGCCTGGACCGCCGCCGGCCGGTTTGACGGCTTCTGGGAGCGCGGCCTGAAACCCTGGGACATCGCCGCGGGCATCGTCATGATGCGCGAAGCGGGCGGCTTCGCCGGCGCCATCGAGGAAACCGGCGACGTCCTGGAAACCGGCGACATCGCCGCGGGCAATGAATACGTGCTCGCCGAGCTGCGCGAGCGGTTGAAGAAGGTGAGCGGGTAGGGGTTTAGTGCGGGGGCGGTGCGATTACCCGCTCACCCATTTTTCGGCCCGAATGAGTTCAATCAAGTTTATGCACTTCACGTCCAGCTCCGCGCAAACGTCCGGGATGTTTGGTCGGTTGAGGCTGGCGGTCGGCTTTTCTTCAGTGACGACGACCAGCCCCCGAAGCTGCGCTGTCGCAATGACAAACGGGTCGGCTGAAGTTCGGTGTTTCCGCTCCCCGACCAGTCGAGGAAACTGAGCCAGTATGTCGCGTACTGCCAGCTGCACGCCTTCTTTAAAGTCGACGAACATCGTGTCGCGCTGAGAAAGCCACGTATAGAGGTCTTTTGATCGCTTTGACGTCTCATTCAGGACCGCCATGGACGACAGAATTTTTTCCAGTTGTGACCCCGCCGTCGAGATTGTCCCAGAACCGCGGAAAAAATTCAGGCGGATACCGCTCGTCCCACGAGGCAATCAGCGAACTCGTGTCGATGCAATACATTGTCAGCGGCCCCTGGCGAATACGTCACGCTCGAGGGGAGCGACAAACTTTGCTTGCAGGCCTAAATATTCGGACGCCCGGCTAAGCGTGATTTGCTGGGCATGATACCCTTGCAGCACAAGCCTAGAGAAGCCGCGTCCGAGGTGACTCAAAACTTGGCGCTGATAGGGGATACGAACTGGCCCCGCCGCTGTCCGCAGCTCATCTTGTTCACGGTACTGGGCAGCATACGCGGCCGCGCGCTCACGGGCGAACGCCTGCCTCACAAGCCCAAACCCTGCCAAGCGGAATAGCAGCGCCTCCCGGCTGACGCTGAAGCGCCCGGCCAAAGCCTCAATGCTCTCTTCATCCCAATCGATCCCAGACCGATAAGCGAGCACGATGGGGTCAGCGCGCAACAATGCCTCAGGCATCAGCAAGCTCGCGGCGAACTTGTTGCCGAACGCCTCGATTGCCCTGTCTTCGGGTGGCATCCAGTCGCCGACTTCAGCAGTATTCTCCAAGATGCTTTGCCCAAGGACGATATGCCCAAGCTCGTGCATCATTGTGAAAATGCGCCCGTTATGTCGGTCATTTCCGTTGATGACGATCACCGGAAGCGGACGATCAGCAAACGCAAATCCTCTCGCCTCATCAAGGCTGACCCGGTGGTGGGGTCCGCTCAAAGCGAATACGAGAGCGCCGATGCCCTCGATAGCCTCACGCCATTCCCGGTAAGCGATATCGGGGCTGCGCCAAGACTGTTGTCGCGAGATCGTGACCCCTAAGAAATCGCGCATTCGAGCCGCTACTTCCGCAGGATTGTCCGATAGCTGCGCCTCCAGAGGAAATAGAGCTGGCTGTTCCCCGAGTGCTTCAAAAACCTCGAGCGCGATGAGGCGGCGCTCTTGCGCCGCGCGAACCTCAAATGCGAGCTGCCTGGACAGCTGGCGCGGCTGATCGAACGGCAATCGCCGGAAATCTCGCAAAGCTTGGAAGTTCTGTGGCGGTTCAGGGAGATAGAAAACGCTCATCGGGCGCTTGTAGACTTCGGCGAGCCTCATAAGCTGTTTCACGGTTGGCCGATCGACGCCAGCTTCCCAGCTGGTCAGCCGGGCCTCAGGAATGTTGAGAGAGCGTGCGGCCTCCTCAAGGGAGATGCTCGCACTTTCTCGCGCCCAGATGAGCAGCGTCGGTTCGACGATAGCTTTAATCGGCTTTGCCATTGCGCTGTTATCCTTGCCTAGGGGCCATTAGTCCAGTGGACGGGTTAGAGTTTGGTTGGCCCCACCCCCCTCTCTCCCTTGACTCTCCGCCCGTCTCCCCGTATCCCCCGCGGGTTCTCTGACCGACCGGCATTACGCTCGTCATCACCGGCACACGGAGCCCGCGAAAGCGCGGGAGCACCTCCTGGAGGCCGGCGAGACACCCAGGCTCGACGCGTTGCGTCCAGCGGGGTCGTTGCGGCGTGTGCGGTTTCAGGGGCGCGCAAAGGCTTTTGAAGGACGACTGATGTTCGACGCGTTGACCGACCGCCTGTCCGGCGTCTTCGACCAGCTCACGGGGCGCGGTGCGCTGTCGGAGAAGGACGTGGACGCGGCCCTGCGCGAGATCCGTGTGGCGCTGCTGGAGGCCGACGTGGCCCTGCCGGCGGTGAAGGACTTCATGTCCCGCGTGCGCGAGCAGGCGGTGGGCGAGCGCGTCATCCGCGCCGTGGCGCCCGGCCAGCAAGTGGTCAAGATCGTCCATGACGAGCTCGTCGTGCTGCTCGGCGGCGAGGGCGAGCCCGAGGGCCTGGCGCTGGCCGGCGAGCCCCCGGTGGCCATCCTCATGGCCGGCCTGCAGGGCTCGGGCAAGACCACCACCACGGCCAAGCTCGCTTTGCGCCTCACCAGCCGCGAGAAGAAGAAAGTCCTGGTCGCCTCGCTCGATACGCGCCGTCCGGCGGCGATGGAGCAGCTCGCCCAGATGGCGCAGAAGGCAGGCGTGGCCTGCCTGCCCATCGTCAAGGGCCAGTCGGCTGTCGAGATCGCCAAGCGCGCCATGAGCGCAGCGCGCCTGCAGGGCTTTGACGTGGTGATCCTGGACACGGCCGGGCGCACCTCCATCGATGAAGAGATGATGGCCGAGGCCGCGCGCATCGCCGAGATCGCCCGCCCGCGCGAAACGCTGCTGGTGGCCGACGCCCTGACCGGTCAGGACGCGGTGGAGACGGCGCGCCGCTTCCATGAGCGCCTGCCGCTGACGGGTCTGGTGCTGACGCGGATGGATGGCGACGGGCGCGGCGGCGCGGCCCTGTCCATGCGCTGGGTCACCGGCCTGCCGATCAAGTTTCTGGGCGTCAGCGAAAAGGTCGACGGGCTCGACGCCTTCGATGCGCGCCGTCTGGCCGGGCGGATCCTGGGGCGCGGCGATATCGTCTCGCTGGTGGAAAAAGCCGCCGCCGAAGTCGATCAGGACCAGGCCGAGCGCCTCGCGCGCAAGATGGCCAAGGGCAAGTTCGATCTGGAGGATTTCCGCCAGCAACTGGCCCAGCTGAAGAAAATGGGCGGGCTCGCCTCGATCATGGGCATGATGCCGGGCATGAACAAGGCGGCCAGGGCGCAGGTCGCCGCCTCGGGCTTTGACGACAAGGCCATTGCGCGCCAGGAGGCGATCATCCTGTCGATGACGCCCGAAGAGCGCGCCAAGCCGGACATCCTCAAGGCCAGCCGCAAGCGCCGCATCGCCATGGGCGCCGGCGTGGAGGTGCCCGAGGTCAACAAGCTCATCAAGATGCACCGCCAGATGGCGGACATGATGAAGAAGGCCGGCCAGGGCAAGGGCCTGCCCGGCATGCCGGGCGGCGGCAGGATGCCTCCGGGCATGGGTGGGCCGGGCATGGGCGGCGCGGGCCTCGACGCCGCAGCGGCCGATCTTCTCAAGGGACGCGCGCCTTCGGGCGCGGGTGGACTGCCAGGCCTGCCGGGCGCTGGCGGACTGTCACGGCCGCCGTCTTCCGGCGGTTTTCCGGGTCTGCCCGGCCTGCCCGGCGGCAAAACCAAACGCTAGAAATCTCAACCAACAAAGGACTTGGACTCACATGGCCGTTAAAATCCGTCTCGCCCGTGGCGGCGCCAAGAAGCGCCCCTATTACCGCATCGTCGTGGCTGACAGCCGTTATGCGCGCGATGGCCGCTTCATTGAAAAGATCGGCGCCTACAACCCCATGCTCCCCAAGGATCACGAGAACCGCGTGACCCTGGACCTGGAGAAGGCCGCCGACTGGATCAGGAAGGGCGCCCAGCCCACCGACCGCGTCGCACGCTTCCTCGCCGCCGCCGGCGTGATGGAATGGAAGCCGGGCCAGAACCTGAAAAAGGGCGAGCCGGGCGCCAATGCCAAGGAACGCGCTGCCGAGCGCGCCAAGAAGGAAGAGGCCCGCCTGGCGGCGATTGCGGCGGCCAAGGCAGCCGCTGAAGCCCCCGCCGAAGAGGCCCCGGCCGAAGACGCCCAGGCCTGATCATTGCGCCGGCCCTGCGCGCGTGCGCGCGGGGCCGCTGCGCCGTGAGCCCGCGTCATGCCGAAAAAACCCTCCCCTCCCGCTCCGGGCCTCGTGGTCATCGCGGCGCTCGCCGGCGCGCACGGCGTGCGCGGCGAGGCGAAGATCAAGCCGTTCGGCGATGCGCACTGCGTGTGCCGCTACGGCCCCTTCCTCGATGCGGCCGGACAGGTGGTGCTCACGCCCGTGCGGTCAAAGCCCGGCGCGGGCGGGATGGTGATCGCCAGCGTGCGTGAAAACCTCACCCGCGAACAGCTCATGGCGATGAAGGGCACGCTGCTGCACGTGCCGCGCGCCGCGCTGCCCGCGCCGGACGAGGATGAGTTCTATCACGCTGATCTGATCGGCCTGCAGGCCCGCGACGCCGTCGGCGAGCCGCTCGGCCGCGTGCGCGCGGTGCAGGATTTCGGCGCCGGCGACGTGCTGGAGATCGCCGGTCCGGGCGGGATCCTGTACGCCCCCTTCACCCGCGACACGGTCCCCCATGTCGACCTCGCCGGCGGCTGGCTGACCCTGGTCATGCCCGATACGCTGGACGGGGACGCGCCGGAATAGGCGTCACTGCGTCCGCCTCACGCGGCCCTTATTCCCTTAAACGCGCCGCTCACCACCCCGATGCGCCAGGCTGGCTCGCCCGCGGCCTCCAGCGCCGCCAGCACGGCGTCTGCGCGGTCGCCCGGCACGGCGGCCAGCAGCCCGCCAGCGGTCTGGGGATCGAACAGCAGGTCGCGCACCGGCCCCGCCGGGGCCTCGACAGGTCCCGCGCCCGCCAGATTGCCGGCATGGAGCGATGAGCGCACGCCCGCTTCCGCCAGCGCCCGCGCGCCGGAGAGCACGGGAATGGC
The DNA here is from genome assembly GCA_016124675.1 of Alphaproteobacteria bacterium. Classification (GTDB taxonomy): domain Bacteria; phylum Pseudomonadota; class Alphaproteobacteria; order Caulobacterales; family Maricaulaceae; genus Oceanicaulis. The sequence continues at coordinate 66,441 of WGNG01000002.1, forward strand.
GCCGAGCGTCAGCTGCGCGCCCGGGCCGTCCGGCCCCAGCAGGGTCGCCAGATGCCCGGCGAGGCCGAACCCTGTCACATCCGTCATCGCGCTCGCCGCCGGGGCGAGGATCGCGGCGGCGCGCCCTTGCGGCCGCGCCATCATCTCATAGGCCGCCATCACATCGCGCCCGCGCGCCATGAGGCGCATCTCGCCAGCCAGGATCACGCCGGTCCCGATCGGCCTGGTCAGGATCAGCACATCGCCCGCCCGCGCGCCGCGCTGGCGCACCGGCGTCTGCGCCAGCCCCGTGATCGTGAAGCCGATGGTCAGTTCGGCGCCGAGGCTCGTATGCCCGCCCGCGAGCTCCGCCCCGGCGGCGCGCAGCACCGCGCCGGCTTCAGCCAGGATTTCGGTGAGCGTCGAGGCCTGCAGCGCTGCGCTCATGGGCGGCAGGATGATCTGGGCGAGCGCGGCCTGCGGCGCGGCGCCCATGGCCCAGACATCGCCCAGCGCATGCACCGCCGCGATACGCGCCATCAGCCCGTGATCTGACGTGAAGGCGCGCAAGTGGTCGGTGGTGATCACCTGCACGCCCGCGCCGTGGGCCAGCACCGCCGCATCATCGCCGGGCCCGGCAATGAGGTCGGCGCGCACCGGCGCAGGCTGGTTCGCCAGCGCATCGTCCAGCGCCGCGCGCCCGGCCTTGGCGCCGCAGCCTGCGCACAATGGCGGGGCGTCCACCTCCCGTCCCGCTGCCGCGCGCGTGGGCAGGGGCGGCGGCGCCATGGCTGGCAGATCGCTCAAACCCTCCATGAAGTCGCGGTCGATCCGGTCCTTCCAGCGCCACACCCACCCGCCCGAGGCGGCAAGGCCGTTGCGCGCCGCCAGCGCGCGCCGGTCTCCCAGCGAAATCAGGCGCAGATAATCGCGCTGGGGGCGGAAGCGCTCCAGCCGCCCCGTCCCGCGCAGGGCCGTTTCCAGATTGCGCGCCAGCACAGGCGCGGCGCGCACGGCGTAAACGCCTGCCTTGGGCCGGGGCGCGTGGGTCAGGTGGGCGCAATCGCCGCTGGCGAAGATGTGAGGGTGGGAGGTGCTGCGCAAATGCGCATCCACCGCCACATAGCCCTCATGCAGGGCGAGCCCGGTCTCCCCCAGCCAGCCATGCGGGCGCGCCCCGGCGGCAGCGAGGGTGAGGGCGGACGGCAGGTCCCGGCCATCGCACAGGGTCACCGCCCCGGCGCTGACGCCCGTCACCCGCGCGCCCGTGATCACGCGCACGCCCGACAGCTCCAGCGCCTGCATCAGCGCCCGCCGCGGCCCGCCGGGCAGCTCGGAGACGATTGTCCCGCGCGCTTCCACCAGCGACACGCAAGGCGCCGCCGCGCCCGCTCCCGTCAGCCTGTGCATCGCCGCCAGCGCCAGCTCGATCCCCGCCGCGCCGGCGCCGATGACGCACACATCCGGGCGCGCCGCGCCCGCCTGCACCGCGGCGATGAACTCAGCCCAGCGCGCGGCGAACACGTCCAGCGGCTTGGCCGCCAGAATGTGCTGCGCGCCGGGAATGTCCGGAATCGCGCCCTCGATGCCGATATCGAGCGACAGGACGTCGAACCGCACCGGCGCGCGCCCGGTCACGTGCACCACACCTGCCTGCATATCAATGGCGTGGGCGAGGCCTGACACCAGCCGGGCGCCGGCGAAGCGCGCCAGCCGCACCAGATCAATCTCCAGCGCCTCGCGGTCATAATGGCCCGCCACATGGCCGGGCAGCATGCCGGTATAGGGCGCCGTCGCGCCGGGATGGATCAGCGTCACCCGCGCGCCGGGCAGCGGCGCCATGCCCCAGCGCTTGAGCACCCGCGCATGCGCATGCCCGCCCCCGACAAGGACGAGATCGCGCGTCAGTGATGCGGGCGGATGAAAACCGGCGTGCATGGCGCGACCCTAGCCCCGCCCGGCGGGGGCGCGCCAGTGGGCAGGGGCGGGGGCCGCTCACCGTCGCCGGCCGCTTGAGCCGGTCCCCGCCATTGACCCCGCCCGCGCGTCCGCGCATCAAGCGGCCATGAGCGTCTCTCCCGACCCGGCCCGGCGCGCGCCCGCAGACGTCGCCATCCTGATCGTGGCTCATCGCAGCCGCGCCACCATCCCGCTGGTCATCGCGGCGCTGGCCGCGCAGACCGTGAGGCCCGCCCGGGTGCGGCTTCTGGAAAACGGCTCGCCTGCGGGCGAGCGGGTGGAGGCTGCGGGCCTGCCCGGCTGGGTGGAGTTCATGGATGGGGAGGCCAATCTCGGCTTTGCCGCCGGGAATAATCTCCTGGCGCGGGGGGTGGAAACGCGCTGGCTCCTCCTGCTCAACCCCGACGCCTATCCTGATCCTGACTGGATCGAAGAAATGATGGCCGCGGCCGAGCGCTGGCCGGACGCGGCGCTGTTTGGCTGCACCCAGCGCGCCCATGGGTCCCCGGGCGTTCTGGACGGGTGTGGGGACGTGTATCACTTCACCGGCCTGCCCTACCGTGGCGGTTATGGCAAGGCGATAGCGCCCCCGCCCGAGGGCGAGGTGTTCGGACCGTGCGGCGCCGCAGCCCTGATCCGGCGCGATGTGTTCGAGGCGCTGGGCGGGTTTGACGAAGACTATTTCTGCTATGTCGAGGATGTTGATTTCGCCGCCCGGGCGCGGCTTCTGGGACATGTCGCGGTGCAGGTGCGCGACGCGGCGGTCAGCCATGTCGGCTACGCCTCCACCGGCCGGCGCTCAGCCTTCGCCACCTGGCATGGCGCGCGCAACCGGCTCTGGACCTTCTTCAAGGTGACGCCGGGCTGGCTTCTGTGGGTGCTCGCGCCCGTGCATCTTTGCGTCACGGCCCTTCTGTGGCTGTCGGCGGCGCGCTTTGGCCAGTTCACCCTGTTCGCCGGCGCGCTCAAGGCGGCGCTCGGCGGCTGGCCGCATCTTATGGTCAAGCGGCGCGCCCTGCAGGCCCGGCGCGCCATCACGCCCCTGGCCTACGCCCGCCAGCTCAGCTGGAACCCGCTGAACCTGCTCACCCGCGCGCCGGATGTGCGCCCGCGCCGCTAGCGCGGGGCGAAGGGGCTTTCCTTGCTGCGCGTGCGAGTTTAATAGGCGACAGTCACGCGATGACGGGGGACATATGAGCGATATCGCCACTCAGATCCGCAGCTATGCGGCGCGCTTTGCCGCGCCCCGGCCGCGCACGCGGGCGCTTTCGCCGCATCTGGCGGCGCTGGAAGCTGAATCCATCCACATCATGCGCGAGGTGGCTGCCGAGTTTGAACGGCCGGTGATGCTCTACTCCATCGGCAAGGATTCCACGGTGATGCTGCATCTGGCCATGAAGGCGTTCAGACCTGCCCGCCCGCCCTTTCCCCTGCTTCACATCGATTCCCTCTGGGAGTTCAGGGCGATGGGCGCCTTCCGGGACGCCCTGGCCGAGGCGCTGGGCCTGCAGATCATCGTCTGGGTCAATGAGGAGGGGCGTGCGCGCCAGATCGATCCTTTCGTTCACGGCTCAGCCCTGCACACGCAGGTCATGCGCACGGACGGCCTGCTCCAGGCCCTGTCGGCCGGGCGCTATGATGCCGCGTTCGGCGGCGGGCGCCGCGATGAAGAAAAGAGCCGGGCAAAGGAACGCATCTTCTCGTTCCGCGACGCCCGCCATGTCTGGGACCCGCGCAACCAGCGCCCGGAATTGTGGCGCACCTTCAACACGCGCATCCGCCAGGGCGAGTCGATCCGCGTCTTCCCGCTGTCCAACTGGACCGAGCTCGACATCTGGCAGTACATACTGGAGGACTCCATTCCCATCGTGCCGCTTTACTTCGCCGGCGAGCGTCCGGTGGTGGAGCGCGACGGCACGCTGATCATGGTGGATGACGGGCGCATGACGCTCGCCCCCGGCGAAACCGCGCAGATGCGCAAGGTCCGTTTCCGCACGCTGGGCTGTTACCCGCTCACCGGGGCGGTGGAGAGCGATGCCGGGACGCTGGAGGACATCGTTCTGGAAATGCTCACCGCCCGCACCTCCGAGCGCGCGGGCCGGCTGATCGATTTCGACGAGGCCGGCTCCATGGAGAAGAAAAAGCGCGAGGGGTATTTCTGATCATGACCGCCACAGTCACCCCTGCGTCCACGCAACGCGCCGCCCTCCTGGACCGGCTCACCCGCGCCGGCGAGCGCGGCGTCCTGCGCTTCATCACCTGCGGCTCGGTGGATGACGGCAAGTCCACCCTGATCGGGCGCCTTCTTTACGATTCCAAGATGCTGTTCGAGGATCAGATCCGCATCCTGGAGAAGGATTCCAGGGTCCACGGCACGGCAGGCGAGAACGAAATCGATTTCGCGCTCCTGCTCGACGGGCTGGAGGCCGAGCGCGAGCAGGGCATCACGATCGATGTCGCCTACCGCTTCTTCAACACCGAAAAGCGCAAATTCATCGTCGCCGACACGCCCGGCCATGAACAATACACGCGCAACATGGCCACCGGCGCCTCCACGGCCGATCTGGCGATCATCCTGGTGGATGCCCGGCGCGGCGTGCTGACCCAGACCCGGCGCCACACCTATATCGCTGACATGATGGGCATCCGCCACGCCGTGGTGGCGATCAACAAGATGGATCTGGTCAGCCATTCGCGCGCCCGCTTCCACGAGATCGTGTCCGATTATCTGCGCGTGGCCGAGGAGCTGGGCTTCGACACCATCACCCCGATCCCGATCTCGGCGCGCTATGGCGACAATATCTTCACCCGCTCGGCCAACATGGCCTGGCATGACGGCCCGACCCTGATGGAGCATCTGGAAAGCGTCGAGACCGACGCCGCCGAGGCGGCCGATCATGCGTTCCGCATGCCCGTGCAATGGGTCAACCGGCCCAATCTCGACTTCCGCGGCTTTGCCGGGTCCATCGCCGGCGGACGCATCGCGCCAGGCGACGAGATCGTCGCCGCCCAGAGCGGCAAGACCGCCAGGGTGGCGCGCATCGTCACCGCCGACGGCGACCTTGATCATGCCGAAGCGGGACAATCGGTCACCCTGGTGCTCGACCGCGAGATCGACATTTCCCGCGGCGACATGCTCGCCGACGCCAAGGCCCGGCCGGACGTGTCGGACCAGTTCGCCGCCGAGATTCTGTGGATGGCCGAGGAGGAGATGCTGCCCGGGCGCACCTATCTGTTGAAAGCTGGTGGCCAGGTGACCCCGGTGTCGGTGACCACGCTGAAACACAAGCTCAACGTCAACACGTTCGAGCGCGAGCCCGGCGTCAGCCTGCAGCTCAACGAGATCGGCGTGTGCAATCTGTCGACCTCGCGCGCCATCGCCTTTGATCCCTATGCCGAGCTGCGCGAGACCGGCGCCTTCATCCTCATTGACCGTTTCACCCAGCAGACCGTGGCGGCGGGCATGATCGCCTTCTCGCTGCGCCGGGCGAGCAATGTGCATGCGCATGCCATGGACGTCACCAAGGGCCGCCGCGCCGAGCTCAAGGGCCAGAGGCCGGCCGTGCTCTGGTTCACCGGCCTGTCGGGCGCGGGCAAGTCGACCATCGCCAATCTGGTCGAACAGAAGCTCGCCGCCATCGGCCGCCACACCTATTCGCTGGACGGCGACAATATCCGCCACGGGCTGAACCGCGATCTCGGCTTCACCGATGTGGACCGCGTGGAGAATGTCCGCCGCATCGGCGAGGTGGCCCGCCTGTTTGTCGATGCCGGGATCATCGTCACCTGCTCCTTCATCTCGCCCTTCCGCGCCGAGCGCATGATGGTGCGCGAGCTGATGGAGCCGGGCGAGTTCATCGAGGTGTTCGTGGACGCGCCGCTCGAGCTGTGCATGCAGCGCGATCCCAAGGGCCTCTACCGCAAGGCCCAGGCCGGCGAGATCAAGAATTTCACCGGGTTCGACAGCCCCTATGAAGCGCCGCAGACCCCCGAACTGCACCTGAAGACCGCCGACATGACCGCCGATGCCGCTGCAGAAGAGGTCATCGAGCAGCTGATCAGGCGCGGCATGATCGGGTAGACGGCATCTGGCCTCAATTGGCTTTCTTCGCCGGAACCGGCGCGAACGGTTCGGGCAGGGGCGCGCAGGGCACGCCCTCGTCCATGAGCTGCTCGCGTTCAGCCGGGGTGGTCTCGCCATAGATCAGGCGCTGCGGCGCCTCGCCCTGGTGGATGGCGCGGGCCTGGCGGGCGAAATCCTCGCCGACATAGTCATAATGCTTGCGGATATGGGCGCGCACCTTGCGCGCCACGCTCTCCATGTCGGGCAGGGCGTCTGCGTCCGGCGCGGCGTCTTGCGCCGTGTCCGCCGCGTCAGGGCGCAGCGCTTCGCGCGCCTCCCGGCTGCGGGACGTGCGCACCGCCGGCGCCATGACCTGCTTGCGCACCTGCGAGGAGCCGCAATGAGGGCATTCCACCAGCCCGCGCGCCGCCTGATCGTCATAGCCGTCCGAACTTGAGAACCACGCCTCGAACGCGTGCCCGGCGTCGCACACAAGCGCGTATCGGATCATGGACCGGATATCTCCCGGTCGCCCTTCAGCGACGGAATGCGCAGGCGCGCATCGCGGGATTCTTCAGGATCGATCTCGGCGTAGAGAATGCCGGGCTCGTCATGGGCCAGCTGCGCGATGATCTCGCCCCACGGACCCACCACCATGGAATGGCCCCAGGTCTTGCGCCCGTCCTCATGCTTGCCGCCCTGTGCCGGCGCCAGCACGAAGCTGCCGGTCTCGATGGCGCGCGCGCGCAGCAGGATTTCCCAGTGCGCCCGCCCGGTCGGACGGGTGAAGGCGCTGGGCACGGTCATGACAGTCGCCCCGGCCTTGGCCAGGCGCCGGTAGAGATAGGCAAAGCGCACGTCATAGCAGATGGTCAGGCCGAGCTTCAGCCCCGCCGCGTCGGCCATCACCGCCCGGTCTCCGGGCGCGTAGTTTTCCGATTCCGAATACTCCTCGCCCGCGCCCAGGCTCACATCGAACATGTGGATCTTGTCATAGGACGCTTTCAGCGCGCCATCCGGACCGAACAGGCAGGACCGGTTCACCGCGCGCCCGTCGGGACCCAGCAGCGCCATGGAGCCCGCCAGCACATCAATCCCCAGCGTCTGGGCGAGATCGGAAAAGCGCACCAGGCCCGGATCCTCGCCCGGCGTGCGCAGGGCGTCGAACAACTCGCCCGCATTGCGCTGCGCCAGATTGGTGATCTCCGGCGTGGCGACCAGGCGCGCGCCATTGGCGGCGGCTTCACGGATCATCGCGCCCGCGTCATCGACATTGCGCGCCGCATCCACGCCGGAGCGCATCTGGATCAGCGCAATCTTCACCTTGCTCATGCGCCGCCCGCTTTGGCCAGCAGGGCGTCGAGCCGCCCGTCGCGCTCCAGCGCCATCATGTCGTCACATCCCCCCACATGCACATCGCCGATAAATATCTGCGGAAAGGTCCGCGCACCGCCGGCGCGCTCGACCATTTCCGCTTTCTTCAGCGGATCAAAGCCGGCCTCGATCTCCTCGAAATCGGCTTTCTTTCTCTTGAGCAAATCCACCGCCCGCACGCAATAGGGACAAAAAGGGCGGGTATAGATCGTGACGGCCATGAGGGCGTTCTCCGGTGACGGACCCCTTATTTAATCAGGTTCACCGGTTTCACAACGCGCGCCAGCGTCAGCACGCACACCGACGCCGCGCCGGCCCGCTTCAGCGGGCGCGCGCAGGCCTCCAGCGTCGCCCCCGTGGTGTGCACGTCGTCGATGATGACCAGGCGCTTGCCCTCGATCGCCCCGGCCCGGCCATCGCGCACCGCGAAGGCTCCCGCCACATTGCGCTTGCGCCCGTCGGCGCTGAGGCCGCCTTGCGTGGGCGTGGCGCGCACCCGCATCAGCACATGGGCGTCCACCGGCACGCCGCTGGCGCGCGACACGGCCTGGGCCAGCAATAGCGACTGGTTGAACCGGCGCTGGCGCAGGCGCCTTGCGTGCAGCGGCACCGGGATCAGCGCATCGGCGCCGGGCAAGACATCCGCCCCCGCCCGCGCCATCCAGCGCCCGTAGGCGCTCAGGCCATCGGTGCGCCCGGCATGCTTCAGCCCCAGCGCCAGCGCCCGGCTGGACGCGTCATACACAAACGCCGAGCGGGCCCGGTCATAGGCCGGCGCGCGGGCATGGCAGGCCGGGCAGATCATCTCCGGCGCGGATGGATAGGCGAAGGGGACGCCGCAGGACGCGCACCAGGGCGGCGCCAGGAACTGGATCTGCGTCCAGTCTGCCGGGTCCAGCAATCCCGGCTCGCTTACCGGGCGCCCGGACAGGGGCGAAAGCGGGGGCCAGACGAGGTCGATCAGCCGGCGCAGCGCAGCCCCGGCTTTGCCCGCCGCGCCAAAGCGTGCATATCCGCCCCATGGCCGCTTCATCCTCGCCCTCCGCCACCGCCGCCGCCCCGCGCCTGTTCGACCGGGCGCTGGTGCGCGCGCACCGTAATCGCGCTGCAAGCGAATTTATAGCCTATGACTTCCTTCATGCGCGAGTCGCCGATGATCTCCTGGACCGTGTGGAAAGCGTGTCGCGTGATTTCCCGGTCGCCCTGGTGCTGGGCGGCGGCGGAGCGGTGGGCCGCGCCTTGAAGAACCGTCCCGGCGCCGCCGCCAAGATCGGAACCCTCATCGAAGCGGACCTCTCCCCCGCCATGGCCGCTCTGTCCGCGCATCCGGCGCTGTGTCTCGACGAAGAAGCATTGCCCATCGCGCCGGAAAGCGTGGACCTGGTCCTGTCCTGCCTGTCGCTGCACTGGACCAATGATCTCGTGGGCGCCCTCATCCAGATCAATCACGCGCTCCGGCCCGACGGTTTCTTCGCCGGCGCCATGCTGGGCGGGGCGACCCTGACCGAGCTGCGCCAGGCCCTGCTGGCGGCCGAGAGTGAACTCAAGGGCGGCGCCCACCCGCGCGTCTCGCCGTTTGCCGACGCCTTTGACATGGCCGGCCTCATGGGCCGGGCCGGCTTCGCCCTGCCGGTATCGGACGTGGACCGGGTCACTGCCCGCTACGGCAATGCCTTTGTCCTGATGCGCGATCTGCGAAAGATGGGCGAGACCAGCGCGCTGACCCAGCGCCCCCGCACGCCGGCGACGAGGGCCCTGTTCGTGCGCGCCGCACAGATCTATGCCGAGCGCTTCGCTGAAGCTGACCGCCGAATCCCCGCCCGCTTCGAAGTGCTCCACATGGCCGGCTGGGCCCCGCACGAAAGCCAACCCAAACCTTTGCGCCCGGGGTCTGCAAAGGTCCGGCTCGCCGATGCGCTGGGCGTGAAGGAGCGGGGCGCGGGGGAGAGAGCGGGGGGTTAGGGGGCTGGTGTGCGCACCCACTCCAGCATCGCCACCGCCCGCTCGCGATTGCTCCGCGCCGTAGCCGCGTAGGCGGCATGGCCGGCGGCGTCGAGCGCTTCGGCGGCAGTGTCGATGGCGGCGATGGCGCGTTCGAGCAGGGCCGGGTCGCGACGGCCGGCGCCCAGGGCCTGCAGGGCGTTGCCGAGATTGTTCTGGGTCATGGCCCACTCCATGGGAGCGGCCTCGCGGGTGCGCACGGTCTGGGCCGCCTCAAGGGCCGCCACGGCGCGCTCCAGCATTGCCTCATCGCCGCGCCGCTCGCCCAGAGTGTTGAGCGCGCCGCCCAGATTGCTCTGAGCCAGCGCCCAGTCCGCCGGGGCGGTCTCGCGGCGGCGCACGGCGAGCGCGCCTTCAAACGCAACCACCGCCCGCTCGATCAGCGCCTCGTCCTCGCGCCACAGGCCCAGCATCACCAGCACGCTGCCCAGATTGATCTGGGTCATGGCCCAGTCGGCCGGCGCGGCCTCGCGCGTGCGCACGGTCAGGGCGGCCTCATGGGCCGCGATGGCGCGCTCCAGAAGGGCGCCGTCGCGCCGCTGCAGGCCCAGCGTCCACAGGGCGTTGGCGAGATTGGTCTGCGCCATGGCCAGGCTGGCGGGACGGCCGGCGCCGCTGCGCACGGCGAGGGCGGCCTCATGGGCCCCGATCGCCCGCTCCAGCAGGGCCTCGTCGCCACGCCGCTCGCCCAGTGCGCGCAGCACCGCGCCCAGATTATTCTGCGTCATCGCCCAGTCATCCGGGGCGGCCTCGTGCGTGCGCACGGTCAGCGCGGCTTCATAGGCGTCCACCGCGCGCTGCAACATCGCCTCATCCCCGCGCCGTTTGCCCAGCGCCTGGAACATGCCGCCTTGATTGGTCAGGGTCATGGCCCATTCCACCGGGGCGGCGTCGCGGGTGTAGACGGTGAGGGCGGCCGCAAAGGCCTGCGCAGACCGCGCCATCAGGGCGTCATCGCCGCGCCATGCGCCGAGCACCCGCAGGACAATGCCCAGATCATTCTGCACCCCGGCCCAGTCTTGCGCAGCGGCGTCTTTTGGCCTCAACGCAAGGCTCGCCTCAAACAGCGCCGCCGCCGCCTCCAGCCCCTGTGCGTCGCCGAGGCGTTCCGCCCCGTCCACCAGGCTGCCCGCCGCGTCGGCCGCCTGGGCCGCCGCCGCCTGGGCGTCATCGCGGCCCGTCAATTGCACCGCCTGCAGATACAGATCGCCCGCCGCCGCATAGTCCAGCGCCAGCGCCGCGGCCTGGCCCTCCTCGGTCAGCAGTTCGGCCTCTTCGGCGCGCGCCCGGGCGGCTTGCGCTTCCTGTTCCTCACGCAGCCGGGTCTGCGCCTCGCGCGCCTGCCTGAGCAGGCCACGCGCAACCTCGAGCTCGCCCGCGTCCAGCCGGGCCTTCGCCTGATCGCGCAGGCGGGTGATCTCAGGCGAGACATTGCGGCCGCGCTCGATGCTTTTGGTCAGCTCGCGGTATTCTTCCGCCTTGTCCTGGAGGAAGTCGATCAGATCATCCCTTGTCCACTCGCCGCGCAGGCTGCGGTCAAATCTGCGGGCGATGGTGCGCAGGGTCTCCACCGGCACCTGGCGGTCGGCCGACACCTGATCGGCCAGCGCGCGCAAATCCTCGCGCATCGCCTTCACATCGCGCGCGATTTCCAGCGTCAGGCCCGGCGACAGGGCGGCCAGGAACCCACGCTCGGCTTCCAGCGCCGTCAGAAGCGCGCGCACATGGGCGCGGGCGATCACGCCGGCGCGGCTCTCAGGGTTGCTGACATCAGCGCCGGCGCCCGCGCTTTCGGCCAGCCGCGCGACCGTCTCGGCGGTCAGCACCTCGATATCGAACCCGGTCTCGACGATCCGCTGGCGCGCCGGCAGGGCAAAGCGCAAATGCTCCATCACCACGCGGCGGGCGTCATTCTCCTCAAGGATCTGCTCCCACTCCTCGCCGCCCGGGCGGTAGAAAAGCACCAGCTCTTCGCGCGCCCGCCGGACCACGCCATTGAGCGCCGCTTCCAGCGCGCGCTGGTCGGCGTCCTTGAACCGGCTCCTGAAGGCGAGGATCAGCCCGGCGCCTGCCAGCGCCATCCCGCCATCAGGCACCAGACCTGCCATGGCGAGGCACCCGCTGCCCGCGGCTTCCTCAAACAGCTGACGCAGTCTCACCACACGCCCCCCTGAACGCCCCCCTACCAACCCGGCGGAAGTCAAGCGCGAGTCAGCGCCCCTGTCGAGCGCCCTCTAAACCATCCCCTTCAGCGCATAGATCAGCTCCAGCGCGTCTTTCGGGCTGAGGCCGTCGGGGTCGACGCTTTTGAGGCGCGCCTCCACGGCGCTGGGCTTGGGGGCGGGGACGCGGGGGGCGGCGGAGAAAAGGGGCAGGTCGGCCAGCGCCGCGGCGGGCGCGCCGTCGGATTCCAGCCGGTCGAGAATCTCGCGGGCGCGGGCTACGGCGGCGGAGGGAAGTCCTGCGCGGCGGGCGACCTCCACGCCATAGGAGCGGTCGGCGGGGCCGGGCTGGACCTCGTGCAGGAACACCAGCTCGCCCTGCCATTCCCTGGCGCGCAGCGAGCAATTGCCCGCGCCGTCGAGCGCGTCCACCAGGCGGGTCAGCTCGTGATAATGGGTGGCGAACAGGGCGCGGCAGGTATTGACCGCGTGCAGATGCTCCACCGCCGCCCAGGCGATGGACAGGCCGTCGAACGTCGCTGTGCCGCGCCCGATCTCGTCGAGGATCACCAGGGCGCGCGGGCCCGCCTGGTTGAGGATGGCGGCGGTCTCGATCATCTCCGCCATGAAGGTGGAGCGCCCGCGCGACAGATCATCCGCCGCGCCCACGCGTGAGAACAGCCGGTCGACCAGGCCGATGCGCGCCTTGCTGGCGGGGACATACAATCCCGCCTGCGCCATCACCGCGATCAGCGCATTCTGGCGCAGGAAGGTGGATTTGCCCGCCATGTTGGGGCCGGTGACCAGCATCAGGCGCGGATGCGCCTTGCCCGCGCCATCCAGCGCGCAGGCATTGGGCGTGAAGCGCCCCTCGCCCGTGCGCGCAAGCGCCGCTTCCACGACAGGATGGCGCCCGCCTTCCACCTCAAAGACGCAGGTGTCATCCACCTGCGGCCGGGAGGCGCCGCTTTGCGCGGCCCACTCGGCGTTCGCCGCCGCCAGGTCCAGCGCCGCCAGCGCGGATGCTGCGGCGCGGATGGCGTCTGCCTGCTCTTCGACCCGCGCGCGGAACGCTTCAAACGCCGCCAGCTCCATCGCCAGGGCCCGCTCGCCGGCCTGGGCGATCCTGGCTTCCAGCTCGCCCAGCTCCGGGGTGGAGAAGCGCACCGCATTGGCCATGGTCTGGCGGTGGATGAAGGCCTGGTCGCCCATCAGCGCGTCGCCATGGCGCGCCGTCACCTCGATGAAATAGCCCAGCACATTGTTGTGCTTGACCTTCAGGCCCGCCACGCCGGTCTGGTCGGCATAGGTTTTCTGCAGGCCCGCCACCACGCGCCGCGACTGGTCGCGCAGGCTGCGCGCCTCGTCCAGCGCCGGGTCCCAGCCCGGCGCAATGAACCCGCCATCGCGCGCCAGCAAGGGCGGTTCGCCGATCAATGCCCGCTCCGCGTCGGCCACCAGAGCCGCCAGATCGGGGCGCGCCGCCAGCGACAGCGCGTCCAGCGCTGCGGCAAGGCCCTGCGGCGGGTAGGCGAGGCGATCCTTGGCGAACGCCGCGATCAGGCGCTCGCCTTCCTTCAGGGCACGCGCCAGCTGGGCCAGATCGCGCGGCCCGCCGCGCCCCAGCAAGAGCCGGGTCAGGCAACGGGCCGGATCGCCGGCGGCTTTCAGCCGCTCGCGCACGCTCATGCGCACCGCCCGGTCCTCAACGAAAAACGCCACCGCGTCCAGCCGGGCGTTGATCTCGGCGGCGTCCATGGACGGGCGCGCCAGACGCTCGGCCAGCAGCCGCGCACCCGGCGCCGTGATCGTGCGGTCAATGGCCTCGGTGAGGGATCCCTTGCGCGCGCCTTGCAGCGTGCGCTCGATCTCCAGGCTCGCGCGCGCCGCCGGGTCGATGACCATCACCCCGCCCGCGCGTTCGGACCGGGGCGGGGTCAGGCGGGCGGGCGCGCCCGCTTGCGAAAGCTCGAGATAGTCGAGCAGAGCGCCCAGCGCCGCGATCTGCGCGCGGGTGAAATCGCCGAACGCCTCCAGGCTTTGCACCTCAAAGCGCTGCCTGAGCCTGCGCTCGCCTGCGCCCGCATCGAACTTCGCCCGCGCCCGCGCCGTCACGGCGGCGCCCGGCGCCAGCATGGCCGCGAGGCGGGCCTCCTCCTCCGCGCACAACAGCTCTGACGGGTTCAGCGCCGCCAGCTCGGCCTCCAGCGCGTCATCTGTATTCAGCGCCGTGGACGCGAATGTGCCATCGCTGACATCGGCCCAGGCCAGCGCCCGTGTCCCGTCGGCCAGGCGCGCCAGGGCGGCGATGCGGTTGGCGCTGCGCGCGTCCAGCAGGTCCTCTTCGGTCAACGTGCCGGGCGTGACGATACGGGTGATGGCCCGGCGCACCACCGACTTGCCGCCGCGCTTCCTGGCTTCCGCCGGGTCCTCGATCTGCTCGCCGACAGCGACCTTGAAGCCCGCCTTGATCAGGCGCGACAGATAGCCCTGGGCGTGATGCACCGGCACGCCGCACATCGGGATCGCCTCGCCCTGATGCTCGCCGCGCTTGGTCAGCGCAATGTCCAGCGCCTCGGCGGCGCGCACGGCGTCGTCAAAGAACAGCTCGTAGAAATCGCCCATGCGGTAGAACAAGAGCGCTTCCGCCGGCGCCTGCGCGCGCAGCTCCAGATACTGCACCATCATGGGCGTGGCCCCCTCCGGCGTGGGGAAGGCGCGCTGCATCAGCGTGTCTGGGTCAGCCCGGGCGGTCATCGTGCGCAAATTACCCGGCTGCGGGCGCGGAGCAAGGCCCGCGCGCCGGGCCGGGACCAGGCCGCACTGACGCCGATTTAAGCTGACAGCGCGCCCGTCTCTGCGGCATGCTCCGGCGTGTAGGCCGGTTCAACGGGGAGGGCAGACCATGGCGGCATCGATCCTGATTGCATTGGCGGGCGCACTGGCGCTGGCGGGCGCGCAGGATGCGCCGCCGCCGGGGGCCGAGGCGCCGGCGCCCGCCGTGCGTGATCTCTCTGACATTGAAGCCTTCACCGACGGCCTTGCCGCCGCCTTCCTGTCCGAGCACCCCATTCCAGGCCTGATCGTCTCGGTGGTGCAGGGCGAGGATATCCTCACCCGGGGTTATGGCCTGAGTGATATCGGGGCGCAGCGCCCGGCGGGCGGGGAGGATGTGCGCTTTGAAATCGGCTCGGTGTCGAAAACCTTCATCTGGACCGCCGTGATGATGCTGGAGGCTGAAGGCCGGCTCGACCTGCATGCCGACGTCAACACCTATCTCACAGGGTTTCAGGCCGGGCGCGGCGGGCCGCCCATCACGCTCGCCCAGCTGATGAGCCACCGGCCCGGGCTGGAGGACACATTGGCAATTTTCCTGCCCGGGCTCGCCGCGCTGGACCGCCCTGAAGCCCTGGCGCGCACGCAGCCGCGCCAGGTGATGGGACGGGGCGAAGCGACCGCCTATTCCAACTGGGGCTCAGCCCTCGCCGCCCAGGTGGTGGAGGATGTCTCGGGCCTGAGCTATCGCGAATTTCTCCACACCCGCATCCTCGAACCGCTTGGCATGCAGGCCACGACCTTCCGCGAAGCCGGCGCGCGCCCCGATCAGCCGCCCCTGTCGGTGAGTTACCATATCCGTTCCGGCGCAGCAGAGCCGGTCGAACGCCTCGATATCGGCGCGTTCGGCCCGGCGGGCTCCATGGCCTCGACCGCCGCCGACATGGCGCGCTGGATGCGCTTTCATCTCAATGGCGGCGCGCTGGACGGGGTGCGCCTCATGCCCGCCCAGACCCATGCGCGCATGCTCACCCGGCTCTATGACGACCGCTCCCTCGGCGCCGACATGGCCCACGGCTTCATGCATTGGCGCGTCGATGGGGTGGACGTGTTCGGCCATGGCGGCTTTGTCAATGAATTCATGACGATGATGGCGTTTGCGCCGGAGCTGGATGCAGGCGTTTTCGTGTCGCAGAACGCCGCGCCGTCGACAATGCCGGCCGTGCGCGTCTCCAATCTCATCCTGGCCCGCCTGATCGACGACGCAGGTCTCGCCCGGCCCGCGGCGGTTGTGCCTGACGATGCGGCCGGGCGCGCCAGGGCGGCGGCGGGACGCTATATGACCAACCGGCGGGTGCATACGGGCATGGAGCGCGTTTTCGCCGCCGGCGCGATGATGAGCGTGACGGCGGACGGCACGGGCGCCCTGATCACGGCCACAGCGTCGGGACAGGAGCGGTGGGCGCCCGTCGGCGCCGATGTGTGGCAGGACCGCCATGGCGCGCGCATGATCGCGCTGCGCGGCCCGGACGGCTCGGTCACCGGCCTGTCCGACGTGCTCGGCACGCAGACCTGGGAGCGGGTAGGGCTGTCGACCGATCCCAATCTTCTGTTTGCAGCGGCGGGCGGCGCCCTTCTCCTGTCCCTGACCACCTGGCTTGGCCTGTGGCGGCGGCTCGCCGCCCCGCCCGCCGCCGTGACCGGGCGCGGGCGGGCGATCTCGATCTTCAATCTCGCCGCTGCGCTGCTCGTCATCGCCTTCCTGGCCAGCCTCGCCGCCGCGATGGCCGTCATGTCCGGCTTCACGCTTGAACTGATGATGGATTATCCGCCGCCGGCGCTGCGCCTGGCGATGGCGTTGGCGGGCGCGGTGACCGTGGCCGCCGTGCTGGCCGTCGCCGCCCTGGTTCCGGCGGTCACCATGTCGGGCTGGTCGCTCTGGCGCAAGCTGCACCATGGCCTGTTCGCCGCCGCGCTGGCGGCGCTGGCCTGGGCGCTGGTCAATTGGGGGCTCGCCTTCGGCGGGCATGCCGGCGCCTGACTGCGAGTTTGCCGCCGGGCGCGAAGCGGTTAGGCTGGTCGCCCCGCCGCCTCCCTTGTGATCAGGACCGCCCCGCCATGACCGACCGCCGCTCCCGCGTGGACGATGAGGAAGCGCTGAACTTTCACCGCTATCCCACGCCCGGCAAGATCGCGCTCCAGCCGACCAAGCCCATGGCGACCCAGCGCGATCTGTCGCTGGCCTACTCGCCCGGCGTGGCCGCGCCGGTCAAGGCGATCGCCGCCGACCCGGACGCGGTCTACGACTACACCTCCAAGGGCAATATGGTGGCGGTGATCTCCAACGGCACGGCCATTCTGGGCCTGGGCGATCTGGGCGCCGCCGCCTCCAAGCCGGTGATGGAGGGCAAGGCCGTCCTGTTCAAGCGCTTCGCCGATGTCGACGCCATCGATATCGAGGTGGAGGAGAACGATCCCGACGCCTTCGTGGAATGCGTGCGCCGGTTCGGCAATACGTTCGGCGGCATCAATCTGGAAGACATCAAGGGCCCCGATTGCTTCATCATCGAACAGCGCCTGCGCGAGGCGCTGGATATCCCGGTCTTCCATGATGACCAGCACGGCACCGCCATCATCACCGCGGCGGGCATCATCAATGCCTGCGAGCTGACCGGGCGCGACATCACGACTCTCAAAGTCGTGGTCAATGGCGCGGGCGCTGCGGGGATCGCGGTGCTCGAACTGATCAAGGCCATGGGCGTGGCCCATGACAACGCGATTTTGTGCGACTCCAAGGGCGTCATCTACAAGGGCCGCACCGAAGGCATGAGCCAGTGGAAATCAGCCCATGCCGCCGATACCGATGCGCGCACCCTCGCCGAAGCGCTGTCCGGCGCGGACTGCTTCATCGGCCTGTCGGTCAAGGGCGCGGTGGATCAGGACATGGTCAGGTCCATGGCCGCCAATCCCATCATCTTCGCGATGGCCAATCCCGATCCGGAAATCACGCCCGAAGAGGTGCGCGCCACGCGCGCCGACGCCATCATGGCCACCGGCCGGTCTGACTATCCCAACCAGGTCAACAATGTGCTGGGCTTTCCCTACATCTTCCGCGGCGCGCTTGATGTGCGTGCGCGCACCATCAATGAGGAGATGAAGATCGCCGCCGTCATGGCGCTGGCCGAGCTCGCGCGCGAGGACGTGCCCGACGAGGTCGCCGCCGCCTATCACGGGGCAAGGCCCACTTTCGGCAAGGATTACATCATCCCGGCCCCCTTCGATCCGCGCCTGATCAGCCATGTCCCGCCCTATGTGGCGCAGGCGGCCATAGAGTCAGGCGTGGCGCGCCGGCCCATCCCGGACATGGTCAGCTACAAGGCCCAGCTCGCACGCCGGCTCGATCCCACCGCCGCGATCCTGCAGGGCATCCAGGACGAGATCCGCTCGCGTCCGCGCAAGACCATCGTGTTTGCCGAAGGCGAGGAGCCGGCGGTGATCCGCGCCGCGTTCGCCTTCCAGAACCAGGATCTGGGCCGGGCGATCCTGATTGGCCGCGAGGAGCTGGTACAGGCCAATATGCGCCTTCTGGGCGTGGCGTCCGGCGCCATCGAGATCGTCAACGCCCGCCTGTCGGACCGCAATGACGTCTATGCCGACTGGCTCTATGCGCGCCTGCAGCGCCGGGGCTATCTGCGCCGCGACGTGACGCGCCTCGTCAACAATGACCGCAATGTCTTCGCCGCCTGCATGGTGGCGCTGGGCCAGGCCGACGGCATGGTCACCGGCGCCACGCGCAATTACGCCCAGGCGCTGGACGATGTGCGCCTGGTGCTCGACGCCGCCCCGGACGAGCGGGTGATGGGAATGAGCCTCCTTCTGTCACGCGGGCGCACGCTCTTCATCGCCGACACCAGCGTCACAGAGTTTCCCTCGCCTGAAGCGCTCGCGGACATGGCGGTGGAGGCGGCGGCCGCGGCGCGCCGCTTTGGCGTCACCCCGCGCGTGGCCTTCCTGTCCTATTCCACCTTCGGCAATCCGGCGGGTGACCGGGCGGAAAAGGTCATCGAGGCGGTGCGCCTGATGGACCGGCGCGTGGTTGATTTCGAATATGAAGGCGAGCTCAACGCCGACGTCGCCCTCGATCCCGACCACCGCCGGCTCTATCCGTTCTCGCGCCTGTCCGGCCCGGCCAACATCTTGATCATGCCCGCCATCCACTCGGCCTCCATCGCCACCAAGCTGATGGGCGCAGCGGGCGGCGCCACGGTGCTGGGACCCATGCTGCTGGGCATGGAGAAGCCGGTGCAGATCGCGCGCCTGGGCGCGGGCGTGTCCGACATCCTGACCCTCGCCGCGCTCGCCGCCCACGATCTGTCGCGTGAGGCGGCTGAAGGCGTGGAGGCGGCCGCGGGTTAGGCCTCGCCCTCACACCCCAGCGCGCCGAGCATGTCCGGTCCCGCCGCCTCGCCCCAGAAGCCGAGCGCGTTGGCGATCAGGCAGCGCTGCTCGCCGTCGAGGCGCGGGTCCTGCGCAAGATCGGCGATGATGCGTGCGCGCGTGTCGCCGCCCGTCATCAGCGCCGGCCCGCCATCGTCCGGCGTGTCAAAGCGCATCAGCGGGCCGTCGGCGTCAAGGCGCGGCCAGTCCGGACCGCCCGCATCGCCCGGAGCGCCATCGCGCGCGAACGCCGCCCAATAGGCGCCCATGGACCGCGCCAGCGCTTCGCGCCCGTCGGCGTTGCGCCGGTTGAACAGGATGAAGTCAATCTGTCCGAAAAAGTCGAAATGATTGAAGATGAACGGGATTTCCATGGCGTGCGCGGCGCCGAGCACGCGCGACAAATCCATGGTCAGGAAAGAGCCGCCCTCATCCCAGTCGAACCGGTAGGCCCAGATCGCGTCATGGCCGCCCGCGCGCATGATCGCTGCCGGCTCATCCACTGCCCGCACCCGCCACATCCGGCCCTGATAGTCGGACAGGGCGTCGTATAGATCCGGATCGCGCGGGCTGAACAGAAACCCGAACCGGCGTCGGACCAGGCTGTCGACAAAGGCGTTGAACAGCTTGGTCTCGTCGCGATTGGTCCCGGTGATCAGCGGCACGGCGTTGAACCCGTCCGCGCGCGCAAACGCGCCGATCAGCCCGTCGCGCGGCAGGCTCACCCCGTCGGCGATCATGCGCGGCAGATCGCCCAGCGGCCCGCCGCCGCCATAGGCGTGGAACACGTCCGCCAGGCCGGCGCCGCGCACCGCACGGGCGTCCGCGCCGGCCCCGGCGAAGCGGGATGCGGCCTCCAGCGCGTTATTCTCGGCAACCGACTGCGCCTCTTCCAGGCTGACCGAACTGAAACTGCCCGACTGGATGATCGCCCGGTGAAACAGGCCCGAGGCCAGCGGCGAGCCCAGAAGGCCGGCCACATTATGCCCGCCCGCGCTTTCGCCAAAAATCGTCACGCGCGAGGCGTCGCCGCCAAACTGCGCGATATTGTCCTGCACCCAGTCCAGCGCCGCGATCAGGTCCAGCAGGGCGAAATTGGCCGCCGCGTCGTGTGGCGCCTGCGCATCCGCCGCGATGGCCGGATGGGCGAAAAAGCCCAGCGGCCCCAGCCGGTATTGAACCACGACCACGATCACGTCCTCGGCGGCCGCCAGCGCCGCGCCGTCATACTGGCTGGCATGCCCCCAGACATTCGAGCCGCCATGGATCCACACCATGACCGGGCGCGTGGCGCTGTCCGGACCGGCGCCGGCGGGCGCGTAGATATCCATCTGCAGACAGTCTTCCGATCCGATCAGATCGCCCGGGCGCACCCCGCTGGCCGCCGCCGACAGGGCGTTGGCTACCTGGGGGCAGGGATCGGGATGGGCCAGCGCCTGGCGCACGCCCTCCCAGGCCGGGGCCGGCCGCGGCGCCCGCCAGCGCAGATCGCCTTCCGGCGCGGCAGCAAAGGGTACGCCCTGCCAGATATGGGCGCCGGCGCCGTCCGCCGCGTCGTCGCGTGTGAAGCCGATGATCGCGCCTTGCGTGACCGCGCGCTGCGTCGCCGGGTCGGCGTGCGGCGTCTGCGGCCCTCCGGCGCAGGCCGAAACGAGCACGCCCAGCATCAGGACGGCGGTGATGGTGCGGATCATGAGCGAAGTCCCCTTCAGGTCCGGCGCGGACCTCCCGTCACGGAGTATGGCGCGGCGCGCGCCCACGGCAAGCCGGGCTTTCCCTGGATGCGCTCACGCGGCATAAGCCGTGGCCCAGACGCCGCAGCCAGCCGGACACGCCGCCCATGAAACCCGACGCCTTCCGCCTTGAGCGCGCCAGCTACCCGTTGTCGGTGATCGTGCCCACGCGCTTTCGCGATCTCGACACGCTGGGCCATCTCAACAATGTGGCGTTGGGCTCATTCTACGAGGAGGGCCGCGCCGGCCTCAACCGCGCCGCCTTCCCGCTTGAGATGCGCCATGAGAGCGGCCTGCGCATGCTCATCGCAGACGTGCACATCGCCTATCTCGCCGAGGCGCATTATCCCGGCGATATCGAAGTGGCGGCGGGGGTGGGCCATATCGGCCGGTCGAGCTACACCATCGCGCTCGCCCTGTTCCAGAACGGAGCCTGCGTGGGCACGTGCGAGACCGTGCTGGTGGTGACCGATCAGACCGGCGCGGTGGAGATCCCGCCCGTCCAGCGCGCCGCGCTGGAGGGGCTGAAACTCAAAGGCCGGTGAGGGCGGGCGCCCAGAGCGCAATCGGCAAAAGTGGGAACCGGTTTTCGGAAAATTGCGCTCCAGATCAAAACGCTGGAGCGTGCGGCCTGACGCAGTCAGATCGGATCACCCCCTAGAGCGCGCTTTGCACCCACTCCACCAGCTTGGTCTTGGGCAGGGCGCCGACCTTGGTGGCGGCGATCTCGCCATTCTTGAACAGGATCATGGTGGGGATGCCGCGCACGCCATACCTGGAGGGCGCCATCGGGTTCTCGTCGATATTGACCTTGGCCACGGTCAGCTTGCCGGCCATGTCATTGGAGATGTCTTCCAGCGCCGGGGCGATCTGGCGGCAGGGTCCGCACCACTCGGCCCAGAAGTCCACCAGCACCGGTCCGGCGGCCTTGAGCACGTCCGCGTCAAAGCTGTCGTCGGTCACCGTCTTGGTCGCCATCGTGATCGCTCCTTGTCAGGTCGGGACCGGTCCGGGGTCGGCCGGCCCTTGGATGTGTTCCGCAATTAGGAAGGCGCGCGCGTGCGGTCAAGCGCGCCGGGCCTTGCCGATCCGCGCCAGCGTCTCGTCAAGCAGCGCTTCGGGCAGCTCCATCAGGCGCGGCCCATCCGTCCACAACAGGGCGCAGCGCACGGGCTTTGTCTCGTGCAGGCCCTGCAACAGCGCACGGTAAGCCGCCATCTGCGCCAGATACGCGCCCGCCACGTCCTTCACGTGCAAAGGCGGCGGGCGGTTGGTCTTGTAGTCCACGATCAGGATTTCGTGACCGGTCACCACCAGCCGGTCAATCTGGCCATTGATCATCACATCGTCCGGCAGGCCCGGCGCCCGGCCCGACACCGACACCTCGGCGCGCGATCCCGGGCCGAACAACGGTGCGAACGCCGGATCGTCCAGCACCTTGAAAATCTCCGCCGCGATCTGCGTGCGCTGCGCGTCGGTGAGGTCAGCCTGCGCGGCCAGATAGCGCGCCGCCGAGGCGGCGCGGCGCTCGCGCGGCAGGTCGGGCAGGGTCTGCAACAGCTTGTGGATCAGCGCCCCGCGCCGGAAGCGGGCCTCCCCGCCCTCGGCCAGCGGCGACAGCGAGACCGGGGCGAATCCGCCCGCCTCGTCTTCCAGCAGGCGTGACGGCGCCGCCGCGCGCGGCGCGGCCGGCTCTGCGGGGACCCTCGCGCGCGCCCAGCCAGGCAGGGGGATGCGCAGCGCCTCGGGCGCCGCCTGGCCCAGCGCCTGCGGATCCTGGCCCAGGCGAAGGCCCGGCTCGGGCAGCCAGCCATGCTGCTCGGCCAGCCTGTGCACCGCCGTGCGGATCGGGCGCCAGCCCTCGCCGCGCCAGTTCCGCACGCACCGGTCATACCAGCTGCCTGCACTCACCTCGCCGGTCCCGCGTCCGTGGCGGTGTCCGCACACCACCAGCCGGTCGCGCGCCCGCGTCAACGCCACATAGAGCAGCCGCACATATTCGCCCTCCTGGTCCAGCTCGGCGCGGCCCTTGAGCGATTCCACCAGGCTCGGCGCCGCAGACGAATCGGGCGCCCAGATCAGGCCGGCCCTGGGATGGGGGTAGAGCCCGCCGTTGCGGTTCTTCGGCGTCTGGGTGGTGTCGGGCAGGAAGACGATGGGCGCCTCGAGCCCCTTGGCGCCGTGCACGGTCATCACCCGCACCTCGCCGCGTCCTGAATCCATCTCGCGCTTGATCTCGCCGCCATCGCTCGCCATCGCCGCGACAAAGCGCGCCAGCGAGGGCGCGCCCTCGCGCTCATGGGCCAGCGCCCGGCCGAGGAATTCCTCCACCGGATCGCGCGCCTCCTCGCCAAGGCGGGCGTAGAGGCGCGCCAGCCGGCTCTCTCCGGTGGCCGAGGCGCCCGTCAGGAAACCCGCAAACAGCGCGTAGGGCGCGCCGGTCTCCACCCGCGCGCGCACGGCGTCCAGCGCCTCGCGCGCCTCGGCAAAGCGCGGATCGTCAAAATGGCGCAGCTTGTCCCACAGCCGCCGGCCCGGCCGCTGGCTGAGATCGAACAGCGCGTCGTCGTCAATCGGGGCCCGCGCTTCGCCCGCCGGGTGGAAGACCGGGCTCTTGAGGATTTCCGCCAGCGCCAGATCGTCCTCGGGCAAGAGCGCGAAGCGGCCCAGCGACAATAAATCCTCCACCACGAGCTGGTCGGGCAGGGTCATGCGGTCGGCGCCGGCCACCGGCACGCCGTTGAGCTTCAGCCTGCGGATGATCTCCTCGAACAGGCCGCCGCTGCGCCGGCGCACCAGCACCAGGATATCGCCCGCCCGCGCCGGGCGCAGCCGCCACGGCTTGCCCTCCTCCCAGACGCCATCGCCGCGCGCGATGATGGCCGCGATCTCGTCGGCCACCGCCTGGGCGAGCTGATTGCGCTCGGAGCGCTCGGTGAGCGCATCCACCGGCTCGATCGCCAGCGTGTCGGCGTCCAGCCCCTCGGGGCGCGGGATGGCGGGCCAGATCTCCACGCAGCCGGGCATGCCCTGGCGTGCGGCGCGATGGGGCGGATAGCGGTGGAAGGGCAAAGGATCGCGCGCCGTCTCCGTCTCCGGGTCCGACATCAGGAATTTGCGCTCCAGCGCCGCGCCCGCATCCTGCAGCTCCGGGGCGGCGAGTGCGGCCCGCTCGGCGCCGAACGCATCATCCACCGCGCGCAGGATTTCCGGCGCGGACCGGAAGGACGCATCCAGCGCCGGGCTCGCGAACGCCAGGCGCGCGGCGCGCGTCTCCGCTTCCAGCCTTGCGCGCTGGGCCAGGAACTGGCGCGGATCGGCCTTCTGGAAGGAATAGATCGACTGCTTCTCGTCGCCGACGCAGAACACCGTGCGCAGCGGCCCGTCCGTCCGGGCGCCGGACCCGGAGAAAAACTCCTCCGTCAACGCATTGATCACCGCCCACTGGTCGGGCGCGGTGTCCTGCGCCTCGTCCACCAGCACATGGTCAAGCCCCTCATCGAGCTTGTAGCGCACCCAGGCGCTCAAGGCGCCATCGGTCAGGAGCGCGCGCGCGCGCACCACCAGATCGGCGAAATCCACCCGGCGCAGGCGCGCAAGCCGCGCCTCATAGGCGTCGATGGCGGCGAACGCGATTCGCAGCGCGGCGCGGGTGGCGGCGTTGGCGCGCGCCGAAGCCAGGGCGGGCAGCACCTCGTCCGTGATGCGGTGCTTCTCATTGCCGTCATCACCATAGAGCGTGGCCAGGATGCGGTAGCGCCCGCCCAGCGCCTTGCCGTAAAACCCGCCCGGCTTGCGGAATGTACCCGACCCCGTCAGCACGAATTGCAGATACGCCGTGATCGCCGCCTCGCCCGAGCGCGCCGCCGCGTCCAGCACCTCGGTCAGCGCCGCAGCGCTGCGCATCTCGGTGGCGGACGTGCCCGCCTGGAACGCCGACAGCGCCGCTTCCAGATCATCCACCGGCGTATCGTCCCACGCCTCTTCCAGCGCCGAGGCTTCGTCCGCTTCCGGATCAACTTTCAGCGCCGCGCTGGCGCGGTCCAGCAGCGCGTCCAGCGTCCCGGCGCTGGCAAGGCAGGCGCCCAGCTCGTGCCGGTTGGCCAGCGCGAACCCCGCGATGCGGGCGGGGCTGTCGGCGCCGGCCTCCAGCGCCTGCGCAATCGCGCGCGCCAGCGGTCCGCCCGGCGCGCGCGCCGCCTCGCCCCACACCGCCTGCAGCGCCTCATCGGTGAGGGCGGCTTTCGCCGCGTCCTCCTGCACCTCAAACCCGGGCGGCAGGCCCGCCTCCAGCGGGAAGCGCCGCAGCAGGCTTTCGCAGAACGCGTGCAACGTCTGAATTTTCAGCCCGCCCGGCGTCTCCAGCGCGCGGGCGAACAGCTGGCGCGCCGCCGCAAGATCATCGGGCGACTGCGCGCCTCCCGACAGCGAGGCCATCTCGGCGCGCAGCGCGTCGTCGGCCATCACCGACCACGCGCCCAGCTTGCGGAACAGGCGCGTCTGCATCTCGCCCGCCGCCGCCTTGGTGAAGGTGACGCACACGATGCGTTCGGGCGCGGCGCCGCCCAGCAGCAGGCGCGCCACCCGGTCGACCAGAACCCGTGTCTTGCCCGATCCGGCATTGGCCTCCACGAACACGCTGCGCGCCGGATCGGCGGCGGCGCGCTGGGCCTCGCCCGCCGCGCCGACCACCGCCGGATCAAAGCCGGGCGCCTGGACCTGCGCGCTCATGATCCGCCCCCGTCGCCGCTCTCGCCGGGCGCACTCGCCCATTCCTTGCGCCGGGCAAGATGATCATAGGCGCCGTAGGTGTTCACCCATTTGCGCCGCGGCTGGCTCGGATAACCCGTGTCCGGATCGTCAAACCGCGTGATCCAGTCGACCAGATCCTCGCGCGCGTCACGCATCAGGTCGGACGCTTCGTCCGTACCCGGCGCTTTCACGATGGAACATTCCTCGCCGGGATCTTTGCCGCCGCTGGCTTTCAGATACATTAGATCACCCGGCTCATGGCGCGGGCAGTCCTCAAACCCGCCCTGCGCCGCAATCAGGGCGGTGAGCGCCAGTTGCGGCGCGAAAAACGCTCCCGCCTCCTTGGCGCTCGGCGCCTGGCCGGTCTTGTAGTCGATGATGTCCAGCGCCCCGTCCGGGCGCAGATCAATCCGGTCGGCGCGCGCCGACAGCTTGAACGGCCCGCCGGGCGCGCCCTCGATCCACAGCTCGCCAGTTTTCTCGATGATCTCGGGCAGGAAGCCCGCGCGCCGGCGCTCGCCTTCCCACGCCATCACGAACCGCGCGGCGCGCTCAAACCGCGCCAGCTCCAGCCCCAGCATCGCCTCGGGCATGCCCGCGTCGAGCAGCGCATCGCGCCCCGCCGTCATCAGCCGGTCAAACGCATCGCGCGGCAGATCGCTGGCGCGCCCGAGGCTCTTGACCCAGACCTCGAACGCCGTGTGATAGGCTTGGCCGCGCTCGGCATCGCCCGGCGCCTGGTCGGGCGGGTCGAGCTCTCTCAGGCCCAGCACATGCTTGGCGTAGATCGCATACGGATCACGCACCCAGGTGGAGATGTCGGTGACCCACAGCGCGCGCGGACGCACAGCCAGTGGCGGGCGCGGCTCGGGCGGTTTGACGCTGTTACGCGCGCCCGGATCATCCAGCTGGCGCGCCATGGCAAGAAAATCTGTAGACGGAGCGAGCGCCGCATCCGCCGCCCCGCCCAGCGCGCCGCGCGCAAGCGTCTGCAGCCGCCACAGCCAGCGCGACGCCACCGTGGGCGCGCCATCCACCCGGGTGGAGCGCGTCAGGATCACCTCGGGCAGGCAGGCAAGCTGCGCAAAATCATGGGCGGCCAGGCCAAAGCGCTGTTCGGGCGCCGCGAGCCCGGCGCGCGCGCGCATGCCGGGGCTCATGAACGGATCGGCCTTGGCGGGCGCCGGCCAGACGCCCTCATTGAGACCGGCCAGGATCACCCGGTCGGCGCTGATCAGGCGCGCTTCCAGCGGCCCCAGCACCTGCAGGCGCGGGTGGCCGCCCGCGCGCTGGCGCACCATCCGCCCGCGCGCCGCCTCCAGCAGGGCGCCGGCAAAATCATGCAAGGACAGCGCGGTCAGCGCCTCGGCCTCATGCAGGAAGGCGCGCACCAGCGCCGCCGCCGCCTCGCCGGCATCCCCGGCCCATAGCCGCTCGGCGCCCGGCTGGCCATCATCGCCCGCCAGCGCCTCGGCGGTTTCAGCCAGCGCCCTGGCCCAGTCCGCACACGGATGATCGCCCTTGAGCGCGGCGAGCGGCGCCATCGCCGTCAGGGTCCGGTCGATGATCGCCAGCCAGCGCGCGCGCTGCGGCTCGATCATGTCGGGCAGGCGCGCGGTTTCCACCTTGCGGCGCAGGGCGCCCCAGTCATGGCCCGGCCGGCGCCCGCGCAGCGTCCAGCGCTCCAGCGCCATCAGCTCCACCGACAGGGTCGCGCGCGCCTGCCCCAGTGCAAACAAGGGCGAGGCGGCCAGCGCAATGAAGCCCAGCGCCGACCCCGGATCGAGCGCCATCTCCAGAAGCCGCATCAGGAACGCGCCCGGCGGCGTGTCTGACAGGGGCGCGCCGGCCGAATCGTCCAGCGTCACGCCAAAGCGCTGCATCTCCACGATGACCCGGCGCGCCAGCCCCCTGTCGGGCGTCACCAGCACGGCGCGCCGGTCCGGCGTCTCCAGGGTCTCGCGCAAGGCCAGCGCGATCGCGCGCGCTTCTTCGGCCGGGGCGGGCGCTTCGATCAGGCTCAACCCTTCCAGCGCCTGGGCAAAGGCGTCATCGTCGCGCCCGGCCTCGATGGCGCGCACCTGATTGAGCCAGTCGCCGGTGGCGCGCGCCGGGCGCAGCGCCTCGGCGATCACCCGCGCGCGCGCCGCCTGCCGCGCCCCGGGCTCGGCGCCGGGCCAGACCGGGATGGCGCGGTGATCCAGGTCCAGACGCGCCAGCAAGGCCTTCATCGCGCGCTGGGGATGGGTGTCGTCAATCTCGTCCCACGCCGCCTGGTCCATGGCCGTATCAAGCCCGGGCAGCACCACGCAGCCCTGTTTCAGCCGCGCCACGACCGCCAGAAGCTCCGCCGCCGCCGGGATGGAGCCGGTGGAGCCCGCCGCAATCACCGGCCCCGGCGGCGGCGTCTCGCGCCAGCGCGCCGCCAGTGCACTCAGGAGCCTCGAGCGCCGCTCGGCCGGGTCCACCAGCCCCAGCTCGGCAAGACGTGCGGGCCAGGCCTCCAGAATGATGTCGAGAAACAGCGCCGCTTCCTGCCGGTGCCCCGGCAGGGCCGCGCGGATATCCCCATCCAGAGCCGACAGATCCCGCACGCCGGCCGTGGCCAGATCATCCACCAGGCGCGCCAGATCACCGGCCAGCGCCAGCGCCCCGCCCGCGCTCATGGACCGGCCCGCCGCCGTTTCGCGCTGCAGGATCAGCCGGGCAAGCTCGAATTCGCGCCGGGCCGGCGAAATGGCGTCCGGCGCGGCCTCAGCCAGCTCGCCGGGCTCGAACGGCGGATCATCGGCGTCCACATCCCCGATGGGACGGATCATGGGCAGCAGCGCCGCGCCCGGCCCGCCCTCCAGCCTGGCGAAGGCGTCTGCCAGCGCCCGGCCCGCGCGCCGGGTCGGCGCCAGCACGGTCACGTCCGCCAGCGCGCCGGGTTCGGGGAAGGCGCGCGTCAGCCCCTGCGCCAGCACGCGCAGGAAGGGCGCGCCGGCAGGCAGGGTGAAGACACGCGGCGCAGGGCCGCCGAACAGGGGATTGGCGCTCATGAAATTGAGCGTAGCCGATTCTCCGCCGCGTCACGCGCCTGCGGATCGCCCACATGCATCCAGAACGCGTCCATCACCTGGCCGAACATCCGGCCTTTGGCCAGCGCCTCGTCCCATAATCGGTTGGTGGAGAAGGGCGCGGCCGCCCGGCCCGCCAGCACGCCCGGGTTCATCACCTGCACCCCGGCATAGGCGAAGGGGGCGGCAGGCCGCTCGCCGCGCCGCGTCAGGCGCCCGTCAGCGTCCAGATAGAAATCCCCCGCCCCGTCAAAGCCCAGCGTGTGATCAAGCCGCGCCAGCATGAGCCTGAAATCCATCCGCTCCGGATCGAACGCGTCGGCCAGCCGCGGCAGCTCGGCCTGCGTCCCGTCCACCCACAGCGCATCGATATTGGCGGTGAAGATCGGCTCGCGCCCCAGCAGCGGTGCGGCCCTGGCGAGCCCGCCGCCGGTCTCCAGCAGTTGGTCCCGCTCGTCAGAGATCAGAATCTCCGGGGCGGTGCGGGCCGCGAGATGCGCCTCCAGCGCGTCCGCGAAGTGATGCACATTGACCACCGCGCGCGTCACGCCGGCGCCCGCCAGCGTGTCCAGCGTCCAGTCGATCAGCGCCTTGCCGCCCACCTCCACCAGCGCCTTGCAGCGGT
The DNA here is from genome assembly GCA_016124675.1 of Alphaproteobacteria bacterium. GTDB lineage: Bacteria > Pseudomonadota > Alphaproteobacteria > Caulobacterales > Maricaulaceae > Oceanicaulis. The sequence continues at coordinate 95,360 of WGNG01000002.1, forward strand.
CATCGGTCAGCGGCCGCATGCGCGAGCCGACCCCGGCGGCCATCACCATGGCGGTGGTGATGGTCACGTTTCCGCCTCAGCATAGACGCCGGGCGCGGCTTCACGCACCAGGGCGCGCACGTCAGCGAGAGCCGGATGGGCGATATCGCGCACGAAATGGCGCGCCACCCGGGGCAGAAGATCAAGATAGCGCGCCTTGCCGTCGCGCTGGGCGAGACGCACGAAAATCCCCAGAATCTTGGCGTTGCGCTGGGCCGCCAGCACAGCGCAGGCCGCGTCGAACGCCTCGCGATCGCTGAGCCCCGCTGCGGTGAAGAAGCGGTCCGTGAGCGGGCGGGCAAGCTCCGGCTTCACGTCGCGCCTTGCGTCTTCAATCAGCGAGACGAGATCATAGGCGGGATGGCCGAACAGCGCGTCCTGAAAATCCAATAGCCCCACCTGCGCCTCGCCGGCGCGCTGCGGCAGCCAGATCAGATTCTCGGCATGAAAATCACGCAGCACCAGGCCGGGCGCATGGGCGTGCAGCACGGCGAAAGCCCGCCGCCAGGCATCCGCCCAGTCATCGCGCAAACGGGGCTCGAACGCCCCGCCCCGGAAGGGGGCATACCAGTCGAGCATCAGCTCGGTCTCGGCCAGCAGGGCCTCGGCGTCATAATCAAGAATGCGCCAGTTGCGCCCGAAGGCTTCCGGCTCGGCCTCGAAGCTCGACCGGTAGAGCGCACCCAGCGTGTCGGCGGCGGCGGCGTAGAGCCGCCCCTCATGGGCGCGCTGCGGGATCAGCCGGGCGTAGAGATCATCGCCCAGATCCTCGATCAGCAGATACCCGGCCTCGATATCCGCCCCCAGGACGCGCGGCGCGGAAAATCCGCGCTTGGTCAGGGCGCCGGCCAGAGCGGCGAATGCGCCGGTATTGTTGCCCGCCAGCCGCGCCCGCGCGTTATAGCCCAGCGCCCTGCGGGCCTGCGGATCGGCGTCCGGCGGGCAGGCGGGGGCTTCAGCCGCGCCCGGCGCATCCATCAGCACGGCGGTCCGCCCGCCTTCGCTCAGGCGCACATAGGCCCGGCTCGACGCATCGCCGGGAAACGGCCTCTCGTGCGCCCCGGCCCAGCCGGCGTCAGCGATCAGGGCGGCGCGGCGGGCCGCGCGGTCAGATGAGGCGGTCAAGGCGCGTCTCCCAGCTGCCATGGGCGGCAAGGCGCACATCTCGCCCGCCCTCGCCCGCCTCTTCAAGGCGTACCTCCAGCCGGTCCGCCGGGCGCCAGGCGCCCAGCCGGTCGGGCCACTCGATCAGCGCCGCGCCCTGGTCCAGCGCCTCGTCCAGGCCCAGCTCGTCCAGCTCGCGCGCATCGCGCAGCCGGTAGAGATCGGCGTGCAACAGCGCAAATCCGTCCGCCGTCTCATAGCTCTGCACCAGCGTATAGGTGGGGCTCGGCGCATCGCTCTCGCCCGTCAGCGCCGCGATCACCGCGCGCGCCAGCGTCGTCTTGCCCGCCCCCAGCTCGCCCTCCAGCAGCACCGCGTCGCCCGTCTCCAGCGCCTGCGCAAGGCGCGCGCCCAGCCGGGCGGCGTCCTCAAGGCTGGCCAGATGCAGGCGGCGTTCACGCATGAATGCGCTGATAGCCCGGCGCGCGCGCACCCGGCAAGGCGTGTCGGCAAGGCGTGAGCGGCCGCCTTGACTTCGCCCGCCGGGCGCGGCGTCCTGCACGCGCTTGTGACAATGCAGGAGGCGGCGCGGGCGTGACAGCAGGAACCGTGATCATCGGGGCGGGCCAGGCCGGCCTGTCGGCGGCCGAGGCGCTGCGCAAGCGCGGCTATGACGCGCCGGTCACGCTGATCGGCGACGAGCTCGCCCCGCCCTATCAGCGCCCGCCTCTGTCCAAGGGCTATCTGTCGCGCGAACTGCCCGCCGACCGCCTCTGGCTCAAGCCTGAAAGCTATTACGCCGGCGCCGCCATCGATCTGCGCCCCGGGGTGCGAATCGCCCGCATCGACCGCGCCGCGCGCTGCGTTGTCACCACCCAAGGCGAGCTCATCGCCTTTGACCATCTCATCCTCGCCACGGGCGGCGCGGCCCGGCGCCTGCCTTTGCCCGGCGCGGACCTGCCGGGCGTGCACGTGCTGCGCAGCCTCGCCCACGCCGACGCCCTGTCGGACGCGCTGGCGCAGGCGCGCAGCCTCGCCATCATTGGGGCGGGCTATATCGGGCTCGAGGTCGCTGCCAGCGCCCGCAAGCGCGGCCTTGAGGTCACGGTGCTGGAAGCCGCCGACCGGCCCATGTCGCGCACCGCCAGCCCGCTTCTGGGCGGCTGGTTCGGCGCGCTGCATCGCGGCTATGGCGTTGACCTCCAGGTCAGCACCGGGGTGGCGGCGATCACCGGCTCGCACCGCGCCGACGGCGTGCGTCTGATGGATGGCGAGCGCATCGAGGCGGATGTCGTGCTCATCGCCGCCGGCCTGACGCCGGGGGTTGAGCTCGCCGAAGACGCCGGCCTCGCCTGCGCTGACGGCATTCTTGTGGACGCTCATGCCCGCACCAGCGATCCCGGCATCTACGCCATCGGCGACGTGGCGCGCTTTGACTCTGCCCTCTACGGCCGCTCGATCCGGCTGGAATCGGTCCAGAACGCCATCGAGCAGGGCCGCGCCGCCGCTGCAGCGATTTGCGGCGCCCGGGCGCCCTATGATCCCGTCCCCTGGTTCTGGTCTGACCAGTACGCGATCAAGCTGCAGATCGCCGGGCTCATCGACGGCGCCGACCGGATGGTGCGCCGCGGCGATCCGGAAGAGGGCGCCTTCGCCCTGTTCCATTTCAGGAACGACGTGCTCATCGCCTGCGAGGCGGTCAACGCCGCGCCTGAATTCATGGCCGCCCAGCGTCTCATCGCCGCCCGCGCCCGGCCTGATCCCGACCGTTTGCGGGACGTGACGGTGGCGATGCGCGCCTTCCTGTCCTAAATAGCGCCCCGGCGACCGCGCCGAGCCAGCAGGGGACTGACAGTTACATGGCGAAAATCACCTATATCGAGCATTCCGGCGCAGAGCATGTGGTGGATGTGGAGACCGGCCTGACCGTGATGGAGGGCGCGATCCGCAATCTCGTGCCGGGCATTGACGCCGATTGCGGCGGCGCCTGCGCCTGCGCGACCTGCCATGTCTATGTCGATCCCGACTGGATGGACCGCACCGGCCCGCGCCAGTCCATGGAAGAGTCCATGCTCGATTTTGCGAGCGATGTGCGGGACAATTCGCGCCTTTCGTGTCAGATTAAGGTGAGCGGGGCGCTCGACGGACTGATCGTGCGCCTGCCCGAGCAGCAGGGCTGAGCCGCGTCCGCCGGCGCGGACGTCAGGCGGGCCGGGCAAGGTCAGCCGATCAGCCGGCGGAGGGATGCGCGATGGCGGGACCAGCACAGGCGCAAGCAGGCCGACGCACGCGGCCGGGCGCACCCGGCGCCGTCCTGGCGCTCGCCGCAGCCGGCGTGCTCGGCGCCTGTTCGGGCGAGGGCGGCCCGCCGCGCACCGTCACCATCGGCGAGGACGTGTATCCGGTTCATCATCTGGTCAGCCTCACCGACCCCTGGACCGACCTCTATATCGCCCCCGATCACAATGTCTTCATCGAGTTCGGCCGCGCCGAACCGGTGATCGCCTGCGAGGCGGCGGGGCTGCACTGCCAGGAATGGCCCTTCGTCTTCGCCTTTCCGTCAGACGGCGAGGCGCCCGGCGCCGGCTGGAGCGCGGGCGGGTATGATTTCCGCATTGTCGAACAGGTGGAGCGCCGCTTTTGCGGCCGCACGCGCGAAGCCTATCTCGTCGAGGGCGCCAACACCGCCGGCTGGGCCACGCGCGTCTGGTATCATCCCGATTTCGGCATCTACGCTGTCATGAGCGGCCAGGCCGCCGACGGCGAGCTGGTCACGGTCGAGCGCGCCTACACCACCTGCGACCGCGGCCTCTATGCCCGCGAAAGCCGGGGCCCGGCCGGGCTGATCGCCGGATGGCCCTTCTAGCTGTTTCCAGCCTAGTGCGCACTCCAGGCCAGCTTCTTAAGCTGCCGGTCAAACACCGCCAGCACAGCGTCAAGCTCATGGCCGCGCTTGAGGACCACGCCCGCTGCGCCCACGACTTTCCAGGCGCCCTGCCGGCGGGCATCGCCCGGCGTCTTGACGATGCGGTAGAGCGGGAAGTCCGCCGCGTGACGGAAGATCGAAAATTCCGCCCGGTCCCTGAGCCCGTCAATGGCATAGTCGCGCCATTCCCCGCCGGCGACCATCATCCCGTATAGCCACAGAATGCGGTCCAGCTCGGCCCGCTCGAACATGACCCTGTCGTCGCACAGTACCGGCGGGGTGTGTGGCGTCATGAAATCTTCCAATGCGATAATGGCGCAAAGCTTACAGACAATTCACGTTCCGCCGCAATCCGGCCATGATTTGGTCCTTGCGCAGCCTCACCCCGCGCCCACTTTCGAATTGCCGGTCAGTGCGGTCAAGGCCCGCCGGGTCTGGATTCACAGCCCCCCCAGCCCCCCGGATCCGGAGGGTTCGCACTGGCCGGCGCCTTCCCTTGATTCACGGGTTTTTCACCCTGCGGCGATGCACGCGCGGGCGATCTGTGCAATCGGCGCCGCAGCGGTGGCGCATCGCTGCGCCTTGCGATATCGCTGGTGCGTCCCCGGACCTCAGCCAGCGTGCGGATGCGCCATGATCCTCGCCGACTCCCTGGTCAAGACCTTCGCCGGCAAGCTGGCCGTTGACCGTGTCAGCTTTGAGGTCCGCCAGGGCGAGGTGCTGGGCTTTCTCGGCCCCAATGGCGCGGGCAAGTCCACCACCATGCGCATGATCGCCGGCTGTCTCGAGCCCGATGGCGGGCGCGCCATGGTCGCCGGTTTCGACAGCGCCATGCAGCGCCGCCTGGCCCAGGCCCAGCTTGGCTATCTGCCTGAAGGGGCGCCCGCTTACCCCGCCATGACCGCGCGCAGCTTTGTGCGCTTCTGCCTGCGCGCGCGCGGATTTTCCGGGGCGGCGCTGGAGGCGGCGGCGCTCAGGGCCCTCGACCGCGCCAATCTCGGCGAAGCCGCCGACAAGGCGATCGGAACCCTGTCCAAGGGCTACAAGCGCCGCGCCGCGCTTGCCGCCGCCATCGCCCACGATCCGCCTGTCCTCATCCTCGACGAGCCGACCGACGGGCTGGACCCCAACCAGAAAGACGGCGTGCGCGCCCTCATCACTGCGATGGCGCCGGACAAGGCGATCATCATCTCAACCCATCTCCTCGACGAGGTCGAAGCGATCTGCACCCGCGCCATCGTCATCGCCGGCGGGTGCATCCTCGCCGATGGGGCCCCCGCTGCGCTCGCCGCGCAAAGCCCCGGTGGCGACATCCGTTCGGCCTTCCGCCACCTGACATCCATGAGCGGCGAGGCCATCTCCAGCCGGCCCGGCAGGCGCGCGTCATGAACGGTCTCAACGCCATCTACCGCCGCGAACTGGCGGCCTATTTCCAGACGCCGCTAGCCTGGGTGTTCCTCACCGTCTTCGCCATCGCCGCACCCAGCCTGACCTGGCAGACCGGGCGCCTGTTCGAGACCGGGCGCGCGGACCTTGCCCCGCTGTTTGACTATCTGCCCTGGCTGCTTCTGGTGCTGATGCCTGCGCTCGCCATGCGCGCCTGGGCCGAGGAGCGCGACCGCGGCACGCTGGAGACCCTGCTGGCGAGCCCCGTGGCGCTGTGGGAGGTGGCGGCGGGCAAGTTTCTGGCCGCCTGGACCGTGGCGGCTCTGGCGCTGGCGCTGACCTTCCCGCTCTGGATCGCCATCAACTGGCTGGGCTCACCCGACAATGCCGCCACCGCGACGGCGTATTTCGGGGCGCTTCTGCTGGCTGGCGGGTATCTCGCCGTGGGTCAGGCCCTGTCGGCCACCACCTCCAATCAGGTGATCGCCTTCGTGCTCGGGGCCGCCGCCTGCCTCCTGATCACCCTGGCCGGCCTGCCGCTGGTGCTCGATGCGCTGTCGGCCTGGCTGCCGGGCGCCGCTGCCGAGGCGCTGGCCGAGCTGTCGGCGCTGTCGCGTTTTGATTCGCTGCGCCGCGGCGTCATCAGCCTGCCCGACATCGCCTATTTCCTCAGCCTCATCGGCGTCGGCCTCGCCTGCGCCATGACCCTCATCGACGCGCGCCGGGGCGGCGGACGATGAGCGCAGGCCGTTTCATCGCCGTGATGATCGCAAGCCTCATTCTGGGCTTCGCCGGACTTAACCTGTTCATGCGCGCCACGCTGGAGGGCGTGCGCCTCGACCTCACCGAAAGCCAGCTCTACCGCCTGTCGCCGGGCGCGCTGGCCATGATCGGCCGGCTGGAGGAGCCGGTGAGCCTCACCCTCTACTACTCGCGGCGCGAGGCGGCGCAGTATCCGGCCGTGCGCGCCTATGGCGCGCGGGTGCGCGAGCTGCTGCGCACCCTCTCGGCCCGTTCGGGCGGCCGGCTGATCCTGCAGGAGATCGATCCCGCCCCCTTCTCCGCCGCCGAGGACGAGGCCATCGCGGCGGGCCTGTCGCCTCTGCCCACCGATGATGGGGGCCAGATTTTCTTCGGTCTCACCGCGCGCAACGCCATTGATGAAGCGCGGCGCATCGCCTTCTTTGATCCGCGCGACGAGGCGCGGCTCGAATACGACATCGTGCGCGCCATCACCGAGCTGGAGCGCGCGCGCACGCCGGTGATCGCCATTGCAACCTCGCTGCCGCTGGCGCCCGCGCGCGGCGGCGCGCCATCCAATCCGATCATCGCCGATCTGGCTGAAACCTTCCAGCTCATCTGGCTCGACGAGGCGTTCGACGCGATTCCCGCCGAGGCCGACGCCCTCTTCCTCATCCATCCCCAACCCTTCACCGAGGCGCAGACCTATCTCGTTGACCAGTTCGTGCTGTCGCGCGGGCGGGTGCTCGCCGCCATTGATCCCCTGTCGCATCTGGCGCTGAAGCCCGGCCCGGACGGGCTGCCGCCGCTGCGGGCGCGCCGGGAGTCCGATCTCGGCGGACTGCTCGCCCATTGGGGCGTCAGCTATGACGTCAACAGCGTGGCCATGGACGCCGACGCCGGCCTGCCGGTGCAGATCCAGGAAGCAGGCCGCACGCGCATGCGCGCCTATCCGCTCTGGTTCTCGGCCCCGCCCGGCGGGCTCAACCGCGATCTGCCGGCCGTCGCCGCGCTGTCACGCGGGATCAATCTCGGCTCGCCCGGCGCCCTCTCGCCCGCCCCGGGGCTCGAGGACCGGTTCGAGGCGCTGATCAGCACCGGACCGGCCGCCGCCCGGCTCGATGTCGACCGCGCCGCCGCCTCGCCCTCGCCTGAAGACCTGATGCGCGATTACGAGACCGCCGCCGACGCGCCTTTGGTGCTGGGCGCGCGCGTCTCGGGCCGCTTCCTCAGCGCCTTCCCGGACGGGCCGCCGGCGGGCGACACCCTGTTCTCGCCTCAGACCCATCTCGACCGCTCGCAAACGAACGCAGAGATCGTCGTCCTCGCCGATTCCGACCTGTTCGATCCGGCCTTTTTCCGGCGCAATGACCCGGTGCAGGGCGAGCAGGTCGTCGCCGACAATCTGGCGCTCGTGCTCAATCTCGCCGACTGGCTGGCGGGCGACCCGGCGCTCGTGGGCCTGCGCGCGCGCGCCAGCTCGGCCCGGCCCATGGCGCGGGTGGACCGGCTGCGCAGCGAGGCGGAAGCGCGCTATCTCACCCTGGAGGACGAGCTGCGCACGAGCCTGCTCGACGCCGAGGCGCGCCTGGCCGAGCTCAGCCGCACGGGCCGCGCCTCCGCGCTGGGCGGGGCCGCGACCGCCGAGACGGCGGAGGCCGACGCCCTGCGCGCCGCCATCGCCGACGCAAGCGCCCGCCTGCGCGGGATCGAGCGCGGCTTCCGCGTCGAGATTGACCGGCTGGAGCGCGCCCTGATGATCTGGACCCTCTGGATACCGGCCGGAGGCGTGATCCTCGCCGGCGCCGGGTTCGGGGCCTACCGGCGCTGGAGGCGGCCATGACGCAGCCTGCCTTGACCCCGCCCTCATCTGACCCGCCGGCCGTTGGAAGGCCGGTGCTGACCGCGCCAGCCCTGCGCCGCCGCCGCCAGGCGCAGGCCGCCGCCGCCGCAGCGGGCGCCTTGCTGCTCCTCGGCGCGGGGGCGCTCTGGCGTGAAGCGGCGACCGGCGCGCCGCCGGGCGTGTCGGGTCCCGTGGCGCCGGGCTGGGCGGCGGAAGCCGCCCGCGCTGACCGGATCGAGATCATGAGCGCGAACGATCAGTTCGTGCTGGAGCGCACGCCGGAGGGCTGGGTCATGCCCTCGCGCGGCGGCTATCCGGTTCGGCCCGAACGCATCGCCGAGCTGGACGAAGCGCTGCGCAGCCTCAGCTTTGCGCGCGCCCTGACCCGTGACGCGGGCCGTTTCGAACGGCTGGGCCTTGGTGATCCCGAAGACGGCGGGGCGGGGGTGCGCCTGACCGTGCTGGACTCCAGCGACCGCGTGCTGGTCTCGCTGACGGCCGGATCAAGCCGCGGCGAGGCTGGCCAATATGTGCGCCCGGCCGGGTCGGCGCGCGCCTTCGCCGCCGACGGCGCGCTGCCCGGGCTCGCCGATCCGGGGCGCTGGCTGGGGCTGGAGTTCTGGGATATCGATCCGGGCCATGTCGCGCGCGCCGATATTCGCCCGCCGCGCGGACCGGTCTACGCGCTGGCCCGCGAGGCGCCCACCGACCGCCACCACGCCCTGACCGCGCCCGCCGGCTGGCGCCTGATCACCGCCGGCGCGGCCAACGGCGTCGCGGCGGCCGGCGCGCGCCTGCGCTTTCGCGATGTGCGCCCCGACCAGACCCTGACGGGCGCCTTCGCCGCGCAACATTCCGCCGTCACCTTTGATGGCCTCGCCTGGCGGTTCGACTTCCTCGCAGAAGGCGACGAGCGCTGGGCGCGCATCCAGGTGCGCGCGCTCACCCCGGAAGCCGAGGCCCGCGCCGCCGAGCTGACCGCCCGCACGCAAGGCTGGGCCTTCCTCGTCAGTGATGACGCCTATGAGCGCCTGACCCGTCCGCTCAATGAAATCGCCGAGCCCGGGGGCGGGTGAGGGCGGTTTTTCGCGCGCCGGGCCGTGAATGTGCCCTTCCTGTCTCCAGGCGCGGGCGTCACGACCCCACAGGCGCCAGCCATGTCACCGCATGGACGCCTGACGTCACCCGTCCGCAAGCCCTTATCCCCGCACTATCCCGGCTGTTCTGGTCAGCGGAGCGTTAACGCTCCTGTGGCATACCGGTCCCATGACCGCCGCACCTGATCCCATGCCGGACGCGAATACGGTTCTGGACGCCCTCAGCGAGCTGGTGGTGGTGCGCGGCTGCGACGGGCGTGTGGTCCGGGTGAACGCGGCCTTTCTGGCGGCCTTTGGCGGCAGGGCCGCCGACTGGTCGGGCCGCTGGTTCGCCGTGGGTCCCGGGCTTGGCGCATCGGGCCAGGCGCGCCGCTTCGACGCCGCCATGCAGACCCGCTCCGGCTCCCGCTTCATCGAATGGTCAGAAACGCCGCTGCCCGGCGGCGGCGCCGTGGCGCTGGGACGCGACGTCACCGCCGAACGCGAGGCCCGCATGGCCGCCAGCGAGGCGGCGCGCGGCAAAACCGTATTCTTCGCCTCGGTGACCCATGAGCTGCGCACCCCGCTCGCGGGCGCACTGGGCGCTGCCGATCTGTTGCGTGACACCGGGCTGAAACCGGACCAGCAAGCCTGTCTCGACGCGGTGCGCTCCAGCACCGAACACGCGCTCGGACTCATTGACGACATTCTCGATCTCTCGCGCCTGGAAGCCGGTCAGCTCGCCCTGCGGCCCGAGCCTGTGGACCTGCGAGCCCTTGTTGAGGATACGAGCGAGCTTCTGGCCCTGCGCGCGGCGCAGAAGGGCCTGACCCTCGATCATGTCATCCACCCCGGCGTGCCCGAACGCCTCAGCCTCGACCCCGCCCGGGTGCGTCAGATCCTGTTCAACCTGGCTGGAAACGCTGTCAAATTCACCGCCTCCGGCGGGGTGCTGGTGGAGGCCGACTATACTGACGGCGCCGTGCGCCTGAGCGTGCGCGACACAGGCCCCGGCATCAGCGCGGCCGATCAGGCGCGCCTGTTTGAACAGTTCGAGCGCGGCGCGCAGGAGGGCTCGGGCGCGCCGGGCGCCGGGCTGGGTCTTGCCATGGTCCGCCGGCTGGTTCAGGCCGCAGGCGGCGATGTGGGGGTGGAATCACGCCTTGGAGAGGGCGCCGTCTTCTGGTGCGCCTGGCCCTGCGAACCGCTGGAACCCGCGCCTGCCGCGCGGCCCCTGCGCGGGCGAACCGTGCTGGTCGCCGTCCCCTCGGCGCTGCAGCGTGAAGCGCTGGCGGCGCAGGCGCAGGCGCTGGGCGCCCGGGTCATGTTCGCCAGCGAACCAGGTGAAGCCATGCGCCTCGCAGCGCGCGTGCGTGAAGGCCTCACGGTGATCTTGAGCGAACGCTGGGCGTCGGAGGCGCGCGCGGTCAAAGCCGCCTCGCCGCGCGCGCCTGCTGGCGCTGGCGCGGCCCCAGACCAAGGATTTGTTCAGCGCCGCCGCGCGTCCGTCCGGCTTTGACGGATGGCTGGTGGCGCCCGTGCGCCTCGCCTCGCTGGCGGCTTTCGCCGCCGGTGCTCATGCGCCGCGCGTGAAAGCTGAAGCACCGGCGCCGCTGGCCTGCGCCCCTCTGGCGCCTAGTTCCGGCGCTGAAGCGCCGCTCAGGGGCCTGTCGGTCATCCTCGCCGAGGACGATCCCGTCAACGCCCTGATTGCGCGCAAGGTTCTCGGGCGTCTGGGCGCTGAGGTTCTTCACGTGACGGACGGTCAGGCCGCAGTCGAGGCGGCGGCCTGCGGCCTGTACGACGCCGCTTTTCTTGACCTGCGCATGCCGGTTATGGACGGTCTGACGGCGGCGCGCGCCATCCGCGCACTCGCCGGCGCCGGCGCCCGCGCCCGCCTGCCGCTCATCGCGCTCACCGCCAACGCCACGGAAGCCGACCGGCAGGTCACTCTGGCGGCCGGAATGGACGCCTTCCTGACCAAGCCGCTCAACGCCGGCCTGCTGGCCGCGACGCTGACCGGCTTGTGCGCGGCGCAAAACCGCGCAAGGCTCGCCTGACCCCTTCCGCAAGACCCCTCGGGCCGATGACCGACGCCGCCACAGACGCCGCTCCCGCCACCGCGCAGCCCCGCCTGACGCTGTGGCAGGCCCTGTCCAGCCTCGGCTGGCGGCGCGCCTGCGTGATGCTGCTGCTTGGCTTCGCGGCGGGCCTGCCGATTCTGCTCGTTTTTTCAACGCTCTCAGCCTGGCTCAGGATTGAAGGCGTGTCGCGCACCGAGATCGGCTTTTTCGCCTGGGCGGGCATGGCCTATACGTTCAAGTTCGTCTGGGCGCCGCTGGTGGACCGCATTTCCCTGCCCGTTCTCGACAGGCTGCTGGGACGGCGCAGGTCCTGGATCCTGTTCGCCCAGGCCATCGTCATCGGAGCGATCCTGCTGGCCTCCACCGCGACCCCCGCTGACGGGCTTGTGGTGATTGCGGTGGCGACCGTTCTGATCGGGTTCGGCTCGGCCACCCAGGACATCGCGCTGGACGCCTGGCGCATTGATATCGCCGAGGACCGGCTTCAGGCGCTTCTGGTGGCGATTTACCAGTGGGGCTACCGATTCGGCATGATCGCCGCCGGCGCCGGCGCGCTCGTCATGGCAGATTATGGCGGCTTTCCCTTTGCTTACGGGGTGCTGGCCGGCCTGATGGCCATCGGCGTCGCGGGCGTCTTCCTGGCGCCGGAACCGCCGCGGCCCAAGGCTCTGGGCGGCGGAACCGAACTCATCGAGGACGCGGTCAAGGGCAATCCGCTGGGCGAGGCCGCAGCCTGGCTGTACTCGGCCGTGGTGGCGCCGTTTGTCGATTTCATCGTGCGCTATCGCTGGATCGCCCTGCTGATCCTGACCCTCATAGGCGCCTACCGGCTCAATGATTTCATCCTGGGGTTCATGGCCTACCCCTTCTATGTCGACATGGGGTACACCCTGTCGGAAATCGGTGCTGTATCAAAGGTGTATGGCGTTTTCGCCATGCTGGCCGGCGCCATGCTGGCCGGTGTCGCGGCGACCCGGTACGGCGTCTATCCGGTGCTGATGGTCGGGGCGATCATCAGTGCGGTGTCCGCCTTCGCCTTCACCTGGCTGGCGACGATCCAGCCCACCGATGCGGTCACCACGCTGGACGGCGTCGCCCTGACGCCCTGGCCGCTGGAGAAGGACCCCTCCATTCTATACCTCACCCTGGCGATCACCGCCGAGAACGTGGCTGGCGGCTGGGCCGGCACCGCGCTCATCGCCTATATGTCCAGCCTCACCAACCGGGCCTTCTCGGCGACGCAATACGCCCTGTTCAGCTCCTTCTACGCCTTGCCGGGCAAGCTGTTTGGCGGGTTTTCAGGCCTGATGGTGGACGGGCTCGGCTATGCCAGCTTCTTCACCACCACCGCCGCCATCGGCGCGCCGGCCATCGTGCTGGTGTGGATCGTGATGCGCTGGCGCGCCGCGCGCGAGGTCGCCAGCGCACCCCCTCAGATCAGCTAGGCGACCGCCCTGCGGCAGCCTGACGCGCGGCGCCTTGTCCAGTCGCCCGCGCTGCGACAGGTGCGGCATAAAAACCTTATTCTAATTGTGGAAAAGGGGACTGCCATGAAAACCGTGCTCGCCGGCGCCGCCACCGCCCTCATCGCCGCTTCGGCCGCGGCGCCCGCCGCCTTCGCCCAGGACAGTGACTGGATGTTCCGGGTGCGCGCGCTCAGCGTCATGCCGGACGAGGGGGCGGCCATCACGCCGATCGGCGGATCGGTGGACATATCCACCTCGATCGTGCCCGAGCTCGACATCACCTACTTCCTCTCGGACCATCTGGCCCTCGAGCTCATCCTGGGCGTCACGCCGCATGATGTGAAAGCCGTCGACACGGCGCTGGGCGAGGTCGATCTGGGAAATGTCTGGCTGCTGCCGCCGACGCTGACCGTGCAATACCACTTCAATCCAGGCGAACAGATCCGCCCCTATGCAGGCGCCGGAGTGAACTTCACCCATTTCTTCGGCTCCGACCTGCCCTCGGCGACGCCGCTGGCGTCGATCGGATATGACGACAGCGTCGGCTTCGCCCTGCAAGCGGGCGTCGACTATCAGATCAGTGAGCGCTGGTTTGTGAACTTTGATCTCAAGAAGATCTGGATCAACACCGACGTGACCATTGACGCGGGCGCGCTGGGCGCCGTGACGGCGGATGTGGATATCGACCCCTGGGTCTTCGGCGTCGGCTTCGGCTGGCGCTACTGATCCGGCTGCGGGCGCGCGTCCCCTTGCCTCCGGGAGGTGAACGGTGTTCACTTCCCGGAGTGCCAGTGTCCGGGAGACCGCTTGCGCCATGAAGCCCGAACCCGCGCCCGGCGCGGCTGACCATCTCGACGTCCTGATCGTCGGCGCCGGCATATCCGGCGTCGGCGCAGCCTGGCATATCCAGCGCCGTTGCCCGGGGCGCTCCTACGCGATCCTCGAAGCGCGCCAGGCAATGGGCGGGACCTGGGATCTGTTCCGCTATCCCGGCATCCGCTCTGACAGCGACATGTACACGTTCGGCTACGCCTTCCGGCCGTGGACCGACGGCAAGGTCTTCGCCGACGGGCCGAGCATCCGCGGCTATATCGAAGACACCGCCCGCGAGGCCGGCATTGACCGTCACATCCGCTTTGGCCGCCGGGTCGTGTCGGCGCGCTGGGACACGGCGGCGGCGCGCTGGACCGTGGAGGCCGACGGCCCGGACGGGCGCGAAACCATCAGCGCGCGCTTCTTGATGCTGTGCTCGGGCTATTACCGCTATGACCGCGGTTATATGCCTGAATTTGAAGGGCTTGAGGATTTTCAGGGCGAGGTCATCCACCCGCAGCTCTGGCGCGAGGGCACGCCCTATGCCGGCAAGCGCGTGGTGGTGATCGGCTCGGGCGCGACCGCCGTGACGCTGGTCCCCGCCATGGCCGGCGAGGCCGCCCATGTGACCATGCTGCAGCGCTCGCCCAGCTATATCGCCGGGCGCCCCCAGAACGACGCCATCGCCGACGCCTTGCGCAAAATCCTGCCGGGCCGGATGGCCTACGCGCTGAGCCGCTACAAGAATATCGCGCTGGCCATGGTGTTCTTCCAGCTGTCGCGGCGGTTTCCGGACGTCGTGCGCAAGGGCGTCCTCAAGCAGATTCGCGCCGAGCTGGGCGAGGATTTCGACGTCGAGCGCCATTTCTCGCCGCGCTATGATCCGTGGGACCAGCGCTTCTGCCTCGCCCCGGAGGGCGATTTCTTCCAGGCGCTCAAGTCCGGCGCCGCCAGCATCGTCACCGATGAGATCGAGTGTTTCACCCCCGACGGCCTGCGCCTGAAGTCGGGCGAGGAGCTCAAGGCGGACCTCGTGATCCCCGCGACCGGACTGGAGATGCAGGTTGGCGGCGCGATTGATATTGCGGTCGATGGGCAGCCCTTCTTCCCGTCGCAGTCCATCACCTATCGCGGCATGATGCTGTCGGGCGCGCCAAACGCCGCCATTGCGTTCGGCTATACCAACGCCAGCTGGACGCTGAAGATTGATCTGACCTGCGAGCGGGTGTGCCGGCTTCTGAACCACATGGCGCGCACGGGTGATGATTATTGCGTGCCGGTCCCGCCGGAGGGGCTGGAGACGCTGCCCTTGCTGGATTTCTCCTCGGGCTATGTCCAGCGCGCCTTGCCCGTCCTGCCCCGTCAGGGCGCCCATACCCCGTGGAAAACGCACCAGAATTACCTGCAGGACATGCTCTCCATCCGCTATGGCCGGCTTGAGGACGGGCATTTGCGGTTCGGCAAGGCGGCGCCGGCGCGTGCGGACGCCCCGGTTCAGGCCGCCGCAGAGTGATCTGCGCCATCCTGCCGCAGCATGGCGAAATTGCGGCTGCCGTGTGATCCGCACCCGGGTGAGGCGCGTAAAGACGGCACGAACAAAGACGATCGCGAGCCGCTTTTTGAAAGGCGCCAGCCATGACCACGCGCGTTGCTTCCACAAGGTCCGTTGATCCTGACCGCCGCTATCTCAAGCGCGCCATGGCCACGCCGTTGCTTGAACGCGAGGAAGAGCTCGCGCTCGCCACCGCCTGGCGCGAAGAGGGCGATGAAGCCGCCCTGCACAAGCTCACCGGGGCCTATATGCGCCTCGTCATCGCGGTAGCCGCGCGGTTTCGCCATTACGGCCTGCCCTTCCCGGATCTCGTCTCCGAAGGCAATATCGGCCTGATGCAGGCGGCGGCGCGCTTTGAGCCGGAGCGCGGCGTGCGTTTTTCCACCTATGCCAGCTGGTGGATCCGCTCCTCCATCCAGGACTATGTCCTGCGCAACTGGTCCATCGTGCGCACCGGCACCACGGCGGCGCAAAAATCCCTGTTCTTCAACCTGCGCCGTCTGCGCGCCCTGATCCGCGACGTCAGCTCGGGCGCCCTGACGCCGGAGCACCGCGCCTATGTCGCCCAGGCGCTGAAAGTCGGCGAGGACGATGTGGAGCAGATGGCGGCGCGCCTGGCGGCGGTGGACCGTTCGCTCAACGCCCCGTTCGGCGAAGATGGCGAGGGCGAGTGGCAGGACCTTCTGGCCAGCGAATCGCCGACTCCGGAAGCATCCGTCATGGACAGCCACGATACCGCCAGGCGCCATGAATGGCTGGGCGCGGCCATGGACCGGCTCAATGCGCGCGAGCAGCTGATCATACGCGAGCGCCGCCTGCGCGAGGATAGCGTGACCTTGGAGCAGCTCGGCGAGCGCCTGGGCATCTCCAAGGAGCGCGTGCGCCAGATCGAGCACCAGGCGCTCAACAAGCTGCGCAAGGCTCTGGTCGATCAGGTCGGCGATCCGGTGGAAGCCGGGCTGATCCCGGGCAGCTAGGCCTTTGAGCCAGGCCGTGCGGTCTCAGCCGGCGTGCAGCAGGGCCAGCGCCCCCGCCAGCACGGCGGCGAGCGCGGCGCGGCGCAGGCCGAACGGCTCCCTGAGCACCAGGGCGCCCAGAATCGCGCCGAACACGATGGACGTCTCGCGCACCGCCGCCACCGGGGCGACCGGCGCGATTGACAGGGCGTAGAGCAAAAGCCCGTAGGTGGTGATGTTGAAACCCGATGACAGGGCGGCGCGGCGCAATTCGGGCCGGGCCAGGCGCAGAAAATCCCTCCCCCGCCGGACCAGCGCCGTGACGGTGAGGCTTGCCGCCAGCAGGACGAACAGCCAGGCCAGATAGCTCACGGCCGATCCGGCAGCCCGCACGCCCGAGGCGTCATTGACGGTATAGGCCGCAGTCATCACGGCCGCCGACAGGGCGAACGCCAGCGCCGCCGCCTTGGGCGCGCCGCCGCGCTCGGGCCAGGCGAAGGCGATGAGCGCCGCCGAGGCCAGCGCCAGGCCCGTCACCGCAAGCGGGCTCAGCGGCTCATCAAGGATCACCAGCGCAAACAGGCCCGCCAGCGCCGGCGCCGCGCCGCGCATCACCGGATAGACCAGATTCATCTGGCCCCTCGTCATGGCGGAGATCATCAGCATGTTGAACGCCCACATGATTGAGGCGCCCAACAAAAGAAAGCGCCAAGCCTCCCAGGGCGGAAAGGGCGCCAGAACCAGAACCGGGCTGAGCAGGCCGGCGCAGATGGTCATCGACACGGCGCGGAACACCAGCATGTCGCGCGCCTGCTTGGTGAACAGCGTCATGGCCGCATGGGCGAGCGCAGACCCCAGCGCCGCCAGCAGCGCAATCAGCGGCGTCTCCGTCATGCGGCCGGTTCCCGGCGCCGCGAACGCCCGAACGCAAACGGCCCCGCGCGAGGCGGGGCCGTGATCACGTCATCACATGAACGCATGCGCCCTAAAGGCCGGGCAGCTTGGGGCGCACGCGGCGGCGCTCGCGGGTGATCTCCACCTGGCCGCCACCCGTCACGGCTGCGGCGCGGGTCAGCTCGTCCTCGTAATCGACCGGGTCGCGGCCGTGGCGCTCCAGCCGGTCATTATCGCGCCAGAACAGGATGCGGTCGGCGATGGACGGGGGCTGGCGGATGATCGCGGCGGTCTCGCCATCAATCAGCGCGCGCACGTCGGGAATGGCGTCCGCCGCACCCGCGCGCTGCGCGAACAGGATTTCCGCATCCGTCGCTTCCGACCCGGCCAGATCGCCGAACAATGCCCGGCGCGCCGCCTGATCCTGGAAAATGTCTTCCGCGCGCAGTTCGCCCGGCTGCGGCGGGCGCAGATTGAATTCCGGCGGCACGGTCAGCGGCGCGATGGTCACGGTGCGGAATTCATCCGGCACGGTCCGGTCCGCGCCCAGCGCCTGCCGGACGCCGGAGGTGCAGGCCGACGCGCCGAACACGGCGGCGGCTGCAATGATGAGGGCGGTGCGCATGTGCATGACGGGTACGCTCTTTCTCGGTTTTCAAGACGGCTCTGCCGAAGTTGTAACAGAGCCGGGGCGCGTATGGCCAGCGCGCCCGGCGCCCGGCCTAGCGCCGCCGCTCGTTGAGCAGGAGATCGCCGAGCATCACGATGACGCCGATGGAGATCGACGCGTCGGCGACGTTGAACACGAAGGGAAAATACAGGCCGGAAAAATCCAGGAAATCAGCCACCGCGCCATAGGCGAGCCGGTCGATCACATTGCCGATGGCGCCGCCGATGATCAGGCCGAAGGCGGCCGCCTGGAGGGTGCGCTCGGCGCGCATCATCCAGGCCGCCAGGAACCCGGCCACCCCCAGCGACACCGCCACCAGAATGAGGCGCTGCCACAGGCTTTCCGCCGCAAACAGGCCGAAGCTGATGCCCCGGTTCCACACCATGGTCAGATTGAACCAGGGCGGCAGCACCAGAATCTGTCCCGCTTCGGGAAGCCCGGACGCATAGAGAATCCAGGCCTTGGACGCCTGATCGCCCGCCAGAACCGCGATGGCGGTCAACACTCCGATCAGGGCTGGCGCCGAAAACGTGCGGCGCCGCGCAAACATGAACTTCATGCGCTTGTCGTCCTCATTCCCCGCAGCCCCTTTTGGCTAGCAGCCTAATGCGCTGCGGTCCAGTGACACTGCGCTCATGCGCCCAGCCGGCGCCGGGCGGCGGCGCAGTCTTCGGCGATTTGCGCCTTGAGGGCATCGAGCCCGTCAAAGCGTTGCTCGGCCCGCAAGAACGCGGCCAGGGCGCAGGAAATGGTTCGGCCATACAGGTCGCGATCCACATCGAACAGATGCGCTTCAAGCCGGACCCCGGTCCCGTCTACGGTCGGCCGGCGTCCGATATTGGCGACGCCGGGCAGGGCCTGTCCACCGCCCAGATCGACTGTCACGGCATATACGCCGAAAGCCGGCCGCACATAGTCCCCGAGCGCCAGATTCGCCGTGGGGAAGCCCAGCGTGCGCCCGCGCTGATCGCCGCGCCTGACCTCGCCCTCGACGGCGAACGGGCGCCCGAGAAGCGCCGCCGCCCGCTCCGGCGCGCCTGCCCGCAGGGCCTCCCGCACCTCGGACGATGAAATCTTGCCCGTGCCGCCGCCGGCGCTCACCGGCGCGGCGATCGCCACCTTCAGCCCGCGCGCGGCGCCCAGCGCCTGCAGCGTCCGGGCGTCGCCGGCCCGGTCCCGCCCAAAGCAGAAATCGGCGCCGATCACCACGCCCTTCAGGCCCAGCCCCTCATCGAGCACCTCGCCCACGAAACGCTCCGGGCTCATCTGCGCCAGGGCGCGGTTGAACGGAATATGATGGACCATCGCGGCCCCGGCTGCGGCCAGGGCGCGCACGCGCTGGGCGTCTGTCATCAGCCTGAAAGGCTCCGCATCCGGCTGGAACACGCGGCGCGGATGCGGGGTGAACACGGCGGCTGCGGGGGGCGCGCCCAGCGAGCGCGCCAGCGCGGCGGCCTCAGCGATTACCGCCTGGTGGCCCAGATGCACGCCGTCGAAATTGCCCAGCGCCGCCACGGCGCCCCGGGCGGCGTCCGGCATGGACGTGAAACCGTGAAAGACCTGCATCAGCCGGATCAGGCGGCTGCCGGGCGGCGCTTGCGCACCACGACCTCGGCGTCGGCCTCCATGCAGATCTGGCCGTCCACCTCGCATACGCAGGCGAGCTTCACCTTGCGCGCCTTGACGTCGATCTCCACCACGGTGGCGCGCGCCACCACGGTATCGCCGATGCGCACAGGACGCTCGAACCGCATCGTCATGCCGGCGAACACGGCCCCCGGGCCGGGCAGATGATTGCCCAGGACACACGAGATGAAGCTCGCCACCAGCGCCCCATGGGCGATGCGCCCGCGGAAGGGCGAGCGGGCGGCATACGCTTCATCCATGTGCAAGGGATTGAAATCGCCGGAGACTTCCGCAAAGCGCCGCACCGTCTCATCATCCACGAGACACGAGATCTCCGCTGTCTGGCCGATCATCAGTTCATTGATTCCAAAACCTTCGCCGCCGGTCATGCGTGTGCGCCCCTTCTTGGTCTCGCGCGGGTGTTTAACCGAATTTTGATTGCACTTGTCTAGTTTTGTTTGCGCGGACCTGTCGGGAGGGGCCCCGGCAGCCCGCGCATCGCAACCGGGGAGGTGAGACGATGGCTGTCGAGATGAATATGCCCATTCTTGTCGTGGACGACTACAAGACCATGGTGCGCATCATCCGCAATCTGCTCAAGCAGATCGGTTTCGAGAACGTCGACGAGGCGAGCGACGGCGGCGAAGCCTTTGAAATGATGAAAAAGCGCAAATATGGTCTGGTGATCTCCGACTGGAACATGGAGCCGGTCACCGGCTACGAACTGCTTCAGAACGTGAGGGCGGACGATACGGTGAAATCGACCCCGTTCATCATGATCACCGCTGAATCCAAGACCGAAAACGTCATCGCCGCCAAGAAGGCGGGCGTCAACAATTACATCGTCAAACCGTTCAACGCCGGCACGCTGAAAGCCAAGATGGCTGCGGTGCTCGGCGATTTTTGAGCCGGGACGCCTGATTTCAAGAGCCCTCGGGCGCGCAGGGTGAGCGCTGCACCAGGGCCGAAGCGTTTCGAGGGAAGGACTTTTCATGCCTGCTGCCGAAATCGCCGCGCGTGTCCGCGAATCCCTCAAATCGGTGAAAACCGCCGATCTCAAGGACGCCCAGCTGATAGAGGTGTTGCGTCTGGCGCAGCAGCTGACCGACACCATGCAGATGTTCTTTGGCGCGATCGACCAGTCGATTCATGACGAGTTCAACGCCATCGCCGCCTATATCGCCCGCACCCGCGAGGAGATCGCCCAGCTGCGGCCCAATGACATCAGGCAAGAGCGCATTCCGGTGGCCGGCGCCGAGCTGGAAGCGGTGGTTGGCGAGACCGCTCGCGCTACCGATGTGATCATGAGCGAGGCGGAAGCCGTGATGGCGCTGCAGGCTGACGATGCCGGCGCCTACAAGGCGCAGGTTGATGCGGCGATGACGCGGATCATCGAGGCGTGCGCCTTCCAGGATCTGGCCGGCCAGCGCGTGTCCAAGGTGGTGACGTCGTTGCGCCATATCGAACAGCGCGTCGCACGCTTTGCCGCGACCATGGGGGTGCAGGACGCTGACGCCAGTGCGGACGAGCGCGCCGAGACCGAACGGCGCCGCTCGCTTCACCTGCACGGCCCGGCGCTCGGCGGTCCGGAGACCGGCCAGGGCGATGTCGATGCGCTGATGGCGCTCGACCAGTCCGCCATCGACGCCTTGTTCGACTAGCGAGGCTCGCGCAGCTTCACCCGGCGGCACATCCGGCGCGCCGGCGCGCCGTGCTCTGCTATGGTGGCGGTCCTGATTCCCTTGCGAGCGGAGGCCCGAGCGCCCGCCATGTCCGCCGAGTTGAGCGTCAAGGCGTCGGTGTTGTTTCCGATGCCGCTGCCCGAGCCGTTCGACTATGCGGTCCCGCCCGGCGTGGACGTGCGCCCCGGCGATCATGTGGTCGCTCCGCTGGGCAAGCGCGCGGCGGCAGGGGTGGTGTGGGCGGTGAGCGCCGATGACGGCTCGCGCCCGCTCAAATCCATCGAGGCGGTCATTGGCGGCCCACCCCTGACCGAGGCGACCCGGCGGTTCGTCGACTGGTCGGCGCGCTACCTGGTGGAGCCGCCCGGCGTGATCCTTCGCGCGGTCCTGCGCAGCCCCGGCGCGCTGCGGCGATCGCCGTCGGAAACCGTCTTCCATCTCACCGGCGCCATGATCGCACGTCTCACCCCCGCCCGGCGCGCCGTGCTGGACGCCGCCGCTTCAGGTCCCGCCACCGCTGCCGAGCTTGGCCGCCGCGCGGGCGTCTCAACCTCTGTGGTGACAGGTCTCGCGCAGGCGGGCGCGCTGCGCGGCGAGGACATCGCTGTCGATCCGCCCTTTGATGCGCCGGATCCCGAGCAGCCGGGCCTGGCGCTGACAGACTTGCAGGCCGGCGCCTCGGCGGCGCTGCGGCGCATGGCGGCGGCGGGCGGGTATCAGGCGGCCTTGCTTGATGGCGTGACAGGATCGGGCAAGACGGAAGTGTATTTCGAGGCCGCCGCCGAAATCCTGCGCCGCGAGCCGCATGCCCAGGTGCTGGTGCTCCTGCCCGAGATCGCGCTCACCCAGGCCGTCACCCGCCGCTTCGAGGCGCGCTTCGGGGCGCAGCCCGCCGTCTGGCACTCAGGCCTCTCCGACAAGGCGCGCCGCCGGGTCTGGCGCGAGGCGGCGTCAGGACGCGCACGCATCGTGGCGGGCGCCCGCTCGGCGGTCTTCCTGCCCTTCGCCCATCTGCGCTGCATCATCGTCGATGAGGAGCATGACCCGACCTACAAGCAGGACGAGATGCTCGCCTATAATGCCCGCGATCTGGCGGTGGCGCGCGCCAAGATCGCCGGGGCGATGTGCGTGCTGGCGAGCGCCACGCCCTCCATGGAAAGCCTCGTCAACGCCGAAGGCGGCCGTTATGTGCATGTCCGCCTGCCCGCCCGCGCCGCCGGGGCGGTCTTGCCCGAAATCGAGCTTGTTGATCTGCGCGAGCATCCGCCGGAGACAGGCGAATGGATATCGCCCCTACTGGCGCGCGCTGCCGCCGATACGCTGGCGCGCGGCGAGCAGGTGATGTTCTATCTCAACCGGCGCGGCTATGCCCCGCTGGTCCTGTGCAAGGCCTGCGGCCACAAGATGAAGAGCCCCGAGGCCGATCGCTATCTGGTCGAGCACCGCTATACGGGGCGCCTGGTCTGCCACGTCACCGGCTTCTCCATGCCCCGGCCTGACGCCTGCCCGGCCTGCGGCGCGCGCGACAGCCTGATCAGCGTTGGCCCCGGCGTCGAACGCCTGGCCGAAGAAGCGATGCGCCGTTTCCCCGGCCAGCGCGTGGAGGTGTTCTCCTCCGACACCGCGCAAGGGCCCGACGCCGTGCGCGACATGGTCGCGCGCATGGAGAGGGGGGAGATTGATATTCTGGTCGGCACCCAGATCGCCGCCAAGGGCCATAACTTCCCGCGCCTCACCCTGGTGGGCGTGGTCGACGCTGATCTCGGCCTCGCGGGCGCCGATCTGCGTGCCGGCGAGCGCACCTATCAGACGCTTGTGCAGGCCGCCGGCCGGGCTGGCCGGGCTGACCGCCCCGGCCGGGCGCTCCTGCAGACCTGGAACCCGGAGCACGAGGCCTTGCAGGCGCTCGCCGCCGGGGACCGGGAAGCTTTTCTGGACGCCGAACGATCCGTGCGCGAAATGCTGCGCCTGCCGCCCTTCGGGCGCCTCGCCGCGATGATCCTGTCCGGGCCGGACCCGGAGGCGCTGGAAACCATCGCGCGCGCCATCGCGGCGGCCGCGCCGCTGGCCGACGGGGTGGAGGTGTTCGGACCGGCCGATCCGCCTTTGGGCGTCGTGCGCGGACGCTGGCGCAAGCGGTTTCTGGTGCAGGCCGACCGCCAGGTCGATATTTCAGCCTATATGCGCGCCTGGACGCAGCGCTTCAGAACCCCGCCCTCGATCCGCGTCAACGTCGATATAGAGCCTTACTCTTTCTTGTAAGTCAGGCGCGTGCGCCCGGTTCATCCGCCCCAGGCCGGGAAGGGGTCGCGCAAGGCCCGCCACGCCTCGGGGAGGAACAGATCATCGGGGCCGCTGGCGAGGCAGGCGTTGAGGCGCGCCGTGATCGCGGCGTGATCCATGCCGATCCCGATGAACACGATCTCCTGACGCCGGTCGCCCCAGACCGGATCCCAGTGACGCGCCAGCATGGTTTCGAACATCTCGCCATCGGGCCAGCGCTCGCGCGGCACCTCCGCCCACCATTTGCCCAGCCCCTGATGGCGCACCATGGCGCCGGCCTGGCTGACCTCGCCCACCCAGTCGGGCCGCGTCGCGATCCAGAAATGGCCTTTGGCGCGGATCACGTTGGGCCAGCTCTCGGCGAAGAACGCGTGGAGCTTTTCCGGGTCGAAGGGCTTGCGCGCGCGGTAGACGAAGCTGTCCACGCCATAGGCCTCGGTTTCGGGCGTGTGGGAGGCGAATTCGTAAAGCTCCTTGGCCCAGAGCGGATGGCTCTGCGCTCTGTCGAAGTCGAACCGGCCGGTGGCGAGGATGGCGTCCAGCGGCGCTTTCGAGAATTCGGTTTCCAGGACCAGGGCTTCGGGATTGAGCCCCTCAACCACCTGGCGCACCAGCTGGCGCTGGCCCGGGTCCACCTCGCTGATCTTGTTGACGATGATGATGTCGGCGAACTCGATCTGGTCCACCAGAAGATCGATCACCGCGCGCTGGTCGCCCTCGCTGGCGGTCTCGCCCCGGTCGGACAGGAAATCAGTGGAGGCGTAGTCGCGCATCAGATTGACCGCATCCACCACGGTGATCATCGCGTCGATGCGCGCCACATCGCCCAGGCTTCGGCCCTGCTCATCGCGGAAATCGAAGGTGGCGGCGACAGGCAAGGGTTCGGAAATGCCTGTGGACTCAATCACCAACGCGTCGAACCGCCCGGCCTCGGCGAGCTTTCGCACTTCCACCAGCAAGTCCTCGCGCAGCGTACAGCAGATGCAGCCATTGGTCATCTCCACCAGCGTCTCGTCAGTGCGCGACAGCCCGGACCCGGCGGCCACCAGATCGGCGTCGATATTCACCTCGCTCATATCATTGACGATGACCGCCACGCGCTTGCCCTCACGATTATTGAGGATGTGATTGAGCAAGGTGGTTTTGCCCGCCCCGAGAAATCCGGACAGGACGGTGACGGGCAGGCGTTCGGACGGGGGCAGATACATGAGGCTGACTCCGGTGGCGGGGGGACGCAGTGTTATCATGTAACGCGCATGCATGCGCTTGTCAGCGGCGATCTTCGCCGGCCTGCCTTGTGAATCCTTGACCTGACCGGCCGCGCTTGTATTGTCGCGCGCTTTCCGGTCACCTGGCAGGCTTCATCATGAGCATTCGCGCCGCAGCGCCGCCCGTCGCCA
Source organism: Alphaproteobacteria bacterium (assembly GCA_016124675.1). Lineage (GTDB taxonomy): Bacteria > Pseudomonadota > Alphaproteobacteria > Caulobacterales > Maricaulaceae > Oceanicaulis. Next base: position 119,901 of record WGNG01000002.1, read on the forward strand.
TCGTCATGGGATCGCGTTCGGACTGGCCCACCATGAAAGCGGCCGCCGCCGTGCTGGACGCCCTTGAGGTCAGCTATGACGCGCGCGTGGTTTCAGCCCACCGCACGCCGGACCGGCTGGTGGACTTCGCGCGCGGCGCAGCCGGCGCGGGTGCGAAGGTGATCATCGCCGGCGCGGGCGGCGCGGCGCACCTGCCGGGCATGGTGGCGTCCATGACATCGCTCCCCGTTCTGGGCGTGCCGGTGCAGTCGAAGGCCCTGTCGGGCCTCGATTCCCTGCTGTCCATCGTGCAGATGCCCGGCGGCGTGCCCGTGGGCACGCTGGCGATCGGCGAGGCGGGCGCAAAGAATGCCGGCCTGCTCGCCGCCTCGATCCTGGCCCTGTCCGACCCCGCCCTGATGGCCCGGCTGGACGCCTGGCGCGCCGCCCAGACCGCTTCGGTGCCTGACAGCGTCGAGGACTGAAATGAGCGCGCTCAGGCCCGCAGACCGCATCGGCATTCTCGGCGGCGGCCAGCTGGGACGCATGCTGGCGCTTGCTGCGGCGCGTCTGGGCCTCGACGTGGTGATCTTCGATCCTGATCCCGACTGTCCGGCAGGGCGCGTCGCCGCGCAGCTCGTATGCGCGCCATATGAAGACCTCGCCGCCGTGGCCCGTTTCGCCGCTTCAGTGCAGGCGGTGACGTTCGAGTTTGAGAATGTGCCGGTGGCCAGCGCGCGCGAGGCGGCGCGCCACGCCCCGCTGCGTCCCGGCGCGCAGGCGCTGGAGACGGCGCAGGACCGGGTCACCGAGAAAACCTTCCTCAACGCTCATGGCGCACAGACCGTCGCCTTCCGGCCCGTCGCCAGCGCGCAGGACGCCCGCGACGCCATGGTCGCGCTGGGCGCCCCGGCGATCCTGAAGACCCGCCGCTTCGGCTATGATGGCAAGGGCCAGGCGGTGGTGCGCAGCGCCGATGAAGCCGCCGCCGCCTTCGAGCGCTTTCAATCCCGACCCGCCATACTGGAGGCGTTCGCCCCGTTCCGCCGCGAGCTCTCCATCGTGGCGGCGCGCGGCGCCGACGGTGCGGTGCGCGCCTATCCGGTATCGGAAAACCGGCATGCTGACGGCATCCTGCGCGAGAGCTTCGCCCCGGCGCGCATCAGCGCCTTCGCCGCGGCTGAGGCGGATCGCATCGCTCGCGCCATCCTCGATGCGCTCGACTATGTGGGCGTGATCGCGGTGGAGCTGTTCGAACTTGAAGACGGATCGCTGCGGGTCAATGAAATCGCTCCGCGCGTCCACAATACCGGCCACTGGACGATGGACGCCTGCGCGGCGTGCCAGTTTGAACAGCATGTGCGCGCCGTCGCGGGCTGGCCGCTGGGCGATCCGTCAGCGCTGCGGTCTGCGCGCATGATCAATCTCATCGGCTCTGAAGCCGGGGACTGGCCGCGCTGGCTCGCCGAGCCGGGCGCGAACCTGCACCTCTATGGCAAGCGTGAAGCCCGCGAGGGCCGCAAGATGGGTCATGTCACACTGACGGGGCCGCTCAGTCGGGGCTGACAGTCCGGCGCACTGCGCGGGCGACGCCGGCGCCCATCCCGGCCGGGCCTGCAGTGTATCCCTGACATCGTTTGCCGTCCGTCTGCGGGCAAACTGCACATGCGCGCTTCGCCGTGTGGGGACCGCGCATGGGCTTTCTACATGACGCTTCCATGGCAAATGATCCTCACTCATTTCCCCCGGTCACGGGGTTGATTGCACGCTTGATCGGCCCGGTGGCAGGGATTGCGCTCGCGGCGATCGCCGCTGCGCCGACGCTTGGCGCTGAACCGCCTTCCGTGCGCAACTGGATCTTCACGCCAGACGGATCGGCGCGGGTCCGGTATGAGTTTCTCAGCGGTCGCTATGCGCGTGGGTTTGACGGGTCTGACCGCATCGTCCAGACCCAGCTGCGGGCAGGTTTCCGCGCCAGCGCCGGCCCCTTGAGCCTGCGGCTGGAAGCCCTCGACGGCGGCAATTTCATGCCCGAACCGGACAGTGAAGCGGGACCGGAGCCGAGGACCTCGGCTGAGCTGATCAACGCGTTTGCCAGCCTGAGCCTCGCCAGCGGCAAGCTGCGCGTGGATGTGGGCCGGTTCACTTTCGATCTTGGCTCGCGCCGCCTGATCGCCGAAAGCGGGACCAGCAATTTCCCCGCCCGTTTTGAAGGCGCGCGCGCCATCTGGACACCGGAACAGTCGCTGGTTTTCACGGCGTTCGAAACCCGCGTCGGGCGGCGTGATCTGCAGACTGTGATCGGCGCCCATCCGTTGCCCGCGCGTCCCGATCAGAGCCTGAGGGGGCTCCACGCCGCCTGGACCCCGACCGGTTCGCCCGTCGAGGGCCAAGTCTACTGGATACAGCTTGGCGAACCCGGAGGACGGCATCTGGACACACATGGCCTGCGCGTCCGGAGGGCGCCACATCCAGGCGGACTGGACGCGGATGTGGAAGTGATGCTCCAGAGCGGCCGCGCCGTCAGCGCCAGCCAGCGGGTTCCGGTGCGGGCCTACGGCCTGGATGTGCAGGCCGGATATACGTTCGACCAGCCCTGGCGCACGCGCCTTGCGGCGCATTACATCTTCGCGTCTGGCAATGACGCCGCAGATGAGGGCCGGATCGGGCGTTTCAACCCTCTGTTCGGGTCCCGCTCGAGCACGTTCGGCGGCGGCGGCGGCGGCGCCCTGTTTGGTCCGCTCGACCGGGAAAACATCGCCGCCGCGGGCCTGAGCGCTGACGCGCGCCGGGAGGCCTGGCGGGTCACGCTGCGCTATTTCAACGTCCGCCTGGCGTCGGCCAGTGACCGCTGGCGGCGCGCAGATCTGCACGACCCCAGCGGCGCCTCGGGACGGGCGATCGGCGATCTCGCCGACTTGCGCCTCGATCGCGAATGGCTGGACGGTCGCCTGCGTGCGCGCCTGGGCGCGGCGGTCTTGTACAAGGACCGGTTCGCACGCACCGCCCCTGACGCCCCCGGCAGCCGTGTCTCAGCGGGCCTCTATGTTGAGATGCGCGTCCGGTATTGATGCCAAGCGCCCCGCGGAGCGCCGGGGCGGCCGGCTAGTTGCGGATCGCAGCCAGCAGCGCCTCGAGCTTGCTGACGTGGGCCTGTGCGGCGTCGCGCTCCATGTCGTCGCGCGCCAGGGTGAGCGTCTCGCGCGCCCGTTGCAGATCGGCGGCTACCGCGTCGGCTGTCACCGATTCGAGCGCGATGGCCTCCTCGGCCAGAATGGTCAGGCCTCCGGGGGTCACCTCGGCGAACCCGCCATGGATGAAGGTGCGGGTGATCTGGCCGCCGTCATGGATGGCGATGGCGCCCGAGCGGATCGTGGACATGAAGGGCGCATGGCCCGCCAGCACGCCGAAATCACCCAGCTCGCCAGGTACGACCACCATGTCCACCGCGCCCGCAAAGACGCGCTTTTCGGGAGAAACGAGATCGAATTGGAGCTTGTCAGCCATGAGAAAAGCCTTTCTTTCGGGCGGTCTCTAGCAGGTAAACCCGCCGCTGTGAAACCCTGTTGTGCAAGTCATTCACGCACTGGCGAACAGGTCGCAGGCCGGGCTGGCCCCGCTTGCATCCAAAACCCGGTCTGCGTGCATCCCATGCAGGACGTCCGCTCTTCATCAGGGGAATAAGCCCATGCTGTTTCGTGCCGCGGCGCTTCTTGCGCCTGTCTTGCTCCTCGCCGCGCCGCTCCAGGCCCGGGAGACGCCAGCCGCGCCACTGGCCGAACTTGACCGTGAGCTCGCTGCGATCGTCGAGGCGCACGCCATTGTCGGCGCGTCCGTGGCGGTGAGCGATGCGGACGGGCTTGTCTATGTGCGCGGTTTCGGTCAGGCGGATATCGAAGCGGGAAGGCCCATGACCGGCGAGACGCCGCTGCGCGCCGGATCGGTGTCCAAGCTCATCACCGCGCTGGCCGCCATGCGGCTGGTCGAGGAAGGCAGGCTCGATCTGCACAGCCCGTTGAGGGACATCGCGCCGGACGTGGCGTTCACCAATCGCTGGGAGGCTGGACAGCCGGTCCGGCTGGTGCATCTGATGGAGCACACCACCGGCTGGGACGATATCCAGCTGCAGGAATACCGCAGCTTCCCCGCCGGGACATCGCTCGCAGATGGCCTCAACGATAATCCCGCCTCGCGCACCTCGCGCTACCCGCCCGGGCTCTATCACGCCTACGCCAATTCAGGCGCGGGCGTCATGGGACGCGTGATCGAGATCGAAACCGGGCTCGCCTTCGAAGACGCCGCCGAGGCGCTGGTTTTTGGCCCGCTGGGCCTGTTGACGGCGAGTTTTGACCAGGACGGGCCGCGATCCGGGCTGGCGACCTACGGAGCCGACGGCGCGCGCGCCCCCTTCACCCGTATTTGGGCCGCACCCTCGGGGGGCCTGTCCATCGGCGCAGCCGATCTCGCCGCCATCGGACGCATGCTCCTGAATGGCGGCGAAACCGGGCAGGGGCGGTTTCTCTCGCCGGCGTCCATCGCGCGCATGGAGACCGGCGTGGAGAGCGTGGCGGGACGCTCCGGGTTGGCCCATTACGGGCTGGGCCTCTATCCCGGCCGGGACGAGACGGGCCTCTGGTATGGCCATGCGGGCGCCATCGATAGCGGGCAGGTCGAGCTCTTCTATAACCGTGAGACGGGGCGCGCCTATGCCCTGATGGTCAATACCGCCGGGGCCGGCATGCCGGAGATGCGCCAGGCGGTCCGCCGCCATCTGGGCGCGGGCGCTGAGGTCCCTGCCGTCGACGCGGGCTGGCGCATGCCGGACGGCGTGTCCGGGACCTACCGCATCATCAACCCGCGCCAGGAGATGACCCGCGCCCTGATCGATCTGTTCGATCCGCTGCGCCTGAGCGATTGCGGCGACGCGCTGTGCCTGTCGCGCGGTCTCGGGGCAGACGCCGTCCGCTACAGACCCATGGGCGGGGGCCGGTTCTTCCGCGAGGGCGAACCGCAGATCCGCCTCGCGCTCATCGATGGCAGCCAGGGCGTCACCCTCGTTTACGAGGACGGCGAGGCGTTCGAGCAGACCAGCGCCCTGCGCCTTGGCGCGCCCGTCGCCCTGTGGATCGCCACGCTGACCGCACTCATGGCCGGGCTTGTGACCCTGCTCGTCTGGGCCGCCGCACGTCCGTTCGGCGTGTTCGCGGGCTCCAACCGCTGGCGGGTCTGGCTTCTGCCGAGCCTGTCGGCGCTGTCGCTGGCCCTCGGCATGGGGGCCCTGACGGCCCTGTCCATGGGCGACGTGCTGGCGAACTTCGCCGGGCCAAGCCTTGGCGGGCGCCTGATCCAGCTTGGCACCTTCGCCTTTGGTCCGCTGGCGATGGCCGGGCTGATCGTGACGGTGCGGGCGAAGGATGTGCGCCTGTTCGCGCGCCTCCAGGCGGGCCTGACCAGCGCCCTGCTCGCCCTCGCCTGGGGCTGGGTGTATGTCTATGGCTGGGCCGGGCTGACGCCGTGGAGCTATACGCCGACCCTGCTCGGCTGAAGGCGGCGGCGGTTCGGCAAGGGAGAGCGCGGCGCCGCCTGGAGCCGCAAACAAGAAAAGGGCCGATCCTCGTGAAGGATCGGCCCTTTCCGTAAGTCGTTGGCCGCAACCGAAGGCTTACGCCGCTTCCGCCGCCAGCCTCTCGGCTTTCTTCACCGCGTCCTCGATCGTGCCGACCATGTAGAAGGCCGGCTCGGGCAGATGGTCGTACTCGCCATTGCAGATCGCCTTGAACGAGCGCACCGTGTCCTCGATCGGCACCTGGATGCCGGGCGAGCCGGTGAACACCTCGGCCACGTCGAAGGGCTGGGACAGGAAGCGCTCGATCTTGCGCGCGCGCGCCACGGCCAGCTTGTCTTCCTCTGACAGCTCGTCCATGCCGAGAATCGCGATGATGTCCTGCAGCGACTTGTAGCGCTGGAGGATTTCCTGCACCCGGCGGGCGGTTTGGTAGTGCTCGTCGCCGACAATGTGCGGCTCAAGGATGCGCGAGGTGGAATCAAGCGGGTCCACCGCCGGATAGATGCCCTTTTCCGAGATCGCGCGATTGAGCACCGTGGTCGCGTCAAGGTGGGCGAAGGTGGTGGCCGGGGCCGGGTCGGTCAGGTCGTCGGCGGGCACGTACACGGCCTGCACCGAGGTGATCGAGCCCTTCTTGGTGGAGGTGATGCGTTCCTGCAGCGCGCCCATGTCGGTGGACAGGGTCGGCTGATAGCCCACCGCCGACGGGATGCGCCCGAGCAGCGCCGACACTTCTGCGCCCGCTTGGGTGAAGCGGAAGATGTTGTCGACGAAGAACAGAACGTCCTTGCCCTCTTCATCGCGGAAATATTCCGCCTGGGCGAGGCCCGACAGCGCCACGCGCGCCCGCGCGCCCGGCGGCTCGTTCATCTGGCCGAACACCAGGGCGCAGCGCGAGCCCTCGGTCGAGCCATTGTTCTTCTTCGGGTCCACGTTCACGCCCGACTCGATCATTTCCCAGTAGAGGTCGTTGCCCTCACGGGTGCGCTCGCCGACGCCGGCGAACACCGAATAGCCGCCGAACAGCTTGGCGATATTGTTGATCAGTTCCTGGATCAGCACGGTCTTGCCCACGCCCGCGCCGCCGAACAGGCCGATCTTGCCGCCCTTGGCGTAGGGGCACAGGAGGTCGATGACCTTGATGCCGGTGGGCAGGATCTCCGCCTCGGTGGACTGTTCTTCAAAGCTCGGCGCGTTGCGGTGGATCGGCGCCAGCGCGATGCCGTCGACCGGGCCCGCCTCGTCGATGGGATCGCCGGTGACGTTGAGGATGCGGCCCAGCGTGCCCGGACCGACCGGCACCTTGATCGGCTCGCCCGTGTCGGTGACCGCCTGGCCGCGGCGCAGGCCTTCGGTGGCGTCCATCGCGATGGTGCGCACCGCGTTCTCGCCCAGATGCTGGGCGACTTCGAGCACCAGCGTGCGCTCGCCATTCATCGTCTGCAGCGCGTTGAGAATGTCCGGCAGCCCGCCGTCGAACTCAACGTCCACGACTGCGCCTGTGACCTGTACGATCCGGCCTTTAATCTCGCTCATCTTGCTCAGCCTCTTCCTGTCCTTGGGCGGCGCGGGCCGCGCCCGCCCGATAGTGTGGTGGTGCGCTAGACCGCTTCAGCGCCGGAGATGATCTCGATCAGCTCCTTGGTGATCTTGGCCTGGCGGGTGCGGTTGAATTCCAGTTTCAGCTTGTCGATCAGCTCGCCGGCATTGCGCGTCGCCGCGTCCATGGCCGCCATCTTGGCGCCCATCTCGCCGGCGAGATTCTCCAGCAGGGCCGACAGAATGACGGTCTTGATGTAGCGCGGCAGAAGGGCGGCGAGAATCTGCTCCTCGTCCGGCTCATACTCATACACGGCGCCCTTCAGGTCCGGGCGCGGGGCGCCCGGGTCGATGGCGTCGCGCGCCGGGATCAGCACCTGGGCGCGCGGCTTCTGCGTCATCACCGAAACGAACTGCGAGCTGATGACCTCGCAGACGTCAAACCCGCCCTCGTCGAACAGGGAGACGATCCGGTCGCCGATTCGGCCGGCCACCGCCCCGTCGAGCGTCTTGACGCCCTTGAGCTCAATCACCCCGATGATCTTGTCCGAATGCAGGCGCTTGAGCGCGTCCCCGGCCTTTTTGCCGACGCACAGGATTTTCACGGTCTTGCCGGCCGCGGTCAGGGCGGCGATACGCTCGCGCGCCAGACGGGCGATATTGGTGTTGAACCCGCCGCACAGTCCGCGATCCGCCGCAGCGACCACCAGAAGACGCACCTCATCCTTGCCGGTCCCGATCAGCAGGCGCGGGGCGTCAGGCCCGTCTGCAGCCGTCGCGAGATTGGCCATCACGGCCGCCATGCGCTCGGCATACGGGCGCGCGGCTTCCGCCGCATCCTGTGCTTTGCGCAGCTTGGCGGCGGCGACCATCTTCATCGCCTTGGTGATCTTCTTGGTCGAATTGACCGAGCTGATCCTGTTTTTCAGTTCCTTGAGGCTGGCCATGATTTCCGTGCCGCTCGTGTCAGTCGATCGCCGGCGGCGCCAGCCGCCGGCGCAGGGGATCAGGCGAAGCGCGACGTGAACGTCTCGACCGTGCTCTTCAGCCTGGCCTCGGTGTCATCGCTGAGCTTCTGTTCCTTGCGGATCGTGGCCAGCAGATCGGCCTTGTCGGCGTGAAGGTGGCGCAGAAGGTCGGCCTCGTACCGGCCGATATCGCGCACCGGAATCTTGTCGAGATAGCCGCGCGTGCCGGCGAAGATCACGCAGACCTGCTCTTCCATCGACAGCGGCGAGAACTGGCGCTGCTTCAACAGCTCGGTGAGGCGCTCGCCGCGTCCCAGCATGCGCTGGGTGGCCGCGTCGAGGTCGGAGCCGAACTGGGCGAAGGCGGCCATCTCGCGATACTGCGCAAGCTCGCCCTTCATCTTGCCGGCGACGGTCTTCATGGCCTTGGTCTGGGCGGCCGATCCGACGCGCGACACCGACAGACCCACGTTCACCGCCGGACGGATGCCCTGGTAGAACAGTTCCGTCTCCAGGAAGATCTGCCCGTCGGTGATGGAGATCACGTTGGTCGGGATATAGGCCGCCACGTCATTGGCCTGGGTCTCGATGATCGGCAGCGCCGTGAGCGAGCCCGAGCCATGCTCCTCATTGAGCTTGGCGGCGCGCTCCAGGAGACGGGAGTGCAGGTAGAACACGTCGCCGGGATAGGCTTCGCGGCCCGGCGGGCGGCGCAGCAGCAGCGACATCTGGCGATAGGCCACGGCCTGCTTGGACAGATCGTCATACACGATCAGCGCATGCATGCCGTTGTCGCGGAAATATTCGCCCATGGCGCAGGCGGTGAACGGCGCCAGGAACTGCATCGGCGCCGGGTCGGACGCGGTGGCGGCGACCACGATGGTGTAGTCCAGCGCGCCGCGCTCCTCGAGCGTCTTGACGATCTGCGCCACGGTGGAGCGCTTCTGGCCGATGGCGACATAGACGCAATAGAGTTTCTTGCTCTCGTCGCCGCTCTCGTTGATCTGCTTCTGGTTCAGGATGGCGTCCAGCGCGATGGCGGTCTTGCCGGTCTGGCGGTCGCCGATGATCAGCTCGCGCTGGCCGCGCCCGACCGGGATCATGGCGTCGATGGCCTTGATGCCGGTGGCCATCGGCTCGTGCACGGATTTGCGCGGCAGGATGCCCGGCGCCTTCACGTCCACCATGCGGCGCTCGGCCACGTCTTTCAGCGGACCCTTGCCGTCGATGGGCTCGCCCAGCGCGTTCACCACGCGGCCCAAGAGGGCCTTGCCCACCGGGGCGTCGACGATCGAGCCCAGACGCTTGACGGTGTCGCCTTCCTTGATGCCCCGGTCCTCGCCGAAGATCACGCAGCCGACATTGTCGCGCTCCAGGTTCAGGGCCATGCCCTTCACGCCGCCGGGAAACTCCACCAGCTCGCCGGCCTGGACCTCGTCCAGTCCGTGCACGCGCGCGATCCCGTCGCCCACGGACAGCACCTGTCCGACCTCGGACACGTCCGCGGCGGCGCCGTAATTCTTGATCTGCTCTTTGAGAATGGCGGAGATTTCCGCAGCCCGGATATCCATGGGTCAGGCCTCTTTCAGCGTTTTGCGCAAGCCCTCGAGCTGCGTGCTCAGGGACGAATCAAACAGGCGCGAGCCGACCTTGACGATCAGCCCGCCAATCATGTCCGGCCGAACCTCGGCGCGGATCTCCACATCCTTGCCCAGCGCCGTTTTCAGCGCCCGGGACAGGTCCTTCAACTGGGCGGCGCTCAGCGCGTCAACGCTCGCCACGTCCGCCGTGATCGCGCCGCGGCGCTTCGCGGCGAGCGCCGCGAAGGCGCGCGCCATGTCGCGCAGCCCGCCGGCCCGGCCATTGCCGGCGGCGACTGCGACGAAGCGCCGCGTCAGGTCGTGAAAGTTCAGCGCGGCCGACAGCGCATCGAGCGCCGCCACCTTGTCGGCAGTCTTGTGCACCGGGCTCGCCATGGCCCGCGTCAGCTCGTGCGACCCCGTCAGGGCCGCGTCCAGCGCGGCCATATCGGCCTCGGCGGCGTCCAGCACGCCCGCCTCGTCCGCCAGATCGAACAGGGCGCGCGCATAGCGCCCGCCCGCCTCGCTCGTGATCGCATCCTGTCCGGTGGTCACCGTTAGCGCCGCTTTCTTCTCGTGATGCCGCCTGCGCGACGCGCCTTGCCGGCGGACGCAAACGTTTGAAGGACCGTAAGTTTTCAGTCGGCGCGACTGGCGTGTGCCCAAGCGCCCTCTTAAACCCGGCGCCGAACTAGCACAGGGGGATGCAGGCGGCAACACCACGCGCAGGAGCCGCGCAGGGGGAGAGGCGATCATCAAGGCAGCGCGTCATCGCTGCGCTGGCGGACATGAAGCACGCGCAGAATTTCGATTCCCGCATCAACCGGGCGATACCAGACCACGTGACGGCCCGCAGGATAGCTGAATACGCCGGGCCGAACATCCTCACGGCGACGGCCAAGGCCGGGCATAAGGACGAGACGATTGAAGGTGTCGTTGAGCCTGTCGAGATATCGCTCGCTCTGCTCCTCTCCCCATTCCTGCGACGTATACCGGCCTATCGCCAGCACATCCTCGCCCGCTTGAGGGCTGAGGCGCCAGCTAGGCATTGCGCTCTTGGCGCAGGCGGGACTTGATGTCGTCCATGCTCCAGTCGAGCAGTTCCCCGCGTTCGGCTTGCTGCAGGCCGATATCGATCTGTGCGCGCAAGGCCTCCAGGTCTTCGGCTTGCGTGCTCTCGGCGCGCATCTGGGTGCGCAGGGCCTCGCGGATCACTTCGCTGGCATTGTTGTAGAGCCCGCTCTCCACCTTGGCGCGGACCCAGGCTTCCAGACGGTCGGTGAGGGAGATGTGCATGGCGGCCTCCGGGGCGATGGAACGGGGCGATCATACACACTTTGACAAAGCTTGTCGCCATATCGCCCGCCTGGTGGCGGCGCGCTACAGGATGAACTTGGACAGGTCCGCGTTTTTCGCCAGCGCTTCGACCCGCGCCGTCACATAGGCCGCATCGATGGAGAGCGATTCGCCCGACCGGTCCGACGCGGTGAAGCTCACCTCCTCCACCACTTTCTCCAGGATGGTCTGCAGCCGGCGCGCGCCGATATTCTCCACGCTCGCATTCACGGCTGCAGCGTAGTCGGCGACGGCGTCAATGGCGCTGTCGTCAAAGGCGAGGTCGAAGCCTTCGGTGGCCATCAGCGCGACATACTGGGTGATCAGGCTCGCTTCCGGTTCGGTGAGGATGCGCCGCAGATCGTCGCGCGACAGCGCCTTGAGCTCGACCCGGATCGGCAGCCGGCCCTGCAGCTCGGGCAGAAGATCGCTGGGCTTGCTCACATGAAACGCGCCCGACGCGATGAACAGGACGTGGTCTGTCTTCACCGGCCCGTACTTGGTCGCCACGGTCGCGCCCTCGATGAGGGGCAGGAGATCGCGCTGCACGCCTTCGCGCGAGACGTCCGCACCGCGATTGTCGGCGCGCCCGGCCACCTTGTCGATTTCATCAAGGAACACGATGCCTTCGTTTTCTGCCAGCTTGATGGCGTCGATCTGGATCTGGCTTTCGTCCAGCAGCTTGTCGGCCTCTTCATTGATCAGCGGCGCATAGGCGCCCTTCACGCTGGTGCGCACGGTCTTGGTGCGTCCGCCCAGACCCTTGCCCAGCATGTCCGACAGATTGATCATGCCCATGCCGCCGGGCATGCCGGGAATGTCGATATTGCTGAAGGGCGAGGTCTCGTCGGCGATCTGGATCTCGATCTCCCGGTCATCGAGCTCGCCGGCGATGAGCTTGCGGCGGAAGGAGGCGCGCGTGGCCGGCGAGGCATCGGCGCCGACCAGTGCATCGAGCACCCGGTTCTCCGCCGCGTCATGGGCCCTGGCCTTGACCTCCTCGCGCCGGGATTCGCGCACCAGCAAGATGGCCACCTCCACCAGGTCGCGGGCGATGGAATCCACATCCCGGCCGACATAGCCGACCTCGGTGAACTTGGTGGCTTCCACTTTGAGGAAGGGCGCCCCGGCCAGCCTGGCCAGCCGGCGCGAAATCTCGGTCTTGCCGACGCCCGTGGGGCCGATCATCAGAATGTTCTTGGGCGTGACCTCCTCGCGCAGCCCTTCGGGCAGGCGCTTGCGCCGCCAGCGATTGCGCAGGGCGATGGCGACCGCCTTCTTGGCGTCGGACTGGCCGACAATATGCCGGTCAAGCTCGGATACGATCTCGCGGGGAGAATATTCGGTCATGGAAGACAGTCCGGAAAAGGGGCGGCGGCATGGCTCCGTTCATTTAGGCGCGCCTGGCCGCACGCACAAAGGCCAGGCTGCATCATGCAGCGCGCAGGCTTGACTTGGCGCGAGCTGCGCCGCCGTCTGGGCGCAATGCAAGCCCCCTGAAACTCAAGGAGCCCGCCATGGCCCGTCCGCGCTTCCACCTCGCCTTCCCGGTGCATGATCTGGGCGCCGCGCGCGCCTTCTATGCCGGTGTCCTGGGCTGCCCCACGGGCCGCGAGAGCGAGGCCTGGATCGATTTCGACCTTATGGGCCACCAGATCGTCGCCCATCTTTCGCCTGCAGACTGTACGCCCGTGGGCGCGGGCGGGGTGGACGGGCACACCATCCCGGTGCGCCATTTCGGACTGATCGTCGACTGGGACGCCTTTGATGCGCTTGCGGCACGCCTCGAAGCGGCGTCGGCCACCTTTCTCGTGGAGCCCTATCTCCGGTTCGCCGGGTCGCCGGGCGAGCAGAAGACCCTGTTCGTCGCCGACCCCAGCGGCAATGCGCTTGAGTTCAAGGCGTTCCGCGACGAGGCCATGATCTTCGCCACCGATGGCCGCCTCTTCGCCTGAATCCCGGCAGAACGGCGCGTGCTTTTGCGCGGGCGCGAAATCGTCTAAGACCGCCAGCCAATCCCTGCCGCTCCAGACATCACGGTCCTGCGCCCATGAAACCGTTTCCTGATTCCTATGACGCCAAGGCCAATGAGGCGGCGCTGCGTGCGCGCTGGGCGCAGGATGACGCCTTCCGCTGGGATCCGGCGCGGCCCGCAGATACCGATTATGTGATCGATACCCCGCCGCCCACCGTGTCCGGCCTGCTGCATGTGGGCCATGTCTATTCCTATACCCAGGCCGACATCACGGCGCGCTACATGCGCATGAGCGGGCGCAACGTGCTCTATCCCATCGGCTGGGACGATAACGGCCTGCCCACCGAGCGGCTGGTGGAGAAGGTGCGCAAGGTGCGCGGCGGGACCATGTCGCGCGACGCATTCATCGCCCTGTGCCGCGAGGTCATCCCCGAATATCATCAGCAATTTCGCGACCTGTTCTCGCGCCTGGCGCTCAGCGTCGACTGGAGCCGTGAATACCAGACCATCTCCGACGAAAGCCGGGCGGTCTCGCAGATGTCCTTCCTCGACCTCTACGCCAAGGGCCTGCTGGAGCGGCGCCTGGAGCCCACCTTGTGGGACCCGGCCGACCGCACCGCCATCGCCCAGGCCGAGGTGGACGAGATCGAGCGCGACGGCCTCCTGAACCATATCGCCTTCGAGGTGGAAGGCGGCGGCGAGCCGGTGGTGATCGCCACCACGCGGCCTGAACTCATTGGCGCCTGCGGCGGGCTGATGATCCATCCCGACCATCCGCGCGCGGCCGAGCTCATCGGCAAGCGGGCTGTCAGCCCGCTCTACCGCGTCCCGGTGGAGATTTACGCCGAACCCAGTGTCGATCCTGAAAAGGGCACCGGCATCGTGATGTGCTGCACGTTCGGCGACGTCACCGACATTCAGTGGTGGCGCACCCACAAGCTGCCCCTGCGCATGGTGCTCGACCAGGCCGGCAAGATGATCGCGGACCTGCCCATCGGCAGCGCGGATTGGCCGAGCCTCGACCCCGACAGCGCCAGGGCGGTGACCGGCGCGCTGGCCGGCCTCAGGGCGCTGCAGGCCAAGGAGGCGATCCTTGAGCTCCTGAAAGCGCAAGGCGTAGTGCTCAAGCAGGACCCCACCCGCCAGATCATCCCGGCGGCCGAGCGCTCCGGCGCGCCGCTGGAGATCATTGTCACGCCGCAATGGTTCATCCGCACGCTTGATTTCAAGGAGCAGATTCTCGCCAAAGGCCGGGAGATCACCTGGCGGCCCGCCTATATGCGCCAGCGCCTGGAAAGCTGGGTGGAGGGCCTCAAATGGGACTGGTCGATCTCGCGCCAGCGCCATTTCGGCGTGCCCTTGCCGGTCTGGTACTCAAAGCGCGCGGGCGAGGAAGGCAAGATCATCGTCGCGTCGAAAGACGAGCTGCCCGTGGACCCCACCGTGCAGGCCCCGCGCGGCTATGAGCCTCATGAGGTGGAGGGCGAGCGCGACGTGATGGACACCTGGGCGACCTCGTCTGTCTCGCCCCAGCTCGTCACCCGCTCGATCAATGAGGATTTCGCCTTCGATATCGCCGCCCACCGGCGCCAGTTTCCCATGGCCCTGCGCCCGCAGGCGCACGAGATCATCCGCACCTGGGCGTTTTACACCATCGTCAAGGCGCTCCACCACGAGAACACGATCCCCTGGAAAGACATCGCCATTTCCGGCTGGTGCCTGGCGGGCGACGGCACGAAAATGTCCAAGGCCAAGGGCAATGTGATCGACCCGGTCAAGCTGCTCGACGAATACGGCACAGACCCGGTGCGCTACTGGACAGGCACCTCGCGGCTGGGCCAGGACACCTCGCTCTCGGTCAACACGCTCAAGCAGGGCAAGCGCCTGGTCACCAAGCTGTGGAACGCCGCCAAGCTCGCTCACATGGCGATCGATGCGGCGCGCGCCCACGGCGCGCTGGCGCCGTCCACCCCGCGCGCCGACATCGAGGGCGGCCGCATAAGCCATCCCTTGGATGTCTGGCTGATGGGCAAGCTCGCAGAAACCGTGCGAAAGGCCACCGAAGCCTTCGAATCCTATGAATACGCCGCCGCCCAGCGCGCCATAGAGAGCTTCTTCTGGAATGATTACTGCGACAATTACCTGGAGATCGTGAAACGCCGCACCCGGTTCGAAGGCGCGCCGGACGAGGAAGAGCGCTCGGCTGTCCACACGCTCTGGCACGCCAATGATGCGCTGATCCGGCTGTTTGCGCCCTTCATTCCCTACGTGACCGACGCGCTGCACGCCATCTTCCACGGCGACGCGGCCGGCACGGTGCACGCCTGCGGGACCTGGCCCAGACAGGCCGGCCAGGCCGATGAAGCCGCCTTGCGCGATCAGGGCGAAGCCTTCCTGGCCGTACTGAGCGCCGCGCGCAAGGTGAAGTCCGAAGCCCAGCTCTCCATGAAAGCGCCGGTGAGCGTGCTCACCGTGATCGGCGAGGGCGCGCTGACTGATCTGATCGGCGATACGGTCGAGGACCTCAAGGCGGTCACCAGCG
Organism: Alphaproteobacteria bacterium; assembly: GCA_016124675.1. Lineage (GTDB taxonomy): Bacteria > Pseudomonadota > Alphaproteobacteria > Caulobacterales > Maricaulaceae > Oceanicaulis. The sequence goes on from WGNG01000002.1 coordinate 135,385, forward strand.
CCGAGCGCGCCGAGATGGCGCCGGCCGCGCCGGAGGGCGCGCGTCAGGCCGCAAGCCCGGACGAGCGCCTCACCGTGGCGCTGGTGCTGGCGCCTCAGGAGGAGTGAGATGAGTCATATCGATCCCGAACGCGCCGCCTTCGAGGCGTTCAAGGCCCTGCCGCGCGACGAGCCGGTGGAAATGCTCAATCTCATCGCCCTGCATGACCGCGCCGCCTATCCCGACGGGCGCGACATCAGCGGGGCGCAGGCCTATCGCCTCTATGGCGAGGCCTCGGCGCCCATATTCCAGCGCGTGGGCGGGCGGATCCTCTGGCGCGGCGCGCCGCGCTGTGTCCTGATCGGCCCCGCGGACGAACGCTGGGACCTCGCCTTCATCGCCGCCTATCCCAGCGCGGGCGCCTTCCTGGCCATGGTCACCGACCCGGTCTATCAGAGCGAGGCCGTGCCCCACCGCCGCGCCGCCGTGCGCGACAGCCGGCTGATCCGCCATGCGCCGGCGGGCGCCGGGTCAGCTTTTGGCTGAAGCGGGCTCGGCCTGGGTTGGCCCGGTTTCCGCCACCGCCAGGGCGGGCCGCCAGGGATGCAGGCGGCGGTGGGTCTTGATCACCGTGTCGCAGATCTGGCGGATGCGGCGCGCATGCATCAGAGCCGCGTCCACCGCGCCCACCGCCAGCTCCCCCGACGCCACGCCCTTGAGCAATTCAGTCTTCACCGCGCTGTAGCCGCTCTGAAAATCCCGCTCCAGACGCGCGGCCTCACGTTCGAAGCCGACCTCGTCCAGACCCGGGACATGGAGCGCCAGCACGCCATCCAGCGCGTCCTGAAGGCCCGTCCACGCCTCGCTCTGGCCAAACCGGCCGGGCGGCGCGGTGTCCGGCGCGATCTCGGCCGACAGCATGGCGAGTTCTTCCAGATGCTGCAGCGCGCGCACCAGATCGGGCACGGCGGCGGTGACGCTGCCGGGCAGGGCGGACGCATTCATGCGGGCCAGAAACGTCCGGACTTCCTCGCCCAGCTGCATCAGCCCGTCCCGGCGCAGTTTCAGGCGCGCTTTGGCCATGGGCTTGGGCGCCGCCGCCTCGCGCACCAGGTCGAGCGTCAGGCCGGTCATGCGCACCAGCTCCTGGGACAGCGCGTTCAGCGCCAGGCTGGGCACGGGCAGGCTGGTGGGATCGAGATGAACCGGGCGCGCCAGCGTCTCGTCCTCGGTGACGAAGCGGGTCGACAACCAGGCCACGGTGCGTCCCACCAGCGGCCAGGCCAGCGCCACGCCTGCGACATTGAATAGGGTGTGGAACAAGGCGAGCGTCGCGGGCACGTCTCCGGAGCCCAGCACCAGCCCGGCCAGTTCACGCGCCAGAGGCAGAAAGAGCGGCATGGCCGCCAGCGCCACGGCGGCAGCGAACAGGTTGAAGGCGATATGGGCGCTGGCCACGCGCCGGGCCGGTGCGCCGGCGCCGATCACCGCGAAGGCCGCGGTGGAGGTGGTGCCCAGATTGGCGCCGATCACCGCCGCGGCGGCCAGCTCCAGCGGGAAGGCGCCGCCCGTACTGGCGGTCAGAATAATGGCGATGGCGGCGCTGGACGACTGGGTCAGCACCGTGACCAGCGCGCCGATCACCACGAAGACGAGGATGGACACGATGCCGGCGGTCTCCGGCGTGATGGCGGCCAGGGCCGGCGCCAGCCCGCCAAATCCTTCCTGCAGCACCCCGACGCCCAGAAAGAACAGCCCGAACCCGGCGAGCGCCCGCCCGGAGCCGGCAAGGCGCGCCCGCTCGCCCGCGCCCAGCGCCAGCGCCATCCCGATCCCGATCAGGGGCAGGGCCAGCGCGCCTACATCCACCTTCACCCCGACCAGCGCCACCAGCCAGCCGGTCATGGTGGTGCCCACATTGGTGCCCAGGATCACCCACACCGCCCGGCGCAGGCTCAACAGGCGCGCATTGACAAAGCCCACCGTGGCCACGGTCACCGCGCTGGACGATTGCACCACAGCCGTGATCAGAACGCCCAGCGCGAACCCGCGCACGCTCGACTTCGTCCATGTTTGCAAAAGCGTGCGCAGCGCCCCGCCGGCGGCGATCTTCAACCCGTCGGTCAGCAGCCCCATGCCCAAGAGGAACAGCCCGATCCCGCCGGCAAGGGTCAATATTGCCATCATCGACGCCCGCTCCGCAGGTTGCTCCGGGTTCGGACATTAGAGCGGTTTGATCGCGCAGGGCAGGGGGCGCGGGCAGGAGGGTTGCCCGCATGGACGGGAGCATGGAATCACAAGTCGCCGCTCTCTCGTAGTTTTTCTTCGTATCTTTTCCGGCTTAGCGGGCATTCAATGAGCTGATGGAAATCAGCTTTCGTTAGCTTGCACTGCTTCGCCATCAAAGATATTAGCGCCTCACCCAGGTCCTTCTTGCCTGTGCCGTGAGAAGTCTTCGTTCTGACCGATGTCTTTGAGCCAGCCTCAGTGTAATAAATAAAAAATGCGTGGTCTCCCTCTTTCCGGGAGAAGCCCTTTCGCTCTAGTGAAGCTTCCACGTCTCGGCGCTTAAGCATTATTCACCTTCTGGAATTGCTTACGCAACGTTTCTGCTAACTGTTGGGCTTTGGGAGAGAGCTCATCATCGCGAGCACATCCATATTCACGCCACAAAAGTTCGATCTCAGCTTCTAGTGCTTCTTCAAGTTCCGAGCGAGTCTCGCTGGCCAGTAAGATGTCGTGCGGACCCTCTAATTGATAGAGGCCATCCGCCTCATCAAAAATAACGGTGAAATGCCATTCATCCGACAAATTATATTTCTCACCGTCAACAGAAAATTCATTTATTTGTATATCGGAAACATCAACCTCCAAAATATCGCTTACGTCAACGATGGATTTGACTTTTCCTTGATCATCGTAGGTAACATTTCCAAAAACTTGGATTAAGTCCCTGGGGTGGTCGGTCAATATGTTTTCATAATGCTCTGCATAGATAGCTTGAATTTGCCTGCCGCTAGCAAGCTTAAGGCCAAATTGCCTATCTTCGAACTTCATTTCTACTAACGTGCCAGCTACGTATCCCGGCACATAGCCATGATCTTTTGAAGGTTGTGCCTCAAGGCTGGCAAAGGCGATTCGCGCTTCTGGTCCTCTTACAAACGGCGCACCCGCTACGTCTTCTAGAGAGAGGTTTAGTCCGGAGCGTGCAGGCGGTTGGCTCTCTTTCAAAGCTTTCAACAAGCCAGCGCGGTAGTTACGGTCAGGTATCAAAGATCTAAATTGATCTCCGTCACCACTGCCAGCGGCTGTTGCAATCTCTTTAAACTTCGTAGCTACGGAATGCATTATTGCAGGATCAAATAAGCGTTCTTTGGGGTTGCCGATTTCTGCAGGAATCGTATAGCCGCCTCGCTCAGGCAATTTGCACATGAGTGCAAATAGGTGCTCGTCCTCATGGCTCACCCGAGTGCGCAGACCCAGCTCGCGTCCATGTTCCATCTTTGCAATCAGGAATATTGCTCGTTGGATATGACTCAACGCTCGCACCAGTGCCTGAGCAGGAACGGTGTGCTCTTTGGCCGCTGGGCCAGCGAAATGCAGCCTTATAAAGCGAGGATCCAATTCGTCAGCCAAGTGGTTCCCCATTTCGTGCTGGCATAAGGCCAAGTCAGATTGTGCAAAGCCGGTAAACTGCTGATCAAAATCGACAGCTCCAAAAATCGCAACATGATATTAGATAATCATTCAAATAATGGTGCCGCTTGCGTGACTCGAACACGCGACCTACGCATTACGAATGCGTTGCTCTACCAGCTGAGCTAAAGCGGCTTGCGACCGGGCTGGAAAGCCCGGTTCAGCGGGGGCGGACACTAGCGGCGAACGCGGGCGCGGGCAAGCGGGCTTGTGTTCTGCGTCGGCGTCCGGGATCAGCGTGTCGCGCGCTGTGTCACGGCGCGCCCCTTCTCCTGGCCGCAGGCCCGGTCAGCGCCCGCGTCCCCGCAGCCTTCGCCTCACCCCCGCTCATCGCGAAACCGCGCGATGGCGTCGCAGACGGGGCGTGAGAGCGCTTCAAAGAAGGCGGTGAGGTGATCGCTCGGGCGGGCTGCGGCGGCGTCGTTGCGGATGACGAGATGGGCGTGCTCGCGCCCCGGCGCGGTCCATTCATGGTGCATGGGGCGCACGGTGCGCAGATACTGGCCGACCACCGACTGGGGCGTGCGGCCGCGCTCATTGACGTCGCGCAAAAGGCGGCGCGCCAGGCGGATATCGTCGGGCGCATCCACATAGACGCGCAGATCGAACAGGTCGCGCACCTGCGCATCGCAGAACAGGTGAATGCCTTCCACGATGATCACATCGGCCGGTTCGATGCGGCGGGTGTCGGCCCTGCGCCGGTGGATGGTGAAGTCATAGATCGGCGCCTTGACCGCCTTGCCGTCCTTGAGCGCCGCCAGCTGGCGCGCCAGCAGGGCATGGTCGCGCGAGGCCGGGTGGTCGAAATTGAACTCCGCCGGTTCGAAGTCCGGTTTCGCGCCATGGTCGCCGTAATAATCATCCTCGGCCATGACCAGCGCCGATAGCGGCGCGGCGGAGCGGGCGGCGGCGCGCGCGATCTCGGTCTTGCCCGAGGCAGACCCGCCGGTGACGCCGATCAGCAGGCGCTTTTTCGGTGCAAGCAGGCTCATGGGGCGGCATCAGTCCTTGCGGGCGTCATCCTCAACGCCGGGATCATCCGGCGCGCGCGGGGCCTGATAGCTGTCCGTGGCGGCGCTGTCGCCCGGTTTTGCAGCGCGCGGCTTCACCGGCGCTTCCAGAAGGGCGCTGTCGGGCGCGGCCGCAGCCGCGATCTCAAAGCGCTCATGGCGCGGATGGATCAGCCGGGCTTCGCGGCCCCAGGCGTCCACCATGCGCTTCCAGTCCTCATCGGTGTAGGGGAAGGCGGCGCCGTTTTCGTCGATGTCCGACCAGTCGGCCTCGCCCGGTGCGTGGGCGGCGCGCGTCATCCAGCGCCGCGCCCCCGCCGCGTCGGCGTCCAGCTGGGCGGCGCGGGCGGCCAGCACGCAGACCCGCGCCGACACGGGCGGCTGGGCGGTGAGGCTGGCCAGCGCCTCGCGCGCCGCGTCGCGGTTTTCCTGGTCCAGCGCCGTCTCGGCCAACAGGACGCGGCTTTCGCGATGCTCCGGATTGAGCGCGGCCAGCGCGCGCAGGCGCTCGGCGCGTTTGAGGCGGGTGTCGGAGCGGCGCAAGGCGCCATAGGCGCGCGCCAGCGCCGGGTGGGGCGCCCGCGTCCAGGCCGCTTCGAGGATTTCCGCCGCCCGGCGGTGACGGCGCAAATCGGCCAGCAGGCGTCCGGCGAGCTCCGCGGCGGGGGCGAAATCGGGCGACGCCGCCGCGGCGCGCTCGGCCAGGCGCGCGGCGCCGTCCGGATCGGACGCCTCCATGCGGCGCGCCTCGGCGGTCAAGAGGACGGCGCGGGTGCGCGCCGCGCGCACCCGGTCCACCAGACTGCGCTTTTCGCCTTCTGACAGGGTTGTCTCCGCCTCGCGCCAGCGCGCGGCGTTCACCTGGGCGGCGAACAGCGAGTCATATGCCCAGCGCGCCGGGCCGGCGGTCTCGAACGCCTCGCTGGCATGAGTGATGACGCCGATCGCGTCGCCGCGCGCCTCGGCGATGGCGGCCAGGCCCCGCAGCGCCACCAGCCGGGTGCGCGAATCCTCCAGCATGGCCTCATACTGGCTCTGGGCGCTGGCGAGATCGCCATCGGCTTCGGCGGCCCGCGCTGACAACAGGCGCGACAGGGCGGGCCGGTCCAGCAGCGCTTCGGCGCGCGCCGCCTGACGCACGGCCAGCGCCCCCTGACCGGCGGCCGAGGCGATCAGCGCACGTTCCAGCGCGTCAAAGCCCTGATCGCGCTTGCGGCGCAGGCGGAACTGGCGGAACGCGTCCGGCGCGCCCCAGATCTTGGCGATCAGCCACCAGGCGACCACCAGAAGAAAGGTGACGAGCAGCAAGACGCCCATGGCCAGCGCGAACGGCGCTTCGGCTTCGACGTCCAGAAACTCCACCCGGACAAGGCCCGGATTGAGGGTGAGGAATACCGCGAGCGCCGCCGTGATGACGCACAGGATGATCGTTGCGATGAGGCGGATCATGGTTGTGCTCCCTCATCGAGCGCCGCGCGCATGTCGCGCAGCGCCGCGTCCACCTGCAGGCGCGCCTCGGCGTCCTGAAGCCAGGGGTCGATAACCGTGCGCGCCGGACCCTCCAGCGCGCGGGCGCTCGTGACTGCAGCCTCCAGATCGCCCGCATCCAGAGCCGCGCGCAGCGCGTCGCCGGGGCCCGGGTCCTCGCCCGTGCGCGCAATGCGCAAGACGCCGAACCAGACCTGCGTCTCGCCGCTGACGGCGTCAAGTTCGTCTACAGGCAGTTGCGCCGACAGCCGCTCGCGCGAGGGCGCGCCATTGCGGGCGTGGGCGCGCAGGGCCTCAAGGCCCGGCGCGTCCGGCCACGCCCGGCGCAACTCTGCAAGCTCCAGGGCAAACGCGCCCGACCCGCCCGCCGCCGCCGCCAGGTCGGCATAGGCGAGCGCCTGCTCTGCCCGGTCGGGCGAGGAGGCCGGCTCCGGCGCTGGCTGCGCCGGCCCGGCCTGCATATCGGCAAGGCTGGCCTCCAGCGCGTTCAGGCGCTGCGCGATCAGGTCCAGGCGGGGATCGGTCCCGCTGGCGCTGCCCGCTACCCCTTCCACTGCCGCGATCCGGTCGTTCAGGGCATTGATCCGGGACAGCACCGGCTCCAGCGCGCCGGACAGATCGGCCCCCTCTCCCGGACCGGCCGCCGCCAGCGCGCCGGCCCGGACCTCCAGATCATCAAGGCGCCGGTCCGCGTCTCGGGCCACATCCTCGATCCTTGAATTCACTTCGGCCAGATCCGGGGCGCCGGCCGGCTCGGCGGCTTCCAGCGCCTCGACCCGCTCGCGCACCGAAGCGGTATCGCGCACCAGCTGCTCGACCGCCTGGGCGCGCAGCGCATCGCCCGGATTATCCGCTTCAAGCGCGCTCAGGCGCGCTTCAATGCGCGACAGGTCCGGTTCGGGCGCCGCTCGTGTCTCAAGCGCGGCCAGTCTTGTCTCCAGCGGGGTCATATCCGGTCCCGCTGCGGGCATGGTTTGTACCCATACCCACCCCGCCGCACCGCCGATCAGGGCCGCCGCGACGACAAACCCGGTGATCCGCGCAATGGCCAGAATCCGGGGCCAGGTCTTGCGGGGTTGAGGTTCGCTGTCCACGGGTTTGAACTCGGCGTCCACCGGTTCATGATCGCTTCCAGGCTTGGTCTGACCGCTCATCGCGCCTGCCTCGTGCGCCGCCCGTTATCCATGACCGGCACGTTCTAAGCCGCGCCGCGCCTGCGCGCCACCGCCCGTTGTCAGGTTTCTCCCGGCGTAACGAGGCTGCGCAGCGCCTCGATCATCCCCGCCTCGTCCGGACGGCCCGCAATCGTCACCCCGGCGCCCGTATGCCGCAACGGCGCCCACGCCGCTTCGGAGATGGCGAGAAGGCGCGTCCGGGCCAGCAAGGACAGCCGTCCCGCTGCTGCGGCCAGGGCGGCAAACCGTTCCGCGCCCAGCGGAGAATGTACAAGCACCACCGCGCCCGGCCCCAGCGCCTCAAGCGCCGCCGCAGGCAGGGCGTCCACAGCGCGCGCCTCATAGGCGATATGGCTGTGCGCATCCTGGCCGACGGCTCTGAGAGCGTCAACAAGATCAAAGGCCTGGTCGCGGCCGCGCACGTGGAGGAGGCGCCCGGGATCGGGCGCGCTCAGAATGATGTCGAGCAGACCAGCAGCGTCGCCCGAGCCCGTCACCACAGCCTCGTGGCCGGCGGCGCGCGCGGCGTCAGCGCTGGCGGCGCCGACTGCGAACACTTTCAGATCAGCCGGCGCGCCGAGCGGCCTGAGCCTTGCGGCCCCGTTGGGACTGGTGACGATGATGGCGCGCACGCCTGTCCAGTCCGGAATGCCGGATGTGTCGGCGATCCGCGCTGTCGCTGCGTTCACAGCGTGATAGCCCAGCTCTGTCAGCCGCTGGCAGGTCCGCGTGGCGCCAGGCTCGGCGCGCGTGACCAGCACCGGGCGCCGCGCCGCCATGTCACCCGGTTCCGGAGATGATCGCCGCCAGCGCTGCGCCTCCGGCCTGGCGTATATGCTCGCCCACCCGCCGGCCCAGCGCGGCGGCCTCGGCCAGACTGGACGCCGGCGCCGAGCCCGACCCGGCCCAGCGCTGTTTTCCATCCTCGGAGAGGGCCTCTGCGCTCAGCAGGATTTCACCGTTTGCAATCAGGGCATAAGCGGCGATGGGCGTGCGGCAGGACCCGTCCAGGGCTTCCAGAACGCCACGCTCGGCGGCGGCGGCCAGCGCGCTTTCATGGTGCTGGATGGCATCGCACAGGGCCTGGGCGGCGTCATCGCCGATGCGGATCTCCACCCCGACACAGCCCTGGGCCGGGGCCGGCAGCATGTCAGCGGTTTCAATCGGGGTGAGCCTGGCTTCAGACCGGCCCAGCCGGCGCAGGCCGGCGCGCGCCAGGAAGGTCGCACCGATCGCGCCTTCGCGCACCCGGGCAAGGCGTGTGTCGACATTGCCGCGCAGCAGCGTCACCTCAAGGTCTGGCCGCGCGGCCAGCGCCTGGGCCTGGCGCCGGATCGAGGCCGTGCCGAGCACCGCGCCCTGCGGCAGGTCAGCCAGCTGCGCCGACCCGTTGGCGACGAGCAGCACATCGCGCGGGTCCTCTCGCTCCAGGATCGCCGCGATCTTCAATCCTTCAGGCAGGCGGGTGGGCACGTCCTTCATGGAGTGCACCGCGAACCGCGCCTCGCCGGCCAGAAGCGCTGTCTCAAGCTCCTTGGTGAAAAGGCCCTTTCCGCCCGCCGCCAGCAGGGCGCGATCGGTGATGCGGTCCCCTGCCGTGGACAGGCCCAGGATCGGAAACGCCGCCGCGCAATCATCCACCCGGGCCGCCTGGCCCAGAATGAACTGCAGATTATGGGCCTGGGCGAGCGCCAGCGGCGAGGTGCGCGTGGCGATAGGCATGGGTTCAAAACGCATGGCCGCTCCTGGACGGCGCGGCCCATTGTGCCCGGGCGCGCGCAGCGCTAACGATCTCCTATGGCGTTATCCCATGCTTTCCCCTCCGGGCAACCCGTCGCGGCGCCGCCAAAGGCGCTGATCGTGCTCGGTCTGGAATCAAGCTGCGACGATACCGCAGCCGCCATCGTACGGCGCGGCGCCGACGGCGCGATCACGGTGCTGGCCGAGGCGGTGATCAATCAGAACGCTGCGCATGCGCCTTTTGGCGGGGTCGTGCCGGAGATCGCCGCGCGCGCCCATGCCGAACGCATGGATGGCCTGGCCGCGCAGGTGCTGGCGGACGCCGGGCTCTCGCCGGGCGATCTTGACGCTGTGGCCGCCACCGCCGGACCGGGCCTGATCGGCGGGGTGATGGCGGCGCTGATGACCGCCAAGGGCATTGCGCTGGGCGCCGGGATTGCGCTGGTGGCGGTCAATCATCTGGAAGGCCACGCTCTGTCGCCACGCCTGACGGGGCGGCTGGACTTCCCCTATCTCCTGCTCCTGGTCTCCGGCGGGCATACCCAGCTCCTGATCGTTGAAGGCATCGGGGCGATGACGCGGCTGGGCTCCACCATTGATGACGCGGCGGGCGAAGCCTTCGACAAGACTGCCAAGATCATGGGCCTTGGCTTTCCCGGCGGCCCCGCCATCGAGCGCGCGGCCCGCGCTGCTGCGGACCCGGCCCGCTTCGCCCTTCCGCGCATGCTCGCGGGCAAGCAAGGATGCGATTTCTCGTTCGCCGGCCTCAAGACCGCCGCGCGCCGGGCCTGGGACGGGCTGGAGACGCCAGACGAATCTAACCGCGCCGACCTCGCCCACGCCGTCCAGGGCGCGATTGCCGCCCATCTGGCCGAGCGCACGGGCCGTGCGATGGACGTCTTTATGGACCGCCTGCCGGCCGCATCGCGCACGCTGGTGGCGGCGGGCGGCGTGGCGGCAAACCAGACGGTGCGCAGCGCGCTGACCGCTGAGGCCGGGGCGCGCGGCTTCAACCTCGTGGCGCCGCCGCTGAAATACTGCACAGATAATGCGGCGATGATCGCACTGGCGGGGGCCGAGCGTCTGGCGCTGGGGCTGACAGACGGGCTGGATGCACCCGCCCGGGCGCGCTGGCCGCTCGATGCCGATGCGGCGGCGCTGGCCCCTGCGGCGGGCTCGGGCCGCAAGGGTCCCAAGGCGTGACGGGAGAGGGCATGAGCAGGTTTCAATCCATTGGCGTGATCGGCGCGGGCGCCTGGGGCACGGCGCTGGCCCAGGCCGCCGCCAGCGCCGGGCGCGACGTGACGCTCTGGGCATTCGAGCCGGAGGTGACCGAGGCGATCCGCACCACCGGCGAGAACACTGCTTTCCTCAAGGGCGTGAAACTGAATCCCGCCATCCGCGCGACCTCCGATCCAGAGGCGCTGGCCCGGTGCGACGCCTTCCTGCTGGTCACCCCGGCTCAGCATGCGCGCCGCACGCTCGCCGCCTTCGCGCGCCATATCCCGGACCGCGCCCCGGTCCTGCTGTGCGCCAAGGGGATCGAGCAGGGTTCGCTCGCCCTGATGACGCAGGTGCTGGCGCAAACCGTCCCCCATGCCATCCCCGCTGTACTGTCCGGCCCAAGCTTCGCCATTGACGTGGCGCGCGGCCTGCCCACGGCGGTGACGCTGGCGTGCGAAGACGCTGTGCTCGGCCAGCAATTGATGGACGCCACCGGCTCGCCGGCTTTCCGGCCCTACTGGAGCTCGGACCTCATCGGCGCCGAGGCGGGCGGGGCGGTGAAGAACGTGCTCGCCATCGCCTGTGGCATCAGCGAGGGCAAGGGGCTTGGCCGGTCAGCCCATGCCGCCCTGATCGCCCGTGGTTTTGCCGAGATGACGCGCCTGGGCGTGGCGCTGGGCGCCCGGCGCGAGACGCTGGCGGGGCTGTGCGGCCTCGGTGACCTGGTGCTGACCTGCTCCTCGCCCCAGTCGCGCAACATGTCCTGCGGTCTGGCGCTCGGCCGGGGCGAGGCGCTGGCCGACATCATGGCGGCGCGCACCGCCGTCACCGAAGGCGTGGCCACCGCGCCCGCCGTCACGGCGCTGGCCCGGCGCGAAGGCGTGGAGATGCCGATCTGCGCCGCCGTCGATGCCGTGCTGTCCGGCGCACTGGATGTGGACAGCGCGATCGAGGCCCTGCTGTCGCGCCCGTTCGGGCCGGAAAACGCCTGAGATGGAAGGCATGAGGCGAGCCGGCGCTGCGGGATGCTGGCGCCAGGGTGTCAGTGGGCGTCAGCTGCGTGCGCGGCAAGCGCCGCCAGAGGCACAAGAGCGAGCGTGCGCGCATGAGTCGCCGACAGCACGACACGCGGCGCGCAGCCAGCCTCGAACGCTTCCAGCCAGCGCGCGGCGCACAGGCACCAGCGGTCGCCGGGGCGCAGGCCGGGGAAGTCGTATTCGGGCCGCGGCGTCGACAGGTCATTGCCCCGGCTCATGGAAAACTTGAGGAACTCGTCCGTCAGCACGGCGCACACCGTATGCACGCCGCGATCCTCCGGGCCGGTGTGGCAGCAGCCATCGCGGTAGAAGCCGGTCTTGGGGTCGTGGCTGCAATCAGCTAGCGGCCCGCCGAGCACACTGCGAGGCGCGCCGCCCGAACCGGATGCGTGATCGAAGGGCATGGGGTGCGTTCCTGCTGTCCATCCGTTGCAAAACTGGCCCGGCAGTTCCGCGGCGGCAAGGGGCAGGCGCGCAATGTCCGGCGCCAATCACACCGGCTTCACAACTCGCTGAGGCGCCTTTTTCACGCCCAGACCCGGCGCCAGAGTGCGCGCCACCGACACACACACCGGCTGGAGGCCCCCTCACATGATCACCCGCACTGTCATCTGCCTGCTCACGGGCGCGCTCGGCCTGGCGCCCACGGCGCCCGCCGCCTTCGCCGCCGCCGATCCTGATCCGGCCACGCTCGCCCGCGAGGCAGCAGCGGCGTTCGGCCCGGCAGTCGGCGCGCAGGCGCCTGAATTCGCCCTGCCGGATGCAGATGGCGCGACGCGGACTCTCGCCGATATCGCCGGGCCGAACGGCGCGGTGATCTATTTCAACCGGTCGCTGGACTGGTGCCCGATCTGCATCGCCCAGACGATCGAGCTGCAGGCCTCCGCCGGGGCGTTCGCGGCCGCCGGCTGGGGTCTGGCGGTGCTGACCTACGACAATGCCGCGACTTTGGCCGCCGCCGCCGAGCGGCGCGAGCTGACGATCACCTTGTTGTCGGACGAAGACAGCGCCGTAATCAATGCGTTCGGCGTGCGCGATCCCATCTATTCCGAGCCACGCCACCGCGCCCATGGCGTGCCCTATCCGGTCGCTATCGCCATACGCAGGGACGGCAGCGTCGCCGGCAAGTTCTGGCATGAAGGCGGGCTGGGCGCCGAGCGCGGCTTTGCTGTGCGGGTGAGCGCGCAGGAGGTGCTGGCCGCCCTCGACTAGGCGCTTGCGTCCGGCGGCGTGCGGGGCGATTCTGGCCGGTGACACGCACCGCCGGGGAGGATGGCGCCATGCTGGACGGACCGGTTCTGGAGACCGCGCGCCTGCGCCTGCGTCCGCCGCAAGAGGCGGATTTTGCAGGGCTTTGCGCCCTGATGGGCGATGAGCAAACGGCCCGGCACATTGGCGGCGTGACCGAGCCGGCGCTGACCTGGCGCTCCATGGCCATGGTGATGGGTCACTGGATGATCCGCGGCTATGGCTTCTTCACCGTGGAGGAGAAATCCACCGGCGACTGGGTCGGCCGGGTCGGGCCCTGGAACCCGCATGAATGGCCCGCGCCGGAGGTCGGCTGGTCGATCCTGCGCAGCCAATGGGGCAAGGGCTATGGACCGGAAGCCGCTGGCGCAGCACTGGATTTTGTCTTTGACCGGCTGGGCTGGGAGCGGGTGATCCACCTGATCGCGCCGGAAAATGCCAATTCCGCCGCCGTGGCGCGCAAGCTGGGCTCGGTCAATACCGGCGAAACTGCGCAAATACCGGGCTTTCCTGGCAGTCTGACGGATGTCTGGGCGCAGTCAAAGGCGGACTGGGCGGTCAATCGTGCGCGGCTTGTCCACGCCCTGACGCCCTGAGCGGGGAGGGGACAGGCCCGAGATGATGCGCGGGGCCGGGGACGAGGCGCCGTGCGAGCCAAAGGAGGTGAACATGGCGCGCCCTTTGATCAACATGGCCTCTCGTACGGTCACAACCGCCGGCTTTACAGCTCTGGCGCTCCTCAGCCTTGTCATCGCCTTGGCCAGCTTGCGTTACGCCTTGCCCGGCGCGCCAGGTGCGCCGGTGGATGTGGTCAACAACGCCTTCGCCGATCCCTTCCTGACGGTCCACGCCCTGTTCGGCGCGGCGGCGCTGCTGATCGGCCCGTTCCAGTTCCTGCCCCGCCTGCGCCAGACCCGGCGCCGGCTCCATATGGCGCTCGGCGTGATCTATGCGGCAAGCTGCTTCATCGCTGGCAGCGCCGGGTTGATCCTCGCGTTTGGCAATACGCACGGACCTGTGGCGGCGGCCGGGTTCGGCCTTTTGGGCGCGGGCTGGCTCGCGACCACGGGCACGGCGGTCGCCTCCATCGCACGCGGGCGCTATGCGGAGCACCGGCGCTGGATGATCCGCAGCTTCGCCCTGACCTTCTCGGCGGTGACCCTGCGCCTGCAGCTGGCGGTGGTGGGGATCGCCGCCCTGCCGTTCAGCCCGTCCTATATCGCCATCAGCTTTCTGTGCTGGGTCCCCAACCTCATCGCCGCCGAGATCTGGATCGCGGTGACGCGGCGTCAAAACCACCCTGCCTCCTTCAGCGCCGGGTAGTAGCTGCGGCTGACCGGGACTTCGCTTCCGTCAGTGAGGATCAGCACCCCGCGGCCATCGCCTTTCCTCGCATCGGCCACGGCCGCGCGCGCCACCCACCAGGAGCGGTGGGTGCGGGCGCCGTCGAGGGCGGCGCAGGCGGCGGCCGCGTCCGAAAGGCGCATCAGGATCAGGGCTTCGCCCGCATCGGTGCGCACGCGCAGATAATGATCCTCGGCGCTCATCGACACGATCGCGGCGCGGCGCAGGCGCACGGGCAGCTTGTCGAGAAGTGCGGGGGAGGCGCCGGCCGCGGCGGCTGCCCCGGCGTCCGCCCCGGTCTGCGCGCGCGCCACAGCGCGGCTCGTCTCTAGCAAGTCCAGCGCGTAGCCCAGCGCGCTGACAGCGGCCGCGACGACGAACACCAGGGCGGTGGTGAGCGGCAGTTCGCTCCAGTTGGCGCGGCCGCCATAGGCGGTATTGATGGCGAAAACGGCGGCGGTGACCGGAATTGTCAGGACCAGCGCCCCGGCGACATACCAGCTCCAGCGCGGCCAGTCAGGACGCAGGGCGCGCAGCGAGCGCCCGCCCAGGTGCCCGAACACCGCGCCCAGAAGGATCAGACCGGTCCAGTAGATCCAGACCTGGGGCCATCCATAGGCGCTGGAGCCATAGGGGCCGAGAATCGCCAGAAAGGTGCCTACAGCCACCATCACCGCGCCATTGCGCGCGATGCTGACGAGCGTTTCCTGCCTGTCGTTCATGACCGTGTCCGTTCCGTTGGCGAAGCGTGAATGACAGCCATAGCGCCATTCGCGACGCCATTCAGCCCTTTCGCGTATTGACGGTTTTCGCGCCCCGCAGCGGCTGGCAGGTCTGATGGGGCCCGCCGCAATCGTGCGCCGGCACGACTGCATCAGGAGCCGACCATGACAACCCGCCTGTTCCCCGCCCGCACCCGCTTCGCCGCCCTTCTGGCCGCGCCGCTCATCGCCTTTGCCGCGCCCGTCTTTGCGGATGACGCCGCCAGCCCGTCCGGGCGTGTCAGCCTGGAGATATCCGGCATTGTGAGCGCCGGGGGCGAGATCGCCGTCGCGCTGTATGCCCAGGACGGCGCCTGGCTCGGCTCAAGCCCGGTGGCGGTACAGCGCCTGCCGGCTGAAGGCGGCGTGATGACGATTGTGTTAGAGGACATCGCGCCGGGCCGGTACGCCGCGTCCGTCTATCAGGACATCAATGCCAATGGCGCGCTGGACACGGGCTTCATGGGCATTCCGACCGAGCCGTACGGCTTTTCCGCCGGCGCGGCCGCCCGGTTCGGCCCGCCCGCCTTCGACGCGGCGGCGTTTGACGTCGCGTCCGGCGAGGATGCCGACCAGCCCGTCACGCTGCGCGGAGGGCGCTGAGATGAATATCGACGCTTTCTTCGCCGCCCCCTGGCATATCCAGCTGCACGCCGGGTCCGCCATCGCCGCGGTTCTGCTGGGCGCGGTGCAGCTGATCGCGCCCAAGGGCACGCTGCCGCACCGCCAGCTCGGCTATGTCTGGGTGGGGCTGATGCTGACGGTGGCGATCACGGCCATCTTCATCCGGTCGTCGGGCGGGTTCAGCTGGATACACATATTCGTGCCTCTGACCTTAATCTTGGTCGCGGTGCTCGTTCTGGAGGCCCGCAAGGGACTCGTTACCGCACACCGCAACAGCGTTCTGGGCACCTATCTGGGCGCCCTGTTGATCCCCGGCGCGTTCAGCTTCCTGCCCGGACGCCTGATGTGGGACGTGGTGGCGGGGTGAGGGCTGGGGTGCAGGGCGAGGTCGTCATTGACCTGACGCAGGCTTGGCGTATCAGGGACGGGTCACGCGTGTAACAGGAGCACCGCCCATGTCCCGCCCGCTCACCCGTCTCGCCCGCCTGGCCGGTTTCGCCGCGCCGCTGGCGCTCGCCCTGGCCGCGTGCAGCGAGCCGGTGGCGCTGGACCCGGCGCGCGAGACGCCGCCGCCATCGGTGGATCTTCTGCGTCAGGCCGGGCTGATCGAGCAGCCAGAAACGCCCTGGGCGGCGCTGGAGCCCTTCTATGGCCAGCTTGAGTATGACGCGCCGCGCGCACCCGCCGGGCCGACCCTGCCGGGCGCTGATCGCGCGCTGACCTCCATCGCTTTCGGGTCCTGCAATACGGCCGAGCGCGAAATCCCCATCCTCAACGTCATCGCGGATGCGGGCCATGAGCTGTTCATCTATGCTGGCGACAATGTGTATGGCGATGCGCGCGCCTACGACGCGACGCTGCCCGAATTGCGCACCGCCTATCACCAGCTCGCCGCACGGCCCGAGTTTCAGCGCCTGCGCGCCGCGGTCCCGATGCTCGCAGTCTGGGACGATCATGATTACGGCATGAACGATATGGGGCGCGACTTTGCGTTCAAGGGTTTTGCCGAACGCCTCTTCCTCGATTTCTGGGGCGCGGGCGAGGACGATGTGCGCCGCACCCGTGAGGGCATTTACGACGCCCATGTGTTCGGCCCCGAAGGCCAGCGCGTGCAGGTGATCCTGCTCGATACGCGCTGGTTCCGCTCCGACCTCACCCCCACGGACGAGCGCGGCGCGGTGGGGCGCGAGCGCTATATCCCCAGCCCAGACCCCGATCAGGATATGCTGGGCGCGGCGCAATGGGCCTGGCTGGAAGCCCAGCTTCAGGTCCCGGCGCAGGTGCGTCTGATCGTGTCCTCCATCCAGGTCCACGCCGACGGGCATGGCTGGGAAGCCTGGCGCACCATGCCGCGCGAGCGTGACCGGCTCTACGGGCTAATCCGCGAGACCGGGGCCAATGGCGTGGTCCTCGTCTCGGGCGACCGGCATTCGGCGGGGCTTTATGTGCGCGAGGACGTCATCGGCTATCCGCTTTACGAGATCACCTCGTCCTCGCTCAACATGTCCTACCGCGATGTAAACGACGAGCCGGGCCCGCACCGGATCGGCGACATGTTCGCGCCTGAAAATTATGGCGTGATCGGCATTGACTGGGAGGCGGGCGCCCTCAACCTGGAAATCCGCGACAATACGGGCGCGGTGGTGCGCGAGCAGGCCGTGGCGCTGAGCCAGATCGGGGCGCTGCGCTGAACCGGGGTCATGCCGTCAGGATCGCGTTGACGCAAGCGCGGGGGTGAGTAGGGTGCGGCCAAACCGCGCCCGGCCCCTCCCTGCCCGCTTCGCCTGGCGCCCTCGACGAAAGGCGCGACACCATGGCTGACCAGTTCGACGTGATCATCATCGGCGGCGGCCCCGGCGGCTATAACTGCGCCATCCGCGCCGGCCAGCTGGGCCTCAAGGCCGCGCTCATCGAAAAGCGCAAGACGCTGGGCGGCACCTGCCTCAATGTCGGCTGCATCCCGTCGAAAGCCCTGCTGCACGCCTCTGAAATGTACGAGGAGGCGGGCCTGAACTTCGCCGACATGGGCATTGGCGTGGGCGCGCTGTCGCTGGATCTCAAAAAGATGATGGCGCGCAAGGACGAGGCGGTGAAGGGCCTCACCGATGGCGTCGCCTTCCTGATGAAGAAGAACAAGGTCAAGGTGTTCCACGGCGCCGGCGCGATCGCGGGCAAGGGCAAGGTCACTGTCACGCCCGAAGATGGCGAGGCGCAGACGCTGGAGACCCGCCACATCGTCATCGCCACCGGCTCCGAGGTGACGCCGCTGCCGGGCGTGGAGATTGACGAGGACCGCATCGTTTCGTCCACCGGCGCGCTGGAGCTTCAATCAGTGCCCAAAAAGCTCACCGTGATCGGGGCGGGGGTGATCGGGCTGGAGCTGGGCTCGGTCTGGCGCCGGCTGGGGTCGGACGTGACGGTGGTGGAATATCTCGACCGTGTGTTGCCGGGCATGGACGGGGCGGTGTCCAAAGCCGCGCGCAAGATTTTCGAAAAGCAGGGGATCAAGTTCCAGCTGGCGCGCAAAGTGATTGGCGTGGAGACCGGCCAGGACGGCCTGACGGTGAAGACCGAAGCTGCGGCCGGCGGCGACGCGCAGAGCCACGCGGCCGATGTGGTGCTGGTGAGCATTGGCCGGCGGCCCTACACTCACGGGCTGGGCCTCGATACAGTCGGCCTGGAAACGGATAAACGCGGCTTCATCCCCAATGAGCATTTCCAGACGTCTGCCGAGGGCGTCTGGGTGATTGGCGACGCCACCCACGGGCCCATGCTGGCCCACAAGGCCGAGGACGATGGCGCGGCCTGCGCCGAGCTGATCGCGGGCAAGGCAGGGCATGTGAATTATCTGGCCACCCCCAACGTGGTCTACACCTATCCGGAGATCGCCGCAGTCGGGTACACCGAGGAACAACTCAAAGAGCAGGGCCGTGCATACAAGACCGGCCAGTTTCCCTTCATGGCCAATTCGCGCGCGCGCACCGTCCACCAGACCGACGGCATGGTGAAAATCCTCGCCGATGCGAAGAGCGACGAGATTCTCGGCGCCCATATCATTGGCCCCCACGCGGGCGAGATGATCGCCGAGCTGGCGCTGGCGATGGAGTTCCGCGCTTCGTCCGAGGACGTGGCGCGCACCTCCCACCCCCACCCGACCCTGTCGGAAGCGATCCGGCAGGCGGCCATGGGCGTGGAAGGCTGGACCATGCAGATGTAGCGCCAGCCCTTCGGCGACGCAGACAGGCATTGACGGCGACACGGGCGCAGGGCCGGCGTCCGGCTGAAGGTCACAAAAGATTTGGATGACGATGCCGTGCGGCGCTGCTCTATATGGCTGCATGGGTGCGGGGCGGAGTGGCGAGCATGAGCGGGTCTGGAACACGGATCGAGGTGCGTACGGCGCGCCTGCGCCTGGTGGCGCTGGACGCGCGGCTGGCGCGCCTGCAATTGCATGACCGCGACGCCTTTTTCACCACGCTGGATGCACGCCGCGAGCCGGCCTGGCCACCCGAGCTCAAGGCCTTTTTCTCCATGGACCGCGCGCTCGCCGCGCTGGATGGAGCGCCGGACGAAGCAGGCTGGCATGGCTGGGTGTTCCTGATGCCGGTGCAGGGCGGGCCGGACCGGGCCGTGGGCGCGGGCGGATTTCATGGCGCGCCGGGCTCCGGCGGGACCATCGAGATCAGCTACGCCATGCTGCCGAGCTTCCGTGAGCAGGGCCTCGCCACCGAAGCGGTGGAGGGCTTGCTGGACTGGGCCTTCACCCATGACGATGTGACATCGGTGCGCGCGCGCACGCCCGCTCATCTGGCGGCCTCGCGCCGGGTGCTGGAAAAGACCGGTTTCCGCCAGACCGGCGAGACGTGCGTGGACGGCGAACAGGTCGCTGACTATGTGCGGGCGGCGCCGCAGCGCTAGCGCAGGTCCAGCGTCACCGGGGCGTGGTCTGAGGGCTTGTCCCAGTCGCGGCAGCCTTCCCAGACCTTGAATCCTGCGCGGCCCGGCGACATCGCCGCAGCGGTGAGATCGCCATTCACCCATATATGATCGAGCCGCCGGCCGCGATTGGACGCGCGCCAGTCGCGATTGCGGTAGCTCCACCAGGTGAACAGCTTTTCCGGCTCCGGGATCAGCGCGCGCGGCGCGTCGGTCCAGCCGCCGGCGGCGCGGATGCGCTCCAGCGCCTCGGTCTCCACCGGTGTGTGGGAGATCACGTTCAGGAGCTGTTTGTGCGACCAGACATCATGCTCCAGCGGGGCGATGTTGAGATCGCCGACCAGAACGCGCGCGCCGGGCTCGTCACGCCGGGCGGCGAGATAGGTTTCCAGCGCGCCGAGGAAATCGAGCTTGTGGCGGAAGCGCGGATTGATCTCCGGGTCCGGCTCGTCGCCGCCGGCGGGGATGTAGAAATTGAGGATTTCCATCCCGTCTATGCTGACCCGCTGGTAGCGCGCCTCGGACCGGGGGCAGACTTTATGGGGCTCCAGCGCTTCGATCGGCAGGCGCGAGACGGTCGCGACGCCATGCATGCCCTTCTGGCCGGCGACGGCGGCGTGGGGATAGCCCATTTCGGCAAAGGCGGCGTAGGGGAATTGATCCTCCAGGCATTTGATTTCCTGCAGGCAGATGATGTCGGGGTTGGCGTCCGCGGCGAAGCGGGCGATCTGGGGCGCGCGCAGGCGCACCGAATTGATGTTCCACGTCGCCAGTCTCAGCGCCCGCATGGGTCCGTCCCCTTCCCGGTTCACAGAATGTTATAGCTCGCGCCCGATACGGCCACCGGCCAGCGGCCGCGCACATAGAGCCGCCAGCGGGCGAGAAAGGGATGGGGCGGCTGGTCGTCTTCAGCTTCGGCCAGCAGCACCAGCACGGCGCCATGGGCGGCCTGGATCAGCCCGCCAGCGGCGGCGTTCACCACATCCTCGTCATAGACGTCGTCCATCGCCGCGCTGGCCTCGGCGGCCTCGCGCGCATGGTCGGCGATGCGCGCCTGGACCAGGGAGAAGGCGGCGCTGAGCGCCTCTTCGTCGAGGCGTTCGAGCACCCGGTCGGTCAGCGCCGCGCGCAGCATCTCCTCGGCCTCCCAGGCGGCCGGATTCTGGTCGAGCGTTTCGGCGACGCCCGCCGCATCCGCCCAGTCGCCCAGAACGGCGGCCTCGGCTTCAGGAAAGCCCAGCCCGTCGAGATAGGCGCGCGCCAGCGCCTGCTCGCGGCTGTCGAGCCGCTCGCCGAGGCGCGAAAAGAAGGCCGGATCGCCCAGCGATTCGGCAAACGCGCGCGCCTTGAACAGAAGCGGAATTTCTTCCAGCAGGCGGGCGATGTCGTCCTCGCCGCCGCTATTTGCATAAGGATCGGTCATGGGCGGTGTTCTAGCGCGTTTGCATGCGCGCCGGGAACCGGTTTGGCAGGCTGTTTGCCGCCGCGCGTCCGCCGGATGGCCAGACGTGGCGCGCCCGGCGGCTTGGGGGGGACCGCCGGGCGCTGCTCGTCGCACCCCGGGGAAGGGTGCGAGGTCGTCGCCGGGAGGGGTGCCGGCTTTGCCTGGCGACGCGCGCGGGGGGACGGTTGGCGCCAGGCGCGGCTCAACGGAGCCGCACTTGCAAATGTGCCACATTCCGGGGGGTTTGTTCAATTAAATTCAAGAAAGAATTTGGGCGTTGCCAATATATCGCGCTCGGCTGGCGTGAAAGCACAGCCCGAGCACGCCAGTCAGACCGGCGATCGGGTTACCCGGCGATGCGTGCGGCCCTGGCGCCAGGCGCGGCGAAGCGCTCGAACTCGTCCAGCGGCATGGGGCGCGCAAACAGATAGCCCTGGGCCAGCGTGGCGCCGAGATCACGCAGGGCGGCGTACTGCTCGGCGGTTTCCACGCCCTCAGCGACCGTCTTGAGCTTGAGCGAGCGGGCCATGGCCAGAATCGTCTCGACCACAATGCGCGCATGCTCGTCGTCGATCATGTTGCGCACGAAGCTCTGGTCGATCTTGAACACGTCAAACGGCATGCGGGTCAGATAGGACAGGCTGGAATGGCCGGTGCCGAAATCGTCGATGGCGAAGGTCACGCCCATCTTGCGCAGCGGCGCAATCTGGGAGATGACGCGTTCGGGATCGCGCATGGCGGTGGACTCGGTCAGTTCGAGTTCCAGCAGTGTCGGCGGCAGGCCTGACTCTTCCAGCGCGCGTATCACGCCGCGGGCGAAGTCCTCGCTTTCGAACTGCATGGCCGAGACATTGACCGCCACCGGCATCGAGATGCCGCTGGCGCGCAGGACCTCCGCGTCGCGGCAGGCGCGGCGCAGCACCCAGTCGCCGATCTCGCCGATGAGGCCGCATTCCTCGGCGGCCTGGATGAATGCGCCTGGCGCCAGCATGCCGGCAGTGGGGTGACGCCAGCGCACCAGCGCTTCGGACCCGGCGATGGAGCCGTCCTTGAAGCTGATCTTTGGCTGGTAGAACACCACCAGCTGGTCGTCGCGCACGGCCTCGCGCAGTTCGTTCTCCAGCACCAGGCGCTCGAACGCGCTGCGGTTCATGGAGGCTTCGAAGTATTCGTAGGCGTTGCCGCCGCTGCGCTTGGCTGCGGCCATGGCGAGGTCGGCGTGGCGCAGAAGCGTTTCGGGATCGTCGCCGTCGCGCGGAAACAGGGCGATGCCTGCCGACAGGCCCAGGAAGACCTGATGGCCTGAAATCTCGAACGGGCGGCGCACTGAATCGATGATCCGGCGCGCGAGGCGCGCCGCGTCGGCGGAATCGCGCACCTTGGGCAGCAGAACGGTGAATTCGTCGCCGCCGAGGCGCGCCACCATGGACGGTTCGGCCCCGCCTTCGCCATGGGCGAGGTCCCAGCCCCGCGCGGCTTCGCGCAGGCGCCGCGCCACGGCGTCGAGCAGGCGGTCGCCCTCGCCAATGCCCAGCGAATCATTGACACGCTTGAACCGGTCGAGGTCGAGGAACAGAACCGCGCCCTCCTGACCTTCGGAGGCCTCGCGGGTCACGCGCTCGACTTCCTTGCGGAAGCGTTCGCGGTTGGGCAGCTCGGTGATCATGTCCACATAGGCGAGGCGATGGACCCGTTTCACGCTGGCTTCGAGGCGCGCGAACATGCGGTTGAAGGCGTTGGCCAGCAATTCCAGCTCATCGCCGGTGCGGATGTCGATGCGGATGTCGAGATTGCGCGAGGAGGCGGCGCGGGCGGCCTCAATGAGCTTGCGCATCGGGCTCAGCGCCCGGCGCACGACCAGCGCCACCAGCGGCAGGAAGACCAGCAATGCGGTCATTGCGATCAGCAATTGCCGGCGCAGGATCTCGCCGGCGGGCCGGGCGACGGCGTAGATCGGCACCCTGGCCACGACCGCGCCCACCAGGCGCCCGTCATGGAAGGCGGGGGCTGCGACATGGATGTTCTGGCCAATGGTCTCGACGCGCGTGTCCACAGCGCCCAGCGCTGACTGGATCAATGCATCCGCGTCGCGCATGCCCGGGGCGACCGGCACATCGCCCTGCGCGGCCAGCACCGTGCGGCTGACATTGACGGCGTAGAGACCGCTGACATCCGGGCGCTCGGCGAACTGGCCGACGCGCGCGACCAGAAACCCGCCATCATTGTTGGCGATCGCCGGTGCGAGGGTGGTGGCGAACAATTCGGTGATGATCTGCGCATGGGCGAGACCGGTTTCGGTGTTCTCGGCGCGCTTGAGATGAAACTCCACGCTCATCAGCGCGGCGGTCGCAAGGATCAGGATCAGTCCGCACAGCAGCGTGAACTTGATGACCAGAGAACGCA
The DNA here is from genome assembly GCA_016124675.1 of Alphaproteobacteria bacterium. Taxonomy (GTDB): domain Bacteria; phylum Pseudomonadota; class Alphaproteobacteria; order Caulobacterales; family Maricaulaceae; genus Oceanicaulis. The sequence goes on from WGNG01000002.1 coordinate 158,494, forward strand.
TGACGCGTGAAATCGCATGTCTGATCGGCGCCATAACCCCTCCCTGCCTGGGGGCAGGGCGCACGCAGTCGCGATCCTGCCTCTCAGGACACCATGGCGCGTTGTGCTGAATATTGAGTTAAGCGGCTGAAACCGTTCATTGAGCCGCCTGCACTGAACGAAAAGCCATCCGCAGGCGCGCCTGCGTTTAAAGCGGCAACCCCGCGTTTGCGGCGAGAACCTTGAGGTTGGCGTGCGGGCGGGCGCCGAAATGGGTGATCACCTCGCCTGCGGCTATAACGCCCAGGCGCCCGCAGGTTTCAAGGTCCTTTCCCAGCGCATGGCCAGTGAGGAAACCGGCGGCGAACTGGTCGCCCGCGCCGGTGGTGTCGACCAGGCGCTCGATCCTTGTGGCGGGTACGCGGGCCTCTTCGGCTCCGGACACGATCACGGCCCCTTTTTCAGATCGGGTGACGGCGGCGATGCGCGTCTCGGCGCGCACGGCGGCCAGCGCCTCGTCGAAATTATCGGTCTCGTAGAGGGATTTCAGCTCGGCCTCGTTGGCGAAAAGCACGTCCACATGGTGGCGAACCAGGTGGCGGAAGCTCGCCCGGTGGCGCTCCACGCAGAACACGTCAGACAGGGTCAGGGCCACAGCGCGCCCGGCGGCGGCGGCCAGCTCGGACGCGCGCACATAGGCGGCCTTGGCCTCCTCGCGGTCAAACAGATAGCCTTCCAGGAACACCACCCGGGCGGCAGCGACCAGATCGGCGTCGATGTCGCCCGGTTCGAGCAGGGTGGAGGCGCCCAGATAGGTGTTCATCGCCCGGCGCGCATCGGGCGGCACGGCGATCAGGCAGCGCGCCGTGGACGGCCCGCCGCTCAAGGGCGCGGTATCGAAATGCACGCCCGCTGCGCGCAGGTCGCGGGCGAAGGTCTGGCCCAGCCCGTCATCGGCCACCTTGCCGATATAGGCGCCGCGCGCGCCGAAGCTGGCCACGCCGGCCAGCGTGTTGGCCGCCGAGCCGCCGGAGATCTCCTCGCCCTGTGGGAAGGCGGCATAGAGCGCGTCGGCGCGGGCCTCGTCGATGAGGATCATCGCGTCCTTGACCAGGCCATGGGCCTCCAGGAACACCTCGTCCACCGGCGCGAGGACATCAACAATGGCGTTGCCGACGCCAAGGACGTCGAAGCGTGTCTGGGACATGCGGGATCCGGTTCTGTTGTGAAGGACAATGGAGGTGTGTCTCGATTACCGCGTCCGCAGAGCGATCTCAAGGGCGGGGGCTTCAAGCCTTGCTCAAACTGCGCCCCGCTCGCTAACGTCAGACCCGGTCTGACCGGGGGAGGGGGCGGCATGTTGCGGGCGCGGTTTCGCACGGCGAACAGGTTTTTTGACGAGCTCCAAGCGGTGGCGCCGCATCGGTTTGATCCGGCGACCTGCCGCAATCTGGCGGGGCTGAGCCGGATGGAGGACCGTGCGGCGTCGGCGCGGCTGCATGCGGCGCGCAAACGCTACGCCACGGCGTCCGAAGTGATACGATTTGCCGACGGCGAGGAGGTCTACGATCCGAAGCGTCTTTGGACAGCCAGTGTCGCTGCCGAGCTTGCGGCGCATGGAGCCGAAGCAGATCCCTCAGGCGCGGTAGGGCTCTCTCAGGCGCGGCGAGCAGTGCAAAGAGCGCACGATTATTTCGCCGCTCCGCCGTTCACGACGCATCCGGTCACCACGTACGACTTTGACGACGTGGTGAAGAAGATCGCCGAGGGTATTATGGACGCTTTCGACGATCTGGGCTCCTCGTTAGATGAAATTCGTATGCTGGCGCGCGGCCACAGTCTGCAGAGCTGGCGCGAGGAGCGCATGCTTAAGGCGGCGGCCCTCGCTGCCCCGTCAGCGATCGGCGGCCCGATGGCGCTGGCCTACCTGCCAGTGGAGGTCGCCGCACTCATGCGCTTCACGTTCAATGCTGTGATCGGGGTGGGTTTCATCCGGAATGGCGCGGCGTGGCGGGATGACTTTCTGAACACGTTCTACGTACTGTCCAATGAGAATATTGATTTTGACGCCCGTCTTCGCAGCCAGGTGGTTGCTAAGCTTAGCGCCATGGGCGCAGCGCACGCCGCAGTGGCAGTGTCGACGCAGGCCGGGGCCCAGCTGCTCTCGACCGCCATTGTGAATACGCTGTTGCTCAAGGCCGGCTCGAAGATCGCGCCGCCCGTTCTAGCGAAGATATCTGCGAAACTGGCGGCTTGGCTCTCAGGACCCACGGTGGCGAAATGGATCCCGCTTGTGGGCGCTGCGGTGAGCGCGGGCATAAACAGTTGGGTCACCAGCACGCTCATTGACGGGGCGGACCGGTATTACGCCTTCTTGCGCCGGGTCGCCGACGACGTTTAAGAGCTGCGGTGTTCTTCCCATTGCGTGCGCGGCGCGACCTTGACCCCTGTCTGTTTCCTCACCTCCGCCGACATGATGAAGGACCGCCCGGGCGCGCGGACCGACTGGATCGAGTTCGATCTGGAGTTCGACGCCCTGGCGGGCGCCTGCAAGGATATCGGCATCAGTCTGGAGCACCGTGTCTGGGACGAGGCGTTCGACGCGTCCGGGTTTGACGGCTTCATGATCGGCACGGTGTGGGACTATCCGCCCAAGCTGGTGCGGTTCCTCGAAACCATCGACCGGCTGGCCGCCCACGGGCCTGTGTGGAACCCGCCTTCTGTCGTGCGCTGGAATATCGAGAAGACGTATCTCAAGGCGCTGGAAACCGCCGGCGCGCCCTCCATACCCACCCTGTGGCGCGCGCGCGCCGATGAGGGGGCGATCCGCGACGGGTTCATGGTCTTCGAGACGGACCGTCTGGTGGTCAAGCCGCTGGTGGGCGGCGGCGCCTGGCGCCAGGCGCTGATCCGGCGCGGCGAGGCGCTGCCCGGCGCGGACGCCCTGCCGCCGGGCGCCTGCCTGATCCAGCCCTTCCTGCCCAGCGTGCCGGATGAGGGCGAGTATTCCCTGATGTTCTTCGGCGGCGAATTTTCCCACGCTCTGGTCAAGCGCCCAAAGGCGGGCGATTACCGCGTCCAGTCCATGTTCGGCGCGCGTGAAGAGGTCTGGACGCCCGGCGAGAGCGATCTGGCGCTGGCGCGCAGCGTTCTCGACGCCGCGGCGCAGATCACCGGCGAGGCGGACCTGCTCTATGCGCGCGTGGACATGGTGCGCGGCCTCGACGGCCAGCTGGCGTTGATGGAGCTTGAAGTGATCGAGCCGTATTTCTATCCCGAGCAGGGTCCCGGCATGGGCGAGGTGTTCGCCCGCGCGCTGGAGGCCAAGCTCACCGGCGGGGCTATCTCACCGAAGCGGTGATGCGCCCGTCGGGATGGACGATGGCGTGCTTCATGCCGGGCGAGTTGTATTGCGCGCTGACGGCGCCCGACGCGTCCACCGCGATGATGCCGCCTTCGCCGCCGAGCCGCCCCACATCGTCCAGCGCGCCCTTGACCGCCGCCTCCAGGTTAGCGCCGGCATAGCGCACCCGCGCGGACACATCGGCGGCGGCGTTGGCGCGCATGAAGAACTCGCCCTGGCCGGTGCACGACACGGCCACGCGCTCATCGGCCCAGGTGCCAGACCCGATGATCGGCGTGTCGCCGACCCGGCCCCAGACCTTGCGCAGCGTGCCGCCCGTGGACGTCGCCGCCGCCAGCGCGCCGGACGCATCCAGCGCCACCGCGCCCACCGTGCCGGTGGGGATCGCGCGATTGTCGGGCGCGGCAGCCGAGATGTAATAGCCTTCAGGATCGCGCACCGGCGCCAGACCATGCTCGCGTGCAAAATGCGCCGCGCCGGCGCCCGCCAGCAGGACATGGGGCGTGTGCTCCATCACGGCGCGCGCAGCATCCACCGGCGACAGGAAGCCTTCGAGCGCCGAGACCGCGCCGGCCCTGCGGGCGCGCCCGTCCATGACGGCGGCGTCGAGCTCATAGCGACCGGCCTGGTTGGGGGCGCTGCCCTTGCCCGCCACATATAGTCCGGAGAGTTCCATGGCGCGCACCATGTCGCACACGACATCGAGCGCATCGGCGCCGGCCTCCAGCGCCGCGCGGCCTTCCTCGGCGAGATTGCGCAAGTGCGCGATCTCCACCTCATAGGACCGCTCGGCCAGCACGCCAGCGCCGCCATGCAGGACGAGGGCGGCCAATTTGTGGCTCATGGGACACTCCGGCGCGCGGCGAAGAAATGGGCCTGATCGGTATCTGGCCTGGCAGGCGCGATCAAGTGCTTACCTGCCGCGCCCGCCAAGCGGCAAAGCCCGCCCCGCCGGCGGCCAGTGCGATCACCAGCAGCAGCCAGATCAGCCAGCCCCCTGAATTGCGCCGACGGGTCTCGATGGCCGCAATCTCGGCAAGGCGTGCTTCAAGGTCGCCCGCTTCCGGCGTTTCGAGGAAATGCACATCGCTCAAGGCAGATATCGCGGCCAACTGGTCGCGCACGGCTGCGTCAATCTCCAGCCCGACGAGATAGACCGATCCATTGGTTGACTGGCCGCGCGATGTCGCCGTCAGCGTTATCGTTGTGTCCGCATCCTGCCTGTCACAGCTCAGGGCCACGGGCAGGCTGGCGTCCGGCGTGATATCAATAGGCCCGAAGATCAGCCGAAGGCCGTCCGCATGACGGGGAGCTGCAGTGAAGCCGCCGTTTCCGTCTTCAAAGGTGATCCACAACTGCTCGCAATGAGTATCGGCCCGGTCGGCGACGAGGAACACCTGCCCGCCGCGCGGGGCCCTGAGCGCATACCAGTTTACGGGTGCAGCGGCTGGCAGGCGGAATGTCACCGGCGCGTCCAGGTTCAGAGGTGTTGCGTCGCCCGGGAAATCGTTTGGCTCGCCTGCCTCGGTCACCGGTTCGCGGTGAAGGGTGAGGAAGATCGGAAGCCCGCTTCCGTAAACCGCCTCCAGCTTCAGTGTGATCTCTCCCGGTCCCAAATGCACCGCCCGCGACCGGCGTCCGTAGCCTGACGCGTGTGTGAACTGCGTCATCGCCCCATCGGCGGCATTCGACAGGGAGACCGTGAAGAGGCCCGCCTCATCCACCGTGAAGCCGAATTCGGCCCTTCCGAACACGTCGGGCGTCACCAGAACAGGGTGTCCGGGCGAGAGGCGCGGCGCCGGTTGCGGGCTCGCTTCCGGGACGGGAGGGCTTCCCGTCACCACCATCAGGAAGGGTTCAGCGCTTCCGGCCTCTGCCTGTCGGGCGCGCACTTCGAGAATGAGATCCCCGGCTGGCAGGTCGGCGTTCGGCCCTTCCGCAACCAGATTGCCGCTGGCGGCCTCCAGAAAGCGCATGGCGAGCGGGAAAGGCGCCTGCGACATCACCTGAACGCGCCGACCCTGGTCGAGCGTCAAGGCGAAATGGTCCACATCGCCAGGCGGGTGGATCACGACGGGCGCCGGAACGCCCAGATCCACCGGCCAGGCCAGGAGCGGGTCGTCATTGGGCTCACTGATATCGGTTTCGCCCTCGAAGTGCACGGTGATGAGCGCATCGCCCGCCCCGTCAATGGCAAGGCTCGCGCCTTGCGCCACGCCGATACGGGCGATGCTGGCATTGATGCTGCGCCCGGCGCCGTCAGTGAACACAGTGCGCCCCGCTCCGGCGCCGGTCACGCTGACATAGCCAGGTCCGGGAAGGTTCAGCATGAGGGTGACCGGGCCGGCTTCGGCGGCGCCTTCGAGTGTGAAACTGGCTGACAGGCGCGTGTCGCCAGCCGCCTGCCAGTCCGGACGATCGCCAGCGCCGAGGCGCTCCTGCGCGCTGGCGACCGGCAGGCTGACAAGGATCACGATGATGCCAGCCAGCCAGCGGCCAAGCGCGCTCATTGGACGCTCCTCATCCGGATTGCGTCGGTCTGTCTGCGTGCACGGTTGAGCGCATCGCCGACTGCGCCCTCACATGTGTCCGACCCGTCGGTCACGACCACCAGGACCGCATGGTCGACATTGAGGGGCTGAAGCGAATCGGCCGCAACGGCGATGCTCTCCGCGAGCGGGGTAGCTCCATTGGCCACTGCAGCCATCACCGCGCTGCGCGCCAGGTCCGCACTGCCGGGGAAAGCCACGGCCTGGGTTACCGAGCAGCCCGAAAAGGTGAATAGTGCGATCTGGTCGTCAGCCGTGATCCGTCCGGTGTCGAAGAGGGACAGCACCGCTTCCTGAGCCCGCACCATCCGCCCCTGCTCCTCCATCGAGCCGGATGTGTCCAGCACGATGGCGTAGGCAGTGCCGCTCGGCACGGCAAGACGCAAGCTGTGGTGGCGGTCCGGGCCGGGCTCGTAATTGTTGAAGCGGCGGTCGAGCGAAGACCAGCTTGCAACGGTGGAGGGACTGTCCAGCCCCCTGTCCTCAAGTGCGGCGTGGCGGGCGGTCACGCTCAGAACCGCCGCGCCGTCGGAGAAATCAGACGGCGAAAATCGCACGCTCCAGCGCTCATCGCTTCCCGCAGCTTCCAGCACGCGGTCACCGATGCGCACCTCCTCAACCCTGACTGGCCGGGTGAAGACAAGCTGGATTTCGGCTCGGCGTCCGGTAATCGCCGCGTCGCGCGTGACCTCTAGCCTGCGGGTTTCGCGCATCGATTCCAGTTCGCGGGTCAGGGCGGGAATGATCTCGGCGCCAAGGACAGTGCGCGCGCGTTCATCAAGGCGGCGGATGCGGCCTTCATTGCGCAGTGAGGCTACCGAAATCTGTACCTCCAGATCAGCTTCCAGATACGCGTTCCATGCGGTGAGCCGCTCCACTTCCAGCCGTTCCAGGAGACCGTCACGGACAGCGGACTGCAAGGTGTCGAGAAACACTGCGCGGACATTGCGCCGGTTAGCCCGGTCATTGAACGCGGCTTCCTTGAGCAGCGTCTTCATCACGCTCGTGCCTTGGGTCAGCTGGGCAAAGGCCCACAGATGCAGGGGCTGGCCGAGCAGCGCACGCTCGGAAATGCCAAGATCGGGCACGCTTCCGAAGAACGCCGCCTCCGAGAAGGCTGCCGCCAGCGTGAGCTCGCCATGGCGGGCGGGCAGGCTCTGCAGGAAGTCCTCGCCTTGCAGCTCGGCGCTGACCTGGCCGCGCATCTGCTCGAGCGCGGCGCGCAGGCGCGCGGCTGTGATCGAGGCGATCATGGCCTGTTCATCGGCAGGCGTGACTGGCGCAGTGGAGGCCTGTACCGCCTGACTGGCAAACGGCATGGATTCGAGGTCCCAGCCTTGATTGGCCGGACCGCTGCGCGACAGGGATGCCGCCAGTTGCGCGATGGTTTCGGCCAGCAGCGCGGCGTGCAGCGGTACGCCGCCATAGACATCCCTGCCGACTGTCAGGGCCGCGTCAGCAACTTCGATGCCGATCTTGCGCCAGGTCAGCGAACCGGCTGTCACAATCGCGCCGGCATAGCCAAAGCTGACCGCATCGAGCCCGCGTTCAACATAGCCTAGAATGCCGTCAGACGATCCGCCCATCAGCCCGGCATAATTGGCCAGTGCAGCGTTGGCTGCAGCCTGATCCTCGGTTACGGCCGCGATCCAATGGTCTATATTGCGGCGGCGCACCGCGATGGTGCGCCCGAGATCGGCATGCAGGTACTCGGCAAGGCGCAGCAATTCTTCCACCTCGCGTGCGGGCTCGATCCAGCCTGCCTCATAGGGCGTGTCATTGCCGGCGCGTACGACCACGCGCTGAAGAAAGGGCGGCGCATCATCATTGAGCTCGAAGCGGGCCAGAGCACGGGTGCGCGCAAGCTCCTCTCTTGCCCGCGCCAGAGCCTCAGCGGCGGCTTCGATACCGGTGCGGGCCAGGAACGCGGGCGATTCCAGGCTGGTGATCTCGCGGTCGATTTCGGAGCGCTGCGCCTGAAGTGCTTCAAGGCGGCCGGAGAGCGAGCGGAGGCGGATGTTGGCCGGCCCCTGGCCCGCCTCGAACGCGGCAATCCTGGCCTGCACCTCGGCCAGCTGGCGCTCGCGCGCCCTGATTTCGTCGGCCGGCGCGCCCCGCTGGATTAGACGGGTCAGCACATCATAAAGCGCGCTCTCTTGAGATGTCAGGACCACGGGCGTGCGTTCTGCCTGGTCTCGCAGTGCGGTGACTTCGGCAATCAATGAGCGTATCTCGCCGGACAGCGCATCGCGCCGCTCGATGGCGTCCTGATGACGCGCAATGTCGGCGTCGCCATCGCGATGAGCCTGGGTCAGCGCCAGCTCGGCGCGTCGGACTGCCCCTTCGGCCTGTGACACGCGCTCTATCAACACGCGTTCATTTTCTGGCTGCGCCTGGGCGGAGGAAATGCACGCCGCCATCACGAGAAGGCCGGACAGCCATACTAACGTGCGCAACCGGATGCATCCGGACATGGCCCAACCCCAAACCCATGGTTAATCCTCTTTAGCGCTTTTGCGGCCCAGCGTCACCTGCTTGCTTTTCTTGGAAGGGTCAAATGGGTATGCAAGGCGGTCACCAGGCGTCCGCGAGGGACGCAGGAAGTGGTTGCGGGAGCATTTCATGGACATCAAGGGCAAGGCAGCGATCGTCACTGGCGGGGCCTCGGGCCTGGGTGAGGGCACGGCCCGCCGCCTGGCCGCCGAGGGCGCGAAAGTCGCCATCTTCGATCTCAACGAGGCGCGCGGCCAGACCGTGGCCGCCGAGATCGGCGGCGTGTTCGCCAAGGTCAATGTCGCCGATGTGGAGAGCGTGAAGGCCGGGTTCGAGATCGCCCGCGCCGCCCACGGGCAGGAGCGGATATTGGTCAATTGCGCCGGGATCGGCTGGGCGGAGAAGACTGCGCGGCGCTCGTCCGCCGGCGATATCGTCATGCACCAGCTCGACAAGTTCGCCCTGGTCGTCAGCATCAATCTCGTGGGTTCGTTCAATTGTGCGGCGATCTCGGCGACGGGCATGCTCACCCTGGACCCTGACGCGTCCGGGCGCGGCGTGATCATCAACACGGCGTCTGTCGCCGCCCAGGACGGGCAGATCGGCCAGGTGGCGTATTCAGCCTCCAAGGGTGGGATTTACGGCATGACCCTGCCCATGGCGCGCGATCTGGCGCGCGAGGGCGTGCGCGTGAACACCATCCTGCCGGGCTTTTTCGAAACCCCGATCTATGAGCAGATGCCGCCCGAGGTGAAAACCAACCTGGCCAGCCATCTGCAATTCCCCCAGCGCTTCGGCACGCCGGCCGAGTTCGCTGATCTGGTCGCCTTCATGGCGAAGAACGACTATATCAACGCCGAATGCGTGCGCCTGGATGCCGGTGCGCGCATGCCGCCGAAATAGCGGTCAGTCTTCGGACGGTTTGGGACGGCGGCGCGCGCGGAAGAAATCCTTCAGCAGCGCCGCCGCTTCTTCGCTGCGCACGCCGGAGGTCACCTCCGGGCGCCAGTGGCAGGTGGGCTGGGTGAAGAAGCGGGGACCGTGCGCCACCGCGCCGCCCTTCACATCATCCGCGCCATAGACGAGGCGCCCGATGCGGGCGTGACTGATGGCGCCGGCGCACATGGCGCAGGGCTCCAGCGTCACATAGAGGGTGAGGCCCGTCAGCCGGTAATTGCCGATCGCCTGCGCTGCGGCGCGCAGGGCGAGGATCTCGGCATGGCCGGTGGGATCGAGCCCGGAAATCGGGGCATTGCCGGCCTCGGCGATCACCTCGCCTGTGGCCGGATCGACGATCACGGCGCCCACGGGCGTCTCGCCCGCAGATGCTGCGGCTTGCGCCTGGGCCAGCGCCCGTCCCATAAACGCGTGATCGTGCGCATCGCTCATGGATGCGCCATAGCCTTGGCCCGGAGGCCAGTAAAGCCTTGAGCGAGACAGACGACGATCAGGCCGGTCCCGGCGAGCGCATCGCCAAGGCGCTGGCCCATGCGGGCGTCGCCTCGCGGCGCGAGGTGGAGCGGCTGATCGCGGCGGGCCGCGTGGCGGTCAATGGCAAGGTGCTCGACACCCCGGCCTTCAAGGTCACGCCCGACGACATCATCACCGTGGACGGCAAGGTGGCGGGGCCGCGACCGCCCACGCGGCTGTGGCGCTATCACAAGCCGGCGGGCCTGGTAACCACCCACGCCGATCCGCAGGGGCGCGAGACGGTGTTCGCCGCCCTGCCCAAGGAGCTTGGCCGGGTGATCTCGGTGGGGCGGCTCGATCTGACGTCCGAAGGCCTGATGCTCCTGACCAATGATGGCGAGCTGGCGCGGGTGCTGGAGCTGCCGGCCACCGCCTGGACGCGCCGCTACCGCGTCCGTGCGTTTGGCGATGTGAATGACGCGGCGCTGGCGCAGCTCGCCGCCGGCGTGACGGTGGAGGGGGTGAGCTATGGCCCGGTGGAAGTGGCGGTGGACCGCCATACCGGGTCAAATGTCTGGCTCACGGTCGGCCTGAAAGAGGGCAAGAACCGCGAGGTGCGCAAGGTGCTCGCCCATGTCGGGCTCACCGTGAACCGGCTCTTGCGCACCGCCTACGGCCCGTTCCAGCTCGGCGCCCTGGAGCGCGGCAAGGTGGAGGAGGTGCGCCTGAGCGTGCTGCGCGAGCAAATGGGCCGGCTCTACCGTCTCGGCCCTGACGGCCATCCGCTGAAAGCCGGGCAGGAAAGCCCGCCCCCGCTGGCCGAAGGCGTGCGCGGACCGGGCCGGGCGCAGCGGCGCGAACCCAGGGGGCCGGTGCATGCGGATCGTCGCCGGCGTCCATAAGGGCCGCCCGATCGCCGCCCCGCGCGGCATGACCACGCGCCCGACGTCCGACCGGGCGCGCGAGTCGCTGTTCAACAAGCTCGTCCACGCGCCCTGGGGGCCGGACCTTGCCGGCGCGCGGGTAATCGACGTGTTCGCGGGCTCCGGCGCCCTGGGCTTCGAGGCCCTGTCGCGCGGGGCGGGGTTCGTCCTGTTCGTGGAGACGGACCCTGGCGCGCGCGGCGCCATCCGCACCAATGTCGAGGCGTTCCAGGCCTTTGGCGTGACCAAGTTGCACAAGGGCGACGCGGTGGCGCTGGGTCCCAAGCCCGACAAGCTGGGGCCGCCCTTTGCGCTGGCCCTTCTGGACCCGCCCTATGGCAAGGGCCTGGGCGAGCGGGCGCTGGGCAAGCTGAACGCCGGCGGCTGGCTGGCGCAGGGGGCGCTGGCGGTGCTGGAGACGGGCGCGGACGAGGAGCCTGACCTGACGGGCTGGGAGGTATTGGACACCCAGGACAGCGGCGCGGCGCGCTTCTGGTTTGTGACGCGCAGCTGAGGCGCGCCGCGCCCTACTTCCCATCCATCGTCTTTTCCTGACGCGCCATAAGCGCGCGCGCGGCCGGGTCGGGCAGGATTCGGGCCAGGCCCGTCATGAACTTGTAGAAGGCGCCCGGCACGCGCAGCGGCACGCCGCGCTCCACGGCGTCATATCCTGACGCGGCAACGTCTTCGGCCTTGAGCATCCAGTATCCCGGCACGTTGGACACGGTCTCGCGCGCGCCGTTCACGTCGTGGAACTCCGACCAGGTATAGCCCGGCGCGACCGCCGTGACGTGGACGCCCTGATCGCGAAGCTCCGCGCCGAGCGCCTCGGACGCCTTGATCAGCAGCGCCTTGATGCCAGGATACATGGTGCCTGAATAGCGCGTATGCGCCTTGGCGATGGGGACCAGCGCCGAGACGGACGAGATGTTGATGATGCGCCCGAAGCCGCGCTGCGCCATGCCGGGCGCTGTGAGGTGCATGAGTTTGAGATAGCTCGTCACCATCAGCTGCATGAACCGCGCCTGATCATCCCATTCTGTCTTGCAGAAATGGCCCGGCTGGCCGGCCCCGGCATTGTTGACGAGGCCGTCAATCTGGCGCCCGGCTTGCGCCACGGCGTCGACGATCTGTTGCGGGGCCTGCGGATCGGCGAGATCGGCGGTGATGACCAGCGTGTCCACGCCGTGCTGCGCCTTCATCTCGGCGGCCAGCGCCTGCAGCTTGTCCTCACGGCGCGCAACGACGGCGAGGTCCCAGCCATGGCGGGCGAATTCGCGCGCGAACGCGGCGCCAATGCCGGACGAGGCGCCGGTGACGAGAACCAGTTTGCAGGCCATGGGTCAGTCTCCTGGGGTGGTGTGAAATTCGGGCGGGACGGTGGGATGGGCGGCAGGCAAAGTCCAGACGGCGCGGCTCAGCCCGCCAGTTCCTTGCGGATGGCGTCGGCCAGGGTGCGGCTTTCATCGGCGCGGGCCGAGCCCTTGCGCCAGACAAGGCCGATCTCCCGGCCCACCACGGGCGGATCGAAGGGACGGATGGTGAGGTCCATCTGGTCGGCTAGCCCGGCGTCCACCGCCATGCGCGGCAGGAGCGTGGCGCCCAGCCCGCTGCGCACCATCTGGATCAGCGTGTGCAGGCTGGTGGCGGCGAAGTCCGAGCGGCCTGCGCCGCGCCGCTCGGGGCTGGCGGCGCACACCGTCAGGGCGTGATCGCGCAGGCAGTGGCCGTCTTCCAGCAGCAGAAGCTGCACCCCGGTCAGCATGCCGGTGGTGAGCCTGTCCACCTGCGACAGGGGGTGATCGGGCGGGGCGGCGAACAGGAATTCATCGGCCATCAGCACACGCGTCTCCAGCCCGTCCGCCTCGTAGGGCAGGGCGATGACGGCGGCGTCCAGCCGGCGGTCTTTCAGCGCATCGACCAGGCGATGGGTCAGATCCTCGCGCAGGAACAGCTCCAGCGCCGGAAAGCGCCGCCGCAGATCGGGCAGGGTGCGCGGCAGGAGGAAGGGCGCGATGGTGGGAATGACACCGAGCCGGAATGGACCGGTCAGCGGCTGGCCGGCGGCGCGGGCGGCGTGGACGAGGTCCTCTGCTTCGGTGAGCACGACGCGCGCCCGCGCCACGGCGGCTTCGCCCGCCGGGGTCAGCGCGGCTCCGCGCGCGCTGCGCTCGACCAGGGTGGCGTTGAGGATGCCCTCCAGCTCCTTGATCGCGGCCGACAGGCTCGGCTGGGTGACGTGGCTGACCTCAGCGGCGCGCGAAAACGTGCCGTGATCGGCAAGCGCGACGAGGAAGCGAAGTTGGCGCAGGGTGGGAAGCAGCGTGCTCATGGCTATTGAGATAGGCTATGGCAGTCACAGTGACAATCCATTGGATTGATCGCCCGGGCGTGCCATATGGAAAGGCTGACGTTGCGCTGCAGCAAGCCCTGCTGCGGCGCAACCACGCTGACGCGGCCCCGCCGCGCCGGCGTTTGTGCAGGTTCAAGATCCATCAGGAGAGACACATGCTCGGCATTGGCGACAAGCTGCCCGAATTCGAAGTCACCGGCGTGAAGCCGAAATTCAACGCGCACGAGGAAAACGGCGAGTCGGCCTTTGAGCCGATCACCCACAAGAGCTTTCCCGGCCAGTGGAAAGTCATCGTGTTCTACCCGAAGGATTTCACCTTCGTGTGCCCGACCGAGATCGTGGCCTTCGCCAAGCTGAACGGCGAGTTCGCTGACCGCGACGCGGTGGTGATGACGGGCTCGACCGATAACGAATTCTGCAAGCTGGCGTGGCGGCGCGAGCATCCGGACCTGAAATCGCTCGGCCAGTGGCAGTTCGCCGACCCGACCGGTTCGCTGGTCGACGCGCTGGGCGTGCGCTCGCCCGCCGGCGTGGCGTACCGCTACACCTACATCGTCGATCCCGATGGCGTGATCCAGCACGTCTACGCGACCAATCTGAATGTCGGCCGCAATCCGGAAGACACGCTGCGCGTCCTTGACGCGCTGCAGACCGACGATCTGTGCCCGTGCAACCGCCAGGTCGGCGGCGAAACGCTCGCGGCCTGAGACCCTCGCCTTGCGCCGGGGCCGGACGGGCGCTCCCGTCCGGCCCCCTTGCGCCTGCCCTTACCGTCTCCTCCCCAGACATATCCAGGAACGCCCCGATGAGCCTCGACGCGCTGAAAGATTCCCTTCCCGACTACGCCAAGGACATCAAGCTGAACCTGTCCACGCTGGCGCGCGAAACCGGGCTTGATGACCAGAAGAAGTTCGGCTGCTTCTTGGCGAGCGCCTATGCCTGCGGCGAACCGTCGGTGATGCGTGCGATCAAGGCCGAGTTTGAGCATAGGCTGTCGCCCGAAGCGGCCGGCGCGGCCAAGGCGGCGGCGGCGATCATGGGCATGAACAATGTGTATTACCGCTTCGTCCACCTGTCTTCGGCCAAGGATTACAAGACCCTGCCCGCACGCCTGCGGATGAACGTCATCGCCAGTCCCGGCGTCGAGAAGGCTGATTTCGAGCTGTGGTCGCTGGCGGTGTCGGCGATCAATGGCTGCGGCATGTGCATCGACGCGCATGAGCACGAACTGCGCAAGGCGGGTCTGACCACCGAGCAGATCCAGGCCGCCGTGCGCATCGCCTCGGTGGTGAACGCCGCCAGCGCGATCGTGCGCGCGGAAAGCGCTGCGGCGGGCTGACGCCGGCTACTTGCGACGGCTAAGAATGAAACCCCGCAGCGGCGCCCCCGTTGCGGGGTTTTCGTTTGCGGGCTGCGCCCGGTGCAGCCCATCGGGCGTTCTCGCTCTCCCGCACCGAACCCAATGGCGTCAAAGCCATTGTAGAGCAGGCTTTGACACTCGGCTCATTAATCCGTATAGTGAGCAAATGACCCGCGCCCTTGACCAGTCTGAACACAGCCGCCGCGCCCTCGACCGGGGCCGGGCGGCGCGGGCGTGGAATTGGTTTTCGCGCCGCACCATCGAAGCGGGCAGCCATTACCGCGATCTGAGCTGGCGCACGGTGTGGGTTCAGGCCCTCATGGCCTCAGGCCTCGTCCTGGCGTCGCGCATTGATCCCGCCTTCGCCCTGTCGCCCTGGGCGCTGCTCGCGGGTGTGGTCTGGGCGCTGCTCATCGCGCGCATCGCCATCCTGAAGGCGACCTGACCGCGGGCTGACCCCTTGCGCCGCAGCGTTGACCTTCTGCGCGGGCGGCTTAGGCTGCGGCAGCATCGAACGCGGGCGGTCAATCAAGAGGGATTTTCATGAACTGGTGGTTCGGGACCGCGCTGTGGAAGCGTGTGCTGGGCGCGCTCGCGCTGGGCGTGGTGTTTGCGCTGGGTCTCGCCCAGATCATGGGCCAGGAGGCGGCGGCAGGGTTCATTGACGGCGCCGTGCGGCCTGTGGGCGATCTGTTCTTCAACCTCATCCGGATGCTTATCATCCCGCTCATCCTGACCACGCTGGTGGCCGGGATTGTGAGCCTCGGCGATCCCAAGAAGCTCGGCTCCATCGGCGGCAAGGCGGTGGCGCTGTATCTGGCCACCACATTTTTCGCCGTCTGGATCGGCATCGGCTTCGGGCTGGCCTTCCAGCCCGGCGCCGGGGTCAATCTGGGCGGCGCCGAACCGATCCCGGTGAATACCGACCAGCCCGGCATTATCGAGCGCCTGATCGCCATCGTGCCTACCAACCCGGTGGCGGCGATGGCCGATACCGACGTGCTGGCGGTGATCTTCTTCGCCATCCTCCTGGGCATCGGCATCATCATGGCCGGAAAGGCTGGCAGGCCGGTGGGCGATCTGTTCAGCTCGGCCGCCGACGTGGTGCTCAAAATCACGCACATCGTGATGGAAGTGGCGCCGTTCGGCGTGTTCGCCCTGGTGGCCCATACCGTCGCGACGCAAGGCATCGAGGCGCTGGCCTCGGTGGCGGTGCTGATCGTCACCGTGTATCTGGCGCTGATCGCCCATGCCGTGATCGTTTATGGCGGCTTCATCCGCTTTGTGCTGAACCTGCCCGTGTTCAACTTCCTGCGCGGTATCGCCGATGCCCAGGCGGTGGCGTATTCCACGGCGTCAAGCTCGGGCACCCTGCCGGTGACCATCGCGAACGTGGTGGATAATCTCGGCGTCAAGCGGTCGGTCGCCGGGTCGGTGCTGCCGCTGGGCGCCACCATCAACATGGACGGCACCGGCATTTATCTGGGGATTCTGGCGCTCTTCACGGCCCAGGCCTTCGGCTACGACCTCGATCTGATGCAATATACGATGATTGCGCTGACGGCGGCGCTCGCCTCTATCGGCGCGGCGGGCATTCCCAGCGCCGGCCTGTTCCTGCTGGCCATCGTGCTGGGCACGTTCGACGTGCCGCCCGAGCAGATCGCCATCATCGTGGGCTTCATCCTGCCGGTGGACCGGATCATGGACATGGCGCGCACCACGCTGAACGTGACCGGCGACGCCATGGTCGCCACGGCGGTGGCCAAGTGGGAGGGCGAGCTTGATGAAGACCGCTACCGCGCGCCCGCCGACAAGCCTCATGAGCCCGGACCGCGTGCGCCGGAAATGGCCGACGCCGACCGGGACTGAGGCCGGCCCCGCAGTCCGGTATGGCCAGGCAGGCCTGAGCGCGGGCTCGGGCGGGGCGGGCTTCAGGCGGCGTTGGAGCGGGCGCTGCCGGTGAGGACCGCAGCGATGGCGTCCGCATCCGGGGCCGCGCGCACGGCCCGGCGCACATCCTCACGCCGGAACAGGCGGGCGATCTGGGCGAGCGCCTTCAAATGCTCCGCGCCGGCGTCTTCCGGCGCCAGCAGCAAGAACACCAGATCGGCGGGCTGCCCGTCCACGGCGTCAAAGTCGACGCCCTGCCTGAGGCGTGCGAACACGCCGCACACCCGGTCCACCAGATCGGTGCGCGCGTGCGGGATCGCCACGCCGTCGCCGACGCCGGTGGAGCCCAGGCGCTCACGCTCGATGACGGCGTCCAGCACCGGGCGGCAGGGCGTGTTCAGCGTGCGCTGGGCGAGCTCAGCCAGCCCGTGCAGGGCCTGCTTGCGGCTGGTGGCGTTCATATCCGCCACGATGCCGCCTTGCGGAATCAAGTCGATCAAGGTCATGTCCTGCTCAGCCAGACTGCCGCGAGGATCGCACCGTCAGGCGGAAGCGCTTGCGCCCGCCGCCAGCTTCGCGCTGTCTTTAGCGCTTCGCGCCGGATCAATCCAGCCCACATGTCCGTCCGGGCGCCGGTAGACGATATTCACCGCGCTGTTGGCGGCATTGCGGAACATCACAAAGGGCGCGTTGGCGAGATCCATCTCCAGCACCGCCATGGAGACGGTGAGGGTGCGCAGCTCGCCTGCGGTTTCGGCGATGATCACCGGCTCGTCGCCGCCCACCGCGCCGCCGTCATCCTCTTCATCGAGATCATCGTCCACATCGGCGTCGGCGGCGCCATTGCGCCGGCCCGATTGAAGCACCGAGATAGTGGCGCGCTCGGCGGGCAACGGCGATTTGTTGTCGGCTTGGTGATCCTTCAGCCGGCGCTTGTAACGGCGCAGGCGCTTTTCCAGCCGCTGGGCTGCGGCTTCAGCCGCCGCATAGGCATCCTCGCCGGAGCCCGATGACTGCAAGAAAGCCCCCGAGGGCAGATGCAGCGAACAGTCGACCTTGAACCCGAACCCCTCCTTGGCGGCCACGACGAAGGCTTCCGCAGGGCGGCTGAAATACTTCGCCGCCGCGTCGGATACGCGCAGCTCGATGCGCTCGCGCAAGGCTGGCGACACGTCAATGCCTTTGGAGACGAACTGGATTTGCATGGGAACTCCCTTTGCAGCCTGTGGCCGCACACGGCAATTGGCGCGTTCGGGCTCTCCCGCCGCGCCGGTGCGCGGCCCGCTCCCGGTCAGGGGCGGGTTGATACGGTATCGGTCCGCGACAGGGCGCGTCAATGCGCCAGGCTCAGGCGCCCTCAGGTGCGCCAGCGCAAGGTCGCCGGGCGTACAGGGTTTTCAAACGCCTGTCCTGAGGCGCGCGCGCGGGCCCATTCGGCCTTCATGCGCCGGTACCAGATGAACAGCTGATCGCCGTCGCGGATCAGCATTTCACGCAAGCGCCACGGCGCGGCGCGCTGGCGCAGCGTCATGATGTGCACGTCCTGCTGCAGGAAACCGCGGGTGAAGGGCCGCACGAACGGGCTGACCAGGCTCAGAAGGGGCGATTGCCAGTAGAAGATCTGACGGATGCGCGTGGAGTTGGCGTCCACCGGCGTCAGCGTGGTCAGGCCCAGCACCTTGTTGGCGGTGTTGGAGATCCATTCGCTGCGCAGGGCGGGCAGCTGGAAGCCGATCTCCACCTGCACCCCGCCGCCGATCAGCTTGTAGGCGGCCGAGTTCTTCGGCTCATGGGCCAGCATGGTGAAGCCCAGAGGGCTCGGCACATAGTCCTTGGCCTTTTCGCGCAGGGTCCGGCTGGAGCGCCAGAGCGGGCTGGCGTGCACATAGGGCCCGTGGGCCGGATCGAGCAGGCCGTAGACTGCATCGTCATAGGGACCGGGCAGCAGCGCCTCCTCGACAAAGCGGACCTTGCCGCCCGGGCCATTGAACACGGGCGGGCCGCAGGGCGGGGCCTCACCTTCTGGACCGGCCAGCCAGGCCCAGATCAGGCCCTCGCTTTCGCGCACGGCAATGGGATCTGAGCTCGCGTCGATGGCAACGCCTTGCCCGTCACGCGTCAGGCGCAGCGTGCGCCCGAACACAGGCTCGGCGTGCTCGGACCCGGCGCGCACCTGGCGGGCGATGGCGGCGACATACCACAGTCCCTCTGGCGCGGCGGTGGAGGCGTCGGTCGGGGCGGCGGCGTCTGGCATGGCGGAACCCGTGTTTCAGTGAGCGCCCAGCGCAAGGTGAAGGCCTCCTAGCATGGCTTGCCGTGCAGCGGAAAGCGGGCGGCATCCCGCATGATGGCTGGCTGGTGCATTAGAACGATTTTGCTGCGCAGCCGCCTTGTGCGCTGCACCTGGCGTCCACACCTTCCCGGAAGCGGCGGCCAGTCGCCTCGGGAGGGTGCTCAATTGGACTATATTTTTGTTGCAGGCGGCCTGATCGGGCTGTTTTTCGGGGGTGAGGCGCTGGTGCGCGGCAGCGTGGGCATTGCGCGCCGTCTGGCCATTCCGCCCCTGCTGATCGGCCTGACCGTGGTGGGCTTCGGCACGTCCATGCCCGAGATGATGGTGTCAGTGGGCGCCGCCCTGCGCGGCGTGCCCGACATCGCCATTGGCAATGTCGTCGGCTCCAACATCGCCAATATCCTCCTGATCGTGGGCGTCTCTGCGCTGATCTGGCCGATCAGGGTCATGGGCGCCACCCTGCGCCGCGATACGCTGTTGATGCTGGCAGCCGCGCTCATCCTGTTGCCCCTGTTCGCGCTGGGCGAGCTGGGGCGGGTGGCCGGCCTTGTCCTGGTTCTGGCGCTGGCCGGCTATCTGTACTGGGCCTATCGCCAGCCAGGTGAGGCGGTGAGCGAGGATACGGATGCGCCGGCGCCGCGCTCTGCCGTGATCTCGGCCCTTTGGGTGATCGCCGGCCTGATCGCGCTGGTGGCCGGGGCGCGCTTCCTGGTCGACGGATCGGTGTCCATTGCGCGCGCGTTCGGCATATCGGAAGCCTTTATCGGCCTCACCATCGTGGCGGTGGGCACGTCGCTGCCCGAGCTTGCCACCTCGCTGATCGCCGCCCTGCGCCGTCAGTCTGAAATCGCCATCGGCAATATCGTCGGGTCGAACATCTTCAACGTGCTGGGCATTCTGGGCGTCACCGCGCTGATTTCGCCCATCCCGGTGGCGCAGCGCTTTCTCATGCTCGACCTGCCGGTGATGATCGCCGTGTCTGTGGTTTTCACCCTCCTTCTGCTCACCCGCAAGGTGATCGGGCGGGCCGCCGGCGTGGTGCTGCTGGCCGCATATGCGGTCTATATCTGGTCCGCGCAGGGCTGATCCCGGCCGCCGCCCTTGCGACGGCAGAGTTACCGCATTTGCCTCCGGTTTGACGGGTTCAGGTGAGACGGCGATGTCAGCCCTCCCTCCCCCACCGGGTGAGGGCCGGGGTGGGGGGCGCGCCGTCTCGGCCCTCGTCACGTCACCCGTCACCGCCGCACGCCCCACCCCAACCCTCCCCTCCCCTCAAGGGGAGGGAGAAGGCGTGCATGCCTCAAATGCAACTGCCCTGCTTGCGACGGAACGGCGCGCGCAGGCGCGTACAGTATACCAAGGCGCACGGCCCGGAGAGGACAGACCATGAGCGCACGCCACGCCGCCATCGCCGTCAACCGGTTCGGCCTGGGCGCGCGCCCGGGCGACATCGATACGGCCGCCTCCGATCCGCACGGCTGGCTCGCCGCGCAGATTGATCCGTCGGCCATTCCCGGCCCGGCGCAGGGCCCGACGGCCCGCGAGGGTCTGGTCTATCTGCAAACCGAATATCCCCGGCTTCGTCAGAGCATCGAGCGCTCGGGCGCGGATCCTGAAGATATCCAGCGCCAGGTGCGCGAGTTTCTGCGCGAGCCGCGTCTGGCCCATATCGCCTGGCGCACCGGCGCGGCGGTGACCACGCAGCACGGCTTTGCCGAGCGCTGGGTGCGGTTCTGGTCCAATCATTTTTCGGTGTCGTCCACCTCGCTGCAGACGGCGGTGGCCGCGCCCACCCTTGAAGCCGAAGTGATCCGGCCCAACGCGTTTGGCGCCTTCTCCGATCTGTTGCGCGCGGCGCAGCTGCATCCGGCCATGCTGTTCTATCTCGATCAGGCCGTGTCGGTGGGGCCGAACTCGATGGCTGGCCGGTTCATGGACCGGGGCATCAATGAGAATCTCGCCCGCGAGACCCTGGAGCTGCACACGCTGGGCGCCGGCGGCGGCTATACGCAAGGGGATGTGGAAGCGCTGGCGCGCCTGTTGACCGGCTGGACCGTGGGCGGGCCCCGCCTGCGTTCTGCGCAGGACGATTATGGCCGGGCCGTGTTTGATGAACGCCTGCAGGAGCCCGGCGCGCAGCAGCTTCTGGGCCAGCGTTTCGCCGGCGAGGGGCAGCAGCGCGCTTACGAGGCGCTCGACTTCATCGCCGCCCGGCCGCAGACGGCGCGCCATCTGTCGTACAAGCTCGCCCGGCATTTTCTGGCGGATGAGCCGGCGCCGCGCGACATCGACCATATTGAAGCGGCCTGGCTGCAAACGGGCGGCGACCTTGCCGCAGTGGCGCGCGCCGTGATAACCGCCCCGTCGGCGTTCGATCCGGCGCTGAACAAGTTCAAGACGCCCGAGGAATTCCTGATCTCCTCCCTGCGCGCGGTGGGCGCGCCCGCGCCCAACCCGCGCCAGCTCTATGGCGGGTATATGGCGCTGGGCCAGGCGCCGTTCTCCGCGCCCTCGCCGGCGGGATGGCCCGATCATGCCGAAGCCTGGGCGAGCCCGGACGCCGTCCTGAAGCGGCTCGACTACGCCGCTGCCCTCGCCGCCCGTGTGGGCCGCGAGTCCCGCCCGCGCGAACGCGCCATTGCCGTGCTCGGGCCGGCCTTGAGCGAGGCTACGGCTCTCGCGATCGCCCGCGCCGAAACGCCCGAGCAGGGGCTGACGCTGCTGCTGATGAGCCCCGAATTTCAACGCCGCTAGGCGCAAGAGGAGAGCCCTGTCATGACCGGCATGATCACCACCCGCCGCCGCCTCCTGGTCTGCGGCCTCGCGGGCGCCGGCCTCGTCCTCCCGGGCGCTGCCGCCACCTTCGCCCAGGCGCCGCGCGCCGCCGGACGCAAGCTTGTGGTGATCATTCTGCGCGGTGCGCTCGACGGGCTCGCCGCCCTCGCTCCGGTCGGCGAGCGCCGCTATGGCGAACTGCGCGGCGATCTGGCTCTGGCAGGCGGCCTTCCGGCGCCCGGCCCCTTCGTCTTCCATCCAGCGCTGGAGACCCTGGCCGGCCTGTTCGCATCCGGTGAGGCGCTGGCCGCGCACGCCATCGCCACCGATTACCGCGAGCGCTCGCATTTTGAAGCCCAGGACCGGCTGGAGGCGGCGACGCCCGCCATCCGCGACGGCTGGATGAACCGGGCGCTCGCCCTCATGGGTTCTGACGCGCCCGGCGCCGTGGGGGTGGGCCAGTCCATGCCGCTTTTGCTGCGCGGGTCCGCGCCGGCCTCCACCTGGGCGCCGGCGGTGCTGCCGGGCGCCGATGACGATACGATCTCGCGGCTCATGGATCTCTACGCCCTGGACCCAATGCTCGGCCCGGCCCTGGCCCGGGCGCTGGAGACCGATGCGGCGGCCTCGGCCATGTCCGACATGTCCGGCGAACCGGGCATGGCCGGTCTGGGGGCCCGCGGGGCGGGACCGCAGGCCTATGGCCTGATTGCTGATGCAGCGGGCAATATCCTCACCGCGCCGGGCGGTCCGGATGCGGCGGTGCTGAGCTTTGATGGCTGGGACACCCATGTGCGCCAGGGCGCGCGCGATGGCCAGCTCGCCGTGCGTCTCGGCGCGCTGGACGGCGCCATTGCCGCCTTGCGCCAGAGATTGTCACAGGACTGGGACCGAACCGCCATTCTGGTGGTGACCGAGTTCGGCCGCACCGTGCGCATCAATGGCGCGGGCGGCACCGATCACGGCACGGGCGGGGCGGCCTTCCTCATGGGCGGGGCCGTGCGTGGCGGCCGCATCATTGGCGACTGGCCGGGGCTGGACCGCCTGCACGAAGACCGTGATCTTGTTCCCGCCAATGACCTGCGCAGCCTGTTCAAGGCCGTGCTCGCCGAGCACTGGGGCCTCAATCGCGCGGATCTGGAGCGCGCCGTATTCCCGGGCGCCGGCGCAGCGCGCCCGTTTGAGGGTCTGATCGCCTAGCGGGACAAAGGGAAGGGGGAGTCTAGCCCGCGCCCTTCATGATGCGGCGGCGCTGCACCGAGGAGGGGATGTTCATCGCCTCGCGGTATTTGGCCACGGTGCGCCGCGCGATATCCACCCCGTCCGCCAGCAGGCGCTCGACAATGGCGTCGTCGCTCATCACTTGGTCCGGCGTCTCGCTGTCGATCATCGCCTTGATGCGGAAGCGCACCGCTTCGGCGGAATAGGCTTCGCCGCCATCAGCCGACGCGATGGATGAGGTGAAGAAGTATTTCAGCTCGAACAGGCCACGCGGGGTCGCGATGTATTTGTTCGAGGTGACGCGGCTCACCGTGCTTTCGTGCATGCCCACCGCATCGGCGACGGTCTTCAGATTGAGCGGGCGCAGCCAGGCCACGCCCTTGACCAGGAACGCATCCTGCTGGCGCACGATCTCGCTGGCGACCTTCAGGATGGTGCGGGCGCGCTGGTCGAGGCTTTTGACAAGCCAGGAGGCGTTCTGGGCGCACTCGGTGATGAACTGCTTTTCCTGCTCGGAGCGCGCGCCGCGGCTGATCTGCGCCGCATAGCGATTATTCATCAGGACGCGCGGCAGGGTGTCGGTGTTGAGCTCCACCGCCCAGCCGCCATCGGGACGCTCGCGCACGGTGACGTCGGGCTCCACCGAGCGCGCCCCGTCCGCGCCGAAGCCCAGGCCCGGCTTCGGGGTGAGGCGCTTGAGCTCGGCGATCATGTCTTCAAGATCTTCGCCGTCCACGCCGCAGGCGGCTTTCAGCGCCCCGTAGGCGTGCTTGGCCAGAAGCGGCAGATTATCCACCAGAGCCGCCATGGCGGGGTCCAGCCGGTCACGCTCTTTCAGCTGAAGCGCGAGGCATTCCTGCAGCGAGCGCGCCATCACGCCGCACGGCTCGAACTGCTGCAGCCGGTCAAGCATGGCTTCGGTCTCGGAGCGTGTGACGCCCAGGCGCTGGGCGGTCTCGTCGAGATCGGCGCGGAAATATCCGTCTTCATCCGCCAGATCGATGAGATGGGCGGCGATCATGCGGTCGGATGCTGTCAGCACCAGGTCGGCGAGCTGATCATGCAGGTGCTCGCGCAGGGTTTTTTCGCGCGCGCTGTTGGCCGCCGCGTCATAATCCTCGCCATCAAAGCGTCCGCCGCCACCGGCGCCGGCGCGCGACCAGTCAATGGCGCCGCCGGCCGGTTCGGCGCCCGCCATGTCGGCGCTGGAATCGGAATACATCGCCTCGGTATCGGCGTCGATCGCCTCGGTGGCGCGTTCGGGCGTGTCAAAGTCCAGCTCGGCGCCGGGCGCGGCATCCGCCGCTTCGGCGGGGCGCTCCTCGCCCGCGACCGTATCGCTGCGCTCCTCGCGTTCCAGCAGGGGATTGCGCTCGAGCTCGGCCTCGACGAATTCAGCCAGCTCCATATTGTTGAGCTGCAGCAGCTTGATCGCCTGCTGGAGCTGGGGCGTCATGACGAGGCCCTGCCCCTGGCGCGCCTCGAGTCTGTGTCCGAGCCCCGCCATCATTCCCCCTAGTTGAACTGTTCGCCGAGATAGTGACGGCGCACATTTGCATCGCGGCGCACGTCCTCGGGCGCGCCCTCAAACAGCACTTCGCCGTCATAGATGATCGTGGCGCGGTCGGTGATCTCGAGCGTTTCGCGCACATTATGGTCGGTGATCAGGATGCCGATCCCGCGCTGCCTGAGATAGGAGATCAGATCGCGAATGTCGGAAATGGCCAGCGGGTCAATGCCGGCGAAAGGCTCGTCGAGCAGGATGAAGCTCGGCTGGGCGGCCAGGGCGCGGGCGATCTCCACCCGGCGGCGCTCGCCGCCGGACAGGGCCACGGCCGGGCTCTTGCGCAAATGGCTGATATTGAGCTCTTCGAGCAACTCGTCCACCACCGCCTTGCGCCGCTGGCGGTCCGGCTCGGCAAGCTCGGCCACCGCGGTGACATTGTCCTCGACCGACAGGCCGCGGAAGATCGACGCTTCCTGCGGCAGATAGCCGATGCCCAGGCGTGCGCGCTGGTACATGGGCAGGTTCGTGATGTCGGCCCCGTCGAGCATGATGGTCCCGCTATCGGCCCGGATAAGGCCGGTGATCATGTAAAAGCAGGTGGTCTTGCCCGCGCCGTTCGGACCCAGAAGCCCCGCCACCTCTCCGCGCTGGAGATTGAGCGAGACATTTCGGACCACTGTCCGCCGGCCATAGGTTTTCGCCAACCCCCTGACCGAAAGCCCCGAACCGCTCGCGCCGGAGGCTTTCGCCTCCGCCTGCTTCGCCGTCTCCATCATGATTAGCTCCAGCACGCCTAAGAATTGGTGAAGCCGCGCAAGGCGCGCGGCCTGATGTCAGCTGTGACGCGCGCAGCGCGGGTCCGGCTCAGCGCCCGTCCGGGAAGGGGCGGGGTCCGTCGCCGGGCACGGCGGGAAGCGGGCAATCGGACCCTTGTTCGGCCTCGGGTCCGGTGAAGAAGATCGAGCGCACACGGCCGCCCTCGCCACTGCTCAGCCGCGCGACGCCGCCTTCCAGATCGGCCTCCAGCCGGTCGCCGGTGGAGACATTGCACCCCTGGGTGAGCACCACCGATCCGACCAGCGTGATCGTGCCGGCCTCAAGATCGTAAACGCCGCTATCGCCGCGCGCGACCTCTCCGGGGCGCACATAATAGACATCGCCAGTGGCGGTGACGCGCAGCAGCGCGCCCATGCCGCCGCCCGGACGCCGGTCGAACTGCGCTTCGACCCGGTCGGCGCGCAGACGCTCATCCCCGCGGATGAGGTTGACATCGCCCCAGTAGACGAGGCGCCCCTGGGGGTCGAGCATTTCGCTATTGCGCGCGCTGATGTCGAGCGGCCCCTCCCGGGCGGGCGCCTGCGCAAGGGCGGCCGGCGCGGCGCAAATCATAGCGGCGCAGAGCAATGGGCGGATCATGGTCGGATCTCCTGATCATCTGGCGTCCTGCCGCCAGGATAGATGCGGGTGCGCACGTCGCCGGTGAGGATAACCCGATCGGCGCCGTCTTGCACCTCGAACGCGTCGGCGCGCACAGCGCCCCACGGCGCCTCGCCCGACACGCCCTCATCGCCGCTCACCACGCCGTCGCGCAGGCTGATGCGCGCGGACGGCGCGGCGAACCGGTAGCCGGCCGGGGTGGCGAAGCGCACATCGGTGCGCAAGGTGAGCACCTGGGCGGTCTCGTCAAACACGCCGCTCTCCGCCAGCGCCTGGGACGCCTCGCGCAGGCCCTCAATCCAGGCGTAGTCCAGCGCCGGGCGCTCCAGATCGGTCAGCGGATTGACCCCGCCCAGGCGGCGCACGGCCGCCTCGGCGGTGACCACAAAGGACGTGCCGCCGCGGTCGCGGCCCGTAAAGCGCGGATTGGTGATGCGCTCGGCGTCGCCGGCCGGCGTGAAGGCCGGCTCGGCGGGACCCGATGCGCCTGACATCAGCGCCTGCATCAGGGCATTGGCCGCCACCAGCGCCATGGCGGCCAGCAGCACGGCGCGCAGCACCCGCACGCGCCCGGTTCGCGCGCGCGCGCTGGCCAGGGATCGCGCACGGCGCTCCCCGAGCAGGCTGTCTGGCGCAAAGGCGGCGGTCGTCATGCTGTCGTCTCCGGGCCGGCTCGAAGCGGGCCGCCCATCATGAGTGGGAAAAAATGTCGATTTCAGGCCAGCCGCCGAGGTCGAGGCGGGCGCGGGCAGGGAGGAAATCGAAACAGGCTTGCGCCAGCGCCATCCGGCCCTCGCGCTCCAGCATGGCGGCGAGCCCGTCGCGCACCTGGTGCAGATACAGAACGTCAGAGGCGGCGTATTCGAGCTGGGCTGCGGTGAGGTCCGGCGCGGCCCAGTCGGAGCTCTGCTGCTGCTTGGACAATTCAATCCCCGCCATGTCGCGCACCACGTCCTTGAGCCCGTGCCGGTCGGTGTAGGTGCGGGTGAGCTTGGAGGCGATCTTGGTGCAGAAGACCGGCCCGGTCTCCACGCCCAGATCGCGCAGCAGCATGGCGACGTCAAAGCGGGCGAAGTGGAAGATTTTCTCCACCGTCCTGTCGCCCAGCAGGGCCTTGAGATTGGGGCTGTCCCCGGCGCCGGGCGCCAGCTGAACGATGTGGGCGTGGCCGTCTCCGGCGGAGAGCTGGACAAGGCATACGCGGTCCCGCACCAGCGACAGGCCCTGGGTTTCGGTGTCGACAGCAACGCGCGATCCGAAGTCCAGCCCGTGCGGCAAGTCCCCGGTATGGAAGTGAATCGCCATGACTTCGCCTGTGCACGCTTGTGTGATAAGATATTATCATCGGTATCGGACCTTCCGCCCGGCGCGTCAATGCGTACGCTGGCGCACGGCGGCCATGCGCGCGCGTCCTTGCCGGATGTGTTCAGGGCGCGCTTAGGCTTCGCGCGCCCGGGATCTCCCGGCCGTGCGCCTTGTGGCCAACCGCGATCGGACAAAACTCGATGCTGAAGTTTCTCCAATCCCGCCCCGACAAGGACGCCATCGACGTCCGGCTCGAACCGGATGCCGGGCTGATCAGCTTTGTGTGCTCGGGCGTGGTGACGCAGGCCGACCTTGCGCACGCCCAGACAGAGGCCGACCGGCTCGCTGCCGGACGCAGCGTGCGGTCGATGATGATCGATGCGCGCCATTCCTCGCCCGGCTATCCGATCGAACAGCTGGCGGAGCCGATGTCGGCGGTGCTGGAAGACCTCAGGATCAAGCGCTGCGCCTTTGTGAGCACGCGCGGGCGCGACGAGATCCTCGCCATGATCGAGACGCTGACCTTTCCGCTTGCTGTGCGGGTGCGGGCGTTCGACACCGATGCCGAGGCGCGCCGCTGGCTGCTGGGATGACGGCGGCTGGCTCAGGTCAGCCGAACAGCGACCACGAGCCTTTGCGGAACGTCTCGTAAAGCGCCGGGTCGGCTTCGCCGTCAATGCGCGCAAAATGGGCGCGGTGAAGGTCCTCGCGCAGGAACACCGCGTCGCACTGCCAGATCGCCCCGTCATAATAGCAAGGCTCGGCCAGATCGAAGAGGCGGAAACCGGCGTCGCGCACGGCGGCTGTGCGTTCGGGCAGGGTGTCGGCCGTGCATTCGATGATCACCACCGAGCAGCGCTTCAGGGTCTCGCGGGCGCCGGCGAGCACTTTCAGCTCATGGCCGTCAATGTCGATCTTGAGCACAAAGGGCTCGGGCAGATTGCGCCCCGCCAGAAACCCGTCCAGCGTCACCGCCTGCACCGAGCGCACCGCGCCGCCCCGCTCGGCGCCGCCCGAGACCATGCCGGCATGGGTGAGCGCGCCGGTGTCGCGCTGGGTGTGAACCTCAAGCTCCACCTCGCCTTCGACATCGCTCACGGCGGCGATGACAATCTGATGCGCCAGGGTCCGGTAGGTTGCGGCGATGGCGTCGTGCAGCTCGGCCACAGGCTCGAACAGGATATGAGGCACGTCCGGATAGGCGCGGATCAGCTCGGGCGTGCCATTGAGCGCGCCGACATCCAGCACGCAGCCGGCCGGCACGCCGCGGCGGACCAGCATGGCGAGGGCCTCCTGCTTGAGCGGCGCGCGGCGCGGCATGGCGGTGTTCGTCCCCTGTGAAAAAGCGCGCGCATACAACTCTGCGCGTGGCGCGTTAGCAAGCGGCAAATGGCGCCTTGTGCGCCAGGTTGCTGCGGCACTATCGGTTATGGCCGTGCAGACAAGTGAAACTCAGGCTTGCCCCATGGCTGTGATCAGCTTTCACCATCGCTTCGTGTTCATAAAGACCCAGAAGACGGCCGGCACCAGCATCGAGATTGATCTGGCTGCATGCCTGGGCTCAGACGCCGTCGTCACACCGGTCGAGCCGGCCGTGGCCGGGCATGCGCCGCGCAATCATGTGCAGGGCGCAAGGACGCTGACCGCGCATGCCAGCGCAAGCCAGATCCGTGAGTTCATAGGGGCCGGGGCGTTCGCGGGCATGGCGGTGATCTGCGTCGAGCGCGAGCCGGTGGACAAGTGCCTGAGCCATTTTCACATGAAGCGGAACTCGCCCTACCACAACCCGGACGGCGCCTATCGCAGCGACTGGGCGCAGTATTGCCAGGAGGGGGCGTTTCCGGTCGACATCGCGCGCTACGCCGAGCGCGATGCGCAGGCCGGGCGATGGCGGCGGCGGGCCGATCATGTGATCGCCTATGAGCGTCTGAACGAGGATTTGCCCGGCCTGCTGGCCGCGCTGGGGGTGGAGGGCTTCCAGCTCACCTCCCGCGCCAAGTCGGACTATCGCACGCCCGTGCTCGTCCGGCCTGAAGACGTCACCCCGGCCCAGCGGCAACGGATCTATGAGGCCTTCGCCGGCAGTTGCGCGCTGACGGGCCTGTATCTGTGAGGGGCGTCAGCGCCCGTCGACGCCGCCCAGCGTGAACAGGACCAGCTCGAAGCGGATGGATTCACTCGGTCCCAACGTGCTCACGCGCTCATTGATACGCTGATAGTAGATACGCATCAGCGTGCACTCGTCACCATAGGTGAAGCCGGCCTGGACGCGCCGCGCCTCGTCAGCCTCAAGGTCATGAAGCTGGCGATAGAAGACTGACCAGCGCGAGGTCAGCTCAAACTCACCCGCTGCGCTCAGTTCCCGAAGGCCTGCGCCGGTCGCCTGCAAAGCAACATCGGTGTAGCGGGCGGACAGGCTGGCGCGCCACAGCTGCACTGATCCGTTGGCGTCCAGCCGGTTGACCGAGCCCGTGTCGCCATCAAGGCGTGCGCGCGCGCCCAGCAGCAGCCAGTCATAATTGAGCTGGCCCTCGGCGACCCAGTCGGACGCGTCATCCGCGACCCCGGAGGCGCCGGGGAAACGGTCATCGCCCGACAATCGGTAGCTGCGCCCGGCGAACAGCTCCAGTCCGCGCGGCCCGCCCGCCTCGTTGAACGAGGCGGTGAGGCCCAGATCGACGCGCGCGCCGTCTTCCCAGACGTCAAACCCCGGCGAGCGCACGGGGGTGAACAGGAAAGAGCGGTCGAGGTCGAGCGTCTGGCTGTCGAAATTGGGCGGCACGTTGCCCGATCCGGCTTGCGTGGCGGCGATGGCGGCCAGGCGCGGCGCCAGGATGACATCCACCCGCTCTCCCGGACGCAGGAAGGGCCAGCTCAGGTCCAGACCCGCCGCGCCCAGCCAGCGCGCCGTGTCAAACTGGCCGGTCTCAACGCCCGCAATGTCGCGCTGGGTGATGTCGAACACATCGGCGCGCGCCACGGCGAAGGGCTCGGCGCGCAGACCGCCGGGAAAAACCAGCGCGCGGCTCCATTCGACGCCGGCGCTGGCGCGGTGATAATCATCGCCCAGCTCGCGCGTCAGGCTCAGCGCATTGAAGGAGAACTCCGCCACGCCCGCCCCGGCGGGGAGGGCCAGCTGGTAGTGACCGCGCACCTGCGGCGCCGCGACGGGCAGGATGTCGTCGTCAAACGTCTCGCTGAGCGCATTGAACTGGTAGGCGGCGGCGTCGGCATACCAGGCCGGGCCCCGCCCGGCGGTCCACACCTGGCTGATGAGGGTGCGCTGGGGTGCGGTCAGCAGGCTGTCATACCCGACGGCCTCTTCCGAATAGCCATAGCGGCGCAGGAACAGATCGCCGCCGGTCACCGCCTGGGCGCCAAAGCCCCAGCGCCAGTGACGGGTGATGTCGAACTCGCCCACGGCGAACACATGGCCGCGCAAATCCCGGTCCCCGAACGGACCGTCGCGGTCGAACTCGCGCTCATAGGTGGCGGCGGTCTGCACGCGCAACTCGCCCGACCAGAAGCGCTTGCGCCATTCCAGCTCCAGGAGCGGGCTGACCTCTGTCATCACGCGCGGCGCGATGATCAGATCCTGCGACGGGCCGATCGCCCAGAAATACGGTTGCTGCCAGGACAGTCCGAGCCGGTTGGACACGTCCAGCGCCGGCGCCAGGAAGCCGGACTTGCGTTCGACGCTGGGATCGGCATGGGCGAAGGCGGGCGAATAGAGCACCGGCACGCCGCGTATTTCGAGGCGCACATTGCGGTAGCGGATCATGTCGGCGCCGACATCCTGCGTCACCTGATCGGCGCGCAGCCGCCAGGTCGGTTCGCGCGACCCGTCCTCGCACAGATCGCACGCGGTATAGTAGGCGTCGCTGAGCTCCACCCCGCCATCGGCGCGCCGCAGGGCCAGCGCAGCGGCGGTGCGGCCGTTATTCTCCAGCAAGGTGGCGAAGCCGCGGGCAAAGCCCTCGCGCATGTCATCGTCGAGCTCGACATGATCGGCGAGCTGGGCCGGACGTCCGGGTTCATGGATTTCCACCGAGCCGGTGGCGATGATCCGCCCCAGCGCCGGATCATAGGTGATTTCATCGGCCAGAACGATGCGTTCGTCCGAGCGCATGCGCACGGCGCCGCGCGCGATGTAAAGGCCGCGTGCGCGGTCTTCGATCAGTTCGGCGGCGTCCAGATAGGAGCGCCCGGGATCACTCTGGCGCGCCTCGGCGAGCCCGGACAACAGCGCTGCTGCGGCGCACCCCAGTGCGAGCCATGACCGTTTCACCGCAGACCTCGATCCCGATCAGCGCCCTGTGCGCCTGTCTGTTCGGGTTTACCGGATCATGAGCGGCCCGTCCACGGCCCGCTCAGGCCGAGGGCACGGCGGGGTGCAGCCGTCCGCCCATGCGCAGGGGTTCGCAGCGCAGGGCCAGGCCGGTGCGCGGATCGGTCTCCACGAAGACGCCGCTGATGGTCGCCTCGCCGCTGGCTGCGGTGAAACGCGTGGAGCGCATATGGGTGACGAAGCGCGCGACCGGCTCGGTCTTCTCCATCCCGATCACCGAATCATAGTCCCCGCACATGCCCGCATCGGTGACATAGGCGGTGCCGTTGTTGAGAATCATGTGGTCGGCGGTGGGCACATGGGTATGGGTGCCTGCCACCAGGCTCGCCCGGCCGTCGCAGAAATGGCCGAGCGCCATTTTCTCCGACGTCGCCTCGCCATGCATGTCGACAATGATGGCGTCCGCCACCTGGCCAAGCGGGCAGGCGGCGAGCTGCCGGTCCACCGCCGCGAACGGATCGTCCAGCGGCTGCATGAACAGGCGCAGGAGCACGTTCATCACCAGCACCTGGCGGCCATCGGGCAGGGCGTATAGCGAGCAGCCCCGGCCCGGCGCGGCGCCTTCGGGGTAGTTGACCGGTCGCAGCAGGCGCGGTTCGCGTTCGATATAGGTCAGCGCCTCGGCCTGGTCCCAGGAATGATTGCCCAGGGTCAGCACGTCGGCGCCCGCATCATAGAGCTCGATGGCGGTGCGCTCGGTAATGCCGAAGCCGCCGGCGGCGTTCTCCGCGTTCACCACCACGAAATCGAGTTGCAGCTGCTTGCGCAGGCCCGGCAGGTGCGCGGCAAGGCCGTCACGGCCCGACTTGCCCACCACATCGCCAAAAAACGCCAGCCGCATGCCGGATCATCCCTGTTGGTCAGTTTGCTTCAGGCGGGCGATATAGACCATGGCGGCCCGTGCGGCCACGCGTGGCCTCAGACGAGACAGCTCAGGGGGCGAGCGCGCCGGCGACAGCGTCGGCGAAGATGCGTCCCTGCGGCGTCAGGATGAGGCGCGACCCGCTGCGGCGCACCTGATCGCGCGACAGGGCCAGCGCCAGCCCGTCCGCATCGACGTCAAAGCCGGTGAGGCTCCTGAGCGCGTCCAGATCGAGCCCTTCCTCGACCAGCCGCATGCCCATCAGCACCCGCTCCACCGCTTCGTCGCGCGCGCTCAGCGTCTCGATTTCATGGGCGGCGCCGGCGGCGGCGCGGGCGATATAGTCCGCAGGTTTGGGGGCGGCGGCCGTCGCCAGGCGGCCGCCGTACGCCCAGGCGCCCAGGCGCGCATGCCCGCCCGGGCCGATGGCGATCCAGTCGGCCCCCTCCCAGTAGAGCCGGTTGTGCACCGACTGGTCGGCGCGGATGCGGGCATGGTTGGAGATCTCATAGGCCGGCAGGCCGGCGGCCCCGGTCAGGTCTTGCGTCAGCGCATACATGTCCGCCGCATCGTCGTCTCCCGGCGGGGTCAGGCGGCCGCGCTCGGCCTGACGGGCGAACGCCGTGCCCGGCTCGATCGTCAGCTGGTAGAGCGAGAGATGATCAAGCCCCATGGCCAGCACGCGGCTCAGCTCACGCGCCCAGCCGTCCGGGCTCTGGCCCTCGCGGGCATAGATGAGGTCGATGGAGAGGCGCGCGAACAGGGTCTGCGCCGTTTCAAGCGCGCTCAGGGCGGTGTGCGCGTCATGATCGCGGCCAAGCCGGGCGAGGCTGGCGTCATCGAGCGCCTGAACACCCAGCGACAGGCGGTTGATCCCGGCGCTGGCGAGGCCGGCGAAGGCGGCGGCTTCCTTGGGATTGGCCTCCAGCCCGATCTCGGCGCCCGGCGCAATGCCCCACAGCGCCTCGGCGCGCGTCAGCACGGCGTCGATCTGGGCGGGGGTCATGAGCGAGGGCGTGCCGCCTCCGAAATGCACGCTCGCCAGCGGTCGCGGTCCGGTGCGCGCGCGCCAGTGATCGAGATCGGCGAGCAGCGCGTTCGTCAGCGCGTCCGCATCCGCGCCTGCCGCCTTGTAGACGTTGAAATCGCAATAGGGACAGATGCGCGCACAATACGGCCAGTGGATATAGAGGCCGAGGCGGGCGGGCGCAGCGCTCATGCCCCGAACACGTCGCGCGTCAGGGCCGCGAAGGCGCGCGCGCGATGGCTCATCGCGCGTTTGGCGCCAGCGTCCATCTCGGCGAAGGTCCGGTCATGGCCTTGCGGAATGAAGATCGGGTCATAGCCGAAGCCCTCATCGCCGCGCGGCGGGAAGGTGAGCGTGCCATGCACCTCGCCCTCATAGAGCCGGGTTTCGCCATCGGGATGGGCGAGCGCCAGCACGCAGACGAATCGGGCTGCGTGATCGCTTGCCCCCGCCGCCTCCAGCTCGCGGCGCACGCGCGCCATTGCGGCGGCGAAATCCTTGTCCGGCCCCGCCCAGCGGGCCGAATAGACCCCCGGCGCGCCGCCCAGGGCATTGACCGACAAGCCGGAATCGTCCGCCAGCGATACCCGGCCCGAAGCGAGCGCGGCGGCCTCGGCCTTCAGCCGCGCATTGCCGGAAAAGCTGGATTCAGTCTCCTCCGGCTCAGGCAAGCCTAGCGCGCCTGCGCCCAGGACAGTGAGCCCGCGGGGCGCCAAAAGTGCTTCCAACTCCTTGATTTTACCGGGATTATGGCTTGCAAGCACCCAGGAGTCTGTCCGTATAAAGACGTTCATGCATAACCGTCCTGCTGAAAAGGCATATCGCCTTTCGGAAAATTAATATCGATTTTCGATATATTTTTGTTGCCAAGCGATGCGGTGTGTCCTAGATAGTGTCTCGAGGCGAGCGGGAACGCCCACCTCATAAAGCCGACAGCCCGGCGGAACAATGACCGGGCGAGGCAAAAAGTTGGTCGACACAAAACACAAGGAGAGTATGAGATGGTCAGGACCACCAACACCGCAGGACACACCGCCTTCGCCATGATTATCAACGTGGTTCTGGTGGCGGGCGTGTTCGCCGGAATGGCCGCCGCGATTGCACCGCTGGTCGCGTAAGGGTAATGGCGACGGCTGACGGCCGGACGATCTGAATTGAACCGCTCCTCCCCGGCGGATAATCGATCAGATGCAGTCCGGCCAAAGCCCGTTCGTCGCCCGCGATTGACGAAAGAAGAGGGGAGGGCAGCATGAGAACGCTTGGCGCAGGGTCGCTGGCCTCCATTTTGAAGTGGCTTCTGGATATCGGATTTGTGCTGCTGCTGGCCGTGCTTGGCCTGGCCAGCCTGATCATCGTCCTCATCGTTTTCAGCGGCATTTACGGCCTTCTCGGTTTCGGTCCGGAGCTGCCGGGCCTGTTGCGCCAGCTGCTGGCGCGCGACTTTGTCGTCGCCTTGCCCATGGCGATCGCCGCCTGGGCGGCCCTCACCTTCATCGTTCACCGCCTGCGCCTGATCTTCGCCACGCTGCGCGCGGGTGATCCTTTCGTGCCGGAAAACGCGGGTCATTTGCGCGCCATCGCCATCGGCATCGCGGTGTATCAGCTCTTGCACTACGCCGCCCATGGCGTGCTGGCGCTGGTGATCACGCTCTTGGGCCGGGCCCCCGTGGAAAGCGGAGCGCGGGTCATACCTGATTTCAGCCTCAACCTGGCGGCCTGGTTTTCGGTGCTGGCGATCCTTGTCCTGGCGGAAGTGTTCCGCGAGGGCGCCCGCCTGCGCGACGAACAGAAGCTGACCATCTAGGGGAGCGGGGGAAAGCCAATGCCCATCCGCGTCACCCTCGACCGTATGCTGCTGGAGCGGCGCATGTCGCTGACCGAGCTGTGTGACCGCGTCGGCATCACCATGGCCAATCTGTCGATCTTGAAAACCGGCAAGGCCAAGGCGGTGCGCTTCTCCACGCTGGAAGCGCTGTGCCGGGAGCTCAACTGCCAGCCCAGCGACCTCCTCGTCTACGATCCGCACGGCGATCCTGACGAGGATGACGACGAGGACAGCTGAGGCTGAGGAGCCTACGCTGATCACCGTATTCATCTGTCTGCCGTCGTCCGTTACTCAAAACGGGCTACGCCGAGTTGTCGAGAGCGGTGCGTGGCCGGGCGGACCCGATGACGTCTGCGGTCCACACAAGACCGTGCAAAGTCAGCCGCCCAAGGCGGGAGGCCTCACCCCTCAGCTGGCCTCCCGCTACCCTCGGCCGTGACGGGAGCACGGACGTGAGCCGGCTCCGGTGCGGCGCCCGCTACCCCTTGCGCCCCGCAACCAGGCTGTCCACCACGGCGGGATCAGCAAGGGTGGATGTGTCGCCCAGCGATCCGGTTTCGCCTTCGGCGATCTTCCTCAGGATCCGGCGCATGATCTTGCCCGAGCGGGTCTTGGGCAGGCCCGGGGCGAACTGGATCACGTCGGGGCTCGCCACCGGGCCGATCTCCTTGCGCACCTGGGCCTTGAGGGCTTTTTCCAGCGCGGCGTCCGGCTCGCGCCCGGCGGTGAGGGTGACGTAGCAGTAAATGCCCTGGCCTTTGATGTCGTGGGGATAGCCAACCACGGCGGCCTCGGCGACCGCCTCGTGGGCGACCAGCGCGCTCTCGATCTCCGCCGTGCCCAGCCGATGGCCGGAGACGTTGAGCACATCATCCACCCGCCCGGTGATCCACCAGTATCCGTCGGCGTCGCGCCGCGCCCCGTCGCCGGTGAAATAGGTTCCCGGATAGGCGCTGAAATACGTGTCGATGAAGCGCTGATGGTCGCCATAGACGGTGCGCGCCTGACCGGGCCAGGAGCCGAGCAGCACCAGATTGCCCTGCGCCTCGCCCTCGTCGGGCAGGCGCTGGCCGTCTGCGTCCATCAGGGCGGGCTCAACGCCGAACATGGGAAAGCTCGCCGAGCCGGGTTTGAGCGCGTGGGCGCCCGGCAGGGGCGTGATCAAATGGCCGCCGGTTTCGGTCTGCCACCAAGTGTCGACCACCGGGCAGCGCCCGTCGCCGCACACGTCATAATACCAGCGCCAGGCCTCGGGATTGATGGGCTCGCCCACACTGCCCAGAAGCCGCAGCGAGGACCGGTCATGGGCGCGCACCGGCTCGTCGCCAAAGCGCATCAGCGCGCGGATAGCGGTGGGGGCGGTATAGAGGACAGTGACCCTGTGCTTGGCCACCACCTCCCAGATCCGGTCCGGACCCGGCCAGGCGGGCACGCCTTCGAACATCAGCGAGGTCGCGCCATTGGAAAGCGGTCCGTACACGATATAGCTGTGCCCGGTCACCCAGCCGACATCGGCGGTGCACCAGAACACATCCTCCTCGCGATGGTCGAACGTGTAATCATGGGTCATGGAGGCCCAGACCATGTACCCGCCCGTGGTGTGCATGACCCCCTTGGGCTTTCCCGTCGACCCCGACGTGTACAGGATGAAGAGCGGGTCCTCGGCGTTCATGGGCTCGGGCTCGCAGTGCGCGTCCACCTCCAGCGCGCGCTCATGGTGCCAGTGATCGCGTCCCTCCACCCAGCCCACATCGGCGCCGGTATGGCGCACGCACAGCACCGCCTTCACCCCCGGCGCCTGTTCCAGCGCCGCATCCACATTGGCTTTGAGCGGCACCGGCTTGCCGCCGCGCACGCCCTCATCGGCGGTGATCACGAAGGCGCTTTCGCAATCGCGGATGCGCCCGGCCAGCGCCTCGGGCGAAAACCCGCCGAACACCACCGAATGCACCGCGCCGATACGCGCGCACGCCAGCATGGCGTAGGCGGCTTCAGGGATCATCGGCATGTAGAGCGTCACCCGGTCGCCCTTCTTCACGCCCAGGCTTTTGAGCACGTTGGCGAAGCGGCCCACATGGTTGAACAGCTGGGCGTAGGTGATGGCGTGATGGCGCGCCGGCGAATCGCCCTCCCAGATCAGCGCCGGCTTGCTGGCGCGGTGGGGCAAATGCCGGTCCACGCAGTTCCAGCAGGCATTGAGCACCCCGTCGGAAAACCAGCGGATATGGAGGTCTTCTTTACCGAACGAAACATCCGAAATCTCTGTGGGCGTGCGCATCCAGCCAATGCGCTCGATCTCCTCACGCCAGAAGCCCTGCGGGTCGGCGAGGGAGCGGCGGTATTTCTGCTGGTAGACCGCGAGGGTGATGCGCGCGCGCGCAAAGCTGGCGGGGACGGGATAGTCAGCATCGGTCATCACGTGGCTCCGGCTCGGTTCAGCGGAGCAAAGCATGGCCCGGCGCGCGGGGTCGGTGCAAGCGCGCGTCTGGCCGCTTGCCCGTGATTGCGCGCCGCGCCATCCTCGCCAGACACGGGAGGGGCGCATGCATATCATTCTGGCCATTCTGGGCGCCCTCGTGACCGTGGGCATCATTATCTGGCGCGTGCGCATGGCCATGGAGGCGGCGCGCGAGATCGCCGATCTGGCGGGCGAGGCGGCCAATCTGCCGCGCAAGCTGCGCTTCCGCGCCAAGGCCCGCCGCGGCGGGATCGAGACGATTGACGATCCGCGCGAGGCGGCGGCGGTGCTGCTGTGCGGCGCGGCGGCGTTTGAAAATCCGCTGACGCCCGGGGACAAGGCGGCGCTGGCGCAGGAACTGTCCGCCCTGCTGCAGATCAGCGCTGCAGACGCGGACGAGCTGACGGCGCGCGGCGCCTGGCATGTCAACCGGATGAACGATCCGCTGAATGCGGTTCATCCATTGACGGACATCATCGTTCAGAAGGCGGGCGCCGACGCCATGGCCAGCCTCATCCCCGTGCTGGACCGGATCATGGACCGGTCCGGCCCGCGCACGCAGGACCAGATGCTCTATCGCGAGAAGACGCTGCGCCGGGCCGGGCTTCTCTGATCGCTCCTATTCGATCGCCAGCCCGGTGTGGAAGGCGATGAAGGCCCATTTGTCGGCGGTTTCCTCGATCAATTTCGACACCGGCGTGCCTGCGCCATGGCCGGCGCTGGTCTCGATGCGGATGAGCGTGGGCGCGTCTCCGGTGTCGGCGGCCTGAAGGGCGGCGGCGAACTTGAACGAATGGCCCGGCACCACCCGGTCGTCCGTATCGGCGGTGGTGATCAGGGTCGCCGGATAGCCCTCGCCCTCGGGGATCGTGTGCAGCGGCGAGTAGGCGTAAAGCACATCGAACATGTCCGGGTCCTGCGGGCTGCCATAGTCCGACACCCAGAACCGGCCGGCCGTGAACTGGTTGAAGCGCAGCATGTCCATCACGCCTACGCCCGGGAGACCCGCCGCAAACAGGTCGGGGCGCTGGTTCGATACGGCGCCGACCAGCAGGCCGCCATTGGACCGGCCCTCAATGGCGAGATGGTCCGGGCTGGTCCAGCCCGTCTCGATCAGGTGTTCGGCGGCGTTGATGAAATCGTCGAAGACATTCTGCTTGTTGGCGAGGCGACCGCCATCATGCCAGTCGCGGCCATATTCCGAACCGCCGCGGATATTGGCCAGCGCAAACACGCCGCCCATCTCCATCCATTGCAGGCGGCGCACGTCGAAACCGGGGCGCATGGGAATGTTGAAGCCGCCATAACCGAACAACAAGGTCGGGCGCGCGCCGTCCGGCGTCACATCGCGATGGTGCACGATGAACATCGGCACCTGCACGCCCCCGGTGGAGGGGAAGGACACCTGGGAGACGACGTAGTCTTCAGGGTCAAAGGTCAGCTCCGGCGCGCGGAAGACCGTGCTTTCGCCGGTCGCCACGTCATAGCGGTAGATCGCGCCTGGCTGGTTGAAGCTGGAAAAGCTGTAGAAGGTTTCCGGGCTCTCGGGCCGGCCGCCGAAGCCGGACGCCACGCCCAGGCCCGGCAGCTCCACCTCGCGCACCAGCGCGCCGTCGAGCGCATGCACGTTCACCGCGCTGGCCGCATCGCGCATGGTCTGGACGATCAGATGGCCGCCGACATGGCTGGCGCTGGTGATGGGGAACGCGCCTTCAGCGATGATGTCGCGCCGCGCCGACGGATCGGAGAGCTCCAGCGCAACGATGCGCTGGTTGGGCGCATCGAGATCGGTCAGGAAAAAGAAGGTCTCGCCGGTATTGCCGACATAGTCGTGATTGTTGGCGAAGCCTGCAAATATCTCCACCGGCTCGGCGCCAGCGGTTTCCAGGTCAAGGATCCAGACTCCATTGCCGTCCGTGCCCTGACTGGAATTGATGACCAGATACCGCCCGTCATCACTTACAGAACCGCGCCAGCTCGTCTCGGGCGTTTCAGGGTCGGCGATGATGAGGCGGTCCTCGCTCTGATCTGTCCCCAGCGCGTGGAAATAGATGGCCTGATTGAGATTGAGCGAGGTGAATTCCTCCCCCGCCGCAGGTTCGGGATAGCGCGAGTAGAAAAAGCCCGATCCGTCCTTGGCCCAGCTCAGCGGTGAAAACTTCACCCAGCGCACCTCGTCCTCGAGCTCAACGCCGCTGTCGACGTCAATCACGCGGATGGTGCGCCAGTCCGAGCCGCCCTCCTGGACGAGATAGGCCAGGCGCGCGCCGTCAGAGGAGGCGACCGACCCGGCCAGCGCCATCGTGCCGTCCTGCGACCAGGTGTTGGGGTCGATCAGGGTGCGCGCATCTGCGTCCAGACCCTCCTGGACCATCAGCACCGACTGGTTCTGAAGGCCGTCATTACGGGTGAAGAAATACCGGCCCCCGCGCTCGGACGGCACGTCATAGCGCTCGTAATTCCACAGCTCGGTGAGGCGCTGCATGATGCGGGCGCGCCCCGGGAGCGCGTCGAGATAGGCGTTGGTGACCTCCTGCTGGGCGCGCACCCAGTCGGCGACCTCGTCAGAGACGCGCACATCGGTTTCCAGCCAGCGATAGGGATCGGCGATCAACACTTCGCCCAGGGAGGCCGACTGGTAGGAATCACGCTGATCGGTGGTGCGGGTCTGCGGATAGACCGGCGCGGACGGCCCCGCGGCTGCGGGCGCCGGATCAATGCTGGCCGCATCGGGCTGCGGCGCGGCTTCAGGGCTGCAGGCGGCGAGCGCGAACAGGCAAGCGGCAGTCACGAGAGCGGCGCGCATCAGGCATCTCCATCCATCAAGCAACACGTGGGGTCGCGCACGTTACGGCGCCCGCGCGGGTGTGAAAAGCGGGGCCGGGCCCCGGCCGCAGCGCGCACGAAAAAGCCCCGGCGCAGCGGCGCCGGGGCCTGGTCGGTCACGCGCCGCAGCGCAGACGATTTCAGGAGCCCTCGTACTTCACCGAGCAGCCATAGGGCTGGGTTTCGGGCACGGAGACCGGCTCACCGGCGGCCATTTCGTCCAGCGCCTGACCGACATAGTTCAGCGCGCCGCTCAGCGTGGCCGGATTGGCGCTCGGCTGATCGTCAATGGCGCCGGCATAGCGGATCACCCCGCCTGCATCGATGATGAACATGTGCGGCGTCGTGCGCGCCTCGTAGGCGCGGCCGATCTCGCCGCTTTCGTCGAGGATGACATGGGCCGGGCTCGCGCCGCGTGCGTCATTCAGCTCCACGGCGCGCTCGGCGCTGACATGGCCTTGCGTGCCGGGGAAGGAGGAGATGATCTGCACCCAGACATGGCCCTCTTGCGCGGCGCGGGCCTGGAGGCCGGCCATCGTGGTCCCGTGATTATAGTGCTTCATCACGAAGGGGCAGTCATGATTGGTCCATTCGAGAATCACCGTCTGGCCAGCGAAATCGGAGAGCGAGACGGTCTCGCCCGCCGCCGTCGCGGCAGTGAAAGCGGGCGCCGGGTTGCCGGGGAACGGTTCCGCTTTGGCTCCGCCGGTGAAGGCGGCGATGGCCAGCGCCGTTGCGGCGAACAGGCTGGCGCCCAGCACCAGATGGCGGCGGTTGACGCTGATGGTTTTGGCGGCGGTCTGCATCAGGCTCGTCTCCTGTGTTGGTCTTGGTCGATCTCAGGGGGTCACGGCGCGGTCCACGGCGCGGGTGACGATGGTCCCGGTCAATAGAGGCGGCAGTATGTCCGGCGCGCCGCCCTGTACCGGGTACATCAGATAGAGCGGCACGCCTGCGGCGCCATGCTGGGCCAGCGTATCGGCGATGCGCCGGTCGCGATTGGTGAAGTCGGCGCGGAACAGCGCCACGTCATGAGCGGCGAAGTGATCGGTCACGGAGCGCTCCGACAGGGCGCCGAGCTTGTTGACCTGGCATGTGACGCACCAGGCGGCGGTGAAGTCCACGAATACGGCACGGCCCTCGGCGCGCGCCGCCTCCACGGCTTCAGGCGACCAGTCGGCCCACATTGCGTCCGCGCCTGCGGTTGCGCGTACGGCCAGCGGCTGGACGGCGGCGGCGTAGAGCAGCCCCGCTGTCAGCAGCGCAGCGGCAAACGCGGTCACGCGCGCCAGCGTTCCGCGCAAGCCGAAAGCCCAGGCGGCGAAACCGGCCGCGAGCAGCATGATCAGCGCCCACAAGACGCCGTTGGCGCCGGTCTGGGCGGCGAGCACCCAGACCAGCCAGATCGCCGCGCCAAACATCGGGAAGGCCAGCACCTGACGCAGCCGGACCATCCACGCGCCGGGCCTGGGCAGGAAGGCCAGGAGACCGGGATAGAAAGCCACGATCACGAAGGGCAGGGCGAGACCCAGACCGAGAAAGGCAAAGACCGTCAGCGCCACGTGCGCAGGCTGGGTGAGGGCGTATGCGAGCGCGCCGGCCATGAAGGGCGCGATGCAGGGCGCGGCCACAAACACGGCCAGCACGCCGGTGAAGAAGGCGCCGCGCCGCCCGGAATCGCGCACGCCCGAGCCAACCGACTGCAGCGAGGTCCCGACTTCGAACACGCCGAGAAAATTGAGGCCGATCAGGAACATCAGCAGGGCAAGACCGGCCACCACGCCGGGCGACTGGAGCTGCATGCCCCAGGCGGCATCGCCGCCGGCTGCGCGCACCGCGAGGAAGGCTCCACCCAGCGCCAGGAAGGTGAGGATGACGCCGGCGCCGAATATCAGCCCCAGAAGCCGGCCTTCGGCCCGCTCGATCCCGCGCTTCTCAACCAGGGTCAGCGCCTTCATGGACAGGATCGGGAACACGCAAGGCATGAGATTGAGGATCAGCCCGCCGATCAGCGCAAACAGGGCCGCCTGCAGGAAGCTTATCCCCGGCGCCGGCGCGGCGGGACCGGCGTCTGGCGGCGCTGGGGTTGCCGCGTCAAGGCCAGGCGCTGGCGGCGCTGCGCCGGGCGCGGTCGGAGCGGCGGCGAGCCCGGAGACCTGCGCGCCCGGTTCGGCTTCAATCGTATACGCCATGCGGGCCGCTTCGCCGCCGTCCATGCGGTCAAAAGTG
This sequence comes from Alphaproteobacteria bacterium, assembly GCA_016124675.1. Classification (GTDB taxonomy): domain Bacteria; phylum Pseudomonadota; class Alphaproteobacteria; order Caulobacterales; family Maricaulaceae; genus Oceanicaulis. The sequence continues at coordinate 200,928 of WGNG01000002.1, forward strand.
ATGACACCGCCATAGATCTCGTTCACGGCCTCGCGGGTCAGGCGTCCCGGACGCAGATCGACGCGCGCCTCGCCTGCGTCCAGCGCCACGCGCTGGGGCGCGGCATGGTCGATCACCGAGGCGTTGAAGGGAAAGAAGGCGAGATTGCTGACGGCGTCTGCGCCGTCGTCGAGCGGCGCGCCTGCCAGCGTCAGGATCAGCGAATCCGGCCCGCGTACCAGCCCGGCCTGCAACGCGCCGGCCGGCTGGGGTGCGGCGTCAAAGGCTGCATTGATCAGGGCTGCGCCCGCCCGGTCGGGCCGGCTGGGGCCGACCTCTATGGTGAGGGTCAGCCGGGCGTCCTCGGGCACGCAGATATCCTCGCACACCAGCCAGCTGGCATAGGCAGGGATCTCGATGGTTCCTGGCGCGGCGTCTGCCGGCGCCGTCACCGGCACGGGCAGGGTGACAGCCCCCGAATAACCGTAATTGGTGAGCGGCCCGAGGGGATAAGCCTTGGGCGACGGCCAGACCATCTCGCCCACGCTCCAGCCCTCAGGCAGGGTCAGGTCGAGTTCGGTGGGCAGGCCGGAATCGCCCGGATTGCGCCAATAGGTATGCCATCCTGGCGCGATGTCCTGATGCAGGGCGATATGGAAGGTTTCGCCCGGCGCTACGGATGTGCGGTCAGAGGCCAGGCGCGGATGCACAAAAGGCCCGTCCGGGCTGAACTCCTGCGCGGAGGCGGCGGCGGAAAGGGCGAGCGCGGCGATGGCGGCGAGCAAGCGGATCAATTGAGGCGTCCTCCCGGGGCGCGACGGCGCGCGCCGTCTCACTGCAGGTGGATATAGGCCTTGTCCCTGCCGCCTGAAACCGGTCTGACACGCTTGTGAACGCGCAGTGATCGCCGAGACGCAAAACGGCCGGGGGATGGCTCCGCCCGGCCGCTATGACGCGTGAAGGTGTTGGGACGCTTGCGCCTACATTTCCGGTGAGGGCGGCGGCGAAGCGGGCGGCACCGTGAAATCGCGCGGCGCCATGCCCTCGCGTCGGCTGGCGCGCTGGATCAGGTAGTCCCACTGGGCCATGGACAGCATGTGGGCATAGATGGCGCCCAGCGCCGCGTTGTCGCGCAACATGGCCAGATTCTCGTTGGACAGCGCCCGCAGCTTCTCGCCCGACACGCCCCAATAGCTGGCCACGACCTGCGGTTCGCCGATCGGATTGCCATCGCGGTCGCGCTGTTGGAAATTGGTCTGCTGCTGGTCGAACAGGTCCAGATCGCGCAATTGTTTGACGAACTCGACCGTGGACGCGACGTCGCTCTCAAAACGGCGCACATAATCAATGGCGCGTTCCAGGAAAGCGGTCGGCGTGCCGTCGGCGTTGAAGAATGGCTCGGTCGGCTTGTCGGAAAACAGATGCGATCCGGCGTCCACGCACACCGTGAAGCGGTCGCTCTCGTCAGTGTGGCTGGCGGCCACGAACGGATACCGCCGCACGAAGGCCGGCAGGTAGCAATGCTCTTCGTACTGACCGGTCATCGGGTCGACGAACAGGTTAACGCCCTGTTGCAGCCCCATCGCAGCCACCGGGGTGCGGTTATCGCCCAGGAAAATGATCGGGAAGCGCGAGGCGGCCAGACCGAACTCACCCACCGTGAGCGGCACGAAATGGGCGTCCTTGAGAAAATCGAACGGCCGGTCGGTATAGGTCAGGCCCTTGCCCTTGTGGACCTGCGCGCTCAGCGGCTGCGGCTTCTTGTAGAGCGGCAGCTGACCTTGAAGTGTCGGCTCGTTGGCGGTGACGTCGGCCATATCGGCTCCCCTTGGATGGACGGTTTGTGGCCTGTTAGCGCAAGGCGTCTTTCTGGGCAAGAAACCAGGGCGCCCGCCTCGCGCCGGGCCACCATCGAGGCTCGAGCATACGGCGTCGTTCGGGTCTTGATTTGACTGTTCATCCGGGCTCCCCCTTTTCAGCCGGCTGCATCGCAACAACCCGCATCAGGCGGTCAGCCCGGATGAACGACCTTATGAGTGATCACCGCTAGAACCCGGCCCGGATGGCCAGGCGGACATTGCGTCCGGGCAGCGGAACCAGATCCTTCAGGAAGGAGGTGTGCGCGCGCGCCTCTTCGTCGGTGATGTTGCGCACGCCCGCGATCAGAACCAAATCGCGCGTTCCGGCGAACGGGCGCCATTCCACAGACGCGTTCAGCAAGGTGTAGCCGTCTGTCGGCAGCTCGAAAGCCGCAACATCATCCTGCTCAGCCACCAGGCGCGCCTCGCCCCGGGCCGAAAGGGACCCGAAGTCGGCCTTGATCCCCATCAGGCTGGACAGGGGCGGGATGCGCGGCAGGTCGCCGCCTTCAGTTTCCCCTTGAACATAGTCGACTGCGGCGTCCATGGACCAGGCCGCGCCGAACGCCTCGCCAAGCTCCAGACGGCCGGAGACTTCGAACCCAGTCAGGGACGCATCAGTCTGGCGGTACTCGAACACGTCCAGACCGTCTTCCTCGGCCCCTGTTCCGAACAGCCCGATGAAGCCGTCATAGTCGGAGTAGAACACATCGGCCTGAGCCGACCAGCGCGCGCCGCTCCAGCGCGCGGCGCCTTCGAGCGACCAGGCGGTTTCAACGCCCAGGTCCAGGTCGCCGACCTCGAAGGTTTCGGTAGCCAGGTGCGGACCGTTGGAGAACAGCTCTGTGTCGGTGGGCGCGCGTTCGGTTCGTGACAGCGTGACGGCCAGGAAGGCCTGATCCGCCGGCCGGAAGAAGAGCGAGCCTGAGGCGGAGACCGTGTCGAAACTGCGCTGCGCGTTCCGTCCGGTGAGGTCGCGCGTCTCAAGACGCGCGCCCGCTTCCACGCCCCAGCTCTGGAAATCCCAGCGCTCCATCGCGAACAGGCCGAAGTCCGCGGTGTTGACCGACGGCACGAAGGCTTCCTCGCCGAGCGCGGCGAAGTCCTGATTGAGGAATTGCAGCCCCCAGGCGCCTTGGCGCGCGCCGTCATGGGCGTGAGCAAGCTCGATGCGGCCTTCGACCCCGTCGCGGGTGAACGTCACGCCGACCTCGCCATCGCCTTCGATTTCGGAATGCTCGTACTTGCCGTATGCGAAGGACCAGCGAACCCGGTTGAAAAAGCCGTCAAGATTCAGCTCGCCACGCAGATCGATGCGGGTCTGCTCCATGACCAGAAGGGCGCCGCCCTCTTCGTCTCCATGGTCGTCATCATGGTCGTCGTCATGATCATGGTCGTCCTCGTGATCGTCCTCGCCGTGCTCATGGGCGTGGCTGTGACCGGGCAGGCCGTACTCGCCGTCGGTCGATTTCAAAGCGACGCCGACAAAGCCCCAGTCCTCCACGAGCGAGACCGCTCCGGAGACCGTTTCGAACGTGTAGAAGGAATTCGAGACAGTCCCGAAATCCTCTTCGTCTTCTTCCTGCTCGTGATCATGATCCTCGTCGTGAGCGTGCTCGTCTTCTTCGGCAGCGCGGTAGGCGGCGGACTCGGCGAAGCCGGGAATGTCGAAATTCTCCGCTTCCCGGCGCAGGGCCTCCAGCTGGAAGACGAAGGGTCCCGCGCCGAAGGCGACGCGCCCGGCGGCTTGGGTCCCCTCATCCACGCTCGTCGCGCCCAGATAGGCGAAGCCGTCAAAAAGGCCGTCCACGCGCCCGGTCGGAACGCGGCCGTCCAGGGTATTGACCACGCCGCCGATCGCATTGCCGCCATAGGCGATGGCCGCAGGCCCGCGCAGGACTTCAACGCCGCGCGCGCCGAGCACTTCGCCGGCTACGGCATGGTCCGGGCTGGACGCGGAAGCGTCCATGGCGGTGAGCCCGTTGATGAGAACCGCGACGCGATCCTCGCCCAGGCCGCGGATGACGGGACGGCCCGAGGCCGGGCCGAAATAGCTCGAATTCACACCGGGCAGAGCCTCCAGCGTATCGGCGATGTTGCCGCCGAACAGCTCCACCAGCCGCTCCTCGTTGAGCACGGTCACCGCGCCGACGACCTCATCGGACTGAAGGCGCAGGGGCGTTGAGGTCACGGTGATCACATCCGGCTGCCCCGCAACGCCGGTGTCCGTCGTCGTCTTGGCGAAAGACGGGGCCACGCAAAGCGCAGACGCGGCGGCGGCGGTCATGAGGCGGGCGGGGACGCGGGCGCGGCGGACCATGAATCGGCTCCGTTATGTTATACTGTTGCGTGGAGTGTTATCCTATAACGCCCTTGAGTCGCCGCCTCAAGGGCTGGATGCTGCGATTGCAGCACCGTGTCAGCGGGCGGCGCCAGAACGCTCGCGCCGACTCGCTGGAGGGGTTAAAGTGGAGTCATGACGGCTGCGATGTCCAACAAGGCGCTTGACGCCGCCGAGCGGCTTTGCCGGAGCCGGGGCCTCGCCCTGACGCCGGTTCGCAAGCGGGTGCTGGAGCTGTTGCTGGAGGCCAATGCGCCGGTGAAGGCGTATGATCTGCTGGCGGCCCTGCGCCCCGGCGCGAACGCGCAGCCGCCCACCATCTACCGCGCCCTCGACTTTCTGACGCGCGCGGGCCTGGTGCACCGGGTCGAGGCGCTCAACGCCTATACCGCGTGCCTGCATGCCGGCGGGCGTGGCGCAGCCGAACTTTACGTGTGCGAAACCTGCGGGCTGGTCGAGGAGCGCCACCGCAAGGGCGTCCTGCCCGAGGGCCCGGGCGGTTTCCAGGTGAGCCGGTCGGTGATCGAGCATTACGGGCGCTGCGCGGCTTGCGCATCGCCTGCCGCCAAGGCCTGACCGGAGGCGCGCATGATCGACCTTTGGCGCGGGAACGCCAATGCCTGGGAATGCGACGAGCTGGGTCATCTCAATGTGCGTTTCTATCTGGCGAAAGCCTGGGAGGCGGTCGAGGCGCTGTCCGAGGCGATCCACATGCGCGCCGCCTTCCAGCCCGGCGCCACGGCGACGCTGATCGCGCGCGAGATCGAAATCCGCTTTATCGCCGAAGTGCGGCCGGGCGCGCCTCTGACCATACAAGGCGTGGTGACGGGCGTGGATGAGGCGGGGCTGACGGCGGTGCTGGTGATCGGACACGCTGCGCTCGGGTGCACCGCGGCGACGGTGCGCCTGCGCCTGGAACACGCCGATCCGGTGCGGGGCAGGCCCTTCGCCTGGAGCGCGCGTACGCGGGCGCTCATCGAAACCTTGGTCGATGCCGCGCCGTCAGAGAGTGCGCCGCGCTCCCTCTCCACGTCGCCGCCGGCGCGGGATGCGTCGCTGGCGCGCGCCGATGCGCTGGGTTTGCAGGAGATCGGGCGCGGGCGGATCAACGCCCAGGATGCAGACCGGTTCGGACGCATGCGCGCGGAGTTCACACTGGGCAAGGTGTCAAACAGCGTGGTTCATTTCCAGGACGCCTTTCCGGGCCAGTGGGAGGCTCATCGCGGCGGCGGCGCGCTGGATGTGGCGAGCGTGCTGCTGGAGACGCGCATCATCATGCGCCGCTGGCCGCAGGCGGGTGAAGGCTATGTGATCCGTTCAGGGCTTGCGGGCGCAAGCCGCCACGTGCGCCATCTGGTCCACTGGGTGTGCGAGCCGGTGAGCGGCGAGGCGCTGTGGACGTTGGAAGGCGTCGCCGGCACGCTGGATTTGCAGGCGCGCCGCCTTCAGGCTGACGATGCGGACACGCTTGCCGCGCTGCAGGCCAGAATGGTGACGGGGCTCACCGTATAACGCGCTGGCCGCGTCAGGCGGCGGCGCGGTTTCCAGCCGGCGCTTGGGCGTAAAGACCGCGATGACCCTCGACCGGCCGCAGCGCGTCGGACAGCCCGATCACCGTCTCCGCAGCGCCCAGCAGCAGGTAGCCGTCAGGCGCGAGCGCGGCGGCGAGACGGTCGAGGATTTTCGATTTTGTCTCGACATCGAAATAGATGAGCACATTGCGGCAGAAGATGACGTCCATGGGCGCAAGGCGCGCGAAATCGTCCAGCAGGTTGGATTGCTCAAACCGCACGGCCTGGCGCAGATGCGCCTTGATCCGCCAGGCCTCGCCGGCCTGATCAAAATGGCGGATCAGGCGCTGGATCGACAGCCCGCGCTGCACCTCGAACTGGCTGTAGAGCCCGGCTTTGGCCTTCTCCAGCACTGCGGCGCTCATGTCGGTGGCGAGGATGTCGGCGGCCGGCCCGCCCGCTTCGTCCAGCAGCATGGCGAGCGAATAAGGCTCCTGTCCTGAAGACGCGGCCGCGCACCAGATCTTCAGCGCGCGCCCGGCGCGGGCCGCCAGCAAAGCCGGCGCAATCACCTGACGGAATAGATCAAACGGGGTCTTGTCGCGGAAGAAGAAGGTCTCGTGGGTCGCCAGCGCCTCGCACACCTCGGTGTGGATCGCCCTGTCGCCGCGCATCATGGCGTCGACCAGCGGCTCAATGGCGGCGAAGCCCGAGCGGCGCGCCAGCGGACCCAGGCGGCTTTCAACCAGATAGGCCTTGTCCGGTCCCAGAACGAGCCCGGTGCGCGCGCGCACCTCGCGGCAAAGATAGTCATACTTGTTCGGCGCCAGCTGGGTCATGGCTATCCTTTCAGTCGGCGGGCGATTTCGGGCCCGATCCGGTTCAGCGGCAGCACCATATCGGCGAGCCCGGCCTCGATAACTGAACCGGGCATGCCCCACACGACGCTGCTGTCACGGTCCTGGGCGATGACATGGGCGCCCGATTCATAGAGGCGGCGAGCGCCTTGGCGCCCGTCCGATCCCATCCCGGTCAGCACGACGGCGAGAACACCGCGCACGCCCGCGCCGGCGAGGCTTTCAAACAGCGGATCGACCGCCGGACGGCAGAAATTCACCTTGCAACCCTGGTCCAGCGCAGCGTGCAGACCGTCCGGACCGAGCCGCACGCGCATGTGAAAATCACCTGGCGCCAGATAGATGCGCCCGGGCCTGAGCGCCTCGCCGTCGATAGCCTCTGCGGCGGGAAGGCCAGGCTTCGACAGGTGCTCGGCCAGAAGCGCTGTGAACACGGGCGGCATGTGCTGGGTGACCAGGATTGGCGCGTCCGCATTGGCGGGCAGGGCGGTGACAAGCTCGCGCAAGGCCTGGGGCCCGCCGGTCGAGGCGCCGATGGCGATCAGCGAGGGGCGGTAGACAGGCGGGCGCTGATCGGGACGCAGCGGCGCAATGACGCGCCGCGGCGGCGCGGGCCGCGGGCACAGCGCGTCAAGCTTGTTCAGAAGGTCGATACGGTAGGCGTCTGCGCCGCCTGCCTGACCGGCGGCAGGTTTGGCGGCGTAATCGGCCGCGCCGAGCGACAGCGCCCGGATCGTCACCTCCGCGCCCTCGCGGGTCAGGGCGGAGGCCATCACCACCCGGGCGCCCGGCGCCGCCTTGAGGATCAGCGGCAGGGCGGTCAGCCCGTCCATGCGCGGCATTTCCACGTCCAGAACGACCAGATCGGGCTGTAGCTCGGCGGCGCGCCGCACGCCCTGTTCTCCGTCGGGGCAGGCGCCAGCCAGCTCCAGCCGGTCATCGGCCTCGATCCAGCGTGCGACGAGGCCGCGCACCACGGCGCTGTCGTCAATCACCAGGACACGCGGGCGGGCCAGGGCGCGCGGCGTGAGGGGCGCGGACGGCGGAGCGGCGGTCACGGCGTTACGAACCCAGGGGCGATCATGGCTGATCAAACCAGGCCCGCTTCGGCGAATTTGGACTCGATGATCTCGCCGTCAAATGGCTTCATCACGTATTCGTCTGCGCCGGCGCGAAGGGCCTGGGTGATGTGGGCCATGTCGTTCTCAGTGGTGCAGAACAGGACCACGGGCTTTCTGCCGCCGGGCTCCTGGCGCAGGCGGACGAGGAAATCGAGCCCGTTCATCACCGGCATGTTCCAGTCCAGCAGGATCGCCTCGGGCATCGCCTTGCGGCAGGCGGTGAGCGCTTCCTGCCCGTCGCACGCCTCCTCGCAGCCAAAGCCCATATCCTCCACGATCTTGCGGGCCACCTTGCGGATCACCCGGCTGTCATCGACCACAAGACAGGTTTTCATCACGCGCCCTCCCTTCAGGCCGCCAATGCGCCGCGCCGCCCGATCAGCGCGCGGACGTCAAGTATCGCCAGAAGCTGGCCGTCCAGCCGGTGCACCCCGCGTATCAGGGGGCGCCAGCGCGCATCGAGATGGCCTGGCGCAGCGTCCGCCGCCGCCGGATCAAGGCGCAGCACTTCGCCGACCGTGTCGACGAGCACGCCGTAGAGGTCCGGGCCGTCTTCGAGGCCCAGCGCCATCGCGGGTGCGGCCGCCGCGCGCGCGGCGAGGCCGAGGCGCGACCGGGCATCGATCATGGTGACGATGCGGCCGCGCAGATTGAGCAGCCCGGCAATCCCCTCCGGCGCCCGCGGCACCGGGGTGATGGCGTGAGGGGCGAACACTTCGCGGATGTCGCTGACCGCCACGCCAAATACCTGGTCGCCTATGCGTACGGAGACGTATTCGATGGTCGGGGCAGCCATGGTCATGTCCTTCATGCCGCGCGCGCGGCCTGGTCGAGCGCCGCGATGAGGCCGCCCCGGTCGCCGGGGGGCATGATCGCGACAAATCCATCAAGAATGCCTGAAGCCCCGTCTGCGACGCCGAGCCGCGGCACGTCTGCGAACAGGCCCTCGGCGGCCAGTTTCGCCAGCGCGCCGGGATCGCCCACCAGCACGTCATAACGCGCGCCCATCCGGGCTGCGTCGCGCGCCTCGTGCAGACCGCTGGCGATGGTCAGTTCATACCCGGCGGCGGCCAGCAGGGGCGCCAGCATGCGGCGGGAAAAGGCGTCGGCGTCGACCAGCAGAACGGCCGGGCGCGACGCGCGCACGGAGGCGCTGCGCGGGGGCGCGGCGTCCCAGGCGCGCTGCATGAACCAGGCGATGTCGAGCAGGTCCGTGGCCTGGCCCTGGATGATGGCCGAACCGATCACGCCGGGCCGGTGCGAGCCGAGCTCAAGATCAAACGCTTCTTCCACCACGTCGAGGATGGCGTCGACCGCCACGCCCGCCGAGCGGCCGTCTTCGGTGAAGACCAGCACCGGCTGGCGCCCGTCTGTGCGGAAGGCGCCCGGCCCGGCCGCATGGGCCAGTGGCAGAAGCTGGCCGCGATACTGCGCCACATGACGGGCGTCGATGCATTCGATGGCGCTGGCGTCGAGTTCCTCCAGGCGCGTGATCAGGCTGACCGGCACGGCCTTGGGGGCCGGACCGCCGGCGCGCACCAGCAGCAGGCGCTGAAGCGGGGGACCTTGTGTGACCGCTGCGCTGGCGCGTGCGGTCTCTGCCTGCGCTTCGCCGTCGCCCTCGCCCGCGATCGCGCACGCCTGCGCCAGTCCGTTCGGGTCGAGGATCATGATGACCGAGCCGTCGCCCATGATGGTGGCGCCGGCGAACACGCCGGTCTGGCGCAAGAGGCCTGACAGCGGCTTGACCACGATCTCCACGGTGTCGATGACGTCGTCCACCATCAGGCCGATGCGGCGGCCCGCCGCCTCCAGCACGACCACATAGCCCGAGGACGGGATCGGCGCCGGCGCGTCCGGGTGGAGCGCGGCCGAGAGCGCGACGACCGGCAGGAGCCGGTCGCGCAGGCGGATGAGGTGGGCGCCGTTCAGGGTTTCTATCTTCACCGCCGCCTGCGGCCCGACGCGCACCAGCTCGCGCACGGACAGTTGCGGCGTGGCGAAACGCGCACCGCCCGCCTCGACGATGAGTGCGGAGATGATCGCCAGGGTGAGCGGAATCCGGATGGTGAAGACAGTGCCCGCACCCGGCGCGGACGTGAGGTCAATGGCGCCGCCGATCTGCTCGATATTGGTGCGCACCACGTCCATGCCGACGCCGCGTCCGGACAGGCTGGTCACGGCTGCGGCGGTGGAGAAGCCGGGCGCGAAAATGAAGCGCTGGACCTGCGCCTCGCTCATGCCGGCGAGTTCCTCCGGCGTGGCGAGCCCCTTTTCCAGCACCTTGTCGCGGATGCGCCGCGCATCAAGCCCGGCGCCGTCATCGGCCAGCGTCAGGACGATGGCGCCGCCCTCATGACAGGCCGACAGGCGGATCGTGCCGGTACCAGGCTTGCCGGCGGCGCGCCGCACCTCGGGGCGCTCGATCCCGTGATCGCAGGCATTGCGGATCATGTGGGTGAGCGGATCGCGTATCAGCTCCAGCACCTGACGGTCCAGCTCGGTGTCCTCGCCCTCCTGAACCAGCCGGATCTGCTTGCCCAGATCCTGACAGGCGTCGCGCACGATGCGCGGCAGCTTGCGCCAGGCGTCGCCCACGGGCTGGAGGCGGGCCTTCATGACCCCGTCCTGCAGCTCGGCGGTGACGGAGGTGAGGCGCTGGAGCGGACCTTTGAGTGCGCCGTCATCGCTCACATGCACCAGTTGCTGCATCTGGTTTCGCGCCAGCACCAGCTCGGAGACGGTGGTCATCAGGCCTTCAAGCACATCCACGCTGACGCGGATCGTCGCCGCGCCGCGCGGGCCGGCGGCCGCCGGGGCCGCGTGGACCGGGGGCGCCCCTGAGGCCGGCGCGGTGAGCAAGGCGCCCTCGCCGGCCTCATCCGCGTCGTCAATGTCCTGCGGCCCCGGCGTGGCGAGGAAGGCGGCTTCCAGCTCGGCGAGCGACACCTCGCCCGGACGCAGGGGCCGGCCAAGATCGGCGTCATAGCGCCACTCGCCATCGGCCTCGGGTTTGGCGTCAAGGCATGCGGGTTCCGGTTCGGCCGCCCTGATCGGTTGCGGCGTGGGAGGGGGCGGGGGCGGCGCAGCGATGCGCCCTTCCGCAAGTGCTTCAAGCCGGGCGATGAGGTCACGGTCGTCGCCCTGCGGCTCCGCTCCGCCTGTCTCCATTCCCCTTAGGATGAGCTTGATCCGGTCAAGCGCTTCCAGCACGAGCGTCACGGCGTGGCTGTCGGGCGCGCGGGTTCCGTCGCGGAACCGGCCGAGCAGCGTCTCGCCGGCATGGGCGACAGCTTCCAGACGCGTCAGGGCGAGGAAGCCGCACGTGCCCTTGATGGTGTGCAGCAGGCGAAAGACATTGTCCAGAATGGCCCGGTCAGACGGGTTGGCTTCGAACCGCACAAGCTCGGCGTCAATGACGTCGAGGCTTTCACCGGTCTCCGCGAGAAATTCGCCGATCAGATCGTCCATGACATCGCCCGGTCCCGTGACGTATGCAGCAAGGGGGACGGTGTCATGAAGCTGGTTAATGCAAGGTTGGGAATTTGCGCCGGGCGCGCGGGTTATTCGGCGGCGTGGACGTGCTGGCCCGGTCCGGCGAGAGCAGTGAACTCCACACGCTCCTCGCTGACGCTCGCCTCGGCGCGGCCGCCGGACTCACGGGCGATCAGCCCGGCGTAGAACGGCTGCACGGTGCGGCCGTCATGGCCGTTTTCGGGACGCTCGCCGCGCAGGGCCTGCACGTAGGAGCGATCAAGGCGCACGCGGGTTCCGGCTGCAATGACGCGCAGGCGGGCGCCGCCGCCGGGCGAGGGATGGGCTTCGACCGATACCGTGCCGCCCCGGGGAAGCGCGTCCGCCGCCATCCAGACCAGATTGAGCAGGATGCGCGAAGCGGTCTTGTCGATCACGCCATCCTGCGTCTTCCAGACGATCTCGGCGCGCGACTCGGCGAACATGGAGGCGCTCAGGGACTGCAGCTCGCGCAGGCCCATCTCGCCGCTGCGGGTTCCGGCGGCGCCAAAGCACACCCGGGCGTATTCAATCTTGGCGGCGAGCTGGCGCATGCCCGAACGCAGCAAGGCCAGCGCATCATCGCGCATGTCGGCAGCGCCGGGATCGTCCAGCACCCCCATGGCCGCGCCCATGCCCTGAACGGGATTGGCGAAATCGTGACAGACGCGCGAGGCCAGAAGGGCGGCCAGCGCAGAAGCGGAAGGGGTGTCATGCGTGCTCATGGCCCAAGCCTTAGCCGATTCGCCCGGCGCCAGGGGTTAACGCGCTGCAGGCTGTCAGGGCTCGCGGTCGATATCGTCATGGCCATGACGGGCCGAATAGAACACCAGCCACATCAGCCCGCCGCCCACCGCCAGCGACAAGACCGCGCCCAGCCCCATCGCCAGCCAGCCATGTCCCGTGATCTGTAGGTCGCCTCCTGCCATCCCCCAGACCGCGAACGCCGTCGCCGCAGCCAGCAGGACGCCCATCGTTACAGCGAGCAGCGTGGTTTTGTTCATGGCGTCAGCCCTTCGATTTCAGGGGTGTGGAGACGCATTGTTGTCCCGTTAACGTGCGGTAAGGTAAATAGCTCTTGGCAATCCGGTCCCGCTGGGCCACGATCCGCCCGGTTTCACCCGACCGTTAACGCTTCTGAGTACAACGGTCCGGATTTTGCTTGATGGACCGCAGCGCAAGGGCGCACGCCGCCGAATGCCTGTCTCTGAGGGGAGATGGGCTCTCAGACCAGATCATACAACAGGGATCACTGCGCCCATGTCTGGATTCGACGTACGTCTTGATGACGCCCGCCGCTCCCGCACGCTGGTGTTTTTCGCCACTCTGTCGCTCGGCCTGATCATCGTCCTCGGCGCGCTGCTGCTGCGCTTCTCCAGCCCGGGCGGCGCCAGCCTCCAGGCCCCGCCCGAACCGGCCAGCGCTGACGCCATAGAGGCCTTGGCGGAGGCTGCCGGCGATGCCGGTGACGGGATAACCGGCGCCCCGTCTCTGGACACGGCGCGCGCCGTCATCGAGGCCGAACACGCCCTGTTCACCGCCGCACCGCTGCGCGCGGCCGTCGAGAGCCTGGACATCACCGTGCGCGCCGGCCAGACGCTCGCCAGCGTGCTGACCGATGCCGGGGCCGACCGGGTTGAAGCCGCGCGCGCCATCGCCGCGCTTGATCCGGTCTTTTCTGTGCGCGGCCTGCGCGCCGGTCAGGACCTGACGATTTTCTTTGAAACGCCGGCCGGCGGGGACGAGACGCAGCGGCGTCTGGCCGGTCTGTCCTTTCGCCCGGACGTCGAGCGCACGCTGACCGTTGCGCGTTCCGGCGACCGGTTTCGCGCCCGGGAGGCGTCGCTGACGCTGCAGCGCGAGTTTGTGCGCGTGCGCGGCGAGGTGAGCTCCAGCCTGTACATGTCCGCCATCGAACAGGGCGCCACCGACCGGATCGTGGTCGAGCTGGCCGGCATTTTGGGCTATGCGGTTGATTTCCGCACAATCCAGCCCGGCGACGCCTTTGACTTCGTGTATGAGCGCGAGGTCAACCGGAACGGTGACACAGTGCGCACCGGCGAGATCGTTTACGTGAATTTCGCAGGCCGCGGATCGCCGATCGAGTATTTCCGCTATACCGCCCCGGACGGGGAGGTGGGCTATTACACGGGCGAGGGCGAAGCAGCTCAGCGCCTGCTGATGCGCATGCCGGTCAACGGCGCGCGCATCTCGTCATCCTTCGGGATGCGCTTTCATCCGATCCATCAGGTCAACCGTCCGCACAACGGCACGGATTTCGCCGCGCCGCGCGGCACGCCGATCATGGCGGCGGGCAATGGGGTGGTGGAGCGGGCCAACTGGTTTGGCGGCTACGGCAATTATGTGAGCATCCGCCACGCCAACGGCTATTTGACAGCGTACGCGCACCTCCAGGCGTTTGGGCGCGGAATACGCTCTGGCGCGCGCGTCACCCAGGGCCAGGTGATCGGCTATGTCGGATGCACGGGATCATGCACCGGTCCGCACCTGCACTACGAAGTGCACCAGAACGGGCGTCCGCTGAACCCGATGCGTCTCGATCTGCCCACCGGGCGGCGCCTGACGGCGGACGAGCTGCCCGGCTTCATTGCGGAGCGCGACCGTCTGATGACGCTGCGCGACAGCGTCATGTTCGCCAATGGCGCGCCGCCCGCAAACGCCGATCCCGCGCTGGTGATGCTGGCTGCCCGCGCCGCCTCGGCCGCGGCGAGCGGCAGCCGCTAGGGGATGCCGGGCCAGTTCAGCCTACTGGTTCTCGCCCAGCCGCTTCTTGCGGTCCGCGATCAGGCGCAGGCGCAGGGCGTTGAGGCGGATGAAGCCTTCAGCGTCTTTCTGGTCGTAGACGTGGTCTTCCTCGAACGTCACGTGGGCCAGCGAGTAGAGCGAGGCCGGTGACGTCCGGCCCACCACCCACACGCCGCCCTTGTAGAGCTTCAGGCGGACCTCGCCGCTGACATGGCGCTGGGAATGGTCGATGGCCGCCTGCAGCATCTCGCGCTCGGGGCTGAACCAGAAGCCTTCATAGATGAGCTTGGCGTATTTGGGCATCAGCTCGTCTTTCAGGTGCATGGCGCCCCGGTCGAGGGTGAGCTGTTCGATGCCGCGGTGCGCGATCATCAGGATCGTGCCGCCGGGTGTTTCGTAAATGCCGCGCGACTTCATGCCGACAAACCGGTTTTCCACCAGATCCAGCCGGCCGATGCCGTGGCGCGCGCCCATCTCGTTGAGCGCCGTGAGCAGCGTTGCCGGCGACATGGCCTGGCCATTGACGCTGACGGCGTCGCCGCGCTCGAACCCGACGGTGACGTATTCAGGCTGGTCCGGCGCGTCTTCGGGGTGAGCGGTGCGCAGGCACACCTCGTTGAACGCTTCTTCGGCGGGGTCTTCCAGCACCTTGCCCTCTGACGAGGTGTGCCAGAGATTGGCGTCCACCGAGAACGGTGCCTCGCCGCGCTTGTCCATGGGCACCTGGATGCCGTGCTGCTCGGCATAGGCGATGAGCTTGGTGCGCGAGGTCAGAGCCCACTCGCGCCACGGCGCAATGACGCGCAGGGAGGGATCAAGCGCCGCCACGCCCAGCTCGAAGCGGACCTGGTCATTGCCCTTGCCGGTGGCGCCGTGCGCGACGGCATCGGCGCCGGTCTCATGCGCGATTTCCACCAGGCGCTTGGCGATCAGCGGCCGGGCGATGGAGGTGCCCAGAAGATACTGCCCCTCATACACCGCATTGGCGCGCACCATGGGGAAGCAGTAATCGCGCACAAACTCCTCGCGCAGATCGTCGATATAGATTTCCTTGATCCCCGCCGCTTCGGCCTTGGCGCGCGCGGGCGCCAGCTCCTCGCCCTGGCCGAGATCGGCGGTGAAGGTGACGACTTCAGCGTTATACGCCTCCTTCAGCCAGCGCAGGATGACGCTGGTGTCCAGCCCTCCCGAATAGGCGAGAACGATTTTCTTCACGGGGCGGGCGGCGGGCAGGGTCATGAGCTTTGCGTGTCCAGTGGCAGGGCGATGGTGCGGCGCGGCAATCTAGCCGCTTGAGGCCAAGCGTCAAAGCCCCGCCGTCAGGGCGCCAGGGCGGGTGGCTCAGGGCTTTGAGCCGCCCTCGCTGAACACCTCGCGCTCCGGGTCGCGCCGCCAGACCAGGAAAGACAGCAACACCGAACCGAAGGCCGTCATCAGGATCAGGCCGGAAAACACGAAGAGCGCCGCCACCAGGGGCGCGACCAGAACGCAGGCGCCGCCGATCAGGCCGCTGAGGACGAAGCCGCGCCCGGCCCAGCGGTGGGTCGCGTCCCAGGCGCGGTCGGACGACAGGGTCCAGGGCGTGCGCACGCCGACGAACCAGTTGGGCCGCGCCTTGCCCAGCACATTGCCGGTGATGACCATCAGGGCGCACACAGCCAGCATCACAGCGCGCGGCACGATCTCGCCGTCGGCGGCAATTACGCCCAGTGCGCTGAAGGTCAGCGCCGCCTGGACGACGGCGAGCACGCCAATTGTTCCGATCCAGACCGTCATCAGCACCGAGCCGGAGGCCGCCAGATTACGCCCGCGCGGATCAATATGGGGTGCAGCGGCGAACAGGGCGGACATGAGGACGGCAAGCCCCGGGATCAGCATGAAGGCCTCCGCCTTGCCGCCAAAGCGGTCGGGTTGTCCGGCCGCGTTCCAGTGCACCGCAATCTCGGCCCCTGGCGGCGTGGCGAGCCAGCCCCACATGCTGAAAGCGAATGTCATCGCGATCAATGCCGCTACGGCGGCCAGTCCCTTAGCGTTCATGGCTGTTCTCCCCGTCTTCATCATCCTTGCCCGCCCCCAGCAGTCCCATCACCGCTGCGACAGCGTCTTCGGTCACCGACACGTTGAGCCGGTATCGAATGGTGGTGCCGATGCGTTCGGCCCGGATCAGGCCTGAGTCCTTCAGCGCCGCGAAATGGCGCGACATGGTCGGCTTGGTCACCGGGAACGCATCGGCCAGATCGCCCGCGCTCATGGGTCCCGCGCGCAGCTTTTTCAGAACTGCACGGCGGACCGGGTGGGCCAGGGCTTCGAATATATCGGTCATGGTCAAAATTTAGGCTCGACGCTAATTAGCGTCAATGCTAAATAATAGGTCAAGCTGATCAGGAGCCCTGCCATGACCGCCTTCCAACGCGCCATTCTATGCCTTGCTGGCGGCCTTGCGCTCGCCGCGTGCGGGCCGCGACCGGGCGAGGATGCGCCGTCTCCGGCTGTGGTGATGCAGGCGGAGGACGGGTTTGAGGGCGCCTGGCGCGGCACGCTGGAGATTGGCGCCCAATCGCTGCGGCTCGAGCTGGTCCTGGAGACGCGCGAGGCGGGCTGGAGTGGCGAACTGATCTCGCTTGATCAGAGTGCGGCGGGCATAGCGCTGACGGCTGTGACCGTGGAGGGAGGCGCGATCGTGTTCGCGGTCGATCCGCTGAGCCTGGCGTATGAGGGCGCGCGCAATGGGGACGTCATAACCGGCCGCTTCCGCCAGGGACCGATTGCGGCGGACCTGAGTTTCGAGAGAGGCCGGTTTGCGACGGCCTCTGCGTCTGCGGTCGAAACGGAAAGCGAACCCTCGCAGAGGGGCGTCACTATTGAGGCCGGCGCGGTCACGTTGTCGGGAACCCTGCGCCTGGCGCCCGGCGAGGCGCCCGGTCCGGGCGTGGTGATCCTGTCGGGTTCCGGACCCCAGGACCGGGACGGGACGTTCGGCGAGCTGCGCCTCTACGCGGCGCTGGCTCAGGCGCTGGCGGCCCGGGGCGTGTCGTCGCTGCGCCTCGATGATCGGGGCGTAGGCGCCAGTACGGGACCCGGACCACAGGCGCCGTCCGATCTCGCTGCCGATGCCGCAGCAGCGCTGGCGGCTTTGGCGGCTGAGCCGCGTGTGGCGTGCGCCGGGTTCGCCGGTCATTCCGAAGGCGCGCTGATCGCCCTGCTTGCCGCGCCGGAAGGTCAGCCAGACTTCATCGTCTCGCTGGCGGGGATGCATATGACCCTGGAGCAGACCTTGTTTGACCAGGCCGAGGCCCTGATCCACACCTCGGGCGGGACCGACGACCAGGTCGCCGGCAACCGCGCCCTCCAGGAGGCGATGTTCGCGGTGTTGCGCCAAGCACAGCCTGGTGCGCGCGTGAGCGAGGACATGGAACAGGCCTTGCTCGACGCCGGCGCGCCTGCGGGCCTTGCCCGCCAGCAGGCGCAGATATGGGGTCAGCCCTATGCCGTTGCGGGTTTCGCGGTGGACCCGGCTGCGGCGGCGGCTGACTACCCCGGCCCCATGCTGGGCGCGTTTGGCGAGTTTGATCTTCAGGTGCTCCCCGCGCCCCAGTCCGAAGCCCTGGCAGCGGCGCGTGTGGGATTGCCGACGCAAATCGTCATCCTTGACGGCGTCAATCACCTTTTCCAGGAGACGGAAACCGGCCTGCCGGCCGAGTACGGGCAGGCGCGCCATCCGCTCTCGCAAGGTGCGCTCGACATGATCGCGCAGCGCACCGCCGCACTGGCGGCCCAGGCGTGCGGCGATTAAGTCTGACCGCGTATCCTTGCCGGAGCCGCCATGCGCCTGATCGCCTTTTGCCTCGCCGCCCTCACCCTTGCCCTCGCTGCCTGCAGCCCGGCGGGGCCGGGCGAGCCGATGGCGGTGTTGCCGGGGACAGGCGAGCCGGCCGAGGCGCCCGATCCGCGTCTTGAGGGCGTGTGGGTCACGGTGCTGGAAACCGGCGTGGAGCCGCGGCCCTTGCGCCTGGCCATCACGCTGCAAGGGGAGGCGGCGCAAATCGTGCTCACTGCGCCGGACCAGGGCGGGGCGCAGGTGCGCTTTGAACAGGTGCGCGTGGACGGGCCGCGCGTCGGCTTCGCCACAGGGCTGGGCGCGCTGATGTTCGAGGGCGCGCTCGACGGTGAGGACGCCATCGCGGGCACGGTCTGGCAGGGCCGTGCGCCCAGTGATCTCGTTTGGACGCGTGCGATGTGACAGGGCCGGGCCGGCGCGTTGAAAGGGTGCGGCTCAGTTTATGTGCAGCGCAGCCAGATGACGCGTTGTGCTCGTTGCGGGTCGTGGATATGGTGCGCCCGCAATCCGATCTGGGAGTGATGCTTGCGGCCCTGGCCGGGGTGGAGGCGGTGCTGCGCGGCATGTGGGGACGACGCTGCGGCCCGGATCAGGATGTGTGAAATTGCCCGGTCGGGCCGTTTCCGGGGGGAGATCGGAACCATGGACGCATCCATCGTCATTCGCACCTATAACGAGGGCAAATGGCTGGGAGACGCGCTGGAGGCGGTGGCGGCGCAGGACGCTGCACCCTTCAGTTATGAAGTCGTGATCGTCGATTCCGGCTCCACCGACGACACGCTGAAAATCGCTGAAGCCCATGGCTGCCGCATCACCCATATCAGGAAATCCGACTTCACCTTCGGACGCTCGCTCAATGTCGGGTGCGAGGCGGCTCAGGGCCGGTTTCTGGTGTTCATCTCGGGCCATTGCATTCCGGTGGGAACCCGCTGGCTCCATGATCTGGTGAAGCCGCTGGATGATGGCGTTTGCGCCTATGTCTACGGACGCCAGCAAGGCAAGCCCGGCCTGACGAAGTTTTCCGAAGAACAGCTCTTCCGCAAGTATTTCCCCGACCGTTCGGCCCTCCCGCAGGATGATTTCTTCTGCAACAACGCCAACGCCGCCATCCTGAAATCGGTCTGGGAGGCGCGCCGTTTCGATGAGGCGGTCACCGGGCTCGAAGACATGGTGCTCGCCAAGCAGCTGGTCGCAGACGGGCTGAAGATCGGCTATGTTGCCGAAGCCTCCGTCATCCACATCCACGAAGAGAGCTGGTCCAAGGTCAAGACGCGCTATGAGCGCGAGGCTGTGGCTCTGCAGGACATCATGCCCGAAGTGCATGTGCGCCTCGGCGATTTCCTGCGCTACACCATGGCCGGCGTCTTCCACGATCTGGGCGAGGCGCTCACCCAGCGCGTATTCTGGAAGGAGGCGGGCGGCATCATCCTGTTCCGCTTCAACCAGTACTGGGGCAGCTATCAGGGCAATAACAATCACCGCAAGCTGTCGCAGGATCGCAAGGACCGGTATTTCTACCCGCGCTGAGCCACGGCGCGGCCATCACTCAATCAGGAGCCTTCCCCATGCCGGACCGTTTCAAGCTGGTCGCCCTTCTGCCCATGAAGGCGCACTCGGCGCGCGTCACATCGAAGAATTTCCGCGAGTTCGCGGGCAAGCCGCTGTTCCGCTGGATTCTCGACACCCTCCTGAGCATGGAAGAGATCGACCGGGTGGTGATCAATACCGATGCGCGCGAAATCCTGTCGGACAAGGGCCTCAATGACGGGGATGCGGGTGGCCGGGTGATGATCCGCGACCGCAAGCCGGAGATTTGCGGCGATTTCGTCTCGATGAACCTGGTGCTGGGCGATGACGTCGCCAATGTGGACGCTGATACCTATCTGATGACCCACACCACCAACCCCTTGCTGTCAGCGGCGGCGATGCGCGGCGCACTGGCCAAGTATCATGCGGCGAAAGCGGCGGGCGAGGCCGACAGCCTGTTTGCGGTCAATCGCATCCAGACGCGCTTCTACCGCGAGGACATGAGCCCGGTGAATCACGACCCGGACAATTTGATCCGGACCCAGGACCTGGAGCCCTGGTATGAGGAAAACTCCAATCTCTATCTGTTCAACCGCGAGAGCTTCGCGGCGACGAACGCGCGCATTGGCAAGCGCCCGGCCATGTATGTGACCCCTGCGCTGGAATCCATCGATATCGACGACGCCGACCAGTGGGCTCAGGCCGAAGCGGTCGCGCTGTACAACGCCCGCAAAGGGAGCTGACACCATGCGCGTTCTGGTCACCTGCCCGCCCATGCTGGGCATGATTGACGAATTCCGTCCCCTGTTTGCGGACAACGGCGTGGAGCTGGAGGCTCCCAAAGTCGTCCAGACCCTGTCGGAGGACGAGCTGATCGCGCTGCTGCCCGGCTTTGACGGCTGGATCATCGGTGATGACCCGGCCAGCGCCCGCGTGCTGGAGGCCGGTGCGGCGGGCCGGCTCAAAGCCATCGTGAAATGGGGCGTGGGCGTCGACAATGTGGACTTCGCCGCCGCCAAGCGGCTGAACCTGCCGGCGGTCAATACCCCGGGCGTGTTCGGACGCGAGGTGGCTGACCTTGCGGTCAACTATGTCAACGGGCTGGCGCGCGAAAGCTATTACATCGACCGGGAAATCCGGCTGAACAAGACCTGGCCCAAGCCGCGCGGCATTTCGCTGGCCGGACGCACGGCAGGGGTGATCGGGTTTGGCGATATCGGGCGCAATACGGGCCTGCGCCTGCTCGCCGCCGAGATGCGCGTGATCGCCTATGATCCCACCTTCCGCCCGCTGGAAGGGCATCAGGTGGAGAACAAGCCCTGGCCCGAAGGCGTGGAGGCGTGCGACTTCCTGGTCTTCACCGCCCCGCTCAACGCCCACACCCGCCACATGTTCAACGAAGATGTGCTGGCGCGGGTGAAGCCGGGCGTGCGCATCGTCAATGTCGGGCGCGGGCCGGTGATCAAGGAGACCGCGCTGCTGGCCGGTCTGGAATCGGGGCGCATCCACTCGGCCGCGCTCGACGTGTTCGAGATCGAGCCCCTGGCGCCGGACAATGTGCTGCGCACCTATGACCGCTGCATATTCGGCTCCCACAACGCCTCGAACACCGAGGACGCGGTGCGCCGGGTCAGCCTGCAGGCCATTGGCCACATGTTCGATTTCCTGGGCGTCAAGCGGGCGGACGCCTGATGCGCGCCGCGCTCGTCACCGGCATCGCTGGCGGGATCGGATCGGCGCTGGGCGCCGCGTTCAGGGCGGCGGGCTACCGCGTGATCGGGACCGGGCGCATGCGCGCGGACGGCGATATCTGCGACGCGTTCGTGGAGGCTGACCTTAATCAGCTCGCCGAGGATGTCGCAGCGCTGGACGTGTTCGCGCGGGCGGTGAGGGCGGCGCTGGACGGCGCTGAGCTCGGCGTGCTTGTCAACAATGCCGCCGCCCAGATCCTCGCGCCGGTGGAAGGCCTCTCCATGGATGCCTGGCGGCGCACCATGAATGTCAATCTCACCGCCCCCTTCCGTCTGGTGCAGACCTTTCTGCCTGAACTCGAAGCGGCCCGCGGCTGCGTGATCAATATCGGCAGCGTGCATGCCCAGGCGACAAAGCCTGAATTTGCCGCCTACGCCACGTCCAAGGCGGCGCTGCATGGCCTGACCCGGGCGCTGGCGGTGGATCTGGGCGCGCGCGTGCGTGTCAACTGCCTGGCGCCCGCTGCGATCGCGACGCCCATGCTGATGGCCGGGTTCGAGGGCCGCGAGGCAGCGTTTCAGGACCTCGAAGCCTGTCATCCGCTCAACCGGATTGGCGCGCCGGAGGAGGCCGCCGCTGCTGCGGTCTTTCTGGCCTCGCCCGGCGCGTCCTTTGCGACCGGGACGATTTTCTATCTCGACGGGGGCGTGCTCTCGCGCCTGCATGATCCGGTATGAGCGGCCCATTGATGATCGGCGAGCCCGAATGCGTCTGGGACGCGCGCGCCATCCTCGGCGAAGGCCCGGTGTGGGACGGACGCGCGGTCTGGTGGACCGACATCAAGGCGCCGGCCCTGCATCGCTTTGAACCGGTCACAGGCCGCCAGACCAGCTGGGCTGCGCCCGAAGCCGTGGGCTCCTTCCTGATCGAGCCGGACGGCCGCCTGCTGGCGGCCATGAAGTCGGGCTTCGCGCGTCTGCGTGTGGCGCCGGACGGCGGCGCGATCGAGGTGGAGCCGATCTGCCAGCCCGAGGCGGACACGCCTGGCAACCGCTTCAATGACGGCAAGCGCGCCCCGGACGGCAGTTTCTGGGCGGGGACGATGGACGACGCCGAGAGCCGGGCGTCCGGCGCCTGGTGGCGGCTCGATCCGGCTGGAACCGCGCGTTGCCTTGAAACGGGCTACCGCGTCACCAATGGACCGGCTTTCGACGCGGCGCGCGGGCGGGTCTATCTCACCGACTCAGCCCGGCAGACGGTGTACGTGGCCGACCTCGCCGATGGCGGCGCGGGGTTTTCCGGCAAGCGGGTCTTCGCGCAATTCGGCGAGGGTGACGGCTATCCTGACGGCATGGAGACAGACGCGGACGGCTGTCTGTGGATCGCCTTCTGGGATGGCTGGCGGATTGATCAATACAGCGCTGATGGCGCGCTCCTGGCGCGGATCCCGATGCCAGTCGCGCGTCCGACCAGCCTCGCCTTTGCGCAGGACGCGATCTATGCCACCTCGGCCTCCATTGGCCTTGAGGGTCAGACGCTGGCCGGCGGGCTGTTCAGAATCCCGCTTCAGGCCGGCTAGTCCTTTTCCAGGCGTTCAGCCTCGTACTCTTCCAGCCGCGCCCGGATGTCTTCCATTTGGGAATCGAGCTCAATATAGCGCAGCTCACGCGACGCCTCGCGCCCGTGAAGCTCGGCGAGCTGGCGGTGAGCTTCAAACAGGAGCCTGCGCGACTTGATCGCCACCGCAGCGGTAAAGGCGAACGCGGCCAGGAACAGCGCCAGCGGCCAGAGCCAGGGACGCAAGGGTTCGGCAGGCGGGCTCGCCAGCGCGGCGGCGCCGAGCGCGGCCAGCACGGCCAGCAGCGCGGCGAAGCGGCGATTGCGCCAAAGGGACAGGGCGGGCTGGCGCAGGGTTGCGGGCAGGCGGTTGATGAGGGGTTCAATCCCGGCCGGCCGGGCGGGCTGATCACCCGGCGGCGGCGGCGCTGCAGCGCGGGCCTTGATGATGACCTGGGCGTCCGGATCGAACAGCGTCTTGAATTCGACCTTGTCGAACACGTCCAGCGCGCCGTCGACCGTGGCGTCGAACACCTTGATCCCCCGCGCTTCCAGCGCCTGGCGGGCGATGCGGTAATGCTCGATCATCATATCCGTGCGCGGAGCATGCCATTTGCGGCCCTTGCCGAAATAGGCAGGGTCGAAATGATTGGGGTCGTCATCGCGCGTGGAGACCAGCGCCATGGCCTCGCCGTCCTCTACCTCGACGCTTGCGGGCACGGTGTAGCGCGTGTCGCAGCCGATGAGATAAATCTCAGAAAAGCCCATATAGGCAGCGATTTGCAGCATGGTGATCGCAACCGTGCGCGGCTGGATCAGGTGCGCGTTCATATCGGCTGAGAACATCGAGCCGGGCAGGTCGTCGAGCGTCCCGTAGGCTTCGCGGAAATAGAAGCGGTTGCGCCCGGTGGGAATGATCACGCGAGTCGGATAGCGCCGCCGTTCGCCGACATGCTCCTCGATTTCGGTGGGGAAAAAGGCGGTGATGGACGGATTTCGGCCCAGCATGTCCCGAATGTCCGCCGCGCGATCCGGCAGCACGCGCGAATCCACGCAGGTGTAATAGGTCGGCCGCCAGTTGATCCGGTCAAACAGCAGGAAGGCGGAATTGCACGCAAAGACCGTCTCGCCCTCCAGAAGCTCAAGGTCGGTGTTGTTCAATGACGGTCCGTTGCCCATGATGAAACAGCGCTGGCCGGCATGGACGCCGGCGAAACGCTCCATGAGGCTGGGCGCGCGCGCGCGCTCGAGCGCATCCGCAAAAGGCCGGGTATCGACCGGCGCAGTGCGCGAGGTGCGCCCCCTGGGGCCCAGGCTGGCCGGGCGGATGATGGGAGGGTCGCAGGGCGCAAGCTCGCTATTGCGCGCCAGCCGCGTCTCGTCGTCCATCGTGACGGGCGCATCGGGCAGGAGCAGGCTGAAGGCGTTGCGGAATTCGGGCTCCACCGCTGCGAGTTCGCGGGCAATGATCGCGCGCGCCTCACTCTCATACCGCGTCTTGAAGACGATGGAGCGCTGACCCGGGCGTACGCGGAAACAGCCCAGATGCCGGTCGACGGTGTGAAGCTCCGCATGACGGAAGAAGCGGCACCACAGTTCGAAATCATTGGCGAGCCGATAGTCCGTATCCAGCCGGCCGCCGGCGCGATCCCACAGGCTGCGCCGCCAGAACGTTGATTCCTGCTGGATCCACTGATTGTCGCCCGCCAGAAAGCGCAGGCGCGACCAGGGCCGGGTCTGGCCCATCCATTCGATCACGCCCTCGGAATTCATACTGGATGGCCGCCCCGTGATCCACTCGATATCGGGGCGCGCCTCGAACACGCGTGCGACAAAGGACAGCGTGCCTGGCAGGATGACGTCGTCGGAATTGATCCAGCCCATCAACTCCCCGGTTGAGGCGGCGAAGCCCTTGTTGAGGGCGTCCGCGTGGCCGTCATCCGGTTCGCTGATGATCGTGGCGAGCCGGTCGCGATATTCCTCGATCAGGAGCCGCGAGCCGTCCGTGCTCGCCCCGTCTGCGATGATGTATTCCAGCTCCGGATAATTCTGCTCCAGCACGGATTCCAGGCACGGTCGCAGATAGGCCCGCCCGTTCCAGTTCGGGGTCACGATGGAAAAGCGCGGGCGCGTTGCGGCAGGCGACATCAGCGGCTCCTGAGCGGGTGCAGGGCGACAGACAGGGTGGATTTCAAAGCGTTCCAGGGTCCGGCGTGGCGATGCACGAGGCGGGCGACTTCGCGCAGGCGGCGCGGGGAGATGTCAGCCGTCTTGGTGCCGGCGCCCATGTAGACGCAAGACAGCGGCTGGTCGATGCGCCGGAACCGGACCCCGGCGGCATAGAGCCGGACCCAGAGCTCCCAGTCCATCGTGTAGACCAGGGACGGGTCAATGCCCCCGACGGCCTCCACGCAGGCGCGGCGCACGAAGCAGGACGGCTGGGAGATGAGATTGGACCGGTAGAGGAGCGGACCCGCCTCGGCGGCATGGTCGTGTGATCCGACAATACGTCCGGTCTCGTCAATGAAATGGGATCCGCCATGCACCACCCCCGCGTCGGGATCGGCGTCGAAAGCCTGCGCAACCGTGGTCAGCGCGCCGGGCGCCAGCAGGTCGTCTGCATTCAGCCAGCCCAGAACCGGCGCGCCCATGTGCGCCCAGCCTTCGGCGATGGCGGCGGACTGACCGGCATCGGGACCCGTGCGCCGGTAGGTGAAATCAAGACCGCTGGCGTCCGCGGCGGCGGCGACGCGCGGATCGCCCGACGCGTCCAGAAAGGCGATTTCAACGCCCGCGTCCTGGCATGCCAGGCTGTCCAGCGCAGCGGGCAAAAGCGGATGCCAGGCCCCCACCGGCATGGCGATGGCGAAGCGCGCTGCGATGTCGGTCATATCCGTCCCGGTCGTCATGACCGCCTTCTAGGCGCGGGCGGGCTGCGGTGCAATGTCGTGCGGCCCGTTGTCATGAATTGAAATCATTTGTCGATACGGCGTGTCTGGCGCTCTGCATGCAGGGCTGACTATAACCGGTCCGGGTCCGGACGCTTCGACAGGAGTTTTTCACATGTGCGGCATTGTCGGTGTGTCGGGGCGGGCGGACGCCGCCGACGTCCTGCTGGAAGGCCTGCGCCGGCTGGAATATCGCGGCTATGACTCGGCGGGCATTTGCGTGGCGGCCCACCAGGGCGCCCTGGTGACCGAACGCGCGGCGGGCAAGGTCGCCGCGTTGGCGGGCAAGCTGGCGGCGCGCGGCGGGCTTCCGGGCCGCTGCGGCATCGCCCATACGCGCTGGGCGACCCATGGCGCGGCGGAAGAACGCAATGCCCACCCGCACCGCGCCGGACGCGTGGCGCTGGTCCATAACGGCATTATCGAGAATCACGGCCCGCTCAAGGCCGAGCTGGCGGCGCGTGGCCGGGTGTTTGCGTCCGACACCGATTCAGAGGTCGTCGCCCATCTGTTCGACCAGGCGCTGGACGCGCATGACGATCCTCACGACGCCTGGCGCGCGGTGGTCGCCCGGCTGCAGGGCGCCTTCGCGCTGGCGGCGGTGAGCGAGACCGCGCCGGGCCTGGTGTTCGGTGCGCGCAAGGCCGCGCCCTTGCTGGCCGCGCTCGGCGCGGGGGCTGGCTATATCGCCTCGGACGCCATGGCGCTGCCGGAGGATGCGGCCACGCTCATCTATCTCGACGACGGCGATACGGTGGCGGTCAGCGCGGGCGCGGCGGATGTGCGCGACGCGCAAGGCCGGCCCGCCCAGCGCAAGCAGGCTGCCGGCCCCGGCGCCTTCGGGCGCGTCGACAAGGGGCCGTTCCGTCACTTCATGGAAAAGGAAATCCACGAACAGCCCGAGGTGGTGGGCCGCACCATCGCGGCCTATGTCAACCTCGCCGACGGCGCGGTGAACCTTCCGGCCAGGGTGAACTTCGCCGGCATGAACCGGCTGCTGATCGTGGCGTGCGGCACGGCGGCCTATGCCGGCATGGTGGCGCGCTACTGGTTTGAGAGCCTGGCCGGGCTTCCCACCGAGGTCGATATCGCCTCGGAGTTCCGCTATCGCGACCCGGCGTTCTCGCCCGGTGATGCGGCCCTGTTCATTTCCCAGTCGGGCGAGACCGCCGACACGCTCGAAGCGCTGCGCCTGTGCAAGGCGGCGGGGCTTGTGACCATTGCGCTGACCAATACCGCCCATTCCACCATGGCGCGTGAGGCTGATATCGTCCTGCCGACGCTGGCCGGGCCGGAGATCGGGGTGGCGTCCACCAAAGCCTTCACCTGCCAGCTGGCGGCGCTGGCGGCGCTGTCGGTCGCTGCGGGCGCCCAGCGCGGGCGCCTGGATGGCAAGGCAGTGCAGGGCGCCATCGCCGATCTCTCCGCCGCGCCGCGCCTGATGGGCGAGGCGTTGAGCCTGCGCCAGGGGGTGGACGCGCTGGCGCTGGACCTGGCGCGCAGTGCGATCGTCCTGTTTCTGGGGCGCAACACGCTGTTCCCGCTGGCGCTGGAAGGCGCGCTGAAGCTTAAGGAAATCAGCTATATCCATGCCGAAGGCTATGCCGCCGGCGAGCTCAAGCATGGCCCTATCGCGCTCATTGAAGAAGGCGTGGCGGTGATTGTCCTGGCGCCCATGGACGCGCTGTTCGACAAGACCCGCTCCTCCATGGAGCAGGTGCGCGCGCGCGGCGCACGGGTGATTGCGGTGACCGACCCGGACGGCGCGTCGGCGCTGGACAGCCAGAATGCCCTCACCCTGGTGACGCCTGCTGCGGGCCGGCTGGCGGCGCCCATCGTCATGGCGGTGGCGGTGCAGCTGATCGCGTACCTCACGGCGGTCCACAAGGGCACGGACGTGGACCAGCCGCGCAATCTCGCCAAGTCGGTGACTGTCGAATAAGGCAATGAAACGTGACTTAAGCGCGCGCCCGGGCCCGGCTATACGCCGCGCCATGCCCCGCCCTGCAACAGGATGACGCCCCGCATGATTCCCTTCATCGATCTCGCCGCCCAACGCGCCCGCATTCAGGACCGGCTCGACGCCGCGATCGCCAGGGTGATCGCGGACGGCAAATACATTCTCGGTCCCGAAGTCACCGAGCTTGAAGCCCGGCTGAAGGCGTTCGGCGAGACGCGCCATGCGTTGACCTGCGCCAATGGCACGGACGCGATCCTCCTGCCGCTGATGGCCTGGACAATCGGCAAGGGCGATGCGGTGTTCGTGCCGAGCTTCACCTTCGCCTCCACCGCCGAAGTGGTGGCGCTCGCGGGCGGGACGGCGGTGTTCGTGGATATTGATCCCGACACGTACTGCATGGACGCGGCGAGCCTGGAGCGCGCCATCGATGCGGTGAAACGCGACGGCGCGCTGACCCCGCGCGCGGTGATCGCCGTGGACCTGTTCGGCCAGCCGGCGGACTATCCGGCGCTCAGCGCCATCGCGCGCGCCCACGGCTTGAAGCTCATCGCCGACAGCGCGCAGGGGTTTGGCTGCACGCTGAATGCACAGCACCCGGCCCATTGGGCCGATATCGCCACTATCAGCTTCTATCCGGCCAAGCCGCTGGGCTGCTATGGCGATGGCGGGGCGATGGTGACCAATGATGATGAACTGGCCAGCCTCCTGGCCTCGCTGCGCAATCACGGCCAGGGCGCCGAGCGCTATGCCTATGACCGCATCGGCCTCAACTCGCGCCTCGACACGATCCAGGCGGCGATTCTTTTGGCGAAGCTGGATATTTTCGCTGACGAGATTGTTCAGCGTAACGCCGCTGCAGATGTCTATGCTGCCGCGCTCGGCGACGTCGTGAAGACGCCGGTGGTGATCGCGGGCGGGGTGTCGACCTGGGCGCAGTACACGATCGAGGTCGATGACCGCGACGCCTTCCGGGCGCGCCTGGCGGACAAGGGCGTGCCGACGGCGGTATACTATCCCGTGCCGATGCATGTGCAGGGGCCCTATCAGCGTTACCCTCTGGCGCCGGGCGGCCTGCCGGTGACCGAGCGGGCCATGGCGCGGGTCGTGTCCCTGCCGATGGACGCGTATCTGACGGGCGCGCGTCAGGATCAGGTCATCGCGGCGGTGCGCGCGAGCGTGTAGCACCCCGTCTCGCCAGACGGGCGCCAAGCGATTACAAGCAAGGCTGATTTGACCTCACGCCACGCGGAGCGCCCCGGTGCGTCACTTGCAGGCCAGCATCATCACCCGGCGTTTGAAGCGCCCCTTTGTCATCGCCACCGGCGCGCGCACCGAGCAGGCCTCTGTGAGCGTCACCATCAGCCATGGCGAGGATGTCGGCCAGGGCGAGGCTGTGGGGGTGAGCTATCGCGGTGAAACTCCGGACATCATGCTGTCGCAGATCGAGGCGGTGCGGGTTGCGCTCCACGGCGGCGCGGGGCGGGCGGAGCTCATGAAACTGCTGCCGCCGGGCGGGGCGCGCGCGGCGCTGGATGCAGCGCTGTGGGATCTTGAAGCGCGCCGCGCCGGAACAACGGTGGCAGCCTTGTGCGGGCTCGCCGCACCGGTGGGAGCGGTGGCCACCGCCTACACCATCTCGCTCGATACCCCTGACGCCATGGAGGCGCAGGCGCGCGATGCGGCGCACCGGCCGTTGCTCAAGGTGAAGCTTGGCCGCCGCGACGGGCTGGACGGCGCGCGCGCCGCCGCCGTGCGCCGGGGCGCGCCGGACGCCGTGCTGATCGCTGACGCCAATTGTGGCTGGACGCGAGAGGACCTGCCCCACCATGCCCATGAGCTGGCGGCGCTGGATTTCAAACTGCTCGAACAGCCCCTGCCGCCTGGCCAGGATCATTTGCTTGACGATTTCCGCTCGCCCCTGGCTTTGTGCGGGGATGAGAGCTGCCAGTCCATGGCCGAGCTCGACGCGGCGGCGCGGCGTTATGACGTGATCAACATCAAGCTCGACAAGTGCGGCGGCCTGACCCACGCGCTGGAAATGCGCTCACGCCTGCGCGCGCTGGGCAAGGGCGTGTTCGTGGGCTGCATGATCTGCGGCGTGCGCGCGATCGCGCCGGCCCTGATCCTGGCCCAGGACGCCGATTTCGTGGATGTGGACGGGCCGGTCTGGCTGGCTGAAGACATCGCCCCCATGGAGCTGGACGATCAGGGCCGGCTGTCGCCGGTGCCCGCCGGCGTGTGGGGCGGCATGGGAGAGAGACTGTCATGATCGCGCTGCCCTATCTGGTGTTTCTGGGCGATGCCGACCGCGAGGTGGGGGTGAAGACCGCCCAGGGCGTTCTGTACTGGCGGCCAGAGCAGGTGGCCGGCCAGTTCCGCCTGCCGGGCTGCGAGCTGGATCTGGGCATCCCTGACATGGACTATGAGACGGCTGTGGCTGCAGGCGCGCGCACCGTGCTGGTCGGCATCGCCAATCGCGGCGGCATTCTGCCCGAGCGCTGGATCGAGCCGCTGCGCCAGGCGCTGGAAGCTGGGTTCGACATCGCCAGCGGCCTGCACCAGCGCCTGAGCTCGTTTCCCGCCCTCAAGCAGACCGCCGACAGGCTCGGCCGCCAGCTGCATGACGTGCGTCACTGGTCGGGGCCGCCCATCAAGCTGGGCACCGGCGAGAAGCGCTGCGGCCAGCGTGTGCTGATGGTGGGGACAGACTGCAATATCGGCAAGAAGTTCGCGGCGCTGGCCGTGGCGCGCGAGATGGCCGCGCGCGGGATCAAGTCCACCTTCCGCGCCACCGGCCAGACGGGTCTGCTGATCGCAGGCGAGGGTGTGGCGGTCGACGCGATTCCCGCCGATTTCGTGTCCGGCGCGGTTGAGATGCTGTGCCCGGCCAACGATCCCGACCACTGGGACGTGATCGAGGGGCAGGCCAGCGTGCTGCATCCCTTCTTCGGCCAGGTCACGCTGGGACTGGTGCTCGGCGCACAGCCTGACGCGCTGGTTCTGTGCCACGAGGCGGGGCGCGCCCATATTCGCGGCATGCCGAACCGGCCTCTGCCCAGCCTGACGGCGACGCTGGAGGCGCATCTGGCGGCGGCGCGGATCAATAACCCGCACGTGCGCGCGGCGGCCGTCAGCGTCAACACGGGCGCGCTGTCGCCGGACGCTGCGGAAGCGGCGCTGGAGGCGGCAAGGCGCGAAACCGGCCTGCCCGCCACCGATCCCATCCGTCATGGCGCGGGCGTGCTGGTGGACGCGATTCTGGCGGGGCGTTAGGGGCGAGGCGGTCAGTCCTGCCGCCCATCCACATCCAGCAGATCACCGGGCCGGCAATCGAGCGCGGCGCAGAGCCTGGCGAGCGTGTCAAAGCGCACGCCCTTCACCTTGCCTGAGCGCAGCAGCGACAGATTGGCCTCGGTGATACCGATCACAGCGGCCAGATCCTTGGCCTTCATCTTGCGCCGCGCCAGCATGATGTCGAGCGTCACGACAATTTGCGGGACCTCGCCGCCAGTCTCGTCCACCGCGTCAGACAAAGGCGTCATGCTCGCTCTGCAGGGCGTGGGCGCGCTGCATGGCATAGGCCATGGCGGTGGTGAATATGCCGCCCGCCGCCAGCGCCAGGCCGGCCGCATCGATGTTGATTTCGAACCCGCGCGATCCCCCGCCGATCCAGTCAAGCAGGGTGGGTTGGATCATGATCACTGCCGCCGCCGCCCAGGCCAGCGCCTCGCCGAAGCGGCGGATGCGCTTGGCGTTGTCGGCGGTGAACATCTCCCCGCGCCCGTAGGCCGCGCCGAGCGCAGCCATCGCCGCCAGGCCGCTGATCAGCAAGAGGAGCGGCAGGGCGTCGACAAAGCCGAGCAAGACGGCATTGAGCATGCCGGGTGCGCCTGGCCCCCCCACCGGTCCGGCCGAGACCCGCTCGGCCAGATGTATCCCGGAATGAATGAGGCAGAGCATCAGGGCGAGATAGCCCCCGACCTCCATCGTCCGGCCGAGCGTGCGCATCTGATTGTCAGCGGTCATGTGGCATCTCCTGAAGACCATGCCGTATTATAACAAGAAATTTCTGTCGTACAATAATTTTTTATCGCAAAATGGTGTTTTTCGGCTAAGCCCCGGATTCTGCAGGGATCCATTGGGCCAGCACCGCGCGCCAGTGTTCAGGCAGGGGCGCGGGCCGACGTGTATCGCGGTCCACATAGACGTGAATGAAAAAGCCGTCGGCGATGGCGGCGTCCTCGCCGGCGCGGAAGATCGCTAGCTCATAGCGCACCGAGCTGGTCCCGATGCGCGCCACTCGCAA
This sequence comes from Alphaproteobacteria bacterium, assembly GCA_016124675.1. Taxonomy (GTDB): domain Bacteria; phylum Pseudomonadota; class Alphaproteobacteria; order Caulobacterales; family Maricaulaceae; genus Oceanicaulis. The sequence goes on from WGNG01000002.1 coordinate 232,703, forward strand.
TCCAGCCTCCAGCGCTTCGGGGAAGGCGGCCGATGCGTGATAGCGGCAACCGGTCTCCACCACGAGGCCGATCGTCTCCCCGCCGCTGATGTCCAGGAGGCCCGCCCGCGCCAGGCAGCGGTTCACGGCTGTGTCGAAGAAGGCGTAGAACACCACGTTGTTCACATGCCCATAGGCGTCATTATCCGCCCAGCGCGTCTCGATGGGTTCGAAGACGGGGAAATCGGCGCGGACGGGGCGGGCGGGACGATCCGTCAAGGCGCGTCTCCGAGGATGGTGTCCAGTTTGGCGATAAAGGCAGGGAATTCTTCGTGTACGATCTCGATGAGATAATCGATCTCGACCTTCGTATAGCCATGTGCGAGCTTCGTGCGCAGACGGATCGTTTCGCGCCAGGGCAGATCACGGTGGGCGGCGTGGAACTCCGGATCGTCCTGCGACAAGGCCCGCATCGCCTCGCCCATAACCTCGACAGCGCGTTCCAGCGCCATGCAGGCGTCCACATCCTGGGCTAATCCCTCGCCGAACCGTTCAAGCACGCCGAGTGCCCGCGATGCATAGCGCCGCGCGTCCACAAGGCGCTGCCGGGATTTCGGCCTCATAGCGCGATGCGCCGCCCGACACGCTCGATCTGGTCGCGCAAATATGGTTCTACCGCGCCAGGCGTCAGCACGTCCACGTCGCGCATGAACAGCGCCTCCAGAGCGTCCTCCACATCAAGCAGGCCCCTAAAGGAGGCGGGACGCGGTTCGACCACAAGGTCCACATCGCTGAAGCCGGTCTGAGCGCCCTCGGCGAAAGACCCAAAGATGGTCACTGACTCAATCCCAAGCGCGCGCAGGTTCGGCGCGGCCTGTTTGAGGCGCGCAGCGATGTCTGACAGGTCGGCGACCGGGGGAGCGAAACCATCCATGGCGGCAGTCTACAATATCTCCTCGAACATCGCCACGATGGACGCATAGTCCATCTCGCGCGGATTGTTCGGCAGGAGCCGGTCATTGGCCGCCACGTCCGCGGCCATGGCCGGGACGTCATTATGGCTGATTCCAAGCTGGGAGAGCCGCCTTTCAATCCCCACCTCGGCCGCGATGCGGTCCATCTCCGCGATCAGGCCCTCGGAGGAGGCGTGCAGGCCCAGATGGGCGGCGATCTCGCCATAAAGCCGTTCCGCCGCGGGTGCGTTGAAACGCAGCACGGGCGGCAGGACGACAGCGTTGGACAGGCCGTGGGGCACGTGGAACATGCCGCCCAGCGGATAGGCCATGGCGTGCACGCCCGCGCACGGACTGTTGGAGAACGCCTGGCCCGCCAGCATGGCGCCCAGCAGCATGTCGCCGCGCGCCTGCAGGTCAGTCCCGTCGGCGCAGGCGCGCAGGATTGATCCGTGCAGAAGCTTCAGCGCCGCCAGCGCCAACGCGTCGGAGACCGGGTTCTTGGCGCGCCGGTTGGTGAAGGCCTCGATGGCGTGAACCATGGCGTCAATGCCGGTATAGGCGGTGGGGTGGCGCGGCAGGCCCAGCGTCAGCTCCGGATCCAGGATCGCCATGTCGGCATAAAGCGGATCGGCGGCGATGCCGCGCTTGGATGTGGCGCCCGTCGTGATCACCGCGACATGGGTCACCTCCGATCCCGTGCCGGCCGTGGTGGGCAGAAGGATGAGCGGCGGGCGGCCCGCGCGCACCTGCTGCACGCCATACATCTGCGACAGGGGCTGCTCTCCCGACAGCAGCACGGCGACCACCTTGGCCGCATCCATCGGGCTGCCGCCGCCAAAGCCGATCACCGCCTGGGCGCCGAAATCACGTCCGGCCTCCACCGCGTCGAAGACGGTCTGCTCTGGCGGGTCGGGAATGATCCGGTCGTGGACCAGCACCTCCAGCCCGGCCCGTTTCAATCCGGCCAGCGCGCCATCGCACAGGCCCGCCCTGCGCACCCCGGCGTCCGTGATGAACAGGATTCGCCGCGCGCCCTTCAGTGCGGGGGCCGCCGACTGCGCCAGGCGCGCGCTGGCGCCAGGCTCGAACACAATGTGCGGAACCGTCTTGAAGGCAAAGGCAGGGATCATCGCGCGCTCCGGTCAACGGCGCCGGTTTCTGGCCCGCGCCTGCGCGCCCATGCTAGAAGGAGCAGGGTATGCAGAACAAGGTTTGAGCCATGGCTGACGATATTGCGCGCAACGCCCGCGCCCGCGCCATCCCGGGCATGGGCGACGCCTATTTCGATCCGCTGTTGCAGGATGCGGGCGAGGGGCTGGAGGGTCCCGGCGGCGCCATGCACCGTTACGCCAGGCGCCCTGATGGCTACACGCTGGGCGCTGATGACTTCGACAGGGACACCTGGCTGCTCGCCCGGCAGCCGCGCTATACCGAGGCCGAGCATCATCGCTGGCGGCTATTGTTCGAGAGCCAGCGCAATATGCTCCCGGGGCGCGCCTGCAGCGATTTCATGAAGGGCTTCGCCGCGCTGGAAGGCGCCATGCAGGGCGGAATCCCCGAGTTCGCGGCACTGAACGCCGTGCTGGAGCCCGCCACCGGCTGGCAGGTGGTGGCGGTGCCAGAGCTGATCCCGGACAATGTGTTCTTCTGGCATCTGGAGAACCGCCGCTTCCCGGCGGGGGCCTTCATCCGCGGCGGCAAGCCGAAAACCTCAAAGGTGCGCAAGGCCAATGAGGGCCGCGCGCCCGAACACATCGCCTACGATGCGGTGGAGGACGATCTCTTCTATCTGCAGGAGCCGGACATTTTCCACGACGTGTTCGGTCATGTGCCCATGCTCATGGACCCGTTCTTCGCCGACTATATCGCCGCCTATGGCAAGGGCGGGCGGCGCGCCATCGAGCATAACCGGCTGAAGAATTTCGGGGCGATCTACTGGTACACGGTGGAGTTCGGCCTGATCCAGGAAGCCGACGGCCTGCGCATTTATGGCGCGGGCATTCTGTCCTCGCCGGACGAGACGCTGTTTTCGCTGTATTCCGACAGCCCGCACCGCATCATGCTCAATGTCGACCGGGTGATGCGCACCGACTATGTGATCAGCGATTTCCAGGACACGTATTTCGTGATCGAGTCGCTCGAAGCCCTGCACAGGGCGACGGCGGGGCGTGATTTCGGGCCGATCTACAAGCGCCTGCCCGCCGGCTTCACCTACGCCACGACCGCGCTTCTGGACACCGATACGGTCGTCCATGCGGGCACGCAGGAGTACAAGTTCAATGGCGGCAAGGGCAAACCGCGCGCGCATGAGCATATGACCGCCCTGCGACAGGCGCACGGGCGCTGACCGCCCCGATGGCCGAACTTTACCTTCTCACCCCGCCGCGCATTGACGCGGGTTTTGAGACCCTGCTGGCGCGCACGCTCGACGCGGGGCGCGCAGCGGCGCTGCAGATCCGGCTGAAGGATCACGCCCCGGACGAAATCCGGGCTCTGGCGCCGGGTCTTATCAAGGCGGCGCGGACGCGCGGCGTGACGGTGATCCTCAATGATGATCCTGCGCTGGCGGCGGAGCTCGGCTGCGACGGGGTGCATATCGGCCAGGAGGACGCCAGCTATGCGCAGGCGCGCGCCGCGATGGGCCCCAAGGGCATTGTCGGCGTGACGTGTCATGACAGCCGGCACCTCGCCATGGTCGCGGGCGAGCGCGGGGCGGACTATGTCGCCTTCGGTTCGGTATTCCCGACCGCCACGAAAACGCCCAAGACATCCGCGCCAATGGAGCTGATCAGCTGGTGGGGCGAGCTGTTCGAAACGCCCTGTGTGGCCATTGGCGGCATCACGCCGGATAATGCCGCCGGGGTGATCGCGGCGGGCGCCGACTATATCGCTGTGTGCGCCGGCATCTGGTCGCACCCGCAAGGACCGGAGTTTGCATGCGCGGCTTTCACCCGATTGCTGGACTGATCCTCGGCGCGGTCTTTGCCTGCGCCGCCACCCCGGTTGCGCACGGCGCGCCGCCAGCCCTGCCGCCGGGCCTGTCCGACCTCATTGAGCGCGACCGCACCGCCGACCCGGTGGAGGGGCGCTCGCTGACCAATGACGCCATGGCCAGCGCGTCCGGCGCCTATGTCACCGGAGACTACACCATGGCGCTGTTGCACGCCGAGCGGGCCTCGGCAGGCGGCGAGCCGCGCGGGGCGACGCTGGCGGGCCATATCCTCCTGCACGGTCTCGCCGGGGAGCCCGACGAGGCGGGGGCTGTGCGCTGGCTGCGCCGGGCGGCGGACCTGAACGAGCCTGATGCGCTGATCATTCTGGCGCGCCTGGCTGAAGCGGGCCGCGCCGGTCTCGCCCCGTGGCAGGCGCGCGAATACTTTTCACGCGCCGCCGAAGCGGGCGATGGCCGCGCCGCGCATGAATTCGGCCTGTACCTGATGGTCAACGCTGATCCGGGCGCGGCGGGCGGCGCGATGGACTGGCTGCGCCTGGCGGCCGAAGGCGGCCGGACAGACGCCTATGTCGATTATGCCTACGCGCTGGGCGAATGGGTGCACGGGCCGCGCGACCTGACCGAGGCGCGCCGCTGGTATGAGCGCGCGGGCGAGGCGGGGGTGGCGTTCGGATCGCTGATGGCTGGGACCATGCATCTCGAAGGCGAGGGCGCGGACGCCGATCCTGAGCGCGGCGCGCAGCTGGTGCGCGTCGCGGCCGAAAGCGGCCTCATTCCCGCCATGGGCCAGTATGCGCTGTTGTTGTTCCAGGGCGCGCCTGGCCTGCCGGCCGATCCGGTCAACGCCGCCCACTGGGCCCATGAGGGCGCGCAGCGCGGCGATCCTGAAAGCCAGTTTCTCTACGCCTATGCGCTGGCTGTCGGCGACGGAACCGCGCGCGATCTGGAAGACGCCTATGTCTGGGCGGTGCGCGCCGGGATCACCCGCGACGGCGAGATGGCCGATGATCCTGACCGGATGCGCCTGGAGGCGGCTTTGGCGCGCGCATTGGGCGCCGAGGAGAGCGAGCGCCTGAACCGCGCCGCGCGCCTTGCTGCAGCAGATGTCAACCTGCGCTAAAGCACTACGGGCATCCTGACGGTCATCCTGTGGGGGCGTCGGCGAGAATGTTGGTCGATTAACCGGTAGTCGATTCAGCGGCCATGGCGGCGCGTGTCCTGAAAAAACGCCCAGATCTCGGCTGACGCATCAATCTGGCGGGTGCTCTGACCGAGCAGGCGGCTCGCCGCCGGTCCAGCCCTGTCCGAGCCAGGCCAGGCGTGGCCACCGCCTTCGACGATAATCAGAACAGTTGCAGCGGCGCAGCGGCTATACGTTTCACGGCGAATACGCGTTCCATCGCGCGCGCGCCGACGGGCGTCGAGCGTCACGGTTGGCTGCGCCATGCAATGATTGACCCCTGCCCACAACGCCATTGTGGCATCTGCGGAGATCACCTGGCCGGACGGCCTGCCGAGAGGTGTGACCTCGCCGCCCTCAAAGGGAACCCAAGGGTCTGCTTCGCCGAGAATCATAAGGATGGGCAGCGGCTGGCCAGGGGCGCAGCCGTGAGCGATGTTCGCCGGCATCGGCGCGATCACCGGTGCGATCGCCGCAAGCTTGCCGGCAAGTTCACATCCGGCGCGGTGGGTCATCATCGCGCCATTCGACGCCCCGGCGAGGTAAATTCGGGATGGGTCGGCGCCGTCGCGCTCAATCAGGCGGTCAATCAGCGCCGAGAGAAATCCGACGTCATCCGCCGTTGGATCCCCTGTCCGCTTGAAGGCGACGCCGCGTCCATCATTCCACTCAGCCCCAACCCCATTGGGATAGACGACGATGAGCGGCTCGCCAGTCTCGATCGCATGGAAGCGTTGCACCTCAGCAGCGACAGCAGCATCTCCCGAGCCGCCGCCGTGGAGCCCGATCACGACGGGATATCCACCCTCACGGGCCGCAGCGTCCGGCCGGGCTATCAAGTACGTCCGTTCGATTCCATCATGCGCCAGGCCCTCCAGCTGCAGTGACGGATCGGGATCCGCTGATCCGGATCGCTCGCGCATCGGGCGCTCGAAGCGCTGGGCCGAGGCCGCGTCGGCGGTCATCGCGAGCCCGCAAGCCGCTGCGAACGTAATCATCCAGAACCGTAACTGTCTCATGAGCTCCTTGGCCCCGTCCCTGGCGTGGTCACCGGAAACTACGTCTGGAGCCGTGCTCTTCCGTCGCTGTTGGAGCGCCTTTGGCGGGCCAGGCAACGCCGTGCGCAAGGATAGGCGGCGGCAAGCGCCGAAACGGTGAGGATCAGGCGCTCCCGCGCCGCCCCTCCACAATCGCAATCGCGGCGCGGATGGCGTCGCCCTGGGTGAGCTCGCTGGTGTCCAGCTCAACCGCGTCTTCAGCCTTCATCATAGGCGCATCGGCGCGGCTGGCGTCGCGCGCGTCGCGCTGGCGCAGCTGGTCGAGGACCTGGTCAAAGCCGATCTGCTCGCCACGATGGATGAGCTCGGCATGGCGCCGGCTTGCGCGCACCTCGGGATTGGCGGTGATGAAGAGTTTCACATGGGCGTGCGGTGCGATCACCGTGCCGATATCGCGCCCGTCCAGCACCGCGCCGCCGGGCTGGTTGGCGAAGTCGCGCTGCAGCGCCACCAGCGCCGCGCGCACGCCGGGATGGGCCGCGACGATGCTCGCGGCGACGCCGGCCCCGGCGGTGCGGATGCGGGTTTCGTCTATGGCCCGGATATCGAGCGATCCAGCTGCGGCTTCTGCGGCCGCGACGTCTTCGGGCTGGGCGCCTGCATCGGTGACGGCGACGGCCACGGCGCGATACAGCGTCCCGGTATCGAGATGGGGCAGGCGGAAATGGGCCGACAGGGCGCGGGCGATGGTGCCCTTGCCCGAGGCGAGCGGGCCGTCGACAGCAATGATCATGGCGTGACGGCCCTCCCCGGGCGATGGTCAGGAGGCGAGCTTGTCCATTTCAGCATCGGAAATGTCGAAATTGGCGAACACCTCGCCGACATCATCGAGATCTTCCAGCGCTTCCATGAGTTTCATCAGGGCCGTAGCCTTCTCGCCGTCGACCTCGATCAGGGTCTGGGGCTTCCAGATGATTTTGGCCGACTTGGCTTCGCCGAAGCTTGCCTGCAGCGCGCCCGACACCTCGGCAAGGTCCTCGCGGGCGCACAGGATCACATGCTCACGCAACGGCTCGCCGTCATCATCGGTGACGTCTTCGTGCGTCACGTCTTCGGCGCCGGCCTCGATGGCGGCCTCCAGAATCGTTTCGTCATCAGCGACGGAGGCTGGAAAGCGAATTTCGCCCAGCTGGTCGAACATGAAGGAGACCGAGCCGGTTTCACCCAGATTGCCGCCATTGCGCGAAAACACCGAGCGGATGTCCGAGGCGGCGCGGTTGCGGTTGTCGGTGGCGGCCTCGACGATGATGCCGGTCCCGCCCGGGCCGAAGCCTTCATAGCGGATCTCGAAATACTCCTCGACGTCGCCGCCCTGGCCCTTCTTGATCGCCCGCTCGATATTATCCTTGGGCATGGACTGGCCCCGGGCATTGGCAACAGCCAGACGCAGGCGCGGGTTCATGTCCGGGTCCGGCCCGCCCATCTTCGAGGCGATGGTGATTTCCTTGGAGAGCTTGGTGAACAGCTTCGCGCGCGCCTTGTCTTGGCGGCCCTTGCGGTGCTGGATATTGGCCCATTTGGAATGGCCGGCCATGAGTATGCCTCCGCAGCAGAATGTCTGGCGCGCCGGGGCCGGGCCCGGACGCAAGACGCGCCTTCTAGCCCATCCCCGCGCGTCCGGCAAAGGGGGCGGCGCCCTTGGCGTGGGTGGCGCGTTCATGGCAAGGGATAGAGGTCTGTCCCGCCCGCATAAAGGCTGCGCCCCATGTCCGTCATCGCCGTCATTCCCGCCCGCTACGGCTCGACCCGGTTTCCCGGCAAGCCGCTGCACGCGATTGCAGGCATTCCCATGGTGGAGCGGGTGCGGCGGCTGGCAGCGGCGGCGGAGTCCGTGGACCGGGTGCTGGTAGCCACCGATGATGCGCGCATTGCCGAGGCCGTGCGCGGGTTTGGCGGCGAGGCGGTGATGACGCCGCAGGCCTGCCGCAACGGCACCGAGCGATGCTTTGAGGCGGTGAAGGGGTTTGCGGGGCCGGGCGATGTAATCGTCAACCTCCAGGGCGATGCGCCGCTGACCCCGCCCTGGGTGATCGAGGCGGCCGCGGCGGCGATGGCCGCCGATCCGGCGCTGCAGCTGGCCACCCCCGCCGTGGCGCTCTCTGATGCCGCCTATGACAAGCTCGCCGGGGCCAAGGCGCGCGGCGAGGTGGGGGGCACCAGCGTGGTGTTCGATCACGCCATGAACGCGCTGTATTTCTCCAAGGCGATCATCCCCTACCGCCGCGACCGCGAGGCGGCGCGCATCTACAAGCATATCGGGCTTTACGCCTACCGCTTCGCGGCGCTGGAGCGGCTGGTGGCGCTGGAGCCGGGCCCGCTGGAACTGGCCGAGAGCCTGGAACAGCTGCGCGCTTTGGAGAACGGCATCCCGATCCGGGTGGTGCTCACCGATTATCGCGGGCGCACGCCCTGGTCGGTGGATTCGCCGCGCGACGCGCAGATCGCCGCGCAGATCATCGCCGCTGAAGGCGAGATCGTGTGATGCGGCTGATACTCGCCCGGCATGGCAATACGTTCGAGGCCGGGGAGACGCCGGTCTGGGTCGGCGCGCGCGAGGATTTGCCGTTGACGCGGGCCGGCGAGGATCAGTCGCGCGCCATTGGCGCCGCGCACAAAGCCGCTGGAATACGCCCGGCCCGGATCATCGCCGGCCCCCTCAAGCGAACACGCGACGGCGCCGTGCTGGCGGCCCGGGCGTGCGGGTTTGCCGGCCACGTGGAGATTGATGAGCGCCTGAAAGAGATCGATTACGGCGCCTGGGGCGGGCGCAGCGATACGGACATTGCAGCACAGTGGGGCGCAGAGGCCATCGAAGCCTGGCGCGAGCGCAGCGTGGTCCCCGCCGGCGCCGGCTGGTCGCCGCACCCGGCTGTGATCGAGGCGAATGCACGCGCGGTGCTGGACGCCATCGCTCAAGACCCGGGCGGGGATGTGCTGCTGATCAGCTCCAACGGAATCTTGCGCTATTTCCACCGCTTGATCGCGGGCGCCGGCGCGCCGCCGGAAGAGGCCAAGGTGAAGACCGGCCACATGGGCGCGGCGCGGCTGGCCGGCGGGGTGTGGCGGATGGAGTATTGGAATCTCGCCCCTGACGCGGCCCGCGAGGCGATGACATCATGACGCTTGCGGCGAGATACCGGCTCGGCGTTCTTCTGGTGTATGCGCCGATCTGCTTCATGCTCGCCGGGGCGGGCGGGCTTGGCCTGTCCGCATCCGTCGCATCCATTGGCCTGCTGGCTCTGCCGCTTTTGACGGGTCCGGGCTGGCGCGCCGCGCGCGCGGCCCCGCTGGCGCCGGGCCTGGCGATAGCGGCCATCGCCTGGTTCTGCATCAGCCACGCCTGGTCGGTGCATCCGCGCGCGGACGAGGTGTACAAGCTCGCCCTGCTCACCCCGCTCTATGTGGCGGCGGTCTATGCCTGCGTGCAGACTGGAGAGGGCGAGGCGCGATTTGCGCGTCCGGTGCTGCTCGCAGGCGCGTTGGGTCTCGGCGCGTTCTTCGCATTTGAGGCGCTCGCCGGCCTGCCCATTGCGGTGGCGCTACAGGGTTTGCTTCACGGGCTGACAGACCCGGAAGGCGCGCTGGGTATCGCCATGAGGCGCCTGTCGCGCGGCGCCACCGCCTTCATCATGCTGGCCGGTCCCGCCGGACTGTGGTTCTGGTTGAAAGGCGGATACGCCTCGCGCAGCGCCGCGCTGTTTCTGCTGGCCGCCAGCGCCATTGCGGCGTCCGGCTTCGGGGTCGAGGCGAATATCGTGGCGCTGGCGGGCGGGCTGGTGGCCATGGCGTTCGCCCTGCGCTGGCCGCGCGCAACGCTCGTGGTGATCCTCGCCGGTTCGGCGCTGGCGGTGCTGGCCTCGCCGCTGATCATGGGCGCGCTGGTGGCCCTCATTCCCGATAGCGTCGCAGAGCGCCTGCCCCTGTCCTGGCACTGGCGCCTCGAAATCTGGAGCTATGCGCTGGAGCGGATCGCCCAGCAGCCGGTGCTGGGTCAGGGCCTCGACGCCGGGCGCACCCTTTCAGAGACAGTGATGCTGCGCGGGATGGAGATCGAACGCATGCCGATCCACGCTCATCACGCCGGCCTGCACATCTGGATGGAAACCGGCGCGATCGGCGCACTGCTCGCCGCGGGCTCCCTCCTCGCGCTGGCCCGCTCTGCGTGGCGGGCCGCACCGGGCGGTCCCTTGAGCGCCGGGCTCGCCTTCGCCGGATCGGTCTGGCTGATCAGCGTGATGCTAGGCTACGGCGTTTGGCAGGAATGGCATCACGGCGCGCTGGCCTTCGCCCTGGGCTCGGCCTTCATCCTGCTTCGCAGGCGGGGATGAACGCCAGCGTGGCCCCGCGCGACACCATAAACCGGATTGGTCTGGTGTAAGCCGGATTTCCCGTCAGCGCGCCCGGATCGCCCGGGCGCGGATGGTGCCGTCAATGGCGCGGATGCGGTCGAGGAAATCGCCCGGCAATTCGCCTTCCAGATCCGCGACGGCATAGCCGAGCTCGCCGTCTGTCTGCAGGAACTGGGCGGCGACGTTGGCGCCGGCCTCCTCGGCCAGATTGTTGAGTTTTCTCAGATAGCCCGGCCGGTTGAGATGCGGCGCGAGGATGCGGGTGCGGCCAGGCTGAAGGGGGCCCGGATCAACTTCGGGGAAGTTCACAGACTGGGATGTCGCCCCCTCAAACAGGTAGCGGGCAAGCTTGGTGGCGGCGTCGAGGCCGATGGCGGCCTGGGCTTCCAGGGTCGAGCCGCCGATGTGCGGGGTCAGGATGACGTTCGGGCAGCCGATGAGCGGGCTCTCGAAACGCTCCTCCTTGCTCTTGGGCTCCACCGGAAACACGTCCACGGCCGCGCCGGCGAGATGACCCGAGCGCAGGGCCGCAGCCAGGGCGTCGACATCGACGAGGTCGCCGCGCGCCTGATTGATCAGAAAAGCGCCCGGCTTCATCGCCCGGATGCGTTCAGCATTCATCAGATTTCGGGTGCGCGGCGTGGACGGGACGTGAAGGGTCACCACGTCACACTCGGCGATGAGCGCGTCGAGGCTATCGGTAGGCCTTGCATTTCCATGGGCCAGCTTCGGCTCAATATCATAAAAATAGACGTGCATGCCCAGCGCCGAAGCGATGACGGACAGCTGGGCGCCGATATTGCCGTAGCCGATGATTCCCAGCTTCTTCTTGCGCACCTCATTGCAGCCATCGGCGCTCTTCAGCCATTCGCCGCGGTCGATGGCGGCCATTTTCTCCGGCACGCGCCGCATCAGCATGATGACGCTGGCGATGGTGAGCTCGGCGACCGAGCGGGTGTTGGCGAACGGCGCGTTGAAGACGGGAACGCCCCTCGCCGCTGCCGCCGCCAGATCGACCTGATTGGTGCCGATGCAGAAGCAGCCCACCGCCAAGAGGTCCGGGGCTGCGTCCAGCAGCGGCGCATCAACCTGCGTGCGTGAGCGTATGCCCAGGATCCGGGCGCCGGCGATTTCGCCGCGCAGGGCCTCCGGCGATGGCGAGCCGGCCAGGCGCCGGATCGCGACCGGCCCGCACTGGGTCAGGGCGCCGTCGGCGTCGGGGTGCACGTTCTCTACCAGAAGAGCGTCGAAGGCGGTCTGGGTCATGGGCGTATCCGCAGTTTGGCTGGGGCCGTGTTGCGCTGCACACAATGGCGCCAGCCCGAACAAATGCAAGCGCGCCCGAGCGCGCCGGCGCTGCGTCAGCGACCGCGTCCGCTCTTGCCGCGCTTGCGCCGGGCGGACCGTCTCGGCGCGAACACCACGACGAACCAGAAAGCGGCCGCGAAGACGATCCCGGCGATAAATCCTTGCAGCCAGCCGCCGAGCACTAGCCACATGATCAGCCCCAGGATCACGGCCAGCGCTATGATCATGCTGATGACATTGGCCGGCGGCAGCCAGCCCGGGCGCGCGGGCTTCATCGCGTGGCGTCCCTGTAGAGGGTAGCGGTCATGCGTTCGGTGGTGATGAAGCGCCAGTTCCACTCATCGTGGAAAGACGCCAGCGGCGCGGCGGCGATCACATCTTCCAGGGAGAGACCCTGTGCCGCCAGCGCGGCGACGGCGTCGCGCGCCGCGGTCAGCATGGCCAGGCTCGCCAGCACGTCCTCGCGCGTCGATAGCGGGCCGTGGCCGGGAATGATCCGTGTGTCCGGTCCGGCGGCGTCGGCGATCGCCTGCAGTCCGGTGATCATGCCGTCCACAGCGCCGCCATTATTGAGATCAATGAAGGGAAACAGGCCTGAAAACAGCAGATCGCCGGTATGGATGATGTCGGCCTCGACAAAATGGATCCAGAGATCGCCGTCAGTATGGGCGTCGGGAACATGGTGGATGCGCGCGGTCAGGCCGTTGAGGGTGATTTCCGTCCCGCCCGGAATGCCGATTACCGGCAGGAATCCGCCCGACAGCGGCTCGGGCGTGGCGCTGGTCACGGCGTTGGGCGAGGGCGCCTCCAGGCGTCCGCGCACGCTCGTGTGCGCCATGATCAGCGCGCCACGCTCAGCAAAATAGGCATTGCCCAGCACGTGATCGCCATGCAGGTGGGTGTTGAGCACCAGCCGCACCCCGGCGCCGTCCGAGACGGCCTTTTGCGCGGCGTCGAGCCCCGGGGCGATGGGCGCCATCTGGGTGTCGATCATCCACACCCCGTCCGCTCCCACGCTGACGGCCACATTGCCTGCAACGCCGGTGGCCAGCATGTAGACGCCATGACCCAGATCAGTCGTCTCGACGGCGGGCGCGTCCTGGGCGGCAGCCGATGCGGCCAGGGCGAGGGCGAACGCGGCAGACAGGGCGCGCAGGATCATGCGTCAGTTTCCCTTCGTGGGGCTGGGGCTGGCGAAAGCATGCAGGCTCTCCGGCGCGGCGTCCAGCCTCTCCGCCTTAACCGGTCCTTCACCGTGTCGGGCGAGCGTGACGCCATGCTGCGCACCGCCCTCGTCACCCTCCTTTGCGCCTTGTCCGCTGCGCCCGCACTGGCGCAGGGCTGTGATACGTTTTCTGGCCTGGCGACGCCGCGCTTCGTGACGCTCAAGAGCGACGACGCCCTTGGCCGCACCGGCCCGTCGCGCGAGCATCCTGCGCAGTGGCGCTATCAGCGCGCGGGCCTGCCCGTGCTGATCGTGGCCGAGACCCCGCTGTGGCGCCGGGTTCAGGACCCGGACGGGACGCTGGTGTGGATGCATCATGCCCTGTTGACGGGGCGCCGGTCGGTCATCGCGCAGGTGGAGACCTCGCTGCACGCCCGGGCCGAAGCCGAGGCCAGCCTGATCGCACGCATCGAGCCCGGCGCGATCCTGTCGCTGGAGCGATGCCGGGCCGGCTGGTGCCGGCTGACCGCCGACGGACGGCGTGGCTGGGCGCGGGCGGGCGACTTCTGGGGCGTGTATGCGGACGAAGCCGGCGCCAGCGCTGCGCTTGAGGGCGCGCAGGACCCGTGCTACCGCTCGCTTCCGGAGCCAGCGGCGCTGGCCGCCCGCGACGCAATAGCGCCCGACGGGCCGGCCCGCTGATCACATCAGTCCCGCGCCGTGCAAGGCGATCCCTTGCCCGCCGCCCGAGCAGACCGTAACCGGAGTCCAGCGGATTCCGGCCGGCCCAAAGGACCCATGACAGCCCAAAGAGATAGTTACGACTATGACGCCCTGATCGCTTGCGGGCGAGGCGAATTGTTCGGGACGGGCAACGCCCAGCTGCCCTTGCCGCCCATGCTGATGTTCGACCGCATCACGCGGATCGCCGCCGAGGGCGGCGCCTATGGCAAGGGCGAGGTCATCGCCGAGCTCGATGTGAAGCCGGACCTGTGGTTTTTCGACTGCCACTTTCAGGGCGATCCGGTCATGCCGGGCTGCCTGGGGCTGGACGCCATGTGGCAGCTTGTGGGATTTTACCTCGGCTGGACCGGCGCGCCGGGCAAGGGCCGGGCGCTGGGCGTGGGCGAGGTGAAATTCACCGGCCAGGTTCCGCCGAAAGTCAAAGCTGTGCGTTACATCATCGACCTCAAGCGCGTCATCAACCGCAAGCTCGTGCTGGGCATCGCGGACGGGCGCGTCGAGGCGGACGGCCAGCTGATCTATGTGGCGAAGGATTTGCGGGTCGGCCTGTTCCGCCCCGAAGACCTCAATAGCGGAGGCGCTCAATGAGACGTGTCGTCGTGACAGGGGTGGGGATCGTATCGTCCATCGGCGACAACGCCGATGAGGTGGCGGCGGCCCTCAAGGCCGGCCATTGCGGCGTCGGCGCGGCGCCCGAATACGCCGGGCTGGGCTTCAAGTGTCAGGTGCATGCGCGCCCCAAGGCCAATCCGGCCGAGCATGTCGACAAGCGCGCCTGGCGCTTCATGGGCGATGGGGCGGGCTGGGCGTATATGGCCATGGAGCAGGCCATCGCCGATGCGGGGCTCGGCCCGGACGAGGTCTCGCACGAACGCACCGGGCTGATCGTCGGTACGGGCGGGCCGAGCGTGGAGGCCATCGTGGCCGCTGCGGACGTCACCCGCGACAAGGGTCCGCGCCGAATCGGGCCGTTCGCCGTGCCCAAGGCGATGTGCTCCACCGGCTCGGCGACGCTGGCCACCCCGTTCAAGATCAAGGGGCTGAACTATTCCATCAGCTCGGCCTGCACCACCTCGCTGCATTGCATTGGCGCGGCGGCCGAGCAGATCCAGTTCGGCAAGCAGGACGTCATGTTCGCCGGCGGCGGCGAGGAGCTGCACTGGGCGCTCTCCAATCTGTTCGACGCCATGGGCGCGATGAGCTCGAATTATAACGATACGCCGCACAAGGCCTCGCGCGCCTTTGACAAGGACCGCGACGGCTTCGTGATCGCGGGCGGCTCGGGCATCGTGGTGCTGGAAGACTATGAGCGGGCCAAAGCGCGCGGCGCGGCCATCTGGGCCGAAGTGCTCGGCTATGGCGCCACGTCCGACGGCCACGACATGGTCCAGCCTTCTGGCGAGGGCGCGGCGCGCTGCATGCGCATGGCGCTGGCTCAGGCGGGCGGGCGCGCGGTCGATTACATCAACCCACACGCCACCTCAACGCCGGTCGGCGACATCAAGGAAGCCGAAGCCCTGCGTGCGGTGTTCGGCGAGGCGATCCCCGCCCTGTCAGGCACCAAATCCATGACCGGCCACTCGCTGGGTGCGGCAGGCGTGCAGGAAGCGATCTACTGCCTCCTGATGATGAAGCACGGCTTCATCGCGCCCTCCATCAATGTCGAAAACGTCGATCCCGCCCTCGCCGACCTGCCCATCGTCACCGAGACCCGCAAGGCGCAGCTGAACACCACGCTCTCCAACTCCTTCGGCTTTGGCGGCACCAACGGCACGCTGATCATGGGACGGGCGGAGTAGGCGGTGCGGCCTATATGCTGTGGCCATGAGCATCGGGGTGAAAATCTGCGGCCTCAATGACGCCGCCGCTGTGGACGCCGCTGTGGCGGCGGGGGCGGCCTATCTGGGCTTCATCATATTTGCGAAATCGCCCCGCGCGCTGACGCCCGCCGCCGCCGGGGCGCTGGCGGCCCGCAAGGGCGCGGCGCGGTCGGTGGCGGTGCTGGTGGACCCTGATGATGTGCTGCTGGGCGAGGTGCTGGTGCGCATGAAGCCGGACATCATCCAGCTGCATGGCGATGAAAGCCCGGCGCGGTGCCAGGATGTGCGCTCCTATGTGGGCGAGGGCGTGTGGAAAGCGCTGGGCGTGTCGGACCGCGCTGATCTGGAGCGGGCGGCGCGCTGGCGCGGGGCGGTGGACGGGTTCGTGTTCGACGCCAAACCGCCCGCCGGCGCCGACCGGCCCGGCGGCCTGGGGGCGGGCTGGGATTACGCGCTCCTCAACGGATTTGACGCCGGCGCGCCCTGGCTGCTGGCGGGCGGGCTGACTGTGGGCAGCGTGGCCGGGGCGATCGCGGCCAGTGGAGCACGCGGCGTCGACGTGGTCTCCGGCGTGGAATCGGCGCCCGGCGTCAAGGATATCGCGAAGATCAACGCCTTCATCGCTGCAGCGCGGGCGCAAGGCGCGCTTGCGCCGTGAGCCGCAAGCGGCTTGTCTCTCATCCCGCCTCAATTGTCAGGACTACCCCATGACCAAGCCCAACGCCTTCTCCCAGTACCCCGACGCGGCCGGGCGCTTTGGCGCCTATGGCGGGCGCTATGTGGCCGAGACGCTGATGCCGAATATTCTGGCGCTGGAGGCGGCCTATGCTCAGTACAAGGATGACGCGGACTTCGTGGCCGAGTTCGACCTGTTCAGCCGCGATTTCGTGGGCCGGCCGAGCCCGCTCTATTTCGCCGAGCGCCTGACCGAGGCGTTTGGCGGGGCGCAGATCTGGTTCAAGCGTGACGAGCTCAACCATACCGGCGCGCACAAGATCAATAACTGCCTGGGCCAGGTGCTGCTGGCCAAGCGCATGGGCAAGACGCGCATCATCGCCGAGACCGGCGCGGGCCAGCATGGCGTGGCCACCGCCACGGTGGCGGCGCGGTTCGGCATTCCGTGCGAGGTGTTCATGGGCGCCACGGACGTGGAGCGCCAGAAGCCCAACGTATTCCGGATGAAGCTGCTGGGCGCCAAGGTTCACGCCGTCACGTCGGGACGCGGCACGCTGAAAGACGCCATGAACGAAGCCCTGCGCGACTGGGTCACCTATCCCGACGAGACCTTCTATGTGATCGGCACCGTGGCGGGGCCGCACCCCTATCCCATGATGGTGCGCGATTTTCAGTCCGTGATCGGACGAGAGGCGCGCGAGCAGATGCTCGAACGCATTGGCCGCCTGCCCGACGCCGCCGTGGCCTGCATTGGCGGCGGCTCCAACGCCATGGGCCTGTTCTATCCGTTCCTCGAGGATGAAAGCGTGCGCCTGATCGGCGTGGAGGCTGCCGGCAAGGGCCTCGACACGCCCGACCACGCCGCGAGCCTGAATGGCGGCAGGCCCGGTATCCTGCACGGCAACCGCACCTATTTGCTTCAGGACGCCGATGGTCAGATCACGGAAGGTCACTCCATTTCCGCGGGGCTGGATTATCCCGGCATCGGACCGGAGCACGCTTTCCTGCATGATATGGGACGGGCCGAATATCGTTCGGCCACCGACGCCGAGGCGCTGGAGATGTTCCAGATGTGCGCCCAGCTCGAAGGCATCATCCCGGCCCTGGAACCTGCCCACGCGCTGGCCCGCACCCGCGATCTCGCCGGGGAACTGGGCAAGGACGCCGTCATCCTGATGAATATGTGCGGCCGCGGCGACAAGGACGTGTTCAGCGTGGCCGGGGCGCTGGGGGTGGAGTTGTGAGCATCCCCGATTATCAATCTTTGATGAGACCTGTCCTCGAGGTCGCGTCTGAAGGAGAAGTAAAGGTTAGCGAGGCGGTTTCGAAACTCGCTGACCATCTTCGTCTTTCAGATGAGGAACGGTCCGCGCTCTTGCCGAGCGGCAAACAAGCAGTCTTTGCAAACCGAGTGCACTGGGCAAAGACCTATCTCACACAAGCAGGGCTGCTTGCGAGCACGAAAAGAGGTCATTTCCAGATCACTGAGATCGGCAGAGCAGCCCTTAAAGATGAGGCGGATATCAACACCGCCTACCTCTTGAGGTTCGACCAGTTTGTTGCTTTTCGGGGCAGGGTCCGCGAGGGCGATGGATTGGTTGATGGAGCGGCTGGGAGCGACACTCCACAATCCAGTAATGAAGCAACGCCCGATGAGGTCCTCCGTGCAGCGCATGAGGCCATCATGTCGGCTCTGGCTTCGGAGGTCTTGGCTAAATTGCGAGCCGCTTCTCCAGCCTTCTTTGAGGTGGTAATTATCCAGCTGCTAGTTTCTATGGGCTACGGCGGAACAGCGCATCGAGCAGGACGCACGTTAGGCCGTACAGGCGATGGCGGAGTCGACGGCGTTATTGACCAAGATCCGCTCGGCGTTGACCAAATATACGTGCAAGCTAAGCTTTATGCCGATGGCAACAACATAGGCGCCGGCGCGATTAGAGATTTCTTTGGCGCGCTGAACCTAAAAAGAGCGCAAAAAGGCATTTTCGTGACGACATCAGCTTTCTCCAGAGCAGCTATCGACACAGCGCATCAGCTAGGGTCCAGAATTGTACTGATCGACGGGCCTCAACTTTCGAGACTTCTTGTCCGATATAATGTCGGGTGTCGCGTAGAGACCGTTTTCGAGGTAAAGAAGGTCGATGACGATTTTTTCCCCGATTGAGTTTTTATATCATTCTAATTGACTACATTTGTATTTATATCTGATAGAACAAAATCTGTACGAGGCCAAGGATCGCGCCAACCGGGCCAAGCATCGGGTTTGACCGGGAGGTGCTTGTGTTCGAGAGCGACTATGTCTCCGCCCTTGCGCGCTCCGGGCCTGACGGCGAGGTTCGCTAAAGGACGATTGGCGTGCTGGATGGCATTCTGATTGTGAGCGTGATCCACACAGATCGCTCGGCGTCGTGAGGCTGATCTCGGCACGGCCGGCGAAGCGGAAGGAGAGGAAATTCTACGATGGGCAAAACCGTAAGGGTCAGGCTTGAGGACCTCCCCCCGCTCACCAAGGCGGATCGTGAGGAATTGCGCCGGCTGGCGGAAATTCCCGACGAGGATATCGACACCTCCGACATACCCGAATGGATCGAGGAAGATTTCGCGCAAGCCGTCTGGCATTCCGGCTATGGCAAGCAGCAGGTGACGGTGCGGCTCGACCGGGATGTGCTGCACTTTTTCAAGCAGGGCGGGCGCGGGTATCAGACCCGAATCAATGCGGTGCTGCGCGCCTATATGGAGGCGGTGAAAAAGGCGTCGGCCTGACGGCGCGCGCCTCCGTCATGTCACAGAAAACGGGCCGGACGCATCGCGCCCGGCCCGTTGACTCAATAAGGGCGGAAGACGACCCGTCAGTTGGCTGGGGCGTCCGGCGCGGTGTCGCGCACCTCGAACACCTGATTGACGGTCTGGCCGTTCTCAAACACCAGCTCCACCTCGACCTGGCCGGTGGCGAGGATGTCGCGATTGATCTCGAACATCATCAGATGGTCGCCGCCCGGCGCCAGCGTGATCGACCCGCCTTCAGGGATGTCGAACCCGCCCACCTGCCGCATGCGCATGACATCGCCTTCCATCGCCATGGTGTGAATCTCCATGCGCGCAGCGGCGAGGGAGCGGGCATCAACCAGGCGTGCGGCGGCGCCTTCGGCGGTCAGCGTCATGAAGCCGGCGGTCACGTCGCGGCCCGGCGGCGGATTGCGGATCCAGGCGTCGGTGACGGTGAACGCGGCCATGGCGGGCGCGGGTTCGGCCTCGCCGGTCCCGGCCGGAGCCGGATTGACGGTGTTGGCCGCGGGGTCTTCCGGCGCAGCGGCATGCGCTGCGTCGCCGTCTTCGTAAGGGGTGGGAACAGCGGGTTCGTTGCAGGCGGCGAGGGCCAGCGCCGAAACGGCGGCAAGCCAGATTGAATGACGCATGGGGAGGGGTCCTTGTCTTGCCAGCCGGCGCAGACAGACCCGCGCCGGACGGAGCCATAATGTGACGATAACGGGGCAGTTTCGCAAGCGCGCCCCGTCTATGCTTTCCAGTAACCGACCCGCTCGCGCACCTGCGCAATGACCGGATCGGCCGCAGCGCGCGCCCGTTCAGCGCCGCGAGTGAGGACCCGGTCAATCTCGGCCGGGTCGGCGATCAGGCGGGCATATTCGCCCGCGATGGGCGCGATGAACTGCACCGCGATCTCGGCGAGCGCCGGCTTGAAGGCGCCGAAACCCTGGCCGGCATGCTCATCGAGCACGGCCTGCGCACTGATCCCGGTCAGCGCGGCGTAAAGACCGACCAGATTGCGCGCCTCGGGCCGGGCGTCGAGCTCGGCTGTGGTGGCGGGCAGGGGCTCCGCGTCGGTCTTGGCCTTCTTGATCTTGCGCGCGATGGTGTCGGCGTCGTCGTGCAGATTGATGCGCGAATTGTCGCTGGGATCGGATTTGGACATTTTCGCCGTGCCGTCTTTCAGCGACATGATGCGGGCACCCGCGCCGGAGGGCGGGATCACCGGCTCGGGCAAGGGCAGCACGGCCTCGCCGCCGCCGAAATCGCGGTTGAAGCGGGCGGCGATGTCGCGCGACAGCTCCAGATGCTGTTTCTGGTCCTCGCCCACAGGCACGTGGGTGGCCTTGTAGATGAGGATGTCAGCCGCCTGCAGCACCGGATAGGTGAACAGGCCGACGCTGGCGCGCTCGGCGTCCTTGCCCGCCTTGTCCTTGAACTGGGTCATGCGCTCCAGCCAGCCCAGACGCGCCACGCACTGGAATATCCAGGCGAGCTCGGCATGGGCGGGCACGGCCGACTGGGCGAACACCGCGCTGCGGTCCGGGTCCACCCCGGCGGCGATATAGGCGGCCGCCGCGCTGCGCACGCGGCCCGGCAGCTCGGCCGGGTCATGCGCCACGGTGATCGCGTGCATGTCGACCACGCAATAAAAGCAATCGGCCGCGCCCTCCTGCAGGCGCACCCAGTGTTTGAGCGCGCCCAGATAATTGCCGATATGCAGCCCGCCTGTGGGCTGCATGCCCGACAGGATGCGTTCAGGGCCGGTATACACAGGCATGGCGTCGCTCATGGGTGGTCCGATGGCTGATCAGTCAGGAAGGAACAGGGCGCGGTGATAGCCCCGCCGCGCGCGAGGCTCAAGCATGAAGGGCGAGAGCGCGTCAGGCGGAATCGGGCCTGCGCCGCACCAGATCGCGCAGGTCTGAGGGTTTGAGCGCTCCGACAGCCAGCGCGGCGAGGCCATAGACCGCCGCGCCGAGCATCACGACGGCGCCCAGTACGATCAGCTTGGCGGGATACGCTCCCAGCGCCGGGGCGATATCGGTAATCCAGTCCGTGCCGGGTCCCGCCATCGCCCAGACCGCTGCGCCCATCAGTGCGGCGGCCAGCACCTGGCGTGGCAGCCGGGCGGCGAGGCGCGCGTCCAGCCGCCACAGCCCGCGCGCCAGCAGTGTGCGCGCCAATAGGACCACATTGATCCAGCCCGCCACGCTGGTGGCGATGGCGAGGCCCAGAAAGCCCATGCCGCCGAAGAACAAACTCACGGCCAGCAGAAAATTGACCACTACCGAAACCAGTGCGTAGCGCATCGGCGTGGCCGTGTCCTCACGGGCGAAAAAGCCCGGCGCGAGCACCTTGATCAGGATGAAGGCGGGCAGGCCCGCGCCGTAGGCGATGAGGGCCAGCGCGGTATTGGCGGTGTCTTCGGATGTGAACTCGCCCCACTCAAACAATCCGCCGACCAGGAATTGCGGGATCACCAGCATGGCAATCACGGCCGGCAGGGTCAGGGCCATCGAGATTTCGATGGAACGGTTCATGGCGAACTGGCCGCCCGCCTCGTCGCCAGCGCGCAGTCGCCGGGCGAGATTGGGCAGCAGCGCGAGCCCCATGGCGATGCCGATCACGCCCAGCGGCAGCTGGAAGAGCCGCTCGGAGTAATACAGATAGGATCGCGCGCCGACTTCCAGCATGGCGATGGAGGAGGTGACGAGGACATTGATCTGGGTGACGCCGGACGCCACCGCGCCGGGCACGCCCAGCGCGATCAGGCGCTTGACCCGGGGTGTGAGGCGCGGGGCGCGCAAGGTGAATTTCAGCTTCGCCCGGCGCGCCGCCAGCACCAGCAGCGCCACCTGCATCACGCCCGACGCTGTCACGCCGATCGCCAGCCACAGCGCCAGCGTTTCGCGGTCCGCAAATTCGAACAGCAGCACCCCGATCAGCACGAGATTGAACAGCATGGGCGCGCCGGCGGCCGTGGCGAACCGTCCATGGGAATTGAGCCCGCCGCCGATCAGGGCGGTCACCGCCATGCACAGCGTATAGGGCATCATGATCTGCAACAGCAGGATGCCCAGCGCGAATAGGCCGGGATCATTGATCTGTCCGGGAAAGAAAACGTAGCCAATCCAAGGGGCCAGCAGCTGGATCGCCACCACCACAACAAGCGTGACGGTGGCCAGAACGCTCAGCGCCTCGCTGGCGAAGGCGTCGGCCTCTTCCTTGCCCTTGCCTTCCAGCTCGCGCGCATAAAGCGGCACGAAGGCGGCGTTGAACGCGCCCTCGGCCAGCACCCGGCGGAAGGTGTTGGGGATGACCAAAGCCTGGAAGAACACGTCGGCCACCGGCCCGGCGCCCAGGCGCCCGGCCATCAGGCTTTCGCGGGCGAGGCCGAGAATGCGGCTGGCCAGGGTGAAGCCGCTCACCACACCGAGATTGCGGAACAGCCTCACCGCCCGGCGCTCGCAGAAACTGGGGCCGGCCCCGCGCCGGACGGGGTTCCCAGCGCCGCCTCAGCCTCGGCCAGCACCGCTTCCAGCGCCTGTGTAATGGTCTCCAGAAGCGCCGGATCATCGGGCTTTTCGCCCTTGCGAGTGACGTAGAACGTGTCCACCGCGCGCTGGCCGTAGCCGTCAATGCGGGCGGCGTGCAGCGACAGGCCAAGCCCGGTGAGCGTGTGGGCGAGCGCGTGCAGCAGGCCCGGCCGGTCGCGGCCCGAGGCTTCGATGACCAGCGCGTTGTCGGCGGCCTCGAGGTCCAGCTTGACATAAGGGCTCACGGCGAACGCGGCCTCGCGCCGGCGCAAGGGACGTACGGGCAAGCGCCAGTCGTCCGCCAGGCCGTCGCGCGCGGCGCTCTCCACCGCCTGTTTCAGCCGCGAGCGCCCCTCAGGGTCGGCCCATCCGAACGGGCGCCCGCCGCCTTCCTGGACGAAGAATACGTCAAACGCCTGGCCGCCATGAGTGGTGGCCACCTGGGCGCCCACCACATTGGCGCCTTCGCGCGCCAGCGCCCCGGCGATATCGGCGAACAGGCCGTCGCGGTCGGGCGCCAGCACCATCACCTCACAGGCCGAGCGGCGCTTGTCGATGCGCACGCCCGCAGCGATGTCGCGGCCCTGGGCGGCGCTGGCGCGCACGAAGGCAGCGTGACGCAGCCGGTCGCTTTCGGCGAAGGCCAGCCAGTACGGGTCGTCCATCTCTCCGGTCCAGCGCGCGGCGAAATCGGCGTCAAACCGGCCCACCACAGACCGGAAGGCCGCGCGGGCCGTGTCGGCGCGGGCGGCCAGGCGCGCACGCGCGGCATCCTCGCCGCGCTCCCCGCCCTCGGCCAGCACGGCGGCGGTCGCCTGGTAGAGATCGCGCAGGAGCTGGGCCTTCCAGCCATTCCACACGCCCGGCCCCACCGCGCGGATATCCACCACGGTCAGAATGGTCAGGAGCCGCAAGCGCTCCAGCGTGCCGCACAGGCGCGCAAAGTCGAGCACGGTGCGCGGGTCGGAGATATCGCGGCGCTGGGCCGCATCGCTCATTTCCAGATGATTGGCGATCAGCCAGGCGGTGAGCTCCACCTCGTTCTCGTCGAGGCCCAGGCGCGGGCCGGCGATGCGGGCATTGGCGGCGCCCTCCACGCACTGATCGCCCTTGCCCTTGCCGGTGTCGTGCAGCAGCACCGCCAGGTGCAATGCGCGGCGGGCGGAGATTTTCTGCGCGAGGGTGGTGGCCAGCGGGTGATCGCCCGCCAGCTTGCCCTGCTCGATCAGGCGCAACAGGCCGAGCGCGTTGAGCGTGTGCTCGTCCACGGTGAAGCGGTGATACATATTGAACTGGGTGCGCGCGACGATATCGCCAAACTCCGGGATATAGGCGCCCAAGAGCCCCGCCTCGGTCATGGCGCGCAGGGTCATGCGCGGGTCTTCGGCGTCCAGCAGTACGGCAAAGAAGCTGCGCGCTGCGCGCGGATCGATGCGGAACGCATCGTCGATCAGGCGAAGGGACTGGCCGATGCGCGCCACGGCGTCGGGATGCAGATCGTAATGACGCGCCGCTGCGATCTCGAACAGGCGCAGCATCATCACCGGGTCGGCTTCGATCGCGGCAGGGTCGGCGAAGATCAGCCGCCCTGCGCGCAGGGCGAACCCCTCTTCGGCGAGGCCCTCTGCATCCGCCAGCCCGTCCGAGGGCAGGAAGCGGCCGGCCGCGCCGGGGGCGTCTTTCAGCTCGTCAGCCTCCAGCTTGGCGCACACCAGGCGGGTGAGCGCGCCGACATCAATGGCCTTGCGGAAATAGTCGCGCATGAAGGCTTCCACCCCCAGCGCGTCGGCGCGGTCGTCATAGCCCATGCGCACGGCCACGCCGGGCTGCATGTCAAAGCTCAGCCGGTCATCCTTGCGTCCCACCAGGGCATGCAGGTGGAAACGCACGGTCCAGAAGAAGTCCGCCGCGGAGAGATAGCGCTCAACATCGGCGACAGAGAGCAAGCCGGCCGCCACCCAGCGCTCCAGCGCGTCGGCGCCGTAGAGCACCTGGGCGAGCCAGCGCACGGTCTGCAGATCGCGCAGGCCGCCCTTGCCGTCCTTGACATGCGGTTCGACGGCGTAGCGGCTGTCGCCCTGGCGGTCGACGCGGGCATCGCGCTCGGCGAGCTTGGCGGCGGCGAAAACGCCCGCCTGGTCGCCTAGCAGCTGGTCTTCAAACGCCGCCAGAAGCGCGCGCACCGGGCGCACATCGCCGGTCAGGCTGCGGATATCGAGAAGCGCCGTGCGCTCCGACACGTCGTCGCGCGCCAGCGCGATCGCCTGATCCACGGTGCGAATGGCGCCGCCGCCCACCGGCAGGCCACAATCCCACAGGGCATATAAGGTGCGCTCCACGATCAGGCTGGCGTGTTCCGGCGCAGGGTCATCGACCAGAAACAACAAGTCGATATCGCTGTGCGGGGCGAGCTCGCCCGCGCCAAATCCGCCCACGGCGCACAGGGCGAGGCCGGGCGTGCGCGCGCCCTGATCGGTCAGGTCGCTGGCGATGGAATCGTACAGGGCGCGCAGCGCCGCATTCATGACGCCTGACAGGGTGCGCGCCGCTTCAAGGCCGCCACTGGCGCCGTGCAGCCGCGATTCGGCATGGGTACGGCCGCGATTAATATAGGCTTTCAGCTTGGCCAGCGCCGCCTGCCGGTCAGCCGGCTGGTCCCAGCCCTTGCGCGTGGCGGCGGCGAGCTCGGCGCGAAGGCGCAGGCCGTCGAGGGTGGCGGGGAGGGCGGTGGGGCGGATCATGGCGCCTGTTCTACGCCAGTGCGCCCCGCCCTGTCAGCGCTCTTCTACCTCGACCACCAGCGCCTCGCTGGGGGGGACATCGCCGCGCACCAGCGCCTGCCAGGCGCCCAGCGCCGCAGCGGACCCGCGGAGCGTGCGCCAGGCCAGAAGATCGTGGGAGGCCTTGACGAAATCGCGCCATGCCGCGCCCTGGCGGCGGGCAAATCCCTCGTGCCCCCAATCCCTTATCCGGTCGCGCGCGTGATCGGGAGCGAAAAAGAAAGCGGGCTTCGGACCGGGGAGATCACGCGCCGGCGCGCTGTCATCCCAATGGGCGCCGCCGACGCGGATATTGGCTTTCAGCGCGTCCGCGAACCGGTGATGCAGGGCGCGGTTGAGCTCGGCGGAGCCCGCGAAATCCACGATCAGGCGCGCAGGCGCCGTGTCCATTCCGGTGACATCATCGTAGGCTGTGGTGACGTCATAAAGCCCTGACGCCTCCACAAAGGCGGCGTTGCGTGACGCGGTGAGCGCCTCGATGACCCGGCCGTCCGCCCGGTCGCGTTTCAGGAGGAAGGCGAGCGCCAGAGCGGTCTTGCTCGACGCGCTGGTGAGGGTGATGCGCTGCGCGCCGGCAAAGCCGGTATCGCGCAAATGGGCATCGATCAGGAAGGCGGTCAGGAAGAGGGGCGCCAGCACCATCTGCGCCCCCTCCTGATCGGGGCCGTAGGCGGGATCGGCGGCGCAGCGCACATAGCGGTTATACACCGCCGGCAGGGTGGAGCGGTGCTCCGATGCGTCGAAGAAGCTCTCCTCGCGGAGCTTGCCGGGCGTGACCACCAGTTCGCTCGCGGCGGGACAATAGCCATAGACGCGTTCGCCCACCTCCAGCCCCGGCGCTCGGCTTTCGGTCACCTGGGCAAAGCCCCAGACCGGCAGGCGCCCACGCCCGTCCTGGCCGGGAAAGAAGCGCCAATAGCCCATGGCCTGGCCGAAGGCGGCATAGGTGACATTATTGGCCGTCAGCGCAAACCGGCGCACGGCCAGGCGCGCCTCCCCGTCTTCCAGAGCGCGCGGCGCGGCCTCCACAAGGGCGGCGTGGGTGATGTCG
Organism: Alphaproteobacteria bacterium; assembly: GCA_016124675.1. Lineage (GTDB taxonomy): Bacteria > Pseudomonadota > Alphaproteobacteria > Caulobacterales > Maricaulaceae > Oceanicaulis. The sequence goes on from WGNG01000002.1 coordinate 259,026, forward strand.
GATTGATCAATGCTCAGCGCCCAGACCATGGCCTTCGTCTCCTGGCGTTGCGTTTCAAAGATGCAAATGCTTGTCGGGATTGTCGTCCCTTGACCAGCGGCGCAGCACCGCCGGGTCGGGCTGGCCATAATCCTCCGGCAGCTCCGGGCAGGGCGCGCTCGACAGCATGTCGCGGATGATGGCCAGGCGCGCGGCGCGCTTGTTGTCGGCGTTCACGACGCGCCAGGGGACCGGGTCGCCGGTGGCGGCGAGCATGGTGTTGCGGGCCGCGGAATAGGCGTCGAACTTCTCCAGCGCGACTGAATCCACCGGCGAGATCTTCCAGCGCTTGAGCGGATTGACCCGGCGCTCATCCAGCCGGGCCGCCCGCTCCTGGCGGGAAATGTCGAGATAGTATTTCAACAGGATCAGTCCGTCATCGGTCAGCACATGCTCGAACGGGCCGACATCGCGCAGGAAGGCGGCGTGCTGGCCGCCGGTGCAAAAGCCCATCACCGGCTCGACGCCGGCGCGATTATACCAGGAGCGGTTGAACAGCACGGTCTCTCCACCCGCCGGCAGCTGGGCCGCCCAACGCTGGAAATACCAGCTGGTCTGGTCGCGGTCAGTGGGCTTGCCGAGCGCCACGACGCGGGTGTCACGCGGCGACTGATGCTCGACAATGCGCTTGATCGCCCCGTCCTTGCCCGCCGCGTCGCGCCCCTCCAGGATCACCAGAAGCCGCCCGCCGGTTGCAATCAGATGGCGCTGCAGCGCCACCAGTCCGATCTGGAGGCGTTTCAGCTCGCGTTTGTAGACTGTCTTGTCCATCATCCCACTGTGCGCACGCGACGCGCCGGTGTCGAGGCTCGCGCGCCGCGCCGCCTGTCTGAACCGTCATATCATGTTGCCTTGTGCAGCGCGCTCAGTGGGCTAAACAGGCCCGCCCGGCCCCCTGCTGACGAGCCCGCCCATGACCGCTCTTGCAATTGAAACGCGCGCCCTGTCGCGCCGCTTCGGCGAGAAGCGGGCTGTGGACGGCATTGATCTGGAGGTGCGCCGCGGCGAGATTTTCGCCGTGCTGGGGCCCAATGGCGCGGGCAAGACCACGCTGGTGCGCATGCTGGCGACGCTGCTGCGGCCCACTGGGGGCAGCGCGCAGGTGCTGGGCCATGACATCGAGCGTGAGCCGCGCGAGGTGCGCCGCAAGATCAGCCTGACCGGACAATTCGCCTCGGTGGATGAAGACCTGACCGGGTATGAGAACCTCTTGCTGCTGGCCCGCCTGTCGGGGCTGAAAGGCAGCCATGCGACGGGGCGCGCCATGGACCTTTTGGGCGCGTTTGATCTTGCCGACGCGGCGGGACAGCAGGCGAAGACTTATTCCGGCGGCATGCGGCGCAAGCTGGACATCGCGTCCAGCCTGATCCGCCGGCCCGAGCTTCTGTTCCTCGATGAGCCCACCACCGGGCTGGATCCGCGCTCGCGCAATCAGGTGTGGGACATCGTGCGCGGCCTGGCGGCGAGCGGCACGACCATCCTTCTGACCACGCAATATCTCGAAGAGGCCGACCAGCTGGCGGGCGAGATCGCGGTGGTCGATCACGGGCGCATCATCGCGCGCGGCACCAGCGCGCAGTTGAAGGCCAAAGTCGGCGGCGGCGTGTTGCAGATCCATCTGGCGCGCCCAGACCAGCGGGACGAGGCGGCCCGCCTGCTGGCCGGGACGCTGGCCGGCGAGGTGCGCGCCGGCGGCGATGGCGCATCCTTCAGCGTGGACGTATCTGATCCCGGCGCGGGGCTGGCTGCGCTCGGCGCGCTGTCGGCGGCGGGCATCGCGCTGTCAGGTTACAGCCTAAGCCAGCCAAGCCTTGATGAAGTGTTTTTCACCCTGACCGGACGCCCGCCGGAGGACGAGACCGGGCGGGCGCCGGAGGCCAGGCCATGAGCGATATGAGCCAGACTTTGAAACAGGCCGCCGAGAGCGTGGTTCAATCGGCGCCGGAGCGGGCCGAACGGCCGCCGCATGCGATATCGGTCAGCCTGACCTATGCCTGGCGGGCGCTTCTGAAGATCAAGCACATGCCTGAACAGCTGTTCGACGTGGTGGTCACGCCGATCATGTTCACGGTGATGTTCACCTATCTGTTCGGCGGCGCGCTGGCGGGCTCGACAGACGCCTATCTGCAATTCCTGCTGCCGGGCATTCTGGTTCAGACGATCGTGTTTACCTCGGTCTATACCGGCTTCACGCTCAATACCGACATTTCCAAGGGCGTGTTCGACCGGTTCCGCTCCTTGCCCGTCTGGTCGCCGGGGCCGATCGCCGGGGCGATGCTGGCCGATGTGTTCCGCTTCACCGCCTCGGGCGTCATCGTCTTCATCGTTGGCACGCTGATGGGCTATCGCCCCGAGGGCGGGTTCATCGCCGTGATCCCGGCCTTGCTTCTGATGAACGCCTTCGCCTTCGGCTTTGGCTGGATCTTCACCGCGCTGGCCCTGTCGGTGCGCACGCCCTCCACCGTCATGACGCTGGCCTGGCTGGTGCTGATGCCGCTGACCTTCGCCTCCAACATCTATGTCGATCCGGCCACGATGCCCGGCTGGCTGCAGGCGGTGGTGGCGGTCAATCCGGTCAGCCTGCTGGTCACCGCCATCCGCGACATCATGGCGGGCACACCGGACCTGCGCGCCGTTCTGCTGGCGCTGCTGGCCCCGGGCCTGATCGCGGCGGTGTTCGGTCCCGTCACGATGTGGCTTTACCGCAAGGAGCGTTAGGGCCGTGCGGCAGGCGGGCAAAGCCTTGCGCGGCGCCAGCCTGACAGGCGATGGTGCAGCGATGCGATATCTTGGCCCTGCGATTTTCACCCTGATCGTCATTCTCGCCGCCGCGGCGGCGGGCTGGCATGTGCTGACCCGCAATCCGGACGGCCTGTCCCTGCGCGAACTCGGCCAGAGCGCGGGCGAGGCGTATGTGTTCGGCTATCCCCTTGTGCTTATGGAGGAGACGCGCGCGGTGACGCTGGCGCGGCTGGCCGGCGAGGGCGCGAGCGGGAGCGAGCAGGGCGGCGTCAACACGCTGCATCATGTGCGCGCCCTGCCGCAGGCGGGCGATGACACGGTGGTGCGGCCCAATCTCGATACGCTCTACACCATCGCCTGGCTGGACCTGTCTGACGGCCCCGCCGTGCTGCGCTGGCCGGACATGGGCGAGCGCTACTGGCTTTTGCAGGTGATGGACGCCTGGACCGATGTGGCCGGGGCGCCGGGCTCGCGCATGCATGGGCCGGGTCCGGGGCTGGCCTTCATCACCGGGCCGGGCTGGGACGGGCCGGCCTTGCCGGGTGCGGTGCATGTGCGCGTGTCCACGCCGATGGCCTGGCTGATCGGGCGCATCGAGATCACGCCGGGTGAGGACTTCGCGCCCGTCCACGCCTTGCAGGACGCCCTGTCGCTGACCGCTCCGGCGCCGTCCGAGCCTGCGCGGGCCGGCGAGGCCGGCGTCCGGCCGCCCGACGCGGTGGCGGCGCTGGCGCCGGGGGTGTTCTTTGCCCGCCTTGCGGCATTGATGGGGCAGAACCCGGCGCGGCCCGATGATTCTGCGATGACCGCGCGCCTTGCGGCGCTGGGCGTGGATCTTGAAACCGGCGCGCTGGACTGGAGCGGGCACGGCCTCATGGCGCGTCAGGCGATGGCGCGCGGCGTGGCGGTGGCGCGCGCACGGCTCGCCGAGGCGGATCGCCGGCCGCCGGGACCGGAAGGCTGGCGCACGCTGACCGAGGGCCTGGGCGCTTACGGCACGGATTACGCCCTGCGCGCCGGCGTGGCGCTGATCGGGCTGGGCGCCAACCTGCCGGCGGACGCCATCTATCCCAACACGGATGTGGACCGCGACGGACGGAGGCTGCATTCCAGCCACAACTATGTCCTGCGCTTTGAGCCCGGCGAACTGCCCCCCGCGGAGGCGTTCTGGTCGATCACGCTTTATGACGCCGATGGCTTCCTGCCCGAGGGCGCCGGCGGGCGTCACGCGCTGGGGGACCGGGACGATCTGGAATACGATGCCGATGGCGGGCTGACGGTGTGGATATCCACAGAGCGTCCACAGGGTTCTGCACAGGTCAACTGGCTGCCGGCGCCGCCGGACGCGCCGTTTGCCCTGACGGCGCGCCTGTATGCGCCCGGCGACGCGGCGCTGTCAGGCGAATGGACGATGCCGGGCGTGGAGCGGCGCTGACGCCTGTGCTTCACCCCTTGAAATGCTCCCATACGGTCCAGGCGCCGATGGCGATAAAGCCCAGCCCCGCAAGCAGCTTGAGCGGGGCCATAGAGAGCCAGCGCTCGGCCGCCAAGCCCAGCAGGACCGCCAGACCGGCTGACAGCACCAGCGCCGCTGACGCGGCGACGAACACGAGGGCAGGGTGGTGGCGGCCCTCGGACGCGAACAGGACGGTGGCGAGCTGGGTCTTGTCACCCAGTTCAGCCAGAAAAACCGTGAAGAAGATCATGATAAGCTGAGACATGGCACATGCCCTCCGGAGCCGGTCATCAAGACTCCATGACAACCTGACGCGTCCGGCTCCCGAAACCCGCGTCAGGCCGTCATGAGTCTCGCCAGTATCCGTAGATGCGCCTTCGCCATGGCCATGCCGGCCAAGTCTGTTGACGAAGGCCCGGCGCGTCTGCGCAGGCGGCTACTCCCTCAGGACAATGGACTGACTAGCAGCCGGGTCCGGCGCGATCAATCCCTGAAGCTGGCGGCCCTTGCCGCCGGACCGGCGCGCGGGCAGGGTCGCGGCCATGATCGCTCGAACCCGCCAGACCTGTCAGACAAGCGGCGCTGCGCCGGTGCGGCCAGCCATGGTTGCGTTCAGCGGCCTGCTTGCCCTGGTGCTGGCCGCCTGCGCGGTCGGGCCGCGCATTGATACGAGCCATGCCAGTGAGGCACATGACAGCCGGGTGCGCTATATCATCGTGCACTACACGGCGGTGGATTTTGATGACTCGCTGCGGCTTCTGACGCAGACCGGGGTGAGCAGCCACTACCTGATCGGCCGCGACCCGGCGCGCATTCACCGCCTGGTCCCCGAGCACCGGCGCGCGCGCCATGCCGGGGTCTCAAGCTGGCGCGGCGAGACCTATCTCAACACGGCGTCCATCGGCATCGAGATCGTCAATCGCGGCTATGACTGGGGCGCGCCGGAGGACTGGGAGCCCTATGACGAGGCGCAGATCGCGGCGGCGGCCTGGCTGATTGATGATATCGGCGAACGCCATGCCATCGCGCCCCACCGCATTCTTGGCCATGCGGAGGTTTCACCGGACAGAAAGTCAGATCCGGGTCCGCTGTTTCCGTGGCGGCGCCTCGCCTGGGCCGGGCTTGTTCCGTGGCCGGACGAAACGCGGCTGGAGGCGCTCACCGCGCAGTACCAGGCCGCGCCGCCCGATGCAGCCTGGCACCAGGCGCGCCTGCGGGCGCACGGTTATCCACTTGAAGAGACGGGCGAATGGGACGCCGCAACACACCGCGTGCTCGCCGTGTTCCAGATGCGCTTCCGCCCGGCCCGCCATGACGGCGTCACGGATGGGCAGACGGCGGCGCTGCTGCATCTCGTCACCGACCCGGACGGATTGATGCTGCGCGGCGCAGACGGGGTGTGGCGGCCCTATCGCGGCGCGCGGCCGGGGCGGCGGCCGGCGGGCGGGTGACGGCCTCTTCGGGTGAGGACAGGCGCCGCGGCGCGGGAACTGACGTGCGGGGGCGGGGATTATATCTGTTCCCGGCAGACGGAGAGCCCCATGGCCCGCAAACAGCCTGAACCCCCCAGACCCGGCCGCGCGGCCCGCGACGCGCCACACCCGGACAGCGAGGAAGACCAGCTCGACGACGCGCTCGATGACAGCTTCCCGGCGTCCGATCCGCCCTCGATCGTGCAGCCCGATGACGGCACGGATGATGCGGGGAAAGACGGGCCTGATAACGGTAAGGCTGAAGACCAGCGGCCACGCGGCGCCCGACCCTGACCTGCCGCACGGCGGCGCGGCGGATGAATTTTTAATGACCGGCTTGTCTTGCGTGGATTTGACCCCGGGTCTCTGTCAAACTCCGACGCAGGGCGAACACACTGGTGAGGGACAAGATGGCTGGTCGAGACGCAGCAACGCTTTTGGGGTCGGCCCTGCGTATGCTGGCGGTTTTTGTGACCACGATGTGCGTGTTCGCGGGTCATGCTACGGCGTCTGATTATCAGCTGCGCGAGCGCGGCGGGGCGACCTACATCGCCGCCGGCGGTGTTGAGTACGAGCTGATCGAGCAAAGGCGGCTGGATGAGCTGGGTTTTTCCGACGCCATGCAAGCTGGCGAGGCCGTGGGCGAGGGCCTGGGTGACGCGGCCCGGTCCATGCTGTGTCTGTATACGCTCGGCCTGGTGCGCGGTGAGGCCCAGGTTCAGCGTGTCGCCTTTCAGGGGTATATATCGAGACGTATTCCGGGCATGGCCGCGCTTCACTTCAGGGGCGATGATCACGGGTATGTCGCCGTCATCGGAGATCGCACGTCGAATGCGGTGAACGCGTTCGTTCCCAATGAGATCATGCGTGAGTTCGAGCGCGTAGCTGTAGAAAGCGAAACCGGCCTGTTCCGGGATCTGAAAGCCATCTTCCTGATGGAACGCCGCCGCGGGGAATGCGCCAGCCAGCGAGAATACTTCATTGTCGACTATATTCCGCTTGATGAAGCTTTCGATTCGGCTCCGATCTTTTCAGACGCAGCTGAGAAGCTCTTGTTCGCCTATCAGATCTGCCAGCGCTTGCGACGCTGTCCCTGACCTCTGGCTTGGAGCGAAAACTGGCATCCCGTTCGTCACTGGATGCAGGACTTTATCCGCGCCTGGCTTCAGTCTCGTACAATGAAACCGCTCAGTGACGAGGTACTGACATAATGGAGCGGGCGATGAGATTCGAACTCACGACCCTCACCTTGGCAAGGTGATGCTCTACCCCTGAGCTACGCCCGCTCATATCCTGCGTGACAGGGCCCGGCCAGAGCCGGGAGGCGGGTATATCGCGCATCGCGCCAGGTTTGGCAAGCCCGCCTGTTCACGCCATTGGCAGCGCAGCGGCGGCCCCGTCCGAAGCTTGCGCACGCCTGCCGGACAAGGCTAATCGGTGGGTCATGACACACTTTCCCCATCCGCCTGTCCCTCCCGTCAGCCGGGCGGCGCTGTTCGCGTTTCTCGACGGGCTGGGCATAGCCCACCGCACGGTGGAGCATGCGCCGGTATTCACCGTGGCCGAGGGCGAGGAGATCAAGGCGGCGATGCCCGGCGGGCATACGAAGAATTTGTTCCTCAAGGACAAGAAGGGCGCGCTCGTCCTGATCAGCGCGCTGCAATCGACGCAGATCGAGCTCAACCAGCTGCACAAGGCGATTGGCGGGGCGCGGCTGTCGTTTGGATCAGCGGACCTGCTGGAGGCGTCGCTGGGCGTGACGCCGGGCTCGGTGACGGCGTTTGCGATCATCAATGATCCGCGCCACGCCGTGCGCTTCATCCTTGATGAGGCGCTGATGCAGCACGGGATGGTGAATTTCCATCCGCTGAAGAATGACGCCACCACGGCGATCTCCAGCGCCGACCTGTTGCGGTTCGTGCGCGCGCTGGGGCGGGCGCCCGAGGTGATCGATCTGTCAGCCGCCGGCGCCGCTTGAGACTTGCCAGCGGGCGTGCGAGCCGCCAACTAGGGCGCAAGGGTTCGACCAGTTTTGCGAGGAGCGATTGTCATGGAGATTTTTGGCGCCGGCGGCCGCCCCAAGGCCCCGTCTGCTCCGGCGGGCGACGCGCTGGTGCGCGACGGGACCGACCGCAGCTTCATGGCTGATGTCATCGAGCCGTCGAAAACGGTCCCGGTGCTGGTCGATTTCTGGGCGCCCTGGTGCGGGCCGTGCCGTCAGCTCACCCCTGTGATCGAGGCGGCGGTGCGCGCGGCCAAGGGCGCGGTGCGGCTGGTGAAGATCAATATCGATGAAAATCCCGGCATTGCCGGCCAGCTGCGCATCCAGTCCATCCCGGCGGTGATCGCCTTCCAGAACGGCCAGCCGGTGGACGGCTTCATGGGCGCGCTGCCCGAAAGCCAGATCAAGCAGTTCATCGCACGCCTGTCCGGCGCGGTGGATGGCGAGGCGGTGGAGGACCTGATCGCCCGCGCCCACGAGGCGATGGCGGCGGGCGACGCGGGCGGAGCGGCGCAGGACTTCGCCCAGGCGCTGCAGATGGACAAGGACAATGCCGACGCCCTTGCGGGGCTGGCGCGCCTGTATCTGCAGAGCGGCGATACCGACCAGGCCAGAGCGCTGATCGACAGTGCGCCGGACGCAAAGAAATCCCACCCGGCCATCGCCGCGGTGCGCGCGTCCATGGAGCTTGCGGGCGAGGTGGAGGGCGCTGAAGACCTCGGCGCGGCGCAGGCGCGCGCCGCCAGGGCGCCCAAGGATCCCGAAGCCCATTTCGTGCTGGCGCGGTCGCGCCTGGCGGCGGGTGACATGGCGGGGTGCGTGGACGCGCTCCTCACCTCGATCACGCTCGACCGGGAGTGGAACGAGTCCGCGGCGCGCCAGCTTCTCCTGCGCGTGTTCGACGCGTCGGGGCCGGCCTCGGAGCTGACCAAGTCAGGACGCCGCAGGCTGTCGTCCATCCTGTTTGCGTGAGGGGCGCGGGGATGCGCCATGACTGACGCAGCAGACGATTTCGGGCCCGAAGCGCCCAGGGGCCGGGTGCTGGCGATTGCGGGATCGGATTCGTCCGGCGGCGCCGGCATCCAGGCCGACATCAAGACGATCACCGCGCTGGGCGGTTACGCCGCCACGGCGGTGACGGCGGTGACGGTGCAGTCCACGACGGGCGTCAGCGCGGTGCATCCGGTCCCGGCCGATATCATTACCGGCCAGATTTCCGCGGTGCTGGACGATATCGGCGCCGATGCGATCAAGACCGGCATGCTGGCGAGCGCCGGGGTGATCGAGGCGGTGGTCAAAGCGATCGACGCGTCGCGGGCGCAGGCGATTCCCTTCATCGTCGATCCGGTGATGGTCGCGGCGTCCGGCGACCGGCTGGCGGATGACAGCGCGCTGGCCGCGATCCGGGCGCTGCTGGCGCCGCGCGCCGCCCTGATCACGCCCAACATCCCCGAAGCCGAAGCGCTGACCGGGCTGTCAATCGAGGACCTGGACGGCCAGCGCGCCGCCGCCGAAGCCCTGCTCAAGGCGGGCGCGCGCGCCGTGCTGGTCAAGGGCGGGCATATGGAGGGCGGGGATGTGATCGATTGTCTGCTCACGCGCAACGGCATGCGCCTGTTCACGCGCCCGCGCCTGCGCACCCGGCACACCCATGGCACGGGCTGCACGCTGGCCTCGGGTATCGCCGCGCTGGTGGCGCAGGGCCTGGCGCTCGACCGGGCGGTGGAGCAGGCCGGCGACTATCTGCACGAGGCGATCCGCCAGGCGCCCGGCTTTGGACAGGGCTCAGGCCCGGTGCATCACGGCTGGACGGTCACGCGCAGCTTCGCCAGCGCGCCGGTGCGCGAGGGGTAGGCCGTCACCCCGCCCGGCCGCAGATCCGGCCGGCCCAGTCGGCGAAATCGGCCATCGCCTGCTCATAGCCGATATCGTTGAGCGTTTCGTGGCGCCCTTGCGGGTCGAAGCGCAGGGTGACGTCGGTGAAGCGCGCCGCGCGCAGGCGGGCCGCCAGCGTGCGCACTGCCGCGCCCCCGTCGACCACCGGGTCCTGACCGCCGGCGGCGAGATGGATGGGAAGGTCGGCCGGCATCAGGCGCAGCGCCGCCTCGTCCTCGCCGCGCAGCGTGCCCTCGACAAAGCTGCGCCACAGGGAGATGGACGCCACCCAGCCCGCGAGCGGATCGGCAATGTAGGCGTCCACCTCGTCGGGCAGGCGCGACAGCCAGTCAAACCCGGTGCGCGCGTTCGGGATTTTCTTTCCCCAGGCCTTGAAGGTCAGGGCGTGCATCCAGGTCGATGGCGCGTGCGCTTTCTTGAACAGCGATTCAATCGAGAGCACGGTGCGGATCTGGGCAGCGCGCGATCCGAGCGCCAGATTGGCGTTCCAGATCGCCAGCCCGTCCACCGCCCCCTTGCGCGCCATGGCATGGGTCATGGCGGTCACCCCGCCCATGGAATGGCCGAACAGGATGAGCGGCAATCCCCCGAAGCGGGCGCGCAGATGATCCTCCACCGCGCGCGCGTCGGCGACCACGCGGCTCCAGCCGTCGCGCGCGGCGAACACGCCGCGCGGCGCATCGGGCGCCGTGGTTGCGCCATGCCCGCGCTGGTCCTGCGCGCCGACATGATAGCCGCGCGCGGCCAGATACGCGGCGAAGCGGCGATAGCGGCCCGAATGCTCGGCCAGACCATGATGGATCTGGATGATCCCGCGCGCCGGGCCCTGCGCCGCTTCGACCCGTAAACAGATCTGCGCGCCGGTCGGGCTTTCCAGGGTTTCAGGCTCAAAGCTCATGGACAGGCGTTCTCCTGCGCGCAGCAAACGGTTAGCGTGACAACAGCCAGCATAACCGCGCCGGGGGAGAACGTCATGGCACAAACCGCATTGCTCGCCATCGATCAGGGCACGACGTCCAGCCGTGCGCTGGTGTTTGACCTGACCGGGCGCGTCATCACCGCCGCGCAGGAGGAATTCGCGCAAGGCTATCCCCAGCCCGGCTGGGTGGAGCATGACCCCGAGGTGATCTGGGCGACGGTGCTGTCCACTGCCCGCAAGGCGTTCAGCGCGGCCGAAGATCAGGGCTGCCGGATCGCGGCGCTTGGCGTGACCAATCAGCGTGAGACCACATTGGTGTGGGAGCGCGCCAGCGGGCGGCCGATCCACAACGCCATCGTCTGGCAGGACCGGCGCACGGCGCCCGCCTGCGCCCGGCTGCGCGCGGACGGGGCCGAGGACATGGTGGCCGCACGCGCCGGCCTGGTGCTGGACCCGTATTTCTCCGCCACCAAGCTGGCCTGGATTCTGGACGCCGTTCCCGGCGCCCGGGCGCGGGCGGAGGCGGGCGAGCTCGCCTTCGGCACGGTGGAAAGCTTCCTGATCTGGCGCCTGACCGGGGGCCGCGTGCATGTCAGCGACGCCGCCAACGCCAGCCGCACCAGCCTGTACAATCTGGCGGCGGCGGACTGGGACGCCGAGCTGTTGCGCCTGTTCGCCGTTCCGCGCGGCGTGCTGCCGGACATCGCCGATAGCGCGGGGCGTTATGGCGACACCGATCCGGTGATCTTCGGACGCGCCTTGCCGATCAGCGGCGCGGCGGGCGATCAGCAGGCCGCCGCCATCGGCCAGGCCTGCCTGAAACCCGGCGAGATGAAGTCCACTTACGGCACCGGGGCCTTCATGCTGGTCAATACCGGCGACACGCCCGTGCGCTCGCGCGCGCGGCTTCTGACCACCACGGCGTGGCGCCTCGGCGGGCGGTCCGCGTTTGCGCTGGAGGGCTCGGTGCTGTCGGCGGGCGCCACGATCCAGTGGCTGCGTGACGGGCTGGGCCTGATCTCGCGGGCGTCCGAAGCGGCGAGCCTGGCCGCTGGCGCGGACCCGGATAGCGGGGTGTATCTGGTGCCGGCCTTTTCCGGCCTCGGCGCGCCGCACTGGGATCCGGACGCGCGCGGCATGATCACCGGGCTGACGCGTGGATCGGGCAAGGCGGAGATCGCGCGCGCGGCGCTGGACAGCGTGGCTTATCAGACCCGCGATCTCCTCGCCGCCATGGAGGCGGACGGGGTGAATGTCAGCACGCTGAAAGTCGATGGCGGCATGGCGCGTGACGCCGGCTTCCTGCAGCGCCTGTCGGATTTATGTGCGGTGGAGGCCGTGCGCCCGGTCAATACCGAATCCACCGCCTGGGGCGCGGCGTTCCTGGCGGGGCTGGGCGTGGGTCTATTCAGCTCCATCGAGGATGCGCGCGCGCTCTGGCGCGCTGACCGCAGCTTCTGCCCGCAGATGGACGCGGCCAGCCGCGCCCGCCTGCTGGCGGGCTGGGATGCGGCGGTGAAGCGGGCGCTGGGGTAGGGTTCAAACCCGCTGGCTGACCGCAATCGCGCCATGGCAGCCGGCCTTGATGACGGCGCTGAGCAGCGGATAGCCCGGCGCCTCGCGGGCGCCTTCATCCAAGGCGAGGTGCTTGTGGGCGACTTCCTCATCGCGGAAGCGGGTGATGCGCTCGATCAGCTGCGTCTCGCCCATGGCCTCAAGCTGCGCGATCTGGTCATTGTAGTGCTGTTCGATCACCGTCTCGACCGCTTCGGTGCAGGCATGGGCGGCGCGTTGGCCCATCAGGGCGGTGACGGCGCCCAGTGCAAAGCCGGCAGCGTTCCAGGCGGGCGACAGCAGTGTCGGGCGGGCGCGTCCGGCACGGATATCGCCGTCAAAGGCGTCGAGATGATGCTGCTCCTCGGCCTCCATCTCGCGCAGCTGGCGGGCGATGCGCGACGTGGCGCGGTTTGATCCGAACACGGCGCGCTGGCCCTTGTAGATGCGTACCGCACCATACTCGCCGGCATGGTCCACGCGGATCATCGCCGCGATGGCGCGCGGGTCGCGGGCGGGGCCCGGACGGCGGACGGTGCGGCGTTCAAACGGTGCGCTCATGATGCGCTCCTTGCGGGCTTGCGGAACAGGACGATGAGGGAGATAGCGCACAGCGCGCCGCTGAACAGCGCATTGTATCCGGCCATGGAAATCCCGAAGAGCGACCAGTAGACCTCGTCGCAGGCGACCAGCACCTGAGGCGCGTCCATCTGGGCCATCAGGTCTTCCAGCGTGACGCCGGTCATGTCGGCGGCGGGGCAGCGCGTATCCAGAAGGCCGTATTCCAGACCGGCATGGCGCACGGCGCGCCATGTGGCGAAGGCGAACAGCGCCGCCATCAGCGCCGATCCGGCGCGCACGGCCAGACCGGGCAGGGCGGGGCCGAGCCGGTAGAGCGCAACCAGCGCGATCCCGGCAATCACCGGCCAGACATGGGCCCAGCGCTGGTCGATACACAGGGGACAGGGCGGCAGGCCGCCGAATATCTCGAACGCGAAGGCGCCCGCCAGCAGGGCGCCGGACCCGGCCGCACCGAGCAGCGGCCAGACATCCGGGCGAAGCGCGCGGCTGGCGAGGCCAAGGGCGGGGTGAGACCGTGTCTCCATCGCCTCAACGCTAGCGGCCGCATCGCCGTCGGGCGAGGCGGCGCGGCGCCGCAGGGCGAACCAGAGCGCCAGGGCGGCCAGCAAGCCTGCGCCCGCAGCCGCAGCCATGAGGCCCGGATGATCGCCCGCCCAGGCCAGAGCGGCGCGCAAGGCGTCGCTGAGCAGGCCGATGAAGGCCAGCCCGAACAGCGCAAAACCGACGACCAGCAGGATGATCCAGCCCAGACCCAGAAGCAGTCCGGCCAGCAACACCAGCCCGTCACGGGTGATCAGACCGATGGCGGCGATGGCGATCCCAATGCCCGGCGTGGTGTTGGTGGCCGGCAGCGGCACCAGAATCGACGCGCAAAACAGGACGAACACGGCGCCCGTGACCCGCTCGCCCACGGGGCCGGTCAGCACGGCCAGGCGCGGGCGCGCCAGCACCTCGATCCAGCCAAACCATTTGCGGGCGCTGGCAGCCGTGCTGATGAGGGCTGCCTGGCTGAGGCGCCGGGCGCCCAGCCGGGCGGGCAGCCAGGGATGGGAGCGGCCGGCGGCCATCTGCAGCGCCAGCGCCATCATCGGCAGGGCGACGATCTGCGGCACGCCATAGAGGAACGGCATGCAGACCGGGATCGCCAGCACGAACAGGATGACGCCGAAGGCGCGCTCATTGAGGCGCTCGGAAAGCTCGGACAGGCTCATCCCGTCCGCCGGGGCGCCGGCGGCGATCGCCTCCAGCGCGGCGATCAGGCCGCGGCGCGGCGCGGCAGGACGGTGCGGGGCGTCCGTGGAAGCGTCTGCACCGGACATGGCGGCTCCTGAGGCGGGCGCGGATGCGCGGCCCATCGATAGGCGGGAATAGCAGGCCGGATCAAGGGCGCGCCCTGCACAGGGCGCCCGGGTTCGCAAGTCCGCGCGGCGCCGGACCCCTTCACACCGCACGCAGATTGAGGCATGGACACTGCCTCAGGCGTCGACATGCGCGGGCGTGGCGGAACTGGTAGACGCAGGGGACTCAAAATCCCCCGTGCGCAAGCACTTGTCGGTTCGAGTCCGACCGCCCGTACCATTTTAAATCAATGGCTTGAACCGAAGGCCGCCGGAACAGACCAAGCCTGTGTGACTTCAGGCGGCGCTTTTCCAAGTCACACGTGTGACTTCTCGTTCGCGCGAAGGTCCGGTTTGATCCGCGCGCGGAGATGATTCTCCTAGCAATCCGTATTACTTTATAACAGTATTGCGACGTTGATTTTCATCTGTTGTGTTTCGCAACGCTAATGTCCGGCGCGTCTTGGCTAACACTGAGAACCCATTCTCCAATAGCAGCGGGGCCGCCAGCTTGCCCTTGCCCGCATAGCGGCCTTCTTCGTCCGTCCAGGTATCGTCCAGCACCACGATCCCGCCCTTGACCATCCGGGCAAGGATCGTCTCGGCGCAGTCCTCATGCATTTTCCAGCACGCAGGATCACTGATCTCCGTCCCCAGATACTTGCGATAACTGGCTTGGCGAGCCTCCGAGTGCTGTCCGTGATCGAAGTCGAATGCGTCGAGATAGACGAACTCCAAGGCAGCTGGATGCTGGCGCAGATAGGTCTCTCCGGTCTGCGTCACCGCCTGCGCACCCGGATTAATGTATTTCAGGATCTCCTTCGCCTTGGCAGTATTGGCCGGGTCCATGTCGACGGTGATGAACCTGAGCCCTGTCAGAGCAGCAAAAATGGCGAGTTTCTGGGTGGATGACTGAGACGGCACATTCTCTCTTGTGGTGCCAATCTCGATCAGGGTCTTGCCCGCCAGCGCGCCAGGCGACGCCCTCTCCTCGTCCGCCAGCAGCGCCATGAGCAATTCATGGCCGTGCTCCACTTCCGCCTGTTCCTTGAGCGCCTGCACCGCGCTGGCGCCAGTCCATAGCGGCCGCAAAGACCGCAAGGCGCTGGTGACATGCAGCGAGACAGAATGGGCTTGGGCGGTGGCAAGGCGCCCTTGGATTGATTTGAGTGAGGTCTCCAGCTCGGTATCGGACTGGGCCGACGTCTCGCGAAGGGCTTCAAGCTCCTGCCGAAGCGCCGCGTCCTGGCTCTTCGCGCTATCAGCAGCAGCGTCGATACGCTGCAGAAGGCTGGCCACCCGTTCTGCTGTCGCCTCGTCGATCTCGGCGCGAAGTCGCTGCTCCAGCCCCTGGCGGACGGCTTTGAGCTCATCGCGCAGCGCCGCGTCGCCCTGCGCGGCGGCTGTTTGGGCAGCAGCAGCATTGTTCTCTGCGCCCTTGAGCGCGGCCTGCAAGGCGCTGATGTCCTGGCGCAGAGCGTCGGCGCTATCCCCTGTCGCTGACGTCAGACGCTGCTCCAGCGCATCCAGCTCTGCAGCCAGGCGCTGCTCGGCCTGCGCCAGGGCGTCGGCCTTGCCAGCCTCGACATCAGCGGCGAGCCGCTGTTCCATTGCCTCACGCAGCGCCGCCATGTCCTCGCGCAGCTGGGCGTCATCGTCAGCTGCGCCCCGGGCTGACGCCTCGATGCGCTCGGCAAGCTCGCCAACAGACTGCGCCATGGCCTCGTCGATCTCGGCGCGAAGGCGCTGCTCCAGCCCCTGGCGGACGGCTTTGAGCTCCTCGCGCAGCGCCGCGTCGCCCTCCGCTGCCGCTGTTTGGGCGGAGGCGGCGGTGTTCTCGGCGCCCTTGAGCGCGGCCTGCAAGGCGCTGATGTCCTGGCGCAGGGCGTCGGCGCTATCCCCTGTCGCTGACGTCAGACGCTGCTCCAGCGCTTCCAGCTCTGCGGCCAGGCGCTGCTCGGCCTGCGCAAGGGCGTCGGCCCTAAGGGCCTCGACGTCAGCGGCGACCCGCTGTTCCAGCGCCTCGCGCAGCGCCGCCATGTCCTCGCGCAGCTGGGCGTCATCGTCTGCAGCGCCCCGGGCTGACGCGTCGATACGCTCGGCCAGATCGCCAACAGACTGCGCCATGGCCTCGTCGATCTCGGCGCGCAGGCGCTGCTCCAGGCCCTGGCGGACGGCTTTGAGCTCCTCACGCAGCGCTGCGTCGCCCTGCGCGGCGGCTGTTTGGGCGGAGGCAGTCTCGTCTTCGATGCGGCTCAGCGCAGCCTGCAAGGCCGCAATCTGCTCCTTCAGCGCCGTTTCGCGCCGGAGCGCCGCCTTGGCGGCCCGGCCGAAGCTGGCCCCCGTGCTCGCGGCGCGCGCCTTCATTTTCTGGTCGAGCTCGGCCTGCAGCTGCCCAAGCGCCTCGCGCAGCGCCGCCGCTTCGGCCGAGGCACGTTCGGCCAGCACGGTCTCAAGCCGGGTGAGCTCGGCCAGCAGCGTCGCATCAACGCTGTCGCGCACCTCCTGACCATTGCGGACGATCTCTTCACGCAAGGCTTTGGACGTCTCCGCCTGATCGGCCTTGAGGCGGAGCAATTCACTGCGCAGCACGGCTTCGGAATCGGTGCGCGCTGACTGACCGGACCGCACAATCTCCGCCTTCAGGAGATCGACCACCTGTCCCGTCTCGGCCTCAAGGCGTTTCAGCTCGGCCTGAAGCGAGGCCAGCGTGCCGGCGCGCGCATCCTCGATGGCGCGCGACAGGGTTGATTGCAGGGCGCTGACATCCCGCGCCTGGGCCGACTTCAGCGCGGACATTTCCAGCTTGAGCGCTGCGGCATCCTGAATGGAGCCCGCCTTCAGGCGATCAATTTCCTGTCCCGTCTCGGCCTCAAGGCGTTTCAGCTCGGCCTGCAGCGAGGCTTGCGTACCGGCGCGCGCATCCTCAATGGCGCGCGACAGGGTTGATTGCAGGGCGCTGACATCGCACGCCTGGGCAGACTTCAGCCCCGAGATTTCCTGCTTAAACTCTGCGGCGTCCTCGCTGCGCGCCGTCTTCACGGCTGCGAGCTCGGACCTGAGCGCCGCGCCCTCGCGTCCCTGCGCTGTGCGGATCGAGCCGACGTCCTGCCTCAGTGCCGACTGCGCCACGATAATCTGGTCAACCCGGCCCTCCCGGCCGGACGCGAGCTCATGGATGAAGGCGATATCTTCGGCGAGGCGCCGGTTTTCAGCCGACAGAGTCTGAATGGCGCGGCGCAGCCGCCAGGCCATGGCGCCGAGGCCGACCACGGCCAATGCCCCCAGCGCCGCGCCGGCGACGACCATGCGGCCGCCGAAGGGGCCGGGCGTCACCATGGCCCACGTCGCGACCCCCAGCGCTCCCAGTCCGGACATCCAGGCGAGCGGATATCCGGCAAGCCGCCACAGGGCGCGCCGTGCCTCCTGGAGTGTGGGGTACAGGCCAGGAACAATGCTGCGCAGGGCATCGCCCATGGGCGCATACCATGGCCGGGTCTGCGGCGGTTGGGGCGGGGTGATGTCCGTGGCAGACGATTGGGACATGGCAGATGGAGACTGCGGAATCGGCTTCCGCTCCAGACTGGGAGAATCAGCCAGCAATGCCTCGGAAGCGGGGACCGATGCCGTGACGGGTTTGGGCGCGGGCGCTGCAGGTGAAGAACCGGCGATCGGAGCCGCCGTGGGCTCGGGATGTTTCTGGGGAGGCGCTGCGGAGAGCGCCACCGTCGTGCCGGGTGCGGCTTGCGGTCGTGGGGAAGACGCAGCGAGACCGACAGGGGGCCTTGCCAACTGATCAGGTGCTGCGACTGAAGCACCCTCACCAGGTCTTACTACTACAGGAGCAATACGCTGCGATCGCTTCTGGCCGGTCGCAGGATCGCGCAACAATGCCTCGTAATCCACCCGGTCAAAAATTTCCAGCTTGCCGCCGATAGTGGCGTTGTAAATTCTGCGTCCAACTGCCTCATAGGATACCTTAGCGAGCCGATAATTAATGGCAACGTTTTCAAGTTTAGGGTCTCTCCACGTTTTGCCAACGCCAAAATATTCTTTATGAAAATGATTGGGATCATCAGTAGTAGATATGATATCATTGCCTTTTCTGATATGTTCTTTCGGAATAACGTAATCGAAATCCATTCCTATAAGATACACTTCCGAAAAGCCCATAAAGAATGCGAGTTGCAAATTTATGTAGGTTACCGACTGACCACAATAAAGGCCCTTGAGTGGGTCCGCCGAGAACCTTGGCACATTATAGTACGGACTGCCATTTTGGTAGAATCCATGGTTCATTCGAAAGAAAAAAACATTGTCCGCTGGCGGATGAAATGTTTTGTACTCTGTCGGAAAAAATTTGTAAGGGACATCATATGATTGAAATTCTTTATGATTCTCCCTCATAACCATTTCATCTTCAACTACGAAAAACGTCGGCTTGAATCCGGTATCCCGTGTCTTGTAGAAGAAAGAATTTACTGCAAATACTTTCTCGCCATGCAACAATGAAAGGTCATGTTTGTTGAGTGTGGGGCCGTTGCCGATAATGAAGCATCTTTGGCCTTTATATTTACTATAGAATTCAATTAACTGCGGGGAAGCCGGGTCGTTGTTGCGAAATTCCCAGTCGGCGTAGCTGCGCAAATTCGTATTGTCGCGCGGGTATGTCAGCGGATACCCAGTAGTTATCTCAGCGATCCTGAGGTCAATACGCTGACCAAGCGCTTCGACCATTTCCAGCCTCTTTCTTTGACCAATTTCCATCATTTTACTCCGGATTTGCTCGGATTAAATTGCGCGGCAAAAAGAGACATCAGGGCCAAGCATTTGCTCTTTGGAATATCGTAAAGTGGTGGAAATGGTCCGCAATGCACTGCGCCGACTTTCATCAGCAGCTCTGAGTTGTTTATATTTTCAAGGCTGCCATCAAGAATTTCACGCAAATCGGTTTGTATGAAGCGATAATCAGATAAAGATTCTGTTTCTTCAATGAAATGAGGCTCGATCCCACTTAAATGAAGCATGGAGCCGATCATATGATCTTCATAAAGGTACTCGGTCGGGTTCATTGATTCGGATTTGCTGTGTATTGTGTCGGCAGCCCCTCTGGCAAGCGCATACATTCCCCCACAGCACCAGTTTGCGGGGCCGCCTTCGAAATTGAATGGCTTGCCAAAGTATGGCGATCGATCCGAAACCTTGCCGATATGCCAGGTGGGGCTGGGCTTGGCACCCCGCTTTGATGGGATCATTTTTCCGAAATAGGGACTTTCAAACGATTCAATGAGACGGGATAACAGGCTGAAGTTCGCGATGACATCATCATCTATTTTGATCAGATGCCGAAACTTGAAGTGCTCAACGCATAGCGTGATCGCCTTCAGCACCTTCTCCGGCAAGTCTTCATAAGAGTCACCCGCTGTGATGTACATCGTTCGTAACAATGGATCGTACCAGTTACGGCTGGCACCCCCAACAATAAACACAAACCCGTCTTCATCAGGCAGCGCCGAGTTATAGTACTGAAATAGCGCTTCTTGCCGCTCTGTGTAAGCTGCACACGAAATCACCATGTACAGATTCCGTACGAAGTTTCGGCTCTGAGAAATCAGCTTTAATGGTCTTGATTTGTATCGCCGTGGCGCAAAACTTGGCCCCAGCGCAAGCGACGTTGCGCCGGGCGCGTCAGATGGTGAAAACGAAGCGCTCCAAAGCACTTCCTGTTCGCCCCATGCTTCCTGACGGAGCGCGTCGGCATCACCCTCTTGTCTCAAGCGATACCGAGAACGGTTTACTTGATGACTTTCATACCCGTCACGAGACGTATGAGAGAGATGAAGCACTACGCATTCAGGCACAATGGATGCTGTGTCAGCAACACGAAGCCCGCAAAGGCGCACCAGCTTCAGCTCGAGATCGCGATCTTCCCATCCATGGCCGGTATATCCCTCATCAAAACCGCGCACCTGATCAAGTGCGGTTCGGGGCGCCATCCACATGTAAGAGTAGGGACTTGAGGCTGAATATATCACCTCCCCTTTCTTATGTGCTTCGGTTTCAATGAGGTTGTTTGCAATGATACTGCGCCGCCAATCACATTGTGTGAGATACGTTTCAAGTGCCTTGAGATATCCCTCATGAAATATAAAGTCAGAATCAACGAGAGCGATAATATTTGCATGACTGTTTCTGATGCCGACATTCAGGATGCCCGACCGTGTCCAAGCGATTCCGGTGTTCAGAACAATATGGTTAAGCGGAAGCGTTATATTCGTTTGATTTGGGTCAAAAACATCTTCTGAGACATCTTCAACGACCGTGACAATTGGTTTGATATAATTGCCCCCCGTCGAGCGATAGGCGTCAAAAGAGTGCATCAGCGAATTCACCGAAATAGCAGTCCTGCACCGTCGATTTTTGATGCAGTAAATAAATTCGACATCGAGGGAGCAGTCTGAGGCTTCATTGCTATGTGCCCTGTAGCTGTATCCAGAGAAATAATTGTATGGAAATGAATCAACTTTACCAACTGTTAGAAACCTGTATTCACTATGCCATCGCTTCTGGTAGCTCGCATAGGCGTTATTTATGTATGATTTTGCGTATATATGAGATCCATACAAATTCTGTACGAGTGCATTAATCGAAATATCATCCAGCACGTTTTTATTGCATGATGCAATGTTTGAGATCGTTTCGTCGCAGAACATAAAGGACGCTATATTCAAGTAGCCAAAGTCTGCGTGAGCGCCAGGAATTCCCGCTTCGACTGTTCTCGAAACAGTCTTTCTTTTGTTATAAAAGTCAGAACATTGATCAAAAGCACCAATAGCTGATTTAAATTTTTCCAGCGCGCTGTAGTCATTCGCGCGATTAACGCTGATTTTCGAGGCTGTGCGAGCCTTGCGGCCTGGGTTCATGGCAATGGACAGCCGCTCAATCAGGACATCATAAATCCAAGTATGGCCAGCCTGGGTCAGATGGAGATTGTCGCAGGTGAGCTCGGTGATCGCGCGCTCGTCCCATGCCAACAAATCGATGACCCTCTCGGGGCCAAGCAGGTCGCGAAATACCTCGGAATAGGTTTCGGTCAGCGCGATATTGGCGGGCCTGCCACGGGCGAAGTCCCCCTCCCATCCCACGACAAACCGGTTTGAATTGATGAATATCAGATTTTGGATCTCTTTAAGCCTCGGGGCTAGATGCTGGCGCGCCATATCGAGGCTATACATGTTGACTGTGGGTTGCCCTTCATATTCCACACCCAAATCGCTGGACAGATAGCTAATGATCTCGCCCTCTCCGAAGACGGCATCGAATATCGCCTTTTTGTTGTTAACAACTTTCTTTGAATAATCCCTCGTATTCAGGCCCTCATTGCCCAAATTGTTAGGCGAATTGTTATCATAAAGGTCATTGATCGCACTGTTTTGTGGCCGCGGTGACCATTCGACAATCCCGGTGTACAGAATGATATGGTCCCAATGTGAGGGATCGCGATCCTTCATGAATTCAAGAAAGTCCAGGGTCGTTGTCCATTTCATTGGACAAAGCGCCAGCTCCACATCGAGATCGGGGCGTTGCGCCAGCCGCTCTGCAAAGACCGGGAATGGCTTAACACCTCGTGGCGTATGCTGGCCTCGGCTGTCTGTATAGATCAGGACTTTTTTCGTCATTTTCCTCAAACCACTTTAAACACGTACGGTTTGAACGATTGGATTCAAACGTAACATCCGCTTACAAATGCTGTTCGATTTCCAGATCGCGCCCTTCGGCGGCGCACTCGTGAGAGTCGAGTGGCCTAGGCCCAGTCACCGACCAAGTTCATTGTACAATTGTTTTGACATGTCTTGATTCTCGTTATGGATGCCTGTGCGCCCCTTGGTGCACGCAGCCTTAATCGCTCCCTCAGCCCCGCTCCCTCAGCCCCGCTCCCGCAGCGCTCGCTCCCACTCCCAAGCCGACGCCACGATCCCCATCAGGTCGTCATGCTCCGGCGTCCAGCCGAGCTCGGATTTCAGCCTGTCAGCGCCCGCAACAATCGCGGCCGGGTCGCCGGGCCGGCGCCCCGTCTCGCGCACTTCGAAATCGACGCCGGAGACGGCTTTGACCGTGTCGATCACCTCGCGCACGCTGACGCCGCGGCCATAGCCGCAATTGAGGGTGAGGCTTTCGCCCCCGCCGCGCAGATGGTGCAGGACCACGCTGTGCGCGTTCACCAGGTCGGTGACGTGGATGTAATCGCGCACGCAGGTGCCGTCGCGGGTGGGATAGTCGGTGCCGTACAGGTCCAGCCGCTCGCGCAGCCCCAATGCCGCCTGGCAGGCCGCCTTGATGAGGTGGGTGGCGTTGGCGGTCGACTGGCCGGCGCGGCCTTTGGGATCGGCGCCGGCGACGTTGAAATAGCGCAGCACGCCGAATGTGAGATCGCTGGCGGCGGCCAGATCGGCCAGCATCCATTCGGTCATCAGCTTGGAGCGGCCATAGGGCGAGAGCGGGGCCAGGGGCGCGTCCTCACGCACCGGTTCGTCGCCAGCCATGCCATACACGGCAGCGGTGGAGGAGAAGATGAAGCGCCCGACCCCGCCCGCGTGGGCCGCCTCGATCAGATTGCGCGAGGCGGCGGTGTTGTTGGCGTAATAGCTGAGCGGATCGGCGACGGAGTCCGGCACCACGACGGATCCGGCGAAATGGATGATGTCGGTGATGGCGTGGTTGGCGGTCAGCCTGGACACCAGCGCCATGTCGCCGGCATCGCCCTCGACGAAGTGTGCGCGCGCATCCACCGCGGCGGCAAACCCGGTGACCAGATTGTCCAGCACCACGACCGTCTCGCCCGCATCCAGCAAGGCCAGCGTCATGTGCGCGCCGATATAGCCCGCCCCACCGGTGACCAGAACCGTCATGCCGTGTGCTCCGCGTGCATCGGGCAGGGCGCGGGCTTGGCCTCGCGCCGCGGGCTCCATCGGCGGCGTGGCGCGTCAGGCGATGTCATTGCCGCCTCCCGAAGCGGTGCGCGCCGCCTTGCGCGCCTGCAAGGATACGACGCGCCCATCATCCGAGACGGCGGCCCCTGCCGATTCGGCGCGATCAATGTATTGCCGGACCGCCTGAAGCAGTATCCAGGCAAAGCTCTCCCCCTGTTGGTCCGCAATGTCGGTGAGGGCCATATGGTCTTGTGTTGACATGGTGACCGTGACGATGACGCCGTCCTCATAGAGCATTTGAAGACGGCTCCCCCGGGCGGATGACTGGGCCTGGATGGCATGGGCTGAAACAGCAGGTCATGTGGCGGCCAGGCGCCATATGCTCGCGACCAGATCCGCCTGCTTCCTGACGCCGGTCTTGACATAGACCGACCGCAGCTGGGCCCGGACCGTGCCGACGGAGACGCCCTGCGCGGCGGCGATTTCAACGGGCGACAATCCGGACGCCAGCTTGACCGATATGTCGGCTTCGGCCGGCGAAAGGCCCATCAGACCGGTGAGCTCGTCAGCGGGCATCGGGTCTGACCGGAGGAGGGGACGCAAAGCGATCTGCGTATGGGTCTCCCCGTTGTCCCAGCCACCTATGCGCCGGCTGACAGCCGCCCATCGTGAATGGGGGGCGATGGCGGCGAGCGTAAACTCAACGATGGTGCGATATCCGACATCGCTCGCCCCGGCCTTGAGCTCATGCAATTTGCGTTGGCTGACGGGCGTGGCGCCGACCAGGCGCCCCTCCTGCGCGGACAGATAATCTCCCGCCGTCAGGATTGCGCGTCCAGCGAGATTGACCGAGCGAAGCTCCAAGGCCTCTGACACGACAAACACGGCCGGGAACGTAAAATGGAGCGCAGCCAAGGGAGCGCTCAGACAGTCATGAGACTGGACAGGCGCTTCCCGCAGCGTAACAGATTCCATTCTGGCCCCCCCGTTTAAGCCGTTTTAACGATATTCAGGCGCGTTCACCATCGAAATTATAACAAAAACGATTTCGCGCAAGGACGAAAAGGAATAAAAAAATGATCGATGACAAGTATAGTGTAGAAAAATACCTAAAATGACATACAAGTTTCACAGATATTCACCAAAACCGTGGATGGCCGCAGGTTGAGGAAATCGCCCAATGAGCCGTGCGCTTCCCGGACCGACCAGGCG
>WGNG01000012.1 GCA_016124675.1 Alphaproteobacteria bacterium
ACCTCCTTCGTGCTCACACCGGCATCGTGCTCGCGCAGCATGCCGATAATCTGCTCTTCCGAATAACGGCTCTTTCGCATGGTCCATCCTCTCCTCGATGGACTCTACCATTCAGTGGCCGGAAATCAGGGGGCTGGGTCAGATTCACCGGCCGGTACATGACTTCTGGGATTGTGCGGACCCACTGCGCTCTTTCGTCATCGTAGACGCCAACGAGACTGTAGACCGAACCTTCGCCTTCGGGATTGGCCGGGTCGAAAGCTAAGGAGCCAATTGGAAAATCTCCTTTGACGTATCGAGCTTCGAGTCTTGCGAGAAAGCCCAATCGATCGTCGGGGTCACCACCCACGCATGCCATTGAGGCGCTATCCGCAAATTGCAGATAGTATTCGGGTGCTGCGTACCAGTATATTTGAAGCGCCGTGGCCGCTTCGCAAGCAGGGTTATTGAGGATCGCCTCCAGAAATCCGTGACCTGAATCCCAGTTCCAGTTGGTGACGAATGCGTGGAGCTCTTCGGAATCCTTATTGTCTCGACAGAAGGCTAAAGTCTCTGCATCAAGTTCGGTGTTGAACCTGTCCCAATCTGCATCTGTAAATTCCGTTGTGTCGATGCGGTCAACACGTTCACCGTTCGATAGTTCACGGATGTAGGCCAAGCGTACTTCGGAAACTGGCATTGGAAACCCCTGCAAAGACACGGATTTCCGAAGCTAAGCTAGGAGCGAGACAATGTCAGCATTGGGTCTACGACGGTCGTCGAGGGGCATCGGATTCGAGCCAATCGCTGTCTCCAAAACGATCGTTGGCCCGGTCACGCCGGAGGTGGGTATCGGTTTGGCGCCAGAGCGTGCGTAGGCCTTGCAGAAGGTAGCAGCTCGAAAACCCCTTCCCTTCGGTTGCATTGGCTCGCCTTCTTGCATTTGCTCGCAGAACCAGGATACAGATCGACCACGGTCAATTTTGGATGCTCCTGAGATATTACCCAGAAATTTGCTGCATATTTTAATTTACAATTCGCAACACCTATTTTTTTATAATTTTTGTTTCACAGTGCATTATACGCCCTCTTTCTGGGATCGACCGGGCGGCTCCCCGTCTGCAGTGCAGCGGCATATGGTATGCTACAATAGCGAGACCGGCGCGCGCCTTTTCGCTTGTTCTCGACACTCCGCGCTGTAATCTCGGCTCGGCAATTGCGATGAGAACCCCGATGAAGCTTCGAGTGCTGGCTTTGAGCCTGGCCTGCCTGCTCTTGCCCTTGCCGGCGCAGGCACAGGATGAAGCACCTGAACTGCCGCTGGATCAAATCCATCTTTGGACAGAAGCGACCCTTATTGGCTCATGCGATGACGGCAATGCCGAGGCCTGCAGTATTCTCGGGGGCCTGTATCTGGGGAACCCGCTTGGGAGCGCCCTTGGGGTCGCACAGGATTATTTTCGTGGGGCATCACGGTATCGCCAGGCTTGCGAAGGCGGCAATACGGACGGATGCGCCTCTCTCGGGTTCATGTACGAACAGGATCAATTTCTCGAAATGGGCTTCGCGCGGGACTTTGCGCGAGCGGCGGCGCTGTATCGCCAGGCCTGCGAAGGCGGCAATGCGACAGGCTGCTCCAGGCTCGCGACCATGTACGAGGATGGGCGGGGCGTCATGCAAGATGATGTGCGCGCCCACGCACTTTTCAACATCGGGGCCTGGCAGGGAGACAAAGCCTTTTCTCCCGCGGAAACCCGGGCGGAATATTACCGCTGGATTGAAGCGCAGGCACGGCGCGGACTGCGTGACGCTCACGCCGGTCGGATAACGTCCCAGCAAATCGCGGACGGCGAGGCTCTTGCGCGCCGCTGCACTCAAACCAGCGTGGCGGAGTGTTTGCGGTAGGCTCACCTGCCCTCAGCGCTACGGATCGCCCGCGCGATCGCCTGTCCGATCGCCTCCGAGGAGCGCGCCGACGGGTGGACGCCATCCCGGTCATAGGACGCTGGATCAGCGGACGGCACAACTTCCGCCATCGACACGAACACCACGCCCGGGTCCAGCGCGGCCATGGTTTCAATGCGGTCGCTCAGGACCGACAGGGCGTCGCCGCAAAAGCCGCGATCCTCCAGCGCATCTGAAAGCTGATAATATCCCAGCGCGACCACGCGGGCGCCGTCCGCGCGAATGCGCCTGACGAGGTCCGCAATGTCGCCCTGGCGCCCATCCGCGCTGACGAGGCTGTCGAGCACCGTGTCGCAGCCGCGTTCGCGCGCGGCGTTAAGGTCATTGGCACCGCCTTCGACCACGACCCAGGCCCAGTCCTGCGGGCAGTACTGGGCCCGGATATCAAGCCCTTCAGCGGCCATGCCGGGGTCTGGATGGCGGATGGCGGCGCCAGGCACAGCGAGGTTGACGACAGGTTCGCCAAGCTCGGCCGCGAGCGCATCGGCGATCGATCCGCCTTCATTGGTGTTTCACCACATCACCGAGTCGCCCAGGGTCAGGATGCGCGCGCCGGGGCTGGCGGCAAGCTGCACCGCCGCCTGCTCTTCAAAGCCGGCGCAGCCGCCAAGGGTCATCGCGGCGCCAAGGGCAAGCGCAAGGCCGCGCCTCAGAAAACTGGAACGCATGTGACAT
Organism: Alphaproteobacteria bacterium; assembly: GCA_016124675.1. Lineage (GTDB taxonomy): Bacteria > Pseudomonadota > Alphaproteobacteria > Caulobacterales > Maricaulaceae > Oceanicaulis. Next base: position 2,620 of record WGNG01000012.1, read on the forward strand.
CTCCGAAGGGTAGACAGGCAGCGGGGCAAGCGCCGCCGACCTGCCAAATCTACCCAAACACACCCGCGGCCGCTACGGTCCCGCCTCTGGGGCGAAGCTTAAATTTGCCTCATGATGACGCGCGAGGCACACGGCCTGGGCTGTGGCAGGTCGCTTGACGTCAGCCTTGCCGCAACTTCAGCCAGGACCCCCTCCATGACCCGCACCCTCACCGCCGCCGCCCTCGCCCTCGCCCTCGCCGCCCTCCTCGCCCCGGCGCTCGCCCAGGCCCAGACCACGCACCCTTTCGCCTTCCCCCAGCCGTCTGAGGGCGACGAATTCTTCGTGGTGATCGAAATCCCGGCAGGGTCGGCGACCAAGTATGAGATCGATGCGCAGACCGGTCATGTGTTTGTCGACCGGTTTTTGTCCATGCCGGTGCTGTATCCGGCCAATTACGGGTCGATCCCGTCCTCCATGGGCGCAGACGGCGATCCGCTGGATGCGCTGGTGCTGACGCGCGAGCCGATTGTGCCCGGCGCGCTGATCCGGGTGCGGGCGATTGGCGCGCTGATCATGCTTGATGATGGCGAGGTAGACGACAAGATCATCGCCGTTCCGGCGTCCGATATCGACCCGGCCTATGACGATATCCGGTCCGTCGAGGATCTGCCCGCCATGGAGCGCAGCCGGATCGAGGCGTTCTTCCGCGTCTACAAGCAGCTGCCCGACCCGGCCGACGCCGAGGGCGTGGAGCTGGGCGGTTATCGCAGCGCGGACGCGGCGGCGGCGCAGGTGCGCGCCGCGATTGAGGCGCACCGCCACGCGCAGGAACGGTAGCGCAGCCGGATCGAGGCGTTCTTCCGGGTTTGTAGACAGCTTGCCCGCCCGGCCCTGCGGGGTCCTTTACCGATCCGTCAGACGCCAGTTGAGGCGTTCACCGGCGTGGAAGGGGGTGAGTTGCTGGCCGTCGGGGTCGATGCGGACGGGGATATCCAGCCCGGTGCGCTCGAGCGTCACCGTGCCTTCATTGAGCGGCAGGCGGTAGAAGCGCGGGCCGTGCTCGCCGGCGAAGGCGGACAAATGCTCAAGACAGCCCAGCTCCTCAAAGGTCTCAGCATAGCTTTCCAGCGCCACCGGGGCGGAGAAAATGCCCGCGCAGCCACAGGCGCTTTCCTTGTCGCACCGGGCGTGGGGCGCCGAATCGGTACCCAGGAAGAATTTGGGATGGCCGGTGGCGACGATGGCGCGCAGCGCCTCCTTGTGCTGGCGGCGCTTGGCCACCGGCAGGCAGTAGAGATGGGGTCTTATGCCGCCGGCCAGCATGTCGTTGCGGTCGATGCGCAAATGGTGGGCGGTGATGGTGGCGGCGATATTCTCGCCGCCGGCCCGCACGAACTCCACCGAGTCGGAGGTGGTGATGTGCTCCAGCACGATCCTGAGATCGGGAAACCGGTCCATGGTCGGGCCGAGAATCCGCTCCAGGAACACCCTCTCCCGGTCGAAAATATCAATGTCGGCGGTGGTCACCTCGCCATGAATGAGCAGCGGCATGCCGATCTGCGCCATGACAGCCAGCACCGCGTCAATCTTGCGAATATCGGTGACGCCTGATTGCGAATTGGTGGTCGCCCCGGCCGGATACAGCTTGCAGGCGGTCAGGATGCCGGCCTCGAAGCCGCGGGCAATCTCCTGCGGATCGATGGTGTCGGTGAGATAGGCCGTCATCAGCGGCTCGAAATCACTGTCCGGCCCGGCAGCCGCGCGGATGCGCTCGCGATAGGCGGCCGCGGCGGCGGCGGTGGTGATCGGCGGCACGAGATTGGGCATGACGATGGCGCGGCGGAACTGGCGCGCGGTGTAGGGCGCCACCAGCTTGAGCATGTCACCGTCGCGCAGATGCAGGTGCCAGTCATCGGGGCGGCGGATGGTAAGGGTTTCGGCCATACGGGCTCTCGCTGGATCGCGCTGGAAGAGGCTTGGCGAACAAGGTTATAACCGCTCGCGCCTGTCAAGACGCCTGCCTCCATTTGCCGCGAGTACGGGGCCCTGGCCGCCCGGACACAGACGTTGAGGACCCATGCCGGCCGCTGGCGATTTCACCCTCCTGGGCAAGCGCGCCGTGCTGGCCACCATGCATGGCAAGGAGCGCGCTCTGCACGCCCTGCTGGAGCGGGGAATGGGGCTGGATGTGCATCTGCCCGCCGGGCTGGACACCGACCGCTTCGGCACGTTCAGCCGCGAGATCGCCCGCCCCGGCAGCCAGCTGGACGCAGCGCGCGCCAAGATCGCCGCCGGCTTCGAGCTTGATGGCGAGGCGAGCGTGGCCATCGCCAGCGAAGGCGGTTTCGGGCCGCATCCCGCCCTGCCCTTCGCCGCTCTGGGCCGCGAGATCGTCGTGCTGCTGGACCGCAGCACCGGTCTGGAGCTCGTCGGGCGCCATGACGATTTGCAGCCGGTTTTCGCCCATGCCGCCGCGGACGGGCCGGAAGCAGCGCTGGCGTTCGCGGCGCGGATCGGCTTTCCCGCCCAGGGGCTGATCGTCATCGGCCTGGTGAACGGCGCCCCCGACCCGGCCGCGTATCTGGACAAGGATATCGAGAGCGCCGGCGCTTTGGCGGCGGCGGTCAGGGCGGCGGTGACGCAGTGCGGCGCAGCGCATCTGGAGACGGACATGCGCGCCCACCGCAATCCCAACCGCATGCGCGCGATCCGGCGCGCCGGGATCGACCTGGTGCGCCGCTATCGCAGCCTCTGCCCGACATGCGCCCGCCCGGGCTTTGCGGTGACCGAGCGGGTGGCAGGATTGCCGTGCAGCTGGTGCGGATCGCCCACGCAGGCCACACGCGCCCGCGCCTCGGTCTGCGCAGGCTGCGGCTGGCGTGTGGAACAGGCCGTAGCAACGGCCACCGCCGATCCGGGCGAGTGTGAGCACTGCAACCCCTGACCGGCGGCAGGCAGGCGGCGTCCTACCCCGCCCGGCCGAGCAGCTCTGACAGCGCTGTCAGACGGGCCTGATCGCGTCCATCGGCCTCGTCGCCTGCACTGGCCAGATCGCGCGCCAGACGCGTCATGGAGCGCCGATTGACGCGGCCCTGCTCCCATTGGTCGACCGCAGCGCGGGCGCGGCTTTCGAGGTCTGCGTCGAGGCTCTCCGAGCGCGCCAGCTGGTCGAGATAGGCGCGCGCCACATCCGGGTGATCGTCCCACACGATGCGGGTCTGGGTCTGGGGATTGACCTGATCCTCGATCACGCGCTCGGCCGCCGCAATTTCCGCCGCCGACAAATGCTCGCTGGGCGTCAGGCGCAGCACGTCAAGGCCGCGTGCGATCTCGGCGCCATAGATGCGGCCATGATACCAGTAGGCCGACCAGTAGCCGGCGATCACCAGCGCCTGCGGATGCAGCGGCCCGCGGTCGAAATAGGCGATCTCCACCGGATTGGCCGGATCGGTGAAGTCCATCACCGTAATGCCGCCCTGATACCAGGACTGCACCATGATGTCGCGGCCCGGCACCGGGATGAGCGAGCCATTATGGGCCACACAGTTCTCGGTATCGTCCTGGGCGGTGGGAATCTTGAAGAAGCTCTGCCCGCGCAGCGCGCCCTCTTCCACGGTGGCGATCAGATTGGCGCCCCAGTTGGCGGGATCCTCTGCGCGGCAACGCGCCTGCGTGCCGCCGCCCCATTCGTCGGTGAACACGATGGTGTCACCTGCATTGTTGAATGTCGCCGAGTGCCAATAGGCCATGTCCGGATCGAACAGGTCGGAGATGCGCTGCGGGTTTTCCGGATCGGATATGTCGAGCAGGATGCCATTGCCGCTGCACGCGCCCGCCGCGATCGCGAGCTCGGGGTAAACCGTGATGTCGTGGCAATGATTGGTCTGGGCGGTGCGCTGGCTCGCCACGCCGATCGCCCCGCCGCGCCACAGCCCGGCGATCTCGCCGGTGTCGCGATCAGCGAAGATGCGCGGGCGGTTCACGATCGCCGCCTCTTCCGGCGCGCTCAGCTGCACCTTGATCACGTCGATGGAATAAAGCGCCGTCTCGGGGTTCTCATCCGGCTGGCCGGACGAGCAGATGCCAAGTTCATCGGTTTCGCGCACGAAGGAGGTGCCGGAATTATAGATGTACAGCACGTCCGGATCGGACGGATGAGGCACAAGGGTATGGGTGTGAGAGCCGCGGCAGGTCTGGACCGCTGCGATCTGGCGCGGGGCGTTGAAGTCGGAGATGTCGAAAATCCGGATGCCGCGGAAGCGCTCCGGGTTCACATCGCCCTCGGCGCCGGACGTCCCGCAATCAAGACGCCCCCGATTTTGTTCCACCGAGACGAACAGAAGATCGCCATGGATCGACACGTCCCCCTGCCCGCCCGGGCAGACGACGGACAGCGCCAGTTCGGGCGCGCCGTCCACATTGGCGTTATAAATGTTGAACCCGTTGTAATTGCCCACGATCACCCGCCCCCCGGAGAAGGCGAGATCGGTATTGGCCAGCGCCAGCGGAGTGAAGGCCATCACCGGCGGCGCCTCGCCCGCCGCCTGGGCGGCCTCGAAGGCTGCGCGCATGGCGGCCGGGCGGAACAGCGCGTCCGGGTCAAAAAAGCCCGGCGGCGGGGTGATGGCGTGGACAAGCTCCATATTCCAGGCCGCCTGGTCGGCGTCATGAAGGCCGCCGGCGAGGTTCGAACGTTCATCCGGCTCAAAGCCGCCCGGTTGCTGGGCGTGAGCGCCCGCAACGGTGAACAGGATCGTCAGAGTGGCGGCGGATGACAGCATGGCTGAGCGTAAGGTCATGACGGCATGGGCTCCAGGGTGAGAAGGACGTCTGAATTCACAATTCGGACAGCAGGGACTGCATCCGCAGAATCTCAGCCGTCTGGTCAGAGACAACATGAGACAGAAAATCGGACAGTTGAAGATCTTCGCCGCTTCCGGGCTGGCGCGCCAGATCATCCACCATGTCGAGCGCGCCCTGATGGTGGATGATCATGCCTTCCAGGAACAGGCGATCGAATTCAGCGCCGTCAGCGCGCGCCAGCGCCGCCATCTGATTGGGCGACAGCATGCCGGGCATCACCGGAATGTCAGCGGGATCAACCGGCGCCGGCGCGCCGTGCCCGTGACCAGCGTGGTGTGCATGCTGAGCGTGATCGCCGTGGCCTGAGTGGGGGGCGTGCGCCGTGTGATGCGAGCCGTGATCCTGATGGCCGGCGTGGTCATTGTGCCCATGGTGCGACGCGCCGTGATGGCCGCCATGGGACAGGTGTGCATCCTCCGGCGGCTGGCCGCGTTGCTCCAGCCAGCTTCGCATCATGTCCATTTCAGCGAGCTGGTTCGCGGCGATGCGCTCGCCAAGGCGCCTGACGCCCGCATGCGCGCCGCGCGTCTCCAGCAGCGCCACCATCTCCACCGCCTGGGCATGGTGGACGATCATGTGCTGCATGAAGACCACATCAGCCGGGACAAAACCGCTCCGGCTCAACGCCACTGCGGCGTCGGCAGAGATCTCGCGCGACGGCTCGCCCGGAGCACCAGGCTGAAAGATCGGAGCGGCTTCACTGTGCGCCCCAGGCGCCATCACGGCGGCGGACAGGAGCAGAATGCGAACCATTTCAGGGACCTCATGGGCGTGGCGCGATGCGCCGACCGAGTGAGTGGCCATCATGGCGCAAGCCTGCGGGCGCGCCAAGCCCATCATCTCCACACCGCAAGGCCTGTTGGCCAGCTGATGCCTCACGCCGCGCGCAAGGGGGTGAATCCGGTCGCCCAAAGCGTCGTTTCCCCATTGGAATGGGACGCCGTTGCGCTACCCTATGACCTGTGGAACGAGCGACGGGAGGCTGCAGCATGTTCGCGTTGAGGACGGTGGCGCGCTGGATGTCGGCGCTGGTGTTGTTGGCCGGCGCAGGATCGCTCGCGGGTGCGGCCCTGACCCAGGAGCGCACGGACGGCGCGCTGGTCAAGACAGCGGCGCTGACCGGCGTGATTGGACCGGCGAACGCCAGCTATATCAACCGCGCGCTCGCCGCCGCCAGCCGCGACGGGGCGGGCCTGCTCATCATCGAGATGGACACGCCTGGCGGGCTCGATACGGCGATGCGCGACATCAACCGCGCCATCCTCGCCTCGGATGTCCCGGTGGCGGTGTTCGTTCACCCGTCCGGCGCCCGCGCCACCAGCGCCGGCGCCTACATCCTTTACGCCAGCCATATCGCCGGCATGGCGCCGGGCACCAGCGTCGGCGCAGCCACGCCCGTGCAGATGGGCGGTGGAGACACCCCGCCTGCAACGCCGGGCGAAGCCCCCGGGCCGGGCGAGGACGGCGGCGATGGCGCCGGCGGGACCACCCGCCCGGACCGCCCGGCCGCGTCCAACTCACAAGCCATGCGCAACAAGGTGGTCAATGATTCGGTGGCCTATATCCGTTCGCTCGCCGAAATGCGCGGCCGCAATGCCGACTGGGCCGAAGAGGCTGTACGCGACGGCGTGAGCGCGTCCTACTCCCGGGCGCTGGAGCTCGGCGTGATCGAGATTGTCGCCTCAAGCCTGGCAGACTTCGCCGCTCAGGCAAACGGGCGGGAGGTCACGCTCAGCGGCGGCCGGACCCAGACCCTGGCGCTGGCGGACGCGCGCTTTGAAGCAGTGGAGAAAACCTTCGCCGAGAATGTTCTGGCGGTGATCACCGATCCCAATATCGCCTTCCTGCTCCTCAATCTCGGCTTCATCGGCCTTCTGGTGTCCTTCTATAACGGGCTTGAACCCATCACCGCGATCGCAGGGGTGATCTTCATCATCGTCGGCTTCTACGCGCTCAACACCCTGCCGGTGAATTATGCCGGAGCCGCCCTGATCATCCTGGGCCTGATCCTCCTGGTGGCTGAGGCCTTCCTCGCCTCGTCCGGCCTGCTGGCGCTCGGCGGGCTGGCGGCGTTCGCCATCGGTTCGCTGATGCTGATGGACACCGAGGTGGACGGGCTGCGCATCGACTGGCGCCTGATCGCCGGAACCACGCTGGCGCTTGGCGCCGCGACGTTTGTCCTCGTCAGCTATGGCCTGGCCGCCCAGGGGCGAAAGGTCACCACAGGCGATAAAGGCCTCATCGGCCTCACGGGTGAAGTACTCTCATGGGATGGCCCATCAGGCTATGTCATGGTGGATGGCGAACGCTGGCGCGCGGTGTCCTCTGATGCCTTGAAACAGGGCGACACCGTCAAGGTGACCGGGCTCGACGGCCTCACCTTGAAAGTCAAGCTGCTGAAATAAATGTGTTAACACCTCTCACGACCCTCAGGAAGGAGACCCGGCCATGGCCGAGATAGGCGTCAATATCGGCTTCTGGATTGCGATCGTGGTGATCGCATTCACCATCATTTCGTCCGCGATCAAGGTCCTGCGCGAGTATGAGCGCGCCGTGGTCTACACGCTGGGGCGATATACCGGCACGTCCGGCCCAGGACTGATCCTGCTCATCCCCTTCATCCAGCAGATGGTGCGCGTCGATATACGCACCGTCGCCGAAGACGTGCCCAGCCAGGACGTGATCAGCCAGGACAATGTCTCGGTGAAGGTCAATGCCGTGCTGTACTACCGGATCATCGATGCGGCCCGGGCCATCAACCAGGTGGAGGACTTCCGCATGGCCACCAGCCAGCTGGCGCAAACCACGCTGCGCTCGGTGCTGGGCAAGCACGATCTCGACGAGATGCTGTCCGAGCGCGACAAGCTCAATGACGACATCCAGAAAATCCTCGACGCCCAGACCGAGGCCTGGGGCATCAAGGTGGCCAATGTGGAGATCAAGCATGTGGACCTGGACCCGTCCATGATCCGCGCGATTGCAAAACAGGCAGAAGCCGAGCGAGAGCGGCGCGCCAAGATCATTTCCGCCGAGGGCGAACAGCAGGCCGCCGCAAAGCTGGCCGAAGCGGCCGAAATCCTTGGCGGTCAGGACGGCGCGCTGCAGCTGCGCTATCTCAGCACCCTCACCGAGATTGGCGGCGAGAACAATTCCACCATCATCTTCCCGATGCCGATCGATCTGCTGGCCCAGCTGTCCGGCTTCATCAAGGACAAACGCTAGCGCCCGACCCCGCAGACGGGCGGTCAAACAAAAACCCCGGCCTGCTGCGCGCAGGCCGGGGTTCTTTCTTGGGGCGGGTCTTCAGCGCGTCAGAAGCGCGTCGCCAGCACGGCCAGCATCAGGAGCGCCACGATATTGGCGATCTTGATCATCGGGTTCACCGCCGGACCGGAGGTGTCCTTGTAAGGATCGCCCACCGTATCGCCGGTCACCGCGGCCTTGTGGGCGTCGGAGCCCTTGCCGCCATGATGGCCGTCCTCGATGTATTTCTTGGCGTTATCCCACGCGCCGCCACCCGAGGTCATCGAGATGGCCACGAACAGGCCCGTCACGATCACGCCCAGCAGCATCGCGCCGACAGCGACCAGCGCATCGCCCTTGCCGGCTTCATTGAAGCCGAGCGCGCCGCCGCCGACGAACCAGATCACGGCGAACAGGATGATCGGCGAGAGCACGGGCAGGAGGGACGGCACGATCATCTCGCGGATCGCCGCCGTGGTGAGCATGTCCACGGCGCGGCCATAGTCCGGCTTCTCTGTGCCCAGCATTATGCCCGGCTTTTCGCGGAACTGACGGCGCACCTCTTCCACCACCGCTTGCGCGGCGCGGCCGACCGCGGTCATGGACCAGCCTGCGAACAGGAAGGGCAGAAGACCGCCGAACAACAGGCCCACCACCACATACGGGTTTGACAGGTCGAAATTCAGGTCCCCCGCGCCCGCAAAGAAGGGATAGCTCGACGGATCGGCCGCGAAATACTTGATGTCCTCGGTATAGGCGGCAAACAGAACCAGCGCGCCCAGGCCCGCCGAACCGATGGCGTAGCCCTTGGTGACCGCCTTGGTGGTGTTGCCCACCGCGTCGAGCGCGTCGGTGGTGTCGCGCACCTCGCCCTCGAGGCCAGCCATCTCGGCGATGCCGCCAGCGTTGTCCGTCACCGGACCGAAGGCGTCGAGCGCCACCACCATGCCGGCGAGCGCCAGCATCGTGGTCACGGCGATGGCGATGCCGAACAGGCCCGCCAGGTTGAAGGTCAACAGGATGGCGATGACGATCACCAGGGCGGGCAGCGCCGTGGATTCCATCGACACGGCCAGACCCTGGATGACGTTGGTGCCGTGGCCGGATTCCGAGGCTTTCGCCACCGAACGCACCGGGCGGTAATTGGTTCCGGTATAGTACTCGGTGATCCAGATGATGAGGCCCGTCACAGCCAGGCCCACCACGCCGCACAGGAACAGCGCGCCGCCGCTCATGACCATGTCATTGCTGGCGGTGAACGCCGTGTCGAAGCCGATCAGGAAATGGGTCGCCAGCGCAACCCCGCCCAGCGACAGCACCGCTGAAGCGATGAAGCCCTTGTAGAGCGCGCCCATGACATTGGTCGAACCCTTGGACAGGCGCACGAAGAAGGCGCCGATGATCGAGGCGATGATGCACACCGCGCCGATGGCCAGCGGATAGACCATCATGGCGTCCAGGCCCGCATCATTGCGGAAGAAGATCGAGGCGAGCACCATGGTGGCCACGACCGTCACGGCATAGGTCTCGAACAGGTCGGCCGCCATGCCGGCGCAGTCGCCCACATTGTCGCCGACATTGTCCGCGATGGTGGCCGGGTTGCGCGGATCATCCTCCGGGATGCCCGCTTCCACCTTGCCCACCATGTCGCCGCCCACGTCAGCGCCCTTGGTGAAGATGCCGCCGCCCAGACGTGCGAAAATCGAAATGAGCGAGGCCCCGAAGCCCAGCGCCACAAGACCGTCAATGATGGTGCGCGGCGTACCGGACTCCGCGAAGCCCTGCCCGCCGGTCAGCACCAGATAGTAGACCGTCACCGACAGCAGGGCGAGGCCGGCCACGAGCATGCCCGTCACCGCGCCGGCGCGGAACGCCATGGACAGACCCGCCTGCAACGAGGTCTTGGACGCCTCGGTGGTGCGTACGTTGGCGCGCACCGAGACCAGCATGCCGATAAAGCCTGCCGCGCCCGACAGAAGCGCGCCGATCAGGAAGCCGATCGCCACGACGAGACCCAGCAACAGCCAGACCAGAACGAAGATGACCACGCCCACGATGGCGATGGTGGTGTACTGGCGGCGCAGATAGGCGTTGGCGCCTTCCTGGATCGCGGCGGCGATCTCCTGCATCCGCTCGCTGCCGGCGCTGGCTGCGAGAATCCTGCGCACCTGTATGACGCCGTAGGCGATTGCGATCAGGCCTGCGGCGACCGCAAGCCAGAGCCAAAGCTCATCCATAGCCATCGAAACTTCCCCTGGAACAAGGCGTTGATTGTCAAGCTGAGCGCTAACGGCGCGTGTGGAAAGGAATCAGGTGCGCCGCCGTGCCCGCTCAGATGGTCGCGACTATGGACCATGAGCGCGCAAGCGCGCAATACGAGCGTGTCCAGCCGCTGAACGTCCAAAAACAGCGTGTTACGGCTTGGCGTGATTACGGCCGCATCAGGCGGGCATCATCGCCCTCCAGCGCGATGGCGCTGACCCGGTCAGGGTCATAGACCTGCGCAAGGGCGCGCCGGAACGCAGCCTCGGCGTCCGTGCGGTCGAAGGCGCCATCGGGCTGCAGCCGGAACGGGCTATGCTGAACGCCGCGCACCAGGGCGTCCATCAGGAAGTGTTCGCGTTCGCGAAAATCCAGCGCCGAATAGCTTCGCGACAGGCACACCCTCGGCGTGACGAAGGCATAGCCTGCAAGCGCGCCCGCGTCTGTCACCACCGGCGTCACCAGCCTGTTGACCGAGACCGACTGGTTTTCCGGACACGCATTGTCATCCGCGAACGCCGATGGCGTGGCGATAAGGGTGAGCACCGGAATGAGCGTTCCAAGCTTCATGGCGGAAGTATCGGCGCGGCGCGTCAAAAATGAGTGAATCCCTTTTTGACCACCTCCACCGGCTCGCCCTTCCAGGTGACGTGCAGCCCGCCGGGTCCTTGCGAGAACCGGCCAGCCACCGTCAGCGGCAACACGCCGGCGGCGGTGCGCAGCGCCTCCAGCCTGTGCGGCGCCACAGCCAAAGCCAGCTCGTAATCATCACCGCCCGCCGCCAGATCAACCCGCCCCTGCCGGGGATCGGGGTGACGCGCCAGCCACGCGGCGGCCGCCCGCGATACGGGCATCTCGTCCAGCGCCAGATGCAGGGTCAGCGCACTGGCGCCGGCGATGTGTTCAAAGTCCGCAAGCAACCCGTCGCTGACATCGATGGCCGCATGGGCGTGCTCGCGCAGCCCCGCCGCCAGCTCAAGCCTGGGCTCGGGGCGGGAAAAGCGCCGTGCAAGGAAGGCCTCGTGCGTTTCGTCCAGGCGTTCGCGCGCGCCGAGCCGGGCCTGAAGCCCCAGCCACGCGTCCCCGATCGTGCCGGTGATGACGGCCAAATCGCCCGCCTGCGCGCCGCCGCGCCGCACGGCGGTTCCGGCAGGCAGCTCGCCGAACGCGGTGATGGTGACGGCCAGGGGCCCCGCCGACGCGGTCGTATCCCCCCCGATGAGATGGAGGCCGAACTGGCCCTGCTCGGCCGCCAGACCATCGGCGAACCGCTCGCGCAGGGCGCCGGTTGCGTCGTGAGGCCAGACGATGTTCAGAAGATAGGCGCGCGCCTGCGCCCCCATGGCGGCCAGATCGGACAAATTGACCCGCAACGCCCGGGCGGCCACGCAGGCCGGGTCTTCCCCGGCAGGGAAATGCACGCCGCTGACCAGGGTGTCGGTGGTGACAGCCAGCTCGTTTCCGGGCGCGGGCGCGATCACGGCGCCATCGTCCGTCAGGCCGGCGGCGCCCGGAAAGCCGGCGCTCAGCGGCGCGAGGCGCCGCATGATGTAATCAAACTCGCCGCCGGCGCTCACGGCGTCCCGGCGCGCAGGGTGCGCGACAGCGAATCGAGCGCGCCATTGACCACGCCAGGCTCGGGACCTTCAAAAAAGGCGTGGGCCACATCGACATACTCATTGATCACCACAGAAGTGGGCACGTCAGATCTCGCCAACAGCTCAAAACCACCTGCTCTCAGGATGGCGCGCAAGGTCGCGTCCAGCCGCGACAGGCGCCAGCCGTCCTTGAGCGTTCCCGAGATATGAACATCCACCTCGTCCTGGCGTTCCACGATACCGATGAGGAGATCCTCGAAAAAATCCTCGTCCACTTCCATGTAGTCGCCGGGCTCGCCCTCATGGCCGAACCGGTGGTCGCGGAACTGGCGCACCACTGCCGAGGCGCCCTGCCCGCTGACATCCATCTGGTAGAGCGCCTGGACTGCGCTCAGGCGCGCCGCGCGGCGCAGGCGCGCGCGGGTCTCGGACTTGCTGGCGGCGTCAGTGGCCATCAGGAGGAGAACTTCTGTTTCAGCGCATGCATGGCGAGCGCCGCCTGTGCGGCGTCCTTGCCCTTGTTCTTGCGGTCGACATGGGCGCGGTCGCGCGCCTGGCGGATGTTCTCCACCGTCAGGATGCCATAGCCCAGCGCTACGCCCGACAGGGTGAGATCCATCAGCCCGCGCGCGCTTTCCCCGCACACATAATCATAATGCGTGGTCTCGCCGCGGATCACGCAGCCCAGCGCTACATAGGCATCATACGGATCGCCACCCAGCCAGGACAGGGCGATTGCGCCCGGGATCTCGAAAGCGCCAGGGACCTGGACGGTTTCGTGCGCTGCTCCGGCGGCGTCCAGCGCCGCCCGGGCGCCTTCGAGCAGCTGCTCGGTGATGTCTTCGTAGAACGGGGCCGCCACGATAAGGATGCGGGGGGCGTCAGTCATGGCGGGCTCCTTCAAGATCGCGCTGTTCAACGACCTGAAGGCCGTAGCCGTCAAGTCCGACAATGGTTTGGGGGGCCGTGGTCACGAGGATCATCCGGCTGACCCCCAGATCGAGCAGGATCTGCGCCCCGACGCCGTATTCGCGCAGCCTTCTCGCCTCACGCGCATCGGGCGGGTCGGCCGGCGCGGCGCCAAAGCGCTCGGTGATCGCCGAACGGTGGGTTTCGCGAATGAACACCATCACCGCTGGCCCCTCATGGGCCTGCAAGGCGGCGATGCTCTCCTCGACCAGCCCGCTGCGCCCGCCGATCGCGCCCAGCACGTCATCGGCGAAGCTCACCTTGTGCATGCGCACCAGAACCGGCGCCTGCGCGCGCAGATCGCCGCGCGAGATCGCGACGTGTTCCACATCATCCACCAGCGACCGGAAAACCGTCAGCCGGAACGGCCCGCCCCAGCGCGTCGTCACCTCGGTGTCGAGCCGTCGCTCGACAAACCGGTCATTCTGGCGCCGGTAGGCGATGAGATCGGCGATGGTTCCGATCTTGAGCCCGTGGCGCTGGGCGAAGGCGACCAGGTCGGGCACCCGCGCCATCGTGCCGTCTTCATTCATGATCTCGCAGATCACGCCTGACGGATTGCAGCCGGCCAGGCGGGCGATGTCCACCGCCGCTTCGGTGTGGCCTGCCCGCACCAGCACGCCGCCATCGCGCGCCACCAGCGGAAACACGTGACCGGGCGAGACGATGTCGTCTGCATCCCTGGCCGGATTGACCGCCGTGGCGATGGTCAGCGCGCGGTCATGGGCGGAGATGCCGGTGGACACGCCCTCGCGCGCCTCGATGGAAACCGTGAAGTTCGTGGTGTGGCGAGACTGGTTGCGCGCGCTCATCAGCGGCAGTTTGAGCTGGTCGGCTCTTGCCCGGGTGAGTGTCAGGCAGATGAGGCCGCGGCCATGCTTGGCCATGAAATTGACGGCCTCGGCCGTTGCGAACTGGGCCGGAATGACGAGATCGCCCTCATTCTCGCGATCCTCCGCGTCCACCAGAATGAACATGCGGCCCTGGCGCGCATCCTCGATGATGTCGGTGATGGGAGATAGCGGCGATGATCCGGACGGCTCGCTCACGGCGCATTTCCTGACGGGGACGATTCACTCAGGCGAGCGGCGTAGCGCGCCATGACGTCGACCTCAAGGTTCACCCGCGCTCCGGTCTGCAGCCGCGACAGCGTGGTGACCGCCGCGGTGTGCGGAATGATCATCAGATCGAAGGCGGCGCCCTCAACCGCGTTGACCGTCAGCGACACGCCGTCCACGGCGATGGAGCCCTTTTCCGCAATGAACCGCGCCAGCGATGCCGGCGCCGCCACGCGCAGCCGCATCCAGCCATTCTCGTCGGTGCGGGCCAGCACCTCGCCCACGCCATCCACATGGCCCTGGACGATATGGCCGCCGAGCTCGTCGCCGACTTTCAGCGATCGCTCCAGATTGACCTGTCCGCCGGCCCGCCAGCCGCCCAGCGTCGTGCGCGCCAGCGTCTCGGGCGATATCTCGACAGTGTGGTGCGATCCCGCGCCGGCGGGCTCCACCGACACGACAGTCAGGCAGGCGCCGTCATGGCTGATAGAGCAGCCCAGCGCGATGGTGTCAGGCGCATAGGCGCTGGCGATCACGGCGCGGCGCACCGGACCCTCCTCCAGCGACACGATTCGTCCTATACCGGTGACGATCCCTGTGAACATGCGTCAGACCCGCTCCCACGTTTCCCAGCTGTCCGCGCCGCAGGCGCGTTCTTGCGTGCGCCGGAACATGGGGGCCGCGCCCAGCGTCTCAAGCCCGAGCGCAGCGACCGCCGGCATGCCGTCCCCGCCAAGAATCACCGGCGCGCGGAACCATTCAATGCAGTCCACGACCCCGGCGCGGATCACGGACGCGGCGACGCGTCCGCCCGCCTCGATCATCACCGTACGCGAGCTTTCTGCTTCAAGCCATTCAAGAACATGGCTTATCTCTACCCCAGACTCGCCTGCGCGCCGCTCCACGCAGCGCCCGCCCGCTGCTTCAAGCGCCTGGCGCGCAGAGGCAGGCGCATCCGCGCCATGGAACAGAACCGCCGGACCGTGCGTCAGCAGGGCGCAGCCCGCAGGCGTGCGCAGACGGGTGTCGAGCACGCAGCGTAACGGCTGGCGCGCCGCCGGGATCCCGTCCGGGCGGGCGGTCATCAGCGGATCATCGGCCAGAATGGTCCCGACACCGGTGAGCACGGCGTCATGCGCGGCCCGCAGGCGGTGTACAGCGCCGCGCGAGGACGCGCCGGTGATCCATCTTGACGCCCCGCTCGCAAGGGCGATGCGCGCGTCGAGGCTGGAAGCCAGTTTAAGCGTGACGCGCACAGGCGCGCTCATGCGCCGTCCTCGTCCGGCGAGGGCTCCGCCTCGGGCGCGGAACGCGCCGGACCCATCAGGCGCTCGCCCTTGATGAAGGTCGCAAAATCCTCCACCTCGCGGAAATCCTTGTAGACCGAGGCATAGCGCACATAGGCCACGGTATCGAGCGCCCGCAGCCCGTCCATGACCAGGCGGCCGATCTGCTTTGAGGGCACATCCGGATCGCCCCCGCTTTCCAGACGGCGCACGATGCCTGACACCATCTGCTCGATCCGGTCGCGGTCGATGGAGCGCTTCTGGGTCGCCAGAAGCACGGATTTCATCAGCTTGTCGCGCTCGAAGGCTTCGCGCTTGCCGTCAGACTTGATCACATGCAGATCGCGCAGCTGCACCCGTTCGAACGTGGTGAAGCGCGCCCCGCAGGACGGGCACTGACGCCGTCGCCGGATGGACCCGCCATCCTCAGCAGGACGCGAATCCTTCACCTGGGTGTCGTGATGGCCGCAGAACGGGCAGCGCACGCCTTCAGCCCTCCCCGCTCAGCCAAGCTCGGGATAGATGGGGAAGCGCTCGCACAGAGCAATCACCTCCTCGCGCACCCGCGCCTCGACGGCGGCGTCACCCTCACGGGCGGCGCTGAGCGCGTCCAGCACCTCGGCCATCATCTCGCCAATCCGGCGGAACTCCAACGTCCCGAAGCCGCGCGTGGTGCCCGCCGGCGACCCGATCCGCAGGCCGGACGTCACCGTCGGCTTGGCCGGATCAAACGGAACGCCATTCTTGTTGCAGGTGATGTGCGCGCGCTCCAGCGCGGCTTCCGAAATGTCGCCGGTCAGTGATTTGGGACGCAGATCCACCAGGACGAGATGGCTGTCAGTGCCGCCCGACACCAGGGCGAACCCGGCCTCGGCCAGGGCCCCGCCCATGGCGCGGCAATTCTCGATGACATCGCGCGCATAGGTCCTGAACTCGGGGCGCAGCGCTTCGCCGAACGCGACGGCCTTCGCGGCGATCACATGCATGAGCGGTCCGCCCTGCATGCCGGGGAAGACGGCGGAGTTGAACTTCTTTCCCAGGTCTGTGTCGTTGGAGAGGATCATGCCGCCCCGCGGGCCACGCAGCGTCTTGTGCGTGGTGGTCGTGCACACATGGGCGTGTTCCAGCGGGCTCGGATAGGCGCCGCCCGCGACCAGACCGGCGAAGTGCGCCATGTCAACCAGCAGATAAGCCCCGACCTCATCGGCAATCTCGCGGAACGCCTTGAAATCGATCACGCGCGGATAGGCCGACCCGCCGGCGATGATCATTTGCGGGCGCAGCTGGCGCGCCGTTTCGCGCAGCGCGTCATAGTCGATCAGCGCATTGTCCTCCCGCACGCCATAGGCGTGGGCGTCGAACCATTTGCCAGACATGTTCGGGCGCGCGCCGTGGGTGAGGTGCCCGCCCGCCGCCAGATCGAGGCCGAGAATCTTGTCGCCGGGCTTCAGCAGCGCCAGGAACACCGCCTGATTCGCCTGGCTGCCGGAATTGGGCTGAACGTTGGCGTAGGCGCAGCTGAACAACTGCCTGGCGCGCGAGATCGCGAGCTCTTCAGCGATGTCGACAAACTCGCAGCCGCCATAATACCGCTTGCCGGGATAGCCTTCTGCATACTTGTTGGTCAGCGGCGAGCCCTGCGCCTCCAGCACGGCGCGGCTGACGATGTTCTCCGAGGCGATCAGCTCGATCTGGTCCTTCTGGCGGCGGATTTCTCGCGCAATGGCGTTCGCCAGTTCAGGATCGGCGGCGCTCAGCGGCGTGGTGAAGAATGCGTTCGCCGTTTCGCTCACGTGCGCGTTTGCCATGGACAGTTCCTTTTCGATCAACACCTGTGTCGCGCGTAGTCATAAGCCGCAGGCTGGCGCCCGACAACCATGGCGGACGCGATGACGCACATGGCCGCGATTATGCTGGGTTGCGCCGGTTATTATGTATTGCAGCCAGGCAAGTAATGCGCCCTGAAATACACTCACCGGATTACTTGCATTGAAACGGAGGCAGAATTATACCGAGAATCGAGCCGCGCGATTCGACTCGCTTGACCCCGAGCCAGAAAAAGGAAATTCCCATGAGTGAAGACAGCTTCCCCTCCGTTGACAATGAAGAGTTGATGCGGATGACGACGGACATTGTCGCATCATTCCTGACGCACAATTCGGTGCCGGCCGAAAGCGTGCCGGACATGATCAAGTCGGTTCACGCGACGATGAAGGAAATCGCCGGCGGCGAGGCCAAACCTGAGCCCAAAGCCAAACCGACCGTTCCGGTCTCCAAATCCGTCACTGACGACTACATCGTTTGCCTGGAAGACGGCAAGAAGCTCAAGATGCTCAAGCGCTACCTGCGCTCGCAGTACGACATGAGCCCGGACGATTATCGCCGCAAATGGGGCCTGGCGTCCGACTATCCGATGGTCGCGCCCAACTATTCCAAGCGCCGGTCCGAGTTCGCCAAGGAAATCGGTCTGGGCCGCGGCGGCCGCAAGAAGTAAGGCCCGCCCGTTCCGGTCTAGACGATCACGCCCCGGCCGCCGCGCCGGGGCGTTTTCTTTTGCGCTCCCTGCGGCAGGCTGACGAGGCGGCGCAGCAGCTTTCGCAGGGCGACCCGTTCCAGATCGCCGCGCGATGCGCCGGCCGGGCCGGAGATCACCACCTCCTCGCCCGTCGCCACGTCAATGGCGGCCACGCGCGTGCTCTCGCCAATCGTGGTGAATTCGAAAATCACCTCACGGCCGCCGGGACGACCGCCGCCGGACATCACGCCACCTTCAGTCCGGCATGGCGCCCGTACACCTCGCGCAATCCTTCCACGAGCGCATCCAGCATGGAATCGTCATGCAAGGGCGTCGGGGTGAAGCGCATGCGCTCGCCGCCGCGCGGAACGGTGGGATAATTGATCGGCTGCACGTAAATGCCGTGATCGATCAGCAGCGCATCCGTCATCCGCTTGCACAGCACCGGATCGCCGACATGGACCGGGACGATGTGGGTCTGGCTGGCCATGACCGGCAGGCCGGCCGCCCTCAGGCGGGATTTCAGCGCCTCGGCGCGTTCCTGGTGCGCCTCGCGCAGCCGGTGGGCGCTTTTGAGATACTCCACGCTGGCGCGCGCACCCGCAGCGATCGGGGGCGCAAGCGAAGTGGTGAAGATGAAGCCCGGCGCCAGCGAGCGCACGGCGTCGATGATCACCTCGTCCGCTGCGATATAGCCGCCCATCAGGCCGAACGCCTTGCCCAGCGTGCCCTCAATGATGTCGAACCGGTCCAGCAACCCGTCGCGTTCGGCGATGCCGCCGCCGCGCAGCCCGTACAGACCCACCGCGTGAACCTCGTCCAGGTAAGTCAGCGCGTTGTATGTGTCGGCAAGGTCGCACACCGCTTCCAGCGGACCGATATCGCCATCCATGGAATAAACCGATTCCAGCGCGATCAGCTTGGGCGCGTCGGCCGGCGCCGCCTTCAGCAGCGCTTCAAGATGCTCGACATCATTGTGGCGCCAGACATGCTTCTCGCAGCCCGACTGGCGCACCCCTTCAATCATGGACGCATGATTGTGCGCATCCGAAAACATGATCAGGCCCGGCAGGATGCGACCCAGCGTCGACAGCGTCGCCTGGTTGGAGATGTAGCCGGAGGTGAAGAGGAGCGCGGCTTCCTTGCCGTGCAGATCGGCCAGCGAACGCTCCAGCTCCACGTGATAATGCGTCGTGCCGGAAATATTGCGCGTGCCGCCGGCTCCGGCGCCGACATCGTCGATCGCCTGCTTCATCGCGCCCATGACGCACGGGTTCTGGCCCATGCCGAGATAATCATTGGAACACCACACCACCACTTCGCGCACATCCCCTTCGGGCGTGCGCCAGTGGGCGCGGGGAAACTGCCCGCGCACCCGGCGCAGATTGGCGAAGATGCGGTAGCGGCCCTCGGCGCGGACGCGCGCGACAGACGCCTTGAAGGCGTTGCGATAATCCATCGGGTCTGCACCGCGCCGGGGTGACGCGGCGACTCTCCTCTGCCGAACTGCGTTGTCCGGAAAATGACATATGCCGCACGCCGCGTCCTGTCGTCAAACAGAGGCGTAATGTCGCGCTTTCTATTTGAAAACGCTTCGCAAAAACAGCCTGCTCAGACCAGCGGCTCGCCGGCGATCATTTTGATCACGCCGGAAAAATCAAGCCTGTCGCCACCCATATCCACAAAGCGCTGATATATCTCGGCGGCCTGAGCGCCCAGCGGCGTATGCGCGTCCGCCGTGCGCGCCGCCTCCATGGCGAGCATCAGGTCCTTGAGCATCATCGGCGCGGCAAACCCTGGCTGGTAATTCCGGTTTGACGGCGCGGAGGCCACGATGCCCGGCACCGGACAATAGCTGGTCAGCGACCAGTTCTGGCCCGACGCCTTGGAGGCGATGTCGAAGAATTTCTGCGGATCGAGCCCCAGCCGGACCGCCATGTTCATGGCTTCGCAGGTCCCGATCATGTGGATTGCCAAAAGCATGTTGTTGCAGATCTTGGCCGCCTGCCCCGCCCCCGCATCGCCGGCGCGGATCACCGCCTTGCCCATGGCGCTGAGATAGGGCTCGGCCCGGGCGAAGGCGGCTTCGGGACCACCCACCATGAAGGTCAGCGTGCCCGCATCCGCCGCTGCCATGCCGCCCGACACGGGCGCGTCGACAAAGTCGAAGCCGCGCGCAGCGGCAATGGCGCCCACCTCGGCGGCGCTCTCCACGTCAATGGTTGAGCAATCCATCAGCACCGCACCGCCGGGCGCGTGCGCCAGGACGCCGTCCTCGCCGGTATAGACCTTTCGCACATGCTGGCCGGCGGGCAGCATGGTGACCACCGCCTCAACCCCGGACACCGCCTCGGCCAGCGACCCGGCCGGATGGGCGCCCTTGGTGGCCAGATGCGCAACGGCGGCCGGATTGAGGTCAAAGGCGCGCACATGATGCCCGGCCTTGACCAGGTTGGCGGCCATGCCGCCGCCCATGTTTCCAAGCCCGATAAACGCGATCTCCGCCATGGCGGTCTCCCTGTTCAGCGTGGGCGGGTTTCTAACGCAGCGTGCGCATTTGTCGACAGGGTCAGGACACGAAAACGATGTCCGGCGCGGGCCGGTGGGCTGCATCGACATTCAGGAGCATGGCTTCGGCCGCCCGCAGGAACGCCTTGGCCACAGGTCCATCCCCGCTGGCCACCAGCCGGCCTGCATCGGACGCCTCGCGCAGTTCGGGATGCAGCGGTATCTCGCCCAGGAATGGCGCGCCGATCAGCTCGGCTTCAGCCCGTGCGCCGCCGCGCCCGAAAACCTCCGTGCCTTCCCCGCAGTGGGGACACAGGAAAAAGCTCATGTTTTCGATAATCCCCAGGATCGGGATTTCGGTGCGGTCAAACAGCGCCACCGCCTTGCGCGCATCGTCCAGCGCCAGCGTCTGGGGCGTTGAGACGATTACCACGCCGGAGATCGGCGTGCCCTGTGCGATCGCCAGCTGGGCGTCGCCTGTGCCCGGCGGCATGTCGATGACCAGGACGTCGAGATCGCCCCAGTCCACCTCGTTGAGAAATTGGCGGATCGCGCCGGTCACCATGGGGCCGCGCCAGACGACGGGATCGCGTTCGCCCACCAGAAAGCCCATGGACACCAGCTTCACGCCGTGGGCTTCCAGCGGCTGGATGCCGGCATCGGTCTTGCGCAGGCCCGGCGCATCGGACAGGCCGAAAATCCGCGGCGCGCTGGGCCCGTAAATGTCGGCGTCCATCAGCCCGGTCTTCAGCCCCAGCCTGACGCACGCGCCGGCAAGATTGGCCGCGACGGTGGACTTGCCCACCCCGCCCTTTCCCGACGCCACGGCGATGATGCGCCGGGCCGGCGCGCGCACAGGCGCTGGCGGCGCTTTGGGCTTGGCCTTCGCTGCACCGGACAGCTGGGTCTCGATGATCACCCGCGTGCGCGTGACGCCATCGCGCCCCTCCAGAGCGGCCGCCACCGCGGCCCGCAGGGCGTTGATGTCCTCGCCCGGGGGGCCGGGCCGCAGGACGATGGTGGCCACGCCGTCGCGCAAGTCGACACCGCCCACGCGCTGCGCCGCGCCCAGGGTCGCGCCGGTGGCCGGGTCGATGACATCATTGAGGGTTTTGGACAGCGCGTCGGTCATGGCCTTCAAATAGACCCGGGGCGGCTGCGGGGGAAGCGTCAGACGCTGAGTTTGAATGCGCCCTGCAAGGCGCAAAGGCAGCCCACGCCACCGGCGCCGCGGCGCCCGCCGACCGCAGCGCCGCGCCCGCCCGAGGCGCCTTGCGCAGCCTCCAGCGCACGCGCGGCTTGATCGCGCTTCACAAAGGCGGCTAAACCGGTCAGTGGAGACGTGGCCGAGTGGTCGAAGGCGCTCCCCTGCTAAGGGAGTATACCTCAAAAGGGTATCGTGGGTTCGAATCCCATCGTCTCCGCCAGTTTTTTGGCATTAGGCCATTGATTTATCACGATCTGCGCAAATCACTTCCCCCAATTTACCCCCCTGTTGCGACAGAACGCCCAGCAGATCTCCAGTTCACGATTGAATCCGATGGCACGGATTGGAGCTTCATCGATTTTTCTACATGCGCGGAACAGCTTCTTTCAGAATAATGGCTCCGTTTTATAAATCCTGATGCAATTTCTTTATGGTTTGCACTAAATAAATGGGCTTCAGGCAGCCCCGCCCCGCCGCGCGTTCACCCACTGCATCGCCAGATACAGCGCCCCGCCCGCCACCAGGAACGCGCCCGTGATCGCCATGGAGCGCAGCGGCACCTGGCTCAGGAGCACCAGCGATCCCAGCACCGCCAGGACGGGAATGGTCCAGCCCAGCGGCAGGCGCATGGGATTGTCGGTTTCGGCCGGGATGGCCCTCACCCGCGGCATGGCCAGGATGCACCCCACATAGATGAGCACCCGCACAAACGCGCTCATCGCCGCCAGGGCGAAGAAATCGCCGACAATCGCCAGAATGGCCGCCAGCACGGCGAAAAAGGCGATGGAGTTCACCGGCACATGGGTGCGCCGGTCGACCTTGCCGAACCAGTCCGGCAGCGTCCTTTCCAGCGCCAGCGCATAGGTCAGGCGCGGCGTGGTCACCACCGTGCCGGTAATGTTGCCGCCCACCGAGACGATCACGCCCAAGGTGATGAACAGCGCGCCGGCCGGGCCGAATAGGATGGCGCCGGCGTCCACCAGCGCGCGCTGCGAACTGGCGAGATCGGGCACCACGGCGACGCACACGATCTGGATCACGACATAGAGCAGGGCCACCACGGCGAGCGCGCCGAACAGGCCCAGCGGCATGGCGCGGCCCGGCTCGCGCGTCTCGCCTGCCGGGATGACGGCCGATTCCCAGCCCACGAAGGCGTAGATGACAAGGAGGATCGCCGCGCTCCATTGCGCGCTTTCAGGAAAGCCCAGCGAGTTTTCGGGGAAAAGCGAGGGGTCGATGTGAAACAGGCCCACCATTGCGATGGCCAGCAGCGGCAGGAATTTGAGGATGGTCAGCACGCCCATGGCGCGCATGGCCGGGCGTGCGCCGGCCATGTTGATTCCCGCCAGCACCGCGATGATGGCGATGATCACCAGCATGCGGGCGGCCCCCCCGGCGAGCGCCGGCACAAAGAAGGCGATGGAGGCCACCATCAAATTCACATTGGCGGCAAACGCCGTGATCCGCGTGGCGTACATGGCCAGGCCCGCCTGGAACCCCGCGAAAGGTCCGAACGCCGTTCTCATGTAAAGCAACGGCCCGCCGGTGGAGCGGAACCGGCTGGCCAGCTCGGCATAGCAGGCGACGATCAGGCCGAGCAGGATGGCGCAGGCGACATAGACCAGAGGGCTCCAAACCCCGGTCTCCCTCGCGGCGCCGGCGGGCGCGGCAAAAATCCCCGCGCCGATCATGCCGTTCACGGCCAGGAGCCAGATGCCCCGGGCCGTGATCTGCCGCTCCAGCTTTTCCTCGCCCGCCATGCCCGACCTCTCAAAGCGCCTGGCGAGCAGAGTTGTCCGGTGCGGCCACATAAGCAAGCCCGGCAGGTCAGGCCTGTGCGGGTCGAAACCCGGGCCCCAGGGGAGCGTGTCCCAATCCCTGGCCCCGGGGAGCCAACGGGCCCAAGCAAAATCCTTGCTTGCACAAAGTGACCGCAGACCTCACCCTCAGCCCGATTGTGGCGCATTCTGCCGCCCCGTCATGAAGGAGACACCAGATGATCCGATCTCTGTTCCTGGCCGCAATGCTTGTTCTGTCTGGCCTCACCACCGCTCATGGTCAGCCGACGGCTGTCCAACCCGGCGCCCGGATAGACGCGGCGCAACCCCCTGCCCGCGCCATCACGCACCGCGTGTCCTTCCTGGCGCCCCGTCACATCTCCTGCGTGACGCCGGCCAACATCAATGTCGCGGCGCCCAGTTGCACGCCGGATGGGAGTGCTTACTGCCCGGCGCGGGTGGAATGGCGCGTGCCCGGGCGGGCGCAGGTGCAGTCATGCGCCGCGCGTTGTGACCTTCAATCGCCGGCGCCCGGCCATTTCAGCGCTGGCGGCGAGCCGCGCTGCGAGTGCAGCGTCGCGATGTCTGACTGCCGATAGCAAAAGCGGGCTGGCCCTGGGGGGGGGTCAGGGCGTGTGCCGCGCCCTCAGGACGTCTGCCACATCACTCAAACTCAGCCCGCGCGCCTTGAGCAGGACCATGAGGTGGAAGATGAGGTCCGCCGCCTCGCCGAGCAGCGCGTCATCGCTCTCGCCTACGGCGGCGAGCGCGGTCTCAACGCCTTCCTCCCCGACTTTCTGGGCGATCTTGGCGATGCCTTTGCTCAGAAGTTTGGCGGTGTAGCTGGCGTCCTGCGGGGCGCTGGCGCGCTGATTGATGATCCGCCCCAGCTGGCCCAAAAAGGCGAGATCGGGACCGGGGTCATCGCCCCAGCACGTGACTGTCCCGAGGTGGCATGTCGGTCCGGCGGGGCGCGCCTGGACCAGGATCGCGTCACGGTCGCAGTCCGCTGCGAGCGACACCAAATGCAGCACATCACCGCTGGTTTCGCCCTTGGTCCAGAGCTGGTTACGTGAGCGGGACCAGAAGGTTACGAGGCCGTTCTCCTGCGTCGCGGCAAGGCTGTCCGGATTCATGTAACCCAGCATCAGCACCGCGCCCGTGTCCGCGTCCTGCACAATGGCGGGGGCAAGGCCGCCGCCCTTCTCCCAGTCCACATCGAGGCTCATGGCCGAATCTCCACGCCCTGCTCCATGAGCCAGGCTTTCAGGTCTGGAATGGCGATCACGCCCTTGTGGAACACGCTGGCGGCCAAAGCGCCATCCACATGGGCGTGCGCAAACACATCGGCGAAGTGTTCTCGCGCCCCGGCCCCGCCCGACGCGATCAGCGGCACCGGACAAAGCGCGCGGGCGGCGGCCAGCTGGGCGATGTCATAGCCTTCGCGCACGCCATCCTGATCCATGCAATTCAGCACGATCTCGCCTGCGCCGCGCTCCACCGCCTCTGTGATCCAGTCGAGCGTGGCGCGGGTCTCGCTCACCGTCTTGTCCGGATCGCCGGTATTGCGGTGCACCCGCCATGTCCCGCCAATCTCGCGGCTGTCGATGCCCACCACCACGCACTGGCTGCCGAACTCGCGCGCCAGCGCGTCGATGAGCAGCGGGTTTTCCAGGGCGGGCGAGTTGACCGAAATCTTGTCGGCGCCCGCAAACAGGCGCGCG
This sequence comes from Alphaproteobacteria bacterium, assembly GCA_016124675.1. Taxonomy (GTDB): domain Bacteria; phylum Pseudomonadota; class Alphaproteobacteria; order Caulobacterales; family Maricaulaceae; genus Oceanicaulis. Next base: position 27,613 of record WGNG01000012.1, read on the forward strand.
CGCGCATCGTCGACGCTGCGAATGCCGCCCGCCACGCAGAACGGAATGTCGATCTCGCGCGCCACACGGCTCACCCATTCAGGCTCCACCGTGCGCGCCTGCGGGCTGGCGGCGATGTCGTAGAAGACGAGCTCGTCTGCGCACTCGGCGGCGTAGCGGGCGGCGAGGCCTGTGATGTCCCCGACATCCTCGTGATCGCGGAAACGCACGCCCTTGACCACGCGCCCATCCTTGACGTCGAGGCAGGGAATGATGCGCCGCGCTAGCATGCCATCGCCTCCTCCAGCGCGAACCGGCCCTCGAACAGGGCGCGGCCCATGATGGCGCCAGAAAGCCTCGCCGCCTTGAGCGCCCGCACATCCTCCAGCGAGGAAACGCCGCCAGACGCCTGCCAGGCAATGTCCGGGCGGGCGGCGATGAGATCGCGGTAAAGCCCGGTATTGGGCCCCGTCAGCATGCCGTCACGCGCCACATCGGTAACCAGCGCATGGGTGAGCCCGGCGCGGCGGTAATCGGCCAGCAGCTCCGGCAATGTCCGCTCCGCGCGCTCGGTCCAGCCTTTGAGCGTGGGATACGCCGCCCCGCCCTCCATCTTCACGTCGAAGGCGGCGGCGATGCGCTCAGGACCAAACCGGGCGATCCAGCCGATCACCGTCTGCGGATCGCTCACCGCCAGGCTGCCCACCACCACGCGAGACGCGCCGGCGCCCAGCAGCGCCTCTACATCCTCCGCCTTGCGCACACCGCCGCCGGTCTGGATGCGCAGGCCCGCCGACGCCACGGCAGCAACCAGGCCGGTCTGGCGGCGCGTGCCATCACGCGCGCCCGATAGGTCAACCAGATGCAGCCAGTCGGCGCCGGCCGTGCGCCATGCCTGCGCCACTGCCACCGGGTCCCCGCCATAATCAGTGACAGTGTTGAAATCGCCCTTGGCCAGGCGCACCACGCGCCCGTCCAGAACATCGATCGCGGGGTAGAGGATCATTGTTTCGCCCTCACGAAATTGCGCAGGATCTGCGCCCCGACAGCGCCCGAGCGCTCGGGATGGAACTGGCAGCCGGCAATATGGCCGTTGCGAACTATGGCGGTGACCGGTCCGCCATAGCGTGTACGCACGCTCGTATGCGGGCCCTGCGGAACATGGAAACCGTGCACGAAATAGGCATGCGCCCCCTCGGCCACGCCGGCCATCAGCGGCTCCTCGCGCACCGTCTCCAGCGTGTTCCAGCCCATATGCGGCCACGGCCCGTCTGCACCCGGGTCCAGACGCACCACCCGGCCCGGGATCAGGCCCAGCCCGGCGCAATCGCTTTCATCTGAATGCTCGAACAAGAGCTGCATGCCCAGACAGACCCCCAGCACAGGCCGGGTCTCGCGCCGAAGGGCATCGGCCCATCCCGAGGCGTCAAGCCGCGCCATCGCGGGACCTGCTGCGCCCACACCGGGCAGGATCAGGCGTGTTGCGCCCTCTGCCTGCCGAGGTTCGCCGGCCAGCACAGGCTCCACGCCCAGCCGTTCCAGCGCAAAGCGCACAGAGGCGATGTTCGCTGTGGAGGTGTCGATGATGGCGAGCGTCATCTAGAGCACGCCCTTGGTGGACGGCAGCGCGTCGCCCTCGATCCGCGCCGCCATGCGCAGCGCCCGTCCGAAGGCCTTGAAACAGGATTCTATCATATGGTGCGCGTTCTCGCCGTCCACCGAGACATGGATCGCGGCCTTCATGGATTCGGCCAGCGAGCGGAAGGCGTGGGCGCACATCTCCACCGGAAAATCGCTGACCCGCTCGCCGGGAATGATGCCGTCAAAGCGGGCAAACGGCCGGCCCGACAGATCGATCCACACCCCGGCGCGCGTCTCGTCCATCGGCGTCTCGAACCCGAAGCGCGCAATGCCGCGCTTGTCGCCCAGCGCTGCGCGCAAGGCCTCGCCCAGCGCCAGGCACACATCCTCTATGGTGTGGTGGGCGTCCACCTCCACATCGCCTTCGCACCTCACCGCAAGGCCGATGCCGCCATGGCGCGCGATCTGCTCAAGCATGTGGTCGAAGAACTTCACGCCCGTGTCGACACGCGCGCCCTCGCCGTCGAGATCGACGCTGAGCGCAATATCGGTCTCCTTGGTGGTGCGGCGCACGCTGGCGCGCCGCCCCGACGCATTCGCGCCCAGATGCTTCGCCAGCGCGCGCGCTGTGGCGGCGTCGGGGATGGTCAGCGTGCCGTCCGGCGCGCAGGTCAGCGCCAGCGCGGCGGCCCTGGCGGGGTCGATGCGCAGACCCTCGGCAGACGGCGCGCCATCAATCAGACCGGCAAGACCGGTGAGGATGCGTTCGCGTTCAGCCCGATCAGCGCGCGCCGCCGCCCGGGCTGCCGGGCGAAGGGCGTCGAGCCCTGCCTCAATAAGCACCTGAGGCGGCGGGCTGAGTTTCGTCGAAAGAGCCGCAGCCGCCTGAGCCTCCGCCAGTATGATCGCCGTGACCGGCGCCCGGTCCGGACCCAGCCGGATCAGGGTCGGCGCGCCGATGGCGACGCCCAGTTGCGACACATCCAGACGAAGGGCCGCCGCCAGACCGGGATCCGCGCGCAGCGCATCGTCAGGCGACACCGCCAGCACGATCCGGCCCGCCGGAACCGACACAAGCCCGGCCAGCTGTGCCTTCAGCGCTGCTTCAGCATTTGCCTGTTTGTCATTGATTGATTGAGATAAATCCAGCCAGACAGTCATGATGCGCGCTCCCTGCGGATGGCCATGGCCAGCCGGTGGGCGTCCAGCCCTTCCAGCGCCGCCAGCCGCTCCACCGTCGGCGCGATGGCTTGCGCGCCCGAGCGGTCCATCTCGAGGAGGGTCGTGGTCTTCTGAAACATCTCCACCGTTACGCCGCCATAGGCGCGCGCCGCGCCCGACGTCGGCAGGGCGTGATTGGGGCCGGCGGCGTAGTCCCCCGCCGCTTCGGGCGTCCAGGCGCCGATGAAGATCGACCCGGCATGGCGCACCTTGCCGGCCAGCGCGCGCGGATCGCGGGTCTGCACGATCAGGTGCTCGCTGGCATAGGCGTTGGCGACCTCTGCGGCCTCTGCCTCGCCCGACACGATCACCGCCCGTGACGCGGCGAGCGCCATGCGCGCGGCGCCGGCGCGCGGCAGCCGCTCCAGCCAGCGCGCAATCGACGCCTCTACCTGATCGACAAAGGGGTCGGACCACGCCACCAGCACCACCTGCGCCAGCCGGTCATGCTCGGCCTGGCTCAAGAGATCGATGGCCACGAAGTCGGGATCGGCCTCATCATCGGCGATCACCATCACCTCGCTGGGACCGGCGGGCAGGTCTGTGGCCGCGCCGCCGGATGTTTGCGCCAGCAGCGCCTTGGCCGCCGCCACATAGGCGTTGCCCGGCCCGAAAATCCTGTCGGCCTTTGGCAATCCCGCCAGCCCATAGCCCAGCGCCGCCACCCCGTGGGCGCCGCCAATGGCGTACACTTCATCAAGGCCCAGAAGACGCGCGGCGGCCAGAATGACCGGCTCAACTCCCTGGCCCTTGTGCGGCGGGACGATCACGGCGATACGCGGCACGCCCGCGAGCTTTGCAGGGACCGCGAGCATGATCAGGGTGGAGACCAGAGGCGCGGTGCCGGCGGGCACGTAAAGCCCCGCGACATCGATGGGCGTGGCGCGCCGCTCGGCGTGCACGCCGGGCCAGGTTTCAATGCGGATGGGCCGGTAGCCCTGTTGCTCATGGAAGACATGCACCGCGCGCGCGGCATTGACGATCGCGTCCGCGTCCTCGAGCGGCAGCGCCGCCGCAGCAGCATCCAGCTCCGCCGCAGGAACACGAAACCCCTCTGCCGGCGCCCACTCGTCAAAGCGCTGCGCATAATCGCGCACCGCCGCATCGCCATGCGCGCGCACCTCGGCGAGGATGGCGCGCGCCGTCTCCATCGCGTCAGAGCCAGCCGACGGCCGCTCCATGAGCAAGGCGCGCTCGCGCGCGTCCATCAGGCGCCAGTGTGATCGCAGCAGCATGTCAGGCCATCATCTTTTCAATGGGCATTACCAGAATGGAGCGCGCGCCGGCGGCCTTGAGCCGCTCCAGCGTCGTCCAGAACACCTCTTCGGTGCACACGGCGTGGACGGCCACCACATCATCGCGTCCCACCACCGCCGCCACGGTGGGCGCATCTGCGCCCGGCAGTACGGCGCGGACCTCGTCGAGCCGGTCGCGCGGAGCGTTGAGCAGGATGTATTTGGTCTGGCGCGAGGCGATGACGCCCTTGAACCGCTCGATCAGCAGGTTGGCGAGGTCGCCCAGCGCCGGCGTGCGCGGCTTGGGCCGGCGGATCAGCACTGCTTCACTGTCCAGAATCGTCTCGAAGGCGGCAAGTCCATTGGCCTCCAGCGTTGCGCCCGAAGACACCAGATCGCAGATCGCGTCCGCCACACCCATGCGCGGCGCCACTTCCACGCTGCCGCCCATCTCCACGATGTCGGCGCTGACCCCGCGGCTGGCGAGGAATTGCGCTGTCAGTCCGGGATAGCTGGTCGCCACCGCCTTGCCGTCCAGATCGGCGAGCGCGCCGATGGTCCCGCCCTTGGGCGAGGCTAGCTTCAGCGAGCAGCGCGCAAAACCCAGCTTCAGCGCCACCTCCAGACCTTTCAGGCGCGCATGACGCGCCTGGGCTTCATAGAGGACGTTCTCGCCCACAATCCCGTAATCGCAGGCGCCGGACGCGACGAAGCTCGGGATATCGTCGTCGCGGATGAGCATCAGATCGAGCGGCAAATTCTCCGCCCGGCGCAGCAGCTCGTCGCGCCCGTAAGCGAGCTTGACACCGGCCTTGGCCAGCAGCTCGAACCCGCCCTCGGCCAGGCGCCCTTTCTTTTGCACGGCAATGATGAGGCGCTCGGTCATGCTCGGGTCTCCCGGGTTCGGTCCAGCACCAGCCGGTACCCCTGATGATCTTCCTGGGTCAGAAAACGCGCGACGCGCGTGACCGTCGTCGTGCTGACGCCCGTCTCGGCGCTGATGTCGCGATAGGATTTGGCGCCCTCGTCCAGCATGCGCGCCACGCGCCAGCGCTCGGCCAGCGCCTGCATCTCGCCCGGCGTGGTGAGATCGCGCAGGAAGCGGCGCATTTCGTCTGCGGTCCTGAGCGTGAGCAGCGCGGCGCACAAGGCGTCGACATCTGTCGCCCCGCCCGCCCGCACGGGTGCTCCTGAACTCGTCATATCCGCCTCCAACATCGCAGCGAGGCGTTATAGCGTGTTATTGTGCTAATACAATAGAGTGGCTGCGGTTCATGTCCGCCCGGCGGTTTCGGTCGGCCCGGACGGGCGCGGCGGCGGGTCGTCACGCCCGTCCCATTCAGCTTCCTGGGCGGGCTCCATGGGCAGGGTCGTGAACCCGGACAGGTCTGACAAATCGTGGCTGTCGCGGGTGATCTCCACCCGGCTCAGCGCATAGGCCCGGATCAGGCGGGCCACCGAATGCAGGGCGTGAATGTGGACGCGCTCATAGCCGTGGGACGCATCTATCCCGAACGTCACCAGCGCCGTGCGCACATCCGCGCCCGCCTCGATCGCGCTGGCGCTGTCGGAACGGTAATAGCGGAATACATCGCGCTGATGCTCGATCCCTTGCTCCCGGCACAGGCGCAATAATTTCTGGGTCAGATGAAAATCGAAAGGTCCGGTCTGGTCGGCCATGGAGATGGTGACCCCGAACTCACGGCTGTTCTGCCCCGGCGCGGTCGTCCCGTTATCAATGGTCACCATCGACGCGATGTCGGGCGACAGGATCGAGCTGGCGCCATGGCCGATCTCCTCTGTGATGGTGAAGAGGAAATACGTGTCCACCGCCAGTGTTTCGTCGCCCTCCATGATCGCCTTGATGGCCGCGAGCATGGCCGCCACCCCCGCCTTGTCGTCGAGATGGCGCGAGACGATGAAGCCGTTGTCGAGAAATTCCGGCTGCGGATCGACGGCGACGATATCGCCGATATTGAAGCCGATCGCTTCGAGATCCGCACGATTGGCGGCCACCACGTCGGGTCGCAGCTCAACCTGCGCCCAGGACACGGGCTGGGAATCGACTTCCTTACTGAAGGTATGACCCGACGCCTTGAGCGGCAGAATGGACCCGCGAAACGCGCCATGTTCGGCGGTGAACACCGTGCAGCGCGCCCCTTCGGCGAAGCGCGATGACCAGTGGCCGATGGGCACGACCTCCATGCGGCCATTGTCCTTGATGAACTTGATCTGGGCGCCCAGCGTGTCGAGATGGCTGACGATGGCGCGCGCCGGCTTGCGCCGTCCCCCCTGGAGGCGCGCGCGGATGGCGCCGCGACGTGTAATCTCGAAGGGCGCGCCCAACGCGTTGAGCTCTTCACAGCACACCCGCGTCACAGCGTCGGTATAGCCGGACGGGCTTGGCGTATTGAGCAGGCGGGCCAGGCACGCCTTGAGATAAGCGTCGTCAGTGACAGGCATGGGCCGGCATCCTCAAGTCTTGCGCGAGGCGGAGAGCGGAAACAAAAGATCGATAAAGCGCTCGGCGGTCGGTTGCGGCTCGTGATTGGCCAGGCCCGGACGCTCATTGGCCTCGATGAAGACATGGCCGGGCTGATCGGGCGCCGTCACGATGAAATCCACGCCGACCACCGGGATTTCGATCGCCCGCGCGGCCGCCAGGGCGCTGCGCGCGATGGCCGGATGCAGCCCATCGGTGACGTCATGCAGCGACCCGCCCGTGTGAAGGTTGGCAGTCCGGCGGACCTGGATGATGTCACCGGCCTTGGGAATATCGTCGAGGCTATAGCCGGCGCGCGCCAGATTGCGCTCGGTCTCGCTATCGAGCGGCACTTTGGACTCGCCCCCTGTGGCCGCCGCGCGGCGGCGTGACAGGGCTTCGATCAGCTGGCGCGCGGTTTTGGCGCCATCGCCGCGAATCTCGGGCGGCTTGCGCAAGGCGGCGGCCACGACCGCGTCATTGATGACCAGCACGCGCAGATCTTCGCCGCTGACGCACTGCTCGATCAGCACGGCGCCGCCAAGGGCGCGGGCGTCCTGGAACGCGGCGCGCAGGTCCTCAGGCGTTTCAATGCCAACCGACACGCCCCGCCCCTGCTCGCCGCGCGCCGGCTTCACCACGACGGAGCCGTGCTTTTCCAGAAAGGCCTCAGCCTCGGACAGATCGGTGGTATTGGCAGGCAGGCTCATTTGTTCGGGCGTCGGCACGCCAGCCTCAAGCATCAGCCGGCGGGTAACCGATTTGTCGTCGCAGCGGCTCATGGCGACGGCGTGGGTAAGTTCACTCAAGGACTCCCGGCACACCACGCAGCGCCCGCCATGGGTGAGCTTGAAGAACCCGCCCTCGGCGTCGAGCACCTCCACGCCAATCCCGCGCCGGCGCGCCTCATCCACGATGATGCGCGCATAGGGGTTCAAACCCTGCTCGGGCACGGGCGCGATGAAGAGCTTTTCATTGATCGTGTTCTTGCGCTTCAGGGTGAAGTATGGCGCACGCCGGAAGCCGAGCTTCTCATACAGTGCGATGGCCGATGAATTGTCGTGCAGGACCGACAAGTCCATGAACCCGCAGCCGCGCGCCAGAAACAGTTCGGCGAGGCGGCGCACCAGCGCTTCGCCAATGCCGGCGTGGGGCGCGCGCGCATCCACGGCCAGGCACCATAGCGAGCTGCCGCGCTCGGGATCGGCGAAGGCGCGCCCGTGGTCGATGCCGGTCACGGCGCCGAGCACCTCGCCCGTGGCGTTATCCTCGGCGACAAGGAAGGTCTGGCTGCGGCTGTCACGCTGGCGCCAGAAGAAATCGGGCTCCACCGGCACCATGCCGCGCCCGGCATAGATGATATTGACCGCCCGCGCGTCCGCCTCCGAGCACAGCCGGCGCACGAAGAAGCCCTTCGGCCGGCGGCGCGAGGCCCGGTAGGTGGACAGGTCCAGCCGATAGGTATGGGACGGGTCCAGGAAGACTTCCTGGGGCGCCGCAGCCATGGCGACATGGGGATCGCGAATGTAGACAGCAATATCGCGCTTGCCGCTTTCCTCCTCGCGCAAGGCGTTGATCACCGGCTGTGCGCCGTCGAACGTCTGCGCAAAGATGAGCCGGCCCCAGCCGGCGTCCACCACGGCGTCGGGCGCCGCCCGACTGCGGTCCTGACCGCTGATGGGCTGCTTCAGCCCGTGCTCGCGCATCCGCTTCAGCCGGTAGCTCAGCGCGCCGCGCGGACCTTCAACATTGCGTGCGGTCATGCGCCGTCCTTTCCCGGGATCAGCCAAGTCCGTGCGCCTCCAGCCACATGGCCAGAAGCCCGATCTGATAGAGTTTGGAGCCGCGCAGCGGCGTGATATGCGCTTCAGGATCAGCCAGCAGCGTGTCGACATAGCCGCGCTGGACGATCCCGGCCTCGGTGAAGCGCTGCGAGGTCACGGCCGAGCGCACCCGCTCCAGATACGGCCCGCGCAGATATTTCAGCGCCGGCACCGGGAAATAGCCCTTGGGCCGGTCGATCACCTCATGCGGGATCACGTCGCGCCCGACATCTTTCAGGATGCCCTTGCCGCCCTCAGCCGTTTTGAACTCCGCGGGCACCCGCGCCGCGGCTTCCACCACCTCGTAGTCCAGGAAGGGCGTGCGCGCTTCCAGGCCCCAGGCCATGGTCATATTGTCGACCCGCTTGACCGGGTCATCGGTGAGCATGATCTGGGTGTCCAGGCGCAGCGCCTTGTCGATCGGCCGGCCGGCGCCGGGGCGGGCAAAATGCTCGGCGACGAAATCGCGCGGCCTGTCGCCATTAAGCCAGCGGTCCTGCAACAGCTCGCCCATCCCCGCCCGGTCCCGGTCGAAGAAGGCCCGGGCGTAGCTGTCCAGCGGGTCATTGGTGTCCAGCATGGGCGGATACCAGTGATAGCCGGCGAATATCTCGTCGGCGCCCTGCCCCGACTGCACCACTTTGACATGGCGCGAGACTTCCTGGCTCAGAAGATAGAAGCCGACGCAGTCATGGCTGGTCATCGGCTCGCTCATCGCGGCGATCGCCTCGTCCAGCGCCGGCAGCGCGCGGGCGGTATCGATGCGGATCTGGTGGTGATCGGTCTCGAAGTGTCTGGCGATGATGTCGGAATACTGGAACTCGTCTCCAGCCTCGTCGCCCACGCTCTCAAACCCGATGGAGAAGGTGGACAGGCCCGTCTGCCCGGCTTGCGCCAGCAACCCCACGATCAGCGAGCTGTCGAGCCCGCCCGAGAGCAGCACGCCCACCGGCACATCCGCCACCAGCCGCCGCTTGACCGCCCCGCGCAGGCTGTCAGCGACCAATTGCCTCCAGTCGGCGCGGGTATGGCCAAGCTCGTCCTCGCGCGGACCGAAGCTGACGTCCCAGTACTGACGCATGGTGCAGCGCCCGTCGGGCTCCAGCCGCATCAGGGTCGCGGGGGGCAGCTTGCGCACGCCGCGCAGCATGGTCCAGGGCGCCGGCACGACCGCGTGGAAGCTGAAATAGAAGTTCAGCGCGTCCGCATCGAGCCCGGTGTCGATATCGCCGAACGCCAGCAAGGCCTGCAGCGTCGAGGCGAAACGCAGCGCGCCCGGCGTCTGCGCATAATAGAGCGGCTTGATGCCCAGCCGGTCGCGCCCGATCAGCACACGCCCCGAATCACGCTCGGCGATGGCGAAGGCGAACATGCCGTTCATCCGGTGCACGAAGTCTTCGCCCCAGGCGTGGTAAGCCTTGGCGATCACCTCGGTGTCGCCGGTGGAGAAGAAGCGGTACCCCTTGCCCTCCAGCTCGGCGCGCAGGTCTTCGTGATTATAGATGCAGCCGTTGAACACCACGGTCAGGCCAAGCCCGGAATCCACCATCGGCTGCTGGGCTGCGTCCGTCAGATCGATGATCTTCAGGCGCCGGTGGCCGAAGGCGATGCGCCCCTGGGCGTGCAGGCCTGAGGTGTCGGGGCCGCGCCGCTCCATCGACTGCGTCGCCCGCTCGAGCGCCGCCAGATCGGGCTGCTGATCATCAAACCGCACTTCACCGGCGATACCGCACATATATCTCGCTCCTTCCCGGATTGTCCTGCCGCGAGCGGCGCAAATGTCCTGACAATCACACAAGCCAACGCGCGCCCTGGACGCGCTCTATGTCGTGAAATCTTGCGTCAATTGCAAGTTTCTCACGGTGATGGCAGCCGCTTGTACAGCTTTTCTCCTCTTATTTCACAGGATGATGTTGACCTTGCGCCTTTTGTGCCTAGGTTCAAAACGTCACGACATTTGTGCAACATTGTGAAGAGCCGTTGCCGGCGCCAGGAGGAAGTGTGGCCTTTAACCGATCGTCCAATCGTCCCGACCGTATCGACCTCGCCCAGATCGGCGAGGCCGGAGACATCGCCGTCCTGCTTGCGGACGGCTTCGACGCATCAGACCTGACCGGGGTCGCGACCCCGGCGGAACGCGGGGGCTATCGCACGGTCATCGTCAGCCCCAACAAATCGCTGGTGAGCGGCCGGTCCGCCGCCAACGAAGAAATGAATTTCGTCGTGGACAGTCATCCCGGCAAACAACCGGCGAACGCCTATGCCGGCCTCCTGGTTCCCGGCGGCGAGCGTGGCCTGGCGCGCCTGATCGAGGATCAGGAATCACGGCTTTTCCTCCAGGCCTTCCTCTCTGCGGGCAAGCCGGTCCTGGCGCTGGGGGCGGCTGCGGCCTGGGTCACACAAGCCGCGGGCAAGACGCCCAATGACAGCGGCGACGCGGTTCTGGCGCTGCGCGGCGATCTGTTCGCCGCCAGCGGCGAAGACGGCCGCGCTGATGCGATCACCACCTTCGTCAAGACGCTGAACCTGGTCGCAGCGGCGGCCTGACAAGCGCCCCTGCGCGCGACCCTCGCATGACATGGACAGGGCGGCCGTGAGATCACAGCCGCCCTTTTTCGTGTCAGGCTCCGCGACGTCCCCTGCCGGCCCTATTTTTCCCAGTCGCGTTCGATGGTGCGCGAGGCCAGCAGGAACAACACGCCCGCAACGGCGTAAAGCGATGCGCCGATGGCGATGGAGTAGCGCAGCGATTCCTGCCCGAACTGCGGCGTCAGCAGGGTCGAAAGCTCACCCAGCACGTACACGCCGACGCCGATGCCGAGAAGATTGTTGATCAGCAGGAAAACCGCCGAGGCCATGGAGCGCATGTTCGCCGGCGCCAGATGCTGGAAGGCCGACAATGTCGGGCCAAGCCAGGCGAGGCCCAGACCGGTCGGGATGATGAACATCAGCGCCCCGATCAGCGGCGACGGCGCCAGCGTTCCGGCCACATACATCGGGAAAGCGAGGAAGAAGGCGATCGCGGGCACGATCGCGTACATCTTCTTCGACCCCTTGCCCATCAGGTCGCCGAGCACGCCGCCAAGCAGAATGCCGAGCGAGCCGCCGACGAACAGAATGCCGCCGAACAGCCAGCCGGTGGTGATGATGTCGAGCTCGAAGCTGCGGGCGAAGAAGCTGGGCACCCAGAAGAACACGCCATAGCCCATCATCGACGAGCAGGATGCGCCAAAGACCAGAAACCAGAAGCTTGGCTTCTTGGCGAGAATGGCGATCACATCGAGAAAACCGGGCTTCTTTTCCCCGGCGCCATGGGCTTCGGCGGGAGCCGCCACGCTGGCCGCATCATCTGGTCCGGCCTGCCTGCCCGCCGCCTCGGGCGCCGGCTTGATGTCCAGACCGCCGCGCTTGGGTTCGCGCATGGTGAGCTTGAAGATCGGCGCGATCAGCACGCCTGCAAGGCCCACGATGATGAAGGCGGCGCGCCAGTCGAGATCCTCGCCGATCGCGCCGCCTGCGATCTGGGCGCCGGCCACGACGCCGAAGGCGCTGCCGATCGGAATCCCCAGCGAATAGATCGCCAGAGCCCGCGCGCGGGCATTGGAGGGAAAATAGTCCGCAATCAGCGAATAGGACGGCGCCACGCCGCCCGCCTCGCCGACACCCACTCCGACGCGCGCGGCGAAGAGCTGCCAGAAATTCTGCGCCATGCCGCACAGCGCCGTGAACCCGCTCCAGACGGTGAGCGAAATCGTGATGATCCAGGTGCGGTTGGTGCGGTCGGCGAGCCAGGCGATCGGCACGCCGAGCGTGGAGTATAGGAAGGCGAAGGCGATGCCGCCGAGCAGGCCGAGCTGGCGGTCATCCAGCCCCAGATCCTCACGGATCGGGATGGCCAGGATCGAGATGATCTGCCGGTCGAGGAAATTGAACGCATAGACGATGAACAGCATGAACAGCACCCAGACGCGATAACGCGCGGTGGGCGCAGCAGGCTCGGCGGTCCCGTGGGCCGGGCTGGTATTGGTCATGTCGCTCCCCATCGTCTGCTTTTTTGGCGCCGAACGGCGCGACGGCCATGATGAGGCCGATCTCAACATTACTGCAAAGAAAAAGCGCCGCTGGCCCGGTCTCGGGCGCAGCGGCGCTTGGTCCCCCCTGGGCCGCCCCCTAGTAGCGGAAGCTGACGCTCGCGCTGAACGTCCGCGGCGGGCCGTAGAACGCGACGATGGAGTTATCGAACAGGGCGCCCGGGAAATTATACCCGCCGATCTTGTACTCTTCATCGGTCAGGTTGCGCCCATAGGCGGCCAGCTGCCAGCGGCCATTGGGCGAATTCCAGACGGCGCCCAGATCAACAAGCGTGTAGCCGTCTTCGTCCAGCAGCGCGTTCGGGAATTCGAACTGGCTGTAGGCGTCGCGGTAGGAAATGGACGGGGTCACCGCCAGCTGACCGCCAGCCAGCTGCGACGTCCAGGTCAGGCCAAGATAGCCCGTCCACTCGGGCGAGTTCTGGAACACGACCTGATCGGAAATGTCCTCGAACTGCATTGTGGTGAGGTTATAGCGCAGGAACTCGTCAAATTCGGCCTGCAGCCAGCCCAGCGCAAAGTTCGCCGTCAGCGAGTCGGTCAGGAAGGCGGTGCCTTCAAACTCGAACCCGTAGATCGTCGACTGGCCCACATTGTCCACAAAGCTGGCGATGCCGGTGGCGGCCGGAACCTGGGTCGTGACCTGCTGATCGCTGTATTCCGACCAGAACAGGGCCGAGCTGAAGTTCAGGATGCCGCCAATCCCCTCGCCCTTGAAGCCGATCTCGTAATTGTCCACGGTTTCGGGGTCATAGCCATTGACCGTGTCGGGCGTGAAGATCGCATCGCCGCGCATGTCAAATCCGCCGGACTTGAAGCCCTGGCTGAACGAGGCATAGGCCGTCGTCTGTCCGAAATCGTAGGACACCGAGATGCGCGGCGTGAACTGGTCGAAGCTGCGCGTATTGGTGTAGTTGGTGCGAACCAGAAGCGGCGTCGCAGCGGCGCCGCCGGTCAGCGGCGTGCGGCCGGCGCCAAGATAGTTGGCGCGGAACACCGTGCCGGTCTTCTCATCCTCGGTGTAGCGCGCGCCCACCGAAACGGCGAGGTTTTCGGTGATGTCAAAGCTGACATCGCCAAACAGGGCGATGCTCTCGGTCTGCACATCGCCGCCCGTGCCGATGGCGATGCCAAGCCCGCCCAGCACCGTGTCAAAGGCGCCTTCGGCCGACCCGTCGAGATAGTACACGCCGACCACGCCCTGGACGCGCTCGCCTTCATAGGCGAGCTGGAATTCCTGGGTGAACTGCTCGTCCGCATAGAAGGCCGGAATGTCCAGCGTCGGCGACGGGCTGTTGTCGAAGTCGATGATGGTGTCGGTGTTGCCTTCACGGGTTGCCGTGATCGACCTCAAAGTCAGCACGTCGTTGACGGCCCACTCGGCGCTCAGCGACAGACCTTCGGAAGACACCGACTGGTCGCCGGTCATGCCTGCGCGTGTGTCATAGATGCTGGCGGGAACCTGCGTTCCCGGAGCGGCGCCGGCGACGAGACGGTGGCCATGGCGCGGATTGGAATCGTCGTCCACCCGGTCATAGGCGAGGCGGAAGAACAGCGAATCGGTCGGCTCCCACTCCGCGCTCACGCGGAAGGCGGTGACGTCCTTGTCATAGTGCTCCTGGCCGGTGGTCAGATTTTCGCCATAACCGTCGCGGGTGTAGCGGGCGACGGCGCCGCCGATCGCAAAGCTGTCTGACAGCGGCAGGGCGCCGGAGGCGGTGAAGTCGAGCTGGTTGAAGGAGCCGACGGTCGCGCGGCCAAGGAAGCGGGGCTCGTCGCCCAGGCGGCGGGTCACGTACTTGATGGCGCCGCCCACGGTGTTGCGGCCGTAGAGCGTGCCCTGCGGCCCGCGCAGGACCTCGATGCGCTCAATGTCGAAAATGTCGAGCACGGCGGCCTGCGGGCGCGCCACATAGACGTCATCCACATAAAGGCCGACGCCCGGCTCAAAGCCCCAGAGCGGGTCCTGCTGGCCGACGCCGCGGATGAAGCTGATCAGGGTGGAGTTGGAGCCGCGGGCGACCTGTACGGTGGCGTTGGGCGTGATCGCCTGCAGCGCGGTGATGTCCGGGGCGCCGATTTGTTCAAGCCGTTCAGCGCTCAGGGCCGAAACGGAGACCGGAACGTCGGTCAGGCTTTCTTCGCGGCGGCGGGCCGTGACAGTCACGACGTCGCGCGAGGGCGCCTCGGTGGCGCTGGTCTCCTGGGCCATCGCCGGAGCGGCGATCGGCAGGAACGACGCGCTGGCCAGAAGGACAGCGGCGGTGGTCAATTTGCGGCGTAGGGTCATTGAGCATCCCTCCCTGGTATTGCCCGTGCGCCCAACTGCCGGGGCGCTTCGGTGGCGATAATTTCAACGTTGAATGAAAAGTCAATGAGATTTAGACTTTTCTCAGATGATGAGACAAATCTGTGAGGCGGATGCGCCACACCGTCCGGACCCGGAGCGACCGTTTTAATCGCTCCTGAAGCAAGCGAGGCTGCATGGCAGTCGCCCGTAAACTCGGACGCGGTGAAGTCACGCGCGAAAAGCTGCTCGACGCGGCCGAAAAACTGTTCGCGCTGAAAGGGTTTCACGGCGTCACCGTGCGCGAGATTGCGCGCGAGGCTGAGAGCGATCCGGCTCTGGTCACCTATTATTTCGGCGGCAAGCGCGAGATGTTTGACGATGTGCTGCTGCGGCGCGCCGAGCAGCTCAACCAGATTCGCCTGAAGGAGCTGGAGGCCTGCGAGCGCGAGGCGGGTCCGGACGGCCCGACGGTGGAGCAGATCATCGCGGCCTTCACTCACCCGCTGCTGGAGCGCTCGATCCACGGCGATCCGGGCTGGAAAAGCTATTTTGCGCTGCTTGGTCAGATCACCAACGCGCCCGACTGGGGGGGCGCCGTGATGTCGAAATACTATGACCCGATCGTGCGGCGCTTCCTCCAGTCCATCCGCAGGGCCCTGCCCGACTGCCCCGAGGAAGAGTTGTTCTGGAGCTATCATTTCCTGTCCGGCGCGCTGGTGCTCACCTTTGCGGAAACCGGCCGGATCGACACCCTGTCAGACGGGCTTTGCAAGTCCAGCGACATCAAGGCCGTCGCCGACCGGCTGCCTGACTTCATCGCCGCCGGTTTCCGGCGGCTATGCGCCAAGGACGCCGAAGCGCGCGCCGAGCGCCAGAAGCAGACACAAGGCACGCCATGACCGATTTCACCGCCCGCACCTACACAGCCCCCGACGGCGTCAGGACCTGGTATCGCCATTATGAGTCGGGACATGGCCGGCTTCCCGTCCTTTGCATGCACGGCCTCACCCGCAACAGCCGCGATTTCGAGGCGGTGATCCCTGCCATCACGGCCAGCGGCCGGTCCGTGATCGCCGTGGACGTGCGCGGGCGCGGTCATTCGGACCATGATCCGGCGCCGGAGAATTATAATCTGGTGGTCTATGTGCAGGACATGCTCGGCGTTCTCGCGCAGGCGGGATGGGACAGGGTCATCACGCTGGGCACATCCATGGGCGGGCTGATGAGCATGGTCATGGCCGCCACGCGGCCCGGCCTGATCGCTGGCGCCATCCTCAACGATATCGGCCCGGAGATTGACCCCAAGGGCCTCGCGCGCATCCAGGGCTATGTCGGCGGCGCCAGCGGGCCGTTTGCGGGCTGGCCGCAAGCCGCCGCCGCCGTGCGCGCGATCAACGGATCAGCCTTCCCGAAGCAGACGGACCCGGCATTCTGGGAGGCCTTTGCGCGGCGCACCTGCCGCGAGCTGCAGACCGGGGAAGTGGTGTTCGATTACGACCCCGCCATTTCGCAGCTGGCGCGCGCAGGCAATGTCGCCCCGCCCGATCTCTGGCCGCTTTTTGACGCCCTCGCCGCGTCGCCGCTTCTGCTGATTCGCGGCGAGATCACCGATCTTCTCGCCGTGTCGTGCGTGGAGCGGATGCGCGAACACGCCCCGCACATGGTGTATGCGCAAATTCCCGATGTCGGCCATGCGCCGCTGCTGACCGAGCCCGAAGCGGCCCGGGCCATTGATTCGTTCCTCGCCGGGCTCGACTGATCCCGCGCTTCAACAGGATGTAGTTCGATGCTTCTGCGCATTCTGGGCGCCCTTCTTCTGATCGCGATCCTGGCGGTGGCGGTCTTCATGGTCATGAACCGGGCCGGGGGCGGGCGCGAAGACGCAGGGCTCGCGGCGCCGGCGCCGGGCGAGCGCTATGTCGACGCCGCCGGCCAGACCTGGCGCGTGCGCGAGGACGGCCCTGCCGGCGCGCCCGCCATCGTGCTGATTCACGGGTTCAGCCATTCGCTCGAGACCTGGGATGCGTGGACGGGCGATCTGTCCGCCGATCATCGCGTCATCCGCTTCGATCTGCCCGGCCATGGCCTGACCGGCGCGCGCGCGGATGGCGCCTACAGCGTCACCGATACCGTGTCGCAGGTGGCCGCCCTCCTCGACGTCATCGCGCCCGGGCGCTTCGTTCTGGGCGGCTCGTCGCTGGGCGGGCTCGTCGCCTGGCGCTACGCCGCCGATCATCCCGCGCGGGTGGAGGGGCTCGTCCTGGTCAGTCCGGGCGGCTTTCCGATCCACGGCGTGACCGACGCGCCCGCGCCCATCCCCCTGCCCGTGCGGCTGTATCTGAACACCGCGCCGGAGGTCGGCGTGCGCGCGGCGACCCGCGCCCTCTATGCAGACCCCGGGAAAGTCACCGACGCGCAGGTGGCGCGCATCCGCGCCATGATGCAGGCGCCCGGCGTGCAGGAGGCCCTCGTTGCGCGCCTTGAGCAGTTCACCCTGCCCGACCCGCAGGCCGATCTGGCGCGGGTCGAAGCCCCGGCGCTCATCCTCTGGGGCGCCGCCGACGCCATGGTTCCCCCGGAGCACGCCGCGCGCTTTGAAGCGGCCATGCCGGACGCCCGTGTGGTGGTGCTGGAAGACGCCGGCCACATGCCGATGGAGGAAGCGCCCGCAGCCAGCGTCCTTGTCGTGCGCAACTTCCTCGCCGGCCTCAGCGCCGGCCAGCCGGACTAGGACCCGGCCGCTGGCGCCTGCGTTTCCGGCAGCGCCTTCACATGCAGGTCCATCTGCGGGAACGGTATCTCGATCCCGGCCTCTTTGAGCGCATCCCACAGCGCCAGATACACATCGCTGCGCACATTCGACAGGCCGGCTTCCGGGTCGGCGATCCAGAAGCGCAGGTCGAAATTCACCGCGCTGTCGCCAAACTCCATCACGTTGCACACCGGCTCCCGGTCGGCCACCACCCGGTCCACCGACGCGGCGGCGGCCTGGGCCAGCGCCTGGACCGCGCGCAGATCGCGCGTCGCGTAAGACACCCCGAACGGCGCGTGCAGGCGCACCACGCGGTCGGAATGCGACCAGTTGATCACCCCGTTGGCGATGAAGTGCTCGTTCGGCAGCAGCATTTCGGTGCCGTCTCGCGTGCGCACCGACACATAGCGCGACTGCATCGCGGTGACCCAGCCGAACGTGCCGCCGACCTCGATGGCGTCGCCGGGCTTGATGGATTTGTCGGCCAGCAGGGTGAATCCGGCCGCGAAATTGGCCACCGTCTTCTGCAGGCCCAGACCCACCCCGATGCCGACCGCGCCGGAAAAGATCGCCAGCGTCGCCAGGTTGAAGCCCGTCAGCTGCAGCGCGATCAGCAGCGCCGTCACCGGCAGCACCACGCCCAGCACCTTGGAGATCAGCGCCTTGAACGCCGGCGACAGCTCCTCTGTCTTCTCCAGCTGGGCATTGATCGTGCGCCCCGCCAGCGAAGCCAGCCAGAACAGCACGGCGAAATAAATCAGCGTGCGCAGGATATCGAACAGCGACAGCTGGACCGGCGAGCCGTCCCCGGCCACGCCCAGCGGAATCGCCAGCCCTTGCATCTGCTGGATCATCGGCGTGAGCAGGCCGAACACATCGAGCACCGCGATGGGCCAGGCGAGGTAAAACGCGACGTTCGACCAGAACTTCGACTGGATGATCAGCGATACCGCCCGGATCACGATCCACGCGGTCATCAGGCTGGTCGCCGCATCCACGATCGCAAACGGCCGCGCCAGCGCCGCGAGCAAGAGCTGGATCGCCGTCAGGACGAGCAGGAGCGCCAGCGGCGTGATCAGCAAGGTCGCCGCATTGATCAGCCGGCGCGGCAGCCCGGTCTTGAGAAATCCCGACAAGGCCTGCGCCACGAACCCGCGAAGGCGCGGCCCCAGGATCAGCGCCGGCGCCAAAGCGGCGGCGATGAGCGCCAGCTGCACGGCATTATCCAGATTGAGCACCGTGCGTTCAAACCAGTCGAACGCTGCCATCAGCGGCGCGTGGAGTTCGCCCAGCGGCAGCACGTCCTCCAGCGCGGTTTCAGGTGTCTCGGGCGGCGTGGTCATGATCGGCGTATCTGGCTCCCGCGTCAGGCGCAGACCGTTGCGCGAACAGGCGCATTTGTCGAGAGGCGCGCGGGCTGCAGCGCGTCCGCCCGCGTGAGGCGTGCGCGCAGCCTGTTCCTATTTCCAGGCCGCGCCGCTATGCATGCGGCCACATTCAGACCGCTTCGAACGGACGTGTCCCATGGCCCGCATTCTTGTCACCAGCGCCCTGCCCTACATCAACGGCGTCAAGCATCTGGGCAATCTGGCCGGCTCCATGTTGCCTGCGGACGTATATGCGCGCTTCCAGCGCCTGCGCGGCCATGAAGTGCTGGCGATCTGCGCCACCGACGAACACGGCACGCCCGCCGAGCTCGCCGCCGCCGCCGCCGGGCAGGACGTGCGCGCCTATTGCGATGAGCAGCACGGGATTCAGAAAAGCCTGGGCGAAGCCTTCGCCCTGCAATGGGACTGGTTCGGGCGCACCTCGCGCCCCCAGAACGCTGCGCTGACCCAGCATTTCGCCGAAACGCTCGAAGCCAGCGGGCTGATCGCCGAGGTCACCGAGCGCCAGGTCTATTCCGTCGACGACGCCCGCTTCCTGCCCGACCGCTATGTGGAAGGCACGTGTCCCAATTGCGGGTACGAGAAGGCGCGCGGCGACCAGTGCGACAATTGCGGCAAGCTTCTCGATCCCGTTGACCTCATTGACCCCTATTCGGTGATCTCCGGCTCGCGCAATATCGAGGTGCGCGATACCCGCCATCTCCAGCTGCGCCAGAGCCTCATGGCCGAAAAGCTGCGCGCCTGGGTCGACGCGGCGCAGGGCTGGCCGGCCCTGGCCAGGTCCATCGCCTACAAATGGCTCGACGAGGGCCTGCGCGACCGCACCATCACCCGCGATCTGGCCTGGGGCGTCCCGGTGACGAAAGACGGCGCGCCGCGCCCGGGCTTTGAAAACAAGGTGTTCTACGTCTGGTTCGACGCGCCCATCGGCTATATCGCGGCGACGCGTGAATGGGCGGACGCCACGGGCGGGGACTGGGAGCGCTGGTGGCGCACCGACAAGGGCGCCGGGGACGTCAGCTATGTCCAGTTCATGGGCAAGGACAATGTCGCCTTCCACACCGTCAGCTTCCCCGCGACGCTGCTCGGCTCGCAGGAGCCGTGGAAGACCGTGGACAAGCTCAAGGCCTTCAACTGGCTCACCTGGTATGGCGGCAAATTCTCCACCAGCTCAAAGCGCGGCGTGTTCATGGACCAGGCGCTGGAGCTGCTGCCGGCCGACTATTGGCGCTGGTATCTCACTGCCTACGGCCCCGAAGGCGCGGATGCGCAATTCACCTGGGAGCATTTTCAAGGCGCCATCAACACCGATCTCGCCAATGTGCTGGGCAATTTCGTCAACCGGATCACCAAGTTCGGCGCGTCCCGTTTTGACGGCAAAATCCCCGATGGCGGCGAACCGGGCGAGCATGAAGCCTGGCTGGAGGCCGAGCTGGATGCGCGGCTCAAGACCATTGCCGCCCATTATGACGCCATGGAATTCCGCAAGGCCGGCGCGGAAACCCGCGCCCTGTGGGCGGCGGGCAATGAATACCTGACCCGCGCCGAGCCTTGGGTGAAGTTCAAGACCGATCCTCAGGCGGCGGCTCTGGGCGTGCGCACAGGGATCAATCTGGCCGTGATCGCCGCGATCATCGCCCAGCCGGTCATTCCGCAAGCCGCTGCGGCGATCCTGGACGCGATTGGCGTGCCGAAGGCCAACCGCACCTGGCCGTCGGGTTCGGCCAAAGACCTGCTCGACGCCCTGCCGCGCGGTCACGCCTTTGCTGCGCCGCCGATTCTGTTTGCCAAGATCGAGGATGATGCGGTGGCGCAGTGGACAGAGCGCTTCGGCGGATCGGTCAGCTGACGCCTAAACCGGCAGCAGCGCCGCGTAGACCCGCCGCGCCTCGCCCGCCAGCAGGTTATAGGCGCGGCAGGCCGATCCGGTATCCATCACCTCAAGCCCGATCCCGGCCTCGCGGAAGGCCTGGCGCACGGCGGCGGGCGGATGGATCAGGCGTTCGCCGGCGCCCAGCACGACGATATCGGGCTTGGCCTGGGCCTTGAGCAGATCGGCGAAATGGTGCGGCGCGAGCCCGCTCGCGTGCGCAGGCGCGTCACGCCAGCTTCGGGCAGCCCCGTCGAGAATCAAGGTCGCGCCGTCCTTGCGAACGCCGCTGATACGGAATCCGCCATCGCCATAGGCGTCAATCGCCGGAGCTCGCAGATCAGACGGCAAGCGCGCCGCCTTCCTCCCCGCTCTCGCGCTTGACGCCGGTCAGCGTCAGGAGCGGCGCCGCCACGAAGATGGACGAATAGGTCCCGATCACCACGCCCCAGATCAGGGCGAGCGCGAAGACCTCCAGCGCCGGACCGCCGATCACGGCCATCGAGACGATAGCCACGAGCGTCGTGCCGGAGGTCAGGATCGTGCGCGACAGCGTCGCGTTGATGGCCTCGTCGAGCACATCGGGGGTGGGCCGGGTCTTGTACTTGCGGAACATTTCGCGGATGCGGTCATACACCACCACCGTATCGTTCATGGAATAGCCCACGATGGTGAGGATCGCCGCGATGGTCGGCAGATTGAATTCCAGCTGCGTGACCGCAAAGAAGCCAATCGTCAGGATCACGTCGTGGATCAGCGCCACCACCGCGCCGACCGAATACTGCCACTCGAACCGCAACCATATATAAAGCAGCATCAGGATGAGCGCGACGATCACCGCTGTCGTCCCGGCCGCAACCAGCTCGCTCGACACCTGGGGCCCGACCACTTCAACGCTGAGATACTCAACGCTCTCCAGGCTCTCGGTCAGCGCAGCCTGGACCGCCCGCCGGGCCGCCTGCTGGGCGGCTTCGAAATCCTCGACCGGCGCGCCAGTGATCTGCTCGGCGGTTTCGATATCGATCATGGCGACGCGCACCAGCACGTCGGAAGAACTGCCGAACTCCTGCACCTGCACATCGCCGAGATTGAGGTCCGACAGGGCCGAGCGGATCTGACCCAGATCCGCCGTTTCCGGCGCCGTGCTCAGGGCGATCGTCGTGCCGCCGCGAAAATCAATGCCCAGATTGAGGCCGAACACGAAAAACGCGCCCACCGAACCCAGAACCATGAGCAGGGACACGGCGAAGGCGATCACGCGCATCCGGATGAAACCGAATTGCGTTTCGGCTGGCAGCAGGCGAACGAAGGGGAAATATTTCATGGTGCGCCGCTCCTACATCGCCAGTGTTTTGGGCCGCGCAACCCGCAACCAGGTCGCGATGATCAGGCGCGACAGCACGAAGGCCGTGAAAACGGACGTGATGATCCCGACGCCCAGCGTGACCGCGAAGCCGCGCACCGGCCCGGCGCCCAGCATGTAGAGCACGCCTGCCGCGATGAACGTGGTGATGTTGGCGTCAAGGATGGCGGAAAGCGCGTGATTATAGCCGTTCTCAATCGAGCTCGCGAGCGTGCGGCCGTTATGCCACTCTTCGCGGATGCGCTCATAAATCAGCACATTCGCGTCCACAGCCATGCCGATGGTGAGAACGATGCCCGCAATCCCCGGCAGCGTCAGCGTCGCCCCCACCCCGGACAGCACCCCCAGCAACAGGAAGATGTTGGTGACCAGCGCCACCGTCGAAAACACCCCGAAATACCCATAGGTCAGCCACATGAACACGATCACGAGGCCGAAGCCGATCAGGATGGCCACCTGGCCGCGCTCGATCGAGTCCTGGCCCTGGCTGGCGCCGACGGTGCGCTGTTCGATGGGGGCGAGGCGCGCCGGAAGCGCGCCCGCACCGATCATCGTGGCCAGATCATTGGCCGAACTGACCGTGAAATTGCCCTGGATGATGCCCGACCCGCCCAGGATGGCCGACCGGATGACCGGAGCCGTGATGATCACATCATCAAGCACCACTGCGAACCGGCGCCCGATATTGCCCTGGGTCGCCTCGCCGAACGCACGCGCGCCGGACTGGTTGAAGGTGAAGGCGACAACAGGCTGGCCGTTCTCGTCAAAGCTTTGCGCCGCGCGCACAAGCTGCTCGCCCGTAACGAGCGCACGGCGTTGCACCGCCAGGCACGGCTCTGTGGGCTCTTCCGTGGCGTAGACTGCAATGCCAGGCGGCGTCCTGGCATTGCAGTCGGACCCGACATCCACTCCTGATTCCACCATGTGGAACGTCATGCGGGCTGTCGTGCCGACAAGCTCGATGATGCGTTCGGGATCACTTTCGCCCGGCACCTGGACCAGAACCCGGTCTTCGCCCTGACGCGCGATGAGCGGTTCTGTCGTGCCCATGCCGTCAATGCGCCGGCGGATGATCTCGATGGACTGCTGCACGGTGCGCTGGCGGATCGAATCGAGCTCGGCCTGCGAGATCTCCAGCGTGATCGTGCGTCCGTCGCCGCCCGATTGGACATCCAGCGTGCGGGCCGTGCCTGCCTGTCCGGCAGCGCCGGTCACCCGCTCGTTGAGGCCATCAATGCGCTCCAGCGCCCGATCAATATCGGCAGGGTCATTCAGGCGCACCACCACCTGATTGTCGATCACCGCAGGCGGAGCCGACAGGATGGGCGGAACCTGGCGCAGCACCGAGCGCACATCGTCCTGCAGATTGCTCAGCCGGTCATCGCGCACCTCGTCGAGATCAACCTGGAACACCAGGTGCGAGCCGCCCTGCAGGTCGAGCCCCAGATTGACAGTCTGGCTGGGCAGCAGATTCCACGGCGCGTGGGCGCGCCCGTCAGGCCCGTGGCGAACCGATTCCGGAACGAAGTTCGGCAAGGTGAACAAGAAGCCGATAAGGACGACGGCCAGAATCAGCACCGTCTTCCAGGGAGCAAAATAGAGCATGATCGTTCCGGTCTGACGGGCGCGGGGTCTGGCGGGCGGCCCCTTGCGCCGGGCTTATTCTGACGGCGTGTCGCCAGCGGGCTTGGCGGGCGCCTTGCGCGCGGCGGGCTTGCGCGCGGTGGCCGCTTTGGTGGCCTTGGCGGCCGGCTTCACAGCCGGCTTCTCCTCTCCATCGTCATCGCTGCCGGCATCATTGGCCGGTTCGGTGCGCGTGCGCACCTGGGTAATGGTCGCGCGTACGATCTTCACCCGCACGCCTTCGGAAATCTCCAGAGTGGCCTCGTCATCGGTCAGGCGCGTCACCTTGCCGATCAGGCCGCCCCCGCTCACCACTTCATCGCCGCGGCGCAGATTGGCGATCATCTCGCGATGGCGCTTCACCTGCTGCTGCTGGGGCCGCATGATGAGGAAGTAGAAGATGGCGATGAACGCCACGATCATAAGGAGCGTGCTCAGAAATTGTGATCCTCCGCCGGTAGCGGCGGCGTTTCCAGCAGCAATAAGAAAGGTGTCGGTCGCGACGGTCATGAGCGCTCCAGGAGTGAGGGGATTGAACTGCGCCGCGACTATATCGGGGCGCGCCCGCGTTGCAACAAGGCCTGACGCTTAATTCTACCGGCGCGGCAATTGGGTCATCGGGTCGACCGGGGTGACCCCGCGCCGGATTTCGAAATGCAGCACCGGCGTTTCGCCGGGTCCGGCCCCGCCGGCGTCGGCGATGTGCTCGCCTGCGCTCACCCGCTGACCCTGCTGCACCCGCAGGACCGAGTTGAGGCCATAGGCCGTCACCCAACGGTCTTCATGCCGGATCAACACCAGCTCGCCATACCCCTGAAGCTCGTTGCCGGCATAGACAACCTCGCCGGCCGCCGCCGCGCGCACCGGCTCGCCGATGCGCGCCTGGATGCGGATGCCGTCAAGGCGCCGGCCGGAGGCGTTGCCGAACTGACCCACGACCTGCCCCTGCAGCGGCCAGATGAACGGCGTCGAGGGGGCACTCGCCGGTGGCGGCGGCGGGGGCGGCGGCGGGGGTGCAGCAGGCGGAGGCGGCGGGCTCGCGGTCACCGGCGGGCGGGCGGTCGCGCCGCCTGAACCTGTCACGGACGGGGAGGCCGCCGCGACGCTCTGGCGGGGCGCGCCGGACACGCGCAATTCCTGGCCGGGATAGATCGTGGCGTTCAGGCTGATCGAATTGAGCTGCGCCAGCGCCTGGGCCGTCATGCCGTGCGCCAGGGCGATGCGGTAGAGATTGTCGCCGCGCCGGACCGTATAGACGGACGCACCCGGCATGCGCAGCACCTGCCCGATTCGCAGGGTGTATGGCGCCGTGAGGCCGTTTTCTGTACCCAAAGCGGCCACGGATGTACCGCAGCGGGCCGCGATTGACCCCAAAGTATCCCCCCTGTCCACAGTCACCGTGCGCCCGCACGGCGCCGCCTGTGGAACAGTTGTGCCCCCGGTCTCGATCGGCGCCGGGGCGCGCGCCGGCGTTCCGCACGCGCCCAGCGCCAGCAGCACGCTTCCAAGCAACAGGCGCCGCGCGCTCTGACGCATGGTGGGAGACCCTCGCCAATGATCCTTAGTCACACGCGATCATGACGCGGGAGCGTTAATCGGGCGTTGACTAGGAGTCGGCCTGCTCAGCCGCGTCCTCGACCGGCTCGACCCGCTGATATTCGCCCAGCCCGCAAGCGCCTGTCTGCATCCCCGCGCCCGTGTCGATCACGTGCACGATGTCGCCCCGGCACAGCTGGGCGCCCGACACCTGATACTGGAGATAATTGAAGGGGCTGGATGCGCCGAAGCAGCCGCGGCTCACCTCGTTGAGATAGGTCCCGGCGCCGCGCGTCGTCACCAGCCACCGGGTGTCGTCGATGGGCGTGATCTGCCGGATTCGCGAGGTCGACAGGCACGTTGTGGTCTCTCCGGTCGGACGGAACTCGGCCAGCCGGGCCTCGGCTCGTTCCTCGGCGGACTGCGCATACGCCGCCGCGGTCAACCCGGCGGCCAGCACGGCGGCGCTCATGACTTGTTTCATCATAGAGGTCTCCTTGGTGGTACCGGCGATGCACAGGCATCGCCATGGCTGCCATCATAGCATTGTTTCGGCCCGGACGCCGCCCCGCCAGCCTTTCGGCCGCATTAAATTTGCGCTCATCCAGCGCCGCCGCGCGCGCCATGGCATGAGCATTGCTGGCAAGCCGATGCATGCACACGCCATCGCGGGAATGCGGATCATGATGAAACAGCTAGCTGGCCTGATCGCCCTGTTCCTGGCGGGCGCCGCCAGCGCAACCGCGCAGAATACCGCGCAGATCGCCCGCGCCCAGTCCGGGGCCGGCTGCCCGGGCTGCAATCTGTTTCAGGCTGATCTGGCCTACCGCAATCTGGAGCGCGCCGACTTTTCCCGCGCTCGCCTGCGCCAGGCTGATCTGAGCCTGTCCACCTTCAATCACGCCCGCTTTGACGGCGCAGACCTCGTCACCGCCAACCTCTTCGCCGCCAGATTTACCGGCGCGACCTTTACAAACGCTGATCTCAGCCGCGCCACTCTGGTGGGAGCCCATTTCGGTGGGGCCAATCTTACGGGCGCACGCCTGGACGGGGCGAACCTGTCCGGCGCCGAGCTCGCTGACGCCCGCGGTCTCACCCAGTCGCAGCTGGCGGCCGCTTGCGGCGACGCTTACACCACCTTGCCGCCTGGCCTGCGCACGCCGTCCTGCCGCCAAGCGGGCCTTACTGCGAATTAAGTCGCCCTGAACGTTCGTGCGCGCTAGCGTTAGCGGCATGATCGTGCGCCTCTCCGCCCTCGCCACATGCGCCTTGATGCTTTGCGCAACGCAAGTTGCCGCGCAGGAACCCCATCGCCGCCTCGTGATCAGTGGCGACTGCGTGGAATGTGACTTTGAAGCCAAGAATCTTGCGGGCGCGCATGTTCTGGGCGGCGATTTTTCCAGATCCCTGTTCGCCAACGCGGAGCTTCTGGGCGCGCGCATACTGGACGTGCGGCTCGATGGAGCCGACCTGTCAGGGGTCTCTCTGACCGAAGCGCACCTGGCTGACACGTCGCTTCAGGGCGCCAGGCTCGACGCGGCGCGCATGGACCGCGCCCGCCTGCACCGGGTCAATCTGCAGCAGGCGCGCATGGATTCCGCCCGCCTAGACGGCGCCGTGATGCTGCTCACCGACCTTGCAGAGGCGCGCATGCGCAATGTCATCGCCGCCGGGGCCGTGTTGCGCCAGAGCAGTCTGGAGCGCGCCGACCTGCGCGGGGCTGACATGACGGGCGCGCACATTGTTTCCGGACGGCTCGGCGGCGCCGATCTGCGCGATGCGGTGCTGACCGATGCGATCATTGAGAACTCTGATCTCACGGGATCTGACTGGCGCGGGGCAGGCCTGAACGGCGCACGCTTCGTCGCCGTCAATCTCTCCGGGGCCGACTTCCGCGGCGCGGCCGGGATCGATGCGGACACGTTCCGCCTGGCCTGCGGAAATGAGGAAACGCGCCTGCCCGATGCCGGGCCCCTGCCTTCCTGCAGCGAACCGGTTCAGATCGCGCGTTTCATCAGCGCCCAGCGCTCTGGCCGTCTGTCGACTGACCAGCACGCGCATATGGAGGACGTCCGGCGGGCGCTGGAACAAGCGCTGGCCGAGTCCGAGCGCGCATTCATGTCGCGACAGCATGCCCCGTCACAGGCCTTCGAGGCGGCACGTCAGGGGCTGCGCGCGGCTGCAGAGGCGATGGCCGCCGCCGAGCTTGACGGCGCACAGACCAGCTGGCGATTCGAAATGCACCGCTCCGAGATTGGCGAGCCGCTGCGCGTGATGATCGAACAGTCCGCCACCCCCCCGCGCCCGCCGAGCCGGGCCGCCCTCACCCCGCCGCCGCCGCGCCCCGCGCCGCAAGAGCGGTCTGCCGCGGCGAGGCGGGACAGACCGGACCGGTAATCCGGCAAACGCCCGATCAGGCTTTCTTCTGGTCCGGGGCGACCGTGCGCAGGTGCAGTTCACGCAGCTGGCGCAGTTCCGGTTCGGCCGGCGCATTCATCATCAGATCGCGCGCCTGCTGGTCTTTGGGGAACATCACGACTTCGCGCAGATTCTCCACGCCCGCCAGCAACATCACGATACGGTCCACGCCCGGCGCGATCCCGCCATGGGGCGGCGCCCCGCAGCGGAAGGCGTTGAGCATGCCGCCAAACGCCGTCTCGACGGTTTCCGGGCCGTAACCAGCGAATTCGAAGGCTTTGAGCATCACGTCCGGGCGGTGGTTCCGGATGGCGCCCGATGACAGCTCCACACCGTTGCATACGATGTCGTACTGCCAGGCGTTCAGGCCCAGCAGGGTCTCATGATCGCCGGCGCTGAGCGCCATGAAGGCCTCTGCGTCCATCTGCGGCATGGAGAACGGGTTGTGGGAGAACTCCACCTTCTTGTTCTCCTCGTCCCACTCATACATCGGGAAATCGATGATCCAGCAGAACTTGAAGATGTTCTCTTCAAACAGGCCCAGCTCGCGTCCGACCACGTCGCGCGCCTTGCCCGCAAAGCTGTAAAACGCCTTGGGGTCACCGGCCGCGAAGAACACCGCATCGCCGGCTTCCAGGCCCAGCTGGGCGCGGATGGCATCGGTGCGCTCGGGCCCGATATTCTTGGCGATGGGCCCGGCGCCTTCCAGCGCGCCGCCCTCCTCGCGCCAGAAAATATAGCCCAGACCCGGCTGGCCTTCTTTCTGCGCCCAGGCGTTCATGCGGTCGCAGAAGGCGCGGCTGCCGCCGGACTTGGCCGGGATCGCCCAGACTTCCACTTTCGGGTTTTTCTCGATCATGCCGGCGAACACCTTGAAGCCGGACCCGGCAAAGTGCTCGGTCACCGCCTGCATCCTGATCGGGTTGCGCAGGTCAGGCTTGTCCGAGCCATAGGTGCGGATCGCCTCGGCATAGGGGATGCGCGCGAACGCCTCATCGGGCACATGGCGCTCGCCGGCGAATTCCTTGAACACGCCGTGCAGCACCGGCTCGATGGCGTTGAACACGTCTTCCTGGGTGACGAAGCTCATTTCCATGTCGAGCTGGTAGAACTCGCCCGGCGCGCGGTCGGCGCGCGCATCCTCGTCGCGGAAGCACGGCGCGATCTGGAAATACCGGTCAAAGCCGGACACCATGATCAGCTGCTTGAACTGCTGGGGCGCCTGGGGCAGCGCGTAGAACTTGCCAGGATGCAGGCGCGAGGGCACCAGGAAATCACGCGCGCCTTCCGGCGAGGACGCCGTCAGGATGGGCGTCTGGTACTCCATGAACCCCTGATCGATCATGCGCCGGCGCAGCGAATCGATGATCCGGCTGCGCAGCACGATGCGCTTGTGCAGGCTCTCGCGGCGCAGATCGACATAGCGGTGCTTCAGGCGCACCTCCTCTGACCAATCCGGCTCGCCGAACACCGGCAGCGGCAATTCCTCGGCAGCTGACAGGACCTGCACATCCGTCACCCGCAGCTCCACCGCGCCGGTGGGCAGGTTGGCGTTCACCGTCTCGTCGCTGCGGGCGATGACGTCGCCCGTCACGCACACCACGCTCTCAACCCGCAGGCGCTCGAGCGTCGTGAAGTGGGCGTTGTCGGGCTCCAGCACGCACTGCGTCACGCCGTAATGGTCGCGCAAATCGACAAACAGCAGCCCGCCATGGTCGCGCTTGCGATGGATCCAGCCGGACAGGCGCGCGGTGCGGCCGACTTCGGCCTTGCGCAGGGCGCCGCAGGTATGGGTGCGATAGGCGTGCATGGCGTGATGATCCGATCCGGAGTGGCGGGAGTGTCGTGCAGGCAGGCGAGCGCGGGTTTTGGCGGCGCCTGCGCGCGCTTGTCAAGGAAGGCGCCGCCGTCTTGTGAAGCGGCAAGAACCTCTCCAGCATGCGCGTCCATGCGCGCACACATCTTCAATGCCGGTTTCTGGGTCCTGTCGGCCCTCGCGGCGATCCTCTTTTGCCCAGTCTTGCTCCTGCCCGGCCGCGGCGGAGTGACGTTCGCCATTCACTGGCATGCGCGGGCGTTTCGCGCCTGGCTGAGGGTGTGCGGCGTCAGCGTGGAATATCGCGGCCTGCACCATGTGCCAGCCATCCCCGCGCCTGTGTTCGCCGCCAAGCACCAAAGCTGGGGCGACGGGTTGCTGCAGGTGGCCCGCGATCGCGACCTTGCCTATGTCATCGGCGACCACATGCTCGCCTTCCCCCTTGCTGGCCGGTATCTGCATAAAGCCGGCGCCGTCGTGGTGGACGCCAATGCCGGTGGACGCCGCGCGCCAGGCGCGTTCGAGGCGGGCGTCGCCCGGCTCGTGCGTGAGGGACGCGCGGCGCTGATCTTTCCTGAAGGTGGGATCGCGGAGGTCGGATCGCGGCTTCGCTATCGCAAGGGCGCGCACAAGCTGGCCGCGGCGCTGGGGCGTGACGTCATTCCCGTGGCGACCAATCTGGGCTGCTTCTGGCCGCGCAAGGACTGGACGCTCAGGCCCGGCAAGGCGGTCGTAGAGTTCCTGCCTCCTCTTGCGCCGGGCCGCGACGCCGCCGCCTTCACCCGTCAGCTCGAGGAGATCATCGAAGCGCGCACCCGTGCTCTGGAGGCCGAGGCGCTCCGGTCGAGGACCTAAGTGAGCGCTCACTCATTTTTTTGTTGACGGGCCCATCGCGGCGGGTTAGCGAATGAGTGAACGCTCACTAATTCGCTATCGAGAGGTCATTATGTCCCAGACCCGCCACACCGGCCCCGCTCTTGCGGCCCCATCCGACGCCGACAATCGCGGCGTCATCGCCGCTGACGGCACGCCCATGGCGCGCATCGAGCGCGCGGCGCTGGTTCTGTTCGCCGCCAGCGGCATTGACGCGGTCACCACCCGCGCCATCGCCACGCGGGCCGGCGTCGCGGAAGGCTCGATCTACCGCCATTTTCCCAGCAAGGAAGCCCTCGCCCGCGCCCTGTTCGACGCCATTCACGGCCGGCTTTATGAGCTGGTGGAAGACGCGATCACCGGCGCCGGTAACGATTTCGAAGCCGCCGTGGCACAGGTCGTCGCGGTCTATTGCGAGGCGGCGGACCGGGACCGGACGCTGTTTGAATACCACCTCACCCACATGTTCCGCTTTGGACGCATCGGCAGCCCCGGGCGGCCCGACCCCACGGCGCTGATCGTCAAGCGCATCAACCAGGCGATGACCGAAGGCGATTGCCCGCGCGGCGACGCGGAACTCAAAGCCGCCGCCGCCCTGGGCGTCGTCCTGCAGCCTGCCGCCCACCGCATGGCGGGCCGCTTCTCGTTCGGCCTGTCGCAGCAGACCGATTCGCTGGCGCGCGCCTCGCTGGCCGCCTTGCGCGCCGCTTAAGGCAGTTTTCCCGACATTCGCCAGCCTCAGGCTGGCCCTGGTTCACCCTGGAGCGATCCTATGATCCGCAGTCTTGCCCATGTCATCGCCTATTGGCTGATCACGCTTGTGGCGGCCATCGTGTGCGCCCTCCTGGCGCTCTGGCCCGGCCGGAGCGCCTTGTGCGCCGGCATCCGCGTCTATGGTGCGGCGCAGGTTCTGGCGCTGCGCTGGATCGCCGGCGTTCAGATAGAGGTGCGTGGCCGCGAGCGCCTCCCCGCCGAGCCGAGCGTCATCGCCGCCAAGCACCAGAGCTGGGGCGACGGCTTTGTCATGGTGGCGGAAATACCCGGCCTCGCCTTCGTGGCGGGCGACCATTTGCTCAAATATCCGCTCATCGGCTGGATCCTGCACCGGCTGGGCGCCATCGTCCTGTCCAATAATGGCGGCGAAACCGAGCGCCAGCGCATGCAGACAGGCCTGCTGGATCTCAAGCGCGAGCATCGTTCGGTGCTGATCTATCCCGAGGGACATCTGTCCGCCCCGGGCGAGGCGCACCGCTACCGCAAGGGCGTGTTCCATCTTTACGACGCGCTGCAGCGCCCCTGCGCGCCCGTCGCCACCAGCCTTGGCCTCGGATGGGACCGTCAGAGCTTCCTCAAACGCCCGGGGCGCGTCACTGTGGAGTTCCTGGACCCGATCGAACCGGGCCTGGACAAGGAGGCCTTCATGTCGAAGCTTGAGACGGTCATCGAAGCGCGCACCAACGCCCTGCTCGCGGAGGCGCGCGCATGAGCCCGCTCTCCGCATTCGCGCTCCTTGGTCAGAGGCGCTACTGGCCCATCTGGGCCGGGCAGGTTCTGGGCGCCTTCAATGACAATCTTTTCCGCTACGCGCTGGTGACTATGGCCGCCTTTCAGGGCCTTACCGTGCTCGGGCGCTCGCCGGAAGAAATGGCGCCGATCGCCGCGACGGCCTTCACCCTGCCGCTCTTCCTGTTCTCCGCCGTCGCCGGTCAGGTCGCCGACAAATTCGACCGCATGAAAATCATGAAGGTCACCAAAATCGCCGAAATTGTCCTGATGGCGCTGGCAGGCGTCGGGTTCCTCCTGGGAGAGGCCTGGGTGCTCCTCACGGTCCTGTTCCTCATGGGCGTTCAGACCGCATTCTTCGTGCCGGCACGCTCTTCAGCCATGCCAAACGTGCTTAGCCCGGCCGAGCTGGTGGGCGGCAACGCGCTTCTTTCGGGCGCTGTCAACATCATGATCCTCGCAGGCGCGATCGGCGGCACCCTGCTTGTGGGACAGACCTGGGGCCCCTCGGCGCTGGGCGCGATCCTGGTCAGCTGCGCCGTGCTGGGATGGCTGGCCATGCGCAACGGCGTGCCCGCGCCTGCCAGCAATCCCGGCATGCGAATCAGCCCCGATATCGTGAGCGAAACCGTGCGCATCCTGGCCTTCGGTTTCAGGGACCGCCTGGTGATCGGACCCATGCTGGGAGTCGCGTGGTTCTGGCTGCTGGCAGCGGCGGTGATCACGGTCCTGCCCGTGCTGACCGCCAATGTATTGGGAGCGGACCCGTCCGTGGTGGCGCTGTTCCAGCTCATGTTCACGGTCGGAGCGGCTATGGGCGCAGTCCTTTGCGCAGTGCTGGCGCGGGGCGGCGAGGCGCGCTGGTTGTCGATCGTGGGGGCGGCTGGCCTGGTGATTTTTCCCCTCGACCTGGCCATTCAGGCGCTGGGCCGTTCACCCGGTCCAGATCTCATTGATGCGGCCGCCTTCCTGAATGATCCCGACAATCTTCGCTTCCTTATCGGCCTGACCCTGGCGGCGGTGTCTGGCGGTCTCTTCCTTGTGCCGCGCCAGGCGATGGTTCAGGGGCGCGCCTTGCCCGAGCGCCGTGGGCGGGTGCTCGCAGCCAGCGGCGTCCTCAATGGCGCGGCGGCGACGGCAGGACAGCTGGTGCTGCTGGCGCTGGCGCGGATCGGGACGCCGTTGCCGACGGTATTTCTTCTGATCGCAGCCGGTTCAGCCATTATCGTGCTCACCGATATTCTGCGCCCCGGGGGTCCCCCGCCGCGCCGGACGGAGTGATTTGTCCTCTCGCCAAAACGCAGCGGCAGGGCTAAGCCGGGCTCATGGAGTGGATTTGCGACACAACCAGCCTGGAGGACGCGTGCGCCGAGATGCGCAGGGCGGAGTATGTGGCGGTCGACACCGAATTCATGCGTGAGACGACGTTCTGGCCCCAGCTCTGCCTGATCCAGGCGGCGGGCGGCGCGCGCGAGGTGCTGATCGACCCCCTCGCGGAAGGGCTTGATCTGGCGCCGTTCCACGCCCTGCTCGCCGACCCGTCCGTTCTGAAGGTGTTTCATGCCTGCCGGCAGGATCTGGAGATTTTCTTTCACTCCGGCGGCGGCCTGATCCCGGCGCCTCTGTTCGACACCCAGATCGCCGCCATGGCGGTGGGGCTGGGCGATTCGATTTCCTACGACAATCTGGTGCGCGCCTATCTGGGCCAGGGCGTCGACAAGGGATCGCGCTTCACTGACTGGTCCAGGCGTCCCCTGTCAGACGCCCAGAAAATCTACGCCCTGGCGGATGTGACCCTGCTGCGCGATCTGTATCCGCAATTGCGCAGTCAGCTCACTGACACCGGCCGCGAAGGCTGGCTGGCTGAGGAAATGAAAACCCTCACCGATCCCGCCACCTATCAGATGCGGCCCGAAGACGCCTGGAAGCGGCTGAAACTGCGCAAGACGACGCCCAAATGGCTGGCCGCGCTCAAGGCCGCCGCAGAATGGCGCGAGATCGAAGCCCAGACCCGGGATATTCCGCGCAGCCGGATCATGAAGGATGACGGCCTGTATGAGCTCGCGCAGGCCGCGCCGCAAAGCGTGGAGGAGCTCGGCGCGCTGCGCGCTGTTCCCAACGGCTTTGAGCGTTCCAAGCCGGCCGAGCGCCTGATCACGCGGATGCAGACGGCTCTGGCCGATCCGAAAGCCTACGCCCCCAAGCTTGACCCCGTGACGGAGGCGCCGCGCAATCTCGGCCCGGTGATCGAACTTCTCAAGGTGCTGCTCAAGGCCGTTGCGGAAGAGGCGGACGTCGCGCCGCGCCTGATCGCCACCATGCCGGACCTTGAACAGATCGCGGCGCACGACGACGCCAAGGTTCCCGCCATGAGCGGCTGGCGGCGCAAGGTGTTTGGCGACAAGGCCCTGCGCCTGAAGCGCGGCGAGCTCGCCCTGGTGCTGGAAAACGGCAAGGTGGAAGTCGTCGAACTGGAATAGCGCTGCGCCGCGCTGTCTGGCAGACTGCGCGCATGGCGCACTCAATATCCCCACTGGCTCCGCGAGACCGGCCTGCCGGAGGCGCCCTCGCCCGCGCCCTGCTGGCGCTGGGCATCCTGTTTTTCCCTCTCGGGATCGCCCTGCCGGTGATGGAGACGACGCGCTTCTGGGTGTTTCGCGACAGCTATTCGCTCATCGGAGCGATTGATGCGCTCCTGCAGGCCGGGGAGTGGCGGCTTGCGCTCCTGGTCGCCCTGTTCTCTATCGGCGCGCCTCTGGCCAAGATGGGTCTGGTCACCTTTCTCCATGCCCGGCCGGCCGGCGCGAAAGGCGGATGGCTCGCCCGCTGGGTCGAGCGCTTGGGCAAATGGTCCCTGACCGATGTCCTGGTGGTCGCGCTGTTGATCGTGATCTGGTCAGGCGGCGCGATGGTGACCGTCGCCACTCAGCCCGGCCTCTGGTTCTTCACGCTCAGCGCCATGTGCCTGATGCTGGCCTCCGGGCTGATTGTCCGGGACCTTGGGGCGCGCGAATAGCGGCGCATCCGGTCTCGCCGCTGAGCCTATTGCTCGATTGGAAAATGGTCGGAGCGGCCGGATTTGAACCGGCGACCCCTGGTCCCCCAGACCAGTGCGCTAACCGGGCTGCGCCACGCTCCGATACCAAAAGCACCGGGCATGGCCCGGACCCCGGCCCTCGGCGCCGGGACGCGTCTTATAGGCGGGCGGCGCGGCGGCGGCAACCGGGCGCGGCGCCCGTACACGAGGGGTTTGCCGGCCGCCTCAATCAGCTGCCGACAGCACCTGATCAAGCCGCGCGCGGGCAGCGCGCAAACTGTCCAGCGCGCGCCGGGCGGCGGCCTGTTGTCCGGGGGTCAGTCCCGCCTGACGCGCGGGCGCAAGGGCCTGAGGCCACGCCTCGTCGTCACGCATGCCCAACGGCTTGGCTGCAAGCGCTGGCGCCAGAGGCAAGTGCATGGGCTGCGAGGCGCCAGCGTGTGTTTCATGTCTGTCTGGCGCGCCGGCGTCCTCTGACGCAGGCTCAACCGCCTGCGCACCGTCCGCCAGGGCGCAGACCCCGGCGACGCCATGGTCCTTGAGATATTTCTGGGCGCCCTTGATCGTGTAACCCTCTTTGTAAAGAAGGTGCTTCAACCCTTTGAGAAGGCTGATATCATGAGGCCTGTAAAGCCGACGCCCACCGGCACGCTTCACCGGCTTGATCTGGGTGAACTTGCTCTCCCAGAACCGCAGCACATGGGGCGGCAAGCCAGCTTCCTCGCCCGCTTCGGAGATGGTGCGATAAGCGTCTGCGGACTTGCTGCTCATGCGCGCTCCCTAGCGTGACAGCGCCGTATCGACCCGGTCCTTGAGCACTTGCGAGGGCTTGAACACCAGCACCCGGCGCGGATCGATCGGCACTTCCTGGCCGGTCTTCGGATTGCGTCCGACACGCCCGTTCTTTTCACGCAGAACGAATGACCCGAACGATGAAAGCTTGACAGATTCCCCCTCGACCAGGGTCTCTGCGACCAGGTCGAGCACGGCTTCAACCAGCTGCGCGCTTTCCTGCCGCGAAAGCCCGACCTCCCGGTTGACCGCATCTGCCAGATCAGCGCGCGTCAGCGTCTTTGAACTCATGTTAATCCCCTTCCCAGTCCCGTCACCGCCACGTTACGGCCAGCGGCACGGCAAGGTCAATGTTAACCATAATCACAGGGTTAGTACCGAGCTAAAGCGGCGCCCCAGGTGAACCCGCCGCCCATCGCCTCCATCAACACAAGATCGCCCCGTTTGATGCGCCCGTCGCGCACCGCCACATCAAACGCCAGGGGGATGGACGCAGCCGACGTGTTGCCGTGAAGCGCGACGGTGGAGATCACTTTCTCCTCGGGTATGCCCAGTCGGTTCGACACGCCCAGAAGAATGCGTTGGTTGGCCTGGTGCGGCACGAACCAGTCGATGTCCGCAATCGCCACGCCCGCCATGTCGGCCAGCTCGGTCATCGAGCCGGCGATCTTGTTGACAGCGTGACGAAACACCTGATTGCCCTGCATGCGCAGATGGCCGACCGTCTTGGTGCGCGAGGGGCCGCCATCGACATACAGCATGTCGCAAAACGCGCCGTCCGAGCGCAAATGGGTGCGGATGACGCCCTTGTGGTCGTCGCGCGGCCCGGGCTGCGCCGTCAGGACCGCCGCGCCAGCCCCGTCGCCGAACAGGACGCAGGTCGTGCGGTCGGTCCAGTCGAGAATGCGCGAAAAGGTCTCCGCACCGATCACGAGCGCGGTTTGAGACTGGCCGCAACGGATGAAATTATCAGCCGTCGCCAGGGCGTAGAGGAAGCCGGAGCACACGGCCTGCACATCAAACGCGCAGCCCTGCTTCACGCCGAGCTTTTCCTGCACGATCGTGGCCGTGGCCGGAAAGGTGAGATCCGGCGTGGCGGTGGCCACAATGATGAGATCGACATCTGCGGCGGACAGGCCTGCCTCGTTGAGCGCGCGGCGGGCAGCCTCGGCGGCGAGGTCCGAGGTGTATTGACCCTCAGCCACAATGTGGCGCTGGGTGATGCCGGTGCGTTCGCGAATCCATTCATCCGTCGTTTCGACGATCGCTTCCATTGCAGCGTTCGTCAGCACTTTTTCAGGAAGATAGGCGCCGATCCCGGCGATGCGCGCGTAGAATTCGGTCACGCTGTCTCCCTTTGCGCCTGATCTGCGCCGCCATCACCCGGCGACGCATCGAGAGCGGCCAGCCGGGACAAGTTGGTCTCGATCTCGCTTAAAAATTTGCTGTCGGCCATTTCCAGCGCGATCCTGAGCGATGTTGCAAACCCCGCCGCATCCGTGCCGCCATGGCTTTTGACCACCACGCCGTTCAATCCGAGGAACACCCCTCCATTGACGTTGCGCGGATCCATCCGGGCGCGCAATTGCTTGAGCGCGCCCAGTGAGAGCAGCGCCGCGCCGGCCTTGGCCAGGAGGGAGCTGGTCATCGCCTCCTTCATCCATCCTCCGACGAGCCTGGCGGTGCCCTCGGCGGTCTTGAGCGCGACATTGCCCGTGAACCCGTCGGTCACCACGACATTCGTGGTGCCTGCAGAAATGTCATCGCCCTCGACAAATCCGCGATAGTCCATGTCGAGCCGGGCCGCTTTCACCAGCGCATCGGCGTCGCGTATCACCTGACTGCCTTTGAGTTCCTCCTGCCCGACATTGAGCAGTCCCACGGTGGGGCGCGCCACGCCATGCATCGCGCGATGAAACGCTTCGCCCAGCACGGCAAATTCCACCAGCTGCGCGGGCGCGCAGTCGACATTGGCTCCGACATCGAGAACCGTCGAAAAACCGGTGGGGGCCGGCCAGCTGGCGGCGATGGCCGGACGGTGGACGCCGGGCTTCATGCGCAGGATCACCTTGGAAATGGCCATCAGCGCGCCGGTATTGCCTGCCGACACGGCCACTTGCGCTTCACCGTCCTTGATGGCGTGAACCGCGTTCCACATTGACGACCCGCGCGAGCGGCGCACCGCTTCAGACGGCTTGGCGGACATGTCCACCTCCGTACCGGTGTGGCGGATCTCGCTGGCGGCGCCCAAGCCCTCATGGCGCGCGATCAAGGGCGCAAGCACCGCTTCATCGCCATGAAACAGCAGCCGCACCTTGCGGCGCCGGGCTTTGAGGAAGATCGCGGCGCCGTCCACCACGCTTCGGGGCGCGTGATCGCCGCCCATGGCGTCGAGCGAGAGAACCAGTCCTGTTGTCATATCAATTCCGGGCACAATGAATGGACATCCCGCCAGCCTGCGGATGGCGCGGGCACCTTACCTTGCACGCTTCGTGATGAAAACCGCGCCCGCTCAGCCGGGAAGGGAGCGGGAAAACAGCGGCGCCTCGTGCGCGATCAGGGCCTCGGGCGACTGCCCGGCGAGGCGCTGCGCACACGCCATGGCGTAATGGGCAAACGCTGCAGCCTTCGGCGCCGTCTCCGGGTCAGCGTCGAACATATTGCGCAGTATCGCCGCCGCCAGCGCGTCCGGGTCGCCGGCCGCAAGCGCGGGTTCATACGCCTTGGCCCGGCCATAGAAGGCCTCGCCCATCTCCTTGATTCGCTTGCCGACGGACAGATCGCCCGTACCCATTTCGCGCAAGGCGGCGTCCATATCGTCGAACAATTTGTCAAACACCAGCTGGGCGAGGCGCTTTCCAGGCTCTCCCCCGTCGCGCAGCCGGCGCAGCAGCAAAATGGCGTGCAGGACGATGAGATCAAAGCGGCCGTCGACGGTGTCAGGGACCCCGCCGGCGCCGTACAGCGCCGGGCGGCGGGCCGCCTCAAGTATTTGATCGTACAGCACGCGGGCGCGCATTTTGAGCGGGTCTTTGGCGAACAACTGACCGAACATGCGAGAACGCCTCCCAATCACGCCCGCTTGAAGCTATGGTCGCGGCGAGTTACGTCAATGCGACAGGTTGCTGATCTGTCAGCGGCTTTTTGACAGCGTTCGCAGGAGAGTTCCATGGCCTTTCGCCGCGCCCTCATCGCATCCGCCATCATCCTGGCCGGAGGGCTTGTAACGGCCTGCAATCCCACACTGCGCAGCCACGGCTTCCGGTTTCCCGATGGCGAGGCGCCGGTGATCACGGCTGGCGAGGACACGCAAGCCACTGTTCTGGCGTCACTTGGCAGCCCGTCCACGCGTGGCATGTTTGACGAGAACACCTGGTACTACATCGCCGACACGCGCGAATACCTGGCCTATCTGCGCCCTGAGACCCGCGAGCGCCGGGTGATCGCGGTGCGATTTGACGACGCCGGACTGGTGACCGCCGTGGACGAGTACGGCATGGAAGACGGTCGTGTCGTCGCGTTTGTGGGTCGTGAAACGCCCACACGGGGTCGTGAGCTGTCGATTCTGGAACAATTGCTGGGCAATGTTGGCCGCCCCACGGCCGATCAGTTCGGCGGCCAGCAGAATCTGCCGGGCGGCGCCGGCGGACCCCGCCGGGATTAGGACCAAAGTCACATGACCCTGGTGATTGCGGCGCCCCAACTGATTTCGGCGCCGGTGGAAGGCGGCGGCGATTTTCCGGTGCGGCGCATTTACTGCGTCGGGCGCAATTACGCCGACCATGCCCGCGAAATGGGGGCAGACCCCACGCGGGAGGCGCCGTTTTTCTTTTCCAAGCCGCGTGACGCGCTGGCAGGCGCGGGCGCCATCCCCTACCCGCAAGCGACAATCGATCTTCATCACGAGGTGGAGCTGGTGCTGGCGCTGGGCGCTGGCGGGGCGGACCTGACGCCGGAGGCGGCGCAGGCGTGCATCTGGGGCGCCGCCGTCGGGATTGATCTGACCCGGCGCGATTTGCAGGCTGAAGCAAAGTCAAAGGGACGGCCGTGGGATACAGCGAAGGGCTTTGACGCCTCGGCGCCCATGGGACTGATCCGAAAGGGGCCGGCGCCGCAGGCGGGACCGATCACGCTGTCGGTCAATGGCGAGACGCGCCAGAGCGGCGATCTGTCCGACATGATCTGGTCTTGCGCAGAGATCCTCAGTCATCTGTCAGCGCTGTTCGAGCTGGCGCCGGGCGACCTTGTCTTCACCGGCACGCCTGCGGGCGTCGGACCGCTGCATCCAGGCGACCGGGCCGAGGCGCGCGCGGGCGATCTGCCTGGCCTGCAGATCACGATCACGCCGCGCGCCTGAACTTGCCGCAACCGGGAAGCGGGTCTAGACCGGCAGGCCAACTGCGAGCGGAGCATGTCATGAGCGAGCGCATTCGCACGTCTGTCGATCTGCAGGGCGAGGACATCCACTGGGATCCGCGCGACGGCCTCTCCTATAGCCGCTATCTGGGGATTGACGCCCTATTGTCAGTCCAGACGCCGCTGACGGATGAGCATGACGAGATGATGTTCATCATCATCCACCAGGCCAGCGAGCTGTGGCTGAAGCTGTGCCTGCACGAGCTGGGCGGGGCCATCGCCCATGTGCGCCGGGACGAGGTGGGCCCGGCCCTGAAAATGCTGGCGCGCTTTGCCCGCATCCAGGAACAGCTGTCGCAGTCCTGGGCGATCCTGGCGACCATGACGCCGTCTGACTATCTGCGCTTCCGCGACAAGCTCGGCCACTCGTCCGGCTTCCAGAGCTGGCAATACCGCTGCATGGAATATCGCCTCGGCAACAAGAACCCGGCCATGGCGCGCGTGTTCAACAAGGAGCCCGAGGCCCAGGCGAGGGTCAAGGCGGCGCTGGACGCCCCCAGCCTGTATGACGAGACGCTCGCCATGGCGGCGCGCCGCGGGCTGCCGGTGCCGGCCGATGTGCTGGAGCGCGATTTTGCGACGGCCTATGAGCCTTTAGCCGGCGTCGAGGAGGTCTGGCGCATCGTCTACAAGGACCCGGCGCGCTGGTGGGAGCTGTACGAGTTCGCCGAAAAGCTGGTCGATGTGGAGCAGAAGTTCGCGCAGTGGCGTTTCAACCACATGAAAACCGTTGAACGCATTATCGGATTCCGCCGCGGCACCGGGGGCAGCTCGGGCGTGTCCTATCTGGTGAAAGCGCTCGATCTGCGTGTCTTTCCCGAGCTATGGACCGTGCGCACCGCGCTCTGACGCCGACAAGGAAACTCCATGCATTTCGGCGTGTTTGACCTGTTCAAGATTGGCGTCGGGCCCTCAAGCTCGCACACGGTGGGGCCCATGAAAGCCGCGCGCGCGTTTCTGGAGCGCGTGGAGGCGCACAGCGGACTTGAAGCGGTGGCGCGGGTTCAGGCCGAAGCCTATGGCTCCCTGGCGCTGACCGGGTCAGGCCACGCCACCGACCGGGCGATCCTGTGGGGGCTGGAGGGCGTGCGGCCCGAAGCGGCTGACCCCGACGCCCTGCCCGCCATGATCGACCAGATACACGAGCACAAGGCGCTGCGGCTTCTGGGCGGCAAATCCATCGCGTTTGACCCCGGGCGCGACCTGATGATGAAGGGTGATGTCCGATTGCCCTTTCATTCTAACGCGATGAAATTCCGTGCGTTAAGCGAAGATGGCGATGTGTTGCGCGAAGAAATCTGGTACTCGATCGGTGGCGGCTTTGTGATTGACGAGGCCGAAGCCGGGCGCAACTCAGCCGCCGAGGCGCATACCGGCGAGCCCTATCCGTTCGACAATTGCGACGAGCTGCTGGCAATCTGCGACCGGGACGGCCTGTCCATTCCCGACGTCATGATGGCCAATGAAAAGGCGTTCCGCCCCGAAGCGGAGGTGCGCGCCCATATCGCGCAAATCTCCGCCGCGATGGAGGCCTGTATCGAGCGCGGCAGCCGGATTGATGGCGAGCTGCCCGGCGGGCTGCGCGTGCAACGGCGCGCGCCCGGCATGCGCCGAAAGCTGATGGCGGCCGCTGCGCGCGCCGAGACCGATCCGCTGGCGTCCATGGAGTGGGTCAATCTGTGGGCCATGGCGGTCAACGAAGAGAACGCCGCCGGCGGCAAGGTGGTCACCGCCCCGACCAATGGCGCCGCCGGGATCATTCCCGCTGTCGCGCGCTATTATGACAGACATCACCGGCGCAGCGGCGATGAGGACGCCATGGTGCGCTTCTTCCTGACGGCGGCGGCCATCGGCGCCCTGTACAAGAAGAACGCCTCCATTTCCGGCGCAGAAGCCGGCTGCCAGGGCGAGGTGGGCGTCGCCTGCTCCATGGCGGCGGGCGGTCTGGCAGCGGCGCTGGGCGGGTCAAACCGCCAGATCGAGAACGCGGCCGAGATCGCCATGGAGCATAATCTGGGCCTGACCTGCGATCCCGTCGGCGGCCTCGTCCAGATTCCCTGCATCGAGCGCAACGCCATTGGCGCGATCAAGGCGATCAACGCCGCACGCCTGGCCCTGATCGGCGACGGAGCCTACAAGGTCAGCCTGGATCAGGTGATCGAAACCATGCGCCAGACCGCCCTCGACATGTCCGACAAGTACAAGGAAACGTCGACGGGGGGCCTGGCTGTGAACGTGCCGGTGTGTTGAGCCTTCAGCGCGCGCGCCGGTAACGCAGCGCCGCCGCCACGCCAAGGACTGCGGCCATCACGGCCATCGCCGCCAATTGCCCGAACAGCTGGGGCGGCAGGCCGGTCCCCTCCCCGCCAGTACCGGTTGCGGAGGTCAGGACCCGGGAGAGGACATCGCCGGCGGCCAGCTCGGGGCTGGCGGTATAGAGGGCGATCGCAGGCACGGTGACGGCCAGAGCGTTGAACATCCCGTGGGCGCCGCACGCCTCGATGATGGAGCCGCGCCACAGGCACATCATGGCGAACACCAGCCCGGTCATCCCCAGCGTCACAAGCGCGGCGATGCCGAAGATCAGGCCGGAGACGAGCACGTGGGCGTGCAGGAGCATGAAGGCGATGCTGGTCACGATCACGCCCGCGCGCAGGCCCCAGCGGGCGGTCAGCGCGCTCATCAGCCAGCCGCGGAACACCAGCTCCTCAACCGCGCCCTGGATGAGGAAGCCCAGCGCGATGAGCCCCATCAAGCCGAAAAACGACAGCGGAACGGCCCGGCTTTGCGCCGCAGCCGGCCATTCAAGGGCTGGCGGTGACCCGGTCAGCGCCAGCGTGGCCAGGCCGCCAAGCGTGGTGAGGCCCAGCATGAGGAGCCCCAGGAGCAGGCCGAAGACAAAGCGCCGCGCCGCCGCATGCGCCTCAATGGCGAGACTGGCCGCGCCGCGCCGCTCCACCAGGGCGGCCCACAGAATGGTGAGTACGGCCCACAGCACGAACTGGCCCAGCAGGAAGGGCAGAAGATCAACGACCGAGGGCTGCGCGCCGTCCGCGCGCAGCATCAACCAGACCGTCCCGGCGATGACAGGCAGGCTCGACAAGGCGTATGCGCCCACCAGAAATCCCAGCGAGGCCGCGCCCGGCAGGCTGCGCGCGCGCTCCGGCCACACGCCGTAGAGGGCTGCGCGGATCAAGCTGGCGTTCCGCAGACGATCAGGTTGCCCGCGGCTGACGAGAGATCGCAAGCGCGCACGTCCGGCGCCCGCATGGCGCGGCCGAGCCCGCGTTGCCGTGATGCGTCTGCCAGCCCGTGCGCCGCCGTCATTCAGGCCGCCCGCCCATCGCCGCGGCGGGGGCGCTTGAATCGGTAATCGCCTCACCCTTCGCCTCGCCATGACGCTTTGCGACATAGGCGCCAACGCCATGCCACAACCCTTCGAAGGCGATCTGGAAGATGAATTGCGAGAGGATCACGACGACCAGAATGATCACGCCGGCAGGCGAGGCGAGCGTCTCGCCCAGCATGGCCAGCAAGGCGGCCGGGTCTACAGACTCGGGATCCGTCTGCAGCGCCCCCATCTGGCCCATAATGTCAGCCGCGCCGAACAGCAAAGCGATGGTCTGAACGGTGGAGACCACCACATAGCCGGCGATCCAGACGCCCACCAGGGTCAGATAGGACAGGAACATCATGCCCGCGACGCCTTTGGACGCCGCCACGGCTTCAAACAGGCGAAAGCGGCGCTGATGAACGCTCAAGGCGGGCGCGGCGGCAAAACGCAGGCACACGATGATCAGCAGCACCACCGCCACGAAGACGCCCAGCGTGCCGGCCAGAGCGATAAGGGCCGTGCCGCCAACATCCCCTGCCCCGGCGCCAACCCCGACGATCACCGCGACCAGCACGATGGTCAGGATGTAGGCCAGGATCCAGAACGCGCTGAACACAAGGTTCACGCCCAGCAGGCGCAGCTCGTCGCCGCCCAGCCGGAAAGGAATGCCCGGGCTGACTTCATTGCGCGTCAACAGACGCA
Source organism: Alphaproteobacteria bacterium (assembly GCA_016124675.1). Taxonomy (GTDB): domain Bacteria; phylum Pseudomonadota; class Alphaproteobacteria; order Caulobacterales; family Maricaulaceae; genus Oceanicaulis. The sequence continues at coordinate 71,738 of WGNG01000012.1, forward strand.
GCCAGGCGCCCTGGGCCATGAGGGTGATCAGTATGAACGCCAGGGATATCAGGATGATCCATCCCGTGACGCTGAGGACCATCGCCAGGAGCTCGGCCTCGATATCCACGCTTTGCGCCTGGGCCATCAGCTCGAAAACCGGCCAGTAGACAGCAATGATCGCGGCGACGGCCGCTCCAATCAGGACAAGCTGCCAGACTGCGATCCACAAGGCCCCCAACGGGCGCCGGCCCACGGCGCTGAAGAAATGAAACGTTGCGGCGACGAAATCATAGCGCGGCTGGCTCATGCCCAATCCCCCCTGCTTTGCCCGGCCAATATGACGGCTCGGCCGGGAGGATACTGCCTCATCAGCCGCGCGTCATGGAGTTTCACGCGTCCGGTCGCGGTTCTGGCCGATATTTGAGGTAAAGCGCGCCCAGAGCCACACAGGCAGGGGCGGCGGCCAGCGCGATCTTCAGGAAACCGTGCAGCGCGCCCAGCAGGGTGACCAGAATGGCTGACGCACCCATCCCATCGCCCCCCGCCCAAGGCGCGCCCGGCCAGACGCCGGTGAGGCTTGCCGCCAGGTAATTGAACCCGGTCAGGATCAGGAGGCCGGGCGCTGCGGCGGCGAGCAGGGTCAGGCTGATCTCAATCCAGTGTCCGGACGAGGCAGGCCAGATCGACAGGACCCTGACGCGCCCGGACTCGAGCGTGGCGGGCAGGCTGATCGCCAGGCGCGAGACGAACCACAGCGAAAATCCGGCGAAGGCCGCCAGCAGAACCATGGCCACAACCCATTCGCCAGCGCCGAACAGCGCATAGATGTCAACGAGGCCTTCGGGCGGCTGGGCGTTGACATCGACATTGATCACCGCGAGCGCGGTGAACATGAACATGACAGCCAGCCCGGCCGTACCCAGAACGGTGAACAACAGGACCCAGATGAGCGCCATCACGCCGAGCAGGCGGCGCTCGTCATCGCCCGCCGCCAGGCGCGCAGCCTGCCCGAGGCCAATGCGCACGAAGGCGGCCAGCGCGGGGGTGATCGCGACGAAGCCGATCAGCATGGCCAGAAGCCAGTGCGACAGCGGCCCCTCGCCTGTCGCGAGGCGAAAGGCGGTGAGGGATTCAAGAGCGTAGGCCAGCGCATAGATCAGCGCCGCCACGAGGGCGATGCGGCCGTGGCGCGCCGCCCGTGTGAGGCCGGTATGAACGGCGGACATGTCGATCAGCTTCATGGCGCCGGAGTTAGACCGAAACCCCGTCTGCGCCAAGCGGGTGCGCGCTCAGGGCGCAGGCGCGCTGTCGAGGCAGAGCTCGAAGGGAGGGCGGGCTTGAAACCTGCGCCGGGTCAACTCAGGACGGGCTCAGGACGGGGCTTTCTACAGCCCCTCCGGGCGCGTATATCTCGCCGCCATGACACACCCGATACACATCATTGGCGGCGGCATGGCAGGCTGCGAGGCGGCCTGGCAGGCGGCTGAGGCCGGCGCGCGCGTCGTGCTGCACGAGATGCGCCCGGTGCGCGGAACCGAAGCCCACCAGACCGACGGGCTGGCGGAGCTTGTGTGCTCCAACTCCTTCCGGTCCGATGATCACGAAACCAATGCGGTGGGCCTCCTCCACGAGGAGATGCGCCGGGCGGGCTCGCTGATCATGGCCAAGGCGGCGATCGCGCGCGTGCCCGCCGGCGGCGCGCTGGCGGTGGACCGCGAGGTGTTCAGCCAGGCGGTGACACAGGCGATCGGGGCGCATCCGAACATCGGGATCGTGCGCGAGGAGATCGCCGGGCTGCCGCCCGAGGACTGGGACAGCGTGATCATCGCCACCGGCCCCCTCACCTCACCGGCGCTGGCCGACGCGGTGCACGGGCTGACGGGCGAAGGCGAGCTCGCCTTCTTCGACGCGATTGCGCCGATCATTCACGCCGACAGCATTGATATGGGCGCCGCCTGGAAACAGTCGCGCTATGACAAGGGCGAGACCGAGGACGACAAGGCCGCCTATATCAACTGTCCCATGGACCGGGACCAGTATGAGGCCTTCATCGACGCGCTGATCGCGGCGCCCAAGACCGAGTTCAAGGACTGGGAGAAGGACACGCCCTATTTCGACGGCTGCCTGCCGGTGGAGGTGATGGCCGAGCGCGGGCGCGAGACGCTGCGTCATGGCCCGATGAAGCCGCGCGGCCTGACCAATGCTCACAACCCGGATGAAAAACCCTACGCCGTGGTGCAGCTGCGCCAGGACAATGCTCTGGGCACGCTGTTCAACATGGTCGGCTTCCAGACCAAGATGAAATACGGCGCGCAAGCCGATGTATTCCGTATGATTCCGGGGTTGGAGAATGCCAGCTTCGCGCGCCTGGGCGGCATTCACCGCAACACCTTCCTCAACTCGCCGCGCCTGCTGGACGGCGTGATGCGCCTGAAGGCGCGCCCCAGCTTGCGCTTCGCCGGCCAGATCACGGGCGTGGAGGGCTATGTGGAAAGCGCGGCCATGGGCCTCTTGGCCGGGCGCTTCGCCGCCGCTGAACGCCTGGGCCAGCCGATGACGCCGCCGCCGCCCACCACGGCGCTGGGCGCGCTGCTGACCCACATCACCACCGGCCACGTCCCGGGCAAGAAGGGCGCGTTCCAGCCCATGAATGTGAATTTCGGCCTGTTCCCGGACATGGACGGCCCCAGCCGCGGCCCCCAGGGCGAACGCCTGCGCGGCGCGGCCAAGGCCCAGGCGAAAAAGCGCCTGATGAGCGCACGGGCGCTGGCCGATCATGAGGCGTGGCTGACGGGCGGGGTCGCCGAGGCGGCTGAGTGAGGAGCGGGCTCAAGGGGTTGAGCCCCTAAGCCCTGACCCCCTACCCCGCCACGCCTTCCTTCACCCGGAATTTCGCTTCGGTCTGGGCCTCGATCAGGTCCAGCGTGACGCCGGGCGCCATTTCGATGAGCTCCAGCCCGCCCTCCACCACGTCGAATACGCCCAGCGTTGTGATGATGCGGTCCACGCACGCCTTGCCGGTGAGCGGCAGCGAGCATTCCTTCAGGAGCTTGGGCTCGCCTGCCTTGTTGGCGTGATCCATGATCACCACGACGCGCTGCACGCCGGCCACCAGGTCCATGGCGCCGCCCATGCCCTTGACCATCTTGCCAGGGATCATCCAGTTGGCGATGTCGCCTTTTTCCGAGACCTCCATGGCGCCGAGGATGGACAGATCGATATGGCCGCCGCGGATCATGGCGAAGCTTTCGGCCGAGCTGAAATAGCTGGTGTGGGGCAGTTCGGTGATGGTCTGCTTGCCGGCATTGATGAGGTCCGGGTCCACCTCGTTCTCGCGCGGGAACGGGCCCATGCCCAGCATGCCGTTTTCCGACTGCAGGGTCACATCCATCCCCTCGGGAATGTGATTGGCCACCAGGGTGGGGATGCCGATGCCCAGATTGACGTAGAAGCCGTCCTGCAGCTCCCTGGCGGCGCGTTCGGCGAGCTCGTCGCGGGTCCAGGCCATGATCATCTCCTCGGGCAGGCTGGCGGCGAGAGGGCCGCTCGGGTGAAACAGTTTACGTTGGCCTTGCGCTAGCGCGACGCCCCGCGCAGCAGCTCGGCCGCCTCGCGGTTATCCTGCGGCAGCTCGCGCCCTTGCGCGCGCGCCCGGTCGAGCTGGATGCGCAGCGCCAGATCGCGCGCCGCCTGCTCGTTCGGGACGATATAAAGGCTTTCGGTGCGGCACTGCCGCGTGCCCGAGCGCACCGTGCGCGGGGCGCACAGCGCCGCGCTGGCGGGCAGGACGCGGCGGCCCACATCCAGCATGCGGCAGGGCTCTTCGAACTGGATCAGCACGCTGCGCGCCTGACCGCTCACCTCCACCCAGTGGAAGCGCTGGTCATAAACATCGTCGGTCAGCCAGGCCTCGCGCCGAAAATCGTTCGGCGGCGCCAGACAGCGCTCGGCGACCTGGACGGACGCAGGATCAATTTCGAGGTAATCAATATCAGACGCGCCGGCGGGCGCGGACATCATGGCGGTGGCGGCGGCGAGAGCGGCCAGACAGGTCAAGGATCGCATGGGCGCATCACTCCACATCAGCATTGTCAGCCCCGTCCCCATGATAGCGCAAAAGCCTGCGAAACGCTGCCCTTGAATTGTGACAATTGCGCCTGAGCTGGTGTCAGGCGCGCCTTCAGCTGCGCACCGTGCGCTGCTCGATCCGCTTCTCGTGCTGACCCTTGATCAGGCGCTGCACGAAAATGCCCGGCGTGTGGATGGCGTCGGAATCCAGCGCGCCGACCTCGACGATCTCCTCCACCTCGGCGACCGTGACCTTGCCGGCGGTCGCCATCATCGGATTGAAGTTCCGCGCGGTCTTGCGATAGACGAGATTGCCGGCCTTGTCGGCCTTCCAGGCCTTGACCAGCGACACGTCCGCCACCAGTCCGGTCTCCATGATATAGGTCTCGCCGTTGAAATCCTTATGCTCCTTGCCCTCGGCGACCAGCGTGCCAACGCCCGTTTTGGTGTAGAAGCCGGGGATGCCGGCGCCGCCGGCGCGGATGCGTTCGGCAAGCGTGCCCTGCGGGTTGAATTCCAGCTCCAGCTCGCCGGACAGGTATTGTTTTTCGAAGGTCTTGTTCTCGCCCACATAGGACGAAATCATCTTCCTGATCTGGCGGGTATGCAGCAAGAGGCCGAGCCCGAAATCATCCACGCCGGCATTGTTGGAGATGACGGTGAGGCCGGTGACGCCGCTATCGCGCAGGGCGATGATCAGGTTTTCCGGAATGCCGCACAGGCCGAACCCGCCCGCCATCAGGGTCATGCCGTCAAACAGCAGGCCGTCCAGGGCAGACGCTGCATCGGGATAGATCTTGTCAGCCACCGCGCCGTCTCCTTCACGCCTCAATTTCAACGCCCGTTTAATTGCGAGCCCCGCTTATAGCGATCCGGCTGCCAAACGCCAACAGGCTTAGCCCAGCGCGCCGCCCGCTTTCAATGCGTCGATGTCAGCCTGCGTAAAGCCCCAGTCGAGGAGCACAGGCTCTGTGTCTTCGCCGGGCTTGGGCGCAGCGCCCTGAATGGCGCCGGGGGTGCGCGAGAAGCGCGGCGCGGGAGCGGCCTGCGGGACGCCCTCCACCTCTTCAAACACGCCGCGGGCGCGCATATGGGGATGCCGGGGCGCTTCGTTGAGGTCCAGCACCGGCGCAAAGCAGGCGTCAGTCCCCTCCAGCAGCGCCGTCCAGTGATCGCGTGGCTGGCTGGCGAAGGTATCGGTCAGCAGCTGGCGCAGGGCGGGCCAGCGCGCAGCGTCAAACTGGTTGGCGACAGCGGGGTGGCCGTTCAGGCCCAGCCTGCCGGTCAGCAGGGCGTAGAACTCCGGCTCCAGCGGCGCGACGGAGACGAATTTGCCATCGGCGCAGCGATAGGTGTCGTAGAACGGCGCCCCGCCATCGAGCAGGTTCTCCCCGCGCGGCGCATTCCACAAACCCATGGCGGACAGCTGGTGAATGGCGGCCATGAGGTGAGCCGCGCCGTCCACGATCGCGGCATCCACCACCTGGCCCTCACCCGTGGCGCGGGCGTGATGCAGCGCCGCCAGGACACCGACGGCCAGATACATCGAGCCGCCGCCGAAATCGCCCACCACATTGACCGGCGGCACGGGGCGCTCTTTGGGTCCGATGGCGTCCAGCGCGCCGGTGAGCGCGATGTAATTGAGGTCGTGGCCGGCCGCGTGGGCGAGCGGTCCGTGCTGGCCCCAGCCGGTCATGCGGCCATAAACAAGCTTCGGATTGGCCTTCAGACACACATCCGGCCCCAGCCCCAGCCGCTCCATGACGCCGGGGCGATAGCCTTCCAAAAGGATGTCAGCGGACGCCAGGAGTTTCAGGCAAGCGGCTACGGCGTCAGGCTTTTTCAGATTGAGCGCGACACTCCTGCGGCCGCGCGCCAGCACCTCGGCCGGGCCGCCGCCGCCGGCGCCGGGACGGTCGATGCGCACCACGCCGGCGCCCAGATCCGAGAGCAGCATGGCGCAGAACGGCGCCGGACCGAGGCCCACAAACTCAACGACTTTAACGCCGCGCAAAGGGCCTTGTGCTTTGGTCCGCATGGGCATTCTTTCGTCCGGGTCCGGGATATCAGGAAAACGGGTTGTGGCGCCGAAGCTAGACAGACACAATACGCTCGGATCAATCCGGGGGGGGAGCATGGGCCGGGCCTATTCGATCCTGGTCATTGCTGATGGCGATGCTGCGATCGATGCGGCTGCCGGACTGCGCGCGCTCGGCTTCGACGTGACCATGGCCGGATCCCGGAGCGCGGCGCAAGCGCGCGCGTTTGAAGCGGTCGTGTCCTTCAGCCCGGTGCGGGCGGGGACGGCGGCAGACCGGCTTCATCTGGCGGTCGGCGATCATGCCGCCGCCGGCGCCGGGGCCCGGCTTCAGGCCGGGGCGCATCCCATCCAGATCGCGGCGCGGCTGCGCGCCCTCATCCGCCTCAGCGTGCTGGAAGAGACGGCCCGGATGCGGGCCGAGGACGCACGGGCGGCCGGTGCAGCGCCCGCCATCGCGTCCGCCGCGTCCGGCCAGGGCGGCGTGCTTTTCGTCGGGGCGCCCTGCCCGGGCTTCCTGCGTCTCGAACACGCCCTGCGCGGCGCCCATGTGGAGACGGTGGCGGCGTTCTCCACCTTCACCGCCTTTGATTACCTGCACGAGCGGCCCTTCGACGCGGTGGTGCTGAACACCGAGCCGAACCCGGATCTGGCGCACACCGTGTGCTCGGCCATGCGGCGCAATACGCGGCTATACCACACGCCCGCCGTGCTGCTGACGCGCACGGACGCCTATAATGGCGCAGACGAGGCGTTCGCGCGCGGCGCGTCGGATGTGGTGTCGGCGCGCGCTGATGATCAGGAGATGCGCACGCGCATCAATGCCCTTGCCGCAGAGCGCCGGCGCCGGCGCCGGGCCAAGGCGCTGCTGGACGCCTGCCGCGCGCCCGCCTTCCTGGACCCCCACAGCGATCTGTTCACGCCGGGCTTTGGGGAGCGTCATCTGACATCCCTGCTCGCCCACGCCCAGATGCGCGGCCAGTCCCTGTCGCTGGTGACGCTGACCGCGCAGGCGCCAGCCGATTGCGGGCCCGCCCAGACGGCGGCGGCGCTCAATCAGTTTGCAGCCATGCTGCGCCATTGCGTGCGCGCCGAGGACATGGCTGTGCGGCACGACGCACGCCGTTTCTGGCTCGCCTTGCCCAATACCCGCGCGCTTGACGCCCAGCTGGTGGCGTCGCGGGTGGCGGCGATCGCCGAGTGCACCGCCTATGAAGGGCGCGATCCCCAGCGTCCGTTCCGGCTGGAGGTGCGCAGCCGAGTGAGCGAGCCGGCGCCCGGCGCTGACGCCAGCACCGCCCTGGCGCTGGCCTTTGGACCCGCTCCGGCGGCGCGTGCTGCGACCGGCTAGGCCGCCTCGCGCGCCCGCCTGGCCGCATCGGCGATGGGCGCCAGCAGGCGCTGGACGCCCTTGAGGCGGCCGGCGATGTCCGGGAATTCGCCCCGCAGGACGATGGAGTTGTCTGGACGGATCTTGTAGTCCTGCGGCCGGCGCGTCATCAGATCCACAAGCGCGGCCGGATCGGCGAAGGCGTGATCGCGGAAGGTGGCGACAGCCCCCTTGGGTCCGGCGTCCAGCTTTGACACCCCGGCATGCTTGCACAGGCCCTTGATGGCGACGACCTGCATGAGGCTTTCCACCTCTTCAGGCAGCTTGCCGAACCGGTCGATCAGTTCAGCCGCGAAGCCCTCGCGCTCGGCCTTGGTCTCCAGCCCGGAGAGCCGGCGGTAGAGCGCCATGCGCACGTCGAGATCGGGCACGTAGTCTTCGGGGATGAGCACAGCGGCGCCGATATTGATCGCCGGCGACCAGTCGCGATTATCCTGCGCGGCCTGTCCCTGCAGCGAGGCGACGGCCTCTTCGAGCATGGCCTGATAAAGCTCCACGCCGACGTCGCGGATATGGCCCGACTGCTCCTCGCCCAGGAGATTGCCGCCACCGCGCAGGTCGAGATCGTGGCTCGCCAGCGTGAAGCCCGCACCCAGATTATCCAGCGACTGCAGAACCTTGAGCCGCTTGTCGGCGCCCTCGGTCATCCCCTGGCTGGCGGGCGTGGTCAGATAGGCGTAGGCGCGCGCCTTGGAGCGGCCGACCCGTCCGCGCAGCTGGTACAGCTGGGCGAGGCCGAACCGGTCGGCGCGGTGGACGATCAGGGTGTTGGCGGTGGGGATGTCGATGCCCGATTCCACGATGGAGGTGGAGACCAGAACATCATACCGGCCCTCGTAGAACGCGGTCATGATGTCTTCCAGCTGGCTCGCCGCCATCTGGCCGTGGGCCACGGTGAAGCTTACTTCGGGCACTTGCTCGCGCATGAAGGTGGCGATCTCGTCGAGATCGGCGATGCGCGGCGCAACAAAGAAGCTCTGCCCGCCCCGGTAGCGTTCGCGCAGCAGCGCCTCGCGCACGGTCACCGGATCAAACGGCGTCACATAGGTGCGCACCGCCAGACGGTCGACCGGCGGCGTGGCGATGATGGTCAGATCGCGAATGCCCGACATGGCCAGCTGCAACGTGCGCGGGATGGGCGTGGCGGTGAGGGTGAGCACGTGCACATCGGTGCGCAGCTCCTTCAGGCGCTCCTTGTGCTTGACCCCGAAATGCTGCTCCTCGTCGATGATCGTCAGGCCCAGCGACTTGAATTCTATGGATTTAGCCAGCAGGGCGTGGGTGCCGACGATGATGTCGCACCGGCCCTCGGCCAGATCCTTGCGGGTGAGCGCCGCCTGCTTGGCCGGCACCAGGCGCGACAGCTGGCGCACCTGCACGGGCCAGCCGCGGAAGCGTTCGGCGAAGGTGGCGAAGTGCTGGCGCGCCAGGAGGGTGGTGGGCGTGACCACCGCCACCTGACGCCCGCTCATGGCGGTGATGAAGGCGGCGCGCAGGGCCACTTCGGTCTTGCCAAAGCCCACATCGCCGCAAATCAGCCGGTCCATGGGACGGCCTTTCTTCAGGTCCTCGAACACATCCTCGATGGCGCTGAGCTGGTCATCGGTTTCGGCGAACGGGAAGCGCGCGGCGAACTCGTCATAGAGGCCGGACGGCGCCTCGATCACTTCGGCGTCGCGCGCGTTGCGCGCAGCGGCGATGCGGATGAGCTGGTCGGCCATGTCGCGCAGGCGCTTTTTCGCCTTGGCCTTGCGCGCCTGCCAGGCCGCCCCGCCGAGGCGGTCGAGCTGGGCGGTTTCACTGTCCGCGCCATAGCGCGACAGCAGCTCGATATTCTCCACCGGCAGGTAGAGACGGGACTGGCCGGCATATTCGAGCTCCAGGCAATCATGCGGCGCGCCGGTCACGGTGAGGGTCTTGAGGCCCATATACCGCCCGAGGCCGTGATCGGCGTGGATGACGAGATCGCCCGGCGTCAGCGCCCCCGCCTCGGCGATGACATCGCTGGCCTTGCGGCGCTTGCGGGGCCGGGCGAGGCGATCGCCCAGTACGTCCTGTTCGGAGATGACGACGAAGCCGGGCGTCTCGAACCCGCGCTCCAGCGGCAGCACGATGCGCGCCACCGTCTTGGGCGACAGGCGCAGCGCCTCGCCCCAACTGGCCACGGCCTGCACCGGGGACAGGCCGTGCTCGCCCAGCACCCCGCCCAGCCGTTCCGACCCGCCTTCGCTCCAGCTGGCGAAGAGGACGCGCTTGCCTGACTGACGCACGGCGGCGGCGTGGCGGGCGGCGGCGTCGAAAACATTCTGGTCGCCCTGGCGCTCGGCGGCGAAGCTGCGTCCCTGCTTGCCGGCGGCGTCAATCACCTGGTCGCCGGGCTCCTGGAAGCTTGTAAATCTTCGCACAACGCGTGAACCGAGCGCCGCATCCCATTCATTTTCACTGAGAAACATCGCGTCGGGCTCAATGGCGCGATAGGCAGGGGCGCCCATGGCGCCGGCGCCGGATTTCTGGGCTTCCTGGCGGGCGGCGTAGTAGTCGCGCACCAGGTCCAGGCGCTCTTCGAGTGCGGGGCGCGCCAGGGAGTCCAGCCCGATCAGCGCGGTTTCACCGGCATAATCGAACACCGTGTCGAGATGGTCATGGAACAAGGCGAGCCAATGTTCGGCGCCCGCGGGCCGTGCGGCCGCGCTCACGGCGTCATAAATGATGTCGCCCGACCCCGCCGCGCCGAAGCGCTTCAAAAAGCCTGTGCGAAAGCGCGAGATCGCGGCGGCGTCGAGCAGCACTTCGCTGACCGGCGTGAAGCGGACGCCCTTGAGCTGGCGGGTGGTGCGCTGGGTCTCAGGATCGAACGCGCGCACGCTTTCCAGCGTGTCGCCGAAGAAATCGAGGCGCACCGGTTCAGAGGCGTCGGCGGGAAACACGTCGATCACCCCGCCGCGCACGGCGTAGTCGCCGCGCTCGGTCACGGTGGCGGCGCGCACATAGCCGTTCATGGCGAGGTGCTTGTTCAGGACCCCGGTGTCGAGCGCCTCGCCCGGTCGGGCAGACAGGCCGCCGGCGGCCATGGCGCAGCGTGGCGCGCAGCGCTGGACGACCGCGTTGACGGTGGTGATCACCAGAAGCGGACTGTCATCGGGCGCGCGCCGGGCGAGGCGGTGCAGCGCCCCGGCCCGGCGCGCCGCCGTTCGCGGGCTTGGGCTGATGCGGTCATAGGGCTGGCAGTCCCACGCGGGCAATCTGAGCCGGTCGAGGTCCGGCGCAAAGAAGCGCACCGCCGCGTCAAACGCGCTGGCGCGCGATTCGTCCGCCGCGATGTGGACGGCCAGGCCGCCGCGGGCGCGCAGGGCGTCACAGAGAATCAGGGCGTCAAAGCCGTCCGGCGCGCCGCAGACCGTCAACGTCCCGGGCGCGCGTGCAATGCGATCAAGATCGGTCACGGATGAGACTTTCCAGCTTCAACGCAGCCAGCCCGCAGGGCGCAAAACACCCTCGGGCTGACGGGCCGGTGTTGAACCCTTGCTTGGCCGCGCGGTCAAGCGGCCTGCGGCGTTACAGCTCGCCCGCCTCCCTCAGGAATGCCGCGTGCTGGTCAAGCAGGGCGATGAGACGCCACTCCCCGCCCTGCGCAATCAGGTCCTCGCGCCAGAACTCAAGAACGCGGATCTGGGTGGCGATCCAGGCTTGCAGCGGACCCGGCGCCGCCTGCCCGGCGGCCGCCCGGGTCAGCCGGGTCGATTCGGGACGCCGGAGCGGCAGTGGGATGACGGTGCTGCAGGCAGGGGCGGTGCTCATCACGAGGGTTCCTGTATGGCTTGGCAATTCACCCGGAGCAATTTGCGATTCATTCTCATTTGCGTCAAGACCGCTAGTGCGCAAGCAAAAACCCCCGCACCGGAGTGCGGGGGTCTGCAGGCAGGGTCGCGAAGGACCCAGAGATCAGGCTGCGGCCTAGAAACGGCGCACATAGCCCAGGGTCCAGACATTCCCCTCGCCTTCGAAATCATAGCGGGTGTAGTCGAACCGGATGGCGTTGGGGCCAGCAAACGACAGTTCGGCGCCGGCGCCATAGGCGAGCCCGTCCTCGTCGCCCTGAATGGTCAGGCCGGCGGCCGAGGCGTCAAACTCGGCCCAGGCGTAACCGATGCGGGCAAACAGCGAGAACTGCTCGGAGACCGGGAACTGGGCCTTGGCGAAACCCGCCAGCCCGTAGTTGAGGCCGACGTCAGCGGTGAGCCCGCCACCCAGATTGACCTCGTCATCCTGAACCCCGACCTGGGCTTCACCTTCGACGCCGATGAACGGGGTCAGGTCGAACCCGCCGCGCACGTACAGGGCGTTGAAGTTCGCACCGTCCGCGTCGAAATGCGCCACGCCTGCACCGATGTGCGACCGGCCGTCCTGGGCCGATGCGCCAGCTGCGAGCAACAGGGCGGCAGTGGTGGAGAGGAGAATCGTTTTCATGTCGTGTTGTCCTTTGTGTCCGTGCCGGAACCTGTCCGGTCAGCAAGGACACAAGCGCGGCCCCACGCGTCTCTCAAGGCGGCGCCTGCACAGCGCCGACGCGAGCCGGTTCAACCGTGGGGAACGGATCACGCACGCAGGCGGAAGTGTGGCGCAATCTGCGCATTTGTGGCGGACGAGCGCCGGAAATGCCCCAATATTTCGTCCGTGTCATGAACATCTGGAAAGACTTCGGCAAGACGCCGCTGGCCCGTCCACCGCGCCCGCGCTACACCCACGCCATGCGCCTGACCTTCACCGATTCGCGTCTGGACCATGCCGGCCTGCAGCGGGGCAAGCCCGACTGGATGGCGCAGCAACACGCCCATCCACAGGGCCGGGCGGTGCTGTTCGCCGGCGGCTCGCTGGCGCTGGACGAGGATGGCGGCCCGCTTGTGCTGCCAGCCGGAATCGCCTCCGGCCTCGCTCTGAAATGGCCCGGGCTCATCTTTATCGGCCTTCAGGATGGCGCGCCCTGGTTCGCCGGCGCACTGGAGCCGGGCGTCGCAGCGCGCGGACCGGACTTCCGGCTGAGCGCGATGCGTTTGCCGCCGGACCTTGCCTGCGCGTTCGGACGCGCGCGCTCGATCATGATGTGGTCGGGGCGGCGGCGTTTCTGCTCCAATTGCGGAACCCCGAACGAGGCGTTCGACGGAGGGCTGCGGCTGACCTGTCCGTCCTGCGGGATGGAACATTATCCGCGCACCGATCCGTCCATCATCCTCCTGCCCTATTCCGGCGATCGCTGCGTCCTCGGCCGCCAGCCGGGCTGGCCGCCCGGGATGTACGCCACGCTGGCGGGCTTTGTGGAGCCGGGCGAGACGCTGGAAGCGGCCTGCGCGCGCGAAACCGCCGAGGAGGTGCATCTCAAAGTGCTCGGCACGCAGTACATCGCCAATCAGCCCTGGCCCTTCCCGTCATCGCTGATGATCGGCTTCCTGGCCGAGGTCGAGCCGGGCGAGGTGCAGGCCGATGATGATCTGGAAGACGCCCGGTGGTTCACCCGCGACGAGGTGATCGACCTCTATGACGGCGCGATGGCGGGCTGGGCGCCGAAGCATTTCTCTATCTCCAGATTGCTGATCGAGCGCTGGCTCGGCCGCGATTCCGGCGCGACGGTGTGACGCGCCCGCGACAAGCCTGTTTGCGGTACATGATCGACCTACCCGTCGCGGTTGCTTCGGCGGGCGGAGCGTGTCAAACACCGCGCCCGTAAACATCGGCATTTTCAGAGGGCGCTCATGGGCGATCTTTTCTTCAACAAGGTGGCGGGCGTGATCCTCGCCGTGGCCCTGTTCATGATGGCGCTCAGCGAGCTGACCAACATCGTGTTTGGCCGCGGCGTCTCGGCAGAGCTCGCCTATCCGGTCGATCTTACGGCCCTGCAGGCTGCGGCCCCGGCTCCGGAAGAAGCCAGCGGTCCGGTGGATTTCGGCCTTCTGCTGGCGAGCGCTGACCTGTCAGCCGGCGAGCGCACCGCCCGCCGGTGCGTCGCCTGCCACACCTTCAACCAGGGCGGCGCGAACGGCACCGGTCCCAATCTGTGGGGCGTGATGGGCCGCGCCGTCGCCGGGGTTGCGGGCTTCAACTACTCCAGCGCCATGAACGCGTACGGGTCGGGCGGGAGCAGCTGGCAGTTTCAGAACATGTATGACTATCTGGAGAACCCGCGCGGTTATGTGCCGGGAACCTCCATGAGCTTTGCCGGCCTGCGCGACGCGCAGGAGCGCATCAATATCATCGCCTATATGCGCGCCCAGGACGACGAGCCCCTGCCCCTGCCCGCGCCGCTGGCGGCTGGGACGGCTGGCGAGGACATGACGGCCGATGCGGGCGTTGAAGCCGATATGGCTGGCCAGGACGCGGCGATGGAACAGCCCGCCAATGCCGGTGAGATGCCCGGCGCCGAGGCCGGCGCGCCCGAAGCTCAGGAGCCCGTCAGCGATGACGGTGAAGCCAATGAAGGCGAAGGCGGACCGGACGCCGGCGGCGGGCGCTGAGCGTCGCCTCTGAGCTGACATGAAGGCGCGCGCCGCCCGGCGCGCGCCTTTTTGCTGTCCCGGCAGGGCGTCAGGCGCTGAACACCAGAATGGTCCAGCCATCAAGGGATTGCATTTCGGTGAGCGTGAGCCCGGCCTGGGCGTAGGCCTCGCCAACCTTCGCGGCCTGCTCGTCCAGCAGCCCGGCGAGAATCACCCGCCCGCCGGGGGCCAGATGCGCGGCGGACTGTTCGGCGAGGCTGATCAGCGGGCCCGCCAGGATATTGGCGAAGATCAGATCAAAGCGGCGCCCGTCCAGGGCGGAGTGAGCGTACCCGTCAGCCTCGATGGAGGCGATCTGAGCCGCCACGCCATTCTTTTGCGCGTTGACCAGGGTTTCCTCGACGGATTCACGATCAATGTCGGTGGCGATGATTTGTGAGCGGGGCCAGAGCTTGCCCGCTGCGATTGCCAGAACACCCGATCCCGCGCCGAGATCAAGCACGCGGGCCGCCCGGAATCCCTCCCGCTCCAGCCGGTCCAGCGCTTCGAGACAGCCGCGCGTGGTGGCGTGGTGGCCGGTGCCGAAGGCGGGACCAGCCTCAACCTCGAGCCCGATGGAGCCCGGCGCCAGCTGCGCGGCGGCATGGGCCCCATAGACGGCAAACCGTCCTGCCTGCACCAGCGGCAGGCCCTTCAGGGACAGGGCGACCCAGTCCTCGTCCGGCAAGGGCTCGATATGCATCTTGCCCGCCGCGTCCAGCCCGTACGCCGCCGCCAGGTCTTCTGCGGCGACGCGCGTGTCGCACAGGATGTCGAGCCGGCCTGCGGTCTCGCAGCCATCCTCAAACAGCGACCAGCTGAGCGCCGGCGGTTCGGGCGCAGCGTCAAGAGCGGCCAGAACCGGGCGCAGACCGGCCATGGGGCCGCGCGTTTCAACACGCCAGAGCATGCTCATTCATCCACCTCATGCGCCTGCAGGCGCTCAATCTGGTCCACGATGATCGCCCAGGCCGGGGCGGCCGGGTCAATCAGTTCAAAATGTCCGGCGCCCGCAAGGGACAGATGCGTCACGCTGTCGCCTGCGGCGATGGCGGCGTCCGTGTAACCGGTTCCGAAAGCAGGAGGGATGATGGTGTCAAGCTCACCGGAGACCATCACCTGGGGCACGCCCAGCGTCAGGAGGCGGGCCGGCGAGGTGTCCACATAGCCTGCCTCACCCCGCTCAGCGCCGATGAGCGTGGTCACGGTGTCCGGCTCGCCGCATCGCCCGGGGCCCTGCGCGCTGAACGCCTCGAGGTCGGCAATGCCGGCGAGCGAGACCACGCCCGCGACCGGCAGGGGCGGCGCGGCCGGCGCCAGCGGTCCGCTGGCAATGGCGCTGCGCGCGGCGGCCCACAGGGCCAGATGTCCTCCGGCGGAATGGCCCACCAGCACCACGCGGCCGAGGTCGAGCGGATACGAATCGCTCAAGGTGCGCGCATGGTTCACGCCGGCGGCGATATCGAGGAATGTGCCGGGCCAGCCGCCCTGATCATGGCCGATGCGGGCATATTCCAGATTCCACACCGCCATGCCGCGCGCCCGCAAATCGGCGGATGTGAGGTCCTGCAGTTCGAGCCCGGGCAGCGTGGACAGCCAGCAGCCGCCATGGATCATGATCACCAGAGGATGCGGACCGGGCGAGGCCGGAAGCCAGAGTTCGCCGAACTGAAGCGGGCCGTCGCCATAGGCGATGCGGTGGTCGGCGGCGGGGCGTTCGCGCTCGATGAGGGCGGAGAACCGGATCGGGCGCTCGGCCGCATAGGGATCATCAACGCCGCCATCCGGCGCGCCTGCCGGCGAACACGCCGCCAGCAGCGCCAGCACAATCACATACGGCAGACGGATCGTCATCGCGCACCCCCGGCACAGCCCTCTGGCGGGCTTATGTCACTGCGGGGCGGATTGAGGAAGCCGAATGGATCAGCTTGCAGCGTCAGGCGGCGCGGGCGTCCGACAGCATTTCAGCGAAAAAGTCGGTCTGCGCGTCCACCGGACGGGCATAGTCGGGCTTGTCCGCGAGGCGCAGGGCATCGCGGAAGATGGAGTAGACGAGCCTGTCGGCCGGATCAGGCCGGGCGCCGGGCGAATCGAGCCCGTCATGCACCCAGCGCCAGAGCGCCAGCTTGGCCGCCACGTCATCCCAGTCCGTGCTGGGCACGCTGGCCACCGCCGCCATGAGGTGGGAGGGCGTGGCCGCGCCCTCGACGTCCCTGACGTCGCGCCACATCCGGAACGCCATGGTGATGAAATTGCTGTCCGGGTCCATGGTACACCTCGTTCTGCCGTGCTGCGCGGTCAGCGGGGCTGAGGCTCCGGGGCCGGGCGGTGGAAAGTGAAACCGCCAAAGCTCGCCGCCGCTGCGGCTGGGGCTATGAGCGCCAAAAGAGGCACAATCGCGGCGAGTATGCGGCAGCGCACAAAAAACCGTACAAGGAATACGGGCTGCGCCCTTGGCCCGCGCCTAGCAGTGGGCGCCGCTTGCATCCGTTCCGGCCTGCGCCGATAATCGCCTCAGGAAGGTCGGCGGCGGACGAGCCCCTCGCCAACCCGGTCAGGTCCGGAAGGAAGCAGCCGTAACGAGTTTCGGTTCGGGTCGCCGTTCGGCCTTCCGCCCCCTTCCGCCCATTTTCGTCTGGCCCGTCTGGCCGGGTTCGCACGCGCGGGAGCTCAGGGTATCCCATGATGGACGACGCCGAACCTGGCGCAATCGATCCGGTCGAGGACGGCGGCCCGGCCCTGCCCGGGTTCGAGCCGGCGCCGTCCGGTGCGGCGGGCTATCAGGTGCTGGCGCGCAAATACCGCCCCCAGACCTTCCCCGATCTTATCGGCCAGGAACCGATGGTGCGCACGCTCACCAACGCCTTTGCGGCGGGGCGCATCGCCCACGCCTACATGCTGACGGGCGTGCGCGGGATCGGCAAGACGACCACGGCGCGCCTGATCGCGCGGGCGCTCAATTTCGAGACCGATACGATCAAGGCGCCCGCGATCTCGCTCGACCCGCCGGGCCTTCATTGCGCGGCCATCACCAGATCCTCCCATGTCGATGTGCTGGAGATGGACGCCGCGTCGCGCACCGGCATAGGCGATATTCGCGAGCTGCTGGACGGGGTGCGCTATGCGCCGGTGAGTGCACGCTACAAGGTGTACATCATCGACGAGGTGCACATGCTGTCCACCGCGGCGTTCAACGCGCTTCTCAAGACGCTGGAAGAACCGCCGCCGCACGTGAAATTCATTTTCGCCACCACCGAGATCCGCAAGGTGCCGGTGACGGTGCTGAGCCGTTGCCAGCGCTTTGACCTCAAACGCGTGGACCGCGCTGTCCTCGCTGAACATCTCGCCAAAATCTGTGAGATCGAAGGCGCGCCCGTGGAGCCGGAAGGGCTAATGGCGATCGCGCGGGCGGCGGAAGGCTCGGTGCGCGATGCGCTGTCCCTGCTGGATCAGGCGATCGTGCAGGCCGAGGGCGGCGGGCCGGTCAGCGCCGCGCAGGTGCGCGACATGCTGGGCCTGGCTGACCGCACGCGGGTGCTGGACCTTCTGGAGGCGGCGCTGGAGCACCGGGCTGCCGATGCGCTCACCGAGCTGCGCCACCAGTATGATTCGGGCGCCGATCCGGTGGTGCTGATGCGTGACCTGCTCGATTACCTGCACGCCATGACGCGTCTCAAGGCTGCCGGTCCTGACGCCGATCTCGCCGAAGCCAGGGAGACGGTTGCGCGGCTGGATGCGCTGTCGCAGGCGCACTCGCTCGCCTCGCTGGGGCGGCTGTGGAAGACGGCGCTGACGGGGCTGGACGATGTGCGCACGGCGCCGGATCCGTCCGCGGCGGTGGAGATGGCGGTGATCAGGCTGATGAGCGCGGCGAGCCTGCCCTCGCCCGAAGATGCGGCGCGCCTGCTGGCCGGGGCGCCCAGGACCCAGGTGGAGGCGGCGGCGCGGCCTGCCCCGGAGGCGCCTGACGCTGGGCCGCAAGGGCGGATCGTGCCGTTCGCCCGCCCGGCTGCGCCTGCGGCGGCGCCGCTGGAGGACGACGACGACCCGGATGAGGAAGAGGATATCGCTGACGCGCCGGCAGGCCCGTCCACCCTGGAAGCGCTGATCGGCGATATCGAGGCCGCCCGTGAAATCGGGCTGAAGCTGGATGTGGAGCGCTTTGTCAGGCTGGTCTCGCTGCGTCCGGGCGCGCTGGCGTATGAGGCGGCGCCAGGGGCGCCGTCAGACCTGGGCGGGCGCCTGGCGCGCTTCCTCCAGGACCAGACCGGCGGACGGTGGCTGGTGGACGGCTCGGCGCGCAACGGCCAGGAGACGATTGCAGACCGGCGCCGGCGCGAGGCGGAGGCCGAGCGCGACACGGTGATGAAAGACCCGGCGGTTATCCACGCCCTGTCCGTGTTTCCGGGATCGGAACTGATCGCGATCGAGACCTCGCCGGCCCCGCTGGAGACATCGCGCGACCGTCAGGAGACCAAACGATGAAAGATCTGGCCGGCCTGATGAAGCAGGCCCAGGAGATGCAGCAGCGCATGCGCGCCGCGCAGGAGCGCCTAGAAACGCTCGAGGTCACCGGGGAGGCTGGCGCCGGTCTGGTGCGCGTCACCCTCACCGCCAAGGGCGAGATGCGCAAGCTGACCATCGACCCCTCCCTCCTCGTCCCGGACGAGACCGAGGTGCTGGAAGACCTCATCAAGGCCGCCCATGCCGACGCCCGGCGCAAGGCCGAGACCGAACAGCAAAAAGTGCTGGGCGAGGCGACGCGCGGCATCGCGCTGCCGCCCGGGTTCGACATGCCCTTCGGCCCGAAGCCCTGAGACGAACGCCCGGTTGCTTTTCATGGCGCGAGCGCGCTCTATCTTGGCCTGATTGAAGATTGTCTGGGGACGGATTCATGGATTGGCCTGTTGAATGGATGGTCGCCGGCGCCGCGTCCGTGATCGGCGCGTGCATGGGATTATTGAGCCTGATCGTGCCGCAATGGGGCGCCAGCGTGGTGCGCTTGGCGCCCGATCCGCGCTGGAAGGGCGGATTTGCGGAGTTCCGCGCCAGCTATGGCGGCGCGCTGGCGCTGGCCCATGGCGCGGTGCTGCTGACGCTCGCCATGAGCGCCCAGGCGGGCGCCGGCTCGGTGATGGGCGCGAGCTTCGCGGTGGCGCTGTACTGGGGCGGCATGGCGCTGGGGCGCGCGGCGTCCATGGTGCTGGACCGCCACAAGGAGACCGTCACCGGCTATAATGCCGGCGCAGTCGGGTTCGAGACGCTGATGGCGCTGGCGCTGGCCGCGCCGTTTATCGCGCATCTGGGGTGAGCGGGCGCTGAGGCCTCAAGCCCTCTGCGCAATGCTCCACGCATAGTCGGCCATAGGCGCCACCAACGCGCCCAGCTCCCTGGCGCGCTCATTCGAGGCATTGCCCTGCACCGATCGCGCATACACGCCCTGGGCGATGCCGGCGAGGCGGAAGATGTTGTAGACGAAGTAGAAATCGAGATTCTCGATGCCGTCGCGCCCGGTGCGGCGGCAATAGGCGGCCACGTATTCGTCTTCGGTGGGGATGCCCAGCGCCTTCAGGTCCACGCCCAGAAAGCCGGAGCGGATCTCTTTGGGCGTGCGCCACTGCATGAGCTGATAGGTGAAATCGGCCAGCGGATCGCCCAGCGTCGACAATTCCCAGTCCAGCACCGCGATGACGCGCGGCTCGGTTGGGTGGAAGATCATGTTGTCCAGGCGGTAATCGCCGTGGACCACGCTGATGCGCTCCTGCGCGGGCGCATGGGCGGGCAGCCAGTCGATCAGCCGGTTCATGGCGGCGATGGGCGTGGTCTCGGCAGCCTTGTACTGCTTGGTCCAGCGGGCGATCTGGCGCTCGAAATAATTGCCCGGACGGCCATAGTCAGACAGGCCCGCCGCCTCCACATCGATGGCGTGCAATTGCGCCAGCGCGGCGTTGGAGGCGTCATAGAGCGCGGCGCGCGCCTCCGGCGCCAGATCGGGCAGATAAGCGTCCCAGAAAATCCGGCCCTCAACGAAATCCATGACGAAGAACACAGTGCCGATGACCTGGTCGTCCTCACACAGCGCGTGCATGTGCGGAACCGGAAAACCCTGCGCGCCCAGGGCTTTCATCACCTGATATTCACGTTCCACCGCATGGGCCGACGCCAGCAATGTCCCCGGCGGCTTGCGCCGCAGCACATAGGCATGGCCGGGCGTGACGAGCTTGTAGGTCGGGTTCGACTGCCCGCCCTTGAACTGTTCGACGGTGAGCGGCCCGGCAAAGCCGTCGACATGAGCCTCCATCCACGCCTCAAGCGCATGCTCGTCAAAGGCCAGTGCGTCAGCGACGGCTTTGGTTCCGGAAAAGGCGTCATCGAGCCGGGACATGAAATCTCCTGCGCCGTGGGCGGGTATGCAGCGCGCAAGGCTGCGGGAAGCGGCAGTTCACACGGGTTCGGGCGCCGGCCTCAAGGGGTCTGGTCATTGCGCATCCGCTTGCCAGGCGATGGCGCCGTCGATCACGGTCATCAGGGGCCGGGCGTTGCGCAGGTCAAGATCGGGCGCGGTCATCAGATCGATGTCGAAGACGCTGAAATCGGCGCGCTGGCCCACCGCGATCTCGCCGCGATCGCCCTCCTCGTGGACGGTCCAGGCGGGCCACAGGGTGAACAGGCGCAAGGCGTCCTCGCGATCGAGCGCCTGGTGCAGGTTCCAGCCCTCGCCCGCGAAGCCGTCAAGATCGCGGCGCACGGCGGCGGCGTAGAACTCGATGCGCGCCTCGCCGCGCTCCACCGGCGCGTCCGAGCCGCCGGCGATCACCGCGCCGCTGTCGACGAGCGAGCGCCAGGCATAGGCGCCCTCCAGGCGCTGCAGGCCGATGCGCGAGGGCGCAAAATGCAGATCGCCGATGGCGTGGCTCGGCTGCATCGAGGCGACGACGCCAAGGGTTGCAAAGCGCGGGATGTCATCAGGGTGCAGCACCTGGGCATGTTCCACCCGCCAGCGCGGGTCAGGCCGCGCGCGCTCTTCCACAGGGACGGCGTTGAGCGCGGCCTCCATCCAGTCGAGCAGGCGGCGATTGCCGGCGTCCCCGATGGCGTGGGCCGCAATCTGCACACCGTCGCGCAGGGCCTGGCGCATCATCGCCTGGCTGGCTTCATCGCGGGCGATGAACAGACCGGTCGAGGCCGGTGAATCGTCATAGGGCGCCAGCAGCGCCGCGCCGCGTGAACCCAGCGCGCCGTCCATGTAGAACTTGATCCCGTTGGCGGTCACACGGCCACCGGCTTCCACCCGGGGCGCACGCGCGGCCACGGCGTCATAGTGTTCGGGATTGGCGAAAACGTGCACCCGCAGCGGCAGGCGGCCCTCATCAGCCAGCCGCACCAGAATGTCCACATCGTCATGGCGCACCGACATGGCGTGCGCCCCGGTCCAGCCGGAGGCGGCCAGCACCTGCGCGCCCACTTCATAGGCGCGCGCCCGCGCCTCGCCTTCGGGCTCGCGCAGGAAGACCGAAAACGGCGCCATGGCCGTGTCGATGATCATGCCCGTGGCGGCGCCCGAGGCGTCGCGCAATATCTCCCCGCCCTCCGGATCCGGCGTATCGTCCGTCACGTCCGCCTCGAGGAGCGCCGCGGTGTTGGCGACCAGCGCATGGCCGTCGGCGCGCACCAGCACGACGGGGCGGTCGGCCACGACAGCGTCAAGATCGGCAGCGGTGGGAAAGCGGCCCTCGGGCCAGTGCGTCTCGATCCAGCCGCGCCCGCCAATGACGTCCCCGGCGCCTTCGGCCGCTTCGGCGACCCTCGCCTGCAGCTGCGCGATGGAGCGCACGTCGTCGAGATTGAGGGTCAGCTCGCGCAGGCCCACGCCGAGAATGTGGACATGAGCGTCGGTGAAACCGGGAAACATCGCTGCGCCATTGAGATCAATGCGCTGCGTGCCCGGCCCCGCATGGGCTTCGCAGAGCGCCGCCTCGCCCGCGCACAGGATGCGCCCATCGGCGACGGCGACCATCTCCACCTGCCGGTTCTCGCGCCCGCCGGTATGGATCACGCCGCCATGGAAGAGGCGTTCGGCCGGGCTGGCGGGTGGCGGCGTTGCGGCGGGCGGCCCGGCTGGCCCAGCCGGCTGCGCACACCCGGCGAGCGCCGCAAACACCAGTGTTGTCAGAGTGATGCGCATGCCGGCCCTCCTGCGGGATCGTCCGTGGCCTACGGTAGCGCGCGTCCGGCCCTGCAGCAAACGATCCTAACGCCCCTCGCGCCGCCAGGCCCCGGCGAGCAGGCCCATCAGGAGGATCGCCAGCGCCAGCCCGGGCGCCAGCGGCGTGCGGTCGGCGCGGGTGACGATATAGGCCTCGTTGCGCTGCAGGCCCGCCCAGTCGAGGCCTGCCTGACGCGCCCCGGCGCGGGTGCGGCGCAGGCCGGGCATGTCCATGTCAGCGCCCAGGCTGAACACCCCGCCGCCGCTGGCGTCTGTGAGCGCGGAGAGACCTTCGGGATCGGGGCGCAGATCGGTGTATTCGCGCGGGTTGAGCGGTCCGGACGCCGTCACCGCCGTCAGATCGCCCGAGCGCAGGCGCACCAGACCCTGTTCGAGCGCCTCGGTGGAGGCGGTGAAGCGGCCAGGCTCGGCCTCGGTCATGTCGAGGGTGGCGCTGGCGCCCGACGGCCATTCGATCTCCAGCGGCGGCGCGTTGTCAGCGAGCGTGGTGCGCGTCACGGACAACTGCCCGCCCGGCACGCTGGCGGTCAGGCGCTCCTCGTCGAGCTCGGGTTCGCCCATCAGCCAGTGCGCCACGCGGCGGAATAATTCGTCATGCGGCCCGCCGCCATCATAGCCGCGCGCCCACAGCCAGGCCTGATCGGACAACAAGATCGCCGCTCGCCCTTCCCCGGCCCGCGCCAGGGTCAGAAGCGGCGCGCCGTCGGGACTTTCAAGCACGGTTTCTCCGGCGACGGCCCGCGCGCCGATGCGCCGGTGCCAGTCGCCCCACCCGGCCTCCCCGCCCGCCATGGGCGCGGTCACCGGATGGCGCGCGCCCGCCTCGGATATGCGCGGGGTGAAGCGGGTTTCGACCACGGTCCCATCGGGCGAGGCGGGCAGCACGCCCGCCAGCGCCGTGCGCGCCAGGCTGTCAGGTCCGGCAAAGGGCGGGCCGGTGGTGACCAGCAGCGCGCCGCCCTCTTCGACATAGCGGGCGATGTTCTCAAAATAGAGCGGGCGCAGGATGCCGCGGCGGCGGTAGCGGTCGAAAATGACGAGATCAAATTCGTCAAGGCGCATCTGGAACAGCTCGAACACCGGAAACGCGATCAGGGCGAGCTCGTCGGCAGGCACGGAATCATCCCGGTCGAGCGGGCGCAGAATGGTGAAGTGCACGAGATCGACGCTGGGATCGGACTTCAGGAGATTGCGCCAAGCCCTTGCACCGTTATGGGGTTCTCCGGTGATCAACAACACGCGCAGCCGGTCGCGCACGCCGGTGACGCTCACCGCGGCGCGGTTATTGACGAGGGTGAGTTCTTCACTGCCCGGCTCCACCTCGATCTGGACGACATTGGGGCCGCGATTGCGGATCTCGGCCTCGACCTGGACCTCGCGGCCGATGGCCACGCGCGCCTCGATGGGATCGCCGCCATCGACGGACAGGATCACCACCGCCGTCCCGCCTTCGGCCGCCTCGTCCTCGACGCGCAGGGTGAAGCTGACGAGCTCGCCGACGAGACCATAGCGCGGAGCTTCGGAGATGATCAGGCGGCGGTCGCGCGCGCGCGGGTCGCCGGTGAGCAGATGGTGCACCGGCGCGGTAAGGCCGAGGTCCGAGCCCGCCATCTGCGCGTCATGCACCTGTCCGTCCGAGGCGATGATAATGCCGGCCAGACGCTCGCGCGGGATGCCGGCGAGGCCGCGCTGGATCGTTTCCATGAGACGCGTGCCGTCGGCCGCCCGGCCGCCACGCACCTCGATCAGCTCCAGCGATGCGTCACGCTCTGCCAGATCGCGCACTGCCTGCGCCGCGGCGTCTGCGGCGCCGGCGCGCCCGTCCACATCCATGGAGGCGCTGTCGTCCACGACGAGGAGCGCGATGTCGGTGAGCGGATCGCGCTGTTCGCGCACCAGGGCCGGGTTCATCAGCGCTGCGGCGAGGCCCAGCGCGGCCAGCGCCCGCCAGAGCCAGCCCTTGAGGCCGCGCGCCAGCGCCAGCCCCGCGCCGGCGAGCGCCAGCAGCGCCAGCACACCGATCATCGGCGCGGGGATCAGAGGGGCGAAGACGAGGCTTGCCGCATCCATCACTGACGGCCCAGCCGCTGCAGGATGGCAGGTACATGCACCTGATCTTCCTTGTAGTTTCCGGTCAGCGCATACATGGCGAGATTGACGCCGAAGCGGTTGGCGAGTTCACGCTGGCGCTCGCCGCCCTCCACCGGGGCCAGGGCCTGGCCCCTCTCGTCCACCGCCCAGGCCGACGCCCAGTCCGCCGATCCGATGATCAGGCCGGAGACGCCGTCGCGCGCCGAGCCGTCGCGGCTCGCCTCCACCCAGACCTCGCCGCCGGCATAGCGCCCGGGGTAATCGCTCAAGAGATAGAAAGTCCGGCCCAGGACGTGTTCGGGGCCGATCCGCTCAAGGGGCGGGACATTGATACGCTCCAGCGTACGCAGGAGGCCAGGATGGGGCTCGCCCAGGCCCGCGCTGCTGCGCCCGTCGCGCGTGTCAAACACGATCAGGCCGCCGCCCTGCAGATAGGCGCTGACGCGCGCTGCGGCTTCAGCGGACAAGGCAGGCGCATCAGGCGTCAGTGGCCAATAGACGAGCGGAAAGAACAGGATCTCGTCGGTTTCCATATTGATGCCTTGAGGCGCGGCAGGCTCCACGGCGCTGCGCCGGCGCGCCTCGCGCGAGACGCCTTCAAGGCCGGCGCGGCTGATGGCGTCAATGCGGCTGTCGCCGGTGAGGACATAGGCAAAGCGCACCTCCAGCGCGTTGGCCGCGTCGTCGGCATCCGCCGGGGCGGGAATGGCGAGGCCGGCGCCGAAGGCGATGGCGAGCGCGGCTGCGGCGCCCCGGACCGGCAGGCGCGGCAGGCGTCCTGACAGGGCGAGCGCGATGAGGGCGTCGACGGCCAGGATCAGGAGGGCAAGCGCCAGCAGTCCGCCGGTCAGGCGCAGCTCGCGCCCCTGCCCGCGGGTTTCATACACGGCGCCGGGCAGATCGCGCGCGAGCGGCGCCAGCTCATCGCCCGGCCGCATGACATTGAGCGGCGCGCTGGCCGCGCCGATCGCGTAGACGCCGGGCGGCGTGCGCGCGCCGGCGCGGGCGAGATGGAAGGCGTCCGCCGGGATCGGGTCGGCGTCAGCGCGCGGGTCGGTCACGGCGCCGGCGCCGTCCAGCATGCGCTCCAGCCGCCAGGCGCCCCCGGCAGCCGGGGCCGGCTGCGCCGTCCCGCCGCCCGACAGCGCCAGCACGCGCTCCAGCATGGCCGGGTAGAGCCCCGACAGCGGCAGGCTCGACCAGTCGGGCCCGGCGGTGACATGGAACAGCACCAGCCAGCCATCGCCGCGCCGGTCGGCGGTGACGAGCGGGGTGCCGTCCTCCAGCCGCGCCCAGACGCGGGCATCGAGCGCCGGGCCGGGCTCGGCGAGCACCTGGCGCGTCACGCGCGCTTCGGACGAGGCGGCAAGGCCCGCGAACGGGCTGTCATCGGCGAAGGAGGCGATGGGCTGGGGCGCGTCCCAGGCCATGGCGCCGCCGAACAGGCGCCCGCCCTCGCGCAAGGGCGCGGGGACGAGCTCGCCGCTGCGCACGGCCATGCGCGGCCCGGCGAAGCGCACGATCAGGCCGCCCGCCTGGAGGAATTCATCAAGCCGCGGATCCTGGGCGTTGGCGGCGTCGACGAGGATGAGGGCCGAGGGCTCGGCCTCGAGGATCGTATCAAGATCATCGGCAACGAGTTCGGAAATCCCTGCAAGCGCCTGGCGGGCATAGTGAATGTCGGACAGGAGGGGCTGGCCCTCGCCGCTTCCGCCCTCCGCCTCGACCAGGCCCACGCGCGGGCGGCGCCAACGGTCGCCGGTCACCTGGACCGCGCCGGCGGAGGCTTCGCCATCGATCTGGACGCGGGTGATGCGGTTGCGCAGATCCAGCGGCAGGCGCGCCTCCAGACGCAGCGCCCGCGCGCCGTCGGCGAAGGCGCCCTCAGCGCGCGCCAGCGCGCGGCCGTCGGCGCCGAGCGCCGTCACCGTGACAGATCGCGCGCCGTCGCCGCGGGCGCGTGTGACAAGGGCTGCAAAACCGTCAGGCTGCGCCTCGACCGCGGTCAGGCCCAGCGGTCCGGCGTCCGGCGGCGGCGTCAGCACCCGCACGCGGCCGTGCGACAGCGCCGCGCGCGCGAGGGCGGCATCCCCCTCGCCCCAGCTCACGCCATCGGTGATCCAGACCGTCTCGATGCGCGCCGGCGCCCCGGGCGCGGTCAGGGCGGCCTGCAAATGCTGCGCAGCATCGGCGCGGTCAGGCGCCCAGGCGCGCGGCTCATGCGCCTCCAGGCGGGACACGGCGTCGCCCGCATCGCCAAAGCGCAGCGTATCGGGCGGGCGCGGCGCCGGTGCGGTGAACAGGAGGGCGGCGGGGCGTCCGTCCGCGCGGGCGGCGTCCAGGCGCGAGCGCGCCTCGGCGGCGGCGGCGGGCCAGGTGGCGGCGGCGGTCCAGCCATCATCCACGATCACCAGAAGCGGATCAGCCGGGCCAGAGCCGGCGTCGGGCTGCCAGACCGGCCGCGCCAGCGCCAGAATGATGATCGCCGCCAGCGCCAGGCGCAGCAGCACCAGCCACCAGGGTGTCGATTGCGGCGTTTCCGGCGTGCGCGCGAGGCGCTGCAGGAGGCGGATCGGGGCGAAGATGACCGTGCGCGGCGCAGGCGGCGTGGCGCGCAGCAGCATCCACAGGAGCGGCAGCGCCACAAGGGCGGCCAGCGCGAAGGGCGCGGCGAAGGCGAGCGGGCCCAGGCTGAGCATCACACGCCCCCGTCCAGCGCCTGGTAGAGCGCCAGCACCGCCGCGCCCGCCGGGCGGTCCGTGCGATGGGTGATCAGCGTCCAGCCGGTGCGCCGGGCGAGATCGCCCAGCGCCGCGCCATGCTGCGCCCACAGTGCGGCATAGCCGGCGCGGGCGGCTTCGGCCTTGCCCAGCACGAGGGGCTGGCCGCCGCCCGCCGGGTCAAAGCGTGTGCGGCCGGCGAACGGGAAATCCTCTTCGGCCGGGTCTATGATGCGCAGCATGACTCCGCGCGCGCCGGCCGCCGAGAGCGCCGCAACGCGGCGCGCCCAGGTCTCCGGCGGATCGAGAAAATCGCTGGCCAGGACGAGGCGCGCATGGCGCGGCAGGTCCGGCGCCTCGACGCTGGACGCCGCCCCCGGCCCGTCGGCGAGCGCCCGGCCCGTCAGCTCCAGCCCGGCCTGACCGGCCCGGGCCCGGCCGGTTTCGCCCAGCGCCGCAATCCGCTCGCCGCCGCGCGCCAGCAGGCTGGCGCAGGCCATGAGGCAGACTGCGGCGCGGTCGCGCTTGGGCGCCAGGCCCGCGCTGTGCGCCGTCATCCCCGCCGAGCCGTCACGCCAGAGATAAACGGCGTTGGCCGCCTCCCACTCGGTTTCGCGCACGAAGAGCTGGTCACCGCGCGCCGAGCGCCGCCAGTCGACCGCCCGCGCGCCATCTTCACCGCGGTGGCGGCGGTATTCCCAGAAGGTTTCGCCGGCCCCTGCCCGGCGCCGGCCGTGGGCGCCGAAGGCCACGGTGGCGGCGATGCGCTCGGCCTCGGCCAGCAAGGCGGGAAAGCGCAACGCCGCGCGCGCCGCCGCGCGGCGGAGCCGGTCGTGGGTGCGGGGGGACGGGGTCGCGGCCATGGCGAGATATGCTGCCTCCTCGCCCGCGTCAGGCGGCCTCTGCGGCGAGGCGCCGGATCAGCGTCTCCACCGCCAGGCCATCGGCGCGCGCAGCAAAGGTCAGCGCCATGCGGTGTTTGAGCACCGGCTCGGCGAGCGCGATCACGTCACCGGTGGACGGCGCCAGGCGGCCCTGCAGCAGCGCGCGCGCGCGCACCGCCAGCATCAGGGACTGACCCGCGCGCGGTCCCGGCCCCCAGGCCACGCCCTCGCGCACATCGGCGTCGGCGGAGCGGTCCGGGCGGGCGCGCTGCAACAGGTCCAGAATGGCGTTGAGGACGGCGTCCCCCACGGGCATGGCCCGCACCAGTTGCTGAAGATCGGCGATCTCTTCAGGCGACAGCACGCCGACCGCCTCGCCATCCACGGTTCCGGTGGTGGCCAGAAGGATCGCCCGCTCCTCCTCCCGAGAGGGATAGGGCACGTCGATCTGCATGAGGAAGCGGTCCAGCTGGGCTTCGGGCAGCGGATAGGTGCCCTCCTGTTCTATCGGGTTCTGGGTGGCCAGCACGTGGAAGGGCCTGGGCAGGTCGTGGCGCTGGCCGGCGATGGTGACAAAGCCCTCCTGCATCGCCTGCAGCAGCGCGGCCTGGGTGCGCGGGCTCGCCCGGTTGATCTCGTCGGCCATCAGAAGACGGCAGAAGACGGGCCCCGGGATGAAGCGGAAGGCGCGCTTGCCGCCGGGCGCCTCCTCCAGCACTTCCGAGCCCAGAATGTCCGCCGGCATGAGGTCAGGCGTGAACTGGACGCGCTTGTCGTCAAGGCCGGTCACCACGGCCACAGCATGCACCAGCCGCGTCTTGGCCAGGCCCGGCGCGCCCACGAGCAGGCCGTGGCCGCCCGCCAGGATGACAGCGAGTGTGCGCTCCACCACCTCATCCAGTCCGATAATCGATTGTGCAATGGAGGCGCGCGCCTGCGCGAGCCGCGCTGCGGCTGCGTCCGCCCGCGCTGCAATGTCGCCGGAGTCTTTCATCGCGCTGCTCATGAGCCTAAATCCCCTGATGTAAGCCGATCCGGGGCCAAACATGGCCGCAGCCTGCCGAGGTGTCCATGGCCGGGCCTGACCATGACCAAGATGCAATGCAGTCGCTGATGAAGGCGGCCGAGGCCGCCAGCGGCGCGCAGGGCTATCCGCCGGTGGAGCGCTGGAACCCGGCCTATTGCGGCGAGATGGACCTGGTGATCCGCCGCGACGGCAGCTGGCAGCATGAAGGAACCCGCATCGGCCGCGAGCGCATGGTGCGGCTGTTTGCGCGCATCCTGCGCAAGGACGCCGACGGCGAAACCTATCTCGTCACCCCGGTGGAGAAAATCCGCATCAAGGTTGAGGCCGCGCCGTTCCTGGCGGTGGCGGTGGAGCGATCGGGCGAAGGGCGAGGCCAGACCCTGGCCTTCCGCACCAATATGGACGACGCCGTGATAGCCGGGCCGGACCACCCGGTCCGGGTGGCGGCCGGTCCGGACGGCGCGCCGGACCCGTATGTGCTGATCCGTGGGCGCCTGGAGGCGCTCATCACGCGGGCGGCGTTCTATGATCTGGCCGCCATGGCGGTGCCGGGCGAGGACCGGGATGGACAGGCCGTGATGGGCGTCTGGAGCCAGGGCGTGTTCTTCCCGCTGGGGCCTGCCGCATGATCCCGGCGCCCGCCGAGGCCGGCGCGCAGGCCATCCTCGCCCGTCTTGACGCTGTTCTCGATCCGGTGGACGCCCGCCTGCCCGCAGCGCGGCTGGGCGATGGCGATCTCAATGGCGAGCCGTCTCCGAGCGGGCGCGCGCTGCGCCCCGCGGCCGTGCTGGCCCTGCTGGTGCAGGACGAGGACGCGCTGCGCCTCCTGTTCACGCGGCGCGCCGATCACCTTCAGGCCCATGCCGGGCAGGTGAGCTTTCCCGGCGGGCGCCAGATGGCGGGGCGCGAAACGCTGGCGGAATGCGCCTTGCGCGAAACCCATGAGGAAATTGGCCTGGCGCCCGAGCGCATCACGCTGCTGGGCCGATGGGAGAGTTATGAGACCGTCACCGGGTTCGAGGTGACGCCGTTCGTGGGTGTGACGCAGGCCGGCTTCACCCTCACGCCCGATCCCGGCGAGGTGGCCGAAGTGTTCGAGGCGCCCTTCGACTTCCTGATGAATCCGGCTAACCACAGGCTTGAAGAGCGCGAGTTTCGCGGCATGTTGCGCCGTTACTACGCCATGCCGTGGCAGGGACGCTATATATGGGGCGCGACGGCGGGCATGCTGCGCGCCCTGTCGCGGCGCTATGCCGAGGGCCGCCCCGGCGGCCCGCAATTCGCCGGAAAGGCCGCCCGATGATGCGCATGATCCTGATTTCCGCCCTCGCCTTCATCATACCCTTCGTGGTTTGGTACGCGGCGTCGCGCGCCCGTGGCCAGACCGGCGGCGCGCCCATCGCCCTGTTGTCGCTGGCGGGGGCGGCCTGCGTGATGGTGACGGTGACGGCGCTCGCCCTGATGGCGGCCGGCGAGGCCGAGCGCGCACCCCATTACGCCCCGCCGCGCATCGAGCGTGATCGCCTGCCTGAAGGCCATCTGGGTCCGCGCGGCGATTCGCCCGGCGATGTCCGCACGCCGAATGATCCCAGTCCGGGCAACCCGGACCTTGAGCCGGCGCCCGAGCCGGAGCCGGCGCCGGCGCCCGAACCCTCTCCCGCCCCTGACCGCTGAGGCGCGCCATGGGGGAGGTTCGGCTTGACGCACAAGACCACCCCTGGCTGACGGCGCCGGCGGCGCGCGCCGTGATGGATGCGCTGAGCCCCGGCGAGACCGACCGCGCGCGCTTTGTCGGCGGCTGCGTGCGCGGCGCGCTGCGCGGCGAGCCGGTGAGCGATATCGACGTGGCGACCCTCCTGACGCCGGACCAGGCGGCGGCGGCGCTGGCGGCGGCCGGGGTTCGCGTGGAGCCCACCGGGATCGCACACGGGACGATCACCGCCATCGCGGCTGGCCAGCCGGTCGAGGTGACCAGCCTGCGCCGCGACGTCGAGACCGACGGACGCCGCGCGGTGATCGCCTATACGCAGGACTGGGCCGAAGACGCCGCCCGGCGTGACTTCACGATGAATGCGGTGTTTGCCCGGCGGGACGGAACCCTGTTCGATCCGTTCGGCGGCATTGCGCATGCGCGCGCCGGCCGGGTGATTTTCATCGGCGATCCGCTGACCCGCATCGCCGAGGACCATCTGCGCATCCTTCGCTTCTACCGGTTCTGCGCCTGGATGGGCGGGGCGATCGACCCGGACGGGCGGCGCGCGTGCGAATCGCAGGCGCCGGCGCTGCGCCGGCTGTCGGCCGAGCGGGTGTGGAAAGAACTCAAGAAATTCCTGGCCGCGCCGGACCCCGGCCCTGTGGCCGAGGCGATGCACAATGGCCACGTTCTTGAGGTCCTGTGGCCGCAGACTCTCGACTTCAAGCTTTTCTTAAGCTTAATTAACCGCGATAGAGGGAAGCACCGGCCCGCTGACGCGCTCTTGCGCCTGGCGGCGCTGGCCGGGCGGGATGGGGAAGCCGTGAGCAGCCTGAGTTCACGCATGAAGGCGTCGCGGGACGAGACAGCCCGCCTCACTGCGATGACCGGCCCGGCGCCGGCGCGGGCGGGCGAGGTGCGCGCAGGCATGAACGATCAGGCGCTGGCCCGGGCGCTTTACGTGATGGGTCCAACGGCGGTCGCCGACCGGTTGCGCCTTGATGAAGCGGCCACCGGCATTGACGCCTCGCCGGCCCTCGCCCGCGCGGCGCAATGGACCCGCCCACGCTTTCCGCTCACCGGACATGACCTGATCGCGGCGGGCGCCGCCAGCGGCCCCGGGCTTGGCGAGCAGCTGGCCGGGCTTGAGGAGGCCTGGATTGAGTCCGGCTTCACCCTGCCGCGCGCGGCGCTGCTGGCCAGGGCGGCTGCGTCATGAGCGTCACCGAACTGTTCAGCCAGCGCTATCAGGCGCGCATCGGGTGCGGGGACCTGTTCCACGACGATCTGCACCTGCATGACTACCGGGCGCTTGAGCAAGAGCTCGAGGTCATCAAAGAACACCAAGCCGAGCGCAGGCGAATTCACTATTTCAAGGAAGAAAACCTTCGCGAGCAAGTGCGGGTCGCTGTAGACAGCGCCAATGAGGCCCGCGCTGTCAAAGACTTACCCCGCCGTGCGGCGAAGAAGATTGCTGACGCCTATCGTCAACGCAGCGAGCATGATCTCGCTGACGTCGCTTCCCAGGATATCGACTGGCTTTTCAAGTACGGCGCCGAGCCGCCTGCTCAAGGCCGCATAGGCCATGACCGTTACTCGATTGCCGCCAATATTCTCCTGTTCGATTTCATCGAGGCTCTCTTCGACATTCTGCCCAGTGAAGAGCAAATCGATTTCAGCCGCGATCTGAACGCGCGCCTCCAACAGGGCCAGTCGCGCTGGTATTTCCAGCTTGGTCGCTGGCGGCGCAATGATTGGCCGATCGACCGCGACAGCCAGTTTGACCTCATCCTGCGGTCACTGAAACGCCAAGCTGATATCGCTGCCGAGCGAGAATCAAGACTAGCGGGCCGGGGCGAAGGGGTTCCGTTTGACCCCTACAAGGCTGGCGAGGCGCTGAAAGAGGCTGCGCGCCGTTTGTGGGAGGCAGATCAACTCCTCTCTTCGGATCTCCTCTCTGACACGGTCCGCCACAACGCCGCTGTGCGCGCAGCGCGCCAGGCTTTTAACACCTGTCTGGCCGGCTTTGGCGGTGTGGTCCGCGGTCCGTTTGTCACCGCCAAGCCGCCACGTGATACGCGCCGGCGGATGGGCCGGATGTTTTCGGGCGAGGCGGACAAGGTCTCGCCCGCCGCCCTGAAGGGCGTGGAAGAACCGCTGGCCGCGGCGTACCGCATCAAACGGCTGGGTGAGGCGCTGGCGCAGGGACAGGGCATTGAGCGCGCCGAGCGGCTGAAGTTGCTGGAGCGGGCCAATCTGGCCGAATTCGTGATGCGGCTTGTCCTGTTCGGCCTGCCCGCCGACAAGCCGGACGCCGACGACGCCGAGAGCGAGGAGGTGCGCCGGTATTCAAAACTCACCCGGACCGAGACGCCGGCCCTGATCGCGGGCAAGCGGCTCAGCCATGGCGAGGGCTCGCTGCACCTGCAGCTGCACGACAAGGCCACGGCGCGGCTGGCCGTTGATCTGATGGCGCGGCTGAGCCAGTTTGCGGCGGGCGCGGCGACCAGCCACCCCGGCGGCGAGGCTCAGGACAGCCTGCCCGACGCCGCTTTCGCCCGTCACCCCCGCCAGGCCGATCTGGCGCGGGCGATGTTCTGGCGGCGCGTGGGCTTTGGCGTGATGATCGCGGCGGCCGCAGCCGCGCTGGTGGCGCTGGGGATGCTGGTCGGGATAAGGCTCTAGGCGCTAACCCGCTTTGGAGAAATCCGGGGGGCGGCGCTCCAGGAAGGCGGTGACGGCTTCCTGGAACTCGGGCGACGCCAGCTGGCTGGCGAAGACGGCGCCCTCGGCGCGGATCACCTCCATGAGCGTGTCCTGACCGGCGGTGATGAGGGCCTTGGACCGGCTCAAGGCGCCGGGCGCCTTGGCGGCCAGCGTGCGGGCGCGGGCCATCACTTCGGTCTCAAGCGCGCCGGGCGCATAAACGGCGTTCACCAGGCCATAGCGCTCGGCGCGCGCCGCGCTCCAGCTCTCGCCCAGCAGGAGCAGCTCGCCGGCCACCGCGCGGCCTGCAAGGCCCGGCAGCAGAACGGAGGAGCCGAACTCCGGCACCAGCGCCAGATCGACAAAGGGCGTGCGGAAGACCGCGCGATCGCTGGCATAGGCAAGATCGCAATGCAGCAGCAAGGTCACGCCGATGCCGATGGCGAGGCCGTCCACGGCGGCGATGACGGGCTTCTGGCAGGCGATGAGGGCGCGCATGAACTGCTCCACCGGCGGCGCCTCGGCCCCGCCGATATGCGGGGGCGCCTCCATGAAGTCGATGAGGTCATTGCCTGCGGTGAACACGCCGCCCGATCCGGCGATCACGACCACGCGCAGGCGAGGGTCGGCGCTGGCGGCGTCAAGCGCCTGCGCCATGGCCGCATACATGGCGCGGGTGATGGCGTTCTTCTTGGCGGCGCGGTTGAAACGGATGGTGCGCACACCATCAGCATCGTCGACGCGGATATCGTCGGTCATGGAAACTTCCTTCGTTTGGCGGGCCGGTCACCCGGCATGGGGGCAGACCAGGACATGGCCGTCGAATACCGCGCCCACGAGGAGGCGGCCATCCTGCACGGCGCCCACGCTGGCTGAATTGATCAGCGCGCCGTCATTCATGAACACGGTCCGCCGCTCGCCCGTGTCCGGATCAAGGCGCATGACGATGGACGGGGCAAGGGCTTGCGGGTCTGCGGCGTGCGCGAGGAAGTCAAAGACCGCAACGTTTCCACCGACATAGAGGGCGCCGTCAGGGCCGATCTCGACATTGTCCGCGCCCATGGGCAGGCGGTGGCTGGCGAGGCGGCGCAGCGATCCGTCAGACGGATTGCGCTCGAACACCCGCACTTCGCGGCCCAGGAAGGCCGCCACATAGAGCCGGTCGCCGGCGGCGTTCACATTGATCCCGTTGGTGTAGATGAAGCCGCCGGCGGCGATGCGCGCGGTCTCGCCGTCGAAATAGGCCACCGTCCCGAGCGGCAGGCCGAGGAAGCTTTCCAGATAGCCCAGGGGCGTGTCGCCGAAACGGGTGTCGTTGGTGATGTAGAACTGGCGCGGGCCGACGCCGGCCACATCATTGGGGGAGCGGATCTCCGGCGCGCTCACCGTTTCCAGATGCACCAGGGCGCCGCCCTCGCCCACATCGTAAATGAGCACCCGGCTGCCGCCAGCCGGGTGGCTGATCACGAACAGGCGGGTGATCGGTGCGCCGTCCTCCCCCTCGCCGCGCCACAGGCTGATGCCGTGGGGGCGGAAGTCGGCAGGCGAATCGGCCGAGGCAAGGGTGAGCTGCGAGGGGTCCGCCGGGTTGAGCACGTAGACGCCGTTGGTCTGCGCCATGGCGCCGGCGCGCCGGTCCTGGGCGGAGATGAAGGCAAGTCCGGTGACCGGGTCCACCGTCACATCCTCGGTTCCGGGCGCGACCGCGATGCGCTGGCAGCCCTCGACGCCGATCTCGCTGACCGGCGTCAGCGCGCCGGAGGCGGGAATGACCACATAGGCCATGCGCGCCGCGATCAGCACCGCAATCAGGCCGGCAACCCAAAGCCAGTAGCGCATGGCGCTCTCCCCCTCGCCGCCCGGCCCGCCCGGATTACCAGTGTTCACTCTAGCGGGTTTGGCCGACGGTGAAAAACCTGAAATCAGGCGGGCGCAAGACGCAGTTGACAATCATTCGCACTTCAGTCTTGATGCTCTTGCGACTGATATGCGGCTGCGTCCGTCCATCACCGCGCACCGCCAGAAGGACGCCCCGCCGCCATGTATGTCTGCCTTTGCAACGCCCTGAGATGCCGTGACATCAAGGCCGCCGCCGAAAGCGGTGCGCGCGATGCGGCGTCGGCGTTCAAGGCGTGTGGCGCCAAGCCGCGCTGCGGACGCTGCCTGGAGGAGGCGGGCCGCATGATCGCCGCCATCGGCGCGGCGCCTGCCCACCTGGTTCCGGCCGAATAGCCCTAGCGGGCGTAGCGGACCACGGTCTGCTCGATCGCTCCGAAGATCGACTTGCCGGCACGGTCGAGCATTTCGATGCGCACCGTATCGCCGGGGATCATGAAGCGCGTCTTTGGCGCGCCATGCTGGATGGTCTCGATCATCCGGATTTCCGCGATGCAGGAATATCCCTTCCCGCCCTCGCTCACCGGCTTGCCCGGACCATCGCCCAGCGTGTTGGACACCGTGCCCGACCCCACGATCGTGCCGGCGGTGAGCGGACGGGTTCTGGCCGCATGAGCCACGAGCTGCGCAAAATCGAAGGTCATGTCCACCTGGCAGTCCGGCTCGCCGAACAGCGCGCCATTGAGCCAGGAGCGCAGCGGCAGATGCACCTTGCGCCCGTCCCATGCCGCGCCGAGTTCATCGGGCGTCACGGCGACCGGCGAGAAGGCCGTGGGCGGCTTGGACTGGAAAAAGCCGAAGCCCTTGGCGAGCTCGCCCGGGATCAGGCCGCGCAAGGACACGTCGTTCAAAATCATGATCAGGCGGATGGCCCCGGCCGCCTCCTCCACCGAGCACCCTTGCGGCGCATCGCCGGTCACCACAGCGACTTCGGCCTCGAAATCGAGACCCCAGCTGTCATCGGCCAGCGGAATGTCGGCGCGGGGCGCCAGGAAGGCGTCCGACCCGCCCTGATACATCAGCGGATCGGTCCAGAAGCTGTCGGGCAGCTCGGCCCCGCGCGCCTTGCGCACCAGCTCCACATGATTGACGTAGGCCGAGCCGTCCGCCCACTGAAATGCGCGCGGCAGCGGCGACAGCGCCTGGCGCTCGTGGAACCGCTCGCGCGGAATGGTTTCACGCTCCAGCTCGTCGGCCAGCGTGCGCAGCGCCGGCTCGATTCGTGTCCAGTCATCCAGCGCTGCCTGCAAGGTGGGGGCGATGTGGCGCGCATCGGCGCACCAGGCGAGATCATGAGACACCACGACAAGGCGGCCGTCGCGCCCGGTAGACTTCAGACTGGCGAGTTTCATGGAGTCTCCTTTGCGCGGCTCATGTCCGCGCCATCATAACTAACCGGACGGAAGACGCCGTCATCGTCCATCCATTCCAGCACGCCGTCGGCGATCCCGAAACGGGCGCCGTGCAGGCACAGTCTGCCATCGGCCACCGCGTCGGCGACAAAGGGAAAGCCGGTCAGGCGCGCCAGCGAGTGGCGCACCGAGCGCAGTTCCAGATCATCGCACAGATCCTGCTCGCTGGCGGTCTCGCCCAGCGCATGACGCGCTTCGGCGCAGGCCGGCTGGAGCGGATCAAGCCAGCGCTCGATGAATTGCGTGCCGCAGGCCGACCCCGTCGCCGCCGCTTTCACACCGCTGCACAGCCGATGCCCCAGCACGACGATATGGTCGACATCCAGCGACTTCACGGCGAATTCCAGCGCCGCCGAGACGCCGTGATGGGCGCCGTCCGGCTCGTAGGGCGGCACCAGATTGGCCACGTTGCGCACAATGAAGAGCTCACCGGGGCCGGCATTGAAGATCGCCGCCGGATCGACCCGGCTGTCAGCGCAGCCGATCACCAGCGCCTTCGGGGACTGTCCCATGGAGAGCCGGCGCCAGAGGCGCTGCCTGTTTTCAAAGTGGTCAGCGCGAAACTGCGCGTAACCGTCCTTGAGCTGGCCGGGTATCAAACGCCCCTACCCCTTCCACGAATTGACATAGGCGGGGTTCTCCACCCGGGCCGCGTCCTCGCCCACATTGAGCGGGTCGCGGGTATCGATCATCACGGCGTATTCGTCGGTCGCCGGCTTGGACTGGGTGAGCATGTTTTTCAAGGCCTTCGGGTGCGGCCCGTGGGTGAAGCCCGACGGGTGGAAGGTCATCATGCCCGCATCGATATTGTCGCGGCTGAAGAAGTCGCCCGCATGGTAGAACAGGACTTCATCATAGTCGTCATTATTGTGGAAGAACGGTACTTTCAGCGCGCCGGGATCGGTCTCGAACGGGCGTGGCGCAAAGGTGCACACCACGAAGCGGTCCGCCACGAAGGTGGTGTGGGCGCTGGGCGGCACGTGATAGCGATGGCTCATCAGCGGGCGGATATGGCGCACATTGATGCGCACCGGGTGCAGCTCGCCATGCCAGCCCACCGCGTCCAGCGGGTTGTAGGGATAGGTGATGACGCTCACCGCCCCGCGCTTTTTCACCTCGACGCGCCATTCATGGTCGGCGTGCGCCTGCTGGGCGCGGAACGCCTCGTCCATGGCAGGCACGTCGAACATGGCCGGATCAAAAATCGCGTGCGGCCCCACCAGACCCTTGTCGGGCAAGGTGAAATGGCTGTTGGTGGCCTGGATCATCAGCACGGCGACGGGCTGCGAAGGCGCAAGGCGCCACATGGTCCCGCGCGGCAGGACGATATAATCGCCCGCCTCGAACAGGAGATGGCCGAAATCGCAGAACAGCGATCCCGTCCCTGTGTGGATGAACAGGATCTGGTCGCCGTCCCCATTGCGCGCCAGGGCCGGCATGGCCGCATCGAGCTTCCAGAAGCGTATCTCGCACGCGGCGTTGTGCAGCACGATGGGCGCCGCCCAGGGCGAGGCATCCGGCGTCTTGAGGCGGGTCAGATCGAAGGCGTGAGGCTTGAGCGGGCCTTCAAAATCGCTCCAGCCGGTGGGCGGGCGCTTGTGGTGGAGGAAGGCGGCGGGGCCGAAAAACCCTTCCTTGCTCATTTCACGCTCATACGTACCCTGCGGCATGTCAGCGTGGGCCTGGCGCGAGGCGGTTCCTTCGCTGCGTGAGGCGTAGATCCATTTTCGGGCCATGGGCGGTCTCCCTCGGGTGGGCGCGGACGGCGGCAATTTAGTTACAAATGAAACCAAATGGAAGGCGGGCGCACGCCTTGCCGCCAGCCGCGCACCCGCTTATACCGCGCCGACGCAGTGCGCGAGGGCTCATGAACCGGACCGGTTTCAGCTATGATTTCCGCCACGCAAATCTCGTATCGATCGGCGATCTCAATCCGCTCGACGTGCGGATGATCTTCGAGCGCAGCACGATCCATTTCGACCATAACCGCGCCGGGGTGCGCGCCGAGCGCACGCTGGACGGCGCCACGGTGATCAATCTGTTTTTCGAAAACTCCACCCGCACGCTGGCGAGCTTCGAGATAGCGGCCAAGCGTCTGGGCGCGCACGTGATCAATTTCTCCGCCGGGAGCGCCTCCATCTCCAAGGGCGAGAGCCTCGAGGACACCGCGCTGAACCTGGCGGCGATGCGCCCGGACATCCAGGTCGTGCGCCACAGCGCTGCCGGTGCGGCGGCGCATTTTGCGCGCGTCACCGGCGTGTCCACCGTCAATGCCGGGGATGGGGCGCACGAGCATCCGACGCAGGCGCTTCTGGACGCCTTCACCCTGACCCGGCGCTGGGGCGAGGTGGGCGGGCGGCGCATCCTGATCGTCGGCGATATCCTGCACTCGCGGGTGGCGCGTTCCAATGTGGCGCTTTTGAACATGCTGCATGCCGATGTGCGCCTGTGCGGCCCGGCGACCCTGCTGCCCGAGGACGCCGACCGCTGGGGCGTTCAGGTGTTTCACGATCTCGAGGCGGCGCTGGAGGGCTGCGACGCGGTGATGGCGCTGCGCGTGCAGCGTGAACGCATGAGCGGCGGGCTGATCCCGTCTGACCGCGAATACCGCACCCTCTATGGCCTTGATCATGGCCGCCTGGAACACGCCAAGCCCGACTGCCTGGTGATGCATCCCGGGCCGATGAATCGCGGGGTGGAGATTGACGGGGCGCTGGCCGACGACCGCGAGCGGGCGGTGATCCTGGAACAGGTGGAAGCGGGCGTGGCCGTGCGCATGGCGGTGCTGGAGCTGATCGGCGCCGCCTCGCCCAACCAGCGCTATGACGACCGCACAAAAGGCGGGGCGCACTCATGAGCGCGATCCTGTTTCGCCATGCGCGGGTGATCGATCCGGCGGCGCGCCATGATGCGCCGGGCGATGTGCGCATTCGTGGCGGCGTGATCGCCGAGATCGCGCCCACGCTGACCCCTGAAGGCGGCGAGCGGGTCATCGATCTCGACGGGGCGGTCCTTGCCCCGGCGCTGATCGACGCGCGCTGCTGGGTGAACCCCGCCAGCACCGGCCAGTCCGGCATAGACGCGGCGGCCCGCGCTGCAGCGGCCGGCGGGATCGGCACGCTGATCCTGGCGCCCGATAGCGGGACGGGAATGAGCCGGCCGGAGCATTTCGCGGCCATCGAGGCGGCGAGCCTGACCAGTCCGGTACGCCTCATCGCCTCCGGCCTTGCCATTGATGCCCAGGGCGAGATGGGCGAGATCGGCCTGATGCTGCGCGCGGGTGCGGCTTATGTCGGCGATGGCGGACGCCCTGAGCCCGACACGCGGCTGATGCGCCGCGCCCTCGCCTATGCCAGCGGGTTCGACGCCTGGACGGCGATGACCTGCGAGGATGCAGGGCTGGCGCGCGGGACCTGCGCCACCGAAAGCGATCTGTCGATGCGCATGGGGCTGCCTGCGCGCCCTGCCGCCGGAGAACGCCTGGCGGTCGAGCGCGCCGCCCTGCTGGCCGAGCTGACGGGAGCGCGCATCCTGCTCGACCGGATCACCACCGCCGGCGCGCTCAAGGCGCTGGAGGCGGCGCTGGCGCGCGAGCTGGACATCGCCGCCACCGCGCCG
Source organism: Alphaproteobacteria bacterium (assembly GCA_016124675.1). GTDB lineage: Bacteria > Pseudomonadota > Alphaproteobacteria > Caulobacterales > Maricaulaceae > Oceanicaulis. Next base: position 112,017 of record WGNG01000012.1, read on the forward strand.
GTCACGCACCTCATGTTCAACGAGATGGATGCGGGCGGATTTGATGCGCGCTTCCGCCTGGAGCCGCCCTTGCGCCGGGAGGAAGACCGTCTGGCGCTGATCGAGGCGCTGGCGGCGGGCGCGATCGCGGCCCTGGTGTCGGATCACCGCGCCTGCACCGGCGAATCCAAGGCCCACCCCTTCCCCGAGGCGGCGCCGGGCTCGGCCAATCTTGAAGCGCTGCTGTCCGCCCTGTGCTCGGCCGCAGCGGAAGGCAGGCTAAGCCTGATCGACGCGCTGTGGCCGGTCACCGCGGGGCCTGCCGACCTGTTCGGGCTTAACCAGGGTCGCCTGGCGCCGGGGGCCCCGGCGGATCTGGTGATCTTTGATCCCGACGCGCCGGTGATTTACGGGCGGGGCGGACGCGTGTGCCCGGCGCCCAGCGCGTTCGAGAACCGCCGCATGACGGGAAAGGTCTTGATCACGCTCGTGGAAGGCGCGATCATCCATCAACCTGAAGGATAGGCCATGACATTCGAGCCGCTTCTGATCCTCGCCCTCGCGGGCGGATATCTCCTGGGCTCCATCCCGTTCGGCCTGGTGCTGACGCGGATGGCGGGGCTGGGCGATATCCGCGCCGTCGGATCGGGCAATATCGGCGCGACGAACGTGCTGCGCACCGGACGCAAGGATCTGGCGGCGGCGACGCTGGTGCTGGACAGCGCCAAGGCGGGGCTGGCCTGCCTGTTGTTCACCTTTGCGGTCTCCACCGAGGCGGGCCTGATTGCGGGCGGGGCGGCGTTTTTCGGCCATTGCTATCCGGTCTGGCTGAAGTTCAAGGGCGGCAAGGGCGTGGCGACGTTTCTGGGCGTGCTGCTGGCGGCGGCCTGGCCGGTGGGCGTGCTGACCTGCCTGACCTGGCTCGGCATGGCGCTGCTGATGCGCATCTCCAGCCTGTCGGCGCTGGTCGCGGCGGCGGCGGCGCCGGCGCTGGCGCTGGCGTTTGACCGGCCCGACGTGGCGCTGCTCGCGCTGGTGCTGGCCGTGCCCCTGTATCTGCGCCACCGGGAGAATATCGCCCGCCTGCTCAATGGCAGCGAACCGCGAATTGGATCTGCCAGGAGATGAGCCCGGCGCGCCTGTCCGATGCCGGCCGGATCGACTGGCTCAGGCTCGCGCGCACCTCCGGGGTCGGACCGGTCACGTTCCATCAGCTCATCACCCGCTTTGGCGCGCCGGACGCCGCCATCGCCGAACTGCCAAGGCTCGCCCGGCGCGGCGGGCGCGCCGGACGGCTCGATATCGTCACCCGCGATCAGGCCCGCGCCGAGCTCGACCGCCTTGAAGAGCTGGGCGCCCGGCTCATTTGCGCGTGCGAGCCGGAGTTTCCCAAATTGCTCGGCGCGCTTGATCCGCCGCCGCCGGTGATCAGCGTCATCGGCCCGCTCGATCCGGACGCGCGTGCGACCTGCGCCATGGTCGGCGCCCGCAATGCGTCGGCGGTCGGGATGCGCTTTGCCGGCGACATCGCGCGCGAGCTCGGCCGGCGCGGCGTGACCATCGTGTCAGGCCTGGCGCGCGGGATTGACGGCGCGGCCCACGCCGCCGCGCTGGAGACCGGCACGATTGCGGTGGTGGGCGGCGGGCTGGCGCGCATCTATCCGCCTGAACACGCCGAGCTGCACCACGCCATCGCCCGCCAGGGGCTGATCGTCAGCGAGACGCCGCCCGATTACATCGCCCAGGCGCGTGATTTTCCAAGGCGCAACCGGCTGATCGCCGGGCTCTCGCTGGGCGTGCTGGTGGTGGAGGCGGCCGAGCGCTCCGGGTCGCTGATCACCGCGCGGCTCGCCGGCGAGCAGGGGCGCGAGGTGATGGCCGTGCCCGGCTCGCCGCTGGACCCGCGGGCGCGCGGCGCCAACCGCCTCCTGCGCGAGGGCGCGGCCCTGATCGAGAGCGCGGAGGATGTGCTGGCCATCCTTCAGAACACACGCCCGCCGCACATGAAGGAGCCGGGCGGATACGATTATGAGGACGAGCGCGAAGACCCGGCCGCCGCCGACGCCGCCGCCGACGCGGTGCGCGAGCGCATCGCCGGGCTGCTCTCCCCGGCCCCGGTGTCGAAGGACGAGCTCGCCCGCCTGACCGGCGCGCCGGTAGGGGCGGTGCTGGCGGCCCTGGTGGAGCTGGAGCTTGCCGGGCGCTGCGAGATCCAGCCTGGCGGGATGGTGCGCTCGGCCTATCCTGGGCCTTAACCGCGCATTCACCGCACCGCTTAACCTGGATTTGAGGCGTCTTGCGCCATGCTCCCCGCGGCAAGGAGCGCATCATGGCCAAGGCTGTCTTTCACAAGCATCAACGCGTCTTCGTACGCCCGGTGGGGACCTGGGCGCTGATCGAGCGGGTCAAGCCGCAATGGGTCAAGGATGTCGAGGAGCCGGTGCGCATCTATTACGATTGCGGGCTGGGGCGCGACTTCGTCACCGATGAACTCTCCGCCGAGGCCATGGACCAGGCCGATCCCGGCCATTGGCGGGTCATGCGCGCGCACAATAAATGGCAGACGCCGGAGGAATGCGCCCACCATCCCCAGCCGGGCACCTATCCCGTGGTCGTCACGGACGCGCAGAACTGGGGCGGCTGGCGGGTGCCGGGGGCGGAATATGACCGCGACCCCAACCGCATCGAGCAGCAGGCCCGCCTGATCGCCCAGGGTCCGCGCCTGATGGCGATCGCCGAGGCGCTCGCCCGCCTGGCGGCCGAGGACACCGACGCCAGTCCGGAATGGATGGCCCTCGCCAGGCGTGCGCGCGACGTGGTGCGCTCGGTGAAAGCGCGCCCGGATACCGGATCGCCAATCCCCGCCGCCGCCGAATAGCGCGCCGCTGCAAGACCCAAGGGCGGGGCGAGGCCTGATCCCCGGGCGTTCGCGCGCCAAAGCTGGACGGGAGCGCAGGCGGCGCTTTACGTTCGACGTCATGATTCGCAAGCGCGACGCCAGACGCAAACCGACCGGATCGGCCCAGGCTCGCCAGACCCTGCGCCGCAGCGCATCGCCGCGCCTGGCGTTTGCGCTGGTTATGGGCTTTGTCCTCGCGTTTGGCGGCGTGATCTGCATCAAGCTGTGGCAGGACTGGCGCACGGCGCAGGACGAGGTGGCCATCGCGCAGGCGCGCTCGGCCGCCGTCCTTGCTGAACGGGTGTCGGGGCGCCTGGCCGAGGTGCGCAGTGCGCTCGCCATGGCTGCGGTGCAGCTGGAAACCCTCCCGCCCGAGCGGGCCGCGCGCCCGGCGCTGGAGACCCTGACGCGCTCGCCCTGGGTGGAGGGCGCCGCCCTGCTTCTGCCCGACGGTCGCGTGATCGCCACACGCGAGCAGTCCGCCGACGCCTTGCGCGCCGCGGCTGACGCGGCGCTCGCCTCGGGCTCCGGCGTGCATGTGCAGCCCGCAGGGGCGGTCCCGCTGGCCATCGCCTATCCCGCAAGACTGAATGATGGCGCCGTGGGGGCGATCCTGGCGCTGGTGGACCCGGCGGCGCTGCTGCCACAGCGCACCGAAGGCGAGATCGCGCTGCTGACCGACGCCGCAGGCCGGCTCATGGCGTTGCAGCCGGCGGCCCCGTTCATGGGCGCGCCGCTGGCGGCGGAGCGCTTCGGGCTTGATCCGGCGGAGGTAGCGGCCATGGCCGGGCGCGGCGGCGCCCTGCGCGGCGCCAGGCTCGCCGGCGCTGACAGCGTGCTGGGCGTGTCAGCCATCGCCGCCGCGCCGCTGCATGCGCTGACGCTGGGCCCGGGCGCGGCCGACAGCGCCGCCTGGCGCCAGACGCTGCTGTTCAACATCCTCCTGTTCGCCGCGACCATGGGCGCCTCGGTGGCGCTGTTTCTGGTGCTCCACCGGCGCATGGGCGAGCTGGGGGTCACCAGGGGGCGTCTGCGCGAATCCCAGGACCGCCTGCATCTGGCCATGGAAGGCGCGCGCGTGGGGGTGTGGGACTGGGATATCGACACGGACACGGTGCTGCTCACCGACTGGTTCGCCCAGATCCTCGGCCGCACCCACGCTGAAGAAATGTCGGGTCCGGAATTCCTGCTGCTGCTCAGCGAGGACGACCGCAACCGGGTGCGCGCGGCGCTGCGCAGCGCCGCCCAGTCGCAGGATGTGGATGTCGAGGTGCGCGCCGCCCAGTTGCCGGTCTGGCTGCAGATGCGCGGGCGTGTCATGGCCGGCTCGCGCCGGCTGGTGGGCGTGGCCATCGACATCACCGAGCGCAAGGGCGCGCAGGCGCGCGTCCAGGCCGCCGAGACGCGCCTGCGCGCGGCGCTGGAATCCATGACCGAGAGCTTCGTGCTCTGGGATTCGCGCCGCCGGCTGGTGCTGTGGAACCGCAAGTTCCGCGACTTTTTTGGTCTCGCCGACACCGCCCTCAAGCCGGGCATGGGATATGACGATGTCGAGGCGCTGGCGGCCCCTTCGATCCGCCATGTCCATGGCGCGGCCAGCGCCGAATCATACGATCTGGAGCTCGCCGATGGGCGCTGGCTGCACTATTCCGAGCGCCAGACCGCCGATGGGGGCCTGGTGAGCGTGGGCGCTGACATCACCGCGCTCAAGACCCAGGAAGCGGCGCTGCGCGACAATGACCGGGCGCTGCGCGGCACGGTGGAGAACCTGAAACGCAGCCAGGCGCGCGTCGAGGAGCTCGCCAGCGCGCACCAGCAGGAGCGCCTGCGCGCCGAAGAGGCCAACCGCTCCAAGTCGGAGTTTCTGGCCAACATGTCCCACGAGCTGCGCACGCCGCTCAACGCCATTAACGGGTTTTCCGAGATCATGGCGGGCGAGATGTTCGGTCCGCTCGGGCATGAGCGCTACAAGGGCTATGTCACCGACATCCTCAGCTCCGGCCAGCATTTGCTGCTGCTGATCAACGATATTCTGGACATGTCGAAGATCGAGGCGGGCAAGATGCAGCTCCAGCCCGAGCTGGTGCGCCCGGACGAGCTGATCGAGCAATGCCTGCGGATCATGCGCGCGCGCGCGGAGGAGAAATCCATCGCCATCATCGTGGAGACGCCGAACCTGCCCGAGATCGAGGCGGACCCGCGCGCCCTGAAACAGGTGCTGCTCAATCTGATGTCCAACGCCGTGAAGTTCACGCCGGTGGGCGGCAAGGTCAGGGTGCGCGGCTTTGACGCCGCCGACGGCGTGGTGCTCCAGGTCGCCGATACCGGGATCGGCATACCCGCCGACCAGCTGCCCAGGCTCGGCCGGCCCTTCGAACAAATCGAGAGCCAGATCGCCAAAAGCCATCAGGGCTCCGGCCTGGGACTGGCGCTGTCGAAATCCCTGATCGAGCTGCATGGCGGCGCGCTGCGCATCGATTCGGTGCTCGGCAAGGGCACGACCGTGTCCTTCACCCTGCCGGCGCAGGCGCGCCTGGCGTCCGCGGGCGAGGATGCCGATCCCGCCTCGCTCCAAACGGCCGGACGGGCCTGAGCCGGCGTCTGTTAACGCGGCTAGTTGGCCCAGCCGGGGCGCGGCTTCACGATATAGCGCTCCCCGTCAAAGCTGGTGAACAGCTCACGCGCACCCGGATGCCCGACCGCGCCGTTATGGGCGTCGGGCAAAAGGTTCTGCTCCGACACATAGGCGGTGTAGTAGCTCTGTTCGTTCTCGGCGAGCAGATGATAGAAGGGCTGGTTCTTGGCCGGGCGGATCGCCTCGGGGATGGACAGCCACCATTCCTCGGTATTGGCGAATTCCGGGTCCACGTCGAACACGACGCCGCGGAACGCGAACAGCCGGTGGCGGACGACATCGCCCGGCGCAAACCGGGCCAGACGCACCGGGGTGTGATCAGTCGTCATGCGGCGTTCCTCCCGGGTCGAAATCTAAAGGCTTCGCCGCCGGTTTCCAGACCTTGCGGGCGCCGCGCGCACGTTACGCTGCCAGTAAAGCGTGTTATCCTGAGAACCAATTGAAGACAGCGCCGCGACGGACTGTGAAGGCTGCGCCCCGATTCGGGCTGCGCGCCCGCGCGTCGTCGCCCGCAACGGGGATCAGTGATGGCGAAGGATGCCGCAGGGGCCGAGCCGCCCAAGCCGCGGCCGGACGGGCCGAGCCGCAGACGTTCCAACGACCCGGTTTACGGGGCGATTGATCTGGGCACCACCAATTGCCGCATGCTGCTGGCGTGCAAGACCCAGAACGGGTTTCGCGTCGTTGACGCCTACTCGCGCATCGTGCGCCTGGGCGAAGGCCTGTTGTCGACCGGTCAGCTGTCGGAGGCGGCCATGTCGCGCGCGCTCGATGCGCTGAGCGTGTGCGCCGACCGGGTCAAGCGGCGCAATGTGACTCGGCTGCGCGCCATCGCGACCGAGGCGTGCCGGGCGGCCAGCAACGGGCCGGAATTCCTGGCGCGCGCCCGCGAACGCACCGGGCTCGACCTGGAGATCATCACCGCAGAAGAGGAAGCGCGCCTGGCCGTGCAGGGCAGCCTGGACCTGCTCGACACCGAGCATGATGCGGCGCTGGTGATCGATATCGGCGGCGGCTCGACGGAGCTGTGCTGGGTGGATCTGGCCGAATGGCGCGAGCGCGGCGGGCTGAAATCAGGCGGGCGCCCGCCCCTGCGCGGCTGGTCCACCATGCCGCTGGGCGTGGTCACGCTGTCAGACCGGTTTCCCGAGCCCGCCGATCCGGAGCTGCGTTCGGCCTGGTACCAGGCGATGAAGGCGTGCGCGCGCGAGCATCTGCGCCCGCCCAAGGGAGCGCGCCGGCTGCGGCCGCTGTTCGAGGCCGGCCGCGCCCATATCGTGGGCACGTCCGGCACGGTGACCTCGGTCGCGGGCGTGCATCTCAATCTCGACAGATATGTGCGCGACCGGGTGGACGGCATGTGGATGAGCACCGCAGATGCGCGCACCGCCTGTTTGCGCCTGGCCGGACAGGGCCGCGCCGACCGGGCGCGCGAGGGCTGCATCGGCGAGGACCGGGCCGATCTGGTGGTCGCAGGCTGCGCCATCTATGAAGCGGTGCTGGACGCCTGGCCCAGCGCACGCGTGCGGGTCGGCGACCGGGGCCTGCGCGAAGGGATATTGCTGGGACTGATGCGCCCGCGCCGCCGGCGCGGGACCAGAGGCCGGTCAGGCTCACGCAAGGGACACGCGCCATCATGAGCGGCTCAGACGACGATTCCGAGGAACCGCGCCGCCGGCGCCAGTCGGGCCCGGTCACGGCAGGCGGCGATGCGCGCTCGGCCAAGCAGTTGCGCACCCGCGTCAAGACGGCGCGCGGGCGCAAGCATTCGTCCCAGCTCTGGCTGAACCGCCAGCTCAACGATCCCTATGTCGCCAAGGCGCGCCAGGAGGGCTATCGCTCGCGCGCGGCCTACAAGCTCATCGAGCTGGACGACAAGTTCGCCCTGTTGCGGCCCGGCATGCGCGTGGCGGATCTGGGCGCGGCCCCCGGCGGCTGGACACAAGTTGCGCTCAAGCGCGGCGCCAGCCATGTGGCGGGGATTGATCTGCTGGAAATCCCGCAGATACCGGGCGCGATCCTTCTGGAGATGGACTTCACCGCCCCCGGCGCCCCGGAGGCGCTCAAACGCGCGCTGGGCGGGCCAGCCGATCTGGTCCTTTCAGACCTCGCGCCGTGGACGACGGGGCACAAGTCCACCGACCATCTGCGCATCGTGGCGCTGGTGGAGGCGGCGGCGCTGTTCGCGATGGACGTGCTCAAGCCCGGCGGCGCGTTTGTCGCCAAGGTGTTCCAGGGCGGCGCGTCGCAGGACGTGCTCGATGCGCTCAAGACGCGCTTTGCCAAGGTGCGCCACTACAAGCCGCCCGCCAGCCGGTCAGAGAGCGCCGAGACCTTCCTGATCGCCAGCGGGTTCAAAGGCTAGGACTTTGTCGCGTACGGGTTTTCGCCCGCCTTCACGATGAGACGGATGGGCACGCCGGGAAGCCCGAACGCCTCGCGCAGGCCGTTGATCAGGTAGCGCTTGTAGCTCTCGGGCAGATAGGCCGCGCGCGACGCCATCAGCACGAAGGTGGGCGGGCGCGCCTTGGTCTGGGACATGTACTTGGCCTTGACCCGGCGTCCGTCCACGGCGGGCGGCGGGTGGCGCTGGGTCATCTCGCCCAGCCAGTCATTGAGGTCGCGGGTCTTGACCCGGGCATTCCAGTTGCGGTGCAGCGCCTTGACCTCGGGCATGATGCGGTCGAGCCCGCGCCCGGTAACGGCCGAGACCGGGATGAGCGGCGCGCCCTTGATCTGGGGCAGAAGCCGCTCGAACATTTCGCGCAGCTCGGCCAGGCGCGCCTGCTTGTCCGCCACCAGATCCCATTTGGACAGAAGCACGATCAGCCCGCGGCCTTCAGCCTCGACGCGCGAGGCTATGGTGAGGTCCTGACGCTCGAAGGGCTGTTCGGCGTCCACCAGCAAGAGCACGACTTCCGCGAACTTCACCGCGCGCAGCGTGTCGGCCGCGCTCATGCGCTCGATACGGTCATCGACCTTGCCGCGCTTGCGCAGGCCCGCCGTATCGTGGAGGCGCACGCGGCGGCCTTCCCATTCCCATTCTATGGCGATGGCGTCGCGCGTCAGGCCCGCCTCGGGCCCGGTGATGACGCGCTCGTCGCCGATCAGGGCGTTGACCAGCGTCGACTTGCCGACATTGGGACGGCCCACCACGGCGATGCGCAGTGGCGCGCCCTCGTCCTCGGCGATCTCGGCGTCGGGATCAAAATCGGCGTCGTCAGGATCGGCGGTCGCCGGCTCTTCCGGCGCGCCGGGCGCCGGGGCCACCTCAAGATCGATCTCGTCGATCATGGCGGCGAGGCGTACGAACAGATCGCTCATCCCCTCACCGTGGGCCGCCGAGATCGGCACCGGCTCGCCAAGGCCCAGCGACCAGGCGTCGTCCAGCCCGCCATCGCCGCGCGCGCCCTCGCACTTGTTCACCGCCAGGACCACAGCCCGGCCCGCGCGGCGCAATATGTCGGCGAAACGCTGGTCAAGCGCGGTGACGCCTTCGCGGCCGTCTATCAGGAAAACGCAGACATCGGCGTCCTGCAGGGCGCGCTCGGTCTGGGCGCGCATGCGCGCCTCGATGCCGGTGGCGGCGTCCTCATACCCGGCGGTGTCGATCAGGCGCAGGTCGAGGTCGCCAAGACGCCCGCGCGCCTCGCGCCGGTCACGGGTGATCCCCGGCCGGTCATCGACAATGGCCAGCGGCTTGCCGGCCAGCCGGTTGAACAGGGTGGACTTGCCCACGTTGGGGCGGCCGACAATGGCCAGTGCGGGCAGGCGTTTCACCGGCAACTCCGTTCGCCGCCCCGACCTGTGCGCACCTAGCGCAGCGCGATCAGGCGGCCATTATTGGTGACGACCACAACGGTCTCGGCGGCGATCACCGGCGCCACGAAGACCGGATCGCCCAGATCGCGCGTGGCGCTCACGGCGCCCGTGGCGGTGTCGACGATCACCAGCTCGCCGCGCGAGGAGGCGAGCACCAGGCGCTCGCCCGCCAGAACGGGTCCCGCCCAGGCGACACGGTCGCGGCGCCGGCGCTCGTTTTCAAACTGGCGCAGCTGGGTCAGCCAGCGCACTTCGCCGGTGTGGCGCTCGATGGCCACGAGCTGGGCGTCGACGGTCACCAGAAACAGGAAATCACCCGCAAGCGCAGGCGTATGAACGCCAGCGGCCGGGAGCGTCCAGAGGCGCTCGCCCGTGCGCAGATCGAGCGCCGCCATCACGCCCGAATGGCTGATGGCGTAGACCCGGTCGCCCAGCACCACGGGGCTTGCGGCGATATCATTGATCGTCGACATCGGCGTCAGCCCGCCGGCGCGCGTCAGCGCCTCGGTCCACAATTCGCGGCCATTGGGCACGCTGAGCGCGGCGACCTCGCCCGAGCTGTAGGGCGCCAGGAGCGTTTCGCCGAGCACGGCGGGGCTGGGCGTCGCCAGCACGCGGGCAGTCTCGGCGATGGAGCGGTGCGACCAAAGCACCTCGCCACTGGCGGCGTCCAGCGCGAGCAGCTCGTTGTCATCGGTGGTCACGAACACCCGCCCGTCAGCGATGGTCGGTGCGGAATGGTAGGGCGTCAGCGCCGTGCGCCGCCAGAGTTCGGCCCCCGAGCGCGCGTCCAGCGCCACAAAGAAGCGCCCGCCGGTATGGGCGAACAGCCGGCCGGAATCATAGCCGATCGAGCCACCAAATGTCGGGGGTTCTGATGCGCCGCCCACGAATGGTATCCACGAGCCGCCTGCCGACGAGGCCTCTTCACCGCGCACCTGCACGCGCCAGGTTTCCGCGCCGGTATCCAGCGAGCGCGCGGAAATGCGCCCCTCGGCGTCCATGGCGTAGACCACGCCCTCGGAGATCACGGGCCGGGCGCGCACGCGCCGGTCCCGCGAAGAACCGGAGCCGATCGACTCGCGCCATATCCGGTTCAGCCCGCCGGTGGCGCGCGTATGCTGCATGGCGTGCGTGGGAAAACCGTCAGACTGCGGCCAGGCGGCGTTCACGTAGGAGCGCGGCAGGGCGATGGGCGCCGCATCGTCGGGCGCTGCCATGCGGTCGTCCAGCTCCAGCACAGGGATGCGCTGATCGCGCGGCGGCGCATCGGGATCATCACGCTCTTCGCCCGAGAACGGGTTGAGGCCGCTCAGCCGTTCACCGGCGCCGCAACCGGAAAGAGCCAGACCGGCCACGAGGGTCAGCGTCAGGGCAAGCTGTCTGGGAAGGCTCATCGCCCGTCCTCCTCGTTATCCGCGCCGGGTTGGGCGGCCTGCTCGCGCAGACGCCGCAGCGCCTCGACCGGGTCGTCTTCGTCCGCCGGCGGCGCTATGTCTTCCATGATGCGGCGCAGCGCTTCGGGCCGTTCAGCAGCGTCGCCATCACCGTGCGCAGCATCAGGTGCGGCCTCGTCCGTTGCGGACTGCGCAGGCTCGACAGGCTCGGGCGCCGGGGCCGGGGCGTTCTGATCGATATAGGCGAGCGCCTCACGGGCGCGGCGCTGCACGCCGGACGGCGCGTCGAGCGCGAACGTCAAAAGCTCATACTGCCTACGAGCTTCATCCCAGCGCTGGTCACGCAGGGCGGCCGCCGCCATCAATTCGCGCGCCAGCGGCGCGACCGCCGAGCCGGGGCGATCCAGCGGTTCAAGGCGCAGCATGAGATCGTCGAGCGACAGGTCGCTGAACTCGGCCAGCACGGCGCGGTAGCGCGCCAGATCGCGGGTCATGGGATCGGGGGAGCGCTCCCCGGCGGCCTCGAACAGGCGTGCGGCTTCGGCCGCATCGCCGCCGGCCTGCGCGATGGCGGCGCGGCGCATCAGCGCGAGGGCGGCATAGCCGCGCGGGCCATTTTCGGCGAGGGCGGCGAACGCGGCGTCCGCTTCATTGAGCGCCCCGGCCTCATACAGCGACGCTGCCGCCTGGTAGGCGTCTGATGCGGCCTCAGCGGCCTGGCGCGCTGTCGCCGACCAGTACTGATAGCCTGCCGCGCCCAGCACGATGACAGCCGCCACGCCGGCGACCCACGGGCCCCATTTGCGCAGCAGCGCCTGATAGCGCTCGCGGCGCAGTTCTTCTTCGACTTCGTCGAATGCGTCAGCCAAGACCGGGCTCCGGAGTTCTGGTCAAAACAGTGGGCGGGACCCTAGCCGCGCCGTGTCGCACGGGCAACAACCGCGTGCCGCTGGGCCCGCTCAGGAGGGTTTGGACGTGTAGACCTGATCGGGTCCGGGAAAGGCGCGGGCGCGCACATCGGCGCCATAGGCCTTCACGCCATCCTCCACCTGGCCCTTGATGTCGGCGTAGCGCTTCACAAAGCGCGGCGTCCAGTCGAACAGGCCCAGCATGTCCGGCGTCACCAGGATCTGCCCGTCGCAGGCCGCCGAAGCGCCGATCCCGATCGTGGGCGCCTTGACGCGCCCGGTGATCTCGGCGGCGAGCTCCTCGGCGACGCCCTCGATCACGATGGCGAACGCGCCCGCCTCGTCAGCGGCGATGGCTTCTTCGAGCACCTTGGCGCGGCTGGCGGCGTCGCGCCCCTTGGCCTTGAACCCGCCATCGGCCAGCGAAGCCTGCGGGCGCAGTCCGACATGGCCGATGACCGGAATGGCGCGCTCGGCCATGAAGCTGATGGTGTCGGCGATATAGACGCCGCTTTCGACCTTCACGGCATGGCAGCCGGTTTCGCGCAGGATGCGCGAGGCGTTGTCGAAGGCCTGCTCCTTCGAGCGCTCATAGGTGGAGAACGGCATGTCCACAGCGACCAGCGCCCGCTTCGACCCGCGCATCACCGCCTGGCCATGCAGGATCATCATTTCGAGCGTCACGGGCAGCGTGTTGGGGAGGCCGTGAACGACCATGCCCACCGAGTCGCCCACCAGAAGGAGGTCGCAGTGCGGATCGAGCAGCGCCGCCATCGGCGCGTCATAGGCGGTCAGGCACACCAGCGGCTCTCCGCCCTTGCGGCCGCGAATGTCGGGCGGCGTGATGCGGCGCACTTCGGTGTTGGACTGGGCTGACATGGCTTGCCTCGCACGCCGCGTGGCGCAGATCGGGGTGTCCGGCCCTAGCGGCCGGGAATTTGAGGATCGTCTTCAGCCGGCGGCGGGGGCGGCGCATCCTCGACAGCCTCGGGCTGCGGCTCGGACGCGGACTGCGCCTCGGGATCCGCTTCGGTCGCCTCGTCTTCGGGCAGGGTGGTGAAATCGAACGGCAGCTGGTCGCTCTGGTCCTGCCCCAGGCGATCGATCACGGAGCGTCCGCTATCGTCGACGCTGGCCAGCACCGCCAGCAAAATGGAGTTGCCGACGAACAGCGCGCCGAGAATCATGGTGGAGCGGGTCAGAAGATTGGCGGCGCCGCGCCCGCTCATCATGCCGCCCGGTCCGCCGCCGCCAATGCCCAGCGCGCCGCCTTCGGATCGCTGCATGAGAATGACGGCCACCATCGCGGCGATAATCAGTAGATGGATAATCAGGAGAACTGCAATCATGGCGGCGCGGCCCCGTCGTACATACGGCGCGCCGGGGCTCCGGCGCGCTCAACTTGCGGCGCGTTTTAGCTCAGCCGCCGCCGCAACGCCACCATCGGGCTGCGCCTTGCGCACAGCCGCCTGGGCCATGCGCTGACGCAGCATCTCCACAGCGGACTCAATCTCGTCGCGCGAGCGCTCGATGCCGTCATCGCCAGCAAAGGCCACATAGGCGGCCATGGCCAGCTCGCGCGCCAGCGACAGATTGGCGACGGTGAAGCCTCCCGGCTCGCGCAGTTCGGTGGTCACCTCGCACAGCGCATGCGCCACGCGCTTGGCTTCGGCCGAGCGGGTGCGCGCGAGGCGGGCGCGCACTTCGCGGGCGCCGCGCTCCAGTTCCGAGACATCCATCAACGGGTTGCGCCCGGCCTTGAGCTCGCCCGCCGCGGCTTCGGCGCCGATGACCACACGCATGCACAGCCGGCGCAGACGCTCGCCATCCACCGTGCGGCGCGCCTCGTCGATCCAGACGCGCGCACGCGCCAGGGCCTCGCTGTCGTTCTCGACCACGGCGCGCAGCACGTTGGGCGCCTCGATGGGCTGCGCCGCGCCGGGCCCGCGCGCCTTGTCGCGCCGCCGGTCCGGCCCGATATAGTCGCTGGTGACGATGAAGGGCTTGCGCGCACGCACCAGCGTTCGCACCCGCTCCTCTGCGAAGGAGGTGGAGAAAGGCCGGATGATCACGTCGTCGGCGCCCGACCCGATCGCCTCGCGCACCACGCTGGTGTCGCGCCGCCAGGTCGTCAGCAGTATGGCGGCGAACGGATTGCTCGACACTTCGCCGGCGCGGATACTCCGCACCAGGCGGAAGACCTCGCTCTCATGGCTGGAGGTCTCTGCGACCAGCAGATGCGGCGCCTCCTCGATCAGGCGGCGCTTGAGTTCGTGCAGGGAATTGAGCGAGACGATATCTCGAAATCCGATCTCATGCAGCGCATAGCGCGTAATGCGCAGATTGACGTGCACAGGATCAAACAGCGCCACGGTTGCGCGGCGATACTCAAGCTCAGCCATCCGCCACTCCACAGCGCCCGCTAACCGGATCTCGTGAGTTATGGCGGTTGAGACTATCGGGAATTCCTGAAGATCGCCTTACCCTGCCGCGCGGATGATGGCGGCGAATCGCGCCGGATCGAGGCTCGCCCCGCCAACAAGCGCACCGTCAATGTCGGCGCGCGACAAGAGCTCGCCGGCGTTTTCGGGACTGACCGAACCGCCATAGAGAATGCGCAGCGCCTCGCCATCACCGCCCCGCCACGCCTCGCGCAGGGCGCGGTGCATCTGCCCGGCGTCGCCGGGGCTTGCGTGAACGCCGGTGCCGATGGCCCAGACCGGTTCGTAGGCGATGATGATGCGCCCTGCGGCGGCGTCAGGAACGCTGGCGTGCATCTGACGCAGCACCACGGACTGCGCCTCGCCGCCCTGGCGCTGGTCGAGGGTTTCGCCCACGCAGATCACCGGCGTCAGGCCTGCCTTGAGCGCTGCCTCGGCCTTGGCGCGCACCAGCGCGTCGGTCTCGCCGTGGAAGCGGCGGCGCTCGCTGTGACCGGCGATGACATAGCGCGCGCCGAGATCGGCCAGCATCGGAGCGGAGAGATCGCCCGTGTGCGCGCCGTCGGGCTGGGCGGCGCAGTCCTGGGCGCCGACCGCGACCCATCCTGGAACCCGCGCCGCCATGCCCGACAGAAGCGTGGCGGGCGGGCACACGACGATCTCGCTGCGCGGCGGCAGCGGCATCAGAGCCGACAGCCGGTCCGCCCAGGCGAGGTCCGCGCTTCGCCCATGCATTTTCCAGTTGCCCGCTATGAGCTTGCGCCGGGTCATGAATGGCTTCCCGTTGGTCGCGGCGTCCCGGGGCGCGCCGCCGGAACCAAGGCGCGCAGGGATAACAGCCCGGCCAGCCGCCCGCAATGCAGGGCGCGGCGCGCACGCGGCTTGCCGCTGCGGCGGCGCACGGCTAGGTTCGCGCTCCCCGCAAACGGCCCCGGACCCGGTTCAACGCATGCTTACGCTCATTCGCCAGATGGCCAAGAACCCGCTTGTCGGCGGGATTATCATTGCGCTGCTCGTGGCCGCCTTCGCCCTGTGGGGCGTGACCGACATCATCCGCGGCGGCGGCACGTCCGCCATCATCGTGGGATCGGAGCGCGTGAGCGCCCAGGAATTGCTTCGCACCTATAACCGCCAGGTGGCTCAGGTGCAGCGCGAGAACCCGCGCCTGACGCGCGAGGAGATTGATGCGGCCGGGTTTGGCGATCAGGTCGTGCAGCAGATGACGCTGCAGGCCGCGCTCGCCGCCAAGGCCGATGAGCTTGGCCTGGCGGTGTCGGACCAGATGGTGTTCGACGCCATCCAGGAGATTCCCGCCTTCCAGAACCCGTTCACCGGCCGGTTTGACCGGGCGACCTTCCTCGAAGTCCTGTCCCAGAACGGGTATGCGGGCGGCGCCATTGACCGCCAGTTCGAGCGCGACATCGCGCGCGAACTGCGCCAGGGGCAGTTTGTCGATGCGCTTCTGGGCTCGGTGGAGGCGCCGGCCCTGTTTGCCGATGTCCGCCAGGCCTGGGCCAATGAGCGCCGGGCCCTGCGCGCGCTGCTGATCCCGCCGAGCCTTGCGGGCGATATCGGCGACCCGGACCAGGCCGCGCTTGAAGCCTTCATCGCCGACAATGCCGGCGTGTTCGAACGTCCCGAGCAGCGCCGCTTCACTCTGATCCGGTTCTCGCCCGACCTGTACGAACGCGACGCCGCGGTGAGCGAAACCGACATCGAGGATCTGTACGCGTTCAGGCTGGACCAGGGCGCTCTCGCCGAGCCGCCGGTTCGCTCCTTCGAGCAGTGGGCGGCGGCCGACCAGGCCAGCGCCGAAGCCGCCGCCGCCGCGCTTGCCGCCGGAGAGGCGGTTGCCGACGTGCGCGCCGCCCATGATCTGGCCGAGCGCGTGGCGTTCACCGATTTGCAGGCGTTCGAGGTGCCCGACCGCGCCATCGCCGCCGAGGTGTTTGACATGGCGCAGGGCGAGGTGCGCGCCGTGGACAGCCGTCTGGGCTGGCGGGTCGTGCGCGTCACCGCCGCCATCGACCCGCAGGCGCCGCCGCTGGAGGCGCTGCGCGACGAGCTGCGCGCCGAACTCGCCGCCGGTCAGGCTGAAGACGACATGTTTAACGCGATGAACGCCTTTGAGGAGGCGCGCCGCGGGCTCGATCTCGCGCAAGCGGCCGCCGAGGCGGGGGTGCCGGTGGAGCGCTTTGACTACATCACCGCTGACGGCTTCACGCTGGAGGGCGCGCCCGCGACCTCGCTGCTGGAGGAAGGCGGAGACGCGATCCTGCAGCTGGTCTTCTCCCTCACCCCAGGACTCGACAGCGAGCTCACGCCCTTTGGGGAGGGCGCCTATGCGGTGGTGCGTGTGGACTCTGTCGAGGCGCCGCGCCTGCCGCGCGTCGATGAAGTGCGCGAGGACGCCGAAGCGTTCTGGCGTCTGCGCACGGTGGACGAGCAGCTTCAGGCGATCGTGGATGACGCGCTTGCGCGGCTTGAAACCGGCGACAGCCTGGAGGGGATCGCGGCGCTGCTCGGCGGCGGCGCTGCGGTGGAGATCGCCACGCTTGGCCGCGGCGAGACGGCCGGGCCGTTCAACAGCACCCTGGTCTCGCAAGCCTTTGGCGTCGCGCCCGGAACCCCCTTCCCGGCCCGCGCCGGAGACCAGCGCACCCGCGCCATCGTGATCGTGGATGACATCATCACCCCTGCTTCGGCCGCGCCCGGCGCAGAAGCCGTTCTGGCGATGAACCAGGAGCTGGAGAATGATTTCGCGTTCGCGCTTCAGGCCGCGCTTCTGGACGTTTACGAGGTGCGTGCCGATCAGCGCCTGATCGATCAGGCGCTCGGCCGCATCGAGCCCGTTCAATAGCGGCGCGGCGATGTCCCAGCCCGAGTTTGCGCCCGAACTTGCCGCCGCGCGCGCCGAGCTGAATGCGGGCCGCCCCGTCCTGCTGACGGCGCGGCGGGTGGATGATCTGGAAACGCCGGTCTCGGCCTATCTCAAGCTGGCGTCGGCGCATGTGAACACCTTCCTGCTGGAAAGCGTCGAGGGGGGCGCCTATCGCGGCCGCTATTCGGCCATCGGGCTCGATCCTGATCTGGTCTGGCGCTGCACCGGCGAGCATGCCGAGCAGGCGCGCGCGCCCGGACCCGGCATGGCGCCCGGCCGGTTCGAGCCCTGCGCGCAACCGCCGCTGCAATCGCTCAAGCGCCTGATCGCCTACAGCGCCATGGACCTGCCGTCGGGCGTGGCGCCGCTGGCGGCGGGTCTGTTCGGCTATCTGGGCTATGACATGGCGCGCCTGGCCGAGCGCCTGCCGGCGCGCGCCGCGCCCGATCCCCTCGGCACGCCGGACGGCTATCTGGTGCGCCCGCGCGTGATGGTGATCTTCGACGCCTTGCGCCAGGAAATCCTCGCCGCCGCGCCGGTGCGGCCCGAACCGGGCGCGGACCCGGCCTTGCAGATCGACGCCGCGCGCCGGCGCATCGAGGCGGTGTTCAACCGGCTGGATTCCCCGGCCCCCCTGCCCTCCGGCGCCAGCCCGTCCACCCTGTCCGCGCCGCAGGCGAACATGAGCGAGGCCGAGTTTCGCGCCAAGGTCCAGACGGCGCGCGGCTATATCAAGGCGGGCGACGTGTTCCAGGTGGTGGCGAGCCAGCGTTTCTCAACGCCCTTCACTGCTCCGCCCTTTGCGCTGTACCGATCCTTGCGCCGGACCAATCCGTCGCCCTTCCTGTTCTTCTTCAACCTGCCAGGTTTCGCGATCGCCGGGTCCAGCCCGGAAATCCTGGTGCGCCTGCGCGGATCGACGGTCACCGTGCGCCCCATCGCCGGCACCCGCCCGCGCGGCGCCACGCCGGAAGCCGACGCCGCGTTCGAGGCCGACCTCAAGGCCGATCCCAAGGAGCGCTCCGAGCATCTCATGCTGCTCGATCTGGGCCGCAATGATGTGGGACGGGTGGCAAAGCCGGGCAGCGTGCGCGTCACCGAGCGCGAAAGCGTCGAGCGCTACAGCCATGTGATGCATCTGGTGTCCAACGTCGAAGGCGATCTGGCCGACGGCGAGGACGCTGTCTCCGCTCTGATGGCCGGATTCCCGGCAGGCACGGTGTCCGGCGCCCCCAAGGTGCGCGCCATGGAGATTATCGACGAGATGGAGCCGCACCGGCGCGGCGTCTATGCCGGCGCGGTGGGTTATTTCGGGGCCCAGGGCGATATGGATGTGTGCATTGCCCTGCGCACCGCCATCATCAAGGACGGGCGCATGCATGTGCAGGCGGGCGCAGGCGTGGTGCTTGATTCCGATCCCGAAGCCGAGCGCCAGGAGACGGTGAACAAGGCGCGCGCCCTGTTCCGCGCCGCCGCCGAAGCCTGGCGGTTTGTGTGAGCGCCGTGAAGCGGGCGCGGGGTCTCGCGGCGTGCACGGGCGCAAGCCAGGCCGAGCGCATGAACCGCTCGCACAACACGCACGAGCTGGATTATCGTTGAAGGCCTGGGTCAGGACGCGGAGCGTGCATCGACATGACTGACTGGCTGACGCTGGAGATGCTCCATCTCGTCCTCGTGCTGTTGCTCGTGGGCGCCGTTTTTTTCGGATTCGCGCGCGAAATCCTGCCAGCTGACGTCATCGCGCTGATGGCGATGGGCGTGTTGCTGCTGACCGGCGTGCTCACGGCGAGCGAGACCCTGTCGGTGTTCTCCAACTCGGCGCCCATCACCATCGCCGCCCTGTTCGTCCTGTCGGCGGCGCTGGAACGAACCGGGGTGATTGACGCCGCAGCCAAGCAGGTCTCGCGCCTGGCCAAGGGGTCGCGCCCCGCCACGGCGCTGATCGCCCTGATGGCCGGGGTGGTGGGCATGAGCGCCTTCATCAACAACACCCCCATCGTCGTGGTGGTGATCCCGGTGGCCATCGGCCTGGCGCGATCGCTGGGCGTGGCGCCGTCGCGCTTCCTGATCCCGGTCTCCTTCGCGGCGATATTCGGCGGCACCACAACACTCATCGGCACCTCGACCAACCTGCTCGTAGACGGCGTGGCCCAGACCGGCGGCATGGCGGCGTTCGGCATGTTCGAGATCACGGCGGCAGGCGTGATCATGGCGGCGGTGGGGTGCATTTACCTGGCGATCGCCGGGCCGTTCCTCCTGCCGGACCGTGACACGCTGGCCGGACTGTTGCCCGATCCCAAGGAGCGGCGCTTCCTCGCCCATGTGGCGGTGCCGTTCGATTCCGAGCTGATCGGCAAGACGCTCAACGAAGCCGGGCTGACCGCCCGCAAGGGCTTCTCGGTGGTCGACGTGATCCGCAAGCGCCACTCGCTGCGCCATGCCCTGGGGGATGTGGTGATCGAGGGCGGCGACCGGATCGTCGTCAAATCGCGCATGTCTGAAATGCTCACCCTGCGCCAGCAGGGCGATGTGGCTTTGGGCGTCACCGGCGGGCGCCACGCCTTTGAACCGATCGAGAGCACCGAAACGGTGATGCGCGAGGGCGCCATCGGCCCCAATTCGGGGCTGATCGGCCGCCCGCTGGGCCGGCTGGGACTGGCCCGGCTCTATGGCGTCTATGTGCTCGCGGTGCACCGTCGCGGCGAAAATGTCTCGCGCAAGGGCGAGGCCTTGAGGCTGGAAGTGGGCGACACCCTGCTCGTAGAAGGTTCGCCGGCCGATTTGCGCACCATGTTTGACGACGGGCTCCTGAACAATCTGGCCGAGCCGCAGGACCGGCCCTGGCGGCGCGAAAAGGCGCCCATCGCCATCGCCGCCATCCTGGCCGTCATCGTGCTGTCCGCCTTCGAGGTGCTGCCCATCGTGGCGCTGGCGCTGATCGCGGCGGGCGCGGTGATCGCGCTGGGCTGCCTGGACGCCAAGGACGCCTATGATTCCATCCAGTGGAACATCCTCATCCTGATCTTCGGCATGCTGGCTGTGGGCCTGGCCATGGAGAAGACCGGCGCGGCGGCGCTGATTGTCGGCTTCCTGGCCCTGCACGCGTCAGGCCTCGGTCCGGTGGCTGTTCTGGCGTTGATCTATGTGATTACCTCGACATTGACCGAGATGATCTCCAACAACGCCGCGGCGATCCTGATCACCCCGGTCGCCATGGGCCTGGGCGTGGAGCTGGGCGTGGACCCGCGCGCCTTTGTGGTGGCGGTGATGTTCGCCGCCAGCGCCAGCTTCGCCACCCCCATCGGGTATCAGACCAACACGCTGGTCTATAACGCCGGCGGATACAAATTCATGGACTTCGTGCGAATCGGTTTGCCGCTTAACATCATTCTCGCGGCGGTGGCGGTGATCGTGATTCCCATTTTCTGGCCGCTGTAAGCCGCCCGTAACGACCCTGTTCCAAGGCCCGCGACAGCGCGATAGGATGAGCGTGACAGGACCATGAATAGCCAGGGACGCCCGTGACCCGACCGTTCAACACCCGCCAGCTGCCGTTCTTCCTGACGGCGCCCTCGCCCTGCCCCTACCTGCCCGGGCGGCTTGAGCGCAAGGTGTTCACGCGCGTCGATCCGATTGACGGGCCGGGGCTGAACGACACGCTGACCCATGCGGGCTTCCGCCGCTCCCAGGCGATCCTCTATCGCCCGGCCTGCGAACGCTGCGCGGCCTGCAAGTCGGCGCGCATTCCGGTCAACGCGTTCGAACCCAGCCGCAATCAGCGCCGCATCCTGCGCCGTAACCGGCCGCTGCTGCGCCTGCCGCGCCAGCCTGAAGCGACGCCCGAGCAGTACGCGCTGCTGAGCCGGTATCTCGACGCGCGCCATGGCGACGGCGACATGGCGGGCATGGATTTCTTCGACTTCGCCACCATGGTGGAGGAAGGCGCGGCGCGCACCGAGCTGGTGGAGTACCGCGACATCCAAGGCGCGCTCGCCGCCGCCGTGCTGGTGGACCGGCTGACGGACGGGTTTTCGCTGGTCTATTCCTTCTTCGATCCCGAGCGCGAGCGCGACAGCCTGGGCGCCTTCATCATCCTGGATCACATCGCCCGCGCCCGGGACGCCGGCCTGGCGTATGTTTATCTTGGATATTGGGTGCAAGGCAGCCGCAAGATGGACTACAAGGCGCTCTACCACCCGCTTGAGGTGCTGGAGCCGTCGGGATGGCGCCTGCTGGCCGAAAGCGACCGCCTGGCTGCGCCCGAACCGCTGAGCCCTCCGCGCTGAGCGCGGTGCGCACCGGGCACGCGCCCTATCGCCGAGAAAATGACCTTGGGGGAGACCAATATGGATCGCCGTACATTCCTTTCCGGGGCCGCCATCGTGGCCGCCGGCGCCGCCAGCGCCTGCTCGCAGGATGCACAAACCGGCGACGCCCCGGCAGCGCCCGCCGTGGCGCGCGGACGCACGCGGCGCCTGCGCATGGTCACCACCTGGCCTGCCGGCTTCCCGGGGCTTGGTACAGCCGCTGAACGCACCGCGCAATTCATCCGCGAGATGTCAGGCGGCGAGCTGGACATCCGCGTTCATGGCGCGGGCGAGATTGTCGGCGCGTTCGAGGTTTTTGACGCGGTCTCCAACGGCGTCGCCGACATGTATCACGGCGCGGAGTATTACTGGCAGGGCCGGTCGCCGGCGTATAATTTCTTCTGCGCCGTGCCGATGGGCCTCACCGCCACCGAAATCATGGGCTGGGTGGAATTTGGCGGAGGACAGGCGCTGTGGGACGAGCTGGCCGGCCAGTTCAACCTGATCGCTTTCCAAGCTGGAAATTCGGGTCACCAGATGGGTGGCTGGTTCAAGCGCGAGATCAACTCCATCGCCGATTTCCGCGGGCTGCGCATGCGCATTCCGGGCATCGCAGGCAATGTCATCCGCGAGCTGGGCGGCGCGGCAGTGGCGCTGTCGGGCGGTGAAATCTACCAGGCGCTGCAGTCGGGCGCCATCGACGCGACCGAGTGGGTCGGGCCCTGGAACGACATGGCGCTCGGCTTCTATCGCGAAGCCCCGTACTATTACGGCCCCG
Source organism: Alphaproteobacteria bacterium (assembly GCA_016124675.1). Lineage (GTDB taxonomy): Bacteria > Pseudomonadota > Alphaproteobacteria > Caulobacterales > Maricaulaceae > Oceanicaulis. Next base: position 134,064 of record WGNG01000012.1, read on the forward strand.
GCTTCCACGAACCGGGCGCTGCGCTCGCCCTGGGCATCAATCGCGGTGTCTGGGAGTCGCTCTCCACCGAGCATCAGGCCATCGTGCGCGCCGCCTGCCGGGCGGCCAATAACCAGAGCATCGCCGAGTTCACCTATCAGAACGGGCTGGCGCTGGAGACGCTGCGCACGCGCCATGGCGTACAGCTGCGCGACTTCTCCGACGAGATCTGGCGCGAGATCGGGCGCGTGTCCGAGCAGGTCGTGGCCGACAGCGCGCAAAGCGATCCGCTGACGCGCCGCGTCTATGACAGCTATATCGAGGCGCGCCGGGTGATGCGGTCGTGGAGCTCGATCTCCGAGGCGCCGTATCTGCGCCGCCGCGACATGATCCTGGGCGGCTGATCCCCATGCGGGCGGGCGACGCGCTGCTGCTGGCCCTTCTGGGCGCAACCCTTGCCGGGCTGGCGGCGGACGCCGCTGCGGGCGGCGCGGTCGGCGCGTGGCTGCAGGCGAACCTGCCCGCCCTGGGGCGACAGGCCGGCGCGGCGCTGGGCTGGATCGGGCTCGCCCTGTCGCCCTTGCTGGCCATTCCGCTGCTGGCGGGGCTCTGGGGCCGGTTTGCAGCTCTGCCCGGCCCGGTTGAGATGGTCTTGCGGCGCGGCGCGGTCACCATTGACGCGGTGACCACCGCCATCGCCGACATGGCCCGGTGGGCGGCGCTGGCGCTGGTCGTGGTGACGGCGGTCATTGTCGTGCAGCGCTATGTGTTCGGCCTGTCCTTCTCGCGCCTGCAGGAAAGCGTCATCTACCTGCACTCGGTGCTGTTCCTGCTCAGCAGCGCCGCCGCGCTCCTCCATGGCGGACATGTGCGCGTCGACATCATCTATTCAAAGTTGTCTGCCCGCGCGCGCGCCTGGACGGATATGGCGGGGACCTATCTCGCCCTGATGCCGATGTGCTGGCTCATCCTCCTTACCTCCACCGGCTATGTCGGCGGGGCCTGGCGTATCCTGGAGCGGTCGCGCGAGGGCGACGGCCTGCCGCTGATCTTCCTGCTCAAGACGATGATCCCGGTCTTCGCCGTGCTGATGATCCTGCAAGGCGCATCCATGGCTGCGCGCGCCGCCCTCACCCTGGCGGGCCGCACGGCGCCGCCCGCACCCGGCGATCTGGCCGGACAGGAGATATAGGCCATGGGCTGGGTGATCGATCTCCTGCCGTTCGTGATGTTCGCCGCAGCGTTCGCGGCGCTGTTGCGCGGCTATCCGGTGGCGTTCACGCTGGCGGGGGTGGCGATCGCGTTTGCGCTGATCGGGCTGGCGCTGGACCTGTTCGACCCGCTGCATCTGCGCGCCTTCCCGCAGCGCATCTACGGCAACATCATGGAGATGGACAAGGCGATCCTGGTGGCGGTGCCGCTGTTCGTCTTCATGGGCGTGATGCTGGAAAAGTCGCGCATCGCGGAGGAATTGCTTGAAGCCATGGGCGCGCTGTTCGGCGCCATGCGCGGGGGGCTTGGCATTTCGGTGGTGGTCGTCGGCGCGCTGCTGGCCGCGTCCACCGGCATTGTCGGCGCCACGGTGGTGACGATGGGGCTGTTGTCGCTGCCCACCATGCTCAAGCGCGGGTATGACCCGGGTCTGGCGTCCGGCACCATCGCGGCGTCCGGCACGCTGGGCCAGATCATTCCGCCCTCCATCGTGCTCGTCCTGCTGGGCGATCAGCTGTCCTCGGCCTATGCGGACGCCCAGCGCCGCCAGGGCATTTTCTCGCCGGACATCATTTCGGTGGGCGATCTGTTCGCGGGCGCGCTGATCCCCGGCCTGATGCTGGTGGGCGCGTACATCCTCTATCAGGTATTCATCGCCGTGACGCGCCCGGCCGCCGCGCCCGCCGCGCCGCGCTCCGAGATCAGGGCCGACTGGGGCAAGGTTTGCGCCGCCCTGCTGCCGCCCCTGGTGCTGATGGTCGCCGTGCTGGGCTCGATCCTGAGCGGGCTGGCGACACCGACCGAGGCTGCGGGCGTCGGCGCGGTGGGCGCCACCCTGCTGGCCGGTTTCCGCAATGCCGGAGGCGCGTCCAACCCGCGCTTTGGGCGGTGGGTGGTCAGCATTGGCGCGCTGGCGCTGGCGGGGCTCATCGGGTCAGTGCTGGTCGCCGATCTGCGCTCGGGCGCGCCGGGCGCCGCCCTGACGGCGGGATATCTGGCCGCTGCGATCGCCGCTGCCGGCGGCGCATTCGCGCTGTGGCGGCTGCATCGCACCGGCGTGCTGGACGCGGTGATGCGCGCCACGGCGCAGATCTCGGCGATGGTGTTCGTGATCCTGATCGGCGCCAGCCTGTTTGCGCTGGTGTTCCGCGAGCTGGGCGGCGACGAGACGGTGCGCGCCGCGCTGGAGGCCGTGCCCGGCGGCATCTACGGCGCGCTCGCGGTGGTCATGATCATCATGTTCCTGCTGGGCTTCTTCCTGGATTTCATCGAGATCACCTTCGTTGTGGTGCCCATCGTGGCGCCCGTGCTTTTATTCATGGGCGTGGACCCGATCTGGCTGGGCGTGCTGATGGCGTTGAACCTGCAGACGAGCTTTCTGACGCCGCCCTTTGGATTTGCGCTGTTCTATCTGCGCGGCGTGGCGCCGCCCGAGATCACCACCGCCGCGATCTATCGCGGCGCCGTGCCCTTTGTGGGGATACAGATTGCGGCCATCATCTCGGTGATCGCCCTGCCCTGGCTCGCCACCGCCTTGCCGAGGATGCTCTATGGTTCATGAGGCGCGCCGGCTGCAGCTGCAGCGGATATTCATCGTCGCGCTCGCGCTCGTCCTGACGCTGGTTTTCCTGTGGATGATCCGCGACTTCATGGGTGCGCTGTTCCTGGCGGGCGTGATGACGATCCTGCTGATGCCGGCGCAGCGCTGGCTCTCTGCGGCGCTCGGCGGGCGCAAGGGCGGACGGCCGAAACTCTCCGCCTCCCTGCTCCTGGTCCTCTCGGTCCTCCTCATCCTCCTGCCGATGATGGCGGTCCTGGCGGTCGTCGCCCAGCAGGCGGTGGAGGTGGGGCAGACAGTGCTGCCCTGGTTGCAGGACGAGATCCGCAATTTCCGGCAGGAGGGGCTGGCCGGCCTGCCTGAATGGGTGCCGTTCAAGGACGCGCTGGCGCCCTATCAGGGCGAGCTGGCGAGCCGCCTCAACGATCTCGCCTCCGGTGTCGGCGGTGCGGTGATCAACGGGCTGACGCGCGCCACCGGCGGCGCGCTGGGCTTTGTGCTGGGCGCCATCGTGTTCCTGTTCGCGCTGTTCTATCTGCTGACCTCGGGCGAAAGCTCGCTCAAAGGCGCGATGAACCTGCTGCCGATGCGCGAGGGCGACCGCGAACTGCTGGCCGAGCGCACGCTCTCGACCATTCGCGCGACCGTGAAAGGCACCTTCATCATCGCGCTCATCCAGGGCTCGCTCACCGGCGGGGCGCTGGCCATTGCCGGGGTGCCGGGGGCGATCTTCTGGGGCGCGGTGGCGGGCCTGATCTCCATCATCCCGGCGGTGGGCACGCCGCTGGTCTGGGGGCCGGCGGCGGTGTGGCTGTTTGTCACCGGCTCGCCCATCGCCGGCATCGCCGTGGGCGTGTTTGGAACCGTCGTGATCATGAATGTGGACAATGTTCTGCGCCCGATGCTGGTGGGCAAGGACGCCAGGATGAGCGACCTCATGGTGCTCCTGTCCACGCTCGGCGGGCTCACCCTGTTCGGCTTTATCGGCCTGGTGATCGGACCGGTGATCGCGGCCCTGTTCACCTCGGTCTGGTTCATCTACGCGCGCACCTATCGCGATCTTCTCGATGAGGACAGCGCCCCTCAGCCTGTTGATCCGCCCGCATAGGCTTCCAGAGCCGCAATCCGTTTCGGGATCGGCGGGTGTGTGGTGAACAGGCCGGCGAAGGACGCCGTGTCATTGTCGAGGAACATCTGGCGCACCTCTTCAGGTGCCTCCTCAATCGCGGATCGCCCTGAAATCTTGCGCAGGGCCGAGATCATTGCGTCGGGATTGCGCGTCAGCTCCACCGCGCCCGCATCGGCCATGTATTCGCGTTTTCGCGACATGGCGAAGCGGATCAGGAGCGCCAGCACATAGCTCAGCGCCACGATGGCCAGCGCCACGATGATCAGCACGCCCGCATTGCCGCCCCCGCCCCGGCGCGCCCCGCCCGCGCGCGCCGTGGAGCCACGCAGCATGCCGCGCGCAAACAGCTGGCCGACGAAGGAAATAATCCCTACGAAGATCACCGAGATCACCAGCAGGCGCACATCGCGGTTGATGATGTGGGTAAGCTCATGGGCCAGCACCGCTTCGAGCTCGTCATCCTCCAGGCTGTCCATCAGCCCGCGCGTCACCGTCACCGCCGCCTGGCGCTCGCCGAGCCCGGTGGCGTAGGCATTGAGCGACGGCGTCTCGATAATGCGCAAGGCAGGCATGGTCAGCCCGCGCGAGATGCACAGGTTTTCCAGGAGGTTATAGAGCTTCGGCTCATCGGCCCGGCGCACGGGGCGCGCGCCGGTCGCCGCATCGATCATGCGTTGATAGCCGAGCCAGGCGATGAGGAACCACACCCCGGCGGCGACCATCACGAAGGGGATGGCCGACAGCGTCCAGTCCAGCGCCAGCGCGAACTCCTGCGGGCCCGGCGCGTCCACCGAGTAGGCGATGAAGAACAGCGTTCCGGCATAGGTCAGCGCCAGCAACAGCACCGGAAACCCCGCCATCAGGACGACGGATTTCAGGTTATTGTTCCAGATATGCGTGCGCAGACCCGCCGCAGCGATCATGGGCGGCTCCTCCGTTGTCTAAGCCGGCGCTTACCCGGCATTGCGCTCCGAGCAGCACTGTTGGGGAGGCCGGGAGGGCCGGTCAATATCGCAGCCGCACCTGAGGGATTGACCAAGGCCGCCTCGTCGCCGGCCCGCAATCCGGACAGCAGCCCGGTCACATTCTTGACGAATATTTCATGCTACCCTGACGCGTACTTCGGTGTGGAGAGGCTCATGACCACCGATGTCATTGTCATCACAGGCACGAGACTGACGCCGCCCTACGATCCAGGCCCGAGCGGTCCGGGCATGCACCTTCATCCCGATACAGATCAGGGCGGAGGCGGTGGCGATTGGGGCGAACCCGATCCCGTTCAGGGCGAGGACCCATGCCAGGGGCAGTCCGAGGCATCATCAGCGCACCTGCCCGATGACATTCAGGGTGTGCGGAGTGTGGCGCAGACTGTCGCCCAACAATTAGTCAACCTTAGCACTAGAGCATTTTCGCCTGGGTCTGACTCGGTTGGGGATTCCGTTTAGGGGCGAAGCGTGATTCATGGGGTGTCGCCTGTACAGGGAGGGCGGCCATGAGAACGTTGAGCGAGGATCTTCGCCTTCGAGCGGTGAAGCTGG
>WGNG01000023.1 GCA_016124675.1 Alphaproteobacteria bacterium
ATCCCCCGGATCGTTCTTGGGGGCCTCACCCCCACGAGTGGGAGGGGAAGAAGAGAGCGCCTTGTTTTTCCCTCCCCTTGATGGGGAGGGTGGGCCGGGGCGTAAGCCCCGGGTCGGGTGGGGTGATAGCGCCGTGCGGTTCAGGATTTTGAGCAGCCGCCTGACGGCGGCGCCCCCACCCGGCTTCGCTTCGCTCAGCCACCCTCCCCACAAGTGGGAGGGGAAAAATGCCATGCGCGCGCTCCGTGCCGCGCCCCCACCTGCAGAAAACTGCAGTCCCGATTGAACCGGACCCGCACAGCGGCGCACCCTCTCTTGCATTCGCGGTCTCAAAGAGGCGCCTGTCATGTCTGTCACCCAAGCCGACCGTGCGCTGGATGCGTTCCTGGCCGCCGCTGCGCGCACCGGTCAGGCCCGCGCGCAGGACGCGCTGGCAAGGCGCTGGCAGCCGCGCCTGATGGCGCATGCCTGGCGGCTGACCGGCGATCGGGAGCTGGCGCGCGAGGCGGTGCAGGACGCCTGGGTGGAGATCATCACCGGCCTTCACCGGCTGCGCGAGGACCGGGCGTTCGCCCTGTGGGCCTGGCGCATAACCACGCGGCGCTGCGCGCGCCTGATCGGCGGGCGTCAGGCCCGGCGGCGTCTGCGGGCGGCGGCTTTGGCAGAACCGCCCCCGGCGCCGGCCATCGACCCGGAACGCGGCGCCGACGCGGCGCGCATTGCGCAGGCGATGCAGACCCTGCCGCCGGCCCAGCGTGCGGCCATGTGGCTGTTTCACATTGAAGACTTGAGCGTTGCGGAGATCGCCGTGGCGCTGGACGTTCCGGCGGGCACGGTCAAGACCCGCCTCATGCACGCGCGGCGCACGCTGCGCGACACCCTCACAGGAGGAGACGATGTCTGACATCGACCGTCTGATCGAAGAAACCCTGGACGCGGAAGACGCCGCGCTGCGCCGGGCGCTGGGCGAGGACCCCGGCTTCATCGCCAGCGCGTTCGGCATGCTGCGCGGGCCCGGCGCCTGGCCGCGCCAGGTCATGTTCGCCGCGCAAGCCGTGATGTTCGGTGTGAGCGTCTGGTTCGCCTGGGAATTCTTTCAGGCCGAGACCGTGCTGGACGCCCTGCGCTGGGGCCTGCCGGCTGTGGTGCTGATGGTTTGCGCACTGGTGGTGAAGACATCCATGGCGGCGTTCATGACCGAACACCGCCTGCTGATGGAAATCCGCCGGCTGGAGCTCAGGATCGAGCGGTTGCGCCGGGCCGGTCAGGTCTGAGCATCGGCCTGTATGCGCGCGACCATGGAAGACAGGCCGTTGGAGCGTTGGGGCGACAGGTGTTCGGCAAGGCCGATCCGCCCCAGCACCGCCTTGGGGTCGATGGCGCGCGCGTCCTGCGGGCTGCGCCCGTCATAGAGGCGCACCAGAAGCGCCACCAGACCCCGCACGATATGGGCGTCAGACTCGCCGCGCAGGCGCAGCCGGCCGTCCGCGTCACGCTCCAGCACCAGCCAGACCTGGCTGACGCAGCCCTTGACCCTGGTGCCGTCATTGCGCTCGCCCGGATCGAGCGGGGGCAGGGCCTGGCCGAGCTCGATGAGGTAGCGGTAGCGCTCTTCCCAGTCGCCCAGAAAGTCGAATTCCTCGACCAAGGTTTCGATGTCGTCCTGCACGCTCATGGCGGACTAACCTAGACCGTCCCGCCCGCACGGCGATAGCGCGGGGTGCAGGCGGGACGCGATGGAGCATAGCCCCTAGCCGTTCATCGCCTTGGCGAAGCGCTCGGCGACCGTGTCGAGGAAGCCTTCGGTGGACAGCCAGCCCTGCTGGTCGCCGACCAGGAGGGCGAGGTCCTTGGTCATATAGCCCGATTCCACCGTCTTGATGACGGTCTGTTCGAGCTTGTGGGCGAAATCCATGACCGCCTGATTGCCGTCCATCTTGCCGCGGAAATGCAGGCCCTGCGTCCAGGCGAAGATGGAGGCGATGGAGTTGGTGGAGGTCTTCTCGCCCTTCTGGTGCTGGCGGTAATGGCGCGTCACCGTGCCGTGGGCGGCCTCGGCCTCGACGGTCTTGCCGTCCGGCGTCATCAGCACCGAGGTCATCAGGCCCAGCGAGCCAAAGCCCTGCGCCACCGTGTCGGACTGGACGTCGCCATCATAATTCTTGCACGCCCAGACGAAGCCGCCGGACCATTTGAGCGCCGAGGCGACCATGTCGTCGATCAGGCGGTGCTCATAGGTGATCTTCCTGGCCTCGAACGCGTCCTTGAATTCGGCCTGATAGATCTCCTCGAACAGATCCTTGAAGCGGCCGTCATAGGCCTTGAGAATAGTGTTCTTGGTGGAGAGATAGACCGGCCAGCCGCGCTCCAGCCCGTAGCGCAGCGAGGCGCGGGCAAAATCGCGAATCGAATCGTCGAGATTGTACATGCCCATGGCGACGCCGGCGGAGGGGAATTTGTAGACCTCTCGCGTCACCGGCGCCGAGCCGTCCTCGGGCGTGAAGGTCAGGGTCAGCGTGCCGGGGCCGGGCACCAGCATGTCGGTGGCGCGGTACTGGTCGCCGAAAGCGTGGCGGCCGATCACGATGGGACGCGTCCAGCCCGGCACCAGGCGCGGCACGCTCTTGATCACGATGGGCTCGCGAAACACGACGCCGCCCAGAATGTTGCGGATGGTGCCGTTGGGCGAGCGCCACATCTGCTTGAGGCCGAATTCCTTCACGCGCTGCTCGTCCGGCGTGATGGTGGCGCATTTGACGCCGACGCCGTAATGCTTGATCGCCTCAGCGGACTCCACCGTGATGCGGTCGTCGGTCTCGTCACGCTTTTCAATCGACAGGTCGTAATATTTCAGATCGATGTCGAGATAGGGCAGGATCAGCTTGTCCTTGATCAGCGCCCAGATGATGCGGGTCATCTCGTCGCCGTCGAGTTCAACGACCGGGGTATCGACTTTGATCTTGGCCATGGAGGTGTCTCTTCTGTTTCGCGTGAGGCGCGCTGCGTCCGCATACGCAGGGCGGCGGCGCGCGCAAGGGGGGTGGACGAAGGCTGCGGGGCTGTCTAGCACCCCGGCGCAGCCATAGAAAGGGCGCCCATGAACCCCGCAGAGCCTCAGTCTGACACGCCCGGCGCCCCTGGCGGAGGCGCTGCGCCGGTCTTCGTTCTGGTCGCGCCGCAGCTGGGCGAGAATATCGGCGCATGCGCCCGGGTGATGGGCAATTTCGCGATCCCCGAGCTGCGAATCGTCGCGCCGCGCGATGGCTGGCCGAATCCGGCAGCCGAAACGATGGCGGCGGGCAGCGGCGTTCTGGCCAACGCACAGGTGTTCGACACGCTCGAGGCGGCGGTCGCCGATTGCCACCGGATCTATGCCACGACCGGCACGCCGCGCCACATGGTCAAGCCGGTCGTCACCGCGCGGGCCGCAATGGGCGAAATTCGCGCCAGCCTCCGGGACGGGCAGCGCGCGGCGATCATGTTCGGCGCAGAGAAATCAGGACACTCCAATGAGGAGATTGCGCGCGCCAGGGCGGTGATCACGCTGCCGGTGGATCCGGATTTCACCAGCCTCAACCTGGCCATGGCGTGCGGCGTGCTGGCCTATGAATGGCGCGCGGGCGATGGCGTGCCAGACGGCTGGAAGCCCATGGAGGGTCCCGCCACCCAGGGCGAGCTGGACGGACTTTACGCCCATCTGCAGGACGAGCTGGACCGGGCGGGGTTTTTCTATCCGCCGGAAAAGACGCCGCTGATGATGCAGAACCTGATCAATATCTTCGCCCGTGGCGGACTTAGCCAGCAGGAGGTGCGCACCTTGCGCGGCGCCATCAAGGCGCTGACCATCGGACGGGGCAAGGCGCGGGTCGTCCGCACGGACTAGCCACGAAGCGCTGCGCGCTTGCAGGGGCGCGCGCAGACCCGTATAAGCGCGCGCGATCCCGCACGTGGGGCTCGGGACGCCATGGGGCGTCTCGCTCCGGTGCCGTGTCCGGGTTTTGTCTGTCCAGTCTAGCGGGCAGGCAGGCCGGCTCGGCTCCGCCCCACGGAGGCCAACCGGAAAAGGACCGATCACCATGGCTCTCCCTGATTTCTCCATGCGCCAGCTGCTTGAAGCCGGCGCCCATTTTGGACACCAGACCCACCGCTGGAACCCGAAGATGCAACCGTTCATCTTCGGCGAGCGCTCGGGCATTCACATCATAGACCTGTCGCAGACCGTGCCGCTTCTGCACCAGGCGCTGGTCAAGGTGCGCGACGTCGCCGCCAGCGGCGGGCGCGTGCTGTTCGTCGGCACCAAGCGTCAGGCCTCCGAGCCGGTCGCCCTGGCCGCCCAGCGCTGCGCGCAGTACTATATGAATCATCGCTGGCTCGGTGGCACGCTGACCAACTGGGCGACGATCTCGCGCTCGATTGCGCGCCTGCGCGAACTGGAAGGCCTGCTGGACGCCGATGGCGGACCCCAGGGCCTGACCAAGAAAGAAACGCTGATGCTGACGCGCGAGCGCGAAAAGCTGGAGCGCTCGCTGGGCGGCATCAAGCAGATGGGCGGCACGCCGAACCTGATGGTCGTCATCGACACCAACAAGGAAGCCATCGCCATCCAGGAAGCCAAGCGCCTTGGCATCCCGGTGGTCGCCATCATCGACACCAATTCCGATCCGGACGCGATCGACTTTCCGATCCCGGGCAATGATGACGCCGCGCGCGCCATCTCGCTGTATTGCGAGCTGATCGCCGATGCGGTGCTGGACGGCATCACCGACAGCCAGGCCTCGTTCGGCATGGATCTGGGCGCCAGCGAGGCGCCGAGCGCGCAGGCGCTGGGCCTTGATGCGTTCTCGGCAGACGCCGCCGACACCGCCCCGGCGGCTGAAGAGGCTGCAGCCGACGCCAAGGCCTGATCAGGCCTGGCGCCGTACTGATGACACAGCCGGCCGGGGCGCCTGCTCCGGCCGGCGCCCCATAACAGACGTTCGCCCGCACAGGCGCGCGCGACGCGACGCAAGGAGACCTCCCCATGGCCGAGATCACCGCCGCCCTCGTCAAGGATCTTCGCGAGAAGACCGGCGCAGGCATGATGGACTGCAAGAAAGCCCTGTCGGAAACGCATGGCGATCTGGAAGCCGCCATCGACTGGCTGCGCACCAAGGGCCTGTCCAAGGCCGCCAAGAAGGCCGACCGGGTGGCCGCTGAAGGCCTGGTGGCCGTCGCTGCCCACGCCCGCGGCGCGGGCATGTCGGCCGCCGCGGTGGAGGTCAATTCCGAAACCGATTTCGTGGCGCGCAACGCCCAGTTCCAGGCCGCCGTGGCCGAAATCGCCGCGCTGGCGGTGAATGCGGACGACCTGGCGGCCCTGCAGGACGCCAAGACGTCATCGGGCGCGAGCGTGTCAGACATGCTGACCAATCTGATCGCCACGATTGGCGAGCACATGTCGGTGCGCCGCATGGCCAAGCTGTCGGTCGATGCGGGCGTGGTGGCGCACTACATCCACAACGCCGCCGCGGAGAACATGGGCAAGATCGGGGTGCTGGTGGCGCTCAAATCCACCGGTGACCAGGCCGTCCTCAACGAGCTGGGCCGCAAGATCGCCATGCACGTCGCTGCGACCGCCCCGGCGGCCACGACCGAAGCGGAAGTGGACGCGGCCCTGGTGGCGCGCGAGCGCGAGGTGTTTGCCGCCTCTGCGCGCGAATCGGGCAAGCCGGACAACATCATCGAGAAGATGGTCGAAGGCCGCATCCGCAAGTTCTTCGAGGAAGTGGTGCTGCTCAAGCAGTCCTTCGTGCTCGACCCCGACAAGACCGTGGCCGAAGCGGTGAAGGCCGCTGAAGGCCCCGCCGGCGCCCCCATCGAGCTCACCGGCTTTGTGCGCATGGTGCTGGGCGAAGGCGTTGAGAAGAAGCAGGAAGACTTTGCGGCGGAAGTCGCGGCGATGACCAAAGGCTAGGCCGCTTCAGGGCCCGGCGGGCAAAGCCGCCGGGCCCTGTCGTGTCCGGGCGAGGCGCCGGCATATCAGAGGGGAGCGAAACGTGAGCGAGACGTGTGACGAACGGTCCCGTCCGGTTCCGCAGGGACCCTACCGGCGCGTCCTTCTGAAAGTGTCCGGCGAAGCCCTCATGGGCGCCGAACCCTATGGCATCGACATGAACACCGCAGATCGCATCGCGCGCGAGGTCGGCGAGGCGGTCGAGGCGGGCTACGAGCTGTGCCTGGTCATCGGCGGGGGCAATATCTTCCGCGGGCTGCAGGCCGCCGCCAAGGGCATGGAGCGCGCCGCCGCCGATTACATGGGCATGCTGGCCACGGTGATGAACGCGCTGGCCATGCAGACGGCGCTGGAGCGCGTCGGCGTGCCCACGCGCGTGCAGTCGGCGATCCCCATGACCACGGTGTGCGAGCCCTATATCCGCCGGCGCGCCGTGCGCCACATGGAGAAGGGCCGGGTGGTGATTTTCGCTGCCGGTACGGGAAATCCGTTTTTCACCACGGATACGGCAGCCGCGCTGCGCGCGGCGGAAATGGGCTGCGACGCCCTGTTCAAGGGCACCGGCGTGGACGGGGTCTATGACATGGACCCGCGCGGCCATCCCGAGGCCAAGCGGTTTGAGCGGCTGGACTATATTGACGTTCTGGCCCGCGACCTCAAAGTGATGGACGCCTCCGCCGTGACGCTGATGCGCGATAACCAGATTCCCATCGTGGTGTTCAACATCCGCGAGCAGGGCGGCCTGGCGCGCGTGCTGGCCGGGGAGGGAACGTGCACAGTGGTGGGCCCGCTGGACGGCGCCGCCCGCAAGGTCCGCGAATAAAGCATACAAGGAGACGAGCATGTCCGCCTTCAGCCTGAAAGATATCGAAAAGCGCATGGATGGTGCGGTCGAGGCGCTCAAGAAAGAGTTCGCCGGGCTGCGCGCCGGGCGCGCCAGCGCCGGATTGCTGGATCCGGTCAAGGTTGACGCCTATGGCTCGCTGACGCCGATCAACCAGGTCGGCACGATCGGTACGCCCGAAGCGCGCATGCTGTCGATCCAGGTCTGGGACCGCAATCTGGCGGGCGCCGTCGACAAGGCCATCAGAAACGCCGGACTTGGCCTCAATCCGGTCATGGAAGGCGCGATGATCCGCATTCCGATCCCGCCGCTCAACGAGGAGCGCCGGGCGGAACTGGCCAGAACGGCCGGCAGCTATGCCGAACAGGCGCGCATCGCGGTGCGCAATGTGCGGCGCGACGGCATGGATGCGCTGAAAAAGGCGGAGAAGGATGGCGATATGAGCGAAGACGAACAGAAAAAGTTCGCCGAGCGGGTCCAGAAAGCCACTGACAGCCGCATCGGCGAGATCGACTCGCTGCTGGCGACCAAGCAGGAAGAAATCACGCAGGTCTGAGACCGTCTCAGGACCCAAGGAGGCCGCCGACATGGCGCAGCCCGACGTCGCCGACCGGTCGCCGCGCCATGTGACCATCATTATGGACGGCAACGGGCGCTGGGCTGCTGCGCGCGGCAAGCCGCGCGCCTTCGGCCATCAGGCCGGCGTGGAGGCGGTGCGCGAGACCGTTCGCGCGGCGGGCGATCTGGGTCTGACCCATCTCACCCTGTTCAGCTTCTCCACCGAGAACTGGCGCCGGCCGCGCGCCGAGATCGACACGCTGTTCGATCTTCTGCGCCGCTTCGTGACGGCGGATCTCGAGCGGCTGCATGGCGAGGGCGTGCGCATCCGCGTCATTGGACGGCGCGACGGGCTGGCGGACGATCTGGTCAAGACGATTGACCGGGTCGAGGCCCGCACACGCGGCAATGACCGCTTCCACTTGACCATCGCGTTCAACTATGGCGGGCGCGACGAGCTGGTTCGGGCGGCCGCGCGCGCTGCCGCCGATTACGGTGGTGACGTGTCGCGGATGAAGGAAGCAGACTTCGCCGCCTATCTCGACACCGCAGACCTGCCCGACCCCGATCTGGTGATCCGCACCAGCGGCGAGCGGCGCCTGTCCAACTTCCTGCTCTGGCAGACCGCCTATGCCGAGCTGGTGTTCATGGACGTGCTCTGGCCCGATTTCGGCGAGACGCATCTGCGCGCGGCGCTCGACGAATTCGCCCGCAGGGAGCGCCGGTTCGGAGCCGTGCGCGCATGAGCGGGCCGCCTGTTCCCCGCAGGCGCGGCGCGCCGGGCGATCCGGTTTTTCTCAAGCGTGTCCTGTCCGCCCTGGTGCTGGGGCCGGCGGCGCTCGCGCTGGTCTGGGCGGGCGGAACGGCGTTCTCGATCTTCATCGCCGCCTTCGCCGCCGCCATGGCGTGGGAATGGGTGCGCATGTCTGACAAGACCGCGCCGCCGCGCGCCTTCGCCATTGCGACCGGCGCGGCGGTGGGCGCGGCGCTGCTGGCCGGTCAGGCCCATCCCGGCTGGACAGCGGCGTGGATCGCCGGCGGCGCCGTCTTCGCCGGGCTCGACCGGCGCCGGCGCGGGCGCGCGTATGAGGCGGTGGCGGGGGTGGCGTATATCGCGCTGGCCGCCGCGGTGCTGGTGTCGCTGCGCCAGGGCGAGCAGGGCGGTCTGATCGCGGTGCTGTTCCTGCTGGCGGTGGTGTGGTCGGCTGACACCTTCGCCTATCTGGCGGGCAGCTGGATCGGCGGACCCAAGCTTCTGCCTGCGGCGAGCCCGAACAAGACCTGGGCGGGGCTTGCCGCCGGCCTGGCCTTCGGCGTCGCGGCCGGGGCGGGCGTTGCGCAGCTGTTGGGATTTGATCCGGTCTACGCGGCGCTGGTCGCGGCGCCCACCGCACTGGCGGCGGTGCTGGGCGATCTTGTCATGTCGCTGGCCAAACGGCGCTTCGGCGTGAAAGATGCCGGCACGCTGATCCCAGGCCATGGCGGCGTCCTGGACCGGGTGGACGCGTTGATGATGGCGGTCCTGTTCGCCGGCGCGTGGCGCATGGCGGGACCGGATGGGTGGCCGGGGGCAGGACTATGAGCGCACGCACGATCACGCTTCTGGGCGCCACAGGCTCGGTGGGCCGGGCGACGCTGGACCTGATCGCACGTGCTGAAGACGGGGTTTATGAGGTCATCGCGCTGACCGCCAACAATAACGCCGCCGAGCTGGCCGCGCTGGCGCGCCGGTTCAGGGCGCGGTTCTGCGCCGTGGCGGACGAAAGCGCAGGGCCGGCGCTGGGCGAGGCGCTGGCGGGCAGCGCCATCGCCTGGGGCGCCGGACCACGGGCGGTGGAAGACGCCGCCGCCATGGACGCCGACTGGGTGATGGCGGCGATCGTCGGCGCAGCCGGGCTGCAACCGACGCTGGCTGCGGTGCGCCGCGGCGCCTGCGTCGCCTTCGCCAACAAGGAAGCGCTGGTGTGCGCGGGCGTGCTGATGCTGGAGGAGGCGGCGCGCAGCGGGGCCACGCTGCTGCCGGTGGATTCTGAACACAATGCGATCTTCCAGGCGTTCGATCCGGACCAGCGCAGCCATATCCGGCGCATCATCCTGACCGCCTCGGGCGGACCGTTTCATAACGCGACGCTTGAAACCATGCGCGCGGCCGGCCCGGCGCAGGCGGTGGCCCACCCCACCTGGACCATGGGCGCGAAAATCTCCGTCGACAGCGCCACCATGATGAACAAGGGGCTGGAGATCATCGAAGCCTGCCATCTGTTCGCCCTGCCGCAGGAGCAGGTGGATGTTCTGGTCCATCCTGAATCCATCGTTCATGGCCTGGTCGAGTACGCCGATGGCGGATTGCTCGCCCAGCTCGGCTGCCCGGACATGCGCACGCCCATCGCCCATGCGCTCGCCTGGCCGAGGCGCATGGAGACGCCGGTGGACCGGCTGGACCTTGCCCGGCTGGGCGCGCTGAGCTTTTTTTCGCCGGACCCTCAGCGCTTTCCGGCGCTGGGTCTGGCGCGCACCGCCTTCCTTGCGGGCGGGACGGCGCCCGCGGTGCTCAACGCCGCGAACGAGATCGCAGTCGCAGCGTTCCTGAACGGACAGATCGGCTTCCTTGACATCGCGGCGGCGGTCTCGGAGGCTGTTGAGGCTGGCGCCCGGGCGCCCGGCGCTGGCGCTGCGCCCGCCTCGATAGACGCGGTTCTGGACGCGGACGCGAATGGAAGACGCCTGGCCCACGCGGCGGTGACCCGGCTGGCGCGATAGCTGCACGACACGCCGCCACACCGGCGGATCAAAGGAAAACGGCCCATGATGGACTTGTTTGGCGCAGGGGTTTTGTCCATCGCGGCATTCATTGCGGTGATCTCCTTCGTCGTGGTGATCCATGAGATGGGTCATCTCTATGCCGGGCGCCTGTTCGGCGTGCATGCCGAGGTGTTCTCCATCGGCTTCGGCCCGATCCTCCTGCGCTGGCGCGACAGGACCGGCACGCAGTGGCGCGTCGCCGCCCTGCCGCTGGGCGGCTATGTGCGCTTTCGCGGCGACGAGAACGCCGCGAGCGCGCCAAACCACGCAGAGCTTGAGGCCCTGCGCGCCAGCCGGGAGGACGCGCACAGCGTCTTCCACTTCAAACCGGTCTGGCAGCGCGCCATCATCGTGGCCGCCGGGCCGGTGTCCAACTTCCTGCTGGCGATCGTGGTGTTCGCAGCGCTGGGGCTGGCGCGCGGCGATGTGATCGTTGCGCCTGTGGTCGGGGATGTGCAGGCAGGCTCGCCCGCCGCCATGGCCGGCTTCGAGGCTGGCGATACGGTCAGGTCGATGAATGGCGGCCCGGTGCGCAGCTTCACCGAGATCAGCCAGGCGGTGATCATCCGGCCCGGACAGACGATGCGATTCGAGGTGGAGCGCGGCGGCGAGATCGTGGTCCTGACCGCCACGCCGCGCCGCGACGTGCGCGCTGACGGGCTCGGCGGCGAGCGGGCGATGGGTTTTCTGGGTTTGACCTCGGCCGGACACGGCGAGCGCGCGCCCGTGTCCCTGCTGGAGGCGCCCGGCTACGGCGTCACGCGCACCTGGGACACCGCCTCGATGATCGGCGACTACATGGTCCGGCTCGTCACAGGCCGCGCCTCGCTGGAGATGATCAACGGCCCGATCGGAATCGCCACGACGGCAGGACAGGTCGCCAACGTTTCGGTCGCGGCGCCCGATGGCGCCCCGGGACGGCTTGCCGAACGCATCTGGGCGATGGTGTTGTCGCTCGCGGCGCTCTCCGCTGTCATCTCGGTGGCTTTGGGGTTGATGAATCTCCTGCCCATTCCGGTTCTCGACGGCGGCCACCTCGTGTATTACGCCTACGAGGCCGTGACCCGGCGCGCGCCGAGCCTGGCCGCGCAGGAGATCGGGTTCAGGATCGGAGTGGGCCTCGTCCTGACCTTGCTGGTCGTGGCCACATGGAATGATCTGAGTTATTTGCGCGGTCTGTTCTTCTGATCCGGGAAACAGGCGGCAGCCGAGGGGACGAGGCTTTTGATGAATCGAATTCTTCTCGCTGTTGCAGCGCTGTGGACAGGTCTGGCCGTGACGGGCGGCGCGCTGGCGCAGGCGCCCGCCCAGCCCGCTTCATCCGACCCGCAAGCCGCGCCGGCGTTGGCGCCGGAGGTCACGGCCCAGCGTCCCGTGCTGCAAATCCTGGTGCGCGGCAATCAGCGGGTCGAGGCGGCCACCATCCTGTCCTACGTGCTGATCCAGCCGGGCGAGGTTCCCAACCCGCGCCTGGTCAACCTGTCGATCCAGACGCTGTACGCGACCAATCTGTTCTCTGACGTGCGCATTGCCATCGATGGCTCGACCATGGTCGTTCAGGTGGAGGAGAACCCGATCGTCAACCGGGTGGTGCTGGAGGGCAATCGCGCGGTGCGCGATGACCGGATCACCGACGAGATCGAGCTGCAGCCGCGGGCGATCTTCACGCGCGCGCGCGTCCAGGCCGACGTGCAGCGCATCCTGGAGGTCTACCGCCGCGCCGGCCGCTTCGCCGCCAGCGTGACGCCGCAGATCGTGGAGCTGTCGCAGAACCGCGTCGATCTGGTGTTCGAGATTGCCGAGGGCCCGGTCACCGGCGTGCGCCGGATCGCGTTCGTGGGCAATGAGCAATATTCCGACCGGCGCCTGCGCGGCGAGATCGTTACGACCGAAGCGCGCTGGTGGCGGTTCTTCTCGTCCAATGACAATTACGATCCCGACCGGGTCGAGTTTGACCGCGAGCAGCTGCGCGAGTTCTATAATGACCGCGGCTATGCCGATTTTCGCGTCACCTCCGCCGTGGCCGAGCTGACCCCGGACCAGCGCGATTTCTTCGTCACCTTCACCCTGGACGAGGGCCAGCGCTACCGCTTTGGCGAGATCGCGGTTGAGACCGCCATTGAGGATCTCGACACCGACTTCCTGGCCGGCGCCGTGCCCACCCAGGCGGGCGACCTTTATGTCGGAAGCCTGATCGAGGACTCGATCGAGACCCTGACCTTCGCGGCGGGCGCTTCGGGATACGCCTTCGTCAACATCGCGCCGCGCGTGAGCGTCAATCGAGACACCCAGACCGTCGACATCACCTACGCCATCAGCGAAAGCCCGCGGGTATACATCGAGCGCATCGAAATCATCGGCAATACGCGCACGCTCGACCGCGTGATCCGCCGCGAGATGGACATTGTGGAGGGCGACGCCTTCAACCAGGCGCTCATCAACGTGTCGCAGGCGCGGGTGCGCCGGCTGGGCTTCTTCGAGGAAGTGGAAGTCGAACCGTTCCAGGGCAGCCAGCCGGATCGCGCGCGCGTGCAGGTCTCCGTCACCGAGCAGCCGACGGGCGAGCTGGCCTTCGGCGCGGGCTTCTCATCGACGGACGCCTTCCTGATCGACTTCTCGATCTCGGAGCGCAATCTGCGCGGACGCGGTCAGTTCCTGCGCCTGCGGGTGTCGGCGAGTTCCCGGCGCGAGCAGGTGGACATCCGCTTCACCGAGCCGCGCTTCCTCGACCGCAATCTGGCGGCCGGTTTCGACTTGTTCACCGTCCGCTCTGACTTCTCGCGCGAAGCCTCGTTTGAGACCCAGTCCACGGGTTTGAGCCTGCGCGCCGGCTTCCCGCTGACGCGGGCCCTGCAGGCGGGCCTGAACTACACGATCCGGACCGACGAAGTGAGCACGTTCACCGGTGTGACAGAGTCCATCCGCCGGGCTGCGGGCGGGCGCACCACATCGCTCCTGGGCTATTCGCTGAACTGGAACCGGGTGGATGACTTTAATAATCCAACCAACGGATTTCAGCTCGCTTTCAATCAAGATTTCGCCGGAATTGGCGGTGATGTTCGCTATATCCGCTCTGAATTCCAGGGCGGGATCTACAGGAACATTTTCCGTGACGACATCGTCCTCAGCTTCTCCGGCTCGGCTGGCTATCTCTACTCGTGGGGTGGCGATGTGGCCCGGATCAATGACCGCTTCTTCAAGGGCGGCAACTCCTTCCGCGGCTTCGAGACGGCGGGCATCGGTCCGCGCGTCGTGCGCCGCGGGTTGGATGATGACGGCAATGAGCGCCTGTTCGCCGGGGATGCGCTCGGCGGCAATCTCTACGCCATCGGCGCCGTCGAGCTCGCCTTCCCGCTCGGCCTGCCCGAGCGATACGGGATCCGCTCCAGCCTGTTCACCGAGTTCGGGACCATGGGCCTGCTACCCGACGAGGACAGCCTTGCCGATGACGGTTCGGCCAATGCGGTCTTTACGGTTGATCAGTTGGCCCCGCGCGCCTCGGCCGGCTTGTCCATCTTCTGGGACTCGCCGTTCGGACCGGTGCGCTTCGACTTCGCCCACGCGTTCGTCAAGGAAGAGTACGATCGCGGACGCTTCTTCCGCTTCAGCACAATGACAGGGTTCTAAACCTATGAAAAATTTCAATCTTCGCCTTTCTGGCGCGCCGCTGCGCATGATGGCGGCGCTCGCGCTCGCCGTCGCCGCCGCGTCGACGGCGTCAGCGCAGATCCTGGTCGTCGATCAGGAGCGCGCCCTTAATGAGAGCGCTGTCGGGCGCCATATCGCGGCCCAGCTTGAGCGTATCGGCACCGAGATGACGGCTGAAATCCAGCCGCTTCAGGACGCCGTGCGCGCCGAGAGCGAAGCGCTCAACACCGAAACGTCTGCGATGACGGAAGAGGCAATCCGTCAGCGGCCCGACCTCATCGAACGCGTCCAGCAATTCCAGGTTGATATGCGCAATCTGGAGATTGAGGGCCGCACCCGTCAGCAGGAGCTGGCCGCCACCGAACAGGCGGCGCTTCAGCCGGTCATCCCGATCCTGCAGGAAATCATGCAGGATGTGATGACCGAGCGTAACGGGTTGGTCCTGCTGGACCAGTCGGTCACCGTGATGACCGCCAACAGCGCCGACATCACCGATGTGGTGATCGAGCGTCTGAACGCGCGCATCACCACCACGCCGGTGAACCGCGTGCGCGCTCCCACGCGCAACCAGAACCAGTAAGGCCGGTTGTGGGGGCCGATCCGCGCTTTTACGAGCGGCTCGGCCCGCTGACCGCGGGTGATCTCGCGGCGCGCGTCGGCGCGCGCTGCGTAGGCGATCCACATGCGCCCGTGAGTGATGTCGCCGAGCCCGGCGCAGCGCTTGCGGGCGCACTTGTTTTCCTCACCCGTGCGCCTGCGTCGCCTGTGTCGGCCCCCGGCGTGGTGGTGATTGCGCCCGAGGCAGCCGCTGGCCTGATCGACGCCGCGGCCATTTTGGTTCACGAGGTGCCCCGGGCCGCCTTTGCGCGGGCGGCGGCGTTTCTGGTCACCTTGCTATTCCATGACGGCGCCGAACTGATCGCCGCATCTGCACAGATTGATCCCACCGCGCGCATTGCGCCGGGTGTTATGATCGGGCCAGGTGCGGTCATTGGCGCCCATGCCCAGCTCGGGTCGGGGGCCGTGATCGGACCAGGCGTGGTCATTGGCGCCCATACCCGCATCGGCGCACGCGCAGCGATCCAGTGCGCCGTGATCGGCCAGTTTTGCGAGGTTTCCGCCGGCGCCGTGATTGGCGAGGCTGGCTTTGGCCTGGCCTATGACGACGACGCGATCCTGACAGTACCTCATTTGGGCCGAGTCATTGTCGAGGACGACGTGACAATCGGCGCCAATTCCACCATCGACCGTGGCATGCTGCGCGACACTGTGCTGGGCCGTGGCTGCCGGATCGATAATCTTTGCCATATCGCGCATAACGTCACCGTCGGCGACCATACCGTGATGGCCGGATTCGCGGGTGTGTCGGGCAGTGTGGATATCGGGCCGAGGGCGCTGCTGGGCGGACGGGTCGGCATTGCCGACCATCTCAAGGTCGGTGCGGGCGCCCGCATCGCTGCCGATGCGGCGGTGATGAATGATGTGCCGGAGGGCGAATACTGGGCGGGATCGCCTGCTCAGCCCATCAAAAGCTTCATGCGCGAGATCGCGTGGTTACGCCGGCAGGTCAGCCGCAAGCCCAAAAAGTCCGAACCGGGAAAGGAAGGCACATGATGACGCAGGACATCATCACGCCGGACGAGATTTTGCGCCGCCTGCCGCACCGGTTTCCGTTTTTGCTGGTCGACCGGGCCGAGCGCTATGTGGAAGGCCAATCCATCACCGGCATCAAATGCGTCTCGGCGGCTGATCCCTATTTTCCCGGGCACTTCCCGGGCAATCCCGTCATGCCTGGCGTGCTGATCATCGAGGCGATGGCCCAGACCGGCGCGATATTGATGTCGAAGACGCTGGACGCCGACATCGCCAACACGGTGATCTATTTCATGGGGGTCGATCACGCGCGCTTCCGCAAGCCGGTGCGGCCGGGGGACCTTCTGGAAATGCCGGTGGAAGTCACCGCCAGCCGGCGCGGCATATTCAAGTTCAAGGGCGAGGCGCGGGTCGCCGGAGTCAAATGCGCCGAGGCGGAATTCGCCGCGACCTCCGCGCCACGGGAAGCGTGAGACCATGGCCAATATCCATCCCACCGCCATCATCGATGCGTCCGCCCGGATCGGCGATGACGTGGAGATAGGGCCCTATTGCGTGATCGGCCCGAATGTGGAGATCGGCGCGCGCACGCGCCTGCATTCCCACGTGTCGGTACAGGGCTGGACGCAGCTCGGCGCCGACTGCGTGCTGCACCCTTTCGTGGCGCTGGGCGAGCCGCCCCAGGACTTCAAGTACAAGGGCGGAGAGGTGCGCCTGCAGATCGGCGACCGCAACGTGCTGCGCGAACAGGTGACGATGCATCTGGGCACGCCGACCGCGCGCGGGATCACGCGCGTGGGATCGGGCGGATTTTTCATGGTGGGCGCCCATATCGCCCATGACTGCATCGTCGGGGACAATGTGGTGTTCGCCAATAACGCGACCCTGGGGGGCGAGTCGACCGTGGGCGATTTCGTCATCATGGGCGGGCTGTCGGCGCTGCACCAGAAATGCCGGATCGGCAAGTACGCGTTCGTCGGCGGCGGCGCGGCGGTGACCGGCGATCTCATCCCCTACGGCATGGCGGACAATCACGGCTGGCTGGCCGGCCTCAATCTGGTGGGCCTGAAGCGGCGGGGCTTTGCGCGCGAGACCATCCATAATCTGCGCGCCGCCTATCGCCTGCTCTATGCCGAGGAAGGTGCGTTCAACGAGCGCATTGAGGACGCGGCGCGGCTGTTCGCCGGCACGCGCGAGGTGATGGAGATCATTGAATTCATCCGGGCGCCGGCCGCGCGGCCTCTGTGCGGCCCGGAACCGCGCTGACATGGCGGGCGCCTGGACGCGTCTGGGCCTGATTGCGGGGGGCGGCGACCTGCCCGTCCATGTGGCCGAGGCGGCCCACGCGGAAGGCCGGCTGGGCACAGTGGTGGCGCTCACAGGGTTCGCCGACCCGGCCCGGTTTGACGGCGCGCACGCGCGCGGCCTGGGCGAGGTGGGCGGGGTGATGAAAGACCTGGCGCAGGCCCGGTGTGACGCCGTGTGTTTCGCCGGGATCGTCAGGCGGCCGGATCTTTCCAGGATCAAGCCCGATCTCAAGGGCCTGTCGGTTCTGCCCGGATTGATCGCTGCGGCGGCCCGGGGCGATGACGCGCTTCTGCGCGCGGTGATCGGCGTGTTTGAAGCTGAAGGCCTGGCCGTGGTCGGCGCCGACGAAATCGCGGGTGAGCTCACCGCGCGGGCAGGTTTTCTGGGCGCTCGGCGCCCGGACGGCGCCCAGCGCAGCGATGCGCTGCGCGCGCTCCATGTCGCCGCGGTGATTGGCGCGGAAGATGTGGGTCAGGGCGCCGTGGTCTGCGACGGTCTTGTCCTCGCTGTAGAGGCGCAGGAGGGTACCGACGCGATGCTCAGCCGGGTTGGCGATTTGCCTGAAACCCTGCGCGGCGTGTCTCACAAACGCCGCGGGGTCCTGGCCAAGCGGCCCAAGCCCGGTCAGGAGCGGCGGGTCGATCTGCCGGTGATCGGGGTGTCCACCATTGCGGCTGCGGCGCGCGCCGGTCTTGCGGGTATTGCAGCGCCGGCGGGCGGGGCGCTGATCCTGGGGGCCGAGGCGGTCGCCCGGGCCGCGGACGAGGCGGGCCTGTTCGTCTGGATCGTGGGCGATGAGGCGGGGCGCGATGGCTAGGCCGGCGCGCATCTATATCGCGGCGGCGGAAGCCTCCGGTGACATGCTGGGCGCCGAGCTGATCGACGCGCTGCGCCGCCTGGACCCGAAAACCGAGATCGCCGGCATGGGCGGGGCGGAGATGGCGCGCCGGGGCGTTGTCTCGACGTTTGACATCTCGCAGTTGTCGGTGTTCGGGATGCTGGATGGTCTGCGGATCGTCAAGCTGGTCCATGAGCGCGCCGATGAGGCGGCAGAGGCGGCGGTGCAGTTTGGTGCTGATGCTGCAGTGCTGATCGATTCCTGGGGCTTCATGCTGCGCCTGGCCTGGAAGCTGGAGGCGCGCGCGCCGGACATGACGCGCATCAAATATGTCGCCCCGCAGGTGTTCGCCGCGCGCCGGGGCCGGGCGAAGGTGCTGGCGCGCCATGTTGACCATCTGCTGGCGATCCACCCGTTTGATGCCGAGTATTTCGAGCCACACGGGCTGAAAACCACCTTCGTGGGTAATCCGGCGCTGGCGCGTAATCTGTCCGGCGACGGGGCGGGACTCCGCCAGCGTCACGGCATCGCGCCCGATGAGGAGGTGCTGCTGATGCTGTTTGGCAGCCGCCGGGGCGAGCTGGGGCGTCTGTTCGCACCCTTCGCCGCTGCGGCCGGGCGCTTGCGCCAGGCGCGGCCGCAAACACGGCTGGTCACGGCGCTGGCGCCCTCCATCGCGGCGCAGGCGCGCGAGATGATCGCTGCAGAGCCGGCCTTCGCCGATCTGGTCGTGGTGGAAGCGTGCGAACGCCTGGACGCCTTCCACGCCGCCGATGCGGCGCTGGCTTGTTCGGGCACGGTGACGCTGGAGCTGGCGCGCCTGGGTGTGCCGACCATCGCCGCCTACCGGCTGGGATGGATCACCTGGGCGGTTGCGCACTTCGTCCTGATGAAGGCGAAATATATTTCGCTTGTGAATATCGCCGCCGACGAAATGCTGATCCCCGAATATGTCCAGATGGACTGCACCGGCGACCGGCTGGCGGGCGCCGCCTACGCCCTGCTGGAGGATGCGCGCGGGCGCGAGGCGCTGTCAGAACGCCTGCGCGAGGTGACGCAAGGGATGGCCGGCGAGGGCGCCGACCCGGCGGCGGCGGCGGCGCGCAAGGTGCTCGAGCTGGTGCGGGCGCGCCGCCGGGCGATGGGGGGGTGACGGGGGGGCGTGCAAAGCGCCATGCGCGCAGCGGCTTGACCGGTTCGTCGCGTGCGCCATCGTGGAGTGGCGTGAGTTTGTGGGCTCGCTGGTGGCGTCGCAGTGGGAAATTGGGGTAGCCGCCTACTAGAGCATTTTCGCCTGGGTCTGACTCGGTTGGGGATTCCGTTTAGGGGCGAAGCGTGATTCATGGGGTGTCGCCTGTACAGGGAGGGCGGCCATGAGAACGTTGAGCGAGGATCTTCGCCTTCGAGCGGTGAAGCTGG
>WGNG01000020.1 GCA_016124675.1 Alphaproteobacteria bacterium
CTTCGCAAAGCCGCCGCGCGCACCGTCCCCGATCTGCACAACGCCGTCGCCGATGCCCTCGACGCCATCACCCCCGCCGAATGCGCCAACTACTTCACAGCCTGCGGATATGAGCCGGAATAAAGCGAAAATGCTCTAGCGGCACCTTCGCAGAATACGGCGCTTTCATCGTGCGCAATCAGAATGGCAGGCTCAGCTCAACTGTACCCTTCACTTCAAACAATAGTGATAATGTAACATTTGGTGTTTCAGGTGATGGCGCCTCAGTTACGATGGCCGCTCAAGTACTTCGTGGAATTCCGCCAACAAGCACAATTGTTGGATTCATACACACCCATAGAAATGACCCTCGACCCAGCGTAAACGACACGATGTTGGTCGGGTTCCTGGAAAGCAATCGTGACCGTTTTGCCTTTCCAGCCTCCTTTGATTCCAAATTTCTCGACTATATCATTTATACGCCTCATCCGGATCGTAACATCCCAGGAATGCCGTCATTGAGAGAATTCTCACGGAATGAAATGTCGCAAATTTCAGGAAGCCTCCAGGATCCCTGTGGGTATCGGTTGAACTGAATGAAACAGGCTATGAAAATGTTGTTGCTGACAGCCGCATTTGCCATTCTGTCACTGGCGTTTGAAAGAGATGCGGCAGGACAACTTGTCTGCTTTGAACCGCGGCCTGATCATGAACTGCCGCAATGCCGCTTTCCATTTCCATACGATGACGTGATAACGAGCTTCGAAGTACAGTGCCCGCCAATCGGCGCCGTCAGATTTACATCCAAGCGCAATCTCGATAGAGTGAGTGCTGAAGAGGGCGCTTTCATATATGACTTGCAGTTTAATGGTGAAATTTTCAGCGCGGACGTCAACACATTTATAAATCGTGCGCTCTCCCAATTCTACACATTAGTGAGACTGGAAAGTGTCTCATGCGCCTACGGTAACGAGTTTGACCTGCAATTGAGATTTCACCTTACCCGGAGATTGAGCCTCGGTCCCTTGACGGGCGGGCCTTATCGGGAGCGCCGCGCTGCTTTCAGTTTCCTGATCTACACCGTCACCATCAAGGACGGAGCCGTCATTTACGATCACGTCCGCGAATGGCTGGGTGACGATCATGCAGGCCCTGGAGAGTTAGTGCTATATGAGGCTTATGCCCGGGAGCATGGCTTTGACGACCTTCCCCTGCGTCCCCGCGCGCCGGAAGATGCGCCGTGGCGCCATTGAGACTGGATTGAGAGGATAGCGTTATGAAGTGGGTCCTTGGGCTCCTGACCGCGTCGGCCATCTGGTCGGCGGGAGCAATATCGGCGCATGCGCAAACCTTCTGCATCGACCCCGGCCCGGATCATGCGGAGGAATCTTGCCGGTTTGTCCCCTACAACACAAATGTGGAAACGGCATACGAGGCATCTTGCCGTCTCGGCGCCATCAGATTTACATCAAACCGAACCATCGGCAATATTTCAGAGGATATAGGACACTATACATATCGTCTATTCCTTAATGGGGAAACATATAGCGATCAGGTTGATGAGTTCATAAATCGCGCCATGGCTCAATATTACACAGTCGCGCGGCTGGATCGCATTGCCTGCCTGTATGGTGATGAATTTGACTTGCGCCTCAAGTTCCACCTGACCCGCCAATATGGCCATTTTGGCACCGTACGACCGGTGACGCGGCCCGTTTCGTTCAGCTTCCTGATTTACACCATCACCATCAAGGATGGAGAGGTGCTTTACGACGAGGTCCGCGAGTGGATCAGCGATGATATCGGCTGGCCGGGCCAGCTTGTGATCGCGCGCGAGTTCACCCTTGAGTACGGGATAGACGACCTGCCCCTGCGTCCCCGCGCACCGGAAGATGCGCCGTGACGCTATGCGGGTGAACCTGTTGGATGTCAGGCCCGGCTTCGCCTATCCCGAGCTCGATCATCACCACCTGGACGCGCTTCTGACCGGACTGACAGCGCTGCGGGCGCTGCCGGACGACATCGCCCTGGCCCGCGACATGGCCAGGACAAGCGCCCGCCATCAATCCAACCTGCTCCGCCATGCCGATCATCTCGCCGGGCGAACACGTCCTGTTCTGGAAGACCTGAAAGGCGCACCGGCTGAGCTGGACATGATCGCGATCCGCGTGCTGGGCGCCGGCGCCGGGTTTCGCACCGGCAGCGCCCGTTCAGGCGTCTGCGGGAACTACCGCATGCTGTACCCTGTCGCGGAGCGTCTGTCAGGTCTGATGGATCAATGGCTCAGCCTGTCACCTGACGACGCCCCTCACCCTTTGGCCTGGGCCATGCTGCGCTATCTCACGCTGGTGTTGATCCACCCCTATCGCGATGGCAATGGACGCATGGCGCGCGCCATTCTGGAGATCGACCTGAGCCGGATCACAGGCCGCGCCATTGCGCCGCTCAGCCTGTCGCCGTTTCTGCATAATGACATTCACGCCTTGGCCGAAGCGGTCGTGAATGCGCACAGATTAAAGACCAACCAACCGCTGTTCAGCTGGCTGGCTGGCCTTTTCCAAACCCGGCTGGCCTATCGGCCCTGCGCCTAGAACGACACAGACGGCGTGGCGCGTTCGGTTCCGGCGATCTCGAAGAATTCCTTCTCCTTGAAACCGAACATGCCCGCCAGCACGACCGCCGGGAATTGCTCGATGGCCGTGTTGTATTCCGACACGGCGTTGTTGAAGAAGCGGCGCGCGGCGGCGATCTTGTTTTCCAGATCGGCCAGCTCGTTCTGCAGCTTGAGGAAATTCTGGTTCGCCTTCAGGTCCGGATAGGCTTCCGACAGGGCGAAGAGCTGGCGCAGCGCGCCCGACAGCATGTTCTCCGCCTGGGCGAGATCCTTGACCGAGCTGGCGTCCACCGCCTGCTGGCGGGCTTTGACCACATTTTCCAGCGTCTGGCTCTCGTGGGCAGCGTAGCCTTTCACCGTCTCCACCAGATTGGGGACCAGGTCGTGGCGCTGCTTGAGCTGGACGTCGATATCACCCCACGCCTGACGCGTCGTCTGACGCAGCGCGACCAGGCGGTTATAGATCAGGACGATGACCAGGCCGACCACCGCCACGATGGCCAGAAACACCATGAATTCCATGTCGCACTCCTCAAGCCCGGCGCGGGTCTGCGCCTGCCTGAGTGGTTTAACCTGCGCGCGCGCCAACGCCAACTGACAACGCAGACAGGGTCGACGGCCAGTCAAGCGTGAGGCCGATCGCACTTGAGCCATGGTCCCGCTGAAGACGGCGCTGGCCATTCTCCCTCCCCCCACCGGGGGAGGGTTGGGGTGGGGGGCGCGCCATTTCAGCAACCCTGACGCCACCCCTCACCGCCGCACACCCCACCCTGACCCTCCCCTCAAGGGGGGGAAAAAGTGCTCATGGCCCTAACGCGATAGGCCTGCCTCAAGGAGTAAGGAGGACGTATACAGCCAGCTTAACCAAAATCATCGCCCGTCAAACCGCCTGGACGCAAAGCCCTTGGGCGCCAGCTTGCCGGCCTGGGCGCGCCGCCCCTCGAACAGGCGCCAGTCCTCAACGAGATGGCGCCGGCCCGCCGGGTCGATGCGGATAAGCCCTTCGGCGCTGTTGAACACGGTGATGTCAGCAAGGCCGGACTGCTTGGAGCCGCCCATGAGGCGCACGCCCTTGCCGCGCACCATGTCGGGCATGTCCTCCAGCGGGAAAGCCAGAAGCTTGCGGTTCTCGCCCAGCACGGCCACCCGGTCGCCCGTCACCGGTACGGCGGCCATGGCCCGCGCGCCGTCAGACAGGGTGAGCACCTGGCGCCCGGCCCGCTTGGCGGCGGGCAGCTCCTTCTCCTCCACGATGAAGCCATGGCCCGATGTGGCGGCGAGCAGGAGCTTGCGCGCCGGGTCATGGCGCAGCAGCGTCACGGGATCGGCATCGTCGGCGGCGTCCACCATCAGGCGCACCGGTTCGCCAAAGCCGCGCCCGCCGGGGAGTTTGGCGGCGTCCAGGGTGAACCAGCGCCCGTCGGTGGTGAACAGGAGGAGCTTGTCTGTGGTCTCGGCCTTGACCGCGAACAGGGTCTCATCGCCGTCCTTGTGCTTCAGGGCCGAGAGGTCATCCACATGGCCCTTGAGGGCGCGGATCCAGCCCATGCGCGACAGGATGACCGTGATGGGCTCGCGCGCGATCAGCGCCTCGTCCACCGCGTCGGACAGATCGGCGGACGGGGCATCAGCGAATTCGGTCCGGCGCTTGCCCAGCGGCGTCGCGGGGCCAAAGCGCGTCTTCACCTCGGCGATCTCGCTGTCCACGGCCTTCCACTGCACGGCCTCGTCGGCGATCAGCGCCTGCAGCGCCGAGCGCTCCGCGCCCAGCGTGTCGGCCTCGGCGCGCAGCGTCATCTCTTCCAGCTTGCGCAAGGAGCGCAGGCGCATGTTCAGGATCGCCTCCGCCTGGCGCTCTGTCAGGCTGAACGCCGCCATCAGGACGGGTCGCGGCTCGTCCTCCTCGCGGATGATGCGGATCACCTCGTCGAGATTGAGGAAGGCGATGATATAGCCGGCCAGAACCTCCAGCCGGTCCTCCACCTTTTCGAGGCGGGCGCGGGCGCGGCGCACCACCACCACCTGGCGGTGGTCGAGCCAGATGCGCAGCGCCTCTTTCAGCCCCACCACGCGCGGCGCGCCGGTGGCGTCCAGCACATTCATGTTCATCGCAAAGCGCACTTCCAGATCGGTGACCCGGAACAGCGATTCCATCAGCAGGGCCGGATCGACGGTGCGGCTCCTGGGCTCGAACACGACGCGGATATCCTCCGCGCTCTCGTCCATCACGTCGGCTAGAAGCGGAAGCTTCTTCTGCTCCAGCAGGGCGGCGATGCGTTCGATGAGGCGCGATTTCTGCACCAGATAGGGAATCTCGGTGACGATCACGCGCCACTGGCCGCGGGCCGCCTCCTCCACCTCCCAGCGCGCGCGCAGGCGGAAGCCGCCGCGCCCGGTCTCATACGCCTCCAGCATGGACTGCACCGGCTCCACGCACACCCCGCCGGTGGGGAAGTCCGGCCCCTTGACGTAGTTCATCAAGGTCTCGGTGGCGGCATTGGGCGTCTTGATCAGGTGGCGCGCCGCATCGCACAGCTCGGCAGCATTATGGGGCGGGATATTGGTGGCCATGCCCACGGCAATCCCCGCCGAGCCGTTGGCCAGGAGGTTCGGGAAGGCCGAAGGCAGGACCAGCGGCTCTTCATCCTCGCCGTCATAGGTGGTGCGAAAATCGACGGTGCCCGCATCGTAGTCCTGCAGGATGAGACGGGCAGCTTCGGTCAGGCGCGCTTCGGTATAGCGCATGGCCGCCGCGCCATCGCCGTCCACATTGCCGAAATTGCCCTGGCCCTCCACCAGCGGATAGCGGCTGGCGAAATCCTGGGCCAGGCGCACCAGCGCCTCATACACCGCCTGGTCGCCATGGGGGTGGAAGCGGCCGATGACATCGCCCACGACGCGCGCGCATTTCTTGAAGGCGGAGTCCGGGTCCAGCTTCAAAAGCCGCATGGCGTAAAGCAGGCGCCGGTGAACGGGCTTCAGCCCGTCGCGCGCATCGGGCAGCGCCCGCTGGGTGATGGTGGACAAGGCATAGGCGAGGTAGCGCGAGGACAAGGCGTCCTCGAAGCTCTGCTCGAAAATCCGCCCGCCCTCGCCGGGAAACTGCTCACCCATATCGTCCTCGCGATTCGATCAGGCCCGACTATACGCGGTGATGCGCGGACGCGAGGGGTGCGCGGTGCAGCCCCATCAACATCTCTTCACGTCTCCCACGGCCGCCCGCGCCTTGTGTCATTTGCGGCGCGCAGGCGGATGACGCGGCCATCGCGGATCCAGACTTCCGCGCCGCCCAGTTCCTCCCGCGCCGGATCGTCCAGCAGGATGGCGGCGCAGCGGCGCTTGCGCCAGGCGCTGGCGCGGCCGTTGAACACGATGAGATCGGCGCGCTCGCAGTCCTCCACGAGCGCTTCGGGCTCGCCGGTCACCGCAATCAGCACGCCCTGCGCCGTGCGGCCGGTGCAGCCCAGCGCATCGCAGGCCAGGTCCGCGCGCTGCGGGCCGGCGCTGCCCTCCCCGGCGCGCTGCAGGAAGACGGTGGAGGCAAAGCGCGCGCGGCGGGTGTCGGTGGCCTGGAAGCCTGCGCCCTCCTCAAAGCGCGCCAGCACCACGCCGCCATCGGCGATCATCATGTCAGGCGGGCTCTGCACGCTCCACAGCACCAGGGCGACCAGCGTCACAGCCCCGCCTGCGAGGCGCGCAAGGCCCAGCCCGAGGGTCAGGAGCGCGAAGCCGGCGGCGTAGAGCGCCACAACAGGCCCGCCGGCGGCGGTGACCAGCACTTCGGCGCCCTCCAGACCGGCGCTCCAATAGGCGATGGCCATCACCACGCGCAGACCGTAATCCATCGCCATCAGGAAAACGGCGTCGAGACCGAAGGGCGCTGCGGCGAGCGCCATCACGCCCACAGGCATGACCCAGAAGGTGAAGACCGGCATGGCCAGCAGATTGGCGATCAGGCCGTAGGCGGCCATGCGCTGGAAATGGAAGGCGGCGAAGGCCCCGGTGGCTGCCCCCGCGACCAGTGAGGTGACGGCGAGACCGGCGAAACTGCCCGTGGCCCGCCCGATCAGGCCGGGGCGGCCCTCTGGCGCGGGGCGCACCCGCATCCACGCCTCATAGACGGCGATCAGCGCGGCCACGGCGGCGAAGCTCATCTGGAACCCGGCATGGATCACGCTTTCGGGCGCAATCAGCAAGACGGCCAGCGCCGCCAGCGCCAGCGACCGCAGCGAGAAGGCGCGCCGGTCGATCAGCACGCCGATGAGCACCACGCACGCCATGATCCAGGCCCGCTGGGTCGAGACGGCGGCGCCCGACAGGATGAGGTAGACGGTCGCGGCCAGGATGGCGATGAGGGCGGCGGGCTTGCGCGGATCATGGGCGCGGGCCAGCGGCTCGATGCTCGCCAGAACCAATCGCACGGCGAAGAACACCCCGCCTGCAAACAGCGCCATGTGCAGGCCGGAGATCGCCAGAATATGCCCCAGCCCTGACAGGCGCAGCGCCTCGGCGTCGTCCTCGCTGACCCCGGCGCGCTCGCCCGTCAGCAAGGCGGCGGCGATGGCGCCGGTCTGCTCTCCGGCGACAGCCTCGACCCTTTGGGCCAGACGCCATCGCAGGCCCGCCAGCCAGCGCGCGAACCCGCCGCCCTCGACCGAGGCTGGCTGAAGCGGCGTGACCGCATACCCTGTCAGCGCCACAGACTGGAACCAGGCCGCGCGCCCGCCATCATAGCCGCCGGGCGCAGCGGGGCCCGTGGGGCGGGTCAGCGATGCGCGCACCCGCACGCCGTCGCCCGGCGCGAAATCACCCAGGGACGCCCGCACGCGGATGCGCCGGGGCGGCTCGTCCATGCCCTCCATCGCCGTCACCCGGATACGAAGGCGCGACCTTGTTCCGCCGCGCTCGATGGCTTCAACCCAGCCCTCCACCGTCAACGCCCGGCCCGACAGATCGAGTGGCGGCGGGGTCAGGCGCTCGGCCCGCAGCTGGGTGTGCGCGAAGCCGAACACGCAGACAGCGGTCAGCAGCAGGCCATAGAGGAGGATCGCGCGGCTGCGCGCCCACAGGGCGCCCGCCAGCAGGACCGCCGCCAGCGCCATCAGCGCGCGCGCCGCCCAGGCGGGAGGTTCGGCCGGGAGCGCGAGATACGCCGCCGCTCCTGCCGCCAGCGCGCATGGCAGCCACAGGATGAGGCGCGAGGGATCGGGCGCGCTGAAGCCTGCAGGGGCGCCCAGCACGGCCACAGCGCTGCGCTCCCAGAAACCGGGCGCGCGCCGGGAAGGATCAAAGACCGCGTCCACGCGGAAGCTTTGCGCCTGACGCGCGTTTCGGGCAAGGCCCGTTCGCGTCATGCGCGAGCGGCTATCCCTTGGCGAAGAAGCCCTTCATGGCGCGCGCCGCCTGACGGATGCGCTGCTCGTTCTCTACCAGCGCCAGGCGCACATGGGTGTCGCCGCGCTCGCCAAAGCCCAGACCCGGCGCCACGGCCACATCGGTCTCCTCCAGCAGGCGCTTGGCGAACTCCACCGAGCCCATATGGGCGAAGGGTTCCGGGATCGGCGTCCAGGCGAACATGGTCGCGGGCGGGCTCGGGATATTGAACCCGATGCGTCCGAAGCTTTCCACCATGACGTCGCGGCGCTTGCGATAGATCAGGCGCGCCGCCTCCACCCCGTCCTGGGGACCGTCCAGCGCGGCCACCGCCGCGATCTGGATCGGCGTGAAGGCGCCATAGTCGAGATAGGATTTCACCCGCTTGAGCGCCTCCACCAGGCGCGCCGATCCGGCCGCAAAGCCGATACGCCAGCCCGGCATGGAATAGGTCTTCGACATGGAGGTGAACTCCACCGCCACATCGCGCGCGCCCTTGACCTGAAGGATGGAGGGCGGCGGCCCGCCATCAAACCAGATATCGGCATAGGCCAGATCGGAGATGATAACGAGGTCATTGTCGCGCGCCAGCTTGACCGCCTCTTCGTAGAAGTCGAGGCCCACCACCCGCGCGGTGGGGTTGGACGGGAAGTTCAACACAAGGGCCGATGGCGCGGGGATGGAGCGCTTGCACGCCAGCGCGGCGTCGCGCAGAAACGTCTCCGGATCGTTGAACCCGACCGGGCGCACGGCGGCTCCGGCGATGATGAAGCCGAACATGTGAATGGGATAGGACGGGTCCGGCACCAGGATGACATCGCCCGGCGCGGTGATCGCCTGGGCGAGATTGGCCAGCCCTTCCTTGGACCCCAGCGTGACGCACACTTCGGTGTCGGGATTGAGCGCCACGTCAAAGCGCCGCTCGTAATAGCGCGCCAGCGCCCGGCGCAGGGAGGGCAGGCCCTGGCTGGCCGAATAGCGATGGGCGCGCGGATCGGCGGTGACTTCCTTCAGCTTGTCGATGATGTGCTGGGCGGGCGGCAGATCGGGATTGCCCATGCCGAAATCGATGACATCGCGCCCCGCCTTGCGGCTGGCGGCCTTCATCCGGTTCACTTCCGCGAACACGTAAGGCGGCAGGCGCCGCTCCCGGTAAAACACATCAGTCTGGGACGCGGTCATGGAAGGGTCCGGTTGCTGCGCTGCCACATGGATGTTCAGCATTCAGCCGCAACGCCGCACGCGTCAATGGCGCAGCGCGGCGCGGGCTATTCATCCCTCGCCCGGAATACCCCGCTCACGGGCGCGTGGCGGTGGGCGATGCGCATCACCGCACGCGAGACCGGTTCGGCCACGGTGAGCATGTGGAAGGCGTTGGCATGGATGATCGTGTCCGGCGAGGTGAGAATGCCCACATGGCCGGGCCAGAACATCAGATCGCCGCGCTGCAGCCCGCCCAGCTCCTCATCGATGTGGACCTCATCCCAGTGAGCGCCGGCCCAGGCTTCCTGATCGCGGCTATCGCGCGGGACCAGCACGCCGGCGCGCTCCAGCGCCGTCTGGACGAGACCGGAACAGTCGAGCCCCAGGCTCTCCTTGCCGCCCCATTGATAGGGCGTGCCGACAAAGCGCTCGGCCACGGCGGCATAGTCGGGCTCATGCGCGCCCAGAGGCGCCAGATGACTTTCAAAAACCCAGCCAAGGCGTTGCGCTTCAACGAATTTTCCACTGCGGGCGCCAGCTGAGACCTTGGCGTTCATGGAGATCAGGAAGCGCGGCGCGGATTTGAGGTCGGGTTCGCTGAAGACATAGGTGCGCAGCACCGAAACCACGTGGGTGGGGATCAGCACCGGCGCCGACAGGGCCTCCATCGCGACCCAGCCGCGATAGCCGTCATGGCGCGACACGCCCTCGCCCCAGCCTGCCTCTTCACGCTCGACATGAAACACCTCGCCAGCGAGCAGCTGGGAGAGCTGCATCGCATCATCAGCCGGTTCGCGGCGGATCGGCGCGACGCCGGCCGTGACCTGGTAATCCGTCATCGCCTAGCCTCCGTAGCGCTGCTGCAAGAAACGCCACAGGGCGCGCCCGCCCAGCAATTCCCCGCCCGCCGGGCGGCCGGGCCGCGCCGCAGGGTTCCAGGCGTAAATGTCGAAATGCGCCCAGGCGCGCGCCTCGCGGGCGAAGCGGCGCAGGAACAGCGCCGCCGTCACCGACCCGGCGAGCTTGCCGCCGGTGTTGGAGAGATCGGCGATGGGGCTGTCGAGCTGGGCGTCATACCCGCCCCACAGCGGCATCGGCCAGACCGGATCGTCCACTGCCTGCCCGGCGGCGACCAGGGCGTCGCGCACCGCGTCATCATCGGTGTAGAGCGGGGCCAGCTCCGGCCCCAGCGCAATGCGCGCCGCGCCGGTGAGGGTCGCCATATCCACCACCAGATCGGGATCAAACTCGATGGCGCGGGTCAGCGCGTCGGCGAGCACCAGCCTGCCTTCCGCGTCGGTATTGCCGATCTCCACCGTCAGGCCCTTGCGGGAGCGCAAGATGTCGCCGGGGCGGAACGCATTGCCCGATATCGCGTTTTCGACCGCCGGGATCAGCACGTGCAGGCGCACCGGCAGGCGCGCCTGCATGATCATGTAGGCCACGCCCATGACGCTGGCGGCGCCGCCCATGTCCTTCTTCATCAGGAGCATGCCGTCGCCAGGCTTGATGTCGAGCCCGCCGGAATCAAAGCACACGCCCTTGCCCACCAGCGCCAGGCGCGGATGGCTGTCCTCGCCCCAATGCATCTCAATGAGGCGGGGCGCGTCGGCCGAGGCCCGGCCCACCGCATGGATCATGGGATAGTTCTGCGTCAGCAGATCATCGCCCGTCACCACGTCCACATGCGCCCCGAACCGGGCGGCAAGCCCGCGCACCGCCGCTTCGAGATGGCTGGGCAGCATGTCCGCCGCCGGGGTGTTGACCAGATCGCGCGTGAGCATGACCCCATGCGTCACTCGCGAGGCTTCGGCCCGGTCCGCGCCCTCTGGCGGAATGAGCCGCGCAGGCGCGCGCCGGGGCGCCTTGTAGCGGGTGAACTGATAGCCGCCGAGCGCGAAGGCCATGGCGAACACGGTCGGGTCCCAGCCGGCAGGCAGGTGTTCAAACCGCCAGTCGCCTTCGGGCAGGACCAGCGCCGCGCCGGCGGCGTCAAACGGGCTGAGGCCGGCCCCGGCGCCCACCAGCGCATCGGCCCCGGCCCCCGCGGGAAGGATGACGACCTGGCTCGGGCCGGCCTCAAAACCGCCATCGCGCGCATGGGCGCGCGCCGCCTCCGGCAGGGCGGCCAGCGCCCCGGCGAGCCCGGGGGCGGTCACCACACGGGCAAGGCGTCCTTTGGCGGACGCATCGGCGAACAGGTCAAGGGCATCGGTCATACGGGGGCAATCCATGTCAGCTTGGGCGCGCCAGTCGTTAACGGCTTCTTGACCGGCGCGCGGGAGAACTGGGCGCAGAAGCGTTGGCCAAGAGGTAGAGCATGCGCGCCCCGGTATCGGCAATCGCCCTTGTAAGCCTTGTCCTTTCCGGGTGCGGCGCCACGACGGGCGCAACGCGGCTGACGCCGCAGGAAGAATCCCTCGCGCAGGAGATGCAGGCGCGCAGCCTCGCCCCGGCCACGGCGGACGAGCGCGCCGCGATCCGCAATCAGGACCTCCTGACCCAGTCCGCCTTCTGGGCCGAGGCCTATCAGATGAACCCCGGTGACCGCGAAGCGGCGCTGGAGCTTGCCACCATATTGCGCCAGCTGGGCGGGGCGGCGCGGGCGGCGGACATCGCGCGCCAGGCGCTGGCGCTCTATCCCGACGACATGGCGCTGCTGACCCAGTATGCCCTGGCGCTGACCGCTTCGGGCCAGGGCGCGCAGGCGGTGGAATCGTTCAATCGCGTGCTGCAGTCGCAGCCGGCGGACTGGCGCCTCTACAACGCTTACGGCGTGGCGCTGGAGCAGGCCGGTCGCAGCGACCGGGCGCGTACGCTGTTCCACGAAGCGCTGGCGCTCAGCCCGGGCGAGCCGGCGATCCTGACCAATCTGGCGATGAGCCACATGCTGGCGGGCGATCCCGAAGCAGCCGAGCGCCTGTTGCGCCAGGCGGTCGATCATGATCGCGCCGCCCCGGAATCGCGCCAGAACCTCGCCCTCGCCCTGGCCCTTCAGGGCCGGTTTGCGGAGGCCGAATCCGTCGCCGCCAGCGATCTGCCCGCCAATATGGTGGCGGCGAACATGGACTTCGTGCGCGATCTGATGAGCTCGCCGCGCAGCTGGGACCGCCTGAGGGAAGCGGACCTGCGCGGACGGTGAGCCTGGTCTGCAAGCCGGGCGAGCGCGGCGTCTAAAGCGGCGACATGCAGCGCAAAAGGCTGCCGTTTTCATCCACGACCGCGAACATGCGATGGCCGGACGGGTCGTTCCAGGATGCCGTCAGGCGCGGAATGCCCTCATCGGGAAGCCCGGCGCCGGCCCATTCCTGGCGCAGCGCATCGGCGTCCGCCACGCGCACGCAGGCGCTGAACGAGGACTCCCACGGGTTCAGGTCAGGATAGGGAAAAAACTCGATCTCCAGCCCGCCGCGCGACAGGATCATCCAGCCGTCGTCCTTGAAATCCACCTCGAAGCCCAGCCTGGTGTAAAACGCCGCCGTCGCATCGAAATTGATCGCCGGCAGATTGGCGGTCACCCGTTCAGACATCGCCCGTCCTCTTTGCTGTCTGTCCGCCCTGTTGCGTCGCTTGTGGGTCAGCCGGCTCTGCTTGCACCCTCAAGGGGTGATCGTCCGGGATCGCCCCAAGGGGCAGCCGGTCCGGCTGCACGATTCCGAAGGAGATGATGAGCTTGGCGGCCTCTTCCAGGGACAGATCAAGCGGGGCCGCCTTCGAACGCGGCACGAAGAGCAAAAAACCGGATGTGGGGTTGGGCGTGGTGGGAATGAACACCCCGATCACCTCCTCGCCCTGGCCCACCACCTGGCGGATGACGCCGCGCCCTTCCGAGGCGACGAAGGCGACCGCATAGCTGCCCTTCATCGGGTACTCCACCAGCACAACCTCCTTGAAGGAATGCTGCTGGCCCTGGAACACCGTCTCGATGATCTGTTTGAGCGCTCCATAGACATTGCGGATGAAAGGCAGGCCATTGACCACGCGCTCGCCGACGGAGATCACCGTGCGGCCCAGGATATTCGCCGCCAGCGCGCCCAGAAGCGTCAGCGCGAGGATGGCGATGAGCAAGCCCATGCCCGGAATGGCGAACGGCAGATAACTCTCGGGGTTATAGCGTTCCGGAATGAGCGGCTTGATAGTGTCGTCAATGAAGGTGACCACCGTGACGATCAGCCAGACCGTGATCGCCAGCGGCGCCGCCACCGCGATGCCGGTCAGAAATCGGGTGCGAAGCCAGCGCAGCAAGGGATGACAAGCCTCTCGAACGGACAGCAGCGCCATGATGATGTGCTTTGCCGCTTTGGCCAAATCATCGCTGCACTTGCCCGGCGCGGCGCGGGAGGCTTAGGTGTCGGTCATGACATCGATGCTATCCACCGAGCGCTTGCGTCGCTGGTTCTGGCGCCTCCTGCTCGCCGGGGCCGGCCTGTTTGTGCTGCTGGTCCTGGCGGCCGCCTGGATCATGCGCGAGCAGGTATTCCAGACCTTTCTCGATCCGGGCATCCCGTTCCAGACCTATGAGCGCCCGCCCGCGCCCGACTACGCTCTGGCGCAGGCCTGGGCGGCGCGCCCGTCGCAGGCGCCGGAGGATGCTGACACGCCGGCGATCTTCTTCATCCATCCCACGACCTATGAAGGCGGGGTGCACTGGAACGCGCCGTACGACCGGTCCCAGGAAGCTGAAGTCATCGCACAGTCGGTGCTGCCCAATTTCGCCGCGCCCTTCCTCGCCGGTGACGCGGTCCTGTACGCGCCGCACTACCGGCAGGCGGCGCTGTACACCTTCCTCAACAATCGTGAGGACTCCCTCCAGGCGCGCCAGCTGGCGTTCGAGGACGTGCGTGCGTCCTTTGATGCCTTCCTCAGGGAGATCGGCCCCGACCGGCCCTTCATTCTGGCCGGCGCCGGCCAGGGCGCCAGTCACGGGCTGGGCGTGCTCATCCACCAGGTGGCGCCGGACCCGCAGGTGCGTGAACGCCTGGCGGCCGCCTATCTGATCGAGACGTCCGTCCCGCTGGACCTGTTCAACGGGCCGCTGGCGGAGCTGCCGCCGTGCGATCAGCCCGAAGACGTGCGCTGCGTCATCGCCTGGGCGGGTGCGCGCGCCGAGGAGCGCGGACGCATCGAGGCCATCACCCAGCGCGCGCGGGCGTGGGATCCCGAGGGCGGCCTGACGCCCGTCATCGGCCGGGAGCTGCTGTGCGTCAATCCGGTCCTGTGGACGACGGCGGAGGACTACGCCCCGCCGCGCCTGCATCGCGGCGGAGCGGCGGCGGACGGGCTCGACCTCTCCGACACCCCCTCCCCCATGGCTGGCCAGACCGGCGCCCAATGTCAGGCAGGCGTGCTGATGATCGACCAGCCGCGCACGCGCGCCCTGCGCCGCCCGTCGCGCGTGGGCGAGGACCGGCGCACGCCGACGGCCAACCTGTTCTACATGGATATCCGCCTCGACGCCGAACGCCGGCTGGACACGCTTGGCGCCCGCCTTGCTGAAGAGCGCCGCTGGGCGCCGCCGCTGGACGCGGTGGAGGAGATTGAAGTGGCGCCCGTCGTGCCGATGCGCGGCGGTTAGACTGGCGGCGTTTGCAAGCGCAAACCGGCCCCCGAAACGTCTAGCTGCCCGCCGCGCGATAATCGTTCAGCGCGCCCGACAGCGGATAGTCCCGTGCGCCCACCGTCTCAAAGCGGGTCTCCGCTTCGGTGCGGAAGGCGTTGATGAGATAGCGGATTGCGCGCGAGCGGTTGGTGTCGACCAGCACCTGCAAGATCGGATTGCGGAAGTGATAGCGGATCCAGAAATCCACCAGCGTTGACCCGTCATCCAGCGGGTGGAACCGCCATTGATTGGCCAGATCGTCGAACGGGCCGGACAGGTACGCGACGTCGATCCGCCGTCCGGGCCGGTCCAGTGACACCCGCGTGGTGAAGCGCTCGCGCACGAAGCGGAAGCGCACGCGCGCCTCGGCCTCCATCTGGCCGACGCCGCCGGTGACGTCCTCGCGCATCACGCGCATGGCGCTGATCAGGGGGATAAAGCGCGGATAGGCGCGCACATCGCTGACCAGATCGAACAGATCGTCAGGTCTGTGCCGCAGGCGCAGGCGCTCGACATGCTCGGCTGACACTGGGCTAGACCGCGCGCCCCGAGGCCAGCGCTGCTGCGCGCGCGGCGCGCAGGCGCTGGAAATCCTCTCCGGCGTGATAGCTCGAGCGCGTCAGCGGCGAAGCCGAGACCATGAGGAAGCCCTTGGCGCGGGCGATGGTTTCATAGCCCCTGAACTCGTCCGGGGTGACATAGCGCGCCACCGCCGCATGCTTGCGCGTGGGCTGCAGGTACTGGCCAATGGTCAGGAAATCGACACCCGCCGAGCGCATGTCGTCCATCACCTGCATCACCTCTTCCCGGGTTTCGCCCAGGCCCACCATCAGTCCGGACTTGGTGAACTGGGACGGGTCACGCTCCTTGACCCGCTCCAGGAGGCGCAGCGAGTGATAATACCGGGCGCCGGGACGAATGGAGAGATAGAGCCGCGGCACAGTTTCCAGATTGTGGTTGAACACGTCCGGGCGCGCATCGATCACCTGTTCGGCGGCGCCGGCCTTGCGCAGGAAGTCCGGGGTCAGGATCTCGATCGTGGTGTTCGGCGCCGCGGCGCGGATGGCGCCAATGACCTCGGCGAAGTGACGCGCGCCGCCATCGGCCAGATCATCGCGGTCCACCGAGGTGATGACCACATGCTCCAGCCCCATGGTGGCGGTGGCTTCGGCGACGCGGCGCGGCTCGTCGGCATCGAGCGCGGCGGGCATGCCGGTCTTTACATTGCAGAAGCTGCAGGCGCGCGTGCAGGTATCGCCCATGATCATGAAGGTGGCGTGCTTTTGCGACCAGCACTCGCCAATGTTCGGGCAGCCTGCCTCCTCGCACACGGTGACAAGCTTGTTGTCTTTCACCAGCTTGCGGGTCTCGGCAAACACCCCGCCGGCCGGCGCGCGCACGCGGATCCAGTCCGGCTTGCGCAGAACCTCCGTATCGGGACGCTTCTGCTTTTCCGGGTGGCGTGCGGCGCGGGCGGTGCGGGCGT
The DNA here is from genome assembly GCA_016124675.1 of Alphaproteobacteria bacterium. Lineage (GTDB taxonomy): Bacteria > Pseudomonadota > Alphaproteobacteria > Caulobacterales > Maricaulaceae > Oceanicaulis. The sequence continues at coordinate 16,255 of WGNG01000020.1, forward strand.
CGATGAGCGTTGTCATTGCGCGCAAGATGGACCTGGCGGGCGGCAGGTTCAAGCGCGCCCTGCTGAAAAGATACGCCGCCGCGCCGGCATGGCGCAGCGGCGTTTCGTACCCGCTGCGGCGATCAGATCGCGCCGCCGGCACCCGCTTCGAGGCCCTTGAGCGATTCGCGCCCGAAAATGGCCAGCGTCCAGGCGCCCAGGCCGATGCACAGCACCAGCGGCAGCACGATGAAGCCGAGCACCGGCACCGCGCTGAGCGCGATGATGGCGAGGATCGCGGCGAGCAGCGAACCCAGGCGCAGGCCCAGCCCGGCCCGTCCGCCCGAGCGGTTGAGGATCGCATCCCCGATCACCACCCCGCCAAAGGCGAAGGCGAGGAAGTACAGGATGGGCGCGGCCAGCAAAAGCAGCAGGGCGAGCGGGATGCCGATGATGGTTACCACCAAAAGCACGCCCAGAGTCACGATCAGCACCGGAGACATGGCCAGCACGACCAGTCCCAGAAATCCTGACACCCAGGGCCGGCGGCGGAAGGCCAGCGCCACGCCCGCCACGCCGCGCGGGGCGATGACCGAGGCCAGGAAGCCCAGAATGAAGGCGCTGGCGCCCAGCACGCCCCCGATGGCCCAGGGCGACGGCATGAAATCCAGCGACACGTCATGGCGCGCATGGCGCTCTTCGATGAAGGGCGCTTCGACATAGGTGATCTCGCCGACCACCGCGCCCTCGGCGACGCGCGGCGGATTGGGCGCGCGCACTGTGACGGGACCCGTGATCACGGCGGTGGCGGTGATCTCCACGCGCTCGGCGGCGATGTCCAGCGGGCCGTCCACGGCGCCGCTGATGCGGATGTCGCGTGCGGCGAACTTGCCGCCGCGGCCCAGCGCGCCTTCGAGGATGATCTCGCGCGCGGAGAGGTCGGCCTCGCCTTCGATGCGGGCATCGCGCCCGATCGTAATCAGCGCGCCTCGGGCGGACATTTCGCCGGCGACGATGTCGAGCAGCGTGATATTGGCGCCGGCCGCATCAAAATCACCGCCCACCGGCGCATCCAGCGTGATGTTCGCGGCAATGCCGGTCACGTCGCCCTGAACCGGACCGGTGACGGTCACGTTCGCGGCCGCCATTTCCAGATCTCCGCCAATGCCGGCGCTGGAAAAGAAGTCTGCCGACGCGACGGACACCGAGCCGCCGACGCGCCCGGTCAGGCGCACATTGGCGCCGGCGATGCTCACATCGCCGCTGTCATCGAGATCCAGTTGCAGATTGCCGCCCACATATTGCGCCGAGGCCGGCGCGGCCAGCAGGGCGGCCGCCGCCAGCGCGGCCACCGCGATCGGCTTGAGCAAGGTCATCATCGGCGTCACTCCTCCTCCAGGTCCGCCTGCCCGGCCGGCCCGGCCTGTTGGCCTGGGTCCGTCCGGTGAGCGGCTGTCTCCTTGTATGGGACCAACCATATCGAAACTCGATAACATATCGAAACTCGATAAGAAAGAGGGATTTTCCGAATAACGATAAATTTTTCCGCCGCAGGCAGCGGCATGCCGGTCAGATGTGCAGCGCCCGCCCATAAGCGTCCAGCACGCTCTCATGCATCATTTCGCTCAGGGTTGGATGCGGAAAGATCGTATGCATCAGCTCGGCCTCGGTGGTTTCGAGGGTGCGCCCCACGGCAAAGCCCTGGATGAGCTCGGTGACCTCCGCGCCGATCATGTGGGCGCCCAGAAGCTCGCCGGTCCTGGCGTCGAAAATCGTCTTGATCAGGCCCTGATCCTCGCCCAGCGCAATCGCCTTGCCATTCCCCACAAAGGGGAACCGGCCGATCTTGAGCTCGTGGCCCGCCTCCCGGGCGCGCGCCTCGGTCAGGCCCACCGACGCGATCTGCGGATGGCAATAGGTGCAGCCGGGGATATTGGTCTTGTCGATGGCATGGGGATGCAGCCCGGCGATCGCCTCAACGCAGATCACGCCCTCATGGGAGGCCTTGTGCGCCAGCCAGGGCGCGCCCGCGACATCGCCGATGGCGTATAGCCCCTTAACATTCGTGCGCCCATAACCGTCGGCGGCGACATGGCCGCGGTCCAGGGTCACGCCGAGCGCTTCCAGCCCGATCCCCTCGACATTGCCGGTGATGCCGATAGCCAGAATCACCCGCTCGGCCTCGATGGAGTGCGCCTTGCCATCCTTGCCGGTGACCTGAGCCGTCACAGACTTGGCGCCCGTCTTCAGCCCGCCGACCTGAGCGGAAGTGAAGATGCTCATGCCCTTCTTGCGGAAGGTTTTCTCGGCCAGGGCGGAGATTTCGGCGTCCTCGGCGGGCAGGATTCGGTCGACCATCTCCACCACGGTCACCTGCGCGCCCATGGTGTGATAGAAGCTGGCGAACTCCATGCCGATGGCGCCCGATCCGATGACCAGCACCGATGCGGGCATGGTTTCGGGCACCATGGCTTCCTTGTAGGTCCAGATCAGCTTGCCGTCCGGCTCCAGCCCGGCCTTGGGGAGGGTGCGCGCGCGCGCCCCTGTGGCGAGGATCACGTGATCGGCTGACAGGGTCTGCGTCTTGCCGTCCTTGCCCTTGACCACCACGCCCGGCGCCGCCTCGCCGGCCTTCAGGCTCGCCTCGCCGTCAAACACGCTCACCTTGTGCTTCTTCATCAGACCGGCGACACCCGACGACAGGCGCTTGGCCACCTGGCGCGAACGCTTCACGACCGCGCCAATATCAAAGCGCACATTGTCCGCCGCCAGCCCGAACTCTTCGGCGCGGTGGAACAGCTCGTACACATCGGCGCTGCGCAGCAGGGCCTTGGTGGGGATGCATCCCCAGTTCAGACAGATGCCACCCATGTGCTCTCGCTCGACGAGGGCGGTCTTCATGCCCAGTTGCGAGGCGCGGATGGCGGCGACATAGCCGCCCGGTCCGCCGCCAATCACGATCAGGTCAAACTTCATCGCCGACATGGGTTGCGCGCTCCGTTGGGTTGCCGCTGCGGTCATCACCCGGCAGGCCGGGAAAATCAACCGCGCCCCGCCTCCCTCGCCTCCAAGCCATGCACCGGCGAGTTTTGCCTTCTTGCCTGCCGCGACTCGCGTCAAAGTTTATCTGCCAATCAGGCAAAGGGGAGTGTCACATGAAAGTGAAGAAACTATTTGTTGCAGGTGCGAGCGCCGCGATGGCCCTCGCCGCTTTGCCAGCGACCGCGTCGGCTGAATATGAACCCTATATCGGCCAGGTGTCCCTCGTCGCTGAAAACTTTTGTCCGCAGGGCTGGCTTGCCGCCAATGGCCAAACCTTGCCCATCAACCAGTACCAGGCCCTCTACTCGCTGCTGGGCACACGGTTTGGCGGGAACGGGACGACCAACTTCAATCTGCCCGATCTGCGCGGACGCGCCGTGATCGGCGCCGGGCAAAGCGTGCCGCTCGGACAGGCGGGCGGGTCACCGAGCCACACCATGTCAGTCGCTGAACTGCCGCCCCACAACCACCTGATACGGGCCTCTGACCGGGTTGGCTCGACCAACTCGCCCGCCAATGCCGACCTGGCTGAACAGTCGGGGACAGGCGTGAATTCGTACGCCTCCGGCAATCCGGAGCCGGGCATGGCCATGGCGGCGGGCGTCCTGGGACTGGCGGGCGGATCGCAGCCGTTTTCGATCACCCAGCCCTCCCTCGGCATGACCTACTGCGTCGCCATCCAAGGAATTTATCCGAGCCGCGACTGACGGCAGATATCACAGGAGACACAGATGAACCGCTTCAAACTCACGCTCGCCGCCATGGCTAGCGCGGCAGCCGCAGCCTTCGGCGCGGCTGCCCCCGCACACAGCCAGGTCGACCCGTACATTGGCCAGATCACTCAATTCGGGTTCGCGTTTTGCCCCTCGGGATGGGCGCCGGCCAACGGTCAGGTGATTGCAGTCTCGTCCAACCCCGCCCTGTTTTCACTGTATGGCCCCACGTATGGCGGAGACGGCCGAAACACGTTCGCCCTGCCCAATCTGAACGGCCGGCACGCCGCCGGCGTCGGGACCGGCGCGGGATTGCCGCCGCTCAACCCGGGTCAAGTCATCGGCAGCGAGACCGTCAGCCTGACGCTGCCGCAGATGCCGGCGCACACGCACAGCTTCCACGCCTCCTCCCAGGGACCGGACAGCACGACGCCCGCTGGCAGCGGCTTCGCCACGTATCCGCCGGCGTCGGTCGCCTATGCTGCAGCCGGCACATCCGACGTCATCATGAATCCCGGCCTCGTCCAGACGGTGGGCGCCGGGGCCCCCTTCTCCGTGCGTCAACCCTATCTGGCCCTGACCTGGTGCGTCGCCCTTCAAGGCGTCTACCCGACACGGCCGTGAAACAAGGAATCTCAGCCATGAAACTCATTACATCGCTCGCCGCAGGGATTTCGGCCGCAGCGCTTGCTTCAGCCGCCGCCTCCGCCCAGGCCGATCCGTATGTCGGCGACATAATGCTTGTCGGGTTCAGCTACTGCCCCCAGGGGTGGCTTGAAGCCAATGGCCAGGTTCTGTCCATCGCCGACTACCAGGTGCTGTACTCCCTGGTGGGAACCACATATGGCGGCAACGGCGTCACGACCTTCGCCCTCCCCAACCTGCAGGGCCGCATCCCGGTCGGCGTGGGACAGGGGCCGGGACTGAGCCCCGTCCAGATCGGCCAGCCCTTTGGCCAGGCCTCGGTCATACTGTCCCCGGCCAATCTCGCGCAGCACACGCATGTGGTGTACGGCGCCAGCCAGCTGGCCGATACGGTCAGCCCTGAGAATGCGACACCGGCGAGCTTCGCCCAGCCGCGCTACCGCCAGGGCGGGGTCGACGTGACCATGGACAACGACATGGTCTCGCCTGCCGGCGGAACAACGCCGGTGGATGTTCACGCCCCGACCCTGGGCTTGCGGTACTGCGTCGCCATGGACGGAATGTACCCGCAGCGGCCCAACTAGGCGCCCCGCCTCCTGGCAGCGCCCCCGGCCCTTCCGGCCGGGGGCGTTTTGCGTTCAGGGGCGTATGACGCCTCGGGAGCACAGGTCCGCCAGCCTGCGCTGACGATCTGCGCCGTTCCGGCCGGACCCTCCGTCCGGGCTTACTCAGTCGCGACGCGTCAGATCAAAGCTCGCCATGCTGGCCAGGTTGACGATATCGGAGACGGGCGAGCCCACCCGCGCGATCTGGACTGATTTTTCGAGCCCGATCAGCAAGCCCTCGATCACCGTCGCCCCGCCGGCCGCTTTCAGGAGCCGCGTCGCGATGGAGGCCGAGTGCACCGCCGGCATGATGAGCACGTTGGCCGCGTCCGACAGGCGCGAGAACGGATAGACCTCGTGATGGTCGGGATCGAGGGCGATGTCGGCGGCGAGCTCGCCCTCATATTCAAAGTCGACGCCGCGTTCTGCGAGGATCTCCACCGCGCGCTGGACCTTGGCGGTGCGTTCGCCCGGCGGATTGCCAAAGGTGGAGTAGGACAGGAAGGCCACCCGCGGCGACAGGCCAAGGCGCGCAGCCGCATGGGCGGCGCCTTGCGCGATTTCGGCCAGATCCACGGCATCGGGAAACTCGGTGACGTTGGTGTCGGCGATCACCAGCGTCCGGCCCTTGGCCAGCGCAATGGACAGGCCGATGATCCGCCCGCCCGGCGCCGGGTCCAGCACCAGCCGGATATCCGACATGGTGTTGGTGTAGTGGCGCGTCACGCCGGTCACCATGCCGTCCGCGTCGCCAAAGCGCAGCATGCAGGCGGAGAAGACGTTGCGGTCATTATTGACCAGGCGCTGGACGTCGCGGCGCAGATAGCCCCGGCGCTGCAGGCGCTCATAGAGCCAGTCGGCATAGTCCATGTTGCGGTCTGACAGCCGCGCATTCCAGATTTCAAGCTCGTCCTGCGGCAGGCCCAGATCGCGCATATTGCGCCGCGCGATGTCGTCGCGGGCGACCAGAACGGCGCGCCCCAGCCCCTGGGACTGGAAGGCGAAGGCGGCGCGGATCACGCTGGGCTCCTCGCCTTCGGCGAAGACGATGCGCTTGTCCGTGCCCTTGATCGAAGCGGTGATGCGCTGCTGCAGGGCGGCGGTCGGATCGAGGCGCCGCGCAAGCCGGCGGCTGTAATCATGGGGATCCTTGAGCGCGATGCGCGCCACGCCGGACTCCACCGCCGCACGCGCCACATAGGGGGGCACAAAGCTCAAGAGGCGCGGATCGAACGGGGACGGGATGATGTAGTCGCGCCCGAACCGCAGCGCCCCGGACTTGTTGGCGGCCGCCACCTCGTCAGGCACGTCCTGACGGGCGAGATCAGCGAGCGCATGCGCGGCGGCGAGTTTCATCTCGTCATTGATTGTGCGCGCGCGCACATCGAGCGCGCCGCGGAATATATAAGGAAAACCCAATACATTATTGACCTGATTGGGGAAATCGGATCGGCCCGTGGCCACGATCGCGTCGGGGCGCACGGCGCGCACGATGTCCGGCATAATCTCCGGGGTCGGATTGGCCATGGCGAAAATGATCGGATTGGGCGCCATGGACCGGACCATGGACGGGGTGACGATCCCGCCCGCCGACAGGCCCAGCATGACGTCCGCGCCGGCCATCGCCTCGTCCAGCGTGCGCAAGCCGGTGCGCCGGGCATGACGGCGCAGCCGGTCGTGCAGGTCGTTTCGATCAGAATGGACCACGCCCTTGAGGTCGATGATGGTGACGTTCTCGTCGCGCACGCCCAGCGATTTGAGCAATTCCAGGACCGACAGGCCCGCCGCCCCGGCGCCGATCAGGACAAGGCGGACCGCGTCCAGCGTCCGGTCCGTCAGGCGGCAGGCGTTCATCAGGCCGGCGGCGGCGATGATCGCGGTGCCGTGCTGGTCGTCGTGGAACACCGGGATGTCGAGCATGTCGCGCAGGCGGGCCTCGATCTCGAAGCATTCCGGGCTCTTGATGTCTTCCAGATTGATGCCGCCAAACGTGTCGCCAAAGCCCGCCACACAGTCCACGAAGCGGTCGGGATCGGTGTAGGCGATCTCCAGATCAAAGGCGTCGATATCGGCAAAGCGCTTGAACAGGACCGCCTTGCCTTCCATCACAGGCTTGGACGCTGCGGGACCAAGGTCGCCCAGCCCCAGGATCGCGGTGCCATTGGACACCACGGCGACCAGATTACCCTTTGAGGTGTAGTCATAGACAGCGCCGGGATCAGCGGCGATGGCGCGCACCGGCGCAGCCACGCCCGGACTGTAGGCAAGCGCCAGATCGCGCTGCGTCGCCATGGGCTTGGTGGGCTGAAGGGCGATCTTGCCCGCCGGTTCGGCGCGGTGAAACGCGAGTGCGTCATCATCGGTCTGGGACAGGCGGTCGATTTCAGACATGGCGCGCGATCCGGTTAGCAGGAAGATTTGATGTGGGCGAGGCAGCTATACGCTGGCGCCGCGCGCGCGGCTACCGGTTGGCGGCGAGGCGCTGCAGGGCGCGCGCGCGCAGACGCCGGCTGCGTTCAGCGGCGAGCGCATCGGGAAGACGGGACAGGAGATCGGCTGCGCTTGCACCCGGCCCCAGGCGCCGGCCGGCGTCGCCGTGCAGCCAGACGGCGGCGGATGCCGCGTCGAACGGCGCCTGGCCTTGCGCCAGCAGCGCCCCGATGAGCCCGGCCAGCACGTCGCCCGTCCCGGCTGTCGCGAGGCGCGCGCTGGCATGCACATTGACGCGCACCGCGCCGCCGGGCGCGGCGATCACCGTATCGGGGCCCTTGAACACGATCACGGCATGGGCGAGCCGCGCCGCCTCGCGCGCCGCCTCGATCTTGTTGAGCGCGCCGGCGGCGAGCCCTGGAAACAATCGCTCGAACTCGCCCGCATGCGGCGTCAGCACGCAGCGCGGATGCAGCTGGCGAAACAGCATTTCGGGCGCGTCGGCGAACACGCTGATCGCATCAGCGTCCAGCACGAGCGGAATGCGCGCCGCGCACGCGGCAGCAACGCGTGCCTTGAGCGCCTCGCCGAGCCCGGCGCCCGGACCGATCACCGCCGCACTGGCGCGCGACGCGGACAGCGCGGCGGCGAGATCGCCCTCCCCCAGAGGGCGGACCACCAGAAGCGGGTCGCTCCCCGCCTCCGGCACCGCATCCTGCGGACAGGCCACAGTGACGAATCCGGCCCCGCCAGTCAGACCCGCGCGCGCCGCCAGACGCGCTGCGCCCGTCGCGCCGGAGGGGCCGGACAGGACCATGAGGCGCCCGCGCGCATGCTTGTGTGCGCCGGCGTCAAGCTCCAGCCCCGCGACGGGCCACAGATCGGGGTGGTTGAGGGCGGCGCAGGCCAGGGCCTCAGACTCCCACCCCTCCGGAATGCCGATATCGGCGCAGACGATCTCCCCGCACATCGCCCGGCCCGGCTGCAGCACGTGGGCAGGCTTGAGCCGGTGAAACGTCACGGTGAGGCGCGCCTCAAACACCGGCCCGTCGGCCCTGGCCCGTAAGCCCTCCAGCCCGCTGGGCATGTCGGCGCTGACGACGATCGGACCCTCCGCGCAGGCCAGGGCCAGCCGCGCCGCCTGCCCGTCCAGCGCACGCGACAATCCGGCGCCGAACAGCGCGTCGATGACCAGGCCGAACTGCGCCGGTTCGCAGGCCTCCAGCGCGGCGACCGGACCGGTCCAGCCGCGCGCGGAGCCGGCGGGGTCGCCGGTCAGGTGCGCGACCGGGCAGGCGGAGAACACCCGTACCGGCCATCCGGCCTGCGCCAGGCGGCGCGCCGCAACCCAGCCATCCCCTCCATTATGGCCTGGCCCGCACAGCACGGCGGTGGGCCGCGGCGCCCAGCGCGCCATGACCGCATCCGCCAGGGCCGCGCCCGCAGCCTCCATCAGCACAGGGCCCGGGACGCCGCGCGCGATCGCGAACTGATCGGCCTGGCGCATGGCCTGCGGGGTCAATACGGCGTGTTGCGAACTCATGAGCGCCCCCTGCGCATCATCGGCGTGCATGGGCGCCTCACGAACGGGCGCCGGTCCCACATTGGCGCCGCCGCGCGCCGCCGGGCATTGCCCCTGCGGCCACGGCGGCTAGCGTGCCCCGCGATGCGGAGGCCGGACATGAAGAAAATCGAAGCGATCATCAAACCGTTCAAACTCGATGACGTGAAGGAAGCCCTGCAGGAGATCGGATTACAGGGCCTCACGGTCACCGAAGCCAAGGGCTTCGGGCGCCAGAAGGGCCATACCGAACTCTATCGCGGCGCGGAGTACGTCGTCGACTTCCTTCCCAAGATCAAGATCGAACTCGTATTGCCCGACGCCCGGGTCGACGCCGCCATCGAGGCCATCATCAACGCCGCCCAGACCGGGCGCATCGGCGATGGCAAGATTTTCGTCATGCCTGTGGAGGCGGCGATCCGCATCCGCACCGGCGAGACCGGCGACGACGCGCTTTGAAGCGCCCGCCTTCACCTCATCCAACCCTCTGACCGGAGCCCTATCTCAATGTCTGACAAGATCATGAAACTGATGGAAGAGCAGGACGTCGAATATGTCGATCTGCGCTTTTCCGATCCGCGCGGCAAGCTGCACCATGTGACCTTCCACAAGGACATGGTGGATGAGGACTTCTTCGAGGACGGGCAGATGTTCGACGGCTCCTCGATCAATGGCTGGAAGGCCATCAACGAGTCCGACATGAACCTCAAGCCGGACGTGGAGACGGCTCATATCGACCCGTTCTTCCAGCAGACGACGCTGAACATCATCTGCGATGTGCTCGATCCGTCGACCGGCGAGGCCTATAACCGCGATCCGCGCACCACGGCCAAGAAGGCCGAGAAATTCCTCGCCGCATCAGGGATTGGCGACACGGCCTTCTTCGGTCCGGAAGCCGAGTTCTTCGTCTTTGACGATGTGCGCTGGAGCGTTGCCCAGAACGATACCGGCTACACCCTCGATTCCGACGAAGGCCCCTACAACTCGTCGAAGAAGATTGAAGGCGGCAATCTGGGACACCGTCCGGGGCCCAAGGGCGGGTATTTTCCGGTTCCCCCGATCGACTCGCTTCAGGACATGCGCTCGGAAATGCTGTCAGTCATGGCCGAACTGGGCATGAAACCGGAAAAGCATCACCATGAGGTGGCGCCCGCACAGCATGAGCTGGGGATGAAATTCGCCACGCTGACCACGATGGCCGACCGGATGCAGCTCTACAAATACGTCATCCACAATGTGGCCGCCGCCTATGGCAAGACCGCGACCTTCATGCCCAAGCCGGTCTATGCCGACAACGGGTCCGGCATGCACGTGCACCAGTCGATCTGGAAGGGCGGCCAGCCGCTGTTCGCCGGCGACAAGTATGCCGACCTGTCGGACATGTGCCTGTATTATATCGGCGGCATCATCAAGCATGCCCGTGCGATCAACGCCTTCGCCAATTCGTCGACCAATTCGTACAAGCGCCTGGTGCCGGGCTTCGAAGCGCCGGTGCTGCTCGCCTACTCGGCGCGCAACCGCTCGGCCTCGATCCGCATTCCGCACGTCTCCTCGCCCAAGGCCAAGCGCATCGAGACCCGCTTCCCGGACGCGGCGGGCAACCCGTATCTCACCTTCGCAGCCCTGCTGATGGCCGGGCTCGACGGCATCGAGAACCAGATCCACCCCGGCGAGGCGATGGACAAGGACCTCTACGACCTGCCGCCCGAGGAGCTCAAGGACATCCCCACCGTCTGCCGCTCGCTGCGCGAGGCGATGGAATCGCTCGACGCCGACCGCGACTTCCTGAAAAAAGGCAATGTGTTCGACGACGACCAGATCGATTCCTACATCGCACTGAAAATGGAAGAGGTGGTCCGCATCGAGCAGCATCCTCACCCGGTCGAGTTTGAACTCTACTACAAGGCCTGACGCGCCATCCGAACGTAACAGAACGCTGGCAGCGGCCGGTCCGGACAGTCCGGGCCGGCCGTTTGCGTGCTGTCTGGCCCGGCAGCAGGCGCCCGGCGCGACGCAGCAGTGTCGACGCCGGACGCGGCATGGGCTAGACACTTGATCCGACGCTCTGTGTCTGCACGATCGCAGGCGACCAGTCCGGAGACCCGCCGCATGCGCCGCAGCCTTCTCGCCGCCGTTTCGACCCTCGCCATCGCCGCCAGCCCGGCGTTCGCGCAGGACACCCGCGTTGAGAACGAGCGCACCACGCCGATCGACACCGCGACGGCAGGTAATTTCGTCATCGCTCCGAACGGACGGGTGATCCTGACCGGTCAGCCCGGGCCGGCGGTTCGGGTCAATTCAAACAACACCGTCACCACCGATCCCGCATCTCGCATCGAGATCGCGGACGTGGACGGCTCTGTCGGCATCCAGGTCGATCCCGGCGTGGACGGTGAGGTCACGCATGGCGGCTCGATCACCCTCAGCGACCCGTTCGTCGCGCCGACCGATACCGACAGCGGCGTTCCCAACGGGCCGTTTGCACAGGATCAGAACAAGACCGGGATTCTGATCGGGGCGGTGGACGCCAACCATGACGCCCTTCCCGGGCAGGCCGGGTTTGACGGATCACTGCGGTCCGGCGCCGGCAGCCTGATCGATGTCGCCGGCCAGGACAGCTATGGCGTGCGCGCCGTTGCCGCGGTGAGCGGTGATATCGACCTGCAAGGCCAGGTCCGGTTGCGCGGCGAGCGCAGCCGGGGCGTGTCAATCGAGAACGGCGTCGGCGGCGACATTGACATTCGGGCTGTCAGCGCGGCGACGCCGGACGGATCGGGCGTTTTTGTGGGCGGACCGGTCGGCGGCGGCGTTCGCCTGACCGGCGCCATCGAGGTCTCGGGCTATCGCGTCCCCACCCGGCTGGCGCGCGATCTGTTTGTACAGCTCGCCGACCTGGATGTGTCCCAGAACTCCAATTCCGCCGTCATCATCGCCGGCTCCGTCAGCGGCGGCGTCTTCATCGGCGGTTCGGGCGCAATCACTCACAGCAGCGGCGTCGGCAGCGCGGTCGAGCTGCGCCCGGGTGAAGCCGCGGCTGAGGACCAGCTTATCGGCGAAGTCGTGCTGCCGGCCAATTTCGGCGTGCCGGCCGCAGATGCCGACGCAGCCGCTGTCGCCGCCGCGCTGGGCTATAGCGTCGTCAACCGCGGCACGATCGCGGCGCGCGGCATTTTCGACGGGCGCGACGCCACCGCCTTTCTCATCGCCGGGCGCGATGTGAGCGGCGCGATGCGCGCCGTCATTCTCACCCAGGGCGGCATGCGCAATGACGGGGTCATTGACGCCCTGGCCTTTGATGCCGATGCAACCGGCCTGCGCGTCGGCGCGGGCGCCGCGCTTGACACCCTCCACAATCGCTCTGACCTGCGCGCCACGGCGGCGCTTGGCTACGCCGACGACGACTTCGCTGACGGAGCCGGGCACGGATCGGGACGCGCCTTCGCCCTGGTGCTGGATGAAGGATCCCAGATCCGCCGGATCCTCAATGAACGCGGGACGATTTTCGCGCTGGTTGATCGTGGCGGCGTCGCGGCGACCGCGATCACGGTCAACACCCAGTCGCTGGAGCGGATCGACAATTCGGGCGTGATTTCCGCCCTCACCAATAATCTCGTGGAGGGCTCAGGCCCGGTCAGCACGATCGCCATCGACGCACGCAATCATGATGCGGGCCTGCTGATCCGCCAGACGCAAGCGCTCGACGATGAAGGCCGGCCGGTCGAGAACCTCGTCGCGACCATTTCCGGCGATGTCCTGCTAGGCGATGGCGACGACACGATCGAGCTCTTGTCCGGTGAATTGCGCGGAGATGTGAATTTCGGCGGTGGCTCCGATTCGCTGATCATCAATGGCGCCCGGATGACCGGCGCCATTATTAATGGCTCGGGCGAGCTGGATGTGTCGGTCACGGATGGGCGCATCACGCTCACGGGTCAAAACGCCGTTGAACTGACCAATGCCGTCTTCAATTCGGGCGGCGTGCTGGATTTGCGCATCGACTCCGCAGGACGCACAGACGCCTTCATCAACGCCAGCGGTGAGGTCGCCTTCCTGGAAGGATCGGATCTGTCGATCAGCCTGGCCCGGCTGGTCGGTTCCGGCCGTGATTTCCAGCTGATCACCGCGCAAACCCTGACGATCACCAATGAAGCGGACCTGCTGACGGTCACCGACGCGCCCTTTGTCTACAATGCATCGGTCCGCCGCGACGACGCCGATCCCAATACGCTGATCCTGAGCCTGGAGCGCAAGAGCGCCGGCGAGCTCGGGTTCAATGCCAACCGCGCCGCCGCCTATAGCGAGGCGCTGGCAGCATTTGACGCCGTCGAGGGCCTTGGAACCGCCATCGCGTCCCTGCGCACGCAGGGCGAGTTCTTCGGCGCGTATGACCAGCTGCTGCCGGACTACGCCGGTAGCGCCATCCAGTTTGCGCTGGCGACCAACGACGCCTCCGCCGGCGCCCTTGCGGCGCGCCTGGAGAATGCGCGGCGCGCGCCGGACGAGCTGGCGGGCGTCTGGATCCAGGAATTTGCGTACTTCGTGGACCGCTCGGGCGGTCTGGTGACGGACCCCGGCTATCGCGGCCAGGGGATTGGCCTCGCGGCCGGCATCGATATCCCGTGGGGCCCGTTCTACGCGGTGGGCGTCAGCGTATCGGGCGCCAGCAGCGACATGCGCCGTCATGAGGGCTTCAATGACCCGATGGTGGCGTTCACCGCCCAGCTGGGCGCCTATGTGGGCATGGAGCTGGCCGGGTTCGACGTGTCCGGTTCCGCCGGGGTCGGGTTCGACCGGTTCGAGACCGAGCGCAGCATCCGCATCCAGAACTTCAGCGCCTTGACGGTTGCTGACTGGAGCGGCTGGCACTTCACCGCTGCGGGCCGCGTCGGGCGTGACTTCACCTACAACCGCTGGCTCGTGCGGCCCGAGGCCACCCTGACCTATCTCAGCCTGTTCGAGAGCGCATTCAACGAAACCTCCGGCGGCCTGAACGCCGACACCAACGCGCCGCTGGCGCTGTATATCGACGCGCGCGAATCCTCCACCCTGCTGGGCGCAGCCACGCTGACAGCGGCGCGCCGCTTCGGGAGCGACACGTCCTGGTGGCTGCCGTCCCTGCGCATCGGCTATCGCGGCGAGTTTTCCAACCGCGATCCGGAAACCGTGGCGCGCTTCGGGCCTGACGGATCGCCCTTCACGCTCAACCCGCGCGCGGTGCCAGGTTCCGGCGTGCTGCTGGGCTTCGGCCTGTCGGCCGGATCGAACTACTCCACCTTCACATTCGGCTATGATGCGGATGTACGGGATGATTTCATCCGGCACACCGCCCGCATCCTCATTCGTCTCGCGTTCTAGGCGACTTTGATTGCACCAAGGCGCGATCTGACGTATCCTGATCCTGTCCGGTTGCAGTTGTCCCCCCAAAGCGCCTGCCCGGACAGCGGGAGCAGCCTCCCCCCTTATGGCCGCACCGCTCGACCCCGACCCGGTCCCCGGTCCCTCGCACAGGGGCCGGGGACCGATTTTTTTTCGGGCGCGTTTGACATTTGAGCCCTTGTTAACCGTGTTCGCGCACTGTGCGCCTCATGATCCGCTCGATCCATATCTTGCTGCTCGCCATCGCGCTGGCCCTCGCCGGATGCGCATCGCGCCCGCCGGCCGAGACACATGACGCGTGCCTGCTGCTGGAGGATAACCGGTCGTGGTGGCGCGCCCTGCAGCGCACCGAGAGCCGCTGGGGCATCACGCCCGGTGTTCAGCTCGCCATCCTGAAACGCGAATCAAGCTTCAACGCCCGCGCCCGGCCGGCCCGCCAGCGCCTGCTCGGGATCATCCCCGGCGCCCGTCCGTCCACCGCCTATGGCTACGCCCAGGCGCTGGACACGACCTGGGAATGGTATCAGCGCGACACCGGCAACCGGCGCGCGCGCCGCAACGATTTTGCCGACGCCGTGGATTTCGTGGGCTGGTATGCCCGCAAGAGCCGGGAATTGTCGAACATCGCGCTGGACGACCCGTATAATCTGTATCTTGCCTATCATGAGGGTCATGGCGGCTATAACCGGGCGAGCTATCGCGGCAAGGACTGGCTGCTGCGCGCCGCGCGGGAGGTAGAGCGCGATGCGCGCCAGTATGACCAGCAACTGGCAGGCTGCCGGCGCCTGCAAAGGCGCTTCCGCTTTTTCTAGCCGCTGACGCCGCCTGTCAGAACACTTTTCAATCCGGGGCGCGCCCGTCCATTCTGCGCCTCATCATGGCTCACGATTCGCAAAACGATCTGTTCAACGCCGCCACACCGGATCGGCGTCCCGCACCGCCGCCGGAGGCGCCTCCTGCACCCAAAGCGCCGGTGAAGCCGGCGCGTCCGGTTGCCGCGAAGGCGCCCTCACCCGCTCCGGCCACGGGCGGCGGCGATTATGACGCTTCCTCCATCGAGGTGCTTGAAGGCCTGGAGCCCGTGCGCAAGCGCCCGGGCATGTATATCGGCGGCACGGACGAGCGCGCCCTGCATCACCTGTTTGCCGAGGTGCTCGACAACGCCATGGACGAGGCCGTCGCCGGCCACGCCGACCGCATCGAGGTGAGCCTGGACGATGAGGGCTTCGTCACGGTCGTGGACAATGGCCGGGGCATCCCGGTGGACCCCCACCCGAAATTCCCCGGCAAGTCCGCGCTGGAGGTGGTGCTGACCACGCTGCATTCGGGCGGCAAGTTCTCCAACAAGGCCTATGAGACCTCCGGCGGCCTGCACGGCGTGGGCATCAGCGTGGTCAACGCCCTCTCCGAACGGCTGGAGGTGGAAGTGGCCCGCGAGCGCATGCTGTGGCGCCAGGTGTTTGAGCGCGGCGCCCCGCAAGGTCCGCTGGAAAACGCCGGACCTGTCTCCAACCGGCGCGGCACCTCGGTGCGCTTCAAGCCGGACGCCGAGATTTTCGGCGCCCGCGCCGCCTTCAAGGCGGCGCGCCTGTTCGCCATGGCGCGCGCCAAGGCGTTCCTGCGGCGCGGCGTCCAGATCCGCTGGCGCTGCCCGGCTCATCTGGTGGAAGGCACGGATATCCCGGCGGAAATCACCCTCGCCTTCCCCGGCGGCCTGGCGGACCGGCTCACCGAGCTGTGCGGCGAGTCCGGCCTGGTGCTCGACATCTTCGCCGGGCGCGTCGAGCGCGACGGGCGCATGGGCGCGGTGGAATGGGCGGTGGCGTTCGCCGAAAACGGGTTCGCCGAAGCCGACGGCTTCTGCCAGAGTTTTTGCAACACCGTGCCCACCCCCATGGGTGGCACCCATGAACAGGGCCTGCGCGCGGCGCTGTCGCGCAGTATCCGCGGCTATGGCGAGCTCGCCGGCCAGAAGAAGGCCGCCCAGATCACGGCGGATGATGTCATGGGCGGCGCCGGGGCGCTGGTGTCGGTGTTCGTGCGCGATCCCGAGTTTCAGGGCCAGACCAAGGACCGCCTCTCCACGGCCGAGGTGCAGCGCCTGGTCGACGCCGCGATCCGCGACCAGTTCGACCATTGGCTGGCGGCCCGTCCCAGGGACGCAGCCAGACTGGTGGAATGGGCCATCGAGCGGGCCGAGGACCGCCTCAAGCGCAAGCGCGACAAGGAGGTCAAGCGCCAGTCCCACACGCGCAAGCTGCGCCTGCCGGGCAAGCTCGCCGACTGCTCGCAGAACCATGCCGAAGGCGCGGAGATTTTCCTGGTCGAGGGCGATTCGGCGGGCGGTTCGGCCAAGCAGGCGCGCGACCGCAAGACGCAAGCCATATTGCCCCTGCGCGGCAAGATCCTGAACGTCGCCTCGGCCACGCCCGACAAGATCGCCGCCAATCAGGAGATCGGCGATCTGCTGCTGGCGCTGGGCGTGCAGCCGGGCAAGAAATTCGATCTCGATGATCTGCGCTATGAGCGCGTCATCATCATGTGCGACGCCGACGTGGACGGCGCCCATATCGCGGCGCTCTTGGCGACCTTTTTCTACAAATTCCTGCCCGGCCTCATCGAATCGGGCCGGCTCTTCATGGCCCAGCCGCCGCTCTACCGCCTGACGCAAGGCGGGCGCACGCTCTACGCCGCCGACGATGCGGAAAAAGACAAGCTGATCGCCGGCGAGTTCAAATCGGGCAAGGTGGAGGTCGGCCGCTTCAAGGGCCTGGGCGAAATGACCCCGCCCCAGCTCAAATCCACCACCATGAACCCGGAGACCCGCTCGCTGGCGCGCGTCATCGTCACGCCCGTCATGCGCGAAAGCGCCGACGCGCTGGTGGAGACGCTGATGGGCAAGAAGCCCGAACTGCGCTTCCAGTACATCCAGGACCATGCGCCGTTTGTCGAAGCGGTGGATGTGTGAGGGGCGGGTCAGACCGCTTTCAGCGTAAACTCCGGCTCGCCGCTCCAGACCAGCGCCCAGCTCGCGCCGGGGCGGACATTCTGGATGATGCCGGGATCGAACGCAACGAAGGAACGCCCGCCCGGATGGCGCACCAGAGAGACCAGCAGCCGGGTCCGCAATGTCCCGGCAACGTCATCGCCATGCTCGTGCGCGGCGATCGCGTCGTTGCGGTCTGGCGATGCACGGCTCGGTACGATTTTGCGCGTCGTCATCGCGGGCTCCACAACTGGCATCGCCAGTATATGCCTGTGCAACCTGCACATCGATAGGCCCCCTACCCCCTTACCCTCACCCCCACGCTCACCTGTCGCGGCTCGCCGGGGAAGTAGCGGAAGTTTCCGAACGCGAAGTCGGCGCGTTCGGCGTAGCTTGCGTCGAGCGCGTTGCGCAGGGCGGTGAAGACCTCCACGCCCTCGCGCACCTGCCAGCGGGCGCGCAGGTGGAGAAGGTCATGGCCGTCATAGCGCGCGGTATTGCCTGCATTGGCGTAGTATTCGCCCACATGGACCCATTCGGCCTCGGCCTGGAGCGCGTCTGACGGTGTCCACAGGAGGCGCAGATTGCCCAGCCAGTCCGGCGCGGTGTCCACGCGCGCGCCGTCGGCGATCACTTCGGACAGGTTGGTGAGCGGCCGGTCAAAGGCATAGGTATGGCGCGCGTAAGCGAGCGCGCCCGACAGGGTGAGCTGGCGTGTCAGGTCGAAACTGGCGTCCAGCTCCACGCCCTGGTGGCGCGTGGCGCCGTCGGTGACGTTGAAGCCGTCGGCGTCGCGGAAGAAGACATTGCGCTTGTCCATCGCAAAGCCGGTGATCTCCACCCGCCCGCGCGCCCAGCCGCGGCGCAGGCCCGCTTCCAGGCTGTCGAGGACTTCAGGCTCGATCCCGTCAATCTCCTGCCCGGGCTGCAGGCGGTAAAGCTCATCGGTCTGGGGCGCGCGCACGCCGCGCGCGGCGCGGGCGAAGACCTGAAAGCCTTCCGCCGCGTCCCAGACCAGACCGGCGCTGGGGGCAAACGTGGTGTAGCTGTCGGTCCTGTCCGCAGGCCGCAAATAGCGCCCGACAACCCCGTCCGGCGCGGCGTTGGCGTAGTCGTAGCGCGTGGTCTCCAGCCGCGCGCCCGCCTCGATGCGCAGAGTCTCGGTCAAGGCGCGGCGCGCATGGACGAAGCCCGCCAGCACCGCAGCATCCACCGTGTAGTCATAGTGCAGGCCCTGCACGAACGGGCCGACGGTGGGGCGCGACTGAAACTCGTACAGAAAGCCCCGCGTCAGCTCGGCGTCGATGCCGGCCGCGAACCGCGTCGCGCCGGTGTCGGCGATGATCTGGGTCTGGGCGCCGATACTGTGATGCCCGGTGCGCTCCAGCGCGCGCGACGGCAGGAAGTGCAAGAGGAAGTCCATCGTGTTGGCGCGGGCATAGACCACAGCCTGGCCCGTCACCCCGCCGCCAAACTCGTGCTCGCCATGCAGGGCTGCCCGCGCGGCGCTGGCGCGGCGGAAAGCTTCGGGATTGAGATTGCGCCGCGACAGGGCCCGGTCCCGGAAAGAGCCCTCGCCCTGGACGAAGGTCGCCGTGTCCTGATCGAGATGGATGAGCGCGCCCCGCACGGACCAGCGTGTAGCGCCCGCCCCGCCATCCAGCCGACCCTGCAGCGCGGCGCGCATCAGGCCTGCATCCTCGCGCCAGCCCTTTTCGGTGCGCACAGACAGGCCGATCAAGCCCGCGCCGATCTCATTGGGCCCGCCCGCCTGCAGGCGCAGGCGGGCGCGCCCGTATTGGCCAACCTCCACCTCGGCCAGGCGCGCGTCGCGGCGTGGATCGGCGCCGATGATGTTCACAAGGCCGTGAAGCGCGTTGGAGCCGTACTGGGCCGGGCCCGGTCCGCGGATCACCTCGATACGGCCTGCCAGATCATCGGCGGCCTCGAACAGGCCGTTGACATTGGCAAAGCCCGCCGCGCGCAGCGGCACGCCGTCTTCGAGATAGAGAAAGCTGCCCGCCCCGGCCCCGCCGGTCAGCACGGGCGAGCGGATGGCGGTGAGATGTTCGGCCCCATTGCCGCGATGGATCATCACGCCCGGCAGGCGGTTAAGCGCCTCGCTGACATGCTGGGCGGCCAGCCGCTCGATCTCGCCCGCCTCCATCACCGCCACCGGCGCAGGGCTCGCCGCGCGCGCCTCGCCCGCCCGGCTGGCGGTGACCACGATGACATCGGAAGGGCGCGGCCCTTCAGTCTCTTCAGCGCCACCGGCGGCTGCGAGCGCCAGGGCGGCGGCCTGCGCCAATATCAACACTGCCATGTCCAATCCGTTTCTTCCGCGCCGGCCACCGCTTCACACATAGCGCAGCGCCCCGCAAACAGAACCCTGCCCGGCGCCAGCGTGCTTGACCGGCCCCATCCGCAGCGTACCGTGTTAACCCGTTTCTTGCTGTGACGCCCGGCCGCGCCGGACGATTTGGGGAAGTATCTGAACATGCTGCGCCTGCTCGCCACCGGTCTCGCCGTGCGCCTCGCCGCCATTCTCGCCGCCAGCCTGGGTCTGGCCTGCGTCCCTGCATCCGCTCATGCGGACCTCTATGAGCCCAAGCCGGTCGAGCAGCTGCTGGATCAGGGGATCACCTACGACCCCGCGACGCCGCGCCCCGAAGCCGTGACCGGTTTCGCCATCGGCGACATCATCTGGACGCCGGCCATGCACAGCCAGTACGCGCACGCCGTCGTGGCGGGCTCGGACCGCATGACCATCGAAACGGTGGGACGCAGCACGTTCGGCCGCCCGATCGAGCGCATCATCATCACCTCGCCGCGCAACCATGCGCGCCTTGAAGAGATCCGCCAGACCCAGCTTGGCCTGATGCGGGCGGGGGCCGAGGCGGCGCCGCAGGACCATCCGGTCATCTTCCAGACCACGTTCGGCGTGCACGGCTCGGAGCCGTCGAGCTACGATTCCGCGGCGCTGCTGCTGTATCATTTCGCCGCCGGCCAGGGCGAGGCGATGGAGAGGCTCCTTGAGGAGGCCGTGATCATTCTGGTGATCATGGTCAATCCCGACGGCGCGGACCGTTTCGCCAACTGGACCAATATGCACCGCGCCGTCGCGCCTGTCGCCGATCCGCAAAGCCGCGAGCATTTTCATGAATGGCCATGGGGCCGGACCAATCATTACTGGTTTGACCTCAACCGTCAGTGGCTGCCGGTGATGCAGCCCGAAGCGCGCGTCGTGGTGCGCGCCACGCATGAATGGCTGCCCGGCATCGCCGCCGACATGCACGAGATGGGACCCAACACGACCTACTTCTTCTCCCCCGGCCCGCTGGACGGGCTGCACCCTTTGCTCAGCCAGGATTCCCTGCAGCTCAATCTGGCCATGAACCGCTTCCTGCGCGACCAGCTCGACGGGGAAGGCCAGCTTTATGTCAGCGAGGAATTGTTTGACGATTTCTATCTCGGCTACGGCTCAAGCTATCCCGGGCTGATCGGTTCGGCGCCCTATCTGTTCGAGCAGAGCTCGACGCGCGGCATCTTGATGGAGACCGATTTCGGCGTGCAGCGCTATGACGACAAGGTCGGCCAGCAGGCCCGCGCCTTGCTCGCCCTGGTGCGCGCCGGCCAGCATCACCGCGCCGACCTGCAGGCGCATTTGCGCAATTTCTTCAACGAAAGCCGCCAGCGCGCCCAGGCCGATCCGGTCAGCGCATGGGTGGTCACCTCGCATGATCGCGCGCGCATGGCGGACTTTTTCGAGGTGCTCGACACCCATGGGGTCGAGGTGCGCGAGCTCGCCCAGCCCTTGCGCCAGAACGGCCGGACCTACCAGCCGGGCGAGGCGTTCTTCATCCCGGTGCGCCAGGACCAGTACCGCATCGTGCAGGGCCTGTTCGAGACCCAGAACGTCGACGGCAAGACCGAGTTCTACGACGTGTCCGGCTGGACCCAGCCGCTGGCCTGGGGGCTGGAGTATGCGGCCGTGCGCACCGGCCTGTTTGCGCCGACGCTCGCCGGCGAGCGCATCACCCGCGTCGAGCGTGCGGCGCCCGAACCTGCCCGCGCGCGGGTCGCCTATGTCATGAGCTGGGACAGCTATTACGCGCCGCGGGCCCTGCACCGCCTGCAGGCAGCCGGCGTGCGCGCCCAGATGGTTCCCGATCCGATCACCGTGATCACCGATGACGGCGAGGTTGAGGTTGCGCGCGGAGCGGTGGTCGTGCCGGTCACGCGCCAGCCCATCGACGCCGACGCGCTGCATGCGCTCATGGTGCGCGCCGCGCGCGAGGACAGCGTCGCCATCCACGCCGCGCGCTCATCGCATACCACGGCCGGTTCCGATCTGGGCGGGTTTGCGCTCTCGGCGCTCACCCGGCCGTCCATCCTGCTGGTGACCGGGCGCAGCGTGAACGTCAATGATGCGGGCGAGCTGTGGCATCTGATGGATGCGCAAATGCACATGCCGGTGTCGCAGATCGACGTCACGGAGCTCCCGGGCGCCGACCTCAGCCGGTATAACCGCATCATCCTGCCTCATGGCGGCTATGGCGCGCTGCCAGAGTCGATGGTGACGCAGCTTGACGCCTGGGTGCGGGCGGGCGGCGTGCTGATCGCGACGCGCGGCGGCGCGCGCTGGGTGATGGATCGCGAGCTGTCATCGGCCCGATTCGCCGAGCGTGATGGCGAAGGCAGCTCGCCCGGACCGCTCGCCTATGAAGAGATGGGCGGGTGGGACGCCGAGGAAACCATCGCTGGCGCCATATTCGGCGCGGACGTGGACCTGACCCATCCTCTGGCCTTTGGCCTGCGCGAGCCGGCGCTGGCGCTGCAGCGCATTGGCGAGGACGCATTCGCAGCCGGCGACAATCCGTTCGCCCTGCCGCTGCGTTATTCAGCGCCTGATCCGCTGCTCTCGGGCTATGCCTCGCAGGCCAATCGCGATGCGCTGGCGGGCCTTGGTGCAGTGCACGCGGAACGGCGCGGCTCGGGCGCGGTTATCCTGTTTGCGGACAATCCGGCGTTCCGGGCCTATTTCCGTGGCAGTTCGCGGGTGTTCATGAACGCGGTCCAGTTCGGCGACACGTTGCGCAACCCGAGCCGGCGCGCGCAATAGGCTCAAGCCATGGCGCCATAGACACAGCCGCCCGTGCGCGTCGCGTGCGCACGGGCGCACAGATTGACACGTCATGGCCAAAGCGTATGTTGCGCCGCACGCAATGAGCGCCCCGAAGCGGCGCTAGAAGCTGCCCGCCGACCGTCGGCCGGCCAGAGAAAGCGACCCCAGAGGCGTATGACCTTCGAAGAACTCGGGCTTAGCCCCAAGCTGTTGTCGGCCATCGCCGACGCCGGATACACCACGCCGACCCCGATCCAGGCCGGCGCCATCCCCTTCGCCCTGCAAGGACGTGACGTGCTGGGCATCGCCCAGACCGGCACCGGCAAGACCGCCTCCTTCACCCTGCCGATGATCGAGCGTCTGTCGCGCGGACGTGCGCGCGCCCGCATGCCGCGCTCGCTGATCCTGTGTCCGACGCGCGAACTGGCTGACCAGGTCGCCGAGAACGTCAGGACCTACGCCAAGAACCACAAGCTCACCATGGCGCTGCTGATTGGCGGCGTGGCGTTTGGACCGCAAAAGGACATTCTTGATCGCGGCGCGGACATCGTGATCGCGACGCCGGGCCGGATGCTCGACCATGTCGAGCGCGGCGGCCTGTTGCTGATGGGCGTGGAAATCCTCGTCATCGACGAAGCCGACCGCATGCTGGACATGGGCTTCATCCCCGATATCGAGCGCATCGTCGCCCTGCTGCCGGCGCGCCGCCAGACCCTGTTCTTCTCGGCGACCATGCCCAACGAGATCCAGCGACTGGTCGCGTCCTTCCTGAACAATCCCGAGCGCGTCGAGGTCACCCGCCCCGCCCAGGCCGCTGAAACCATCAAGCAATACGTCGTGCGCGTGGCGGACGACCAGCCCAAGACCAAGCGCGAAGCGCTGCGTGCGGCGATCAACCGCGACGGCGTGAAGAACGGCATCATCTTCTGCAATCGCAAGCGCGATGTGGATACGGTGGCCCGCTCGCTCCAGCGCCACGGGTTCTCGGCGGCGCCGATCCACGGCGATCTTGACCAGTCCCTGCGCACCAAAACGCTGGCCCAGTTCAAATCGGGCGAGCTGCGCCTGCTGGTCGCCTCCGACGTCGCTGCGCGCGGCCTCGACATCCCTGCGGTCAGCCATGTGTTCAACATGGATATTCCGCGCAACGCCGATGACTATGTACACCGCATCGGCCGTACGGGTCGCGCGGGCCTCTTGGGCGAATCCATCACCATCGTGACGCCCGCCGACCGCAAGGCGCTGGCCGCCGTGATCAAGCTGGTCGGCGCGGAGCCCGAAACGCTGAAGCTGGATCGCTCGGATGCCAGTGTACGCACCAACGCGCCCGCGCCGTTGGAGGCTGACGCCCCGGTGGACGCCCCCGTTGAGGGCGCAGCGCAAGCCCAGGCCGAGCCGCGGGAGCCCCGGAGCGATGGCGCGCAGGGCGAAGGCCGCTCCTCGCGCCGGCGGCGCGGCGGACGCCGCTCGGGCGGCGAACGCGGTGACCGCGGCGGACGCGAGCGCTCCGACGGCGAGCGCGCTGCGGCTGAACCGGCCGAGGCCAGGCGCGCGCCCGAGCCGCGCCCGGCGCCGGAATCCCGCGCCGCCCCAAGCGCTTCGTACGCTCCGCAGACCGTGCGCCCGGACACCGCTGCCAGGACGCCGCGGCCGGATCGGGCGCCCCATGGCGGGCGCGATTACGACGACGCTCCGGTCGGATTCGGCGATCACGTCCCGGACTTTCTGTTGCGCAAAGCCGTCTGAAACCGGCCGCCGTTTACCCGATATTTCCTTTCCTGCGCCTAGTCTGCACCCAGGCAAGCGGTGGAAACGCGGTGAGGACATGGCGGGGGAACAGGACGTGAGCGGCAGACTGCAGACATCCGAAGGCATTGAGATTGCGCGCAAGGCGCTCGATCTTATGGCGGAAAAGAGCGTGCCGCCGACCCCCCAGAACTACGCCCTGTTCACGCATTTTTTGACCGATACCAATGTTGAGCTGTGCGCCGAAATGCGCACCGCGCTCGACGCAGGCGGGCCGCTTGAGCCGACCGTTCTGGAAGACCTCTACGATCGCCACTTCACCTTCAAGCGCATGCAGGACGCCGTTCTGGAAGTGGGCGGCGCGATGAGCCGTGAACTCGGCGCTGTGGTCAGATCGCTGGAAGCCGCCGAACGCGACACTGCGGCCTATGGCCAGGTGCTGGCCGGCGCCACGGGCGAGCTTGACGAGGCGACCGACGCCGCCTCGATGAAGCGCATGATCGAGGGCCTGGTCTCCGCCACCGCCCGCATGCAGCGCCGTTCGCGCGATCTGGAAAAGCGCCTGCAGGAGACCCATCAGGAGGTCAACCTTCTCAAGACCAATCTTGAGAAGGTGCGCGAGGAGTCGATGACTGACGCCCTCACCGGCGTGGCCAATCGCAAGCGCTTTGACGAAGCCATGCGCGCCGCGCGCCGGGACGCGGACCTCAGGAACATGCCGATGACGCTGATCATGTGCGACATTGATCATTTCAAGCGCTTCAACGACACCTGGGGCCATCAGACCGGCGACCAGATCATTCGCTTCGTGGCCGCTTGCCTGGCGCGCTTCTCCAAGGATTATCACGTGGTCGCGCGGTACGGCGGAGAAGAGTTCGCCATCGTCATGCCGCGCACCGCCCTCGAAGAGGCGCGCACCCTGGCCGAAAAGGTCCGCGCCACGGTGGAGAGCAAGCGGCTCCTGCGCAAGTCCACCAATGAGGATTTGGGCAATATCACCATCTCGCTGGGCGTGTCGCAGTATCGCGACGGCGAATCCATCGAGGCGTTGATCGAGCGCTGCGACACCAATCTCTACAAATCCAAACAGACCGGCCGCAATCGCCTGACCGTCGACAACGCCGAGGCCAAGGCCCCGCGCGGCGCGGCGGCGGCCTGATTTCAGACGGCGCCCGGACCGTTTTTCCCGCAGGCCCGATCCATCAGCGATTGAACACGCGCCTGTCCTGTGTCTCACTGGGGCAGTCCGGGACCGTACGGTTTGACCGGACGGGGCGGCGCTGCGGGCGCGCCTGCAGCGGGAGCCGGTCATCAAACAGATCGACGCGCATATCAGCAAGGTGATGTCCGCCTCCAGCTCGCCGACAGCGCCCGCGCGCTCGCGGCTGGCGGCGTCGTGGCGCCGGTCGATGACGCTACACGGGCTGGACCCGGCGCAGGACGCCGCCAAGGAGCGGATGGACGATGCCGAGCTCAGGGCGCGGCGCCAGTCCGCCGAGCACTTTCTGCTGATCGCCGGCCCCAGGCTGGACCATCTCTTCCAGCTGGTCGGCCAGTCGGGTTGCGCCGTCCTCCTGTGCGATGCCAGCGGCATCGTGCTGGACCAGCGCTGCAGCGAGGCTGACCGGGAGGCGTTCAGCCGCTGGGGCCTGTCGGAGGGAGCCGACTGGTCGGAAGCGGCGGAAGGCACGAACGGCATCGGCACCTGCCTGGCTGAAAACCGCAGCCTGATCATTCATCGCGACGAGCATTTTCTGGCGCGCAATATCGCCATGAGCTGCATTGACGCGCCGATCCACGGCCCGGACGGCAAGCTCGCCGGCGCGTTGGATGTCTCCTCGGCGCGATCGGATCAGACCGAGGCCTTCAATCGCCTGATCGCCGCCATGGTCGTCCAGACGGCGCGCCAGATCGAGGCCGACAGCTTCACCGCAGCCTATCCGAAGATGCGGATCGTTCAGGCCGATGCGGACAGCACCGAAGCAGCGAACCTGCTGGCGGTGGACGCAGATGACATCGTCATGGGCGCCACGCGCGGCGCGCGCAAGGTCTATGGCATGGCCGCCACGGGGCCGATCACGCCCGTTCCGGCCACCGATCTGTTCGGCCGTGATGATGGCCTGCGCGGCTTTGAGAAGGCCGAGCGGGCCGCCGTGATCCGCGCCCTGACGCGCGCGGGCGGCAATGTTTCAGAGGCGGCGCGCAGCCTGGGCGTCGGACGCGCCACCCTCTACCGCCGGATGAACCGGCTCGCGATCGGCGATGAGCCGGGCCAACTGTCTCAGGACTGAGACACCTGGCGCGCGCCGACGCCTGGCGGGGGCTGACCGGCCTGCGGCCCCGCTCCAGTCTTCTCCCATCCCCGGCGCAGAACCGGGTCAGGAGGAGGACTATCATGAACGTTCAAACCAAACTCGCCGGGCGTTACGCATCGCCCTTCAAGGCGCGCTATGACAACTTCATCGGCGGCGCCTTTGTGGCGCCGGTCGCCGGGCGCTATTTCGACAATGTCACGCCCATCACCGGCGAGGTCGTGTGCCAGGTGGCCCGCTCTGACAAGGCCGACATGGACCTGGCGCTGGACGCCGCGCACGCCGCCAGGGCCGCCTGGGGCCGGACCCCGGCAGCCGAGCGCTCGAACATCCTGCTGCGCATCGCCGACCGGATGGAGGCCAATCTGGAGCTGATCGCCACGGCGGAAACCTGGGACAATGGCAAGCCGATCCGCGAAACCCTGGCGGCCGACATTCCGCTGGCGATTGACCATTTTCGCTATTTCGCCGGCGTGCTGCGCGGCCAGGAAGGCGCCATAAGCGAAATCGATCCCGACACCATCGCCTATCACTTCCATGAGCCGCTCGGCGTGGTCGGCCAGATCATTCCGTGGAATTTCTCCATTCTCATGGCGGCGTGGAAGCTGGCGCCCGCGCTGGCGGCGGGCAATTGCATCGTGATGAAGCCGGCCGAACAGACCCCCGCCGCGATCATGGTGCTGATGGAGCTCATTGGCGATCTCTTGCCCGACGGCGTCCTGAACATCGTCAACGGGTATGGCGCCGAGGCGGGCGACGCGCTCGTGCGCTCGGGCCAGATCGCCAAGATCGCCTTCACCGGCTCCACCGCCACCGGCCGCCGGATCCTGGAAGCGGCCACGGCCAGCCTCATCCCGGTGACGCTGGAGCTCGGCGGCAAATCGCCCAACATCTTCTTTCCCGACATCATGGCGCAGGACGACGCGTTTCTGGACAAGGCGGTGGAAGGCTTCGTGCTGTTCGCCTTCAACCAGGGCGAGGTGTGCACCTGCCCCAGCCGCGCGTTGATCCACGAAGACATCTATGAGGACTTCATCGCGCGCTGCATCGAGCGGGTGAAAGCCATCCAGCAGGGCGACCCGCGCGACATGGCCACCATGGTCGGCGCCCAGGCAAGCAAGCAGCAGCATGAGAAAATCATGTCCTACTTCACCATCGGCGCCCAGGAAGGCGCCGAGGTGCTGGTGGGCGGCAAGGCCAGATCGCTCGGCGGCGATCTGGCGGGCGGGTTCTATATCGAGCCCACCATCCTGAAGGGCCACAACAAGATGCGCGTCTTCCAGGAAGAGATTTTCGGCCCCGTCGTGTCGGTCACCACCTTCAAGGATGAGGCCGAGGCCCTCGCCATCGCCAATGACACCATGTACGGGCTCGGGGCGGGCGTGTGGACCCGCGATGGTTCGCGCGCCTACCGCTTCGGACGGGCGATCGAGGCCGGCCGGGTCTGGGTCAATAACTACCACGCCTACCCGGCCCATGCCGCGTTCGGCGGCTACAAGCAGTCCGGCATCGGGCGCGAAAACCACAAGATGATGCTGGATCACTATCAGCAGACCAAGAACATGCTGGTGAGCTATAATCCCAACAAGCTCGGCTTCTTCTAGAGGCAGGCCTGACGCAGCGGCGCCGCCTCCCTTGCGGGGCGGCGCCCCTTCCGGCGCAAGCCCGGCCATAGCTTCTGATCCGTCAATCAAGACCTTTTCAAACCGCCGCGTTCAGACCAATCTGACGATGCAGGACAGCGGGGGCGGGATGACGCGGCGCTATGATCGGAGCGGGGATGCGCAGTTCACCTGGCGCGGCGGCGATGTCTCGCGCACGGAGAATTTGTCCGACATCGTGTTTGCGCTGGTGCTGGCCCTGGCGGCGGTGGAGAGCGTGCCGCGCAGTTTTGACGAGCTGACCGGGCTGTGGCGCGAAGCGCTGGCGCTGGCCATTTGTTTCGCGCTGATCATCCTGATCTGGTATACGCACCACCATTATTTCCGCCGCTTCGGGCTGCAGGACCGCACGGTCACGGCGCTCAACAGCGTCCTGCTCCTTCTGGTGCTGGCCTATATCTTCCCGCTCAAATTCATGGCCGTGTTCGTGATCACCCTGTTCACCGGAGGCTACGAATCGATTGCACAGATCGAAGCGGTATTGCGGCTGGATCAGGTCAAATGGCTCTACCTGATCTATGGCGGTTTCCTGGCTGGCGTGTATCTGGTCTTCGCCGCCCTGCACGCGCACGCGCTGGCCCGCGCCGTGCCGCTGCAACTCACCGCGCGTGAGCGCGCCTTTACGCGGGGCGAGATCGAGTTTGCGGGCGGTGTTGCGGGGCTCACCGCGCTCGTGGTGGCCCTCGCCTTCATCCTGCCGGAGCGTATCGCGCCGTTCTCGGGCGTATTGTTCGCCCTCACCGGTTTAGTGGGATGGGTCGCGGGCGCACGCGCGGAGGCCAGCGCCTGCAAGCAGGAGGCCGCGCAGGGGTGAGACCCCAAAGCCGTGCAAACTGGTCAGGCGATTTGAGACCACGTTGATGCGGCCGCGTCACCGCTTCGCCCGCAGCGCTGCATCAAGGGCCCGCAGGCCCCAGGCGCGCGCCGCCTCGGGATCATCCAGCGCCGAGTCGGGCAGGCGCCGGTACCGCATGACCTGGGGGGCTTGTCCCCGGTCGTGACCACAAACGGACCGCAGCCCAGCGCCTCAAGCTCGGCGGCGAGCGCGTCATCTGCCTTGAGATAGATCACGTCATCGGCGACGAGGGCGAACATCACCTCGCCCGCATACAGCCCGGCGGCGCCGAACATGCGCCGCGCTCGCACCGGCCCCACCCCTGCAAACAGCGCGCACGCCATGTCAAGGAAGCCCGCACTGACCCGCATGACGGGAGAGCCTTCAGGCCCCCGCCGGCGGCGCGGTCTGGATGAAGCTGTCGCGGGCGTCCCAGCGGGCTGCGAACGCCACCAGCTCTGGATGCCGCTCGCGCCAGCCATACTCGCCATAGCGCAAATCCATATACCCCAGCGCCGCCGCCACCGCGAGCGCGCCCAGATCCACCGAGCGCTCAAACTGCGCCCGCTCCGCCTCCAGCGCCGCCATGGTGCGCGCGATGGCGCGCTCCCAGCGCTCGGCCCAGAATGGCCACCGCACTTGCGGCTCACGATTCATTTCGATGCGCCGGCCCATGATCAGATCAATCAGGCCATCGGCCAGAGCCTGCTGGCGCAGCACCGAGAACCGGCTCTCGCCGCGCGCAGGAATCCAGTTTTCGTCCGACAGGGTGTCGATCAACTCGCAGATCAGCGGCGAATCCATCAGGGCCGGACCGCGATCCCGCTCCAGCACCGGCACCTTGCCCAGGGGGTTGGCCGCCAGAAGATCCGCCGCGTCGTCGAGCGGTGCGCACTCAACGACCTGGATCTTGCTCTCCAGGCTCTTTTCGATGATCAAAGCCCGGCACTTGCGTGCATAGGGCGAGGTCGGCGAGACGTACAGCTTCACAGGTCAGCCCCCAGCGGATGAGCCGCCACAAAGCCCTGTCACGCAAATGAGTTCAAGCCTGACGCGCAGACTGTCAGCGGTCGGCGCTCGCCGCTGTCAAGGTGACGCTTTCGCCGCAACCGCAAGCGTCGGTCTGGTTGGGATTGCGGAACACGAACTTGGCGTGCAGCGGGGTGATCTCGTAGTCGAGCTGGCAGCCAAGCAGAAACAGGAGCGAGCTGGAATCCACCACGATCTCCACGCCCTTGTCCTCCACCCGCTCGTCCAGCGGCGCGGGCTCGGCGACATAGTCCATGACATATTCCATCCCGGCGCAGCCGCCATTCTTCACGCCGACGCGCAGGAAACCCTTGCCATGGCGGGCCATCAGCGCCTTGACGCGCTCGGCGGCGGAATCGCTCAGGGTCACGGCCTTGGGGCGGGGGCGGGTCATGGGATTAGCTCCGGTCACAGCATGTTCAGGGTCAGTCGCGCCTCGTCCGACATGCGCTCGGGCGTCCAGGGCGGATCGAAGGTCAGGCTGATATCGGCGCGCGACACGCCCTCGACGCGCTCGCAGGCATCCTTGACCCAGCCGGGCATTTCGCCCGCTACCGGACAGCCGGGCGCGGTCAGGGTCATCTCCACCTTGAGCACGCCGTCAGCTTCCAGATCCACCTGATAGATCAGGCCCAGCTCGTAAATGTCGGACGGGATTTCCGGGTCATGCACCGATTTGAGCGCCGCGATCACATCATCGGTGATGCGCGCGATCTCTTCGGGCGGCAGGTCGGATTCAGACGCGCCGGTGCGCGCCTGGGCCGGGGCATCGGCGCCAGATCCGGCCGGAGGCGGCGGCGCGCTGAGATCGATGATGTCGCGTGGGGCCGAAGCGCCGGTATCCATGGTCATGATCCCTAGATGAGGAAGCTGATCGACTTGCGCAACGCCTCGAGGAAAGCGTCCGCATCATCTGTCGTGTTGTAGGCCGCAAAACTGGCGCGCACCGTCCCAGTGACGCCAAAGCGCTGCATCAAGGGATGGGCGCAGTGATGGCCCGCGCGCACCGCCACGCCATACTTGTCCATGATCTGCGCCAGATCATGGGGGTGAGCGCCGTCCACAGTGAAAGAGGCGATGGCGCCCTTGTCCTGCGTGCGCCCGAACAGGCGCAGGCCCTTGATCTCGCTCAGGCCCGCCTCGACCCGGTCCAGAAGCGCGCGCTCATGCGCCATGACGCCCGCCCGGTCCAGCGCCTGGACCCAGTCTATGGCTGCGCCCAGACCGATCACCTCGGCGATTACCGGCGTGCCCGCTTCAAACTTGTGCGGCGGATCGGCATAGACCACGCCGGTTTCGCTGACCTCCGCGATCATCTCGCCCCCGCCCTGCCAGGGCGCCATGCGGTCCAGCCAGTCGCCTGACGCATAGAGCACACCCACGCCATTGGGGCCGTACAGCTTGTGGCCGGTGAAGACGTAGAAATCACAGCCGATCTCGCGCACATCCAGCGTCAGGTGAACCGCCGCCTGGGTGCCATCAAACAGGATCGGCACGCCATGGGCGTGGGCGATCTCGGTCAGGCGCCGGGCCGGGTTCACTGTACCCAGCACGTTGGACATGTGCACCAGGCTGACAAAGCGCGTGCGCGGCGTGAACAGCGCCTCATAGGCGTCCATGTCCAGCGCGCCGTCCCCGGTCACCGGCACCCATTTGATCACCACGCCCTTGCGCTCGCGCAGGAAGTGCCAGGGCGCGATGTTGGAATGGTGCTCCATCTGGGACAGGATGATTTCATCACCCTCGACCAGCGTCTCGCCGATGGAGGCGGCCACCAGGTTGATGGCTTCGGTCGCCCCCTTGGTGAACACGATCTCCTGCGTCCGCGCCGCGCCCAGGAAGCGCGCCGTCTTGCCGCGCGACGCCTCGAAGGCTTCGGTCGCCTCATTGGCCAGCGTGTGCAGGCCCCGGTGCACATTGGCGTAGGCATAACGCCAGACATCAGCCACCGCCTCGATCACCGCTTCGGGCTTTTGCGCCGAGGCGGCATTGTCGAGATAGACCAGCGGCTTGCCATTCACCTGACGCGACAGGATGGGAAATTGCGCGCGTACCCCGTGGGGGTCGAACAGTGTTTCAAGGCGGGCGGGCGCCGTCATGACATCCCCTCCAGCGCCGTTTGCAGGCGCGCCATCAGCGCCTCGCGCACCGCCTCGTCGCTCAGCCGCTCCAGCGGTTCGGCCAGGAAGCTCCGGGTCAGCAGCGCCCGGGCGCGCGGCTCGGACAGGCCCCGCTGGCGCATGTAGAACAGCGCCGCCGCATCCATGGCGCCCAGCGCATTGCCGTGGGCGCACACCACGTCGTCGGCGTAAATCTCCAGCTCCGGCTTGGCGTCGATCTCGCTGCGTCCGTCGAGCAGCAGGCCGCGATGGTTCATCTTCGCATCGGTCTTCTGCGCCGCGCGCTCCACATGGATCTTGCCCTGGAACACGCCGCGTCCGCCGTGGGCGGCGGCGCCCTTGAACAGTTCGCGCGTGGTCCCGCCCGGGCCGGTATGGCGCACGATCCCGGTCTGGTCGAGATGCAGGCCCTCGCCCACCAGATAGGCGCCATTCATCTCCAGCGAGGCGCCCTGCCCGCCATGGCTGATGTTTGTTTCAAGCCGGGCGAGCTTGGCGCCAAAGCCCAGCGTGGTCTGGGCGGCGTGGGCGCGCTGGGACAGATCCATCGTGGTGGTGACCACAATCACCGCGTCGGGCGAGGCGTCCTGCTCGATGATGCGCGTCAGATGTGCGCGCGGCGAGATGGCGTAGTGGACATTGAGATTGAGCATGGCGCCCGGCGCCGCAGAATAGCGCTCGCGCACCACCGCATGCACGCCGTCGCGCGCGCGCACCACGACGGCGCCGTGTCCGGCGCCCGCCGCCACCGAAGCGTCCAGGGTCACCGTTTCGCCATTGTGCAGGTCATACACCTGCGCCTGACCGCCCAGCGCGGCAGCGAGGCGCGCCATGATCTGGTCGGGCGCGCCCATCAGGGGCCGGCGCGCGTCGGGCGCGCGCGACATGGTGAGCGTGAGCTCGCCCGCCTCCGCCGGCAGTCGCGCCAGCGCGGTGCGCAGATCGCTCCATTTCCAGTCCTCCACCCGCCGGTGCGGCAGGCCCCGGCCCTCAAGCTCGGCGCGCAGATCGCCCGCAGGCAGCTGCTCAGCCAGCGCCGCTTCAAAGGCGGAGAGTTTCACAGGCAGGGTCATCAGGCGGCCGCTCCGGCGTATTTCTCATAGCCTTGCGATTCCAGCGTCAGGGCGAGGTCCGGCCCGCCCGTCTCGACGATGCGCCCCGCCGCCATCACATGGACCACGTCGGGTTTGAGATAATCGAGCAGGCGCTGATAATGGGTAATCACCAGCATGCCGCGATCGGGGCTGCGCAGGGCATTGACGCCCTCGGCCACCACTTTGAGCGCGTCGATATCGAGACCTGAGTCCGTCTCGTCCAGGATCAGGAATTTGGGCGCCAGCATCAGCGCCTGGAAAATCTCCATGCGCTTCTTCTCGCCGCCGGAAAATCCGACATTCACGGGCCGCTTGAGCATCTCGCTGGAAATGCCGAGTTTTGCAGCGTTTTCACGCGCCAACTTGATGAAGTCGGGCGCGCTTACCTCGGCCTCGCCGCGTGCGCGGCGCTGGGCGTTGGCCGCTTCCTTGAGGAAGGTCAGGGTAGGCACGCCGGGGATTTCCACCGGGTATTGAAACGACAGGAACAGGCCGCGCGCGGCGCGCTCTTCCGGCGCCAGCGCGCCGATATCCGCGCCCTCGAACACCAAGGCGCCGTCGGTGACCTCATAGCCGTCATGGCCGGCCAGCACATAGGACAGGGTCGATTTCCCGCACCCGTTCGGCCCCATGATGGCATGCACCTCACCGGCCGGAACCTTCAGGTCCACGCCCTTGAGAATAGCCAGCGCCTCACCCTCTTCAGGGTTGACGCGCGCATGGAGGTTTTTGATTTCAAGCATCACGATACGCTTTCAGTTCCTTGTTCTTGTTGGATTGCAGTCGCACCCTGACCGCAATCTGCGCTTTCCCGGCGAAAGCCGGGACCCAGTCGGACCGGCATTGCTGGACCCCGGCTTTCGCCGGGGAAACGCGCGAGGTGGCGCCCATCACCCCACACTCCCTTCCAGCGACACTTTCAGGAGCGCCTGGGCCTCTACGGCGAATTCCATGGGCAGTTCCTGGAGCACTTCGCGGCAGAAGCCGTTGACCAGGAGGGCCACCGCCGTCTCCTCGTCGAGGCCGCGCTGGCGGGCGTAGAAGAGCTGGTCTTCGGAGAGTTTGGACGTGGTCGCCTCGTGCTCCAGCGTGGCGTGGGGCGTCTTGGCTTCGATATAGGGCACGGTGTGGGCGCCGCACTGATCGCCGATCAGCAGGCTGTCGCACTGGGTGAAATTGCGCGCGCCCTCGGCCTTGGCATGGACCGAGACGAGGCCGCGATAGGTCTGGTCCGACCGCCCCGCCGAGATGCCCTTGGCGATGATGCGCGAGCGCGTGTTCCTGCCCAGATGGATCATCTTGGTGCCGGTATCGGCCTGCTGGCGGCCATTGGTCACCGCGATGGAGTAGAACTCGCCCTGGCTGTTATCGCCGCGCAGCACGCAGGAGGGATATTTCCACGTGATCGCCGAGCCGGTCTCGACCTGGGTCCAGCTGACCTTGGAGTTCCTGCCCCGGCAATCGGCGCGCTTGGTGACGAAGTTATACACCCCGCCCTTGCCCTCGGCATCGCCCGGCCACCAGTTCTGCACGGTGGAGTATTTGATCTCCGCGTCATCGAGCAGCACCAGCTCCACCACAGCCGCGTGCAGCTGGTTCTCATCGCGCATGGGCGCGGTGCAGCCCTCCAGATAGGACACATAGGCGCCCTTGTCGGCAATGATCAGCGTGCGCTCGAACTGGCCTGTGCCTTGCGCATTCATCCGGAAATAGGTGGACAGCTCCATGGGGCAGCGCACGCCCGGCGGCACATAGACGAAGGAGCCGTCTGAAAACACCGCGCTGTTGAGCGTGGCGAAATAATTGTCCGTGGGCGGAACGACGCTGCCGAGATACCGGCGCACCAGCTCGGGATATTCCTGCAGCGCGTCGGAGATGGACATGAAGATCACGCCCGCCTTGGTCAGCTCGGCCTTGAAGGTGGTCGCCACGGACACCGAATCGAACACCGCATCCACCGCCACGCGCGGACGCTCGCGCGCCTCGGCGGCCGTGGTGGCCTCGGCGCCCTCCACGCCCAGCAGAACCTCCGCTTCGCGCAACGGAATGCCGAGCTTCTTGTAGGTCTCCAGAATCTCCGGCGGGACCTCATCCAGGCTCTTGTATTTCGCCGCATCCTTGGGCGCGGCGTAATAATACGCGTCCTGATAGTCGATCCTGGGGTAATTCACATTGGCCCAGACCGGCTCGTCCATCTTCAGCCAGCGGCGGTAAGCGTCGAGGCGCCAGTCCAGCATCCATTGCGGCTCGTTCTTCTTGGCCGAGATGAAGCGCACAATGTCCTCGCTGAGGCCCTTGGGCGCGTATTCCTGTTCGATATCGGTGCTGAAGCCGTACTTGTACTTGTCGGCCTCGAGCCGGCGGACGTCTTCAATGGTTTCTTTCACCGCAGCCATGTCATGCCACTTTCTTCATCGCTTCAGACCGCCACGGCCGCGCGCGGCAAGGCGCGTGACCGGGCATCGAGATAAGCCGCAGCGAACGCCTCGGCTTCGTCCATCGTGCTCGACCAGCCAAAACTCACCCGCAGCGCGCTCTGGGCATGCGCTTGGCCCGCGCCCATGGCGTCCAGCACCTTCGAGCGCCGCACCTTACCCGAGGCACACGCCGCGCCGGCGCTCACTGCAAATCCGGCCAGATCCATGGCGATCACCTGGATCTCGCTCATCCAGCCCGGCGCTGACAGGCAGCTCGTGCCCGGCAGGCGCGGCGCCTGCGCGCCCCAGATCGTCACGCCGGCGCGCGCGTCACTCAGGCGCGCTTCCAGCCGGTCGCGGATCGCGGCGATGCGTGCCGGCTCGCTAGCGTCCGACAACGCCGCTTCCAGCGCTGCGGCGAAGCCGGCAATGCCGGGCAGGTTTTGCGTACCTGCACGGCGATAGCTTTCCTGACCGCCGCCGAGGATCTGGGCGCTCACGCCGGCATCGCACGCGGCGATCAAAGCGCCCACGCCCATGGGTCCGCCGCACTTGTGCGCCGACAGCGCCGCGAAATGGGCGAGCGATCCCGCAAAATCAAACGCCGCCTTGCCCGCGATCTGCACCGCGTCGACATGGAACAGGTGCCCCGCCTCGCGCACCAGCCGGCCGGCCTCAGCCACCGGCTGGATCACGCCCGTCTCGTTATTGGCCGCCATCAGCGCCACCAGCAGGCGCTCCCCGCCGCTGTCCTGGCGCGCCAGACGCGCTTCCAGCCAGGCCATGTCCACAACGCCGGTTCCCAGCACCGGCCATATCTCCACCGGCAGGCCGCTGGCCGCCGCCGGCGCCGTCACCGCGTCATGCTCGAACGCGGCGTGGATGATGCGCCGGGCGCCCGCCGCCCTGGCCGCCGCGATCGCCAGATTATTCGCTTCGGTCCCGCCCGAGGTGAAGATCACGTCCCCGGCCCGCGCCGTCATCAGCGAGGCGATGGTGCGCCGCGCCGTCTCCAGCCGCGCCCGCGCCGCCCGGCCCGGAGCGTGCACCGAAGACGGGTTGCCGCACGCGCTCAGCGCCTCGCCCATGGCGGCGAGCGCCTCGGGGCGCAGCGGCGCGCTGGCGTTATGGTCGAGATAGATCGTCACTCGGCCGCCTCGAGCATGAGCGGGTTGAGCGCCGCCCGGCCGGCCACGCGCTGGCGGATCACGTCGTCCAGGCTCACGCCCGCCAGGAACAGGTGGATCTGCCGGCCCAGCTCGTCCCACAGATCATGGGTGATGCAGCGCGCCCCGCCGGTCATGCAGCCGCGCACCTGATGGCGGCAGCGCGTGACGTCCACCGGCTCTTCCACCGCCAGCATGATGTCGGCCACCCGCGTCTCGGAGGCAGCCCGCGCCAGGCGGTAGCCGCCGCCCGGTCCGCGCGCCGACTTCACAAGGCCTGCCCGGCGCAGCTTGGCGAACAGCTGTTCGAGATAGGACAGGGAAATTTCCTGGCGCGAGGCGATATCACTCAGCGTGACCGGGCCCTCGGCGCCCATCCGGGCGAGATCGGCCATGGCCATCACGGCGTAGCGGCCCTTGGTGCTCAGCTTCATGGTCTCATCCTCTGCTCGGGCGGGCACAGCATGCCCGGCTCGCACTTTGCGCCCGGCCTGTGGTAAGAGGCCGCTCCTATATCCAACCCGATGGCGCTATCGAAGATGTAAGTCTCCCAGCGCCGGAGTCAAGAATTGACGGCCAGCTTCGCCAGAAACCCTGCTGCGCGCCCGCGCGGACACCTGACTGGAAAGCTCGGTTATCTGAACACAGGACGCGTGAACCGCCCATGCCCGACGTGATCATTCCCGGCCCTGCGGGCCGTCTTGAAGGCAAGTACAGCCCCGCCAAGGATACCGGCGCGCCGCTGGCCCTCGTGCTCCACGCCCACCCGCGCGGCGGCGGCCATATGGAGACCCCGGTCTCCCTCATGCTGTACGACCAGTTCAAGGCGCGCGGCTTTTCCGTGCTGCGCTTCAATTTCCGCGGCATTGGCCGCAGCCAGGGCAGCTATGACCAGGGTCTGGGTGAGCTGTCAGACGCCGCCACGGCGCTCGACTGGGCCCAGGCGCACAATCCCCTGGCCAGCTATTGCTGGGTGGCCGGCCATTCCTTCGGCGCCTGGATCGCCATGCAGCTTCTGATGCGCCGGCCGGAAATCGCCGGTTTCATCGCGGTGTCGCCGCCCACCAACATGTATGATTTCACCTTCCTGGCCCCCTGCCCGGCCTCGGGCCTCATCGCCCACGGCGAACACGACGCCATCGTGCCGCCCGACGACATGGTGCGCGCCATGTCCAAGGTGCGCAGCCAGAAGGGCATCACCATCTCCACCGACATCATCCCCGGCGCCGGCCACCTCTTCCGCGACCATCTCGACCCGCTGCAAGCCAGCGTCGCCGCCTATCTCGACAAACGCCTGCCCGAAGTGGCCCGCGAAAAGGCGGAACCGGGGCCTGTGGGGAAGAGGTAGGGGGGTGCGCTAAATAGATTTGTGCCCTTGGTTTATAGCATTGCGGCGCCTTCGTGAAACGAAGGCACCGCAAAGAACCGGCGCTGTCTTTGGGATGCCGAGCCCACACGAAGAGACTTTTGCTTGCAAAAAGCAGCCCCTTCTCGTTCTGCTAGATACTCATGCTAGCAATATCCGGCGGGAGGTCAAGTGTGGCATCAGAACTCATATTCGGTTTCGATATCGGCACCACATCCATCGGATCGGCCGTTGTCAGGATGGACAGCGCTGCCGGAACTGGCGAGGTTGTCCACCTGGGGGTTCGCATCTTCCCCGAAGCGCGCGATCCTAAAGGCATCCCACTGAACCAGGAGCGTCGGGTAAAGCGCATGATGCGCCGCCAGTTGCGCCGGCGACGCACAAGGCGGCGCGATCTCAACCAATTTCTGCGCGAGGCTGGCCTGCTGCCAGAATTCAGCAAGACTGAAGGGTCGGCATGGGCCCAGGTTATGGCCCTCGATCCATGGCCCTTGCGAGCAAAAGCAACCAGCGAGCCACTCAGTCCCGCCGAACTTGGCCGCGCGCTCTACCATCTTGCGCAGCGTCGCCACTTCCGCGGGCGCGATCTTGAAGACGCGGACATCAGCGACGAAAGGGCAAAGGACGAGCCGGAAGCCGACGAGAAGGCCGCCGCGTCCAAACGGGAAACCGATCGCAGGGCCTTGAAAGCGTCTGGCAAAACGCTCGGCGCTTTTATCGCCGCCATCCCAGAACGGGAGCAGCGCCGGCGCGGGCACCATTTTGCAAGGGACGACGTATCCGCCGAGTTCCGCGCCATCGTCGCGGCGCAAGCCCCTCACCATGCCCAACTGCGCGACGCCGACTTCGTGACGGCGCTTGAACAGACGATCTTCGACCAAAAGCCGGTTTTCTGGCGCAGGGCGACGCTCGGCGACTGCCGTTTTGTGCCCGGGGCGGACCTGGCCGCCTCCGCCTTCCGGGGGGGCCCAGGAAAAGCGCATGCTGGAGAAGCTTAACAATCTGCGCATCGAGGAAGGCAATGGCCGCCCGCTGGACGAGCATGAACGCGCCGCCCTGGTGTCCTTGCTCCGCAAACAGGACAGCGTGAGTTGGGTGGGCATCCGCCGGCATCTCAAGCTCTATTGGCGCACGCATGATCTGCCCGAGAAGCCGACGTTCAATCTGGAGCGCGGCGGCGAAAAGGGGCTGGTCGGCAACCGGCTGGAAAACCGCCTCGCCAGCATCATGGGCGAGCGGTGGCACGCTGGGCCGGATTTGCGCGACCGGATGCGCCGGGAGATCCATGCGCGCCTCTACGCCGCCGATTATGGCCGGATCGGTGGCCGCATCGTCATCCGGCGCGAGACCGACCGGAGGCAGGCGCGCGCAGCAGAGCGGGAGCGACTCAAGGCAGACTTCGGCTTGACTGACGAACAAGCCGAAAAGCTGGCCAATTTGACCTTTGCGCCGGGATGGGAGCCGTTCTCGGAGGACTCTCTCTGGCAGTTTCTGCCCCGCCTGCAAGAGGGTGCGGTCTTTGGTGCGTTGCTTGCCAGCCCGGAGGAGGAAGGCTGGCGCGCCAGCACCTTCCCGAACCGGCTGCAGCCCACCGGCAGCTGGGTGGATCGCCTGCCCACACCCGGCAACAGCAAAGAGGAAATCGATCGCCAGAAATCGGTGCGCAACCCGACCGTGCTGCGTGTGCAGAACGAGCTGCGCAAGGTCGTGAACAATTTGATCAGCGTTTATGGCCGCCCCGACCGCATCCGGGTGGAAGTGGCGCGCGAGGTGGGCAAGTCGGCGCGCGAGCGGGCCGAGGAACTCAAGCGCAACCGGGAGCGCGAGAAGGAGCGCAAAAAGGCCGCCGAGGAACTCCAGAAGGGTGGCATTGCGCAGCCAACGCGCGACGACATCGAGAAATGGCTGCTGTGGCAGGAGTGCAATCGCCAATGCCCTTACACGGGGCGGATGATCGATTTCGCCGCTCTGTTCCATCGCGGGGAGTTTCAGGTCGAGCATATCTGGCCGCGCTGGCGGTCGCTGGACGACAGCTTTGTCAACAAGACACTCTGTCACCGGGACTTCAATCTAAAGAAGTCCAATAGCCTGCCGTTCGAGGCATTCGGGCACGACCGCGATGCCTGGGAGGCTGCGCTGAAACGGGTCCGTGAGTTCGCGGGGCCGAAGGGGCGTGTGGAAATCAAGGCCCGGCGCTTCGCGGCGATGGAAATTCCCGCCGACTTCGCCGCCCGCCAGCTCACCGACACGGGCTATGCCGCGCGCCAGGCAGTCGGCTTCCTCAAGATGCTGTTCCCCGATCTGGGCCAAGCCGGAGAGGTGCGCGTGGCCACCCTTTCGGGCCGCGTCACGTCGCGGCTGCGGCACAATTGGGGGCTGAACAACATCCTGTCGGACAGCGGCGAGAAGACCCGCGCCGACCACCGCCACCATGCCATTGATGCGCTTGTGGTGGCGCTGGCCCATCCCGGCTATACCCAGCGCCTGTCGCGCTGGTTCCAGGCGCGTGATGCCGCGGCGCCGCAGCCCGAACCGCCGCTCGATCCGCCATT
Source organism: Alphaproteobacteria bacterium (assembly GCA_016124675.1). GTDB lineage: Bacteria > Pseudomonadota > Alphaproteobacteria > Caulobacterales > Maricaulaceae > Oceanicaulis. The sequence goes on from WGNG01000020.1 coordinate 57,015, forward strand.
CGCCGACGTGCGGGCGCAGGCCGTGCGCAAGGCCGCCGACATTGTCGTTTCCCACCGCGTGCGCCGCAAGGTGTCCGGCCCGCTGCACAAGGACACCACCTATGGCGACGCGGGCCCGGCTGATGGGAGCGGCGGGATCGCCTATCGCTGGTTCGTGACCCGCAAGCCGGTGGAGGCGCTGACCAAAGCGCTGTTGGCCGACGACGACGCTTGGCCCGACGCCCATGTGCGCGACCGCGTGCGGGCATGGGTCGAGGCGCATGGCGGCGATCCGAAGAAGGCCTTCGCGACCGGCTATCCGACCGTATCCGAAGGCGGCGCACCGATCCGCAAAGTGCGCATCCGCGTGAAGCAGCAGCAGAAGCTCATGGCGCCGTTGAAGAACGGTTATGCTGATCTCGGTAACAACCATCATGCCGTCATATACACCAAGCCGAACGGAAAGGCGGACTTCAGGGTGGTTTCCCTTTTTGAGGCATCAGCACGACTAAGAAATAGCCTGCCACCAGTCGACAATTCCGATACCGGTGACCTGAAATTCAGGATGTCACTGGCTGCTGGAGATACTGTCCGTCTGGGAGGAGATCGGGCTGGCCTGTGGATCGTGAGGAAACTGTCTGCCAACGGGCAGCTTACACTATGGCCAATCAACGATACCGATGCCGAGAAACACAAGACGATTTTTGAACCGACGATTGGCGGCATGGTGTCACGAGGGTTGGAAAAGGTCAGCGTCGATCCCATTGGCCGCATTCGCCCGGCGCGCGACTGATGCTTCGCAAGACGATCGAGATCGCCACGCCCGGCACGCGCCTTTCGGTGGCGCATCGCCAGCTGGTGATCGAGCGGCCGGACCTGCCGAAGGCGACCGTGCCCATCGAGGATCTGGGTGTTTTGGTGATCGATAATGGCCGCGCCAGCTACACCCAGGCGGTATTCATCGAAAGCCTGGCCGCCGGCGCCACCGTCATCGTTTGCGGCCGCGATCACTTGCCCGCCGGCATGATGCTGCCGATGGAGGGGCACCATGCCCTCACAGAGCGGCACTGGGCGCAGGTAGAGGCCGGCGCGCCTCTACGGAAGCGGCTGTGGCAGGCGATCGTGAAGGCCAAGCTGCGTCAGCAGGGCCGCCTGCTGGCCCAGGTGACGGGCCAGGATGCGGGCCTCAACGCCCTCGCCGGCCGCGTGCGCTCTGGCGATACCGATAATCTGGAGGCGCAAGGCGCTCAGCGTTACTGGCCGCGGCTGTTCGGCCGGGCGTTCCGGCGGGATCGCAGCGCAGACGACGCCAACGCCTTGCTCAACTATGGCTACGCCATTGTGCGAGCCGCTTGCGCCCGCGCGCTGGTGGCGTCGGGCCTGATCCCCTCGCTTGGCGTTTGGCACCGCAACCGCTCCAACCCCTTCTGTTTGGCAGACGATTTGCTTGAGCCATGGCGACCGATCGTGGATTGGAAGGTGTACAGCGTCATGCAGGATGCGACTGACCCCAAAACGCTGGACGACCGGCCGACCCGCGCAGCGCTGCTCGCCATCTTCAATGAGACGGTGCTGGTAGGCGGCAAGCGCTGGCCATTGTTGCTGGGCATCGAACAATCGGCGGCCAGCCTCGCCAAGGCGCTGATGCAGAACGACCGGCACGCGCTGATCCTGCCCGAAAGCCTGCCGCTGCCGCCGGACTTGCTCGACGATGGCCAGGGCTGACGCGCCCCCGGCCTATCCCATCCAGCCCTGGGGGTGGCGCAGCATGTGGGTAATCGCCATGTTCGACCTGCCGGTGGACACGAAGGCCGCCCGCCGCGCCTATGCCCGCTTCCGCAAGGACCTGCTGGAAGACGGATTCACCATGATGCAGTTCTCCATCTATATCCGCCACTGTGCATCCATCGACAATGCCGAGATGCACGTCACCCGCATGGGCGCCAAGGTGCCCGAGAAGGGAGAGGTGCGATTCCTGACCATCACCGACAACCAGTTCGGCCGGATCAAGGTGTTTGTCGGGAAAAAGCGGGCCACCATCCCTCCGGCGCCGGCCCAGCTCCAGCTTTTTTGAAGCTCGCAAACAAAAAGCCCTCGCGTTCCCAGAGGGTTACGCAAGGGCTATTTTAGCAGAACGAGAAAGGGCTGCAATCCGCAGCAGCAGGTCCGGCGACGGATCGATCTCGACGATTTTAGCAGAACGAGAAAGGGCTGCAATCCGCAGCTGCAGTCATGTTCGACTCCTTGATTGGTTGATTTTAGCAGAACGAGAAAGGGCTGCAATCCGCAGCGAGCCGGGCATGATTGAGTATCTGGAGCAGATTTTAGCAGAACGAGAAAGGGCTGCAATCCGCAGCCACGCATTGCGATAGCGCAGGCGCAGGTCAATTTTAGCAGAACGAGAAAGGGCTGCAATCCGCAGCAGCCGCAAGAGCGCATCTCGCTTCAAGCGTATTTTAGCAGAACGAGAAAGGGCTGCAATCCGCAGCCGCCCCGGTGGGTGCTTATCGAGAACGTCGAATTTTAGCAGAACGAGAAAGGGCTGCAATCCGCAGCATCCCGTGCGCGACATCAATGAAGACACCGATTTTAGCAGAACGAGAAAGGGCTGCAATCCGCAGCGCCACACGCCCGGGCTATCCACGGCACGCCATTTTAGCAGAACGAGAAAGGGCTGCAATCCGCAGCGCAACGAGCCGTCTGATGTGAGCGCCGAGGATTTTAGCAGAACGAGAAAGGGCTGCAATCCGCAGCC
>WGNG01000007.1 GCA_016124675.1 Alphaproteobacteria bacterium
AATACCGGCTTCAAGGTCGCCTCCGCCAAGGACAATGGCGGTGTTTTCGCCATCGCCCAGAGCATGCGGTCTGAAGTGGGCGGCCTTCGCGCCGTGACCCAGTCGCTGGATCTGGCCGTGTCGGTGACCGACGTGGCCCTAGCGGGGGGCGAGGCGATCTCCGACCTGCTGATCGAGATGAAGGAAAAGGCGCTCGCTGCGTCCGACACCTCGCTCGACACCGCGTCACGCGCCGCCCTGAATGAAGACTTCACGGCGCTGCGCGAGCAGATCGGCACCATCGTGGAGAATGCCGAATTCAACGGCGTCAACCTCATTGACGGTTCGGTCACCGGCGGCATCACGGCCCTGGCCAATGCCGACGGCTCCAACACGATCTCGGTCGTGGATGAGGACATGAGCCTGGGCGGATCCCTGGTGACCCTGGCGGCGACCGCGTCCTTTGCGACCGCCACCCAGGCGTCCGACATCGTGGACGATATCGAGGACTCGCTGACGGCCCTCAACTCGGCGCTCGCCCGCCTGGGGACGTCGTCCAAATCGCTCGAAGTGCACAAGACCTTCGTGGGCAAGCTGTCCGACACGCTCGAAAAGGGCATCGGCAACCTTGTCGACGCGGACATGGCCAAGGAGTCGGCCAGGCTCCAGTCGCTGCAGGTCAAGCAGCAGCTGGGGATCCAGGCGCTCTCCATCGCCAACTCGGCGCCGAGCGCAATACTGGGCTTCTTCCGATAGGAACAAGCCCTTGACGGGGATGACGGCCGGAGCCGAACGGGGGTTCCCTCCGGCCGTCATCACCGGCTTCCCTATCCGGGAGGCGGTTTGCAAAACGGGAGGCGCTGGACGCCCTGAATGCGTCCTGTGAAATCGAGATGACAGATATTGCCATGCTCATGTCAGGGACGGCCCTGTCCACTCCTGACTGGACCGCAAACGCCGAGGCGAGACTCACTGTGCCCCGGCGCGGCCTGAACTCTGACGACCTGCTGGCGGCGGCTGCCAAGCCCGCTGCAGGCACGCCCATTCCCAAGGCCGTCGACAAGATCGAAGCGATGCGCGCGCAGCTTGATGTCAGCGGCCGGTCGCGCCTGCTGATCGACCGGGAGGAAAGCGCCGGCCGTTTCATCTACCGCATCCTCAATCCCGACACCGGCGAAACCATGCGCCAGTGGCCGCCGGAAGGGTATCTCGACCTGATCGCCTATCTGCGCGACGGACAGGGCGGATTGCTGGACCAGCGGGCCTGAGCGCCCGGCAAGACTGACCGGTCCCGCCCGGCAGAAATTAACCATGCCCGCGCCCGCCCGGCCCCGCCGGACGCGGGCGTTTCTATTTAAATGGCTGATTTCAAATGCATTAGTCCGTGCCGCGCCAAGTGGTCCGGCCCTTGCTCCTGTGCCCTGCGACAACGCTGCGGAATGCGGCGAGGGGATACAGGAGAAGACCTATGGCCTTGAGCGTCCATACCAACACCTCGGCGATGATCGCCCTTCAGAACCTGAACAAGACCAATCAGGAGATCAACGGCACGCAGAACCGGATCAATACCGGCCTGCGCGTGTCCGGCGCCAAGGACAACTCGGCCGTCTTCGCTGTCGCGCAGGGCATGCGTTCGGACATGAGCGCGCTGGGGTCGGTCAAGGGATCGCTGGACCGGGCGGTGTCGATCACCGACGTGGCGATTGCGGCGGGCGAGGCGATTTCCGACCTGCTGATCGAAATGCGCGAAAAGGCCACCGCCGCGATGGACCCGTCCATCGACGCGTTCTCGCGCCAGGCCTATGACGGCGATTTCAAGGCGCTGATGGAGCAGGTCAATGTGATCATCTCCAATGCCGAGTTCGATGGCGCCAACCTGATCAACGGCTCGCTCACCGGCGGCATCGACTTCCTGGCGGACGCCGACGCGTCGCGCACCATCAACCTGTCGGCCCACGACATGTCCTTCTCCGGCGCCATCATGACGATCACGAGCACGGCGAGCCTGGGTACGGTGACGCTGGCCGGCCAGGTGGTCAGCGCCATCTCGGCGAGCCTAGACAATGTCAACGAGGCGCTGGCCAATCTCGGCTCCGACGGCAAGAAGCTGGAAGCGCACCGCACCTTTGTGGGAAAGCTGACCGACGCGCTGACCAAGGGCGTGGGCAATCTGGTGGACGCCGATCTCGCCAAGGAAGGCGCGCGCCTGCAGGCCTTGCAGGTCAAGCAGCAGCTGGGCGTCCAGGCGCTGTCCATCGCCAACTCCGAGCCGCAGATCATCCTGTCCCTGTTCAACCGGTAGGGCTTTCGCCCCGACGGATAAGAAACCGCCTGGCGCCACCCCCGCCGGGCGGTTTTCGTTTGTGCGAGACTCAGACGAAGTTTCCGCGATCAACCGGAGCGCCGCGCCATGATCGACCTGCCCTACGGGCGCCAATCCATTGACGAGAGCGATATCGCGGCCGTGGTGGGCGTGCTGCGCAGCGATTTTCTCACCTCGGGGCCGGAGATCGCCGCCTTCGAAACCGCATTCGCGGCCGCCGTGGACGCGCCTTTCGCCGTGGCGTGCAACAGCGCCACCGCCGCGCTGCACCTGGCCCTCGACGCGCTGGGGGTGGGGCCTGGGGATGGGTGCATCGTGCCGGCCATCACGTTTCTGGCGACGGCCAATGCGGCGCTGTATTGTGGCGCGGATGTGGTGTTCGCCGATGTGGACCCGGACACCGGCCTGATGACGCCCGATACGCTGGCCGAAGCTGTCGCCCGCGCCGGTCCGGCGGCGCGCGCCGTGCTGCCGGTGCATCTGGCAGGCGCGATGTGCGACATGCGCGCGCTGAGCCCGATTGCACGGGAGGCCGGGCTCGCCATCGTCGAGGACAGCTGCCATGCGCTGGCCTCGCTGGACGGCCAGGGCCGCCCCGCCGGCGCCTGCGATCTGAGTGACGCGGCGACGTTCTCATTCCACCCGGTCAAGACGCTGGCCTGTGGCGAGGGCGGCATGGTGACGACGCGCTCGGCAGCGCTCGCCGATCATATGCGCCGCGCGCGGTCGCACGGCGTGGAGCGGTCGCCGGAACGCTTCCAGCGCGGCGAGGGCGCGCACGAGCCCTGGTGGTATGAGATGGTCCAGCCGGGCTGGAATTACCGCATGCCCGACATCAACGCCGCGCTGGGCCGCTCGCAGCTCATGCGCCTTGCGCACTTCGCCGCGCGAAGGCGCGCGCTGGCGGCGCGGTATGCGGATGCGCTTGAGGGTCTGGCGCCCCTGGTCCTGACGCCGGCAGAGCCGCCCGGGGATCCGTGCCGGCATCTGTATAATGTCCGTATCGACTTTCAGGCGGCAGGCGTGACGCGCGCGCAGGTGATGGCGCGCCTCAAAGCCGAAGGGATCGGCGCCCAGGTCCATTACATCCCGCTCTACCGCCAGCCCTTCCACGCTCCCCGCCACACCGCCGGACCGCTGCCTGGCGCTGAAGCCCACTACGCGCGCACGCTCTCCCTGCCGCTCTGGCCGGGCATGGCGGACGGTGACCCTGAGCGCGTCGCGCAGGCGCTGGAGCGGACGCTGGGGTTATAGGCAAAGGGGCCATGCTGCACCTGCGTGCGCGCCTTTCGTGGACAGGTCCGGGGCGATTGCTTAAATCAGCGCTCCGCCTTGCGTGTCCGGCGCCCGGCGCGATCATTTTGTTTTTGGTCCGGACCTGATCTGAAAGCCCGCTCCCATGTCGCAAGACGCCTTTCCCGTCGAGACGCGCCGCCATTCGGCCGCGCACCTGATGGCCGCCGCGATCAAGGATTTGTATCCTGACGCACAGTTTGGCGTGGGGCCGGCGACAGCGACCGGGTTCTACTATGACATCACCCTGCCCGAGCCGCTGACGCTGGACGATCTGCCGAAGATCGAGAAGCGCATGAAGGAGATGCGCGCCGAGAAGCACCGCTTCGCCTGCGAGGCGCTGCCGATTGCGGACGCCATCGACTATATGGAGCGCCAGAACCAGCCGCTGAAAGTGGAGCTCCTGAAGCTCCTGCGCGACAAGGGTTCGACGGCCATCGCCAAGGAGACGGGCGACGAGTCGGTCGTGGGCGAAGGCGCCGAGACCGTGACCTTCTTCCGCACCGGCGATTTCGTCGATCTGTGCCGGGGGCCGCACGTGGATCACACCGGCCAGGTGGGGCATTTCAAGCTGCGCTCCATCGCGGGCGCCTATTGGCGCGGCGACCAGAAGAACGCCCAGCTCCAGCGCATCCATGCGCTGGGGTTCGCCTCGAAGGAAGAGCTGGACGCCGAAGTGCTGCGCCTTGAGGAGCAGGCCCGGCGCGATCACCGCAAGATCGGCAAGGAGCTGGGGCTGTTCACCATTTCCGACGAGGTCGGATCGGGCCTGCCCATGTGGCTGCCGGCGGGCAATGTGATCCGCGACGAGCTGGAGCTGCTGGCGCGCAAGACCGAGCACAAGGCGGGCTATCAGCGCGTCTCCACTCCGCACATCACCAAGGGCGATCTGTATCACCGCTCGGGGCACCTGCCTTACTATGCTGACGACATGTATGCGCCGATCATCATCGACGAGCAGGAATACTATCTGCGCCCGATGAACTGTCCGCACCACCACATGATCTACAGCCACGACCAGTGGTCCTATCGCGACATGCCGGTGCGTCTGTCAGAGTACGGACAGGTCTACCGGTTCGAGGCGTCGGGCGGACTGTCCGGCCTGATGCGCGTGCGCGGCTTCTGCCAGAATGATGCGCACATCTATTGCCGCGAAGATCAGGCCAAGGACGAATTCCTGGCCGTCATGCACATGCATGCGCATTATTACCAGCTGTTCGGCATCACCGACTTCTGGATGCGCCTGTCGCTGCCCGATTTCGAGAATCTCGAAAAATATGTCGATGATGCCGAAGGCTGGAAGCGCGCCCTGTCGATCCTGAAGGCGGCGATGGATGAGTCCGGCTATCCGTACCGCGAGATCGAGGGCGAGGCGGCCTTCTACGGTCCCAAGGTGGACTTCATGGTCAAATCGGTGGTGGGCACCGAATACGCCATCTCCACCAACCAGCTCGACTTCATGGCGGCCAAGCGCTTTGACCTCGAATACACCGCCGAGAATGGCTCCAAGCAGCCGGTCTATGTGATCCACCGCGCGCCGCTGGGCAGCCATGAGCGGTTCACGGCCTTTCTGATCGAGCACTATGCCGGCAAATTCCCGGTCTGGATCTCGCCGGTGCAGGCGGTGGTCATCCCCATCGCGGACCGCCACGACGCCTATGTGACCGAGGTGCGCAACCGGCTGTTCAACAGCGATGTGGACACCGTCAATGGCGGCATCCGCGTCGAGGCGGATATCGGCTCCGAACGCATGCAGAAGAAAATCCGCAACGCGCAGAACCGCCAGATTCCCTACATGCTGGTGGCGGGCGACGCGGAGGCCGAGGCGGGCACGGTGTCGGTCCGCCACCGCGACCATGGCGATCTGGGCGTGATGAGCGTGGACGCCTTCATCGACCGGGTCCGCGACGAGCAGCGTAACCGGCGCGATGCGCCGGCGCCGCAAGCGCAGGCGTCCTGAGCACGGGCGCGGGGGCTGCATCCGAGGGTCAAAGGGGGGGCGCACCGAACGGGCGCCCCCTGCTTTTGCGCCCGGCGCCGGACTTTCCGCCGTGCGGCCAGAAACAGCGAATATTTACACTGATTTACGCGGCATTAACCGCAACGCCCGCCTTGATGCGCCTTGAGCGGTGGTGCGCGCTGTGGCTCGTCAACCCCGATTCGGTGTGGATACCAGATATTGCGGTCGCGCATCTGGTTTACACAAGATTAACGGGTCCGTTACCGTGAGTGGGAGTGGCTGGAGTTGATTCGCATGCCGTCCGGGACGCCTTGGAGTGTGAAGGGCATTGACCCTCGCGCCCGCGCGATCGCCAAGACGGCGGCGCGCCGGGAAGGCGTGACCCTGGGCGAATGGCTCAACCGCGTGATCCTGGATGACGGACCCGAGCCTGGCGCCGCCGACTGGGAGGATCGGCTGTCCGGCTATCCCGGATTCGGCTCCGGCGGCGGGGATGGCGATGGCGAGGACGAGGACGCGCTGCGCGGCGTCATCAAGCGCCTGACGGACCGGCTGGAGGCGGCCGAGCACCGCTCGACCCTGGCGCTGACGGGCGTGGACCAGTCGGTGGTGGCGCTGTCGCGCCGGCTCGAAGCGCTGGAAGAAACCCGCGAGGCGGACGAAGGCGAGATCGAGGAGGCGCTGGCGCGCACGCGCGCGCGCCATGAGGAACTGCTCGAGCGCCTGCGCCGGCTGGAGCGCGCCGGGCCGGGGGGCGGGGCCGATCCGTCAGCGCTGAAAGCGGTGGAAACCACAGTGGGCAAGCTTGCCGGACGTCTCTATGAGACCGAGCGCGAGGTGCGCGCCGAGCTCGACAATCTCGCCCACAAGGACGAGCGCCGCCGCGACGGCGCCGAGCGGGCGGCCAAGGCTTTGGGCGCGCGCCTCGATGAAACCGAGGCCCGCCTGCGCGAGGACCAGAAGGCGTTGCATGATCAGGTCGAGGCGCAGGCCCGGCGCGCCGGCGACACCCTGCGCGGCGTCGAGGACATTGCGCGGCGCCTGCAGAGCCGGATCGTCGCCGCCGAGAACGCCACCCATAGCGCCGCCGAGGCGCTGGCCGGGTCGCAGCAGGCGCTGGACGCGCGGCTGCGCGAGCTGGAGGCGCGCCAGGGCGCGTGCGTGGGCGCTGACGAGATCAATCGCCGCTTTGAAGTGCTGGGCCGAGAGCTCGCCGCCATCATTCGCGAGACCCGGGAAGACTGCGCGCGCCAGATCGCGTCGCTGGATGGCACGGGCGGCCCGGCCCGTCTGGAGCGGGCGCTGGAAGCGGCGGAAAACCGGCTGGCGGCGGCGGAGACGCGCCAGTCGGAGGCGCTCAACCGCATCGCCCAGGAGGTCGCGCGGGTGTCGCGCGCCGTGGACCGGCGCATCGAGGCGGCTGAACAGCGCCTTGAGCATCGCATGAGCGAGACCGAGCGCGCGCGCCGGTCCCGCGAGGACCAGAGCGGTCTGGAATCCCGGCTCGACACCGTGCGGGCCGAGAACACGGCCGCCGTGCGCCGGATTGGCGAAGAGGTCGCCCGCTTGGGCGAAACCCTTTCCGAACGGGTGCAGAGGGCCGAGGAGCGCTCGGCCCGGGCGGTCGAAGCGGCAGGCGAACGCATGGCCCAGGTTGTCGAACGGATCGAGCAGGCGCGGGGGCGAGAGCCGGAAGCAGATCTGGATGCGCGCATCCGCGCGTCCGAGGAACGCACCGCCGAACGCATCACCAAAGCGATGGACGGGGTGTATCAGCGCCTCGATCAGGCGCGCAGCGAGACCGTCGATGTGCTCTCGCCCGTGCAGCGCGCCATGAGCGCGCTCGCCGACCGGCTGGAGGCTATTGAACGGCGCGGCGCGGTGACGTCTGAAACGGGCGGTGCGCCGGCGCGCAAGCGCGGCGGCGGCGGCGATGATGGCGGCGACGCGCCCGGGGATGACCGCCTGCGCCCGGTTCGGGCGGCGGCGCTGGACCGGTTCGAGACAGCGGCCGCCACGATTGATTTCGATGCGCCCCTGCCCCAGGCGCCCGGCCTTCGGGACGACGCGCTGGAGGAGGACGGGTTCGACATCGCCGCCGGGGAACCGCATGATACGGCCGGGCCCGATTATGGCGCCGGCGAATACGGCGAGCCGGTCTGGACCGAACGCGCGTTGCACGCCGCGCAACCAGCCCCCGTCCGGGCGGAGGCAGCCCCGCGCGCTGCGCGCCTCGGGGCCACGGCGGACGCTGACTTCCTCGCCGCGGCGCGCAAGACCGTGCGCGCCAACCGATCCGCCAGCGCCGATTGGACCCCGCCTGCCGAGCCCGGCGCAGGGCGATCGCGCGTGATGCTGGTGGCGGCAAGCGTTATGGGCTTCGCCGCCGTCGCCGCTGCGGCAGGCATGCTCGTGCTGGACGCGCTGGGCGGCGGGGAGGCTGCGTCAACCGCGGCGGCTGATCCGTCGGCGACGCTGAGCACGCTGTTTGCCGATGCCGGCGGCGCCGATGCGGGCGGCGCCGCCGTGCCGGCCTTGCCGTCTGAGGCGGCGCCCGCTGTGGCGAGTGATGATCTGGACGGGGCGAGCGGGGCGGCGGCCGAGCCGTCGGCGCCCGCGCCGGCTTTGCCGGACCTTGCGCCCGTCGAGCGCGCCGATCCGGTCACCGCGCAAACCGGCGCACGCGCCGGAATCGCTGCGCAACAGCCAGCCCCTGAGCCTGCTGAACCGGTGACGCTGGAGCGCGCGGCGGCGCAGGGCGACCCGGTGGCCCGCTATCAGCTGGCGGTCGAGCAGCTGGACGCCGGGGCGCTGAGTGACGGCGCCGCGCTGATGCGCAGGGCTGCCGAACAGGGCGTGCCTGAGGCGATGCGCCGCTATGCCGGCCTGTTGCAGCGCGGCCAGGGCGTGACCGCCGACCCGGAGGCCGCGCGACTGTGGATGGTGCGCGCCGCCGAGGCGGGCAATGTGCTGGCCATGTTCGAGGCGGGCGGGCTGTTCATCGCCGCAGAGGACACGCCGGAAAACCAGGCCACTGCGGCGCGCTGGTTCCAGGAAGCGGCGCTGCACGGCAATCGCGACAGCCAGTTCAATATTGCGCTTCTGTTCCAGGAAGGCTTCGGCGTGCCCCAGAGCGCGGCGGACGCCTATGCCTGGCTGCGCATTGCGGCCAATGCCGGCGATGAGGATGCGGGCGCGCGCGCCGCGAGCCTGCGCCGCGATCTCAGCCCCGAGCAGCGCGCCGCCGCCGATGCGGTGGCCGAGAGCTTCACCCCCCGTCCCGCCGACCCGCGCGCCCAGGGCCGCTATCCGCGCCAGCCCTGGCAAGCGGCCGGCTAGGGCCGTGCTGATCTATCTCCCGATCGCGGAAGTCTCTCTCAATCTTTTCGTCCTGCTTGCGCTGGGCCTGGGCGTGGGGTTCCTGTCGGGCCTGTTCGGGGTGGGCGGCGGGTTTCTGATGACCCCGATCCTGATGTTCATGGGCGTGCCCCCGGCTGTGGCGGTGTCCACCCAGATCAACCAGATCGTCGCCTCGTCCATGTCCGGCGCCATCGCGCATTTCCGCCGGCGCTCGCTGGACATCAAGATGGGCGTCATCCTGATCATGGGCGGGGCGGCGGGATCGGTGGCCGGCGTGCAGATTTTCGCGCTGCTGCAGGCGACCGGCCAGATCGATCTGGTGATCGCGCTCTGCTATGTCGGGTTTCTGGGCGTGATCGGATCGCTGATGCTGGTGGAGAGCACCCGGGCGATCGTGCGCCGGTCGCGCGGCGCCGCGCCGCCCCGGCCGGCGCGGCGCAAGCGCACCCTGATTGACGCCCTGCCGTTCAAGACGCGATTTGCGGTCTCGGGGCTGTATATGAGCGTCATCCCGCCCCTGGCGCTGGGCTTCCTCGTCGGGGTGATGGCGGCGCTGATGGGGGTGGGCGGCGGGTTTATCGCGGTGCCGGCGATGATCTATCTGTTGCGCATGCCCACCAATGTCGTCATCGGCACCTCGCTGTTCCAGATCCTGTTCGTCACCGCGCTCACCACCGTGCTGCATGCGGCGCAAAACCAGACGGTGGACATCGTGCTGGCCGCGATCCTGATCGTGGGCGGAGTGGTGGGCGCCCAGTTCGGCGCGCGCTACGGGGCGAAGGTGAGGGCTGAAGAGCTGCGCGCCGGCCTCGCGCTCATCGTGGTGGCGGTGTGCCTGAAGCTCGCCTGGGACCTGACGGCCGAGCCCGCCGATCTCTTCGTGCTCATCGAGCTCAGGGGGCTGCCATGAGGGCCGGGCTGGGCGCGGTCGCCGTGGTGGCGGCGGGGCTGGCGATGACGGGCGCGCCCGCGCGCGCGCAAGCAGAGCCCGCAGCGCCGGAGCCGCAGATTGCGGCGGCGCTGACCGAGGACGTGGTGGAGATCCGCTCCAATTTCTCCGGCGCCGAGCTGGTGCTTTATGGCGCGGCGGTGGGGCTGGAGGAGGGCGACGACATCGCGGTGGTGGTGCGCGGACCGGCGCGCGATCTGCGCGTGATGCGCCGCGAGCGGGTGCTGGGGGTCTGGGTCAACGCCGATCCGGTGCGCTTTGAAGAGGTGGAGGGCTATTACGCCGTCGCCTCCACCCGGCCGCTGGCGCAGTTCGCCACGTTTTCCTCCCTGCGCCGCAACCGCATCGGCATGGAGCATGTGCGCTTGTCCGCGCCCGAAAGCGAGCGCATCGAGACGCGCTTTGGGGTGGCCGGCGTGGTGGTCTCCGACATCGGGGACGCAATCGTCGATTACCGCGCCGCTCTGGTGCGCAACAAGGCGCGCGAGGCCTTGTATGTGGAAGCGCCCGGCGGGGTGGAAATCCTGGAGGCGGGCCTGTTTCGCGCCCGCGTCGTGCTGCCTCCGGCGACCCCGACCGGCGTGTATGATGCGGATGTGTATCTGTTCCGCGACGGCGTGCCGATTGCGGTGCGCCGCACCTCGCTGGAGGTGGTCAAGGGCGGCGTGGAGCGGGCGATCTACGATCTTGCCCATGACCGCCCGCTCGCCTATGGCCTGTTGTCGGTGCTGCTGGCGGTGTTCGCCGGCTGGCTGGCCGCCTTCGTGATGCGCCGCGCCTGATCAAACGGGAGAGCCCTGATGAAACGCCTCAGTGACGCCCCGCTCCTGCCCGTCGTGCTCGGCTTCGGCGGGCTCATTCCCTTCGTGGGCGGCGCGCTGGGCCTGGCGCTGGGCGGGCAGATCGCGCTGCAGGCGGCCAACGCCCTGCCGGTCTACGCGGCGGTGATCCTGTCCTTCCTGGCGGGCGGGCGCTGGGCGGCGGAGCTGGTCATCCGCGCCGACGCGCCGCGTGCGGGCGTTCTGATCCTGGCGGTGAGCGTGGCGCTGGCCGGCTGGCTGGCGGTGCTGATGCAGGTCTGGGCGCGGCCCGGCCTGCCGCTGGACATGGAGCTGGCGGGATGGGGCGTTCTGATCTTCGGGTTTGCGCTGCAGTATCTCTGGGACCGCTCCGCCGTGCGCGGGGCCACCTTTCCGGCCTGGTATCTGCCGCTGCGGCTTTTGCTGACCGCGGGCGCCATGCTGAGCCTGACGCTCGCGGCCTTCATCCGCTGGTCGCCGACCTTCAGCCTTTAGAGCGGGCCGACAACGCCCTGACGGCGATGGCCGGGCGGACCATGCGGGGCCGGGCACGGGCGGCGGGTCACTGACAAGCGCCGGCTTGGGCTCCGGCTCAGGGAGGGACTCAACCGGGGGGCTCCTGGAGGCCGCCATCGGGCTCGCTGGAATTGGACACATGGCTGGAACGGCGCGGCTGCAGCAGCGCTGAATCGCTCAACGTCACCGGATCGCCGAACAGGTCGCCGAACGGCGAGGTAAAGGGCATTTGTGTGTCGACAACAATGACCGAACCGCCCGGAATCAGCAGACCCTCTGGCAGGACCGGCGGCGCCACAGCGGGGTCCATGCCGTCGGCCTCGCTCCAGGCAAGGAAAATCTCGCCATCGGTGTGCATGCGCACCGAGGAGACGCGAAAGGCCAGGCCCCCGGCGTCGAATGGGGCCGCCATGGCGCGCCCGGCGGCAAAATAGTCGGCGAGCTCGGCGCTGCTGACAGTGGCGCGCTGGGCGGTCAGGTCGGCGACGACCAGCGCGGCGCTGGACACCTTGCGGTTCGCACTCAAGGCCAGGCTGAGCTGTGCGACGCCCAGATAGAGCACGATCAGGATCGGGGCGATCAGGGCGAACTCCACCGCCGACACGCCGCGCCGGTCGCGGGTGAACCGGGACAGCGCCAGGAACCGGGCGAGGCGGGCGAGCATCGGATCAGGCCCCGAACTGTTCGTTGCGGAAGGCCGCCGAGGCGACGATCAGGCGCTTGTTGCCGGGCAGGTTGGCCAATCCATTGAGCTGACCGGGCGCGATCAGCGGCCATTCATAGACGGCGCGCACCACGACGATCTCGCCGGGACCACCCGGGTCAAAACCAAATCCTGAGCTGTCCACGCCCTCTTCGCCGACCAGGGCGCCGAGCTGGGCGGCGCTGAAATTGTTGACGCGGCGTACATCCACCTGGATCCGGGCGCAATCGAGAATGGCGCCGGCGCGCGCGCAGATGCGGTTGCGGAACTCGGCCGCCCCGTCGCCAGCGGCCAGCACTTCGCCGGTGCGGATGTCGCGCGCGGCTTCAGCGGTGGCGGTCTCGATCATGGTGGTGGCGAAGAAGAACAGGGCGATCTCGATCACGCCCATGATCAGCAGGAAGAAGGGCGTCGCGATCAGACCAAATTCCACGGCGGTCGCGCCCTCGCGCGCCTTGACGAAGCGCAGGCACAAAGAGGGGCGGCGGTCCGCCTGGTGGCGCAAGGGTTCACGCATGCCTGCAGGTTTAGCGCGCCGCGCTTAACGCCCGGTCAAGGGACACGGTTAGCAAAGCATGAGCGCGCGCTGCGGCGCTTGCGATCAGCCCCCCGGCGGCGGCAGCCAGTGCGGCGCCAGGCCCGCCAGGCGCGTCTCGATCCCCTCGACCTGTTCAAGGCCGGGTCCCGGTTCGCGGCCAGGCAGATTGCGGGCGAGGTCGAAAAGGGTCCAGGCGGTCTCTGCCTCACCGGCCTCCATGAAGCGCTGGCCGAGGCGCCAGTAGGATTCAGGCGCGAACGGGTCGCCCTCAAGGGTTTCCAGCATCAGCCCGGCGGCGTCGAGATCGGGGCGGGCGTCCAGACTCTCTGCGCCCCACCCGATGAGCGCGGTTGCGGTCAGGAGCCGGGCGGCGTGTCCGGCGTAACCGTCCGCATCGATGAAGCCGGCAAAAGCGTCCGTTGCAGCGCGGTAGCCGCCCTCCTGCAAGGCGTCGAGGCCCTCGGCCGCGCGTTCGAAGCGCGCATTGCCCGCGCCGCTGCGGGCCAGATCAACCACCAGGGCGCAGGTCAGGCGCTCGCCGCCGACCATGGCGTCTTGCGGACAGGGTCCGAAATGATGGGTCTCCTGCACGCTGATCAGCAGCGCCTCGGCGAGCTGGCCGGTGCTGCGCGCGGTCTCGAACGCCTCATAGAAATCGGCGTGGTCCGGGGCGCGTCCGGCGGCGCCCGTGACGGCGGCCAGGGCCGCTGCGCCGGAGGCTTCCAGATAGTCGGAGCCCTTCACATCAAGATCAGCGTCCGGGGCGGCGTCAGTCAGGGTGAGTTCAGGCGCGCCGTCCGGTGACGCAGGCGACGCGGACCGGGCGCCTGTGCGCGCGCCTCCCGGCGCAGCGGAGGCCTGACGTGTTGCAGCAGCGCTCTGGGCGGCCAGGGCGCGCATCACCAGCCCGGCGTCGACGCCGTCGCCGCCGCCCTCATCGAACAGCGCCAGAAGCTCGGCCAGACTCAAGGCCTCATCCTGCGGCGAGGCCGGGGCCGCGGCGCCGGCCTGCGGGGCATCCTCCATGGCGGCTGCGTCAGGCGCGTCTGCGGCCGCGTGGGGCGCCATCACCCAGCGCTCGCGGCGGCCTTGCGGGCTTTCCGGGCTGTAGACGACGAGCTCGAAGGCGCAGGGAAAGCGCGGCTCATCCGCCAGCCGGTCCATCACGTCAGGATGGATGGGCGCGGCGTGGCGCAGCCAGAGGCGGGCAGAGCGGGCGGCCGCGCCATTGAGCGGCGCCGCCTCGCACGCAGATGCATCCGCGTCACCGAAATCGGCGGCGAATACGCGCTCGCCCTCGAACGTCGCCTCGAAGCCTGTATCGGTGTCTGCAAAGCCAAGGGCGCCGCTTACCGCGGCGATGCCCATGGCCGCTTCCAGCCAGACGCGGTGGAACACGCCGGCCGGTCCGAACGCGATTTCTTCGCGCGCGCCGCCGCCGGACAGGGCCACATAGGTGTCCAGCCGCCGGCGTGTCTCGCCATAGAGACTGGCGTTCGTCAGCGTCTGGCCATCCGCCGACAGGGTGAGCAGGCGCCGGGTGCGCCAGTCGGCGAGCGATTGCACGCCGCCCTCGATCCGCCAGGCCGCCCAGTCCGGACCGAGTTGCGCCGCAACCGCGACGCGCGTCTGCGCCCCGTCGCCGGTCAGCGGCGTGCGCGTGCGCGTCCAGAGCGTGCCGGCGAGCGGCTCGAACGGCGCAGCGCGGGCGTCGAGATAGGCCTCGCCCTGCAAATGCGGTCCGGCCGGCTGCGCGCCGGCTGCAGCCAGCATGGCGGCGCCCGTGAAAGCGATGAGGGCTGCGCCAGCCATGCGAGGTCTCCGGTTGCGGGGTCTGACGAGAGAACACGCGACGATCATGGCGCGGTCAAGGCGCGGGCGGCAGGGCGGCTTCAGGCGGGCAGTGAAATGCGCGCGCGCAGGCCGCCCAGGGGCGAATCCTCGAGGCGCAGCTCCCCGCCATGGGCGCGCACGGTGTCGCGGGCGATGGCCAGGCCCAGCCCCACGCCGGTGCGGTTGGCGTTGCGCGATTCGTCGAGCCGGTTGAACGGCTTGAACGCGTCTTCGCGCAGCTCCGGCGCGATGCCGGGCCCGTCATCATCAATGATCACTTCAATGCGTCCGCCCTGACGGCGTGCGCTGAGCGCCACGTCCTGCCCGTGCGCGGCGGCGTTCTGGACGAGATTGACGAGGGCGCGTTTCAGCGCGCCTTCGCGGGCGTTGACGGTGAGCTCCTCTTCGAGATCGAGGCGCAGATCGACGCCCTGGCGCGCGGCGTCGTCGCCGAGGGTTTCGCACAGGGAGGTGAGGTCCACGGGGCGGGGCTCCTCGCCGGTCTGGCCGCGGGCGAAGGCGAGATACTCCTCCAGCGCCGCCTCCATGTCGGCGATGTCGCTGCGCGCGGCCTCGCGTTCGGGGCTGTTGGGCATGAGGGCCAGCTGCAGGCGAAGGCGGGTGAGGGGCGTGCGCAGGTCATGGCTGACCCCGGCCAGCAGCTGGGTGCGCTGTTCCATATGACGCTTCAGGCGGGCGCGCATGTCGAGGAAGGCGCTGGCGGCCTGGCGCACCTCGCGCGCGCCGGCGGGCTTGAAGCGCTCCACGTCCTGGCCGCGGCCGAAGGCTTCAGCGGCTTCGGCGAGCTGGCGGATCGGTTTCACCTGGTTGCGGATGAACAGGATGGCGACGGTCATCAGAAGCAGCGTGGCGCCGCTGAGCCAGATGACGAAGATATGGCCCGTGGTGGCGAACACCTGATCGCGCGCGGCGATGAACACCAGCACGCCGCCGCCCGTCTCGACGCGGATGTCGACATAATTGGGATAGCGCGTGGTGTCGAACCAGAACGGCTCGGACAATTGCCCGGCCAGCGCCCGGCGCAAGGTGCGGTCGAGCACGCGGAAGAAGGCGGTGCGCCGGCTTGTGGGCAGGGTGTCGCCGGGACGATAGACGACACTCAGGCCCAGCGTGGAGGAGGCGAGCCCGGCGATGGGTTCAAATTCCTCACGGGTGGAGCGCGCATGCATCTCCACGATCATCGCGACATCGCCGGCGATATTCTCTGACAGGCGCGCCGTGGTGGAGCGCCAGTGCTGTTCAAAGAAGGCCCAGGTCACCGCGCCCTGCATCAGCGCCACCGGCAGCACGATGATCAGCAGCGACCGCGCAAACAGGCCCTTGGGCATGATGGTTCTGAGCTGGAAGCGCATGAGCAGCCTCACCCGCGCACCGGCTCGTAAACGGGCTCCGCCACCAGGCGGTAGCCCTCGCCGCGCACGGTCTGGACCCAGACGGGCGCCTTGGGGTCTGCCTCCACCTTGCGGCGCAGGCGCGTGATCTGCACATCCACCGCCCGCTCGCCCGCGCCGGCGGCGGCGCGTTCGGACAGGGCCGCGCGGCTGACCGGCTCGCCCGGCTGGGCGGCGAGCGCATGCAACAGCGCCGCTTCGCCGCCGGTGAGGCGCACCGGCTGACCGTCGCGGGTCAGGCGCAGCGTGGCCATCTCGAACATCCATTCGCCAAAGCTGACCCGGGCGGGGCCAAGCCGGCGCGGTAGCGACCGGCGCAGGATCGCCTGAACGCGCAAGACCAGCTCCTCAGGCTCGAAGGGCTTGGCGAGATAATCGTCGGCGCCCAGCGACAGGCCGCGAATGCGGTCTTCCGGCTCGCCGCGCGCGGTCAGGAGCAGGATTGGCGTGGCGGCGCGCTCGCGCACGCGGCGCGTCACCTCGAACCCGTCGAGCCCGGGCATCATCACGTCGAGGATGATCAGATCGAAGCTGATCTGCTCCATCAGGGCGAGGGCGTGCGCGCCATCGGGCGCCGGCGTCACGCGCAGACCCTTCTCGCGCAGGAATCGCGCCAGCAGCGTGCGGATCCGGTCGTCGTCATCGACGACCAGCACATGGTGGGGGCGGGGTTCAGACATGGCGCGCCGCGATCATGATCCGATCATGCCCCAGCGCGCCGCCTGCGCCAATGGCCCGGCCCCAGCCGCCGCGATCAGCCCCGTGCGCGGCGCGATGTCAGGTGCGCGGACGCCGGCGCGGCTCTGCGCGCCGCAGCGGGCTTCGGGGCCGGCGGCGGGTTCATGCTGCGCACCGACTCGCTGACAATCGTGCCGATGACCGCAATCACGATCCTGGAGATCACCGTCAGGAACACCAGCAGGATGGTGGCCTTGTTCACGAAAATCTCGAGGAAGTTATTGTATCGCGCCGGCAGGCCCGTGCCGGTGACGAAGCGTTCGACCTCGGACGCCCAGCGCAGCATCAGCTGCAAAAGGTCGGGAAACTGGAAGGCCAGAACGCCGAGGATCAGATAGGACAGAACAAACGCCAGAAAGAGCGTGATGCTCAGGCGCAGCGAACGGCCGGTGAGC
The DNA here is from genome assembly GCA_016124675.1 of Alphaproteobacteria bacterium. Taxonomy (GTDB): domain Bacteria; phylum Pseudomonadota; class Alphaproteobacteria; order Caulobacterales; family Maricaulaceae; genus Oceanicaulis. The sequence goes on from WGNG01000007.1 coordinate 16,800, forward strand.
TGGCCCAGCAATCGTCCCATGGAGACACTCCCTGATGTCGTCGCGAGCCCCCTCGGCCACGCTTTCATCCTCTGCGATCATACCAGAGCGCGCGCGGGCCGTCTCGCCGCGCATTACTCGACGCGTGTGATTCGCGCCGGGCTCCCGTCAGCGTTCCAGGCGAGGGTTTCATAGCTCTCGCCGACCGCCAGCTCGCGGTAGGGCTTGCAGATTTCATATTCCGGTTCGGTCCGCGAGGCGGCCTGGAACAGGACGCACAGCGTGCGGCCGTCAAACTGCCAGAAGCCCGAACGCGGCCGCGAATCCTGATACGCGCCGCCGCGGCGGAACTGGGCGGTATAGCGTCCCTCGCGGGTCTCCACCGCGTAAACCCGCCCCTCGGGTCCGAGCGCGGCCTGCGCCTGCGCGGCGCCGGGCGCGGCCAGCACGAGCATGCCGCCGACCGGGCCCGCCAACGCCATGGCGAGCAAGGTTTTCATCAGTCGTCTCATGGCCACAATCCCCCGATCGAACCTTCAGCAGACTCCACTATGATGCGGCGCGATGCAAGAGGCGCGCCAGCGGGGTGCGGATGCAAAAAAACCCCGCGCCGCGAGGCGGCGCGGGGTTTTCAGACTGTCAGGGTATGCAGGCTATTCGACGCGCAGGATGGTGACTTCCACGCCGTCTTCGGACCATTCGGCCGTGACGTTCGTTTCGCCGACTTCCAGGTCGGTCCAGGCGCCGCAATTGGGCGCCTCGGCGTCAGGCGCGTTCAGGCACAGCACGCCCTCTTCCAGGGTCCACGTGCCTTCGCTGGTGGTTTCACCGGCGGTGACCACATAGCCGCCCTCGGCGTTGAACGCGATGGTGAACACGGACTCAGGCTCGGTCACTTCGAACACCTGACCGGCGGGCGAAGCAAAGGAGGCCGCAGTCAGCAGCAGGGCTGACGCAGCGCCAAACAATACGCTCTTCATGACGATGTCATCCAGGTAGCTCCGGCGATCAGCCCGCTGTCCTCGACAGGGGCTCCGGAGCGGGGCGGACACTATCACGTCCTTTTGCGCGCGCAATCGCCTTTTAAAGCAGGCGATCACGGCCTGCCGGAGGCGTTCAGCCCGCCAGCGTGCGCCAGACGATCACGCCGAGGAACGCGGCGACCAGGCCGGCCGCTGAAAGCAGCAAGGACCATTTGAACACGCGCTCCTGACCGCGTCTGCGAACGCCCTGGCGGGCGTCGATCTTGTCTTTTCTTTCAGGCATGTGGGTCTCCAACAGGTGGTCAACCCCCTCAGCGTGACCGGCAGCTTAGCCGGGACTGCGGGTGACCGCCACCACCGCCCCCTCTGCCGCGCAGGCAGGGAAGATTTGAACTTTCGCCCGAAAATATGGTTAACGAAGGCTTAGTTTCGTCCCGATTGCGGGTATAGTGCGGGGGAATCGCGGGTTGGCGGCGTCATGAGGGGCGCGCCGGCTCCAGTTGCGAAGGAGTTCACCATGACACTATCCGCCGCCGCCAGAGTGCTCGCCATCGCTGCGGTGTTTGTCGCGGCCCCGGCCATCGCCGACAATGCCCGCTGGACGCCCGGGCAGACGGGCTGGGGCGGGTATTACGCCGCCACGCCGCTGGATGAGTGCCGGCGCACAGCCGGGGGCGAGCTGGAGATGCGCGCCTGCCTGTCGCGCCTCCTGCTGGAGGCTGAAAGCCATTACGACATCAGCTATAGCCGCCTGGAGGCGCTGGCCACCGGGCGCGAGGACAGCTACCAGCGCGCCGCCGAAGCCGAAGCCCTGCGCTTTGCGCGCGAGACCTGGCGCAGCTATCTCGATTTCCAGTGCGATTTCGAAGGCGCGATGCTGGGCCAGACCTTCGCCGAGCGCAATCTGCAGGCCACGTCCTGCCGCGTATCGCTGCTGCGCGCCCAGCGCGCGCGGCTGGCGGAGCTGGCAGGCCAGATCGATTCCGGGATTGGCCAGCCGGGCTTCCCCGCCACGCCCGGTCAGCCGGGTACGGTCCCTGGCGGTCCGGACGTGATCTGCGAGGGTCCGTTCTGCGCGGTGGAGACCGAGCGGTTCCAGCAATGGACCGCCAGCTGCCGGCGCGGCGGGCTGTGCGGCGCCTTCACCACGGCGGGCGGCGCGGGCCAGACCGACCATCGTCTGGAAGTGCGCGCCCGGCCCACGGGCCAGGGCTATGACATCGTCTTTACGTCCGACCAGAGCCCGGTGGACGGCGCACGCGCCATTTCAGTGCGCGTCGATGGCCGCAACCCGGTGGTGTTCCGGCCGCAGACCCATTACGCGGCGGACGCCTCGGGCGCGTTCGTGCTCTCGGATCCGGCCTCGACCTCGCAGCTGATCGCCGCGATGCGCGGCGGCGGGCGCCTGACGGTCCAGTATGTCGACACGCGCGGCCAGGACCGGCTGGCGACCTTCTCGCTGATGGGCGTGAGCCGGTCGCTCGATTGGATCGACGTGCGCCTGAACCGTCCGCGTTACTGAGCCGGATTGCGCCCGGGCGCGCGGATGGCGAAGAACAGCGCATAGATCACCGGGACCGCCACCAGCGTGATGATGCTGGCGAAGGCGAGGCCGGAGATGATGGTCATCGCCATGCCCTGGAAGAAGGCGTCGCCCAGAAGCGGCGTCATCCCCAGAATAGTGGTGCCCGCCGCCAGGAGGACAGGCCGCAAACGGCTGACCGAGCCGTCCACCAGCGCGCTCCAGCGCGCCTCGCCCTCGCGGATGCGCCGGTCGATCTCGTCGATCAGCACGATGGCGTTCTTGATCAGCATGCCCGACAGCGAGAGCAGGCCGAGCAGCGCGGTGAAGGAGAAGGCGATGCCGGTGGCCAGCAGGCCCGCGGTCACGCCGACGATGGACATGGGCACGATCAGCCAGACGATGAGCGGCTGGCGCACGGTCATGAACAACAGGAAGCTCACCGCCAGCATGACAATGAAGCTGACCGGAAGGACGCCGCCCAGCGATTCGTTGGCCATCCGGTTGGCTTCGTACTCTCCGCCCCACTCCACGCTGTAGCCGCGCGGCAGCTCCATGGCGTTCACGACGGCTGAGAAGCGTTCGAAGGCCTGCGCGGCGGTTTCGCCGGGCTGCGGATTGGCCTGGACGGTGAGCGTGCGCACCTTGTCGCGGCGCAGGATCAGCGTCTCCTCGGCATCGACCGAGAAGCCCGAGACCACCTGGCTCATGGGCACGTAGGCGGTCTGGGCCGGGCTCCAGATCAGCCGGTCTGACAGATTGTCAGGCTGGGCGCGCTCGCTGGCGGGCGCGCGCGCCACGATGGGGATCAGGTCGATGCCTTCGCGGTACACGCCGATCTGGTCGCCATCGGTCGCCAGGCGCAGCGCCTGGCCGATATCGCTGCGGGTGACGCCCACCGTGCGCGCGCGCGCCTCGATGATCTGGGGCCGCAGGACCAGGGCCTGATTGCGCCAGTCGGTGCGCAGATCACGCACGCCTGCCTCCTCGCGCAGGCGCGTGATCGCGGTCTCGCCCAGCGCGCGCAGCACTTCGGAGTCGGGTCCCATGAAGCGCGCCTCCAGCTGGGCGCCCGAGGGCGGGCCGAAGACGATGCGGTCCGAGCGCGCCTGAACATGGGGATAGTCCTCAGCCAGATACGCCATGATGCGCGCTTCCACATCCGGTATGTCGCCCATGCTTTCGGTCTGGACGATGAGCTGGGCGAAGGCGGCGTTGGGCTGTTCGGTATTGTAGGTGAGCATGAATCGCGTGGCGCCGCGCCCGGCGAAGGCGTCCACCTGGGTCACGCCCGGCTGGCCGCCGGCCCAGCGGGCGAGATCACGGGCCAGATCGCGCGAGGCGAGCACGTCCGTGCCCTGCGCCTGTGTCAGGCTGACAAAGAACATCGGCGTGTTGGAGAACGGAAAGAAGGACGCCTTGACGAAACCAAAACCCCAGAAGCTCGCCACGGTGATGGCGGCGAGCGCCCCGGCCGTGATCCAGCGCCGTTTCAGCGCGCCGCGCAGCACCGCGCCATAGCCGCGGTACAGCGGCCCGGCATAGGGCTCGGCGACGGTTCCACGCTCGGACTTGAACAGGTGAAAGGCGATCATCGGCCCGACCGTGAGCGCCAGCACCCAGCTGAGCATCAGCGAGATGGCGATGACCGCGAACAGGGAGAACAGGAACTCGCCGGTGGAATCCGGCGACAGGCCGATTCCGGAGAACGCCATGATGCCGATCACCGTCGCGCCCAGGAGCGGCCACTGGGTGTTGGCGGCGGCGTCCTCGGCGGCCTTGAGGCGCTTGACCCCGCGCTGCACGGCGATCTGCATGTTCTCGGTCACCACCAGGGCGTTATCCACCAGCATGCCCATGGCGATGATCAGCGCGCCCAGCGAGATGCGCTGCATGGTGATGCCGAACACCGACATGAAGAACAGCGTGCCCATGACAGTCAGGAGCAGCACCGAGCCGACCGCGACGCCCGCGCGCCAGCCCATCGTCAGGCACAACACGCCGATGACGATGGCCACCGACAGGGTGAGCGAGAGGAGGAAGTTGTTGATGGAGGACGCCACCACCTGGTGCTGCTGGTAGATCGGCGCGATCTCCACGCCCAGCGGCAGATCGGGCGCGATCAGGGCGAGGCGCTGTTCCACCGCGCGCCCGACATCGATGATATTGGCGGTGGGCTGGCCGGAAACGCCCAGCGTGAAGGCCGCCTGGCCGTTGTGGAAGATGTAGACCTCGGCGCGCTCGACCGGCGCGCGGATCACCGCGCCAAGGTCGGACAGGCGCAGGGTCTGGCCTGAATCGCGCGGCGAGATGAGCAGGTTGGAGATCGACTCCACCCCGCCGATGGAGCCGGGCATGTCCACGCGAACGCGCAGATCGCCCGCCGTCACCTCGCCCGCCGACACCACGGCGTTTTCACTCGACAGGGTGTCGAGCACCTGGCCGACGGGCAGGCCGAGGCGGACCAGATTCTCCTGCGGAATCTCGATATAGATGCGCTCCTCGGGCACGCCGTCAGTGGAGACTTTCGACACCCCGTCCGTGACCAGAAGCTCACGGCGCAACAGGGCGGCGATGTCGCGCACCTCGGCGTCGCTATAGCCGGGCGCGGTGACGGCGTAGAAAATCCCGTAGACATCGCCGAAATCATCGATGACCTGCGGTTCGCCCGCGCCGGGCGGCAGCGAGGGCGCCACGTCGCCCAGGCGCTTGCGCAACTCGTCCCAGATCTGGGCCAGATCGCCGGACGCATAGCGGTCGCTGATCTCGACAGTGATCTCGCTGATCCCCGGCTGGCTCTTGGACGAGACCCGCTCCAGCTGCGGCATCTGCTGGATGGCGGTCTCAAGCCGCTCGGTCACCTCGCGCTCGACCTCTTCGGCCGAGGCGCCGGGATAGGCGGTGTAGACCAGCGCCTGCTTGATGGTGAAGGCGGGGTCTTCCAGCTGGGCCACGGTGTTGATGCCGTAAATCCCGCCGAGGAAACAGGCCAGGATCACCATCCAGGTCAGGACCGGCTTCTCGATGGACAGGCGCGCGATGGAGATCGCGGCGTTCGGTCGGGTGTCCGCCATGGCGAAAGTCCTAAAAGATGGGTGTCAGCGCGCCTCAGCGCCCGGAGGCCAGACCATTGCGCCCTTGCATCGGGCGGATGCGCATGCCGTCGTACAGGGCGGTCACCCCGGTGGTGACGATCTGCTCGCCAGGCTCCAGCCCGTGGCGGATCACGACGGTGTCGCCGCCCATCGGGCCGACCTCGACGCCGCGCGCCCGGACCTGGCCGGACCCGGGGTCATAAACCCAGACGCGGAAGCCCCCGTCCGGCGCCGCGCTGAGCGCGCCCGCGGCGACGCGCACCAGGGCGGGTTCGTCGGTCAGCAAGTCGAGCGACACCATCACGGTGGCCGTCATGCCCGGCAGGATATTGCCCGGCAGATCCGGGGGCAGGGCGAACAGGGCGGTATAGGTGCGCGAGGCGAGTTCCGGCTCGGCGCCGAGCTCCCGGAAGGTCAGCGGAAAGGATTCCCCCGGCAGGAAAGGAAACCGGGCGGTGAGTTCGGCGGGGCGGGACTGGTCGACCACGGCGACGATGCTTTCGGGGATCTGGATGGCGACGCGCAGCTCGCTCATGTCCTGCAGGCGCGCAACCGGCTGGCCGGCCGCGACGGTGGTGAAATTGTCCACCAGCCGGCGCGACACCAGGCCCTGGAAAGGCGCGTTGATCGTCGTGTAGCGCAGATTCTGGCGGGCCGATTCAAGCGCCACGTTTTGCAGGTCGAACTCGGTCTGGGCCTGTTCCAGCGCTGCATCCGAGGCGATTCCCCGCGCGTGCAGGGTCCGCTGGCGCTCGAGATTCTGGCTCGCCTGCTGGCGCTGGACCTCGGCCTGGCGCACGGCGCGGGCGAAATCGGCGTCGTCAAGCCGGGCGACGACCTCGCCCTGGGGCACGATCTGGCCTTCCACCACGGGGAAGGCTGACATGCGCCCGCCGACCTGGAAGGCGAGGTCCACGCTCAGGCGCGGCTCCACGCGCCCGACAAACTCGCGCAGATTGGCGGTTTCCGGCGGGCGCACCGTCTCCACCCGCGCCAGGCGCGCCTCGGGTTCGGCGGGCGGAGGGGGGGCGCTGCAGGCCGAAGCGATCAGCGTCAACGCCAGGGCGATCAGGACGGGGCGGGTCATCGCGGGGCGGGCTCCGAAACAAGTTGCACGAGCCGGGCTTCCACGGCCGCCTGCTCGTCGGGGGTGATCATGTCGAGGCCGAGAATATCGCCCAGATGCAGCCCGTCGGCGGCCAAGAGGGCGATGCGCGCCATGATCGGGTCGGGGGCGCGGGAGATCACGTCTTCGCGGATGCGCGCCATCATCTCGCGCACCGGATCGAGCAGCTCGGGCGATTCCGCCGCAGCGGCGAGCAGGGCCATGGCGACATCGCGGTTGGCGTGCTTGAACGCCAGGATCGCCCGGATCAGCGCCGCCACCGGATTTTCGCCGCTGAGTTGCGCGCCGTCCAGCGCGGCTTCGCAATCGGTTCTGGCCTGAAGGATCAGGCGCGACACCATGCCTTCGATCAGGGCCTGCTTGGACGGGAAATTGTACAGGACCCCGCCCTTGGAGAAGCCGCTCTCGCGCACCACGGCGTCAATGGTGAGCCGTCCGGAGCCGTCACGCGACACCACGCGCTCGGCGGCGTCCAGGATGACATCGCGCGTGGCCGGGCGGGCCGTGTCGGCGCTGACATCGATGAAGGAGCGGGCGTCTGTCATGAGCGGCCTGAAAATTGCTGCGGTGCATCTATACCGTCTGGTCGGTTTTTATCTAGACCGTCCGGTCGGACGCTTCAAGGGTGGCGCCCGCATTTGCGTAACCCCCGCGCATCACCGCAGCCCGCTTGAATTATGACATTTCATTGAAACCGAGACGCAGCCCGCAGGATTCGCTTTGCGCCGCCGGTCCGGCGCGGTATCCGGGCTTACATACGGGGACGGGGAGATGCTCATGCCGGATCTGGCTTCTGTCGCAATACTGGGCGTACCGCTCTGGGCGCTCGTCGGCTTCATGCTGGCGGCCTACGCGATCGTGGCCAATGACGTGATCCAGACGCTGGGGACGTTCCTGGCGTCCAACGCCAAGCGGCCCTGGCTGGTCCTGTGGGCGTTCGCGTCAACCATCATCGTGGTCGTGATGGTGTTCGGGTACATCACCTATAATGGCGATATCGCCTACGGGCGCCTCAACCGCATCCCCTTCCCGGAAACCGGCATCCAGTGGTGGCACGTGCTGCCGCCTCTGGCGCTGCTGGTGCTGACCCGGTTCGGGATTCCGGTGTCGACGACCTTCCTGGTGCTGACGATCTTCACCCTCACCGGCGGCGCCGCGACGGCCGGCGTGCTCGGCGACATGATGCTGAAAAGCCTGACCGGCTATGGCGTGGCGTTCGCCACCGGCGGGATCATTTTCGTGGTCATCGCCCACGCGTTCGAAAAATGGGTGGCGCGCACCGAGGTGGAGGACGATGGCGATCCCTGGTGGACCGTGCCCGGCGTGGCGCTGCTGATCTGCGTGCTGATCTATCTTCTCGTCTACGGGCCCACCGTGGCCAGCCCGGGCGATGTCAGCCTCATCGGCGCCGGGGTCGTTGTGGCGCTCGCGGTGGGGACTGCGTACGCCACGCGGCGCTTCAACACCTGGTTCGTGCTGCAGTGGCTGTCCACGGGCTTCCTGTGGTCGCAATGGCTGAAGCAGGATCTGGCCAATATCTTCATTTATCTGCCGCGTGAGACGACGCTTCTGCCGGACGGGACCGTGCAGGTGACGTTCTCCATCGGCCTGTTGATCTTCTCCACCCTGTTGATGGTGGGCCTGCACGCCATCATCTTTGCGGCGCGCGGCGGGGAGATCCAGAAAATCGTGCTGCGCAAGACCAATACGGTGGACGTGCGCTCGGCCACGGTGGTGGACTTCCTCTACGGGCTGATCCTGATGTATTTCAAGGAGCTCAACGATATCCCGATGAGCACCACCTATGTGTTCCTGGGCCTGCTGGCGGGCCGGGAGATCGCCATCACCTTCATGACCCGCCTGCAGCCGCGCGCCGCGGCGGTGAAGGACGTGTTCGCCGATATCGGCCGGGCCGGGATCGGTCTGGCGGTGTCGGTGACGCTGGCGCTGATGCTGCCCTTCATGGCGACGGGCGAGTGGCCGGACATGATCCAGGCGCTGTTCGGCTGATGGGTCGCTAAAGCGCCGGCTTGAACACGCCTACCGCACCGATGACGATCAGGAGGGCGTAAAGCCCCAGCACCCACAGGCGCGTGCGGTTCATGGCGCGCAGGAGCGGGATTTCGGTCTCGTCGCTGGAGCCTTGCGAGATCAGGCGCTTGAGGAGCGGGCCGACCGGCGTGTAGCTCACATCGATCATGATCGCGACTGCGAAGATCGCTGTGAACAGGCCCGCTTTCAAGGCCAGCCAGGCGGGCAGATCGAGCCAGCCGGCGGGACCGGCTGCGGTGAGTGCGGCGAAAGCCAGCGTCAGGGCGAGCTTCAGCCAGAACTCGATTGTTCTGAGCTGCGCCGCCAGCGGCGTCTCGGCGTTGAGATAAGCGCCCCAGACCAGCGCCAGCCAGCTCAGCCCCACACCCCAGCTCAGCGCCACGAGCCAGGCGGGCAGCGGCGCCCAGCTTACCGCGATCATCGATACCGATACCGGGACCATCAGCGCCCAGGCCGTGCGCGGCCCCATGTCATTGAGGACCAGCAGGCGCAGAAAGTGCAGGCGCGTCTCCAGCGGATAGTGACGCTTGCGAAAATGCTGGCCGAGGATGAAGACGCCGATATCGCCGCCCAGCCAGACGGCGAACAGCACGATATGGCTGAACACCAGCGCGTTATAGAGCCCGTCCGCGCCCATCATCATGCGTCCCCCGTCGCGTCTGCAGCCATGCCTCGTGGCGCGCACCAAAGCGGTCCGCGCGCACGGCGTCAACTTTGTTCGGACAAATTCAGGCGGTGAGGCTCAGTCGTATTCGGTGCGCCAGCTCACCGCCACCGAGGCGTCGCCATCGCCGCGCAGGCGCGACAGAAGCGAGATCGATTGGGTCAGCGCCCACTCGATCCTTGTTGTGGGACCGCCGTCCGAGCCCGCGCTTTCGAGCTCCAAATAGACAGTATCGGTGATGTAGCGCCCGCCCGACACCACCGTCTGGCCGCCGGAATCGGTGCGCACCCCGAACGTGTCGAGCCCGGCGATGGAGCGCAGCGAGCCCAGCGGGTCAAAGGCCGAGCCGCCTGACAGGGCGGCGAGCGAGGCGCCGAGCTGGGCGTATTCCAGTGCGCTGAGATTGGCTGCGCCCGAGCCGAACACCAGCCGCGCGGCGATCTCGTCCTCGGGCAGGGCCGGTGTCGAGGCCAGCGACACGCGCGGATCGCCGACCGTGCCTTGCACGCGCACGCGCGCCGTGATCTCGCGCGCTTCCCGCGCCACCGAGATGTCGAGGTTCGCCTCGCGCGGGTCGCCGTTCAGGGTGACGCTTCCGCGCTCCAGCTGGAAGACGCGGCCGAGCATGTCGGCGCGTCCGCGCGCGGCGGTGATCGCGCCGCTGATATAGGGCGAGTCCAGCGTGCCGGTGATGTCGAGATCCATCGACCACTCGGTGTCGAAATTCGGTCCGCGCACGAAGATGCGCGCCGGGGCGCTGACGCCGTATGCCAGGCGGATGGGCGCCGCGCCGCGCGCGGCCTCCTGGTTTCCGCCCGGGGCGTTGATCTGGGTCACTGCGATGGAGGGAATGGAGTCGCGCGACGCCTCGGGCGGGCGGATCTCCGCGCGGTCGATAACAGCGGCGCCGGTGATCAGGCCCTCCTCGTCGGCAAACTCAAAGCGCGCATCGCCCGTGGCGATGATGTCGAGGTCCGGCCTGCCCGCCACGCGGAAGCGTCTGAAATCAATATTGAGGTCCGCTTCCAGCGATCCCAGGCCGGCCTCGCCGACGCGCACCTCGCCCGCGCCTTCCAGCGCGCCGGAACCGCCGTCGGTGGCGGTCAGGCGCTCCACGATCAGGCTGGACTGGCTGAACCGGGCGAGCAGGGAGATGGCCGCCACTTCAAGCCCGGCGCGCTCATCGCTGAAGGCGCCCTGCTCGAGGCCCAGCGACCCTTCAAAGCGCGGCGCGCCCACCGTGCCCGACAGGCGCGCCGACAGGTCGGCCTCGCCGCCCAGCGACTGCGCGGCCGCCAGATGAAACGCCGCGAGGGCGGTGATCTCGCCCTGAACCGAGGCTTCGCCGGACAGCGGCGCATCCGCGCGCATCAAATCAGCGGGGCCGCCCACCGGGCCGCTGTCTATCCGTCCGCCGGCGCGGGCGGTCAGGCCGGATCCCTGCGCCGTGGCGACCAGGCTGAGGCCGGTCTGGTCAAGGATCAGGCGGACCTCCCCGTCGAGCGCCTCGGCGGTCGCCGCCTCGATGGGGCGCAGGCCCGAGCCTGCCACAATCACGCTGGCGCCCCAGACGCCGCCCGTGCGCTGCGCCGTCAGATCGCCGCTCAGCTGGCCGATGACGGGGCTGCGCGCCCGGCGCAGCGACAATACGCCCGCAGGGACCGACTCAAGGCGGGCCGTGACCGACGGGGTTTCGCCGCCGGCGCCGCTGAGGCGAAGCTCGCCATCGCCGATGCGCAGGGCGAGCTCAACGGAGGGGTCAGGCGCGGTGCTCACCTCGATCGGCCCTATGGTCTCGATGGCGAACGGGCCGTATTCTCCCGCCAGCGTCACCGCCCCGCCCGGGGCGTCAGCCAGGCTCAGGACGCCGTCCGCCTGCGCGCTGAACGCCGCGCCATAGCCGCCCTCGGCCTCGAGGCGCATCACGGCGGCCTCCAGCGGTCCGTTCAGGGTCAGAAGGAATCGGTCGAGATAGGCGAGGTCCTCGCCCACAATGTCCTCGGCTTCGGCGCGCAGGGCGATCTCGCCGCCGCCGATCTCGGCCTGCACGCTCATCTCGCCGATGCCGTTGACGGCGCTGACGATCAGATCGGCGCCCATCCGCTCCCGGCCGGCAAAGGCCGCGCCAGCAATGCGCACCGCCGCGAGCTGGCCGGAGAGGCGGTTGAGGACGAGCGTTTCACCCTCGCTTGCAAAGCCGGCGCTGACATCGACGGGGCCGCGCTCGCTCTCGCCGGTCAGGCGGGCGGCGCCGGCGAGCGCGTCGAGCGGTCCTGCCGCCTCCACACGCAATCTCGCTCCGGTGACGCCCAGCGGGCCGGCGCTGAGCGCGCCTGCCGTGGCGTCGAGGCGCACATCCAGTCCGGCCGGCCCGAGTTGCGCGTCGAACGCCGCCTCGAGCGAGCCTTCCAGCGTCAGCGCCGCCACGGGTGACGACCCCGACCAGGCAAGATCGCCATCGAAGCGCCAGTCCTCGCCGGCCTGCTCGCCGCTTGCCTGCACGATGAATTGCGGCCCTTGCGCCGTGACCGTGTCAATAAACAGCCCGCCTTCGGCGTCGCGTCGTCCCGATGCGGCGCCCGATACCGGCCCCTGCAGGCGCTCGGCGAGATCGCCCGCCGGCGTGAATCCCTCAAGCCGGGCGTCGAATGTCACCGAGCCGTCAAAATCGCCCGCCGCTTCAACGTCCAGCGCGCCCTCGCCCTCAAGCGGCCCGGCGATGCGGCCAAGGCGCGCGCGGGGGGACTGCGCCTCCACGCGCCAGCGGCGTTCCGCGACTGACACGCCGCCTGTCCCGGTGAAGGCGCCCGCCGCCAGGCGCGCGGCATAGCTGTGAAACTCGATGCCAGTGTTGTCGCGCGTGAAGGTGAAATCGGCCGTCAGCTGCGGGCTTGCGCCGATCAGCCGGTTGAGGGCGGCGCTATCAAACGATGCGCCCGTCGCGGCGAGCCGGGTATTGATGCGCGGCGTTTCCAACCCGCCCAGGGCGGAAATGGGCCCGCTCACGGCGCCCAGCCTGATCCCGCCGGGCAGCACGACCTCGCGTCCGGCAATGTCGCCGGTGAAGGCCGGCTCGTCACCGGAGAGATCTGCAAGGCCGATGAGCGATACGGAGCCTGCCTGCACCGTGTCCCGGGTCGCCAGCGCCACAAGGGCCTGGCGTGTTTCGAGATTAATCTGCGCGGTCCGCCCGCCGGTCATCGCCAGGTCAAGGCGGGCGTTGGGCGAATCGGCGAGGGCGGTGAGGGCGGCGAGGTCCGGCGCGCTGACGCCATCCTCGCCCAGGGGAATGCGGGCGTCCACGCTCAGCGGGCCGCCCAGAAGCTCCGACAGGCGTTCCAGCCTGGACCAGACCTCAGGGCGGACCTCGCCGGCCGCGCGCGCTTCACGGTCCGCCCAGGTGAGGCGCGCTGTCACGGCAAGCTCGCCGCCGATGAAGATTTCCGCCGCGCCCACGCCGTCGTCCAGCGTGCCCGAGGCGGTGACGACGCCTGTCGCGCCACGCTGGGGCGCGTCGAGCAGGCGTGACAGAAGGCCTCCCGGCGGCGCGTCGAACCGGGCGTCGACGTTAATCGTCTCGGCGACATCAATGTCCGCCAGCAAGCGGTCGCCGACGGCGTCGGTGCGCTGGGCGTCCAGCGCGCCGCGCCAGCGCCCGTTATCCTGGCGCAGCTCGCCCGACACCGAGTAGACCGCCGCCGGTCCGGCGACGCCCTCGGCGATGGCGATGGCGTCCATGCGCGCCAGCGCGACGCGGATGCCGGGCAGGCCGGACAGATCCGGCGGCCCGTCCGAGGGCGGGCGCCCGGCGCGCACCGGGCGGCGCGACATCGCCACCTCGTCCACGGTGAAGGCGTCGATGCGCAGCACCCAGCGGCGCAGGGCCCAGGGCGACCAGTTGATGGTGATGCCGCGCGCCTCCAGCCAGACGCCTTGCGTGTCGCGCACCCGCAGGCGGTCGATCTCGAACCGGCCGAGCACATTGCCGCTGACCGCGCCGATCTCCACCTCGCCATAGCCCGCCAGTTCGCGCCCGTTGACGGTTTCGCGCACCAGCTCGCGCCCGAACGGACCGCTCATGAGAAGCACCGCAGACACGGCGGCGATCGCCAGCACGAGCAAGAGCGTCACCAGGGCGGCGCTGACGCCGATGATCCAGCCGCGCCGGCGCCGGCGCCGCTGCGGGGCGGGCGCGCTGGGGGATTCAGACGGGGAGGGTGTCTTGTCGGCCATCAGAACGCCTGCCCGATGGAGATATAAACCTGGAACGCCGCATCGCCGGAGCGGCGGTCGAGAGGCGTGGCGACGTCGAAGCGCAAAGGTCCGAAGCCGGGGTAGTAGCGCACCCCGAGCCCGGCGGCGTACCGGATCTCGTCAATCTCCGGGGTCAGGCCGGCGGCGGCGCCGCCGCCATCGACAAAGGCGACGAAGCCGAGCCGTTCGGACCGGCGCCAGCGCGCCTCGGTGCTGAACTCCACCAGCGAGCGTCCGCCGAAAATCTCCGGCTCGCCGGTATCGGGATCGATACGCTGCGGCGACAGCGACTGGAATTCGTAGCCGCGCACCGATCCGCCGCCGCCGGCGTAGAAGCGCTCATCGGCAGGCAGGGCGTCCGGTGATGTGCCCAGGATCGCGCCCGCGCGCAGGCGCGCAGCCAGAATCAGCCGGTCGCTGAGCGGGAAATAGGCCCGCATGCCGCTTTCCACACGCACATAGCGCGATTCCTCGCTGCCCATGGACCAGCCTGGCGCGGCGGTGGCGTCGAGATACAGGCCCCGGCCCGGATCGAGAATGTTGTCGCGCCCGTCCCAGATGACGCTGGCGGGAACCAGGAACGTGGTCGCCGAGCGTGATCCGGACACGTCGGTCACCCGCGCCGTCTGCGCGCGCACGCCCAGGGTGGCGCTCAGCCGCGGCGTGATCTGGCGCGCCAGGACAGCCGACACGCGAAGCACATTCTGGTCGAAGGCGTCCGTGCGCTCGGCCAGCAGCTCAGCGCCCACGGTCAGATCCTCGCCATAGCGGCGCCAGTGCGGCACGGTGAGCTCGGTGGTGAAGCCCTGCACCAGCTGGGCGGCCTGGCCGGTGATGCGCAGGGTCTCGTCGCCGCCGAACATGTTGCGCCGGGTCCACGCCGCCTCGGCGCCCGCGCCCTCTGAGGTGGACCAGCGCACGGCGCCCTCGATGCGATGGCGCGGAGCCGGGTCGGCGCGCACGTCCACCGGGCGCAGATCGCCCTCGTCTTCGGGCGCCAGGCGCACATCGGCTACCGAGACCGATTGCAGGACCTGAAGGCGGCGGCTGTACTCATTGAGCGCGGTGCGGCTGGCCGGATCGCCGATGTCGTACGGGGCGAGGCGTTCGATGAAGTCCGGGCGCAGGTCCGCCAGGCCGCCGGCGAATTGCGGCGCGCCCAGCCGGATGAAGGGCCCCGGATGGAAGCGGAAGGCGGCGTGCGCACTCTGGGCAGCGTGATCGACGATGATGTCGTGCTCGCCCTCGCGCGCTTCAAGATAGCCGTTCTCGTGCAGGAGCGTCACCACCCGCGCGCGCGCCTCGATCACGCCGCGGGCGACGACCGGATCGCCGATGGAGATGCCCAGCGCCTCCCCGGCCTGCTCGCCCGGAGCGCCCGGCGCGTCGGCGCCGATCCAGTCGATGGCGAGCGCGTCGAAGACGAAACGCTGGCCCGGGCGCACCCGCACCACCGCCTCGCCGTTTTCGTCGATGCGCGGATCAATGACCGCGCCATAATAGCCTTGCGAATCAAGATAGCGGCGCAGAATGCCGGCAGCCTCGCGCGCCTGGGCCCGGACGCGCCAGGGCGCCTCATCGGCGTTGGCCGAAGACGCGCCGGCCTCGCCCACAATGTTGGTCAGCGCACGCGCGAGAGCGGGATCCTCGACCCCTTCAATGCGCGCCAAGGGCTGCGCCGCCGCCGCCGCTGGAAGCCCGATTGCGAGGGCGGTCAGCGCCGCGATGACATATCCTGTAGGGCGAAAATTCACGTCGTCAGCACCCGGCGCGTTTCTTCCCCCGCACCCTACATTAGACTTTTGACCGTGCGCGCGCGAGGCGCGAGCCGCGTCTGGTGTGCAAAAACCTCTTCAGGCGGCTTGAAAGCGCTGGTCTGGCGCAACGCAGGCATTAGGTTAGGCGTCGGCTGAACGCGCCGGGGCGCGCGGATGAAAAGGCGCGAGGGCATGTCCGCAAACGAGGCTTCGCAGGGCGGCAAGGGCCGCGAACTGGCGGGATGGCTGCAGATTGCAGGCGTCGCGGTGGTGGTGGCCGCTGCGATCATTGCAACTTTGATGCTCATGACCAGCGGGGAGACAGGCGGCGCTCCGGCCGAGGCGCGCGCCGCAGCGCCGGTGCGCGTCATCCAGCCCGAAACCATGCGCCACAGGGTGCGGGTGGAGCTGACGGGAACCGTCACCGCCAGCGCCTTCATCGATATCGCCCCGCAAGTGGGCGGCCGCATCATCGCGGTCTCGCCCGCCGTGCGCGCCGGCGGCGCCTTCGAGGCGGGTGAGGTTCTGTTCGAAATCGACCGGCGCGATTATGAGATCGCCGAAACCCGGGCGCGTGCGGGCATCGCCGAGGCGAGCAGTGCGCTGAACCAGCTCGACGCAGAAGCCGCCATCGCCCGGCGCGAATGGGAGCAGACCTTCCCCGGCCGCGACATCACCCCGCTGGCCGCGCGCGCACCCCAGCTTGAAGCGGCGCGCGCCCGCCTGCTGGCGGCGCAGGCCGAGCTGGCGCAGGCGCGGCTCAATCTCGAGCGCACGCGCGTGAGCTTCCCCTTCGCCGGCGCGGTGACTGACAGCCGGATCGAGCCGGGCATGCTCGTGACGCCGGGCCAGCCTTATGGCCAGGTCTATGCGGCCGATCAGATCGAGATCGCCGCGCCGGCATCGCCGTCCGACCTCGCCCGGCTGCAGGACGCTGTGGGGCGCACGGCGCAGATCCGCATCGAGGGCCGGGACGCCATGCTCGAAGGCCGCGTGGTGCGCGTAGGCGCCCGCCTGGATGCGCGCACGCGCCTTGTGGACGTGTTCATCGCGCCCGAGGCGGACGAACCGGTCAGCCTCAGGCCTGGCCTGTTTGCATCGATCACGCTGGATGGGCCCGAGCTTGACGCGGTCATGCGCCTGCCGGTGTCGGCGATATCGGGGCTGGACACGATCCACCGCGTCGCAGACGGGCGCATCGAGCGCGCCAGCATCGAGGTGCGCGCCCGCACCGCCGACGCGGTGTACGCCGCGCCGTTTGATCCGGGTGACGGCGTGATCGTCTCGCCCGTCCCTGACATTCTCCTGGGCCGGCGCGCCGAGATCGTCGCCGAACCGGCGGAGCGGTCATGAGTGATCGTGACGATATCCCGCCCTCGCTTATCTCAAGCTGGCCGGGCAAGGGGCTGACCAGCTGGTTCGTGCGCAATCCCGTGGCGGCGAACCTGCTGATGGTGCTGTTCCTCATCGGCGGCGCGCTGTCGGCGGCGACCCTGCCCACGGAAGTCTTTCCCAGCCTGTCGCCGCGCACGGTGCAGATCGCTGTCATCTATCCCGGCGCCACGCCCGGCGAGGTGGAGGAAAGCGTGACCCGGCGGGTCGAGGAGGCGGTGCGCGGCCTTGACGGGGTGGAGCGTGTGCGGTCGGTCGCCGCGGAAGGGCGCGGGACCGTCACGGCGATCCTGCGCGATTTCGCCGACGCCCAGATCGTCAAGACCGATATCGAGACGGCGGTGAACGGCATCGCGAACTTCCCGCCGCAGAACGCTGAACAGCCCCAGATCCGGGTCCCGGTCCCCACTACCACGGTGCTGACCCTGGCGATCACCGGCCCGTTGGACGAAGCGGCGCTGCGCCGGGCCGGCGAGCAGGCGGAGAACGAGCTTCTGTCGCGTGACGGCATTTCGACGGCGCTGCTGCGCGGCGTGCGTGAATACGAGATCGCCATCGCCGTCAGCGAGGACGCGCTGCGCCGGTTCAATATCAGCTTCTCCGAAGTCGCCGACGCGGTGCGCGCCGGGTCGGTGGATTTGTCGGGCGGCGAGATCCGCACCGCCGGCGGGGACATTCTCCTGCGCACCGATGCGCGGCGGGTCACCGGCGAAGCGTTTCAATCGATCATCGTGCGCTCGGATGCGTCAGGGGCGCGGGTGCGGCTGAGCGATGTCGCCACAGTGACGGACGGGTTTCGCGAAGACCCGCTGATCTCGCTCTATCAGGGCCGTCCGGCCGTCTTCCTCGACGTGCTCAACCGGCCGGGCGAGGACCTGCTCACCGTGCGCCGCGAGGTGCAGGCATGGCTGGCGGAGACGGTCTTGCCGCCCGGCGTGGACGCAGCGGTCGTCGTGGACCAGAGCGTGATCTTCGCCGACCGGATCGCGCTGATCACCCGCAACGCCATTCTGGGCTTCACGCTCGTCTTCGTGTTCCTGGTGCTGATGCTCGATCTGCGCCTGGCCTTCTGGGTGTCGATGAGCGTGCCCATTGCGTTTCTGGGCGGGTTTGCGGTGTTCGGCGCGGCGGGCGTGACGATGAATTTCATCACCACGTTCGGGCTGATCATCGTTCTGGGGATCGTGGTGGATGCGGCCATCGTGGTGGGCGAGAATACCGACCGGGAACGTTCCAAGGGCCGCAGGGGACAGGACGCGGCCATTGCGGGCGTGACGGGCGTGGCGGCGCCGGTGCTGGTGGGCGTGCTGACGACCATCGCCGCCTTCGGGCCGCTGATCTTCACCGGCGGCACGTTTGGCGAGATCACAAGGCCGATCCCCATCGTGGTGGTGGCGATCCTGGCGGTATCGCTGGTGGCGGCCTTCCTGGTGCTGCCCGCGCAGCTCTCGTCAGGCTCGGACTGGTCGCGTGGTCCGCTGGCGCGGCTGCAAGGCGCGGTGCAGCGCCACATGCAGAACTTCGCTGACGGGCCGGTGGCCGGCTGGGCGCTGTTCGCGGCGCGGCGGCGCTGGCTGACCAGCGCGGCGGGGATTGCGGTTCTGATCGCGATCATGGCGATACCGGCCTCGGGCCTGGTGCGGTTTGTCTTCTTCCCGGCCATCGAATCGGAACTGATCAGCGCTGACCTGCGCCTGCCCGAAGGCGCGCCGTTTGATGAAACGCGCCGGGCGGCCGAAGCCATGATCGCGGCCGCCGAAGCGATCCAGAGCGAGTATGAAGCACGCGGCGAGCCGGTGATCCGCGCCATCACCGCCACGATTGGCGGACGCACCAGCCAGTTCGGCGGGCCGGGCTCGACGGTGAGCACGACCGTGGCGGGCAATCTGGCGCAGATCGAGCTGGTGCTGGAGCCGGCCGGCAGCCGCTCCGTCGGGTCGGGCGAGATTGAAGCGATGTGGCGCGAGCGCTTCGAGCCGCTGGCGGGCGTCGAACGCCTGACCGTCATCTCCACCGCCGGTCCGCAGGACCCGGACATCGCCTACGAGATGACCCATCCCGATGATGAGGTGCTGGAGCGCGCCGTGCTGGAGCTGGCTGACTTCATCGGCGAGATCGAAGGTGCGCGCGACATCAATAACGGCTTTGATCTGGGCAAGCGCCAGCTGAACTTCACGCTGACGCCTTCGGGTGAAGCGGCGGGCCTGACGCCGGGCGACATCGCCCGTCAGGTGCGCCAGGCCTTCTTCGGCGAGGAAGTGCAACGCATCCAGCGCGGCCGCGACGAGGTGCGCGTGTTTGTGCGCTACCCGCTGTCGGACCGGCGCGATCTCTCCAGCCTGCCGGACCTGCGCGTGCGCACGCGCGACGGCAGCGCCCTGCCGCTCAGCGCGGCTGCCGAAATCACCGAGACGCGCAGCTATACCCGCATCGAGCGCATAGACGGGCGCCGGATCATCGAGGTGACGGCCAATGTGGACACCTCGATCATCACGCCGGGCGCGGCGCGCGAACAGGTCGAGGCCTTCCTGCCCGGGCTGGTGGAGCGCTATCCCGGCCTCACCTTCGCGCTGGCCGGCGCCGGGCGCGAACAGGCGGAGGATTTCAGCAGCCTCCTGATCGGCCTGCTGTTCGCGGTGATCATCATGTACGCGCTTCTGGCCACCCAGCTGCGCAGCTATGTCCAGCCGCTGATCATCCTGATCGCGATTCCCTACGGGGTCGCGGGCGCGATCCTCGGCCATCTCCTGCTCGGGTTTGATCTGTCCTTCCCGTCCATCTTCGGGATGGTGGCGCTTTCGGGCGTGGTGGTGAACGCGTCGATCGTGCTCATCGACCGCTATAACCATACAGTGGCCAATGGCGGTGATCCGCGCGAGGCGATCGCCGAGGCGTGCGCGCGCCGCTTCCGGCCGGTGCTGATCACCACGCTGACAACCGCGCTGGGCCTGCTGCCGATCATGTCAGAGCAAAGCCCCCAGGCGCAGTTTCTCGTGCCGATGGTGGTCAGCCTGGGCGTGGGGCTGATCTTCGCCTCCATCGCCATCCTGCTGCTGCTACCGGCCTTCGTGATGGTGGTGGACGATCTGCGCGCCCGCCCCGGGGCGGCTTTGTGGGTGTTGGGCGGGCTGGCTGTCACGCTCGCCGGCTTGATCCTGGGCGGCGGGCCGGGCGGACTGATCGCCGCCATCCTTGCGGCGGCGGCGTATTTCGGCTGGCGCCGGCTGCGCCCGCGCGCCGCCCGCGCCTCCTGAGGCAGGCCCGGTTCAGACCCGGCGGCCCCACAGATTGCGGATGCGTTCATCCGCCTCGCGGCCCAGATTGAACCAGGCGGTGCGGTCGCGCGAGGCGTCGACGACGAGGAGCTTGTCCTCGCGCGCCAGCAGATGGCTCAGCTCATTGCGCAGATGGGACGCGCTGGAGGCGCCGCGTAGCAGCCAGACGCCGGGCGTGATCGGCTCCACATCGCCGTGATCTGACAGCGCGGCCTCGAAACCTGCAGCACTGGCGGCGGCGAGTTCTGCAACGATGATGAAATTGGCGGTGCGCGCATCGGACGGCGCCGGGCGCTTTTCGCCCGGGCGGCGCCGGGCCTCCTCCAGCCAGGGCTTCAGCTGGGCGATGTCCTGGGCGGGCGCAAACCCGTCCTCGCGCCGGTCTGACACCGTCGAGTGCGCCGCCACGCGGCCTTCGCCGATGAAGGCGCGCATCTGGGCGCCGGTATAGGGGCCGTACACGCGGCCCTCCACTTTAACAAACCAGGACATGATGATTCCGTCGTCGCGCGGCATGAACCCTCCCTGGCCCTAGTGTCTCGTCGAGCCAGTATCGTGCCCGTTCGAGGCAAGATTCAGGCCGCTGTCCGCATTCTAGGCTTTCTCAGTGACATATGCATGCAGCCGCCTGTCAGGCGCCCGCCGCCGACTCGTCCGCCGCCGGTTCATCAGGCGGCGGGTCGAAGCGAACGGCGAAGCCATTCTCCAGCCAGCGCGCCACCTGGCCGGTCATGCCGCCCACGCGAACAGGCTCGCCGATCCGGGGCCGTTCCAGGCAGGCAAAGCCGGCCCCTGTCACTGATACGTCCAGCACATCAGCCTGGATCACAACGCCGTCGCGCAAATAGATGCTGGCGCGTCCCCGTCCGGGCTTGCGCGGCGCGGTGCGGTCTTCCTTCAGGCCCAGGCGCTTCATATTGAAACGCCAGGTGATGGCGTCCGCCAGCCGGTCGCGCTTGCGCTGGGTGGTGGCGAGATGGGCGGCGAAACCGGTCTGGCCGGCGCGGACCACCTCGCCCTCGACCCGGCCGAGCCCGTCAAACAGCATCACCACGCGCTCGCCGCGCCGGGGCGGGGTTGCGGTGGTGACCCGCACGCCGCCGGGCGAGATATCGACCAGCTGGCAAAGGAACTCGCCCTGGCTGGCGCACAAGGCGCGTCCGGGTATGGCCAGGCGCATGCGGCGATGCCGGCGGCGCTCTTCGGCGCCGCGCGCGGCAATCCTGATTTTGCGCCGGTCAAGCCGGCCATTCTGGTCAATGATCTGCGCCATGGCACGCCGCTGTGAAGTGCATGGCGTCACTGTCGCGCAGGAGGATTTAAGATTTCGCTATATCAGCCGTCATTGGCGGCCAGCGCCCGCCGGGGCTCGCGATCGCGCTTGGCGAACAGCGACAGGCTGGGATCGGGCAGACGGGCCGGATTGAGATGAGCCAGGCGGTGGCGCACCACCGGGCGCCCGCCCAGCCGGCTGGCGTCCAGCGGCTGGTATAGACCCAGCGCCCGGTCCACCTGGCCTTCCGGACCGCGCAGGGGCAGCAGCGTCACCTCCACGGCGCAGGCCCGGCCGTCGAGCGTGATGGCGTCCGTCATGGCCGAGGCAGGAGCGGGGGCGCCGAGCGCGCCTTCCAGAAGCGCGCTCATCATGGGGCGGTCCTGTCCGGTCCAGAGGCTGAGGAAGTTCTGATCGCGGAACTCGCGCTGGTGCAAGCGGCACAGGCCGGTCCCGGCCAGGCGGAAGACGTGATGATCGGGATCCATCCGGCGCAGGAGGAACAGGTGCGACAACAGCGCGCCGAGATCCTGTGGCGCTATGTCTGCGCGCGCCGGCGCCGAGCCGCCGCGCCGTCTTGCATCCCAATAGGCATGCAGGACTCTTGAATTGGGATGCCGCACGTGCCCGCGTCCTTCTTGTAGCGCCCGAACCGGCCGCAGGCCCGCAATGAAACGGCGCGGGTGCAGCCTGACACCCCCGTCTGCAAGCGGCTTGCCAGTCTGCGTCCAGCCCCGGATTTGCAAGGGCTGCGCAGCGGCGGGGTCTGCCCGTCCCGCTGACCGATCCGCGCCCGGCAGGCGCCGCGCCGCCCCGACCGGCCCCGCGCTTGCATGATTGGGCGAGAACAGATTCGGAGACCGTCATGCGCGTATCATCCCGGCACGCCGCCCTGATCACCGCTGTCGCCGCCGGCGTCATCGCCGCCAGCGCCCCGGCCTGGTCGCTCACGCCGCCCTCGCCGCCGCCGGCGTCTCACCATCCGTGCTGCAGCCATCCGGGCGGACCCATTATCCGGCCCCCATCCGTGCATATCGGCGGTCCGAACATTCATGTGCGCGGACCCAGCATTCATGTGGGCGTGCACAATTCGCTCAATGTGAACGTCAACGTCCAGGCCAGCGCCTCGGCCAGCGCCATCGCCACGGCGACCGGCGGCGCCAATGCGGGCGCAGGCGCGTCGACCTTCATCTATGCCGGCGGGGGCTATGTCGCGGGCGGCACGGCGCCGGGCGCCACGGCGCTCACAGGTCTGCGTGTGGCGGGCCTGACCGAGCGCGTGCGCGAATCGCGCACCCGCATCCGCGAGGAATGGCGCCTGATCCGCGCCATCTGCATCGATGATCGCGGAACGCCGCATCCGGCGGCGCGCCCCGATCCGTCCGAACGTGTGGACCCGGGCTTCGACGGCGAGCTGTTCCGGTGCGTCGCGGGCACGGCGCTGCAGGCGACGATGGGCTGGCGCACCGACGGCCTTGATCTGTTCGAGGGCGGCGAGACGATCATGTGCGAAAAGGGCGAGGCGCTGCGCCACGGTCCGGGCGGAGAGGTGTACTGCGCCGTCCAGACTCCGCAGCGCGATTGCAATGAGCGCTCTCTCCTGCGCCTGCACGGGCCGGGGGTTAAGCTGGTCTACATGCGATGGGAAGAACACTATAGTGAAACGGTGGAGCGCAGCCTTGTGGCCGAATCAGCGTCGATGACCCTGATGCTCGACGGCGGCGTGGGCGGATACCGCTGACGCCTTGTCCCGGCTGAGGGCGCGCCGCGTTCAGGCGGCGCGATTTTGCTAACCGTCTGTTCATGCTGCTTGCGATCCGCGCAAGCATTAACGCGGCCTTGAGGTTTTCGCGGTCAAGTCAGGCCAGGGGTGCGCCGCTGCGCGCGCTCGCCGTCTGAAGGGGCTCCGACCGCCATGAATGCCGTGCGTTTAATCGTGCTCGCCGTTGCGGGGGTCGCCGCTGTCGGCGCCGCCGTGCTGGTGCGCGGCGCCATGCAGCCGCCTCCTGCAGCCCAGCTCTCTGCCGAAGCCGCCCAGCCGGCGCCGGCGCCGGCGCCCGTCTCGCGCGTTCTGGTCGCCGCCCGCGACATCGACGCGGGCGAGCGCGTCGGCGACAGCGCCTTCCGCTGGGCGCCCTGGCCCCAGGAAGCGGTGATCTCCGGCTATCTGGTGCAGGCGCGCGATTCCGACGCGATGACCCGTCTCACCGGCGCGGTGGCGCGCACGGCGATGATGGCGGGCGAACCGATCCTCGAGCCGCGTCTGGTCCAGCCCGGTCAGGCGGGCTTCATGGCTGCGGTGATCGAGCCTGGCATGCGCGCCGTGGCGGTGCCGATCTCGGCGCGCTCGGGCGCGGGCGGGTTCATCCTGCCCAATGACCGGGTCGACATCCTGCTCACCCTGTCGGCCGACGAGAATTTCGCCACGCGCAGCGTGGTGGAGAACGTACGGGTTCTGGCGATCGACCAGAGCCATTCGGAATCGCGCGAAGGCGCGCTGGTGGGCGCCACGGCGACGCTCGAACTGAGCCCGCCCCAGGCGCGCGCAGTGTCCATGGCGGTCGCCTCCGGAACGGTCTCGCTGGCGCTGCGCTCCATCGCCGACACCGAAGGCGGCGCGCGCCTGCCCGACGGCGCCGATGAAGCCGGCGCGGGCCGCGTGGTGCGCGTGTTCCGCTATGGCGAAGAGCAGCGCGTGGCGCTGGGAGGCGGCGCGCCATGATGACCTCTTTGATCCGCAATATCTGCCTTGCCGGCGCGGCGCTTGCTGCGGCGGCATCGGGCGTTGCGGGCGCCCAGGCGGATCTTGAGCGCACCAATACGATGCAGGTGGTCATCCGATCGCCGGGCGAAGGCCGGGTGTCGGAGCGCCTCAACCTGCCGCTGGGCCAGGCCGCGATCCTGCACCTGCCCGTGGATGCGGTCGAGGTGATGGTGGCCAATGATGCGGTCGCCGACGCCGTGGTGCGCACGCCGCGCCGCGCGCTTCTGCTGGGTCAGAGCGTTGGCCGGACCAATATTTTCTTCTTCGACGCGGATGGCCAGCTCATCCTCGACCTGGATGTGCGCGTCGAGCGCGACATGGAGGGCCTGCGCGAGGCGCTCGCCCGCTTCGTGCCGGGCGCCCGCATCGAGGCCGAAAGCATGAATTCGAACATTGTCTTGTCGGGCGCCGTGCCATCCGCCGCCGCCGCAGACGCCGCCATGCAGGTGGCGCGGCGCTGGGCCGATGATCCCGAACAGGTGGTGTCTTTCCTCGCCATCGAAGGCCGCGACCAGGTCATGCTGCGCGTGCGCATCGTGGAAATGCGCCGCACCATCGTGCGCCAGCTGGGCGTCAATCTGTCGGCCGATCTGGCCACGGGCGGCAACACGCCCACGGTCAACACGATCAACACCGAGAACGCGTTCGGCATCGCCGGCTCCGCCCTCGGCGGGGCGACCGGGCGGCTGGACCTGCTCAATGCGCTCGGGCCCGCCACGCGCCTGGGCGCCACGCTGACCGCGCTGGAGCGCATCGGCCTGGTGCGCACGCTCGCCGAACCCAACATCACCGCGATCTCGGGCGAGTCGGCCCAGTTCCTGGCGGGCGGCGAGTTCCCGGTGCCGGTCGGGCGCGACCGCGACGGCAATATCACCATTGAATTCAAGCCCTTTGGCGTCGGCCTCGGCTTTACGCCGGTGGTATTGTCGGAAGGGCGCATCTCGCTGCGCATCTCCACAGAGGTGTCGGAGCTTTCCAATGAAGGGTCGATCTCGCTGGGCGGCATGCCGCAGTTTGATGCCCAGGGCAATGTGACCGGGACCACGGGCGGGCTGACCATCCCCGCGCTCAGCGTCAATCGCACCGAGACCACGGTGGAGCTGCCCTCGGGCGGCTCCCTGGTGATCGCGGGCCTGATCCAGGAAGACACGCGCCAGGCGATGGATTCGGTGCCGGGCATCGACCGCCTGCCGGTGCTGGGCTCGCTGTTCCGCTCGCGCGATTTCGCCAACAACGAGACCGAGCTGGTGGTGCTGGTCACGCCCTATCTGGTCGATCCCGCCAATCCGGGCGCGCTGGAAGAGCCGGGCGACGGCTTCGCCCCGGCCTCCATGGCGTCAAACATCGTGCTGGGCCGTATCAATCGCGTCTACGCCGCGCCCGGGGCGCAGGTGGAGGGCCGCGGCTGGACCGGTCCGGTCGGCTTCGTGCTGGAGTAAGGTGATGGCTTGCATGCGTATCCTGACCGGCCTTCTGAGCGCGTTTGTGCTGGCGGCCTGCGCCACCGAGGCGCCCCGTCCGCTGCCGCAGGCGACCGCGGCGCCCGAGACGGTGCGCGTGGAGATGGCCTATGATATGCGCGACAACGGCCTCACCTGGCGCCAGCTTGACCTGATCGCGTCGGTGGCCGCCGAGTACAAGGCGCGCGGCCACGGCCCGCTGGTTATCTCCTATCCCCAGAACGCGCAGGGCGCCGACGCCGCCATTGCGGTCATCGCCGATGCCCGCGCCCAGCTTTACGCCCATGGCCTTGACTGGCGCGCCATCGGCGGCGGCGCCTATGACGCGCGCGGCCGGGCGGGTGCGCCGATCATCTTCTCGTTCACCCGCTATCGCGCTGTTGCCCCTGACTGCGACGGCAGCTGGCCGGACCTCACCCAGACCCGTCCCGGCGAAGCCTGGCCGCAGTTCGGCTGCGCCAACGCCGCCAATCTGGCGGCCCAGGTGGCCGACCCGCGCGATCTTCTGACGGCGGGCGCGGTCGATCCGTCCGATGCGGCCCGCCGCGCCATGGTGCTGGAACGCTATCGCCAGGGCCTGCCGACCTCCAGCCAGCGCATCGATGACGAGAGCGGCTCTGTGTCGACTGCGGTGGAGAACTAGGAGAGCCGCATGGCCAGACACGCAGACGCTTTCCGTGATGACAGCTTCGACGCCGAGGACAGCTTCCTCGACGAGGCGGCGATGGCGCGCGCGCCCGATCCCTTCCTCGGCGCCACCGCTGTAGAGCGGCGCATGCTCGGCGAACCTGAGCCGGGCTCTGGCCGGACCGCGGCGCCGGACCCCGGAGGCCCGCGCGCGTTCGGCGCGCGTCTGGCCGAGGCCAATCTGGCGCCGGAGCCCGAGCGCGCCCCGGCGAGCGCCGCCGCCCAGCCGGCTGCGCCGTCGCCGCGCCAGGCTGCGCCGCTGACGCCGGTCGATGGCGGGCTGTATGGCGAAGTGGGCGGGGACGAGGATGACGGGCTGGCCAACCAGCCGGTGCCGCGCATCGCGATCCAGGCCTTTTGCGAGCGGCCCGAGACCGGGCAGCTGATCCATCATGCCGGCGCGGACCGGCGCCTGGCCCGGGCTCACCTGACGGTGGAGCTGGGCGGGCTTGCCGCCGCCATCGAGCGCTTCCACGACGCCCAGACGCCCGAGCTTCTGATCATTGAAACCGGCATGCGCGGGCGCGAATTGTTCGCCCAGCTCGAGGAGCTCGCCGGCGTCTGCGACGCCGAAACCAAGTTGGTGATCATCGGCGCGGCCAATGACATCACGCTGTATCGCGAACTGATCCGGCGCGGTGTGAGCGAATATCTCGTGCCCCCCATGACGCCGCTGCACCTGATCAAGACCATCGCTGGGCTGTTTCTGGATCCCGACGCGCCGTTCGCGGGCCGCACCCTGGCGTTTGTCGGCGCCAAGGGCGGGGTGGGGTCGTCCACCGTGGCTCATAACGTGGCCTGGCATATCACGGAATCGCTGCGCACCGACGCGGTGCTCGTCGACCTTGATCTGTCCTTCGGCACGGCGGGGCTCGACTTCAACCAGGACCCGGCCCAGACCATAGCCGAGGCGCTGGCCCAGCCCGAGCGGCTCGATGACGCCCTCCTCGACCGGCTGCTGGTCAAGTGCACCGAGCGCCTGTCGCTGTTCTCCGCGCCCGCAACGCTCGAGAGCGACTGGGATTTTGACGCCGACAGTTTCGATCTCGTCCTGGACAAGGTGCGCCGCCAGGCGCCGTTTATCGCGCTCGACGTGCCCCATGCGTGGAGCCCGTGGGTGCGCCGGACCATACTGGCGGCCGATCAGGTCGTTGTGACCGTGACCCCTGACCTCGCCTGCCTGCGCAACGCCAAGAATCTGTTCGATCTGGTGCGTCAGGCCCGGCCCAATGACGAGCCGCCCAAAGTGGTGGTCAACATGGCCGGCTGCCCGAAAAAGCCCGACATTCCGCTGAAGGATTTCGCCGACGCGCTTGGCGCGGCGCCGATCCTGGTGCTGCCGTTTGATCCGGCCCTGTTCGGCAAGGCGGCCAATAACGGCCAGATGATCGGCGAGGTCGATCCCAAATCCCGGCCCGCCGAAGGCTTCGCCCATCTGGCGAGCGTTCTGGCCGGGCGCGCTGCGCCGCCGGCCAAACGCAAATCCCTGTTCGGCGCCCTGTTCCCGAAAGGCTGAAAGCAGCTCTGATGTTCGGCAAACGCCCACCCGGCTCTCCTGACGCCTCGCGCACATTCAGTGCGGCGCCGGCCACTGCGCCCGGGTCGGCCAGCGTTGCGGTGCGCGAGCGGCTCAAGACTGCGGCGGCGCCCCGGCCCGTGGCTCTTGCCGCGGCGCCCGCCGCGCGGCCTGCGGGCGAACTGAAGCCGGCGCCCGCCCGCCGCAAGGCGCAGGAGCCCGAACGGGTCGGCGCCGAGCGCTCGGCCGAGTATTATGCGATCAAGACGACCATCTTCAACGCCCTGATCGACACCATCGATCTGGGGCAATTGTCGCGCCTGGACAACGAGACGGCGGCGGACGAGATCCGCGACATCGTCACCGAGATCATCTCGATCAAGAACGTGGCGATGTCGATCGCCGAGCAGGAGCAGCTGCTCCAGGATATCTGCAATGACGTGCTCGGTTACGGCCCGCTGGAGCCCCTGCTGGCGCGCGACGACATCGCCGACATCATGGTCAATGGCGCCGGTCACGTGTTCATCGAGGTCAATGGCCGCGTTCGCAAGACCAACATCAAGTTCCGCGACAACGCCCAGCTGATGAATATCTGCCAGCGCATCGTGTCGCAGGTCGGCCGGCGCGTGGATGAATCCAGCCCGATCTGCGACGCGCGCCTGGCCGATGGCAGCCGGGTCAACGTCATCGCGCCGCCGCTGGCGCTGGACGGGCCGACCCTGACGATCCGGAAATTCAAGAAAGACAAGCTCAAGCTCTCCAATCTGGTGGATTTCGGCTCGATCTCGCCCGAAGGCGCGCGCATTCTGGAGATCATCGGCGCCTGCCGCGCCAACGTGCTGATCTCCGGCGGCACCGGCTCGGGCAAGACGACGCTGCTCAATTGCCTGACCGGCTTCATTGGCGAGGAAGAGCGGGTCATCACCTGCGAGGACGCCGCCGAACTCCAGCTGCAGCAGCCCCATGTGGTGCGCCTTGAAACCCGCCCGCCCAATCTGGAAGGCTCGGGCCAGGTGACCATGCGCGATCTGGTCAAGAACTGCCTGCGCATGCGTCCCGAGCGCATCATCGTGGGCGAGGTGCGCGGTCCCGAAGCGTTCGACCTTTTGCAGGCGATGAACACCGGCCATGACGGCTCCATGGGCACGCTGCACGCCAACAGCCCGCGCGAGGGCCTGTCGCGTCTGGAATCGATGATCACCATGGGCGGCTATAACCTGCCCACCAAGACGATCCGGGAAATGATCACCGGCTCCATCGACGTGGTGATCCAGGCCGCACGCCTGCGCGACGGCACGCGCAAGATCACCCACATCACCGAAGTGCTGGGCATGGAAGGCGATGTGATCATCACCCAGGACCTGTTCCTGTACGAAATCACCGGCGAGGACGCCGACGGCAATATCCTGGGACGGCACGTATCCACCGGCATTGCGCGCCCGAAATTCTGGGACCGCGCGCGCTATTTCGGGCTGGAGCATGCGCTGGCCCAGGCGCTCGACGCGTCGGAGGCCTGAGGCCGTGGGCGGTGATCTCGTCTTCATCCTGGCCGCAGTCTGCGCCTTCGTGGCGGTGGCGGCGGCGGGCCTCGCCCTGGCGCCTGGCGATAGCGGACGCGCGCGCAAGGCCCGCGTGGCCGTGGCTGCCGGCGGACCCATCCAGCGCGGCCAGCGCAAGGTCGCGGCCCTCGACGCCGCGGCGCATAAGCGCCGCCAGATCCAGGAAACCCTGAAAGACCTCGAGGCCCGCCAGAGGGCCGAGCGCAAGAAATCCCTGACCCTGCGCGGCCAGCTTGAACAGGCCGGGCTGACGGCGACGCCTGTGCATTTCTGGATCGCTTCGGGCGGGCTCGCCGCGATTGCGCTTCTGGGTGTGATGGCCACCGGCCTTCACCCCGCCATCGCCGCCGCCGCCGCCATCGCGGCGGGTCTGGGCCTGCCGCGCTGGATACTCGCCATGATGCGCAAGGGCCGGCAGGCGAAGTTCACGGCCAATTTCGCCGATGCGCTCGACATCATCGTGCGCGGCATCAAGTCCGGCCTGCCGCTGAGCGAATGCCTGAAAGTGATTGCGCGCGAATCCGAAACGCCCGTGCGCCAGGAATTCCAGCTGCTGGTGGAGGGCCTGTCGGTCGGCGTCGACCTGGACGAGGGGCTGCGCCGGATGACGTTGCGCATGCCTCTGTCGGAATTGTCGTTTTTCATGATCGTGCTGGTCATCCAGCAAAAGACCGGCGGCAATCTGTCCGAAGCCCTCAACAATCTGGCGAACGTGCTGCGCGCACGCAAGATGATGCGAGAGAAGGTTCAGGCGCTGTCATCGGAAGCCAAGGCGTCGGCCTTCATCATCGGCTCCCTGCCGCCCGGCGTGGCGATCATGGTGTCGATCATGTCGCCCGCCTACATGGAGCCGCTGTTCACCACGCCGCTCGGCCAGATGATGCTGATGGGCGGGGCGATGTGGATGGGCATCGGCATACTGATCATGCGCGGCATGATCAATTTCAAGCTCTAGGGCGGAGGGCGTCATGACCGCTTTCGCCACCTGGATCACCCAGCCGGAGAATTTCTTTGCGCTGGTCGCAGCCCTTCTGGTGTTCGCCACGGCGGTGACCCTGTCGGGTTCGTCCCTGCGCGGTGACACTCTGTCCAAGCGGATGAAACAGGTCGCCAACCGGCGCGAGGAATTGCGGCGCAAGTCGCGCGAGGCCATGGAGCGCGAGAAGTCCGGCAGCGCCCTGCGCGGCAAGGATACGCGCGGCCTGTTCCGGCGCATCGTGGAAGGGCTGAACCTTCAGAAGCTCCTGGAAGATCCAAATCTGAAAACCAAGCTGATCCAGGCCGGCATGCGCGGTCAGGGTCCCATCTTTGCGTTCTATTTCGCGCGCTTCGTCGCCCCCTTCATCCTGTTCGCCGCCGTCGCCCTCTATCTCTGGACGGTCAATGATTTCGGGCTTGCGGGCATGCAGCGGCTGACGGCGGCCATGGGGGCTGCGGTGCTGGGCTATTATGCGCCCGCTCTGTACCTCTCCAATATCGGCGCGCGCCGGCGCACCTCGATCATGCAGGCCTTTCCCGACGCGCTTGATCTGTTGCTGATCTGCGTCGAGGCGGGCATGTCCATCGAGGCGGCGTTCCAGAAGGTCGCCTCCGAAATTGGCGCCAGCTCCATCGAGCTCGCCGAGGAATTGTCCCAGACCACAGCCGAGCTCGCCTTTCTGCAGGAGCGGCGGATGGCGTATGAGAATCTGGCCATGCGCACAGGTCATCCCGGCGTCAAATCGGTGGCCACGGCGCTGATCCAGGCCGAACGCTACGGCACTCCGCTCGGCCAGGCCCTGCGGGTGATGGCCAAGGAAAACCGGGACATGCGCATGAGCGCGGCGGAGAAGAAAGCGGCCGCCCTGCCAGCCAAGCTCACCGTGCCGATGATCGTGTTCTTCCTGCCGGTCCTGTTCCTGGTCATTGGCGGACCGGCCATGCTCAATCATCAGAATTTGTAGCGGAACACTGTTCCGCGCCGGTGCAAAACCGTTTTGCGCAGGGCTGTTTGGCTCTACAGTGCGCCGCTATGCACGCAGCCGGAGGGATCTGCGACATGTTCGGCGGAGAGAAGGCGGCTGTACGCCGCCGGGACGAAATGCGTCAGGCCAGCGAGGCGGCCGACCATGCGCTGGAGGCGCTGGCGGCAGGCGATCTGGCGCGCGCGCGCCGCGAGCTGGACATGGCGCCGCGTAAACTCACCTTCGCTGACGGCGCGTGGAAGCCCTTGCTTGCCTCCGCCGTTCTGGATCTGGCCTCGCGCAAGCGCCGCGCCGGGCTGGAGAAGCTGATCGCGGCGTGTGACGGTCTGGATGAGACCAATCTGTCGCGTGACGACAAGGGCTATCTGCGCCTCTACGCGCTGTACCGGGCCATCGACGCCAGCAAGGACGGGCGCGCGCCGCGCGAGCTGCGCGAGCGCGTGGACGATTTCCGCTTTGACCATACGCTGGTGAGCGGCGAGCTCAAATCCCGCTTTCCGTTGAAAAAGATCGAGGAGCCGGTGTCGGCCCCGCCGCCCATGGCGCCGCCGCCGTCCTCCGGCGAGCCCTTCTAGGCCCCCTGCGAAACGGTGGCGGCCTCACCGGGCCGGCGCCTGCAATTTCGCAAACTGGACCTGCAAAAGACCCCGCTCGCCTTCGCGCGGCGGCTCTGGTACACGCGCGGCTCCAGCGCAGGAGACCTCCGTCCATGGATTTTCTAGACCTCGCCCTTCTTTCAAGCGCGTTCGTGACCTTTTTCGTCGTGATCGACGTGCCTGGCGTGGCGCCGATTTTCGCGGGCCGGACGGATGGCGCCAGCGCGGCGCACCGGATGAAAATGGCCATCAAGTCGGTCCTCATCGCCACGGCGGTCCTGATCGGCTTCGCCTTCGGGGGCGAATGGCTCCTCAGCGCCATGCATATCAGCCTGGATGCGTTCCGGGCCGCAGGCGGCGTGCTGCTGTTTCTCATCGCGCTCGACATGATTTTCGAAAAACGCACCAAGCGCCGCGAGGAGCGCGTGGAGAAGCTCGCTGACGAGACGGGGCATCCCCAGCATGAGGACATCTCGGTTTTCCCCATGGCGATCCCGATGATCGCCGGTCCGGGCGCCATCGCCTCCATCATGCTGTTCATGTCGCAAGCCGCCGATTCGGCGGGCGCGCAAGTGTCCGTTCTGATCGGCCTGGGCGCCAATCTGGTGATCTGCCTGATCGTGTTCCTGCTGATCGGCCCGGTCATGAAGCTGATGGGCGACACGATCGCGGCGATGATCACGCGCATTCTGGGCGTGATCCTGGCGGCGCTGGCGGCGCAGTTCATCTTTGACGGCATACGCGGCGCGCTCCTGACGCCCGTCTAGGGTTTACCCGCCGTTAACCGTGATCCTGAACCTGACATTAGCCAGTTTGCGCCATGATGCTCGCCTACACTGGCGGGAGTATCTGGGCATGTTGAGTGTCCGTCTAATTCTCTTGAGCGCGGCGGGTGTCGCCGCCCTTGGCGGGCTGGCTGCGGGCGCGGTCTTCCTTCTCGATGGCGCCTTCGCCCAGGCGGTGGCGTTTACCTGGCCGGGCCTGGCAGGCGCGGTGGCCTGCGCGCTGATCGCGCCGGGCCGCCCGGGCGAAGCCGCCTAGGCCGGTGAACGGCCTGCAAGGCTAGAAGGCTGCGCCGGGCGGATCGGTCTCGCGCAGGCGCGCGCGCCGCGCCTTGTGGTCGGGCATGATCTGATCCAGCAGCGCATAGAAGCGCCGCGAGTGGTTCATCTCCAGGAGATGGCACGCCTCGTGGGCGCAGACATAGTCGATCAGCGCCTCATCATAGGCGATCAGGCGAGCGTTCATCCGGATCGACCCGTCCGCCGAGCAGCTTCCCCAGCGCGAGGCCTGCTCGCGCACGCGCACGGCCGGGCGCGGGGCGCCCAGGGCCTCGGCGTAACCGGACACTTTCGGCGTTACCAGCGCCAGCGCCGTCTCGCGCCGCCAGCGTGACAAGGCGCGGCGCACGGTCGCTGCGCGCAAGGCCGGCTCCAGCGATCCGTCGACGCGCACCTCCAGATCATCGCCCGCGCGCGCCAGCGTGGTGCGTGCGCGGGCATGGGCGATGACGCGCAGGGTCAGCGCGCCGCCCAGCCAGCCGATCAATTCGCCATCGGCGCCCACGAGGGGCGCGGGCTTCGCGCGGCGGGCGTGCTGATCGAGGCGCGCGACTATCCAGTCCGCCCGTTCGCGCACCGCCCGGTCGGCGTCCGACGCGCTGGCGCGGTGCGGCAGCACGACGCTGAGCCCGTCGGGCCCCACTTTCAGCCCGATGGTGCGCCGCCGCGCCGAGCGGGTCAGGGTATAGGCCAGCTCGCGCTCGCCCAGGCGAATCGTGCGGGTGATCATGATCGCCAGACTAGCGCGCCTGCGCGCCCGGCGCAGCGGGGTCGCGCCGGTCAGGGCGCCTTGTGCACCACGCCGCGCGCCATCACGAAGCCGACCTGCCAGACGGCGGAGATATCTTCGAGCGGATCGGCGTCCAGCGCGATGATGTCGGCTGACAGGCCCGGCGCAATGCGTCCGGTTTCCGCCTCCAGGCCCAGATGGCGCGCCGCCGTGACGGTGGCCGTGCGCAAGGCTTCCGCCGGCGTCAGCCCTGCCTCGACATAGAGCTCAAACTCGCGGGCGTTGTCGCCGTGGGCCGATACGCCGGAATCGGTCCCGAATGCGATGGTGACCCCGCCTTCATGGGCGCGGCGCACCATCTCCAGCATGCGCGGACCGACATCGAGCGCCTTGGCGCGCTGGAACGGCGTCATCCAGCCGGCATCCGCCTGCTGCGTCACCCATTCGCCCGCCATGACGGTGGGCACCAGCACCGCGCCATTCTGCCGGAACAGGCGGATGGACTCAGCGTCCAGAAAGGTGCCGTGCTCGATCGAATGGCCGCCCGCGCGCAGGAAGGCGTTGATCCCGGTCACGCCGTGGGCGTGGGCGGTGACGCGCCGTCCCATCATGGTCGCCGCCTCCACGATCGCGCGCAGCTCGTCTTCGAAGAACTGCAATTCCACCCCGGCGCCGGTGGAGGACAGGACCCCGCCCGTGGCCGTGATCTTGATCATGTCGGCGCCTTCCTGGACCAGCTGGCGCACGGCGCGCGCGCAGTCGGCCGCGCCATTGCAGGCATAGGGGCTGCCATTGCTGCGCAGAACCTCGACGCTCCAGCCATTGATGTCGCCATGTCCGCCGGTGGGCGTCACCGCCCCGCCGGAAATGCGCAGGCGCGGGCCGGGAAGGGTGTTCTGGTTGATGGCGCGCTGCAGGGCGCGCACGGCCTCCATATTGCCGCCGACATCCTGCACCGTGGTGAAGCCCGCCAGCAGCGTGCGCCGTGCATATTCCGCCCCCTGCAGCGCCAGGTCCGCGCTTGAATCGGTGAAGGTCGACAGACGCCGGTCAGGGCCTTGCTGGGAGGTGATGTGGACGTGGGAATCGATAAAGCCAGGCAGCACCCAGCGATCCGACAGATCAATGATGTCCGCCCCGTCGCGGGTGACGAACCCGTCCTCCACCGCGGCGATGCGCCCGTTCTCCACGATGATGGAGGCGTTGGTGCGCGCACGCTCATCGCCGGGCGCCGCAATCAGCGTGCCGGCGTGGATGATGGTGACGGGCGTGTCGGCCAGTGCGGGCGCGGCCAGCGCACAAGCGGTCGCGAGCGCAGCGAACAGACGGATCATGAAACCCTCCCCGGCGTCGTGTTGTGTCCAAGGGTCAATCTCGCGCCTGCGCGCGGCGGCTGTCAATTCGCGCCTATCTCAGAAACGGCAAGAGGCTCGCCTGATTCAGGATGGAGAAGGTGGCGGCCGACACTTCCACCGCGGTCTGGGCCTGGGTCAGGCGCGTGGCGGCCTGGGCCATGTCGGCATCCTCAAGATCGGCCAGCATGCGGGTGAGATAGTCGGCACGGGCCTCGTGGCCGCGGGTGGACGCCTCCACCTTCGCCTGCCGGGCGCCGTTCTCGCCCATCGCCTCGTTCACCCGCTCGAAAGCAGCGATGACATTGGCGATCTCGGTCTGGATATAGGCCTGCTGGTCCGCTGTCATCGGACCGTTGAAGGGGCCGCCTGGGCCGTCATTGAAATCGGCGAGCCGGCGGAACACGCCCATCAGTTCGCCTGCGACTTCCGAGGCGGTGGCGTTGACGTCCACGGCCAGATTGTCGTCGATCTGGGTGGTCTGGCGGCGCGCGGCGTTGTCGAAGGCGTCCATGGGATCGGCCAGCGCCTGAAGCTGGCCGATGGTGGAGACGGTCATCGGCTGGGCGTCGGTGCGCACGCCGGCGAAGACATGCGAGCCATTGAACCGGGTGTTGAGCGCGATCACCACCCGGTCGAAGGCTTCCTGGACCTTGTTCATCAGGAAGGTGCCGTCGGAGGTGGTCAGCGTCTCGCGCAGGTCAGACACCGAATCCGACAGTTCGCGATAGGCCAGGTCCTGCACCTCGAGCCGGTTGGCGAGGCGCGTATTGGCGCTGACATAATTGTCCACGCGCACGCTCGCCGCCCGTGCGGAGATGATGGCTTCGGCGCTGTTGCCATAGCCTTTTAGATCGGGCGCCTTGCGCCCTGTGGACAGCTGCTCGCGCGCGTCGAACGCC
Source organism: Alphaproteobacteria bacterium (assembly GCA_016124675.1). Classification (GTDB taxonomy): domain Bacteria; phylum Pseudomonadota; class Alphaproteobacteria; order Caulobacterales; family Maricaulaceae; genus Oceanicaulis. Next base: position 52,763 of record WGNG01000007.1, read on the forward strand.
TCGCGCTGGGCGCGCATCAGGTCCATCAGGGCGGACTGGGAGGCGGCCTGGGTTGAAATGCGCATGCTGAAGCCCTCTAGACCATGTTGAGCAGGGTGTCGGTCATTTCCCTGGACGCCTGGATCAGGCGCGCAGCGGCGTTATAGGCCTGCTGGTACAGCGTCATGCGGGCGAGTTCCTCGTCGAGATTGACGCCCTCGACATCGGACCGCTTGGCGTCGGCGGCCTGCTTGACGGCGCCCGCCGCCGTCTCGTTCCGCTCGGCGCGCGCGGCCCGGGCGCCGACATCGCCGGCCAGGCGCGCCGCATACTCCACCGGGCTCGCCATGCCGCCCACGAGCCCGCCGGCGCCGGCATAGCGGCGCTTGTCGGTGAGGGCGTTGAACAGGGCCTGGCCGCCCCGGCTGTCGCCCTGGCTGAGCACCAGATCGCCCGCAACGCTGCCCGCCTCCAGGTCAAGCCTGGCGAACGCCAGCCGGGTGGAATCAGACCGCATCGCCGCCTTGACCGAAAAGCTTTCCGCCCGGGTCATGCGCGCCGCATCGCCCAGCCCGAAGAGCTGGGAGAAGGAGAGCCCCGTGGCGGCGCGCTGGCTGGAATCGCGCGTCAGGTCGATGGTGAAATTCTGATAGCCGGACGCGGCCTGGAAGTTCAGCCGGCCTTCGCCATCAAGGCTGAACTGGCCGTACTGGCCAAGGCCGGTGGCGGGACTGTTGAGCGCATTGATCTGATCCTGCAGGCTGGCGCCCGTCACCGGCACGGTGATCTGCGCGGCGCGGCGGCCCTCGGGCGTCATCACCGAAAAGCCCAGCTCTCCGCCCGGCGCCAGGCCATGCGCGCTGGCGGCGGTCAGGCCGGTCTCGAAGAAGCCGGGCCGGGGCGCGTCGATGAGATCATTGAGCCCGAAGAAGTGCGACAGGCCGCGCCCGCCGATGGATGCGGGATCGCCCGCGTCCTGCAGGGCGGCGAGCCCATGCGAGGCGTCGCTGGCGGTCAGCGTCAGGCGCCCGTCTGCGAAGCTCGCTGTCGCCGTCCCGCCGAAGGCGGCGTTCAGCGCGGTGACGAAATCGCCGACACTGGCGGCGGGAGCGCCGTTCACCGTGAAGCCGCTTGCGGTGACGCCCACATTGACGCGCTGGACCAGCACGCCGTCGCGCGTGACGACGGCGAGATCGGCAAAGCCCGATCCGGTCACGACATCGCTGGCCAGCAGGCCGGTATTGCGCCCTTCCAGGGTATTGGGCGCCGGGTAGGCGGCCGAATCGTTGTGAGCCGCGTTCAGGGCGTCGGCCGCGCCCGACGCCATTTCAGCCAGCGCGCCGGCGATGGAGGGCAGCTCCTGATCACGCAGGTCGATAAGCCCGCGCAGCTCGCCCGACCGGATGGACGGCGTGATGTCGGCGATGGCGCCCGACGTGGAGACCTGGGCGGTGATGCGTCCGTATGCCACGCCGTACGCGCCGGTGCCGGCCGGCGTGTACTCCAGGGTCAGCCGCGCGTTGTCGATCAGGCTGACCCCGTCCTGGGTGCGCACGAACAGCCGGCCGTCCGGCTGGCGCTCGCCGCGTACATCCATCAGCACCGACAGCTCGTCCATCAGCTCGGCCTGGCGGTTGAGCGTGCCGGTGACGTCAGACGCGGTCGCGGTCAGGCTCTGGGCCTGCGCGTTCAGCGAGTCCAGCTCGCGCAGGATCTCGTTGGCGCGGCTTACGCCCGAGCCGAGCCGCTGGTCAGCCTCGTCGCGCATGAGGCGCACTTCCGCCGACAGGCGCGACGCCTCGTCAAAGAAGCCCTGCAGGTCCGACGCGGCGCTCAGGCGCGAGACCCGGTCAGCGCTGTCGGCGGCGGCGGCGCCCAGCGAGACCATGATCTGGTTCATGCGCCCGAACAGCGAGCCGGCGTCGTCGGTGGCGCCGAACTGCGACTGCAGGCGGTCCAGCGCCGCCGCGACGGCCCTGGCCGCAGATGCGTCGGACGTGGCGCGCATGGCTGCGCCGGTCAGATAAACGTCAGAAACCCGCCTGATCCCTTCGACCGTGACGCCCGATCCCATGCCGGCCGAACTGCGCGAGCCTTGCAGAAGCTCTGTGCGCGCATAGCCGGGCGTATTGACGTTGGCGACATTGTTCGAGGCGGTGCGCATGCCCAGCTGGGCGGCCTGCAGACCGCTCAGCGCGCTGCCGATAATCCCGTTGAGCGACATCAGCGCGCTCCTTCAGCGGCAGACCCCGTCAGGGCGCGTTTTGCCGGGCTCAGGGCAAGATCTGCCGGGCCTTGGAGGCGGGCGGCGCCTTCCATAAGCGTGGCCCGTCTTGCGTAACAGATTGTTTTTGATGTCCTATCTGTCATGGTCCTGCTCGCCGGCGATTATCGCGTGCGCCTGTGTGGCCAGTCCACCGCGCAAGGGGCGGGCCAAAGCGGGCGACGGCGCAAAGGCGGCAGGAATCGCCCTGTCCGGCCCGTCAGAATCTGCCGGGCGGCGCCGGAGGCCCATCGCTGGTCTTTATCTAACATACTGAAATAAATAGGTTCTGCTGCTGCGAATCCGTTGGCGCGCCGCTTGCTTGTCTTGCCATGCCGGCCTGCGCCCAAAGCGCGCGGGCCATACAGTTCGCGGCAAAATGCGGCGCATCCCATTGAACATCAGGGTTTGTCCCCATGCCGCTTGCGGGCGTCATCATTCCTGGCCTTGCGCCCGGCGCGCCAGCCATCCGCGCCGACAGCGCGGCTGCGCCGGCTCCGGGCGGGGCCGCCGAGGCGTTTGAGGCGCTGCTCGGCGAGGCGATGGGCTCGGGTGCGCAGCCGGCGAAGGATGCCGGCGCAGCGCAGGCGATCGCCGCCAGCTTCAAGCAGGGGTCTTCGGGAATGCGCGCTGCCGCGCCCGCTGGCGACATGCCCGTCGTGATCGACCCGGAGTCCGGCGCCGCGCGGGAACTTGAAACAGGCCAGCGCCTTGAAGCCTCGCCAACCTTGCCCGTGACCAGCGCTTCCAACCGTCCGGCGCAGTCTGATATCGCGGCCGGTGAGGTTGCGCAGGTGGATCCCGCGCGTGCGCTGCCGATGCGTGAGCCTCGGGAGCCCCTGCAGCGGCCAGCCATCGGCGGCGCCGCCGAAGACGCGGACGGGCGCGCCGACGGCGAGGCGCAAGCGCCCGTGCTGACGGCCCGGAAGGATATGACGCTGGACGCACCCCGCCCCGCTGGCGCTGAGGGCCCGGTTGCAGCCGGGGACGCGGCTGGCGTCCGGTCTCTCCTGTCGGCGCGGGTTGACCCAGAGGCGGCCTCGCCTGCGCCATCGGACGCAGCGCCAAAGACCGACAGCCTGCAGGACGGGGAGAGCGAGCCAGGCAGCGCTGCTGAAGCCCGCGCCGAGACCGTCCCGACTTCCGGTATAGCCGGTGCGCCCGGCGCTGCATCGGACGCAGCGCCAAAGACCGACAGCCTGCAGGACGGGGAGAGCGAGCCAGGCGGCGCTGCTGAAGCCCGCGCCGAGACCGTCCGGACTTCCGGTACAGCGGGTGCGCCCGGCGCTGCAACAGACGCGGTAACCGTCGCCCCGGCCATCACAAGCGCCGATGCCGGCCTTCAGGCTGATGCCGCTGACGCCGCCGCCCTGGACGCTTCGCCTGACGCGGATGGTCAATCGGTGAGCGCGCCGGTGGCTGATCCCAAGTCCGCAACAGAGGCCCCGCCGCCCGCCCTGGCTCTTCCCGCAGAGGTGAAGTCCAACGCCGCGCCGGTCCGGCGTGAGGCCGAGGGACGCCGCAGCGCCGGGCCTGGACAGGCCGGCGATGAGGCGGGCGCGCCGGCCAAAGCAGGCGCGAAAGCCCAGGACCCTGCCCCGGCCCAGCCAGCGTCCGCGCTGCCCAAGGCCGGCGCGCCCGAGCCCGCCCTGCCGCGCAGCCCTGATGCCTTCCAGGCGCTGCTGCAGGCCCAGACCAGACCGTCCGCCGAGCCCGGGCCGCTGCGCAGCGTTGAGGGCGCTCCCGATCCTGCAGGCGATGCCGGCCTGCGCAGCGCGCCTGATCGTGCGGCCGAGGCGCCGCGTCCCGCCTCGCTGACCCAGCCGGGCGCTGCGCCGCGCTTCGCGCCGCATACCGTCCAGACGCTCGCGGCGCAGATCATGCGCCGGCAGGCCGAGGGCGTGCGGGTGTTCGATATCCGCATGGACCCGCCCGAGCTCGGACGGGTCGGGGTGCGCCTTGAGCTTGGCCAGGACCAGAGGGTCAAGGCGATGCTGACCGCCGAGCGCCCCGACACGTTGCAGGAGCTGCAGCGTACGGCGCGTGACCTGGAGCGGGCGCTGGCCGAAGCCGGGCTTGATCTGGCGCAGAATGGGCTCTCCTTCTCGCTGGGCGGCGAGCGCGGCGATCATGACGGGCGGGGCTTTGGCGAGCCGCGCGGCGTCCGCAGCGCCGTGGAGATCGACGCGCCGCGCCCCGGGGCGCCGGTGACCGCGCTCTACGGGTTCGCCCTGGCCCGCGCCGCGGGTCTGGACATTCGGGCATGACGACAATGAGGACGATCCGCCATGGCGCTTGATCTCAACCCGATCGGTCAGATTCTGCCCGGCGCGAGCCGGGCGTCCGACACGAGCCTGGCCGCCGGCAATCTGGCGGACAATTTCGACACCTTCCTGCGCCTGCTGACCCAGCAGCTGCAGAACCAGGATCCGCTCAACCCGATGGATTCGCAGGAATTCGTCAGCCAGCTGGTGCAATTCTCCTCGGTGGAGCAGCAGATTGCCCAGACCCGCTCCCTCGACGCGCTGCTGGCCATGCAGAACGCCAGCGCTGTCATGTCGGCGGCTGGCTATGTCGGGCGCGACGTGACGCTGGCGACGGACACGTCCGAACTGACGGGTGGTCAGGCGAAGTGGAGCTATGCCCTCGATCGTAACGCCCAGACCACGGATCTGATGGTCACCGACCGCAATGGCCGCGTGGTGGCGACCCTGACGGGCGAAACCGGTTCGGGCCGCCATGACCTGGTCTGGGATGGCAGGGACATGGCCGGCAATCCGCTGCCTGCAGGCCTGTACGCGCTTGAGGTCGTGGCGCGCGACGCGCAGGGCGAGCGGGTTGACGCCGCGATCCGCGTGTCGGGCCGCGTCACCGGCGTGGATCTGTCCGGCGACGAGGTCCGGGTCGAGCTGGGCGCGCTGACCGCGCCGTTCGCCAATGTCATCGGCGTGCGCGAGGCGCGCGCCTGAACTCATCAGGGCGCCTGAAGGCGCCTCAACAACACGCCTTGAGCGGGGCAAAAGCCGCCGCATCCGGGCTGGACGTGGGAGACTGAAGACATGTCTATCAACTCGGCCATGATCGCGGGGGCGTCGGGCCTGCTGGCCAATTCCTCGGCACTGGCGGCGATCTCCGACAATATCGCCAACGTGAACACCACCGGCTTCAAGCGCGTGAACACGGTGTTCACGCCCAATTACAAGGTGTCCGGGGGCGGCGAAGCGCGCTACAGCTCGGGCGGGGTGACATCCAATTCACGCCTCGACATCGCGTCTGCGGGGATCCTCAATCCCAGCGCCTCGCCCACGCATCTGGCCATTGATGGCAACGGCTTCTTCGTCGTGCGGGGCAGCCCGGCGGCCAGCGCCGGAAGCAATGCGGCGCTGTTCACCCGTTCAGGCGCTTTCCAGACGGACAGCTCGGGCTTCCTGCGCAATGATGCGGGCATGTATCTGTATGGCTGGCCCGTGAGGGCCGACGGAACCGTCGCCCAGAACCCCTCCAATCTCGACGAGCTGGAAGCGGTCAACCTGTCCAATATCGGCGGCGCCGCCGAAGCCACCTCCTCCATCCGCATCAACGCCAATCTCCAGGCCAGCCAGGCGGTGTCGCCGGCGGCGGCGACCTATGACGTCGCCAACCCCGCCTTCAACATGGCGTCGGGCGCTGTCACCCCGGACTTCCAGCGCACCATCCAGGTGTTCGATACCCAGGGCGGGGTGCGCTCAGTCACCCTGTCAATGCTGAAATCACCCACCGCCAACCAGTGGTTCACCGAGCTGCATGTCGAGCCGGCGGGCGATGTGGTAACCGGGGCAGGGCTCAACAATGGCCAGATCGCGACCGGCGTGGTGGCGTTTGACACCAATGGACGCATTGATCCGGCCACAACGACCCTGCCCACCACGCTGAGCTTCCTGTCGTCGGACTTCGCCGGCGCTCTGGGCGCCAACCAGGCGCAGTGGGCGCCGAGCACAGGCGTGGGCGCCCAGTCCATCTCGCTGGACTTTGGCACGGCGGGCTCTCCGGGCGGCATCACCCAGTTCGACAGCCCATCCACGCTGAACTCAACCACGGTCGACGGTGCGCTGTTCGGAGCCTTCGCCGGCGTGGAGGTCAGTCAGGACGGATTTGTGTCGGCCCGCTTCTCCAATGGCGTGGTGCGTCAGATCTACCAGATCCCGATCGCCACGGTGGCCAATCCCAACGGCATGGCCAGCGTCGGCGGCGCCTCTTTCCAGGTGACCGAGAACTCGGGCGTGTTCACCATGAACGTGCCCGGCCGCGGCGCTGCGGGCTCCATTGCGTCCAGTTCGGTGGAAAACTCCAATGTCGATATCGCGACCGAGTTCTCCAATCTAATCGTCACGCAGCGGGCCTATTCGGCCTCCTCGCGCATCATCACCACGGCGGACGAAATGCTCGCCGAAGCCATCCAGATGAAGCGCTAGACCTGACACGCTTTCCCGCCGTCCCACCGGCGTCACTTGGCCCCGGCGTGAAAGCGCCGGGGTGAATTTTTCCTAAAGCCTTGATTAGGCGTCTATTTACCTTGGGCTTTAGAGGTTGGGAAAGATGATTGGGGTATAACCGGTCCATCAAAAGGGCGCGCGTCAGACGCGTCTGTTGACAAGGATGGGTCGGATGGAACGTCGAGCGAAGAAGGAAAACTATGTGATCGGGCCCGATGGCAGCCCGCTCACTGTGGCCGATCTGCCGAGCCCGGAGACCCAGCGCTGGGTGATCCGGCGCAAGGCGGAAGTGGTCGCGGCCGTGCGCGGCGGGCTGCTCAGCCTGGACGAGGCGTGTGATCGTTACCGCCTGACGGTGGAGGAATTTCTCACCTGGCAACGCGCCATCGACCGCCATGGCCTGGCCGGCCTGCGCACCACACGGATTCAGCACTACCGCCAATAGGCCGCTCAAAACCAATTGCAGCCTGCGGGCGCGCGCTTCCCGGCGCGCGCCCGCAGTGCATTCTGATTCAAGCCGTTAAGTCTCCGTTTACGCGGGCGGTGGGAAAAACTTGCCTAGCCGGGCGCCAGGCGCGTCCCGGGAATGCATGGCGGGCGGGACCAACTACACGTGACGGCATTTCTACAACAGCTTTCCCGACTGGGAATTGGCCGGCTCAGCCTGATTTTCGGGCTGACCGCCGGCGTGGCGGTGGCGCTGATCCTGCTGCTGGCCAATCCGGGCGGCGGATCGCAGGCCCTGTTGTATTCCGGCCTCGAAGCACGCGACGCGGCGTCTGTCGCCGAACGCCTGGACAGCGCGGGCATTGCATATGAGCTGCGCGACGGCGGCTCGGCCATCTATGTTCCTGCCGCCCAGGTTGATCAGGCGCGCTTGCGCGTGGCGTCAGGCGGCGCGCTGAGCTTCGGCTCGGTCGGGTATGAAATCTTCGACGAGAGTGACGGCATCGGCGCGACGAGCTTTGTCCAGAACGTCAATGCGCGCCGGGCGCTGGAAGGCGAGCTCGCCCGCTCCATCAACGCCATCAACGCCGTGTCGGGCGCGCGGGTGCATCTGGTGCTGCCCGAGCGGCGCCTGTTCTCGCGCGAGCAGCAGGAGCCGTCGGCCTCCGTTGTGATCAGCGTGCGCGGCCAGCTGTCCTCCGGCCAGGTGTCGACGATCAGCAATCTCATCGCCACCGCCGTTCCCGGCCTGTCGCCCAACCGCATCACCATCGCCGATGATCAGGGCCGGCTGCTGGCGAGCCCGAGCGACAGCGACGGTTTTGGCGGCGCGGCGATCGAGGAGCGGCGCACCGGTCTTGAGGCGGCGCTGCGCCAGCGCATTTTGGACGTGGTCGAAGGCGTGGTGGGTCCGGGGGCCGCGCGCGTTGTGGTCACCGCTCAGGTCAATCGCGAGAGCCTGACCGAGACCCGGCTGGAGTTCGATCCCAACCTCCAGGTCGAGATCAGCCGCGAAACCCAGAGCGAGGAAACCAGCGAGCCGGCCGGGCGCGACGGCGCCGTGTCAGCCAGCGAAAACCAGCCCGGCGCAGAAGACACGGCGCAAGCGCCCGGCGAGATGGCGGTGTCGCGGCGCAGCACCAATGTACGCAATTTCGAGAACTCGCGCACCACCAGCACGCGCGTGGTCGAGGCGGGCGAGCTGCAGCGCCTCGCCGTGTCGGTGGTGGTCGATGAGCGCGCGGCCCCGGGCGAGGACGGGACGCTGGTGTTCGAGCCGCGCCCGGCCGAAGAAATGGAGCGCATCCGCGCGCTGGTTGCGGCCGCGGCGGGCATGGATGTGCGCGCCATCGACGGCGAGCGTCATGTGCTGGAAGTCGTGCAGATGCGCTTCTCGCGCCCCGATCTGACCGTTGGCACCCCCGCGCCGGAGGGGTTCCGGATGGAGCGCGCTGACATCATGCGCGCGGCCGAGCTGGCCGTGATCGCCCTGATGGGCCTGCTGATCATCTTCCTGGTGGCGCGCCCGCTGGTGCGCGGCGCCGTGGGCGGCGCCCCCGCCTTGCCGGGACCCGCTTCAGGGGCGGCGCTGCCCTCCCAGGGAGCGCAGGGCCAGATCACGGCCCAGCCGGGCGCGGGCCGTGCGCTCCTGCCCGACAACGGCGATGACGAGGAGCGCATTGATGTCGCCCATATCGACGGCCAGGTGAAGAAATCATCGGTGCGCAAGGTGGCGTCCCTGGTGGAGCAGCATCCCGACGAGACGATGAGCATCCTGCGCACCTGGATGCATGAGAGCGCGTGATGGCGGGCAATTCCGGAGGCCTTCGCAAGATAGACGATCCTTCCAGCCTCGCCGGGCCGGAGAAAGCAGCTGTCCTCCTGCTGGCGCTGGGCGACGAGCAGCGCCGCCTGTGGGAAATGATGGATGACGAGGAAATCCGCGTCGTCTCCCAGGCCATCGTCGGGCTGGGCAATGTCACCGCCAGCGCGGTGGAAAAGCTGATCATGGACTTTGTCGGCTCCATGTCGTCGACCGGGTCCATCACGGGTTCGGTCGCGCAGGCTCACCGGGTGCTCTCCGCCTTCCTTCCCTCCGAGAAGGTGGACTCGATCATGGAGGAGCTGCGTGGTCCCGCCGGGCGGACCATGTGGGACAAGCTGGCGAATGTGAACGAGGTCGTGCTCGCCAACTACTTCAAGAACGAATACCCACAGACCGTCGCCGTGGTGTTGTCAAAGATCAGGCCTGAACACGCCTCGCGCGTGCTCGGCGCCCTGCCGGAAGACTTCGCGCTGGAAGTGGTGATGCGCATGCTGCGCATGGAGCCGGTGCAGCGCGAGATCCTTGAAAAGATCGAGGAGACGCTGCGCAACGAGTTCATGAGCAATCTGGCGCGCACCTCCAAGCAGGACAGCCACGAGCTCATGGCCGACATATTCAACAATTTCGACCGCCAGACCGAGAACCGCTTCCTGGCGAGCCTGGAAGAGCGCAATCGCGACAGCGCGGAAAAGATCCGCTCGCTGATGTTCGTGTTTGAAGACCTCGGCAAGCTTGACCCGCAAGGGGTGCAGACGCTGATGCGCTCTGTCCCGAAGGACCAGATGGGTCTGGCGCTCAAGGGCGCCTCGGACACGCTGCGCGATCTGTTCTTCTCCAACATGTCCGAGCGCGCCGCGAAAATCCTGCGCGAAGACATGCAGTCGATGGGGCCGGTGCGCCTGAAGGATGTCGATCAGGCCCAGCAGGCCATGGTCAATCTCGCCAAGGATCTGGCCGCCAAGGGCGAGATCCTGATCGCCGAAGGCGGCGGCGACGACGAGCTGATTTACTAGGGAGGCGGATGTGACGACATCATTCAGACGGTTCGCCTTCGACCGCGAATACGCCGCCGACGGCACGGTGCTGCGCGATGGCGAGCGGGTGCGCCGGCTGTTCACCGAGGACGAGGCGCGCGCCATGGCCGACGCGGCGGCGAGCCAGGCCGCGACGGCCGACGCTCAGAAAGCGGCCGATACGCTGCGCCAGCTGTCCGGGCGGATGCAGGCGGTGCTGGCGCGCATGGACGCCGAATCCGAAGCGATGCGTGAGGACGCCGTGCGTCTGGCGCTGGCGGCGGCGCGCGTGATCGCCGGAGCGGCGCTCGATCGCTATGGCGCCGACGCGATCGAGGCCTGTGCCCGCGAGGCGCTGGCCGAGCTGCGCGCCGAGCCGCGCCTGGCGGTGCGGGTGGCGCCGTCTCTGGTGGACGAGATCGCCGAACGCCTTGATGGCGAGGCCGCGCGGCTGGGATTTGAGGGCGCTGTGATCGTGCGCGGCGACGAGGACGTGGTTTGCGGCGACGTCGTTCTGGAATGGCGCGCCGGGGCGGTCGAACGCACCGCTGCCGATATCGCCGCGCGCCTGGAAGACACCGCACGCAAATGGCTCGCCGCGCCGGCGGGCGGCGGCGCGGCGTCATCTGACGCCGCCGCCAGCGGTCAGGCCGCGTAAGGGAGACGATGATGAGTCACGATGATTTCAAGCTCAAGGATCTGGCCGGCTCGAAAGGCGCGTCCACGGGGCTGGCGCCGGGAAGCGGCGCGGGTCAGTCGCTCATCGAGGACAGCGTGCGCACGGCGGTCGATCTCGCGCCCGTGTTCGACGTGCCGGTCAACATCTCCGCTGTTCTGGGCAAGGCGCATATCGACGTCAATTCGCTGCTCAAGCTTACCGCCGGTTCGGTGCTGGAGCTGGACCGCAAGGTGGGCGAGGCGATCGACATCTATGTCAACAACCGGCTGGTCGCGCGCGGCGAGGTGGTGGTTGTCGAGGACCGGCTGGGCGTGACCATGACCGAGATCATCAAGGACGGCGACGGATCATGACCCGGACCGAAACTGCATCTGAAGGAGCTGAACGATGCGCGTTCTGATCGTAGGCTCGCTGGGCGGGCAATCGACCATCGCAACCAAGATCGCCATGGACCGGGGCGCGAAGGTCGCCCAGGTCGATACGATCGAGCAGGCGACTGCCTATCTGCGCGCCGGGCGCGGCGCCGATCTCATGATGGTGGACGTGTCGTTGGATATCGGCGCGCTGATCGCCGCCAACGAGCTGGAGCGCATCATCGTGCCGGTGGTGGCCTGCGGGGTGAATGTGCGCCCCGAAGCGGCTGCAGGCGCGATCCGCGCCGGCGCCAAGGAATTCATACACCTGCCGCCCGATCCTGATCTCATCGGCGCGGTGCTGGCGGCGGTCTCCGACGATGACCGCCCGCTGGTGGCGCGCGATCCGGCCATGCTGGGCGTGGTGGCCCTGGCCGAACGCATTGCGCCGTCGGAAGCCTCGGTGCTGATCACCGGCGAAAGCGGCGTCGGCAAGGAGGTGATGGCCCGCCACGTCCACAAGATGTCGCGGCGCAGCTCCAAACCCTTCATCTCGGTCAATTGCGCCGCGATCCCGGAGAATCTGCTGGAGTCAGAGTTGTTCGGTCACGAGAAGGGCGCCTTCACCGGCGCGGTGGCCCGGCGCATCGGCAAGTTCGAGGAGGCCGACGGCGGCACGCTGCTGCTGGACGAAATCTCGGAAATGGATGTGCGCCTGCAGGCCAAGCTCCTGCGCGCCCTGCAGGAACGCGAGATCGACCGGGTCGGCGGCGCCAAGCCGGTGAAGGTCAATATCCGCATCATCGCCACCTCCAACCGTGATCTGCCCCAGGCGGTGCGCGAGGGCGTGTTCCGCGAGGACCTTCTGTTCCGCCTCAACGTTGTCAATCTGGCGGTGCCGCCCCTGCGCGACCGGCCCGAGGACGCGGTGGCGCTGGCTGACCATTTCCTGCGCAAATACGCCAAGGCCAATGGCGTCGCCTACCGGCCCTTGTCCGAAGCAGCCAAGGCGCAGATCACCACCCGCGAATGGCCGGGCAATGTGCGCGAGCTTGAAAACGCCATGCATCGCGCCGTGCTGCTGGCCCATGGCGACCACATCACGCCCGAGGCCATCCGTTCACCGGACGGCTCGCCCTTCACCGCCTATGGCGGGACGATTGCGCGCCGGGCCGCCGAGGCGGCGGGCGAGGCGACGAACCGCGTCGGGCGCACCGTGGCCGAAGTGGAGCAGGACCTGATCCTCGACACGCTCGATCATTGCCTTGGCAATCGCACGCATGCGGCGACAATCCTGGGGATCTCCATCCGCACCCTGCGCAACAAGCTGAAACTTTACGCCGATTCCGGCGCAGAGATTCCGGCGCCCGGCGAAACCCGCGCCGGCGCGGCCTGAGGGAGATCGATGACCGCTGATGGCTGACGCGCCCGCCTCCAGGCCTGCGAGCTTTGACTGGGCGGCCTTTGGCCGGCGCCTGGCGCGTGGCGACATCATCATGGCGGTGGGCGTGCTCAGCCTGCTGGTCATGCTGCTGCTGCCGCTGCCGCGCATGCTGCTGGACGTGGCGCTGGCGGTATCGATCTGTTTCTCGGTGCTGATCCTGATGACAGCGCTGTTCATCCGCACGCCGCTGGAATTCACCGCCTTTCCGGCGATCCTGCTGATCGCGACCATGCTGCGCCTGGCGCTGAACATCGCCTCGACCCGGCTGATCCTGGCTGAAGGTCATGAGGGCACGGCGGCGGCGGGCGACATCATCCAGGCCTTTGGGGCCTTTGTGATGCAGGGCAGCGTCATTATCGGCATCATCGTATTCATCATCCTGGTGATCGTGAACTTCATCGTTATCACCAAGGGCTCGGGGCGCATCGCCGAGGTCGCCGCGCGCTTCACCCTGGACGCCATGCCGGGCAAGCAGATGGCCATCGACGCCGATCTGTCGGCGGGGCTGATCACCGAGCAAGAGGCCAAGGACCGGCGCAAGGAGCTGGAAGACAAATCCAACTTCTTCGGGGCCATGGACGGCGCTTCGAAATTCGTGCGCGGCGACGCGGTGGCGGGCATTCTGATCACCTCGATCAATCTCATCGGCGGCATGATCATCGGCATGGCCCAGTCGGGCATGGCGTTCGGCGACGCGGCCAGCACCTACTCCACCCTGACAGTGGGCGACGGGCTGGTGTCGCAGATCCCGGCATTGATCGTGTCGCTGGCGGCGGGCCTGCTGGTGTCGAAAGCGGGCGTGGACGGGGAGGCGGACAAGGCCGTGTTCGGCCAGCTCTCGGCCAATCCGGCCTCGCTGGGCATGGTGGCCGCCTCGGCGCTGGCGATCGGGCTGTTGCCGGGCATGCCGCTCATTCCGTTCGCCATTCTGGCGGCGGCGGCCGGGGCGGGCGCGGTCCTGTCCGGCCAGCGCCGCGACAAGCGCGCCGAAGACATGGCCGCGCGCCAGACCGATGCGGCGGACGAAGCCGCCTCCCGGGCCGCCGGCGCCGAGCCGCCCATTGAGGACACGCTGCATATCGACGAGCTCAAGATCGAGCTCGGCTACGCGCTCCTGCCCCTGATCAATGATGTCGAGGGCCGCCGCCTCACCGACCAGATCAAGGCGCTGCGCCGCAATCTGGCGCAGGACACCGGCTTCGTCCTGCCCTCGGTGCGCATCATCGACAACATGCAGATGCCCGGCGAGCAATACCTGATCCGCGTCAAGGAGATGGAGGCTGGCTTCGGCGAGCTGAAAATGCGCGCGCTGCTGGCGATGGACCCAGCGGGCCAGCAGGTGGATTTGCCGGGAACCCATGTGAAGGAGCCGGCATTCGGCCTGCCCGCCACCTGGATCGAGGAGGGTCTGCGCGAGGAGGCGACCTTCCGCGGCTATACGCTGGTGGACCCTGCGGCGGTGCTCGTCACGCACCTTACCGAAATCCTGCGCGACAACATGGCCGATCTGCTCTCCTACGCCGAGACCGAGAAGCTTCTGGAGGCCCTGTCAAAGGAGCACCGCAAGCTGGTGGACGACATCACCCCGTCCCAGATCACCCGCGCGGGCCTCCAGCGCGTCCTGCAGAACCTCCTGAAGGAGCGGGTCTCGATCCGCGATCTGGCGACGATTGTGGAGGCGGTCGCAGAGGCCTCGTCCGCCACGCAGAATCTCGACGCCGTCACAGAGCATGTCCGCACGCGCCTGGCGCGCCAGATCTGCTACGCCAACAAGGGGCCGGACGGCACGCTGCCCGTTCTGTCGCTGAGCCCGCAATGGGAGCAGGCTTTCGCCGAGGCGATGATCGGCGATGGCGACCGGCGCCAGCTCGCCCTCGCCCCGTCCTCCTTGCGCGATTTCGTCGCCCGGGTGCGCGAGGGCTTCGACCGCGCCGGCGCGTCGGGCGATGTGCCGGTCCTGCTGACCAGCCCGCAGGCGCGCCCTTATGTGCGCTCGCTGGCCGAACGCTTCCGCCCGCAGACCGTGGTCATCAGCCAGAACGAGATCCATCCCAGCGCCCGGCTCAAGACCGTCGGGCAGATCTAGAAAGGCGCCGCCATGCGCATGCGCACCTTCACCGGAGACAGCCTCAGCGCCGTGATGGCGCAGGTGCGCCGAGAGCTGGGGCCGGACGCGGTGATCATCACCTCCGGCGATGCGCCGGGCGGGGGCGTGGAAGTGCGCGCCGCAGCCGAACGCGGCGCGATGTCCGCGTCTGCAGAAGACAGCGTGACCGCGCTCGCCCGCCGCGACGCCGCACGCACGCGCGAGCGGGGCGATTCCAGCGCCGGACTGACGCGCATCGCGCGCGCGCTCAACTGGCACCAGGTCCCCGAACAGGCCGCCGAAGCGCTGATGGAATCCGCCATGGCGATGCAGGATGGCGAGGCGACCGCGACGCTGGCGAGGGCGCTGGACCAGCGCTATGGCGTCCACCCCGTGGAGGCCGATCCGGGCAGGCCCTTGCTGCTGGCGGGCGGGACGGGGGCGGGCAAATCCTCCTGCGCCGCCCGGCTTGCGGCGCGGGCCGTGCGCCAGGGCGTGCGCCCGATCCTGATCAGCGCCGACGCCAGGGCTGGCGCGCGCGAACAGCTGTCCGCCTACGCCAGGGCGCTTGATGTGGAGTTCGAGGCGGTGGAGGGGTCGCGCGAGCTGTCGACGGTGGTGCTGCGCGCAGCGCCGCAGCCCGTCATCATCGATGCGCCGGGCATCAACCCGTTCGAGCTTGATGATCTCGATGACCTGGCCGATCTCGCCTATGCCGCAGACGCCGAGATCATCGCCGTCATGGAGGCAGGGCTGAGCGCTGGCGACGCCGAAGACATCGCCGCCCTGCTCGCCGCCATTGGCGCGGGCCGGGTGATCATCACCAAGCTGGATGCGGCGCGCCGGCGTGGCGCGCTTCTGGCGCCGGGCGAGGCGGGCCTGGCCTACGCCCATGTCGCGGCATCGCCCTTTATCGGTTCGGGCCTCGCGCCCGCCACGGCGCTGCGTCTGGCGCGCGCGCTCCTGGAAGACGACGCCGGCGAAGAGGATCCCTCATGAGCGCGCTGACCGCCGACGCCCAATCGGCCGCCCGTGCGCCGCGCCGCGCCGGTCCGGTGATCGCCATCGCCTCGGGCAAGGGCGGGGTGGGCAAGACCGCCCTGGCGCTGGCGCTGGCGCGCGCCTTCTCCTTGCGCAAGGCGCGCACGCTGGTGGTGGATGCCGACCTGGGCATGGCCAATATCGATGTGCAGCTGGGGCTCAACCCGCCCGGTGATCTGGGCGCGGTGGTCGCTGGACGCCTGACCCTGGCCGAAGCCGTGGCCCCGGCCTGTGGCGGATCGCACAAGGCGGGCGGGTTTGACGTCATCGCCGGCCCGTCGGGATCGGCCTCGCTGGCCGGCCTCGATATCGGGGCGGTGGGGCGCCTGGCGGCGAGCCTGTCGGCGGCCTCCATGGGATATGACCGCACGCTCATCGATCTGGCCGCCGGCGCCGAGCGGGCCAATATCCGCCTCGCCGCAGCGGCTGACGACGTGCTGGTGGTGATCAATGACGAGCCGACCTCGCTCACCGACGCCTATGCCTTTGTGAAAACCCTGCGCATGCGCGACGAAGGCGCCTCGCCCTTCGTGGTGGTCAATAACGCGCCCGACAAGGCGGCGGCGATGGGCGCCTATGCAAACTTTGCGCGCACCTGCGAGAGTTTTCTGGGCTTTCGCCCGCTGCTGGCGGGGATCATCCGGCGCGATCCGCATGTGCCCAGCGCCATCCGCGCCCAGACCGCGCTCGATCAACGCTTTCCGGGGACCGATGCGGCGCGTGATGCCGCCGCCCTCGCGCATGCGCTGGAGCGCGGCGTCGAGCCGGGATAGGCTGCAGCGCCGTGACAAGGGGGCCGTCATGATTCGCCGGGTTTCGCCGCCTGGGCTCGCCAGCCTGATGGACGCACACTTGCGCGCCGCTGCCCACGCGGAGGGCTAGGCGATGGCGGCTGATCCGTTCACCCTTCTCCTGGCGGGCTTCACCTTCTTTGACGTCTCGTTCATCGCCATGGCGTCGATCGTCTCGGCGCTGGTGATGCGCCGCTGGAGCCAGATCACCGGCGCGGCGCTGATCGCCTATGGCGTCGACGTGGCGCTGCGCTTCACGCTGGAATACGCCAGCGCCGGGGATATGCCGGCCAATTTCGCTTTTCAGCTGGCCGTCTCGCGCATGGACATGGGCGGGCTCGCCGCCACGCTGCGCCCCTTCCTGTATTTCGGCGCCATCGCCATCCTGTTCGGGATGAAGCGACGCTATACGCCGTAGCGCCCGTCAGAGCCGGCCCGCCACGCCCTCGCGGCGCGGGTCGGCGGCGCCCTCCAGCGTGCCGTCTTCCAGAACCCGGATGATGTGGATGCCGGAGTTTTCCCCCCGCTCGCCGTCAATCTCAAAGCCGCGCTCGCGCAGCGCCTCGAGGATGTCCGCATCGAAGCCGCGCTCGATATTGATCACATCGCCGCGCGCCACGACATTGGGCAGATCGGCCGCTTCCTGCGCGCTGAGACCCCAGTCCAGCATGCCCACCAGCGTCTTGGCGGTGTAGGCGATGATCGAATTGCCGCCCGGCGAGCCGGTGGCCAGCACGAACGCCCCGTCCGCATCAAAAACGATGGTCGGCGACATGGACGAGCGCGG
Organism: Alphaproteobacteria bacterium; assembly: GCA_016124675.1. GTDB lineage: Bacteria > Pseudomonadota > Alphaproteobacteria > Caulobacterales > Maricaulaceae > Oceanicaulis. The sequence continues at coordinate 69,943 of WGNG01000007.1, forward strand.
ACGCTTGCCCGCCTGCGGCGCGTTGGGGTGCAGGCGGCCATCCTCGTCGCGTGGCACGAAAGCAAAATCGGTGAGCTGGTTGTTCAGAAGGAACCCGCCTTGCGTCATCCGGTTATTGCCAAAGCCCGATTCCACCGTCGTGGTCATGGAGACCACATTGCCGAACGTGTCGCGGATGACAAAGTGCGTGGTGCCGCGATTGTCCGGCGTGGTGTCGGGTCCGGCCGGCGAGGCGCCCGGCGGCGTGCCGGCGGTGACGGCCGGGATCGCCCGCTCCGGATCGATCAGGGCGCGGCGCGTGGCGAGATAGTCGCGGTCGAGCAGCCCCGCCACCGGCACGTCGACAAAGTCTGCATCCCCGACATACTGGTCGCGGTCGGCATAGGCGAGGCGGCTCGCCTCGATGAACAGGCGCCAGCCCTCCACCGTGTCAGGGCCATGCGCGCTCATGTCGAAGCCTTCCAGGATCGTCATGATGCCCCCGACGGCGATGGCGCCGGAGGAAGGCGGCGGCGCCGAGCAGACGACATAGACGCGGTACGGCGCACACAGCGCCTCGCGCCGCACCGGCTGGTAGCCGGCCAGATCCTCAGGCGTGATCACGCCCGGCAGCGGCTCCTCGGCGGCTGCGCTGATGATCTGCTGCGCGATGTCGCCAGTGTAGAAATTGCGCCAGTCGGCGGCGACCGCTTCCAGCGTCGCGGCATAGCCCGGATTGGTGAGCACATGGCCGGCCGGCCAGGCATTGCCGTCGGGATCGTAGAAATAGCTGCGCGACTCGTCGCGGCGCGCCAGCGAGGAGATGGTGCGCACGCGCTGGGCCAGCGAGGACAGGCGGGGCGAGACCTCGAATCCGTCGCGCGCGAGCGCTATACCCGCCTCGAAGCCCTCGGCCCAGCCGAGGCGTCCATGGTCCTCGTGGGCCATGGCCAGCATGGCGATGGCGCCGGGCACGCCGGTGGAGCGGCCGCTCTGCCAGGCGTCCAGGAAGCCCACCGGTTCGCCGTTTGCGTCCAGCCAGTGGTTTTCGGTGACGCTGGCCGGGGCGGTTTCGCGCCCGTCATAGACGAGGGTTTCGCCCGTCGCAGCGTCATGGCGCACCAGGAAGGCGCCGCCGCCAATGCCCGAGCTCTGCGGCTCGACCAGGCCCAGCACCACTTGCACGGCTATGGCCGCGTCAACAGCGTCCCCGCCCCGGCGCAGCGCCTCCAGCCCGGCTTCCACCGCATCGGGATGCGCAGCGGCCACCATGGCCTCAACCGGCGCGGATGCCGGGGCGGGGTCCGGCGCTTGCGCCGGTCCGGGAACGCTGCCGGGTCCGCTTGTGTCCGGCGCGCCGCAGGCGGTCAGCCACAGGGCCGTGCCGGCGAGGGCGGCAAAGCGGGTCAGGTGACGCATGGCAAGTCCTTTCAACGCTGGGAGCGGACCGGTTCTAGACACCGGCGGCCTCGAAGGGTTCGGCGAGGTGCCTGAGGGTATCGATGACGCTGCGCGCGGCGCGCGGCAAGGGGCGGGTCTCAGGCGACAGGATATAATAGCTCCAATCGAGCGCCGTCACCCCGTCGGCCACCAGGCTGATCAGTTCGCCGCGCGCGATGGCGCCGTCGGCCAGGCTGCGCCGCACCAGCGCCGCGCCCCGGCCGGCGGCGGCGGCGGCGACCACGTGTTCGGGCCGGGCGTAATGATCCCCGGCGGCCAGATCGGCGCGCTTCATCCGGCGCCGGTCGAGCCATGTCCGCCAGCCGGGCTGGGCCGGGTCGCGCCCCGGGCTCATGTCATGGATGAGGGGCAGGGCGGTGAGCGCGGCGCGCCAGTCTCCCGCAAACGGGGCGAGCAGGGCGGGCGAGGCCGCCGGCGCAAGGCTTTCGGTGAGCAGGCGCGCCGACCGGTAGCCGGGCCAGGGTCCGGGGCCGTAGCGGATGTCGAGGTCGAGCCGGAACCGGTCGAGATCCTCGGGCGCCGGGTCGGCGATCAGGTCTATGTCCTGGCCTGCTAGACGCGGCGCCAGCCAGGCTGCGGCCAGCGCGCCGGGTGCGCCCAGGCGCACGCGCGCGCTGGCGCCGGCGTCCTGACGCAGGAGGCGGCTGGCCTCGCCCAGCCGGGCGAAGGCTTCATGGAGCGCCGGCGCGGCCCCTGCGGCGCCGGCGGTGAGGGAAACCCCGCGACCCTGACGCTCCAGCAGGCGGACTTTGAGAACATCTTCCAGCAGGCGAATCTGCTGGGACACCGCCCCGGGCGTGACGCCCAGCTCCCTCGCAGCCGCAGCAACGCTGCCGCGCCGCGCCACTGCGTCGAACGCGCGCAGCGCATTGAGCGGCAGCAGGGGCTCGGCCGGCCGGTCGGGCGCTGGAATATTTAGCAAATCTGGGGGTCCCATCAGGGAGGCTTCCTTGCCCGCAGCGTTCGATATCAGCACTAACGCGGACAGGCAGGCCTCGCAAGCAGCCGGGATCTGACAGCGCTATGCGGGCCGTGGGCAACGCCGGAGGAAAGCTAAGCTATGCTGTGTTGACCCAAACATGCCGGTTGGATGTCGCGATTCTGCCACACTCGTCACAAAAGCGACCAATACCTTAACGTCAGGGGCTGGATCATCTGGCTCCAAGACACAATGTACGAACAACTTAGCAGCCGCAACAAGCGCCTCCTTCTCCGGAAGGATGCGTCTCGAAGCGTCATCCAGGAGAGTCCGAACACCATGCGCACCAGAAAATCCACAGTCTTCCTCGCGGGCGTGTCGCTCGCCGTGCTCGCCGCCGGGGTCGCCGCCGCCCAGGACGTGCCCGCACCGCGCGCCTCCAACGATGTCGTCATCGTCACCGGCACGCGCACCGAGGGACGCACCGTCACCCAGTCGCTCGCGCCGGTCGATGTGATCTCCGCCGATGATCTGGGCGCCCACGGCACCACCGAGCTCAATCAGGCGCTGGCCTATTCCCTGCCGTCGTTCAACTTCCCGCTCCCCGCCATCTCGGACGGCACCGACTCGATCCGCCCGGCCCAGCTGCGGGGCCTGGCGCCCGACCAGACCCTGATGCTGGTCAACGGCAAGCGCCGCCATGTCAGCGCATTGCTGAACCTCAACACCGTGGGCCGAGGCGCGGCGGCGGTGGACCTCAACACTATTCCGACCTCGGCCATCGGCGCGGTGGAAGTGCTGCGCGACGGCGCCTCGGCGCAGTACGGCTCCGACGCCATCGCCGGGGTGATCAATGTGCGCCTGCGCGAGGAACGTGAAGGCGGAGCGGTCACCGTGACCTATGGCGAGCACGCCACCGATATCGACCTGCCGCGCTCCAGCCGCAATGGGAGTGATGGCGAGACGCTGACGATTTCGGGCTGGGCGGGCTTCCCGCTGGCTGAAAACGGCTTCCTGACGCTGTCGGCCGAGTACCGCGACCGCCAGCGCACCAACCGCGCCGATGTGGACACGGTGAACAATTACAACCTCATCGGCGGACAGCCCGACCCGCGTGAGCAGACCTTTGACCGGCTGAACTGGAATCACGGCAATGGCGATGTGCGCGACATCAGCGTGCTGGCCAATGCCGGTCTGCCGCTGGACAATGGCGCGGAGCTATATGGTTTCGCCAGCTATCAGGATCGCGAGGCGCGCTCCTTCGGCTTCTATCGCCGGGCCCGCGATGCGCGCAACGTGGCGTCCATCTATCCCGATGGATTCCTGCCGGAAATCCACCCCGAGGTGACGGACCTTTCGGTGGGCGGCGGCGTGCGCGGGGATGCGGGCAATATTGCCTATGATCTCAGCGTCGTGCATGGCCGCAACACGGTCGACTTCAACATCCGCAACACGCTGAACCGTTCACTGGGCGCGGCGAGCCCCACCGAGTTCTACGCCGGCCAGCTGCAATTCACCCAGACTGTGGTCAACGCCGATTTCGTGCAATCGGTGGCGCTCGACGGCCTGGCCGGTCCGCTGAACGTCGCCTATGGCGCGGAGTACCGGCGCGAGAACTACCAGATCGGCGCGGGCGAACCCGGTTCCTATTTCGGCGTGCCGGGACAGGCCGCAGGCAGCCAGGTGTTCCCGGGCTTCCAGCCGCAGAACGAAGCGGATGAAAGCCGTGACTCCTGGGGCGGTTATGTCGATCTTGAAGCCGACGTCACCGATCGCCTGACCGCGTCGGGCGCAGTGCGCTACGAGCACTATTCCGACTTCGGCGGCACGCTCAACGCCAAGATCGCCGCACGCCTTGACCTGACCCAAGGCGCGGCCCTGCGCGGCTCGATCAGCACGGGCTTCCGCGCGCCGTCCCTGCACCAGAGCCATTACACGGCGACCTCGACGGTCTTCATCAACAACATCGCCACTGAGACCGGCACGTTCGCGGTGGACAGCCCCATCGCCCGCGCGCTGGGCTCGCAGGATCTCGAGCCGGAAACCTCGGTGAACTATTCGCTGGGCGCGGTCTTCCAGACGGGCGGCTTCGTGCTGACCATTGACGGCTATCGCATCGAGATCGACGACCGCATTCTCTTGTCGGAAAACCTCAACCAGGCCAACGTGGTGGCGCTGCTGCCCGTCGGCGTGGGCGCCGCACGCTTCTTCCTGAACGCGGCGGACTCGGTGACGCAAGGCGTGGATATTGTCGCCAACTACTCGTGGGAGGCCGGCGATCTGGGCGAGTTCCGCGCCACGGCTGCGGCCAATTTCACCGACACCGAGCTCAGCGATATCCGCTCCACCGGCGTCCTGTCCGCCCTCACCCCGCCGCCGACCCTGTTTGCCCGGGTCAATATCGGGCGCCAGGAAACCGGCTCGCCGAGCAGCAAGTACATTCTCGGCCTCGACTGGAGCCGGGACAATCTGGGCGGCCTGATCCGCGCCACCCGGTTTGGCGACGTGCAGGTATTGTCCAACAACCCGGCGCTGGACTGGACCATCGAGCCGCAATGGGTCGTGGATATCGAAGGCTCATTGCAGCTTATGGAAAACACGCGGTTTGCGCTCGGCGCCAATAATGTGTTCGACAGCTATCCGACGCAGGACCCCAACTTCAACGCCGCCACGGGCGCAACGCCGTTCATTTACAGCTCGTTCTCACCGGCGGGCTTCAACGGCCGCTATGTCTATGGCCGCGTGAGCGTGTCCTGGTAGGCTGACTGCGGTCCGCTTGCGGACTGCGCCAGACGGATCGCCCCCGCCCGGACCCCTCCGGGCGGGGGTTGTCGTTTTGGGGCTGACAGGGCCGCCCTTTCGGCTAGAGCCCGAACCGGCTCCACACGGCGCGCAGCTCGACCTGGTCCAGCGCGGCGCCCATGAAGCGCGACAGCACGCCGCCGCGCGCCGGGGCCAGCGGGCGGATGCGCACCTTGTCGCCGAAGCGGCGCTTCAGCTCGCTGCGCGCCTCGCCCAGTCCGTCGATCAGGCCCAGCTCCAGCGCCTCGGCGCCGGTATGGACCGAGCCGTCAAACAGCTCGGCGGTCTGCGAGAGCTTCTCGCCGCGCCGGGCTTTGACATGGCCGATGAACTGGGCGTGCATCGCCTCCATGAGGCGGGTGATGGTCGCGGCCTGTTCGGGCGTCTCGGGGCCGAACGGATCGGCGAGCAGCTTGGACTTGCCGGCGGTCTTTACCCGGCGCTCGACACCCAGCCGGTCCATGGCGCCGGTAAAGCCGAAGCCGGCGCTGATCACGCCGATGGAGCCGACGATGGACGCCGGATCGGCGAATATCTCATCGCCCGCGCACGCGATCCAGTAGCCGCCGGACGCGGCCACATCCTCGCAGAACACCAGAACCGGCTTTTGCTTTTCCGCGGCCAGCGCGCGGATGCGGTCATGGATCAGGCGCGATTGCACCGGGCTGCCGCCGGGCGAATTGATGCTGATCGCGATGGCCGCGGCGCTTGTGTCGGCGAAGGCCTTGTCGAGAAGCTTTTCCAGGCGGCTCAGGCTGAGCGCGCCGGCATTGCGCCCGCCCGCTGCGATCATGCCCTCCAGCCGGATCAGCGGCACGCTCGGGGCGTCCGCCCCGAACAGCTTGCGCAGCGCGCGGACGGCGCGGTCAAATTCGTCGCGGATCACAGACATGGCGGCTCCGGTTGGGGGGAGGAGGGATGCGCCCTCAGACTTGGCGTGCGGCGCCCGTCAGTTCAAGGCGCGCCGCCCCGCGCAGCAGCGCATCGGCCCTTGGCGTCCACGCGCCGGCCCCGTCTTCGTGCAGCACCAGGGGCGCCAGCACGGCGAGCGGCGCCCGCCCGCCTGCGCGCGCTTCAATGAGGATGCGCTTGGCCGGCGCCTGGGCGCGCGGATGGATGGGCAGGACTGCAGCGCTCGCCTTGCCCTGCAGCGCGCCGAGCGCCTCGCCCAGCCGGTCGGCCCGGTGGATGAAGACCAGCGACCCCCCGGGTCTCAGCCGCTTCAGCCCGGCGGCGATCCAGTCAGACAGCGGCGCCGCGCTGATCCAGGCCGCCTGCTTGCCCGGCTTGGGCGCGCGCAGCGCCGCCGGGTCATCGAAATAGGGCGGATTGAAGAACACCGCGTCCAGCGGCGCATCCGCGCGCCACGCCAGAGCGTCGGCTTCCACGATCTCGACACGGCCCTCAAGCCCGTTGGCCGCCGCATTGCCCCGGGCCAGGGCGGCGGCGCAGGGGTCCAGCTCCACGCCGGTCAGCTGTGCGCCCGGACAGGCGTGGGCCACGCACAGGAGCGCAGCGCCCGGGCCGCAGCCGAACTCGGCTGCCCTTGCCCCCGGCGCCAGGCGCACCGCGGCGGCCAACAGAATGGCGTCCAGCCCGGCGCGGTAGCCGTCTGCGGTCTGGGTCAGGAGAAGCTGGCCGCCGAGGATGCGGTCCTGCGTGAGCGGGCCCGCGGCGCTCATTCGTCCGCAGGCATGGCCGCGGCGAGGGCGCGGCGCGCCTTGTCCGCAACGTCTTCCGGCACCAGCAAGCGGCGCTTGATCCAGGGCAGGGCGCCGCCGAAGGTCGCGGCGGTGTGGGCGTCCAGCGTCACCGGCTCGATCCCGGCGTCGCGCAGCACCGCCTCGGCGAAGTTAAGCTTCACCGGATCGTTGGTGGACAGCACCTCGATCATCATCGCACGCATCTCCTTGCTTGCCCGCGCGCCGCTGTGGCGCCAGAACCAGCCTGCGTCCCTGTCACGCAGTGTGGTCAGCTTGCCGGGGGCGCCGGGCCTACCTATTCTGCAGGCGCGACGGATCAGACTGCAAGAGGCAAGGCGCGTGAACGGACTTCCCATGCCGGACTTCGAGGCGGCGCCGGTGAACCCGGCGGTGCGCCTGGCGTCTCTGGCCCGAACCGACATGGCGGGCGTCGAGGCGCTCATCGCCGAACGGGCCTCCAGCGCCACGGCGGTGATCCCGGCGATCGCGCACTATCTGCTGGACGCCGGCGGCAAGCGCATCCGGCCCCTGATCACCGTCGCTTCGGCGCGCATGCTGGGCTATCAGGGCCGCGGCCATCTCTCGCTGGCGGCCGCTGTGGAGTTCATCCATTCGGCCACGCTGCTGCATGACGATGTCGTGGATGACAGCGAGCTGCGCCGCGGCAAGCGTCCTGCCAACAAGGTCTGGGGCAATCCCCAGTCGGTCCTGGTGGGCGATTTCCTGTTCGCGCGCGCCTTCATGCTGATGGTGGACGCAGGCTCCATGGAGGCGCTGCACGTGCTGTCGCGCGCCGCCGCCGTGATCGCCGAGGGCGAGGTGCGCCAGCTCGCCGCCGTGCGTCAGGTCGCCACCTCGCGCGCCGAATACATGGACATCATTGCCGCCAAGACCGCCGCCCTGTTCGCCGCCGCCGCCCAGGTCTCGCCGATTCTTGCGGGCGCCCCGGCCCGGGTCGAAGCGGCGATGGAGACCTATGGCCGCGAGCTGGGCCTGGCGTTCCAGCTGGTGGACGACGCGCTCGACTATGGCGGCGTGGCGGTGGAGCTCGGCAAGAATACCGGCGATGATTTCCGCGAAGGCAAGATCACCCTTCCCGTCGCCCTGGCGCTGGAAGCGGGCGGCGATGACGAGCGCGGCTTCTGGGTGCGCACCATGGCGGAAGGGCGCCAGAGCCCGGACGATTTCGACCAGGCCGTGACCATCCTCAAGCGCCACGGCGCCCTGGACGCCACGCTGGAAGCGGCACGCGGGCACGCCGCGCGGGCGGTAGAGGCGCTCGACGCCGCCCCGGACAATGTGTGGAGCCAGTCGCTGGCCGCGCTCGCCGAATTCGTGGTTGAGCGCGCCTATTAGAGTGTGGTCCGGCCTGACGGCGTCAGGCCGGACGCCCTGACGTTCCGTTTTGGTGCGAAACGCAACCGTAAACCGGGGCGCTTGTGCCGATTGCGCTGCGCGGCGGATGGGCCTCAGCCCCCGCCGCAATCGGCTCTCTGTGAATGGTCGCACCCATCCGCATTGATGAAGCGCTGCGTGCTCATGATCCCGGCGTCCGGGCGCGACAGGGTCTGGCCGGCTTCGGCGCGGGCGCGCACGTGATTGACGAAGCTCTGGGCATATTCGGCAAACGTGTCGGTGACGCGCCCTTCCGCGCTGGCGCGGGCAAAGACTCTGTATCCGTCTCCGCCCCCGGCGGTGAAGGAGTTGGTGACCACCTTGTACTGCGCATTCGGATTGATCGGCGTCCACTCTCCGGCCAGGCGTGAATTGACCTCCACCGCGCTGATGCGCGCGCCGGGTTCGGCCGACATATCCACAGCAAAGCGCAAACCGGCCGCATACGGATAGGCGCCGCCCCCGCTGGCGCTGGCGGCCACCGCCTCTTCCAGCGTCTCGATGATTTCCGCGCCTGACAGCGTCAGCACGTGCAGCGTGTTGGCGAAGGGCAGGACGGTGAAGACGTCGGCGATGGTCACCGGGCCCGCCGGGATGCTGGCGCGCACCCCGCCCGCGTTCTGGATGGCGATGTCGGCGCTGCCCTCGCGCTCCAGAAACGCCTGCGCCACCAGGGCGGAGACATGGGCGCCGTGCTCATGGGTTTCGGCGCGATCACACAAGGGCTCGGCGCGGCCCTCTCCGGGCAGGCGCACCATGCACAGCGGCTCGGCCGCCTCGCCGATCACCGTCTCGCGCAGTTGGGACAGCTGCGCGGTGAAGCCGGCCAGCAAGGCCTCGCTCTCCGCGTTCGCCTCAAGCGGATGCAGCAGCGGATGGCGGTCCAGCGCCGCCCGCACCCGGGCCGCGTCCGCCCCGGACAAGGCGATGTCGGCGCCGTCCCGGGAGAAGGAATAGCCGCTGGCGGCTGCGGGGAAGACCGGCGCGCCCGAGCAGGCGATGACACGGCCCGACTCATCGAAGCTGACGCGCAGCTCGCCCAGCGCGCGGGCGTATTCGAACGCCTGGACGATACAGACCGGATCGCCATCCGCATTGGTCTCCATCGTCGGATAGGGGCCCTCCGGCGTGAAGCCCAGCGGCGCCAGGACGCCGCGATCGCCCAGCAGGGTATGGGAATCGCCGCCCACGATGACGTCCACGCCCGTCAGGGCGCGCGCGAGCGTGAGGTCATTGGCGTATTGCTGGTGGGTCAGCAGGATGATGTGCTCCATGCCGCCGGCCCGCAGCCGGTCGATCTCGCCTTGCGCGGTTTCGGTTTCGTCGAGGAAGCGGGTTTCGGGATCGGGGGAGGAGGAGATGCGCGTCTTTTCCGCAATGACCAGGCCGATCACGCCGATGCGCCGCCCGCCGCGCTCGAACACGGCCGAAGCCTGGAGCCGGCCCAGCAAGGGCGAGGCGTCATGCGGGACGACATTGGCGCTGATCACCGGCGTCTGGCAATCGCCCGCGCCCAGAAAATCGAGAAACTGCGCCAGGCCTGCATCGCCGTGATCAAATTCGTGATTGCCCGGCGCGAAGGCGTCAAAGCAGATGAGGTTCATCAGCGCCGCGTCTGCCTCGCCCTCGAACAGGGTGTAGTAAAGCGTGCCTGTAATGGCGTCGCCTGCGTGCAGGGTCAGGACCGCATCGCCCTGCGCCGCGCGCGCCTCAATGAGCGCGGTGATGAGCGGATAGCCGCCATAGGCCACCGATACGCGCCCGTCCGCCGGCGCCGCGTCCAGCGCCAGACCGCTGACATCAAACGCCAGTGCGCCCGGCTCGAGATGGCTGTGGTGATCATTCACGTGCAGAAGCGTGAGCGTGTAGGGCTCTGCTGCTGTGGCGGCGGGAGCGGGCGCCTCGGGCGCCGCGCAGGCGGCGAGCCAGGACAGGGCGGCGAGGGTCCACACACTCATGCGCATCACGGGGGTCCTTTTGTCGTGTCTGGCGCCGAGCGCCGCCAGCGCCTCCTAGCACAGGCGCGCCCTGCCCGGAATGCGCGGCGCGTCTCTGCGGCAGACCGTATGGCGGCGCCGCCCGGACAGCCGTGCGCCATCGCGCGGGCGGGATGACGGGACCCGAATGCAGAACGGCCCGCCGGATCGCTCCGGCGGGCCGCCTGTTGGGTGATGGATCGGCCTGATCAGTCGAGGTTGATCAGGACTTCCACGCGACGGTTCAGCGGCTCGCGCACGCCATCCGGGGTCGCAACGGCCGGGCGGCTTTCGCCGAAGGCGTTGATCGAGATGGCGCCGGCGGGCACGCCGAGGCGGACCAGCTCGTCACGCACCGCACGGGCGCGGCGCTCGGACAGGCCGACATTGTACTGGGCCGAACCCGAACGGTCGGCGTGGCCGTCAACCTGCACCGCCGCGACGCCGCAATCGCGGGCCGTGCTGATGGCATTGTTGATGACGTTGCGCGACTGGTCGGTGACGTTGGAGCGATCCCACTCGAAATACACCACGAACTCGGCGTCCTCACAGGCCGGCGCCGGGGTGGGAACAGGCTGCGGCGTGGGGGTCGGAGCCGGCGGCGGGGTCGGGGTCGGCGCCGGTGTCGGCGTCGGGGCTGCCGGAGCGCCGAAGCTGTAGCGCAGGCCGGCCCAGACTTCGTGGCCGGACAGATTGCCGACGTTCACGCCGTCATACCGGGTCGAACCATAGCCGAAATAGCGGTATTCGGTGTCGAGGGTGGTACGCTCGGTCAGCGGCCAGGCAATGCCGGCGATGCCCTGATAGGCGACCGACAGGTCACGTTCGCGAACCTGGACAAAGCGCGTATCGCCCGGAATGACCGACCCGACCGGGCGCGTGCCGGTTGACCATCCGGCGAGCGATCCGGTGGAGCGCACAAAGCCGATGCCCGCGCCCAGATAGGGGTTGAAGCCGGCAATGTCGAAATCATAAAGCACGTTCGCCATCGCGCTCCAGGCCTGGAAGGACGAGCGGCTGTCCTCGTAATTGCCGACCGAGCCGGTGTTGTTATAGCGGTGGGCGATCTCGCCCTCGACGCGCCACGGGCCGGGGGTCTGATATCCCAGCGAGATTTTCTCCCGCCAGTTGCTTTCACCGCGGATAGCGCCGCCATTGGGACCATTGCCGAGGCGCCCGGTCACTTCGGTTTCTTCAGGCGTGCCATAGCCGATCGCGCCGCCCAGATACCAGCCCTCGTCAGCCGCCAGTGACGGTGCGCCGAGTACCAGCCCGAGTGCCGCAGCAGACAGCAGGACATTCTTCATGCTTGAGTTCCTTTTCCAGGTTAGGTTTGAGGCGTCCAATTCGCCCATGAATGTGACAGCATTGCGGGTGCGGCGTCGCTGTGTGATAAAATGAATGGCATGTTGCTTCTTTGCATCATCACGCCGCTTTACGTCTTGTTTGACACCCTTTCCCTCATGCCTGCCAAAGCTACACCTCGCCTGCCTGCGAAGGATGACAGGTCGTGTCCCCCTGACCGGAGCACCCGGACTGCGGTCGTCTGACTGTGCCGTCAGAGACACGATCGGATGGACTGTCTTGTCCCGGCAAGCCAAGCGCCATGCTTGCCCAACCCCGAGGGCGCCCGCCGGTTCCGTCGGCGCACAGTGTTCGAGCGTGGTCTGCGATCACCCGATTCTGGCGACGCCTGGCGCGACCCGGTCAGCACGCGCGGGAGTCCTGGCGCTCGCCGAGTTGAAAAAGCCACAGAAACGCGGCGCACAGTCCCGCCAGGGCGCCAAGCACAGCCATGAGAAGCCAGCCGTCCACGCCTTCCTTGAACACCGTCCAGACGAACTGAGCCAGGCACAGCGTCGACACGATCAGCAGGGTCGGCCGGCGCGGCATGTAGTTCACGATCACCGCACCCAGCGGCGCGCCGAGCGCCACGACCGGCGCCGCCGCGAGCCAGTTGTAAAAGACCGCCGGGTCGATGGCGTAAAGCGCCGGGTTGATGGCGCCGAGCGCCGCATTCGACGCAATGCCGATCAGGGACGTCGCCGCCATCAGGAGCACCGAGGTCGGAATCGCCATTTTCAGGTCCGCCCGGTAGAACAGCACCAGCACGGTATAGATCATCATGTCGATGCCCACGCCCGTGAGCGACGCCACCACGCCGCCGCTCAGCCCGATAAAGAGGCCGACCGGCGTGTCCAGCCGGTCATGGGGATGGCGCGGTCCTTCCGGTTTCACGATATCGTTGAGCTTGAGCCAGTGGATGATGCCGAAGCTCGCCCAGGTCACGGCGAACATGAGCTTGACCAGAATGTCCGAGGCGTAAGGGGCGATGAACGCAGCGCCCAGCGGCGTGCCGATCAAAGCGCCCGCCAGGGCCGGCCGCAGAAGCGCCCAGTCGAGCGTGCGGCGGGCGGTGAGGATGAACACGCTGGCCGACACCATGCCGGCAGACTGAACCGCCAGGCCGAAATTGCGCCCGAGCGAGGCGGGCAGGTCGAACAGCAGGACCAGAACCGGAAAGCCCACCGTGCCCCCGCCCATCGGCGTCGACCCCGCAAAATAGGAACCGGCGGCCATGGCGGCGGCGATGGGCCAATGATCGCGCACCACCGGCCAGAGCCCGTTGAGCGAGACGATCAGCACCCAGACGGTGTAAAATGCCGCCAGCCACGCCAGGAACGGCCAGAACCGGCGCGCACCGCTTACGATATGCCCCGCCCAAGCGTTCATCCCGCCAGCCCCCGTTTGCCGCCGGAGGGGATATGAGCGCTGCACGAACGGATTTCCAAGCCGTATGGGCAGATGACCTGTGCGCAGCCGTGCATGCGCCTGCGACGCCGCCTGCCTGGGGTTTCGCGGCGCCAGAATGTTCGAAGCTTGCGCTGATTGTCAGTTCACAACGGGCGCAGGCGCACTAACCTGAGCGTTCATCAGACCCGCCCGCGAAGAGGCCCGGCTGACAAGGGGAGGACCTGTCCATGACTGCTGAAACCCGCCCGCCTGCGGCGGCGCCCGCCGGCGCGCCTGCGCCGCTGGCCAAGCCTGCCCGCGCCTATGCGCTGGGCGTGCTTGTGATCATCTATGTCTTCAATTTTCTCGACCGCCAGATCGTCAATATCCTGGCCGAGCCGATCAAGGCCGATCTGGGGCTCGCTGACTGGCAGATCGGTGTGATGGCCGGTTTCGCCTTTGCGATCTTCTATACCGTGCTGGGCATCCCCATCGCGCGCTATGCCGAGCGGGCCGACCGGGTGAAGATCATCTCTGCGGCCGTGGCCGTGTGGAGCGCCTTCACCATATTGTGCGGCCTGGCGGGCAATTTCGTCCAGCTCCTGGCCGCGCGCATCGGCGTCGGCGTGGGTGAGGCGGGCTGCACCCCGCCGGCCCACTCGCTGATCTGCGACTACACGCCCAAGGAAAAGCGCGCTTCGGCGCTGGCGCTCTATTCCATGGGCATCCCGCTGGGATCGCTGGCGGGCATGGTGGTGGGCGGGCTGATCGCCGACGCCTATGGCTGGCGGGTGGCGTTCTTCGTCGCCGGCGCGCCGGGAATTGCGCTGGCGCTGATCGCCTGGCTGACCCTGCCAGAGCCCCGCCGCAAGGGCATGCGCAGCATGTCCGCAGCGCCAGCGGCCGGCTCGCCCGGCATGCTCGACGCCATGCGCGAGCTGCGCTCGAAGGCGTCCTTCTGGTGGATTTCCGCCGGCGCGGCGCTGGCGGCCATGATCGGCTACGGCCACATAACGTTTTACGGCTCGTTCTATTTCAGAAATCACGGCGAGGGGCTGACGGCGATGGCTGGCCAGGTCAATGAGGCGCTGGGCTCCGGCTTCGGGCCTATCGGCTTTCTCGGGACGGCGCTGGGCCTGCTTATCGGCGTATTCGGCGCAGCCGGAACCTATCTGGGCGGTATTCTTGCCGACCGGTCGGCGCGCCTCAATCCGGCAGGTTATGCGATCGTGCCCGCCATCGCCACCGCGCTCACAGTCCCGCCCTTCGTGGCGGCGATGCTGGTGCTGGACGCGGGCGCCTCGCTGCTGCTTCTGACCATACCGGTGTTCCTGGGCGCGATCTGGTACGGGCCGGTCTTCGCCAGCGCCCAGAGCCTGGTCGAGCCGCACACGCGCGCCACGGCCGCGGCGGTGCTGTTGTTCATCATCAATATGGTCGGCCTCGGCCTCGGGCCCGTCAGCGTGGGTCTGGTCAGTGACCTGCTGGCCGCGTCCATGGGCGAAGCCGAAGGCCTGCGCTGGTCGATGGTGATCTTCGGGCTGGTGGCGCTGGTCTCGGCGGGCGCCTTCCTGATGGCGGCGCGCACGCTGAAGGACGAGATCGTCAGTTGACGGATGGGCGGGCGGCGCCAGGACGCCCCGCCCGCCCGGGCGGCCGGCTCAGTCCCAGTCCAGCGGAGGGTGGATGCGGCGGTTGAGCTCGACAATATGGCCGTCGGGGTCGCGCAGCATGGACACCATGACCTGATAGGTCACGCCGTCGCCAGGATACTCGCGCAAGGTGGGCGCGCTCATCACCCGCACGCCGGGAACGGCCGAGGCCGAGGCGAAGACGGTGTCCAGCTCGCTGGTGTTGAACAGGAGCACGATTTCGCCTGTCTCGAAGCCCTGCTCCGGCACGTCGGGCGCCGGCGCGTCGGCGGCGTTGGCCAGCTGCCACAGGCCCAGCATGCCGATCTGGTCGTCATTGGCTTTGAGCAGCACCAGGCGCGACTGGCTGGAGCCGTCGCGGCTGGTGATCATCTGGTCATAGGTCATGGTCATGCCCATGGCGTCGCGATAGAGCGCCAGCGAAGCCTCCAGGTCGCGCACCAGCAGGGTGGTGCGGCGCAGGTCCAGCGGATTGCGCCCGGCGCCGGCCGCCGCATCGGCGGGCGTCGTGGCCGCAGCGGCTTGTGGCGCCGCGTGATTGCAGGCGGCGAGCGACACGGCGGCGAGCCCCGCAGCGATGATGGACAGCGTCTTCATGGCAACCCCCTCTGGCGTGGACATCAGTCTGCCCTGTCAAACACATAGCCGCCGCGCGCCGGGCCCCAGATCAGCGCTCCCTCGGCGTCGAAGCCGCGGTCCCAGTTGGCGTGGCCCTGGGGGGTGTGGATCGAGCGCGAGACCGTGCGCACCGCGCCGCGCAGGCCCGACGGGCAGGTGTCGAAATTCGACTGCCAGTAACCATGGGCGATGCGGTGCACCTCGCCCGAGCAGCTCACCGCGCCCAGCTGGTCCTCGGTGATGCGCGCCGGATCGGCGAACGCGCCCACCACGCTGGCCGGATCATTGAGGGTGTAGATGGTGCGCAGGACCAGCTGATTGTTCAGCTCGACCAGGCGGATGATACGCTGGAAATAGGGGCGCTGCTTGATCTCGGGGTCGAAATCATCCGGGCTGGAGCCGAGGAAAGCGTTTTCCTGATAGAGCCAGATGCCATCCTCGCGATGCGGCCAGATGCGCACCGTCTCGCTCTCCACATAGCCCCAGCCCTCGATGCGCGACTGCTCCAGCGTGGAGAAGGACCCGATCAAGAGGCCCGCCAACTCATGGGCGCCGGGAAAGCCGGGCTCGTCCGCGGGCTCGCTGGCGGCGGCGGTCCACGATGCCGCAAGGGCAAGGCAAAAGGCGGTGATCAGCTTGCGCATGGCGTATCTCCTGTCAGGCGCCGGGCGCCGGCTCGGCGGCGGCGAAGGCTTTGGCTATGTCTTCACGGGTGGCGATCCAGACGCCGGATTTCGCCGTCACGTAATCCAGAAAGGCCTGAAACGCGCCGATCCGGCCGGGCCGCCCGATGATGCGCAGGTGCAGCCCCAGGCTCATCATGCGTGCATCCTCCTCGATGGACTCCTTGAGGAGCCAGTCGAGCGTGTCGCAGGCATAGGTCAGCCAGTCCTTCGCCGTCAGGGACGGGTCGAGCCAGAATTTCATGTCATTGGTGTCGAGCGCATAAGGCAGGACGATGATCGGCTTGCGCCCCGCGCCGCCGGGCAGATCCACGACATCCCAGAAGGGAAAATCGTCCGAATAATCATCCATGTGATAAAGATATCCGGCCTGCGCCAGCAGGCCGCGCGTCATGTCCGTATGCAGATAGCGCGACAGCCAGCCCACGGGCCGGCGCCCGCAGGTCGCTTGAATTGAGGCGCCGGCGCGCTCGATGAAGGCGCGCTCCTTCTCCTCGTCCATGAAGGCCTGGAACTGCCAGCGCCAGCCATGGCTGCACGGCTCGTCGCCCCGCGCGATAAGCGCCTCGGCGATCCAGGGCGCGCGCTCCAGCGCCTGGGCGCACACCGTCCAGGTGGCCGGAACCTTGTAGGCGTCGAGCAGTTTGAGCACCCGGCCCGCCCCGCGATGGATCCCGTACTGATAATTGGTCTCGTTGCCGTGCACGCGGATCGGCGCTTTCAGCGCCACGCCCAGCTCGTCCACCGGCTCCGGCCCCTTGTCGCCATCGCGGATATTGCGCTCGGCGCCTTCCTCGACATTCACGACAATGGACAGGGCGAGCGTCGCGCCATTGGGCCAGGTGAAGCCGGGGGGAGGCGGGGTACGGGTCATCAATGCGGCTCCTCGCCGCCCGACACATTCATGCTTTCCGCCGTGATGTACTCGGCTTCGTCCGAGCACAGGAAGGCGACGGCCCTGGCGGTGTCTTCGGGCTTGCCGGGGCGTTTGAGCGGGATGCGGTCGGCCATGGCTTTGAGATATTCCTCCACGCTCCCGGCGCCGACCACCTTGGAGAAATACTCGTTCTGCCAGGCGCCCAGACCCGTGGTGACATGGTTGGGGCAGACATTGTTGACGGTGATCTGGTGCGGGCCCAGCTCGATGGCCGCCGAGCGCACGAGGCCCACCAGCCCGTGCTTGGAGCTGGTATAGGCCTGGGCGTGGGGAAAGCCCGACTTGGCGGCCTGGCTGGCGATATTGATGATGCGCCCGCCCTTGCCCTGCGCCACCATCACCTCTGCGGCGGCCTTGATGCCGAAGAAGCAGCCCGTCAGATTGACGTCGATCACTGCGCGCCAGTCGTCCGCCGTCACGTCGAGCAGCGGCTTCATGATATAGCCGATGCCGGCATTATTGACCCAGATGTCCAGCGAGCCGTGCGTCTCGCTTGCATGGCGGGCCAGCGCGCGCATCTGTTCGAGATCGCGCACGTCGCACACGCAGGTCGAGGCGGTCCCGCCGCCCTTGCGGATATCCGCTGCGATCGCCTCCATCTCGTCCGTCGCGCCGATATGCTGCGCTGGCGTCGCCGGGTCAGCGGCCTGACCGATATCGGAAATCACCACCGCTGCGCCCTCAGACGCCAGGCGCAGGGCGATGGCCTCGCCCAGCCCCTTGCGGCGGCCCGAGCCGGTGATGACGGCGGTCTTGCCGGTAAAGCGTCCCATGGCGCGCCCGCCTCAGCCGAGCTTTTCGGTCAGGATGAAGGAGAGGTCGTCGGCCATGGCCTGGAACTCACCGGCGATCTTTTGCATGGTCTCGGTCGACACCTCGCCGCCGAAAACCTCCATATCGTTGACATCGATGATCTCGATATAGGCGTAGGGGGGCTTGGCGTCGGAGCCGAGCAGGCCGGCCGATTTGAACACCTCGAACCTGTCCACCGATTTGAGGCCGTTGACTGTGGGCAGGTCTTTGGCCCTGGCCCAGGCTTCGTAGTCGGCGGCGCTCACCCCGGGTTTCAGGTTGAACAGGGCGATGATGCGTGTGGTCATGGCGAAAGTCTCCTCCCCGGTCGGGTCCTGCGGCTTGCGGCAAAGCGGCGCATGAGCGCAGGCCATATTGGCGGTGATCGGCTATAAATGGTATATCATTTGAAACGGGCGGCTTTGCCAAGCCAGTATGCTAAAGAATTTCACCGCCGTCAGCGGACAGGAGCGCGCGCACCATGCCGGACGATAACGCCAAGACCATTCTGGCCAACGCCCCCGCCTATGACGGCCCGCCCGATTACCGCCTGGTGGGGCGCCACGGCATGTTCCCGCACACGAGCCATGACGAGACCGAGCGCTTCAACTTCCTTGCCCACATGAACCGCCATCTGGCCAGCCGCGTGCTGCCGGGCGTGAAGGACGCGTTCGAGGCGCGGGTCGAGCCGGCGCGCACCCGCAAGCACGGCCCGTTCAAAAACCGGCACGAGGTGCGCAAGGCGCTGATGGCCGATCCCGCCTTCCAGATCTGGTCGGCCCTGCGCCGCGCCACCATGGAGCAGCGCCAGCAGGCCGGACGCTGGGTGACGCTGCGCCAGGGCGAGGCGCTCAATGCGCGCGCGGCAGAGCTCACCCATGGCGATGACAGGCTGGAGCTGGACCCGGCGTTTGAAACGCCGCGCTATCTGGCGGCGGTGGATCATCACTGCATGCCTGGCAGCTATCACACCGAAATCGTCCCCGGCGATGTCACGGGCGCGGCCAATTATGATTGCGGCCTGTTCGCCACCACGGGCGGGGCGCTGGGCCGGTATAATGATGGCGGCGGCCAGGCGGTCGCAGCCTGGGTGAAGAAAAACCTGCCGGACTTCAAGCCCAAACGCATTCTCGATCTGGGCTGCGGGCTCGGCCATAACGTGCTGCCGCTGGCGCAGGCCTTCCCGGATGCCGAAGTGGTCGGTGTGGATTCCGGCGCGCCCATGCTGCGCTACGGGCTGGCGCGCGCCAGGGCGATGGGGGTGGAGAATGTCCGCTTCCTCCAGGCCGACGCCGAGGACTTGTCGCGTTTCGCCGATGACAGCTTTGACTGGGTGCAGACCACCATGTTCCTGCACGAGACCAGCAAGAGCGCCATGGAGCGCATCTTCGCCGAGACGCGCCGCGTCCTCAAACCCGGCGGGATCGTGCTGCATGTCGAGCAGCCGCAATACACCGACGCGATGCCGCTCTACGAGCAGGCGATCCGCGACTGGGACGCCTTTTATAATAACGAGCCGTTCTGGACGACCATGCACGAGATCGATCTCGATGATCTGATGATCCGCGCCGGCTTCAAGGATGACAGCGTTCTGCATGGCGGCGTGGCCGCGGTGGTGGACGCTGCCCTGTTCCCGTCATCGGGCGAGGACGCCGTGGAGGACTATGGGCGCAAGGCGGCCTGGCATGTGATCGGCGCGAAGAAGGAAGCCGCGTAATGGCGTTTGATCCCCTCTCCCAGGCGGGCGCCAAGGCGCGCGGCAAGCGGCCCTGGTTTCTGGAGAATCAGGACGCCGAACGGGTGTTGAACATCGTCATGGCGCTGGCCCAGGAAGTGTCGGTCGTGCGCCAGCGCCTCGACACCGTGGAGCGGCTTCTGGAGACGCGCGGCGTCATCACCCGCGCCGATATCGAGGCCTTCACGCCCACCAAGGCGCAGGCCGACGAGCGCGGCGCGTGGAACCAGGAATTCATCGCCCGCATCCTGCGCATCGTGCAGCAGGAGAATGAGGCCATCACCCGGCCCGACGAGGTCAGCTCGGAAGACGCCGCGCGCGAGTTTCAGGACAATTAGGCGTCCAGCCCTTCGCGGATCGCCTTGCGCGCCGCCGCGGCGAGCAGGCCGGAGCGCGTAAACCCGTGCTCGCTGGCATAGCGGTCAATTTCGCGCAGCGTATCGTCGGACAGGGTGATATTGACCCTCACGGTTTTCGGTTCGGCCTTGAGCGTCACCAGCACCGCCACGCCCTCGCGATTATGCGGCTCGGCCATAATCTCGGTCAGGCTGGAGGGTTCAGGCATCGCCTCGCCATCCTCCAGCAGGCCCTCCACATGGAAGGCAAGGGCCTCTTGCGCCATGGCCCGTGCTTCGTCGAGCGTTACGCCCGCCGTGATACAGCCGGGAAAGTCCGGGAAGGACACGCCGAAGTCGCTCTCGGCCTCCTTGTGGATCAGGGCGATATAGTCGGCCATGGGCCTTAAGTCCTCAGTTTGACGCCCGCCTGCTGCTCGATGGAGCGCAACGTGCCGGCGGGAATGTCTTCTTCCGGGTGCGGGACGGTCACGCGGCCCCGCTTTGCCTTATGCTTGAACTGAAGGTGCGAGCCCCGGCTTGCAACCAGTTACTAGCCGTCACGCTTCAGGGCCGCGATGATCGATCTGCTGTCAATGTGTATTTATGCGCACTGTACAGTGATGTCAAGAAATACACACCAGCACCGGGTCGTCGGCCTGGACAGCTTTTGCAAGGCAGCGCGCAAGCCGCTCTTCCTAGTCCTGCGTCTCCAGATCGGTGACCATCAGCGCCGCTTCGAAATCGGGCAGGAGGTCAAACGCCTCCACCGCCGTCATGACATTGTTACGCCGGCCACGGGTCCAGAAGCGCCAGTAGGACGAGACGTGCTGGATGCGGCCGATATCCTCGCCCATCTCCACGAACAGGCGCGGCGCGCGGGCCATGAAGGCTTTGAGCGCCGCCGGGTCGCCGCGCTCCACGAACCGGGTGAACTCGTCATTGTATTCGCCAAGGCGTGATCTCAGCCGGGTCCAGCGCCGGGCGGAGAGCTGGGTGATGGACTCGATCACGCCATGCAGCTCGGTCCGGTCCGCCGCGGACAGGCCCGGTATGCGCACGCCTTTGATATCCTTGATGAAATTGGCGAGGTCGGCATAGCACTCGCCGGCGCGCCAGCTGTAATAAAGCGTGCCCTTCCAGCCGAAAACGCCTTCGCGATACTCACGCGCGGTCATGCGCAACGCATCGCGCAGCACCGCCAGCTGGGGCGAATCCTCGTCCTCGAACAGGACCTTGGCCAGGCGGCGCGACTTGTCGAGCGAATCCGCAGACGCCTTGCCCATCGCCTTGCGCACCAGAAGATCGATCTGGCTGGCGACAAACTCGGTGATCTGGCGCAGCTCGTCGTCTGATATCGAGAAATAGCATGGCGCCACTGTCTCGCCGCTGCGCCGGAAATACTCGTGCAGGAGATAGGGATCGAAGGACGGCAGAAGCGCCAGCGCGCGCAGGCGCGCCACATCGGCGGCGAAGTTGCTGTCGCCAGCACTGACGCCAAGATGCTGGGCGAGCTGGGTTTCGAACCGCGGATGCTCGACGAAGATCGAATGACCGCCCATGTCCAGATCGCGGTCGCTGATCGGCACGATCACCTTGGTGGCCGAAGTCCTCGATCCGCCGAGTTCCTCGCGCTCCCAGGCGCGCAAGGTGTGCTTGACGATGAAGGCCCGGTTCAGCCGCGCATTGCGGAACATAGGGCTCTCGGCCCATGCCGGCTCTTCGAAATGACGCTCGCGGATCGATACCAGGTCGATCACGCGGCTCGTGGAGCCGCCGCGCTTGAGCAGGCTTAACTTGCCATAGCCGTCTTTCGCCATGTCGCCGGGGCCGCTAAGAACCAATACAGGCGTGTAGTCCTAGCAAGCCAGTGTGAGCGCTGGGTTAACCGGGAGACGGGGTATGAGGACGGTCAGCGGCGATCTGGGCGTGCAGGAAATTGTACGCATGCTTGACCTCAGGCCGCATCCCGAGGGCGGGTGGTATGGGGAGACCTTCCGTGCGCCGCCCGGGCCTGACGGCGCGCGCGAGGCGGCGACAGCGATCTATTTCCTGCTGGCCGCCGACCAGGTATCGGCCTGGCATGTGGTGGACGCGCATGAGGCCTGGCTGTGGCATGCCGGCGCGCCGCTGGTGCTGACGATCAGTGAGGACGGGGTGGGCGCGCGCGCGGTGCGGCTCGGTCCGGACCTGCGCGGCGGGGAGCGGCCCCAGGCCATCGTGCCGGCGGGCGCCTGGCAAACCGCGGAGTCGCTGGGCGCCTGGACGCTGGTGAGTTGCGTGGTCGCGCCCGGTTTCAGTTTTGACGGGTTCGAGCTGGCGCCGCCGCACTGGCGGCCCGGCCCCGCAGGACCGCCGCCCCGCAGCTGAGCTTCAGGAGGCGGCCTGTTCAAGCGTGCGCCGGATATGCGCCGCGCTGGGCCGGCCGCCATATCCCAGGGCGGTGTTCACCGAGATGTCCAGCGTGCGCCCGTCGAAGCTGGCGCGCGGCGCCTCGCCGACGCCGATGCGCACGACTTCCAGATCGCGCAAGGACCGGCGCGAGGCTTGCTCGGCGGCCAGGGTCACCATCACCATCGTGTCGATGATATAGGCGTTCTGATCGGGGGCCGGGGCAGCCAGCTCGGCGCGCACATTCTGGCGCGACAGGCGCGCCAGCCGGTCGGCCATGTCGCGGGCGGCGCCCTGGAGCTGGGCGGCGCTGGCGGGCGCGGCGACGAGGGTATGGGCGCGGCCCATCGGCTCCACCGCGACACCGTCCGGGCGATCATCGGGAAAATAGGTCCAGCCGCCGATTCGCGAGACGCGCAGCAGCACCTTCTCGGTATCGGTGACCCAGACATCCCCGCCGCCGGCGGCGCTCGCCCGCTGCACGGCGAAGACTTCCTGCGCCCCCTCCACCCAGACCAGGGCGGGCTGGGATGACCGGTCGAACACAAAACGGCCGCGCCCGTCGGCGCGGTCAAACCACACCGACGGCTCATCGCGCCCGGTCTGTGAGGAAACCAGGCGGTCAAACGGATTAGATTGAGCGGCCCCGTCCGCTATGGTCAGCGCCCAAGCCCCGGCGCTGGCAGCGAACAGGAGGATCATTCCCCTGAACATGACGCGCAAACTGCAGGCGCAAGTAGGCGATTTGGAGGCAAGCCGTGCAGCGCGGGCGCGGCCCTAACCGCCCATGTACTGACCGCCATTGGCCGACAGGGTCGCCCCCGTGATGAAGCCTGCCTCGTCGCTGACCAGGAAGCTGACGCAGCGGGCGATCTCCTCGGCTGCGCCGAGGCGCCCGACCGGAATGGAGCTGATGATCTGCTCGCGCACCGCCTCGGGAACGGCCATCACCATCTCGGTGGAGATATAGCCCGGACACACTGCGTTGACGGTGATGTTGCGCCGGGCCCCCTCCTGCGCCAGGGCGCGGGTGAAGCCGAGATCGCCAGCCTTGGCGGCGGAATAATTGGCCTGGGCGAACTGGCCCTTCTGCCCGTTGATGGACGAGATGGTGACGATGCGTCCGAAGCCGCGATCGCGCATGCCGTTCCACACATTGTGCGTCATGTTGAAGACGCCGGTGAGGTTGGTGTCGATCACCTCGCTCCATTGCTGCGGGGTCATCTTGTGGAATGGCGCATCGCGCGTGATCCCGGCATTGTTGATCAGGATATCGACCGGCCCGTGCGCGGCCTCGACCGCTGCAACGCCCTGCCGGCAGGCCTCGTAATCGCCGACCGACCATTTGTGGACCTTGATCCCGGTCTGCGCGCTGAAGGCCCGCGCCGCCTCGTCATTGCCCGCGTAATTGGCCGCCACCTCATACCCGGCCTCTTTCAGCGCCATGCTGATCGCCTTGCCGATTCCGCGCGTTCCCCCGGTTACAAGCGCCGTTCTCGCCATAAAGAAATACTCCCTGTTCCTGCCTTCGAAAGGTGCTTATGCTGCGCAGCAATGTCGCCCCGCAGGCGCAGCATCTGCTGCAGCATAAACGGGGCGGGCGCTGACGCCAGCGCTTTGTTTGAATGTGAACGTCAACCGCGTCGATTCGGGCGCGCCCATTGCCGCCCGGACGATGCGCCGCCCTGCGGGGCGGTCAGGAAGGAGCCCGTCGTGACGCAATCTGACGCCGCCGACACGATCATCATCAAGAAGTACGCAAACCGCCGCCTCTACGACACGTCGGCGAGCCGGTATGTCACGCTCGACCATCTGCGCGACCTCGTCAAACAGGGCAGGAACTTCAAGGTCCAGGACGCCAAGAGCGGCGAGGATCTCACGCGCGGCGTGCTGGCCCAGATCATTTTCGAGGAAGAATCCAAGGGCGAGACCCTTCTGCCGGTGGAATTCCTGCGCCAGCTCATCTCGTTCTACGGCGACTCCATGCAGACCATGGTGCCGGGCTATCTGCGCCTGAGCATGGACAATTTCGCCAGCCAGCAAGCCGAATTGCGCGAAAAGATGACCAGCGCCCTCGGCTCGCCCGCCGCCTCCATGGCGCTGATCGAGGAGCAGACCCGCCGCAACATGGCGATGTTCCAGCAGGCGATGAAAATGTTCACGCCCGGCCTGACCGGCGCCGCCGGGGTGCGCGGCGACCAGCCATCCGATCTCTCCCGCAACGATGTGGAGGCGATGCGCGCCGAGCTCGAGGCGATGCGAAAGCGGCTCGACCGGCTGGCCGGGGGCGAGTGATGTGTGCCGTCCTGAGCCATTGATGTCCCCATAAGGGCTGTTAACGACCCCTAAACCAGTGTGAACGGAACTTTAAGACTGGCCTGCGGCTTGCGTGTGCACAGCCATGAGCGGTCTTGTCACCATCCCCGCGCGCCCCGGCGCTCTTGTCCCGACCCGCCGGACGGCGCGCGTCGAGCCCGCTCCCTCTGCAGCCGGCGCTGGCGAGGAGGCGCGCGACCGCGCGTGTTCTCCCCGCCGCTCTCCCGGCGCCCCGCACGCCGCCTCGCCTATCAGCGCGGACGGGGCGGCCTTCCTGCAGGCGGGTCCGGCGCGCCGGGGCCTGCGCGCCGATGCGTGCGAGCGCCGGCGCTATCACGCCGCCTATGAGGCGGCTGTGCGCCTGTCTCCGGCGAGGCCAGCTCAGCAGGAGAGGGCGGCGTGACGCACCGGACCTCGCCACGCATGACCCTGGCGGACGGGGCCTGGCTGCTGGCGCTCTATTTCGTCCTCCTCTGACAAGAAAAGCCCCGGAGCCAGCGCTCCGGGGCTTTGGTTCGCAGCAGTGAAGCGTCTGCTAGCCCTGCAGGTCGCGGCGCGCGGCGATCGCTGTGATCGTGAAGCCCGCCACCACATTGACCAGCATCATCATGATGATGAGGAAGAAGGTCGAGGTGCCGAACAGCGGCGTCAGCAGGAAGAGCAGCATCGAGACCAGGAAGGTGGCCATCGACAGTCCGTGATTGATCAGCGAGCTGGTGCCCGAGCTGGCCGCCTTGATCATTTCCATGAACAGCATGATCAGCGCGAAGATCAGGATCAGATCCGACGTGGTGATGACCCAGGAGCCCGAGGGCAGGGTCATCGAGAAAAGCTTGGAATTGAGCGCGCCGACATTGCACGGCCCGGCGTCCGGCGCCGCAGTGACCATGCCGGCGCACTGGCCGGTCTGGAAGCGGTCAAGCGTGCCGACAAAGCCGCTCGCGCCGTCGCGGGAGGTCAGCGATACGGCGAGTGCGATGGCTGCGTATACCAGCACCACCAGCGCCATCTTTGGAAAGATCGTAAACATCGACAAGCGCTCCCGCCCTCCGTCTTCGCCGTTTCGTCCGGCTGCGTAGCCCTTGGCCACGCCTGCTCCACCTGCCCCTGACATCATCTTGCTCCCTGGCACATCTGACAACGGCCGCCCCCTCGGAAGCCGCGTTCAGGTCTCATCCCAACCGCCGGGCGCACGCGCCCGGGTGTTGAGCCACATAATCCCTAGCATATCACTCAAAGAGGCGAAAAGGCGGCCAAGATTGGTATATTTCGACCTGCCCGCGATGCGGGGCCTGTGGCCCACGTCGACGAACTCCATGGCGAACCCCTCGCGCTTCATCAGCGCGGGAATGAAGCGGTGCTGGTGGTCGAAGAAGGGAAGCAGCAGATAGGCGTCGCGGCGAAAGGCTTTCAGGCCGCAGCCGGTATCGTCCGCCTCGTCGTTCAGGAGCCGCTTTCGCACGCCGTTGGCCAGCCGCGAAGCGATTTTCTTCCACCCGCTGTCCTGACGCTTGAGGCGGCGCCCCCCCACGAGGGCGAGCGCTGCAGGCGCGCCGGAACGGGTCAGGGCGTCGACGAGTTTTGGAATGTCCGCCGGCGGGTTTTGTCCGTCGCCATCCAGCGTGCAGATGACCGGCGCGCGCGCCGCCAGAACGCCCGTGCGCAGGGCGCGCGACTGTCCGGCATTGCACCGGTGAGACAGAACGCGCAGCTGCGCGATGTCCGGCTTCAGCGCGTTCAGCTCGTCCAGCGTCCCGTCCGTGCTGGCGTCATTGACGCAGATGATCTCGAAACGGCGTCCGGCCAGAGCCGCATGAATCTCGCGCACCAGCGCGGCGGCATTGCCCGCTTCGTTATGCATCGGGGCGATTATGGACAGGTCTGGCGGCGTGTCAGTCATGATATTCCCCGTAGGCGAGCGCCCGGCTTGCGGTTTGTGGCGCGCCGTTACATACCGGGTTCCAGACGCGGGCGCCCCAGGAAATTTCGGTTGCCCTCGCGGATCGGTCAGATGGCGCAATTTCTCGATACTCTTTCAGGCGGTTGGCGGTCGGCTTTGATGGCTTGCCTCGTGGCGGCCGCCGCCGGGTTGCTTGGCGTTTTCACCCTGCCCGTGCTGGACCGCGACGAAGCGCGCTATGCGCAGGCTACGGCGCAGATGCTCCAGACGGCTGATTTTGTCCGCATTCGCTTTCTTGACGAGGATCGAAACAAGAAGCCCGTCGGCGTTCACTGGATGCAAAGCGCGGCGGTGGCGGTCACGACGGGCGAGGCCGCGCGCGATATCTGGGCCTATCGTCTGCCATCGGTCCTTGGGGCCATGCTCGCCGCGCTGGGCGCGGCCCTGATCGCCGGACGCCTGCTGGGCGGGCGCGCCGGGCTCTATGCCGGGATGCTCTTGGGCGCGAGCGTGCTGATGGGGGCGGAAGCAGGCATCGCCAAGACCGACGCCATGCTGGCCGGCGCCACATCGCTTGGTCTTTATGCCCTCTTGCGCCTGCGCCTGGCGGACCTGCATGACCGCCCCTCGCGGCGGGTCTGGGCGATTGTGCTCTGGGCGTTCCTCGGGCTCGGCGTGCTGATCAAGGGACCGGTGACGCCCCTGGTGTTGGGTCTTGGCGCGGTGTGCCTGGCGGCGCTTGAAGCATGGAGTTCGCGGGCAGACACGGGCTTGGCTGCGGCGCTGCGGCGTGCGTTCGCCTGGCTGAAGCCGCTCGGGTTCTGGCCGGGTCCCTTGCTGGCGGCTCTGATCGTGCTGCCCTGGCTGATCTCGGTGCAGATCGCCACAGACGGCGCCTTTCTGCGTGAGGCGCTGGGCGATGATCTTGGCCCCAAGCTCATCAGCGGGGATGAGGGGCATGGGGGAATACCAGGCTTTCATTTGCTGCTGCTGCCGCTGACGCTGTTTCCGGCGACGCTGTTCCTGCCGGCAGGCGTGGCGGCGGTGCGCCGCGCCTTGCGCGCCGGCGGCGCCGGCGCTCTGGCGGCGCACGCGCTCATCGCGTTCTCCTTGCCTGTCTGGCTGATGTTCGAATTGCTGCCGACCAAGCTGCCGCACTATGTGCTGCCGGCGTTTCCCGCGGTGATGGCCGTCTGCGCGTGGGGCGCTGTCGAATGGGCGCGCACACGCCTGATCTGGAAAGCCGCAGGCGTCGCGCTGAGCCTTGCGGGCGTGGCGATATGGAGCGCCGCGCTCGGCTGGTTCACCTTCACCTTTGATGGCGGTGTCGCAGCTCTGGCGCTTGGGCTCACGCTGATCGCTGTCCTCACGCTGGTTCAGGCCCTGACCGCGTTCAAACGCGAGGCGGCGGGGGCCTTGCTGGCGACGGTGGCGCTGGGTCTCGCCTGGCATGGGGGCGGCAGGGGCCTTGTTATGCCGGGCACGGATATGTTCCCAGCGCGAGAGGCCGCACTGATCATCGAAGCGGAGGCTCTGAGGGCGCCGGGCGCCCCTGTCATCTCCACCTATACCGAACCGTCGCTCGCGTTCAGCCTGGGCGGCGCGGTGCAGCTGACCGACATCGCCGATCTGGCGCAGGCATGGCTGGCGGGTCCGGACGGCGCCGGGTTTGTGCTGTCGCCGCAGTTTGAGGCGCACGGTGCGATGCTGGTGATCATCGACCACAGCCGCCTGCCGCGCGAAGGTGAGGCGGCGGCGCAGGCCCAGGCCCTGGTGGATGCCCTGGCGAGCCAGGCATGCCGTTCGGCGGCGGTGGAGAGTTATAACTATTCGCGCGGGCGTCCGGTGCGCCTGACCCTGCACCGCATCGGCCCTTGCGGCTGAGGAGAGCGACATGACCGCCCCATCTGGGTTTTCCGCCCCAGCCGATGCGCCCGCCAGCGCTGCGCCGCCCTTCGTGGAGATCGTGGAGGTCGGTCCCCGTGACGGGCTGCAGAATGATCCCACCCTGATCGATACCGGCGTGAAGCTGGAATTCATCGCGCGCCTAATCGATGCGGGCGTGCGCCGTCTTGAAGCGGCCAGTTTCGTGAACCCGAAGCTGGTCCCGGCCATGGCCGATGGTGATGCGGTCATGGCCGGCGTGCCGCGCGACCGGGGTGTCACCTATATCGGGCTGGCGCTGAACGAGCGGGGCCTGCGCCGGGCGATTGATGCGGGATGTGACGAAGTCAATTTCGTGATGGTCGCCTCGGAAGGCTTCGGCAAGGCCAACCAGAACGCCACGCCGGAGGAGACCGCTGATCTGCTGGAGCGTATTGCAGTGCTGGCCCATGACGCCAACATCCCGTTGTCGGCGACCATCTCGGTGGCGTTCGGCGATCCGTTTGACGGCGAGGTCGATCCGGCGCGGGTTGCGGCGCTGGCCCGCCGTGCGGCGGCGGCAGGTGTGATGGAGATCGCCCTTGGCGATACAATCGGCGTCGCCAGTCCGTGGGATGTGCGCGCCACCGTGGCGGCTGTGCAGGCCGCGGCTCCGGGCCCGCGTCTGCGGCTGCATTTCCACAATACGCGCAATACCGCGCTCGCGAATGTCTACGCCGCCGTTGAAGCGGGCGTGCGCGTCATTGACGCCTCGGCAGGCGGCATCGGGGGATGTCCCTTCGCTCCGCGCGCCACCGGCAATGTGGCGACCGAAGACGTGGTGTACATGTTGCAGCGCGGCGGCATCGGGACCGGAATCGACCTTGAGCGGATGATCGAGACGGCGCGCTGGCTGGAAACGGTGGCCCTGCGCCACCCGATCGCATCCATGGTGGCCAGGGCAGGCGGCTTCCCGTCCTCGCGCCGCTAGGCGCCTATTGCTTGCGGCGCATGCGCATCAGGCGACGCCAGGCCGCAAGCCGGTGAAGCCTGTCGCTGGTCTGCTGGCGAGCCCGCACGAGGAGGGCGCGTCCCATCAGCGCTGACCATAAGGCGGGCCCAAGAATGGGCGCGATGAGCTGCCCTGCGACCCCGCTATGGGTGCGGAAATAGCGGGTCAGACCGCGCGCCTTCCAGGTTTCCACCATGAACAGGCTGGCCTTGCTCGTGGAACCGAAGTGCAAGACGGACGCGCGCGGCTCGAACACCACAGCGCCGCCCGCGTCGCGGGCGCGGCGGCAGATATCGATATCCTCGACATGGAGGAAATATCCCTCATCAAATCCGCCCAGCGCCTCGAACCCGGCCCGCGACAGCATCATCGCCGCTCCGGACACCACGGGTGACGGGTTTTCCGCCTCTGGCAGGGGCTCATTCTCGCGGTGGACATTGCGCACAAAGGGCAGGATGCGCGCCAGGCCCAGAAAACCGATCAGGGCCGACAGGATCGTCAGCTCGCCCCGGCGCGCGCCGCGTTGCTCGCGCCCCGTCGTGTCCATCAGGCGCGCGCCCACGATGGCCGGTTCGGGTAGGGCGCCCAGCGTCGCCATCATGCGGGCTGCCGCCCCAGGCGCGATCACGGTGTCCGGGTTCAGAAACAGGAGCACATCGCCGCGCGCATTCTCCGCCCCGAGATTGCAGCCGCGCGCGAAACCGAGATTACCGCCGGAATGGATGAGCCGCAGCTTTGGCCGGCTGCGGGCCAGCGCCTCGAGCCGCAGCAGCGTGTCGTGCGGATTGTCGTGATTGACGAGCACCAGCTCGGCGACTTCATGGGCTGACAGCACCGCGTCGATCGCCAGAAACAGGGTTGGACCCGTCCGATAGGTGACCATGATTACAGACAGCGTGCGGGCAAGCGCATGAAGCTGGCTGACGCCGGCCTGCAGCGCGCGCGCGCGCTCTGGCGCAGTCGGGGCGGTATCCGGCATTGCCTCGGCCGGATCGTTCGGCGCCGTCACGACATCCCCTCATTCCCGTCTCGAGGCGCTCGGAACGCCCATATCCGCCACCAGGGCGCGCCGCTGCCCTCGACCGGCGCCGGGTCCCAGCCCCAGCTGCCGCCCGGACGGCATCTCGCAACCCGCCCGAAAGCAAGCCAGCTGCCTCGCCACAAGCCCTGCGCCCGGATGGCGTCTGCTGCATAGCTCGAGCAGGTCGGCTCATGCCGGCAACGAACACCCAAGGCATAAAACACGGGCGAGACAATAACCTTGTACGCGGCGATCATGAATAATCCGGCGCGCGCCGGCACAGCATTCCAGATTGAATCACGCGTAACAAACCGCGCCTTAGTCGCGCACGGAGCATGGGCTTGTCCACCCGTGCCGTGCAATTGCGGCCGACACGGTTCATCCGGCGCGCACACAGGCCGCCTCCATGGCTTCCACGGCGGCGTCAAATGCAAGCAGAATGGAACCGTGGCGCTGGCGGTAGGCCCGCGCGCCCTCGAGAACCGACAGCTGCGCAAACCGGCCCTGAGGCGGGGCGGCGCCTTCCTGAAGCATCGCCCTCAGCCCGTCGCGGCCGCCGCGCACCTCGTCCAGCGTCGCGCCGATGGCGGCGCGCGCGAACACCGACGCGCTCGCCTGACCCAGCGCGCAGGCGCGCACGTCAAGGCCAAGGGCGCTGATCCGGCCGGCGTCCAGAGTCAGATCAAGATCGAGCTGCGACCCGCAAATGCGCGAGGTCTTGCGCGCACTGCCATCCGGCGCGGCCAGACGTCCAAGGTGCGGGATATCGGCAGCCAGGGCGATGAGGTCCGGTGTATAGGGGTCCGTCATGACATCATCCGCCAGATCTGGCCTTCCGGGGTGTCGTCCACACTTACATTCATGCCTGTCAGCCGGTCGCGGATAGCATCGGCGGCGGCGAAATCGCGCTCCTGACGCGCGGTCTGACGCTGCGCCAGAAGCGCCTCGATCTCGGCTGCCGCCGCCTCGCTCAGGGCGTCAACGCCGAACCAGACATCAGGTTCGCTCCGCAACAGGCCCAGAAGCTGTCCGGCAGCCATCAGCTCGCCCTTGGCCCGGGCGCGTTCGGCGCTCGCGCCGGCCTTGTTGGCGCGGCCGGCGATCTCGAACAGGGCGGCCAGGGCCTTCGGCGTATTGAGATCATCGCCCAGCGCCTCAAGCACGCTGACCGGCGCCGGCGCGTCAGCCGCCGCGTCGTCTTTAAGCCGTCTCAGCACGCCATACAGGCGATCCAGGGATTTGCGGCTCTGTTCGATCAGCTTGTCTGTCCAGTCCAGCGGCGCGCGGTAATGGCCCGACAGCAGCGCGTACCGGATCACCTCGCCGCGCACGCCGGCGGCCAGCATGGTGTGTACGGTCACCACATTGCCCTGCGACTTGCTCATCTTTTCGGCTTCCATGGACAGAAAACCGTTATGGAGCCAGTAATTGGCCAGCGGCTTGCCGCCGTGGGCGCACGCCGACTGGGCGATCTCGTTTTCATGATGAGGAAACACCAGGTCGATCCCGCCGCCATGAATGTCGATGGTTTCGCCCAGAGACGCCTCGATCATCGCCGAGCATTCGATATGCCAGCCCGGGCGGCCCCGGCCCCACGGGCTCTCCCAGCCCGGATCGCCCGGCCTGGCCGGCTTCCACAATACGAAGTCGCCCGGATCCTTCTTGTAGGGCGCGACTTCGACGCGTGCGCCGGCCAGCATGTCGTCGAGCGAGCGGCGGGAAAAATCGCCATAAGCCTCATAAGCCGTCACCGAGAACAGGACATGACCCTGTTCGCTATAGGCGTGGCCCAGCGCAATCAGCCGCTCGATGAAGGCGATAATGTCAGCCATCGCGCCGGTCGCGGTGGGTTCGAACGTCTTGGGCAGAACGTTCAGCGCTGCGGCGTCTTCAAGATAGATGTTCGTGTAGCGCGCCGTGATAACGTCAATCTCCACGCCCTCTGCCGCCGCCCTCGCGTTGATCTTGTCGTCCACGTCCGTAAAATTGCGTGAAAACAGCACCGCCTCGTCGCCATAGAGATGACGCAGCAGGCGGAACAGCACGTCGAACACGACTTCCGGGCGGAAATTGCCCACATGGGCAGGGGCGTATACAGTGGGTCCGCATACATACATCGTCACGCGGCGCGGGTCCTGCGGAACAAAGTCCCGCTTGCGGCGTGAAGCGGTGTCGTAGAGGCGCAAAGCGGTCATGACGTCTCTGTGATGGTCTCGGGATGAGCGGGCGCAGCCAGCTGGCGCAGCGGTTCAAAGGGGTCTACACTGACACCGGTACACAAAAAAGGGGAGGGCGGCATTGGATTCCCCGCACCCGCCCCTACTTTACCGCCGGGCGCAATGAGGTTAGCCACGCGCTCCGGATGTTCGCCCAAGACCCGGCGCAAGCCCAGCGGATCGTTCGCTGACTTGGCTGGATCCGGAAACCGGTACTTCGGGCAGGGTTGAGCTGTCCGCCCGTCAACGAAAGGATCCGCGTTCGATGGACGCCATAACTGACAAGATCAACCTTGATGCGGCGCCCCTGAGCCCTGTGCGGCCGACGCGCGCTGAAGCCGAAGAGGCTGTACGCACCCTGATCCGCTGGGCCGGTGATGATCCGCGCCGCGAAGGTCTGATCGAAACCCCCAAGCGGGTGGTGAAGGCCTATGAGGAATGGTTCCGGGGCTATGGCGAGAACCCGGTGGAGATACTCGGCAAGCGCTTTGAGGACGTCCAGGGCTATGACGACATGGTCATGCTCACCCATATCGACGTGGAATCGCACTGCGAACATCACATCGCGCCGATCATCGGCACCGCGTGCGTGGCGTATCTTCCGGACCGGGCGGTGGTGGGCATTTCCAAGATCGCCAAAGTGGTCGAGGTGTTCTCCAAGCGTCTGCAGACCCAGGAAACCATGACCGCCCAGATCGCCGACGCGATCACCGAGGCGATGAACCCCCGCGGCGTGGCGATCTTCATCGACGCCAAGCACCAGTGCATGACCACGCGCGGGGTGCATCATCCGAACGTTTCGACGATCACCACGACCTTCACCGGCGAGTTCAAGGCGAACCCGGAACTGCGCGAGCGCTTCATGCGCCTGTGCGAAAAGTCCCAGCGCTAGGCTCGGCAGCCCACCTCCTGCATGAAGAAAGCCCCGGCGCGAGAGCACCGGGGCTTTTTCGAACTGTCACCAGATGCAGCCTTATTCCGGCGCGCCCATCGGCGTCAGGGCGCGCGCCTGAGCGGCCTCTTCCGCGCGGCGCCCCTCTGGCAGGGCGATCAGGCCGCGATCGCCGAGATAGCCGAACGGCCCCCACGCCTCGTCATCGGTGAGTTCCTCAATGAACTCGCGCAGTCCAGGCACGATGCCGTCATGCTGGCTCTTCACATAGACATACATCGAGCGCGATATCGGATACTCGCCCGAAGAGATCATGTCATATTCCGGCGCGACGCCGTCAATCACGGCGCCCTGGACCCGGTCGGCATTCTGTTCGAGATAGGCATATCCGAACACGCCGAACATGCCGGGCGTATTGTTCACCGTGCGCAGAATCACATTGTCGTCCTCGCCGCCATCAACCCAGCCGCCGTCTTCGCGCAGCCGGCTGGCGAGCGTGTTGAACCGCACCCGGTCACTGTCATGCAGCGCATCCATGCAGCTGATCCTGCGCGCTCCGGCATTGATGCCGAGCTCGATCCAGGCGTCGCGCGTCCCGGATGTGGGGGGCGGGCCGAACACTTCGATCCGCTCGGCCGGCAGGTCAGAATCCACCTCCGACCAGCGCTGGTAGGGGTTGGCGATGAATATCGAACAGTCATGTCCGGCCACGTCCGCATGGCTCGCGCCGTCGCGCAGGGCGCCCGCCGCCGTGAACAGGGCCTCGCCTGCGCCGTCCACCGGCATGGGGATTTCGGCCGCCAGCGCGAGATAAACATCTTGGAGGTCAAAATCGACCGGATCGGCGTTCGTTGAATTGGCCAGCACGATGCCGTCAAAACCGATGCGGATCTCGGTGATCGACGTCACGCCATTATCCCGGCAGAGCTGGAACTCGGTGGGCAGCATGCGCCGCGACGCTCCGGTCATGTCGGGATAATCGAGGCCGACCCCGGCGCAGAACAGGCTCATCCCGCCGCCGGTGCCGACCGATTCCACCACCGGGGTGGGAAACTGGGTCTTGGCGCCGAAATTTTCCGCCACCGCCGTAGTGAACGGAAACACCGTGGACGATCCCACGATCCGCAGTCCCTGACGGCCTCTACTGCCGCCGGCCACGCCGCCTCCACCCGATTCGGTCTCGATCGTCTCGGCGGTCTGCTCCCCGGGTTCGTCGCTCAGAGTGATGGCTTCGCGCGGCTCGCCGCAGGCGGCCAGAAGCGCCAGGGCGGCGGCGCCCGCGGACAGCTGATAAAAACGGGTCATGATGTGTGTCATCCCTGCATTCGCAAAAGACGCGCGGCGCGCGCCCGGACGTCCAAGGGGTATGCCCGCGCCGGACCCTTGCTGGCAAGGCGAAGCGGGCGCGGGCTGCGTGAAGTTTTTGCGACGCAGGAACCGCCGGCGGCGTCCGCCGCTTTACGCGGGACGCGGCGTATGAAAGATTTCTCCGGCATGACCTGCAAATCATCTTTACAGGGCCATGCTTTGCGCATATCTCGCGCATCCCGGCGGAGGTGACGATGCCGGATTGGGTTAACTGCAATCAGGGGGTCACGTGCGTTGTCACAATACCATACGCCCCTGGACCTGGTCCGCTCTCGGCCTGTCGAAGGCCCGGTCGCCTGCGCGCGTCCGGACCGGCTGACAGCCGCAGCTTCCTGGTTCCAGAACAATTTTCCCGGCGAGGTTCTCTACGCCGTCAAAGCCAACCCGTCCGCGTGGGTGATCGACACCCTGTACGCGGCCGGCATTCGCTGGTTTGACGTCGCATCCCTGCCGGAAGTCGAGCTGATCGCCGCCCGTTGTCCGGGCGCGACCATGGCGTTCATGCACCCGGTCAAAAGCCGCCATGCGATCCGCACGGCGTATTTCGATCACGGGGTGAAAATCTTTGTGCTCGATTGCGAAGCCGAGCTCGAAAAGATTCTCGCCGAGACCGGTCATGCGCCGGATCTCACGCTGGTGGTGCGCCTGGCGGTCTCCAATGACGGAGCCACCCTGCCGCTGGCGGGCAAGTTCGGCGCAAGCGAGGCGGAAGCGCCCGAGCTGATCCGCCGCGCCCGCGCCCATGCGGCCGAGCTTGGCGTCAGCTTCCATGTCGGCAGCCAGTGCATGGCGCCCAGCGCCTATCGCTCGGCGATGATGGAAGCGTCGCGCCTGATCGTGAAAGCGGGCGTGACCGTGGATATCGTGGATGTGGGCGGGGGTTTTCCGGCCTTCTATCCCGGCATGACGCCGCCGCCGATGAGCGAGTTCATCGGCGCGATCCGCAGCGCGTTCGAGGACATGATGGTCCTGTCCAACGCCGATCTATGGTGCGAGCCGGGCCGGGCGCTGATCGCCGAGGCCGTGTCGATCCTGACCCGCGTGGAGCTGGTCAAGGGCGACGCCGTGTACATGAATGACGGCTCCTACGGCTGCCTGTTCGACATCGTGCACGCCAAATGGCCGTTCCCGATGCGGGTGCACCGGCGCCATGGCGCGCCGTCCGAGGAGGTTGGGCTGTACAAGCTGTACGGGCCGACCTGCGATTCCATCGATTTCATGCCGGGGCCCTATGCCCTGCCGGCGGATCTGATGGAAGGCGATGTCATCGAGTTCGGCATGCTCGGCGCTTATGGCACCGCCATGGCGACCCGCTTCAACGGCTTCGGGGATGTGGAGACTGTCGAGGTCGCCGACTTCCCCTGGCGGTCCATGTATGATGAAACCGAGACGTCCGAGGCCGCTCCGGCCGCAGGCGATGAGGGCGGGCGCGTGGTGCCGTTTGCACGCGGACTGCGCCGCAGACGCCATCGCCTGATGAAAAACCGAATGATGAAGAGGCGCTGATGACCGAAAACTCCCAACGCAAGGCCGAGCTGCTCGCCAGCGCGGTCGAGCATATCGACATCGCCTCCTTCGACGGGCGCGTGATCATTGATGCGTGGGAGAAGATGAGCTTCTCCTCGCGGGATGCTGCACGCGCTGCGCGCATCCTCGGGGCCGCCGTGGCGGATCCCGACTGCTCGGTGATCCTCACCCTGGCCGGGTCGACCTCGGCGGGCGGCTGCATGCATGTCTGGCGCGATATGGTCCGCCACAACATGGTGGACGCCATCGTGGCCACCGGCGCGTCCATCGTGGACATGGATTTCTTCGAGGCGCTGGGCTTCAAGCACTATCAGGCCCATGAAATCCCCGACGACCGGATTTTGCGCGAGCTCTATATCGACCGCATCTACGACACCTATATCGACGAGGAAGAGCTGCAGACCACCGATCACACGATCGGCGACATCGCCAATTCCCTGCCGGCCAAACCGATCTCCAGCCGCGGCTTCATCAAGGCGATGGGCAAATGGCTGGCTGACGGCAACGCCAAGAAGGAAGGCTCGCTGATTGAAGAGTGCTACAAGCACGGCGTGCCGATCTTCGTGCCGGCCTTTGCCGACTGCTCGGCGGGCTTTGGCCTCGTCAAGCACCAGGTGGAGCGGATGAAGGCGGGCAAGCCCTATCTGTCCATCGACGCAGTGGCTGATTTCCGTGAGCTGACCGATATCAAGATCAAGGCGGGCAAGACCGGCCTGTTCATGGTGGGCGGCGGCGTGCCGAAGAACTTCGCCCAGGATACGGTGGTGTGCGCCGAAATCCTTGGCCACGACGTCCCGATGCACGAATACGCCGTGCAGATCACCGTGGCGGACGTGCGCGACGGCGCCTGCTCCTCCTCGACGCTGAAAGAGGCGTGCAGCTGGGGCAAGGTGGACGTGACGCTGGAGCAGATGGTGTTCGCCGAAGCCACCACCGTGGCGCCGGTCATCGTCTCAGACGTGTTCCATCGCGGCGCATGGAAGACCCGGCCGCGGCGGCGCTTTGCGGACATGTTCGAGGACTGATCAGGATACGGATCGCCCTTGGCGTCTGAAGCAACCCCCCTCGCCGCCAGGCGGGGGGGGGGTGCACGGCGCAAGCAAAACCCCCTCAATCCGCCTGCGCGTTCTCGTCGATCTCGACCGGCACCGACGGTGCAGCAGGCAAGGGCGGCAGATCGCCGTTGAGCGCCCGGATCAGCGCCGCGTCGCGATCATACACGTCGTGAACGTAGCGCACCTGTCCAAGCCGGTCCGACACCGCGGTGAAGTAGAGAATGTGGACCGGAATGCGGTTCTGCAGACGCACCCGGCGCGTCTGGCGCGCCTCAAAGGCGGCGCGGACCTCCGCCGGGCTCCAGCCCTCGCCGGCCAGCACCCAGATCGCCAGCTCGACAGGATCCCGCACGCGCACGCAGCCGGCCGAATCGTCACGCTGGGTGTCCAGAAAGCGGTCCTGGTGGGGCGTGTCGTGGATGTAGACATTGTGCACATTGGGAAACAGGAACTTCACCTGGCCCATGGCGTTGTTCGGCCCCGGCTGCTGGATCACCCGGTAGCGCCGGTTGGCCCAGTCGGCCGAATAGGCGTCCACCCGCAGGCCGGTGTCGAGATCTACCAGATGATAGCCGTTGGCGTAGGCCGAAGCCGGGTTGGTGCGGAAGCGGCGCAGCCAAGTCTGGCCCAGGCTCATGGGCGTGTACCACCACGGATTAATCTCGACGATCTGCATCGCTTCGGAAAAGACCGGCGTTGACGTCCAGCGCGCGCCGATCTGGGCCTGGTGCTCGCGCTCCACGGCCCCGTTGGCCCAGGCCTCGAGCCGGTAGTCGGCGATGTTCACCCGGATATGACGCGCGCCCAGATCGGCCGGCAGCCAGCGCCAGCGTTCGAGATTGGCCCGCAACTGATCGACGCGCTGGCCGTTGGCGATGTTGAGCTCCGCCACCGTGTCGGCGCCCAGCACGCCGTCAGCGGACAGGTTGAGCCGGGCCTGAAACCGCATCAGGGCGGTCTCCAGCCTGGCGTCAAAGGCCGTCCCGGCGCCCGCCGGCCGCTCCAGAAGGCCCAGCTGATGCAGGCGCGCGCGCAGCGCGTCCACGCGCGGGCCGCTATCGCCGACCTGAAGGCGGGGACCTTCGGGCACAAGCACCGGCGCGGCGGGGGTCACGGTGCGGCGGATCAATTCCCGGCGCAGGGCCTGGTAGTCATCGTGGGCGGGCGCGAGCAGGTCGAGGGTTTGCGCCAGCGTCCCGCGCTCGCGGGCCTGGGCGAACTCGGTGAGCAGGTCGGCTTCACGCCGCGGCGCGCTCCAGTCCGGGTTCAGCCGGCGCGGATCGACCTGACCGAACACCAGATCGCTGGCGAGCCGCATCCAGGCCGCCTGCGCCAGCGCATCGCGCTCCCGGCCGGGCGCCATGGCGCGCAGCGCGTCCGGATCGGGATAGCGGGACGGGTCAAGCCCATGGGTCCAGGCTTCCGAAAGGGCGCCCGCGAGCTCGGCGATTTCCCCGTCATGCCAGGGCGCGGTCCATGTCTGGGCGACCGCCGCCGCCGCCATCATGGCGCTGAGCGCCAGGGCTGCGGCCGCGCCGCTCAGAGTCCTGATCCACCGCATGCGACTGGTTCCCCCCGGAGGCCGCCATCCCTTGACGGGACGTTAACAAATCCGCCGCCCGGGGGGTAGCCGGGCCGGTCAGGATTCCGGCGCGCCGGGCAGGACTGGCGCTGCGCCGTTCACCCGCACCTGGGCGGTCATGACCGCCGCTGCCGACTGATAGGCGCCCTGGGTGTCGGCATTGCCATCGATGATGTCCTGACCTGCGGACAGAAGATGCATGAAGAGGCGCGTGCCGTCCGCATCATCATCCACCGTGAACTCGCCAGCGGCCTCGAACACGCTGTCCCAGGCGGCGCGGATCAGCGCCCAGTATTCGGCGGTCTGCTCCCAGTACGCTGCGGCTGCCTCCACGCCGTCCAGTTCGGCGCGCCGGTAGGTGTTGATGCCATGCTCGCGCACCAGGGCGCGCTGCTCGCCATCGCGCAACACCAGCTTGGTGTTGTCCTGCTCATGGGTCCAGCCCCACGCGGTGATGGTGTGGCGGTTGACGGCGGCGATGACGTCGTAGTCGTCGCGGATGGTGGCGTCGCGGCGGGGCAGGGGCCGCCAGCTGATTTCGGGCTCCCAGACCGACGCGTTCACTTCATGGGTCCAGCGCGCGAGGCCGGCATAGCGCGGGCTGTCATCGACCTGATAGACGGTCTGCGACCAGGCGCCGGCGGACTGATCCGCCGGAAGATCGGCGAAGTCCCAGGTGTTGAAACCCTGATAGCGCATCAGCCGCGACGGCTCATAGGCCCAGTCCTGGCGCCAGTGCTTGACCACGAAGGGCGCGTCGGCCGGTCCGACCAGGAGCAGGTGCTGGAGCGAGATGAAATCGCCCTCGTCAGCGATCACATAAACAACCTCGCGCGCCGGGGTCACTTCGGCCTCATGCAGTTCGTAAGCCGCCTCGATGGGCAGATGCTCACGAAAGTCGAAGGTCACATCATATTCGCCGGCCATGGCCAGGATGGCGGCGCGGTCCTGCTCCAGCCGGTCCTGCGGCGTATCGGCCATGGCCGAAACCGACGACATCACGATCGCCAGACCGGCGACCGTGACGGCTTTCAACACATCAAGTTTCATCTTCCATCTCCCTGAGGCCAATGGCGGCGTGCGTCCGCCAAGCTCACACGGCCCCTGCATAATGCGAACGATTCTGACTTGCAAACGCGTTTCGCTTGAGTCATCAAACCGCGACTGCGAACGATTTGCAATAGGAGGAATGTTCATGCCGTTCATGAAATCGTGGCGCGCCATGCTGACGGCCGGCGCTGCGGCGGCGCCGCTCGTTCTCGTTGCGCCGGCGCTGGCGCTGGAGGGTTCAGACACGGACGCATCGCCCGGCGCTGAAGCCAGCGATGTCATCATCGTCACCACGACGCGCACCCAGCTGTCCAATTTTGATTATCCGGGCATGGCCAGCGCGATGACGCTGGAGACGCTGGAGCAGATCCGGCCCATCGATCTGACCGAGCTCCTGCGCGACATGCCGGGTGTGGAGGTGGCGGGCGGCCCGCGCCGCACCGGCCAGACAATCCGTCTGCGCGGGTTTGGCCGGCAGAACGTGACCCTGCTCGTGGACGGCGCGCGCCAGAATTTCAGCTCCGCTCATGACGGCGTGCTGTTCCTCGACCCGGGCCTGTTGCGCCGGGTGGAGACGGTGCGCGGCGGCGCCTCGGCGCTCTACGGGTCGGGCGCATCGGGCGGGGTGATCGCGTTCGAAACCCTGCGTGCTGCCGACATCCTGCCCGACGGCCGCAACGCCGGTGCGCGACTGTCGGCGGGCTATCGCACCGGCAATGAGGAAACGCGCGGATCGGCGGCTCTGTTCGGCCGCTCGGGCGTGTTTGATGGCATGGCGGCGCTGAGCCTGCGCGAGTCCGGCGATATCGCGCTGGGGTCGGGCCTGGACCTGCCTGCTGACGACAGCACCGTGTCGGGCCTGGTCTCGGGCGGCGCCGATCTCGGCGGCGGCCTGCGTCTGGAAGCGGGATGGCTTGGCTTCCGCAACAGCGCGGTGGAGCCCAATAACGGGCAGGATTTGTCCGTCGTCAGCGCGCTCAACCCGCTGGTGGACAAGGATGTCACCACCGACACGCTGCGCGCGCGCGCCCTGTTCGATCCTGAAACCGCGCTGATCTCGCTGGACGTTTCAGTCTATCGCAATGAGGCGGCGGTGGATGAGGTGGAGCGGGTGAGCGGGCGCCAGGTTGGCCGTGATCTCACCACCACAGGCTTGCGGGCGGAGAACCGTGCGGTGTTCAATCTTGGCGCGGCGGAACTGGCGCTGGTGACCGGCGCCGAATGGTATCGCGACCGGCAGGTCGGGTTTGACTCAGCGACCGCCAACAACCAGCGCGGCGGCGTGCCGACGGGCGAAGCCGAGTTCACCGGCGCCTGGGCCCAGCTTGAAACCAC
This sequence comes from Alphaproteobacteria bacterium, assembly GCA_016124675.1. Classification (GTDB taxonomy): domain Bacteria; phylum Pseudomonadota; class Alphaproteobacteria; order Caulobacterales; family Maricaulaceae; genus Oceanicaulis. The sequence goes on from WGNG01000007.1 coordinate 111,191, forward strand.
GCTGGATCTCGGCGGCGCCGGCGCGCTGACGCTGCTGCCCGGCGTGCGCTTTGACGAGTTCGAGACCGCGACGGACGGCGCGCCCTCCGTCTCGGACGACGCGGTCTCCTCGCGCCTCGCCGCCAGCTGGGCGCCCACGCCATCGGTGCGTCTGTTCGCCAGCTGGTCGGAAAGCTTCCGCGCGCCCTCGCTCAACGAGCTCTATCTGTCAGGCACGCACTTCTCCCTGCCGCACCCGGTCCTGGGGCCGCCGGTGTTCATCACCAACGTCTTCATCCCCAATCCGGACCTGCGGCCGGAAACCAGCGCCACCACCGAGATCGGCGCCGCCTTCACGCGACGCGACCTCATGGCCTCCGGCGACCGGCTGGAGATCAAGGGCGCCTGGTTCCAGACGCGCGCCGATGACCTTATCAATCTCGGCGTCAACTTCGCCTTTTCGCCCACCTGCTTCAGGCCGCCCTTCTTCCAGCCCTGCTCGGCGGGGACGTCCTTCTCGCAGAACGTGGCGGACGCAGAGCTGACCGGTTTCGAGATCGCGGGCGCCTATACCAGCGGCCCGCTGAGCCTTGCAGGATCGGTGTCACGGGTGGAAGGCGAGGACCGCGCCACCGGCGCCCCGCTGGGCGCCCTGCAGCCGGTCAATGGCCAGGTCAGCGCGCGTTACCGCTTCGAAGCCTGGGGGCTGGACGCGGGCGGACGCGTGCGTTTCGCCGGCGAGTTTGATCAGGGCGCGAGCCCGGCCGAGGATCGCGGCGGCTTTGCCGTGCTCGACCTGTCGGCGGGCTGGCAGCCGGGCTTTGCGCGTGATGTGCGCGTCAATCTGGGCGTCGAGAACGTGTTCGACACCGACTATGAGCGGGTGTTTGCAGGCGTGTCCGAGCCGGGACGCACCGTCCGGATCGACCTGACCTGGACGGGCGCCTGGTAGAGGGGACGGCCCCGCCCGCCTCCTCCGCGGGCGGGGCCGGTTTGCCTTTCACGCGGCTGAACCCGGTGATGACGCCGGGTTCTGGCTTTTCGTTTGACAGGCGGCGCGCCGCCGCCTGATCCTGCCTGTACGGGTCAGGGGGGGCGGCATGCTGACATTCTTGTTGTCGATCATGCTGGCCGGCCTCCCTCCCGACACCGGCGCCCGGCCCGATCATGCAAAGCCCGGCGATGGTGAGGACACAGTCATTACCTTTGTCTTTGAGAATGACCTGTTTTCCAACAGTGATCGTCAGTACACGAATGGATTGCGATTTGAATCGATGGGCTCTGCGCACGAGCCATTTGAGTTCATTTCGACCGCAGCCGAGATATTTCCGTTCGCGGGAAACTGGGCCAATGCGCAATACAGACGCGGGTGGTCGCTGTCGCATTTGATATTTACCGCCAGCGATATCTCTCTCGAGAATCCGCCTGAGGATGACCACCCCTATGCGGGTTATCTGGCGGCCAGCCTGTTTTCCACAGCGATCACCGAAGACAGTGAGAACACGCTCAGCCTCGAGATTGGCCTGGTCGGCCCGTCCGCCCAGGGCGAGTTCGTGCAGCGTCACTGGCACAATGATGTCCTGAACGATGCGGTCGATCCGGCCGGCTGGGCGACCCAGCTGCACGACGAGCTGGTTTTCGCCGTGGCGGTTCAAAGGCTGCGGCGCCGGGATTGGTTGAGCTCGGACCGCTGGAACGCCGATGCCTACACCCATGCCGGCGCCACGCTCGGCACGCTGCGAACGGATCTCTCCGGCGGGGTTTTCGCGCGCTGGTCGCTGGCGGCCCCCCCGGCGGGGGTTGCGGCGCCGCCGCGCATCCGCCCGGCCGTGAGCGCGTCAAGCTTCGCAACGAGAATTGACGGCTGGAACGCTTACGTGTTCGGCGGACTGGCCGGGAACTGGGTGGGACGCGACATTTTCCTTGATGGCAACACGTTCCGGGCGTCGCGCTCCGTCGACAAGCATGACATGGTCTGGTCCGCCCAGGCGGGCGTCGCCGTGCAATGGCGCTTCGTGCGGATCACCTACACGCATATTGTGAGATCCGATCAGTTTGCGACGCAGCGCGAACAACACCGCTTCGGATCGTTCTCTGTATCGTTCGTCCGGTAGCGGCGCCGACATTCCCTGTGGACGGGCTGTGGGAAAACGCCGCAGTGCGCACACAAGGGGTGGACGTTAAGTGCTCCTTCACCACAATATATTGCAATCGTGCCCGCGCCATTTCGCGCGAGTCCCGTTCCGCCAGTGAAGGACGCCTGAGACGCCATGACCCTCCTGACCGTATCCAGTGACCGCCCGGGTCTGCTCACCTCGAGCCATTCCTACAAGCCCTTCCGCTATCCGTGGGCCTATGATTTCTGGAAAATCCAGCAGCAGGTCCACTGGCTGCCCGAGGAAGTGCCGCTGGGTGAGGACTGCAAGGATTGGGCGACGCGTCTGGATGACCGCGAGCGCAATCTGCTCACCCAGATTTTCCGCTTCTTCACCCAGTCGGATGTGGAGGTGGGCGCCAACTACATGGAAAACTACATGCCGCTCTTCAAGCCGGTTGAAGTGCGCATGATGCTGGCCTCCTTCTCCAACATGGAGACGGTGCATATCGCCGCCTACGCCCTGCTTCTGGAAACCATCGGCATGCCCGACACCGAGTTCTCCGCCTTCATGGAGTATAAGGAAATGGCGGCCAAGCACGATTATCTGGGCAAGTTCGGGGTGGAGACCGAGAAGGACATCCTCACCTCCATGGCGGTGTTTGGCGGCTTCACCGAAGGCCTGCAGCTGTTCGCCAGCTTCGCCATGCTGATGAACTTCCCGCGCTTCAACAAGATGAAGGGCATGGGCCAGATCGTGTCCTGGTCGGTGCGCGATGAGTCGCTGCACTGCGAGGGCATGATGAAGCTGTTCCATACATTCGCCGAGGAGACCGGCGCGCTCACTGCCTCGGTCAAGGACGACATCGCCGATTGCTGCAAGACCGTTGTCGCGCTGGAGGACAAATTCATCGAGCTCGCCTTCGAGGCCGGCGAGGTGGAGGGCATGACGCCCGACGATATCAAGAAATACATTCGCTATATCGCCGACTGGCGCATGGGCCAGCTCAAGCTGAAGCCGATCTATGGCGTCAAGGAGCACCCGATCCCGTGGCTGAGCGAGATCCTCAACGGGGTCGAGCACGCCAACTTCTTCGAGGCGCGCGCCACCGAATACTCCAAGGGCGCCACCAAGGGCGCCTGGCATGGCGAGGACGGGGTGTGGGGCCTGTTCGACAAGCGCCTGCAACGCCCGGCCAACGAACTGCCGGCGGAGTAGCTATTTCAAACGCCCGCGTCCTCAGGGCGCGGGCGTCTTGTCCTTGAAGCGGCAGATATCGGTGATGGCGCAGCGCCAGCATTCGGGCTTGCGGGCCTTGCACACATAGCGCCCGTGCAGGATCAGCCAGTGATGCGCGCCCTTGAGATAGGCCCCGGGCGTGATGGCTTCGAGGCGCGCCTCAACCTCGTCCGGCGTCTTTCCCGGCGCCAGGCCCGTCCGGTTGGACACGCGGAAGATATGGGTGTCGACCGCGATGGTGGTGTGCCCGAACGCCTCGTTCAGCACCACATTGGCGGTCTTCCGCCCCACGCCTGGCAGGCGCATCAGATCCTCGCGCGTGCGCGGCACCTCGCCGCCAAATTCCTCAATGATCAGCCGTGACAGGGCGATGACGTTCTTGGCCTTGTTGCGGAACAGGCCGATCGTCTTGATGTGCTCGCGCACGCCCTCTTCGCCCAGCGCCAGCATGGCCTGAGGCGTGGCGGCGGCGGCAAACAGGCGGCGTGTGGCCTTGTTCACGCCCACGTCGGTCGCCTGGGCGGACAGCGCCACGGCGACGACCAGCGTGTACGGATTGACGTACTCAAGCTCGGTGCGCGGTTCAGGCTGGATCTCGGCCAGGCGCGCGTAAACCTCCTCGGCCTGCTCGCGGGTCAGGCCGGGCAAGCGGCGCCGGGCCGGACGCTTGCGCAGCGCGGCCTTCGTCATTCGTCGAGCCTGGGAACATTGATCAGGCGCGGATAGCCCGTCTTCCTGTCGCGTACGATGACGACTTTGGACAGGTCCGCGCCGGCCGTTTCCTTGCCCATTTCACGCAGGCGGGCGAAAGCGGTCTCGCGGATCGTGTCATCGTCCGCGTCCGGAGCGACGGGAATGGAGGCGCGGCGCTTGCCGCCTTCCTGCACCACCAGCTCCACTGTCTCGATGGCGGCGCTGAGCATGGCGGCGTCGGCCTTGGGCCAGGCGGCCTGGAACACGCTGGGCTGCCCGCCCGCCATCTCCCACAGCTCTTCGGCCATGAAGGGCGCAAACGGCGCCAGCACCCGGATGACAGACTGCAGGGTCTCGCGCGTGACGGGCTGGCCTTCAGCAGCATTGAGGTATTTCATCAGCTCGGCGATGGCGGTGTTCAGGCGCAAATTCTCCAGATCCTCGGTGACCGCCATGACCAGCTTGGCCGCCGCCAGCGTCACGGCTTTCGGTTCCTCGCTCGCGGGCGCGGCGAGGGCGCCGGTGGCGTAGCGCCACATCCGGCGCAGGAATTTCAGCGCGGCGGCTACCGCGTCGGTGTCCCACTGGCGCATGGCCTCCACGGGGCCCATGAACATCATGTGCACCCGGAAGGCGTCTGCGCCGAAGCGTTCCACCACATGGTCGGGCGTCACCACATTGCGCAGGGATTTCGACATTTTCGCGCCGACGCGCTCCACCGTTTCGCCGGTCGGGGCGTGTACGAAGGATCCGTCCTCGCGCGCTTCGACCTCATCGACCGCCAGCACGATGCCGCGGGCGTTCTTGAAGGCGTGGCTGGTCAGGAGACCCTGGTTGACCAGCTTCTGGAACGGCTCTTTCGTGGACGCAAGCCCCAGATCAAACAGCACCTTGTGCCAGAAGCGCGCATACAGAAGATGCAAGGTGGCGTGCTCGGCGCCGCCGACATACAGGTCCACCATGCCCCAGGCGCGCTCGACCTGCGGATCGACCAGCGCGTCTTCGTTCCGCGGGTCCTTGAAGCGCAGATAATACCAGCACGACCCGGCCCATTGCGGCATGGTTGAGGTCTCCCGCCGGCCTTTCAGGCCGGACTTCGGATCGGTCACCTCCAGCCATTCGCCGGCGCGGGCCAGCGGACTTTCGGCCTGGCCCGTGGGCTTGTAGCTCTCGATATGGGGCAGGGTCAGGGGCAGCTCGCTGACGTCCAGCGTGGTGCGCGTGCCGTCCTCCCAGTGCACGATGGGAATCGGCTCGCCCCAATAGCGCTGGCGCGCGAACGTCCAGTCGCGCAGATTATAGCTTGTGACGCGCCGGCCCAGCCCACGCGCCTCCAGGAAGTCGGCGACCTGCTCGCGTGCATCGCGCCAGCGCACGCCGGCCTGATAGAGCCCGCTCTCATCGGGCGCGGCCAACATCACGCCGTCCTCGGTCCAGCAGGCCCGTCCCGCCAGCACATCCGCACGCGCAGGATTCTCTGCACCCGGATCAATGACGGGCAGGATGTCGAGGCCATAGGACTGCGCGAAAGCAAAATCGCGCTCGTCGTGGGCGGGCACGCCCATCACCGCGCCCGTCCCGTAATCGGGCAGGACATAGTCCGCGACGAAGATCGGGACCTTGCGGCCCGTCACCGGGTTGATCGCCTCGGCCCCGGTGAGCACGCCCGTCTTTTCTGCGTCCACCGTCCGGTCAAGGTCTGATTTGCGCGCTGCGGTCTCGACATAGTCGCGCACGGCGGCACGCATGGCCGGCGTGGTGATCGAATCCACCAGGGGGTGCTCGGGCGCCAGCGCCAGGAAGGTGACGCCGCCCAGCGTGTCGACGCGGGTGGTGAACGTCTCCACCTGCGCGTCATGGCCCGCCACGGCGAAGCGCAGGGACACGCCCTGCGACCGCCCGATCCAGTTGCGCTGGGAATCCTTGATGCCTTCAGGCCAGTCAAGACCGTCAAGATCGGCGAGCAAACGCTCCGCATACGCCGTGATCCTCATCTTCACCTGGCGCAGCGGGATGCGCACGACATCGTGGCCCTGTTCGGACTTGCCGTCATACACCTCTTCATTGGCCAGGATGGTGCCGAGTTCCGGGCACCAGTTAACCGGCGCGGTGTCGAAATAAACCAGCCGGCGCGCGTCCTGGAAATCCTGGACGGCGAGCTTGCCCCCGGCGCGTATTTCGTCCGGGATCGGCAGCTCCTCGATCGGGCGCGCCCGGCTCGCGCCGGCGTCATACCAAGCGTTATACAGCCGCACGAAGATATACTGAGTCCATTTGTAATAGTCCGGGCTGGACGTCGCGATCTCACGCTCCCAGTCATAGCCAAGGCCCAGCAGCGCCATCTGGCGCTTGTAGGTGGCGATGTTCTGTGCGGTGGACACGGCCGGGTGCACGCCGGTGCGCACGGCGTATTGCTCGGCGGGCAGACCGAAACTGTCCCAGCCCATCGGATGGAGGACGGTGAAGCCCTGCATCTTCTTGTAGCGGGCCACGATGTCGGTGGCGAGATAGCCCACAGGGTGGCCCACATGCAGGCCCGCCCCGGACGGGTAGGGGAACATGTCCAGCACATAGAAGGTCTTGTCGCCGGGCTTCGGGTGCGGCGTGCGATTGACGCCGAGCGCGTCCCACGCCGCGCGCCATTTGGCTTCCAGGGCGGTGAAATCATAGGCGGTCTGATCGGTCATGGATCGCGTTCCGTAAGGGTCCAGCCGGCCTCCAGCGCCTGGAGGCGGCCAGGGTCTGTCGTGTGGTCTAGCCGGCCTTGGCCACGCTGATGCGCACCGTATCGCCGAGAATATCCGCTTCACTGACCGTCCCGTGCAGCAGGTCAGCGGCCGTCAGGGATACCGCCAGCGTTTCGGCCTTGATGAAGTCGCCATGGGCCTGCATCGCCGCGGCGATGTCCGGCCCGCCGGCGATGGCCAGCGCGATGCGGTCGGAGACGTCGAGGCCAGCGTCCTTGCGCGCTGACTGTACCGCCCGCACGAGGTCGCGCGCGAGGCCTTCGCGCTCCTGACCGGCGTCCACCGAAATGTCGAGCACGACAGCGCCGGTGCCCGCGAAAGGCTCGGCCGCGCTGCCCTCGGCGGCGACCATGCGCAAGGTAAACTCGTCCGGGGACAACGCTTCGCCCGCCACCTGCGCCGACCCGTCGGGGGTCAGGGTGAAGGCGCTGGCGCGTGCGGCGGCCATCACCTCTTTCATCTTCCCGCCCAGACGCTTGCCGATCTGCGGGTTCACCTTGAGCTCCACAGACCCGAAGGCATCTAGATCGGTGGACAGCGCCACATCGCGCACATTCAGCTCTTCGGCGATCAGGCCCACATAGGGGGCCAGCGCCGGGGCGTCGGCATGGACGATGGTAAGGGATTTGAGCGGCAGGCGCACGCGCAGACGGTGGCGTTCACGCACCGACAGCGCTGCCGAGCACGCGTCGCGCACCAGATCCATGGCGCGGGCCAGATCATGATCGTGGGCGAATTCATCCGTTGCCGGCCACAGCGCCAGATGAACCGAGCGCTCGCCGGTCAGCGACTTGTATAGCTTCTCCGTCACGATCGGCAGAAGCGGCGCAAGCACGCGGCACACCTGGGTCAGCACCGTATACAGCGTATCAAAGGCAGCATCGCGGGACGCCGCGTCCGTCGAGCCCCAGAAGCGCGCCCGTGATCGGCGGATATACCAGTTGGTCAGGGCGTCGAAATAGGCCGTTCCCGCCTTGCAGGCGCGCGGTATGTCGAACCCGTCCAGCGCCGCCTCGACAGCCGCCGCCAGCTCGCCGGTCTTGGTCAGGATGTAGCGATCCAGCGGATCGGACGCATCGCGGATGATTTGCGGCGTGCGGGTCTCCAGATTGGCGTAGAGCGAGAAGAAGGCGTAGGCGTTCATCAGGGGCGCGATGGCTTCGCGCTGTACTGCGGCGATGTCGCGCGCCTCCTTGGGCACGAGGAGGTCGCCGCCATTGAGCACAGGCGAGGCGATCAGGAACCAGCGCATAACGTCTGATCCGGCCTTGTCGAAAAACTCCAGCGGGTCGGGATAATTGCGCAGGCGCTTGGACAGTTTCTGGCGGTTCTCGTCCAGCACCACGCCGTGGCAGATGGCGTTGAGGAAGGGCGGCTGGTCGAACAGCATCGTGCCCAGCACCATCAGCGTGTAGAACCAGCCGCGCGTCTGGGCGACGTATTCCACGATGAAATCGGCCGGGAAATTGGCCTCGAACCAGTCCTTGTTCTCGAACGGATAATGCACGCTGGCGAACGGCATGGAGCCGGAATCAAACCAGACATCGAACACATCCTCCACCCGGACCATTTTCGATTTGCCGGTGGGGTCGTCCGGGTTGGGCCGGGTCAGATGGTCGATGAAGGGGCGGTGCAGATCGGTGATCGTGACCCCGAACGCGGCCTCCAGCTCGGCGATGGAGCCGTAGACTTCGGTGCGCGGATAATCGGGATCATCGCTCATCCACACCGGGATGGGCGTGCCCCAGAAGCGTGAGCGCGAAATGTTCCAGTCCTGCGCTCCGGCCAGCCAATTGCCGAAAATCCCGTCCTTCACATGGGCAGGCGCCCAGTTGATCTGCTGGTTGAGCTCCACCATGCGCTCTCGGAAGTCGGAAACCTTCAGATACCAGCTGTCCACCGCCTTGTAGATCAGCGGCTCGTCCGTGCGCCAGCAATGGGGATAATTGTGGTCATACGTATCGTGGCGGAAGAGCTTGCCTTCCTCCTTCAGGCGCTGGGTGATCGGCTTGTTGGCGTCAAACACCAGCATGCCTTCATAGTCGGGGATCTCGCGGGTGTAGCGCCCGGCCTGATCCACGGGCACCACCACGGCGATGCCGGCGCGGCGGCAGGCATTGAGGTCATCCTCGCCAAAGCCGGGCGCCATGTGCACCACGCCCGTACCGTCCTCGTCGGTGACGAAGTCCTCGATCAGGATACGGAAGGCCTTCTCGTGGCCGAGGAAATAATCGAACGGCGGGTGGTAGGTGAGGTTCTCCAGCGCGGCGCCCTTGACGGTCGCGATGCGCTGCGCCCCTTCGAGCTGTTTCTTGTATTTTTCCAGGGCGTTGGCGGACAGGATATAGCGCTCGCCATCCTTGGCCATGACAGCGTAATCGATGTCCGCACCCGCTGCGGCGGCGAGGTTGGACGGCAGCGTCCAGGGCGTGGTGGTCCAGATCAGCAGCTGCGCGCCGGAGAGGTCTCCCTGACCGTCGCGGATGCGGAAACCGACCGTGACGGCCGGATCGGTCCGGTTACGGTAGGAATTGTCGAGACGCGTCTCGAAGTTCGACAGCGGGCTTTCCACTGCCCACGAATACGGCACCACGCGGTAATCGCGATACACAAGCCCCTTGTCCCAGAGCTGCTTGAACGCCCACAGGCAGCTTTCCATGAAGCCGATATCGAGCGTCTTGTAATCATTCTCGAAGTCCACCCAGCGGGCCTGCCTGGTGACATAGGTCTCCCACTCGCCGGCATATTTCATCACCTCGGAGCGGGCGGCGGCGTTGAACCTGTCGATACCCAGCTCGATCACCGCCTTGCGCCCGGAAATGCCCAGCGCTTTCTCTGCGGCAAGTTCCGCCGGCAGGCCATGGGTATCCCAGCCAAAGCGGCGCTCCACCCGGCGGCCTTTCATGGTCTGGAAGCGCGGGATCACGTCCTTGGCGAAGCCGGTCAGCAAATGCCCGTAATGGGGCAGGCCGTTGGCGAAGGGCGGACCATCATAAAAGACGAACTGGTTGTCGTCCGGACGCTGGTCGATGGAGGCCTGAAACGTCCCGTCAGCCTTCCAGAACGCCAGAATCTCCTGGTCCACCTGCGGCAGGTCCGCAGGGCTGCGCGCTGCTGCAAAACGGCGGTCCGCCGCCTTCGCTGGGATCTCGGCCATGGTGGTCCTCATTCAGGCGTATCCTCGCGCCCGGCGCCGCACGCAGACGGAGCGAAGAGAGGGGGTGCGCGTCGGTGCGCAGCATGCGGCGGTAGCGCTCCGGCGCCATCGGGTCAAGGCGTCCGGCATTATTCGCGTGCGCACTGGCTCATTTGTCCGGACAGGTTATGTGTGGCGAGCCGAGCGCACGGCTCAGACGCCCTGCGCGATGCGCATAGCCAGCTCGGAATGGCCGCGCAGCATGCGGTCCTGGTCAGCCAGATCGATGTCGGTGGACCAATTCCCGCGCCCGTGCGAGCCGCCCAGCACGATCGCCCCGCGCCGCGGGAACATGTAAAGCGAGCCGCCCTCGAAACTGGTGGTGTAGGCGTAGTCAATGCCAGGCTGGGGCAGCAGGATCGTGAGTTGGCCGCGTACCGGCTCCAGTGCCTCGTCGCCAAACAGCGCACGCGCGCCCAGCCCCGTGCAGTTGACGATCACCCGTTCGCGCAGGCGCGAGAGATCACGGGCAGTTTCAAACCGCGCCATGCGGATGCGGCCGCCTGCCCCTTCAAATTCGGCCATCAGCGCACGCAGATAAATGTCCGGATCGATCATCAGCTGGTGGAATTGATCGACCCCCTCATAGCCCCACCAGGCGTCCGGGCCGGTGCGCCGCCGGAAACCGGGATAGAGCCAGGGCATGTCCGGCGCGCCCATCGGGTCCGCTGGCGGGCGGGTAAAGAGATCAAAGGCCTGCACCCAATACACGCCATAGCGCGGATCATTTGCGAGATGCTGGAACGCGCGATGTGACCGCAGCGCCGCGACGCCCATGCGCGCCATGAAGGGCTCGTCCACGTCCGTGCGGCGGTACAGACCGGCGATGCCCCAATAGGCGCCGGCGATGTTCGAGGTGGTGTAGGGCGGCAGCGCCTCGGCATAGATGGTCACCTCATGGCCGCGGCGGACCAGTTCGAGCCCGGTGGTCAGCCCGATCACGCCGCACCCGATCACCGCGCAGCTGCGCTCTGAGGTCGCCGTCTCCAGCGCCTGCACGGCCTCGGCCGCCGTGCCCCAGCTCATCGTCACGCCCGCCCCGCCATGCCCATAATGATGCACCAGGGTCTGGCGGCGGCTGAACCGTTCGGCGCGAACTACATAACCAGCCGCCCGGAACGGCCGTAGCCCGGCGACCGTGCGGATGATGCGCGTGGGATCAGTGTTGAGCCGCTCGAGCTGAGGCGGCCCGGACCGCGCCAGTGCAACCGGAGGCAAGGCGAGCGCCGCGCCGCCAGCTGCGGCCAGGCTCAGAAAGGCGCGCCGGTGCATGGCGTCGGCTCCATGTAATCGCATGAGGCGTAACACCGCCCGAGGCAGGGTCCCGGGTCAAGCGCGCGGCGCCGCTCAGCGGCCCTGCATGAGGCGCGCAGGCTTGCCGCCCGGTTCGAATCCCCGGCCTGTGCGCCCTCATGGATTCAATTTTCGCCCAGATATTTCTGCCGCTCGCCCTGGCCTTCATCATGCTGGCGCTGGGCGTGGGGCTGACGCCGGCCGATTTCCGGCGCATCTTCGCCCAGCCCAAGGCCTTCCTCACCGGCGCGGTGCTGCAATTCATCACCCTGCCCCTGCTTGCGATTGTGATCGTGGCGCTGATCCCGGCGCCGCCGGCGCTGAAAGTGGGCATTGTGCTGCTGGCCGCATGTCCGGGCGGGACGACGTCGAACCTGCTCACCCATATGGCGCGCGGCGATGTGGCGCTGTCGATCTCGCTGACGGCGCTGGCCAGCCTGTTGTCCGTGGTGACTGTGCCGCTGGTCCTCATCATCGCGCTGGCGCTGTTCATGGGACCGGACGCGCCCGATGTCGGGCTGGTGACTACAGGGCTCGCCATCTTCGCCCTTACCGTCATCCCGGTGGCGATTGGCATGGGGATTCGCCAGATCGCACCCGAGGTCGCGGCGACAATAGAAAAGCGCTCGCGCCTTCTCTCGGCGGTGGTGTTCATCGCCGTGGTGGCCGCCACGATCATGGCCGAAGGCATCGCCGTGACGGTCCAGCGTTTCGCCGAAGCCGGCCTGGTCTCGCTGGCGCTCAATCTGGCCGCCATGGGTTTGGCCTTCGCGGTGACCAGCGTGCTGGCCCTGCGCATGCGCCAGCGCATCGCCCTGACGCTGGAGTGCGGATTGCAGAACGCGACGCTCGCCATTGTGGTTTCGGTGTCGCTGCTGGGCGATCTCGCCTACGCCGTGCCGGCCGCCGTCTACGGGCTTTTGATGTTCGCCACCGCAGGCGTTTTCATCCTGTGGGCGCGGCGCTGGTCCCATGCGGCCCGGCGCGCCCGGCGCAGGGGTGGCTGAGCCTCAGCCGGTCAGCAGCCTGGCCAGCGCAGGCACGTCCTGCGCCCAGGCCGGGGCTTTGGCGCGCACCGCCGCGCGCTCGGTGACGCCGCCAAAGCCGATGAAGGCGTCAGCCGCGCCGGCGGCATAGGCCTCGTGATCGGTCATGCCGTCGCCGACCATGATCGCGTGCACGGCGCCCGACCGGGCTTTCAGCGCCCGCACCACCACCGCCTTGCCGCCCGAGCGCGACAGGGGATTGTCCCGGTCAAAACCGCTCACACCCGCCTGCAGCCCGGCGCCGTCATAGATGAAGCTGTTGGCGTGGATGTCGCCCGGCACAAAGCCCAGATCGGTGAGCGCCGGCGCAATCAGGTCCACAAACCCGCCCGACACCGCCATCACGCGCGCGTCCTCGCGCAGACGCGCCAGCAGGCCGGCCATGCCCGGCGTGAGTTTCGTGCGCAGCGCCTCACGCGCCTCTTCCACCGCCCCCCGGGTCAGGCCGGCGATGGCGATGCGCTGCTCCAGCGAGGCGCGAAAATTCAGCGCCCCGGCCATGCCCTGATCGGTGATCGCCGACAGGCGCGCAGCGCGCCCGGCCCCGTCCGGCGCGCCGGCCAGCGCGCGCTCCACGGCAAAGTCGAGGCTCTCCACGGCCAGAAGGGTGGAATCGACGTCAAAGACAATAAGCCGGGTCACGCGACCGGTCAGCCCGCCGCGCGGACCCCCGTCCCGATGGGACAGGTCACGCCGGTGCCGCCAATGCCGCAATACCCGTCCGGGTTCTTGGCGAGATATTGCTGGTGATAGCCTTCGGCATAATAGAACGGCCCGGCCTCGCGGATCTCGGTGGTGATGGCGCCGCGGCCCGCCGCGCGCAGCGCCTCGCCATAAACCGCCGCGCTCGCCTCCACCGCCTCGCGCTGGGCCTCGTCCGTCCAATAGATCGCCGAACGGTACTGGGTGCCGACATCATTGCCCTGACGCATGCCCTGGGTGGGGTCATGACCTTCCCAGAAGGTTTTCAGAATCTGTTCAAGGCTGATCCGGGCCGGATCGAACACGACGCGCACCACTTCGGTATGTCCGGTGCGGCCCGAGCATACTTCCTCATAGGTGGGATTGGGCGTGATCCCGCCAGCGTAACCTGCCGCAGTGCTGATGACGCCGGGAAGCCGCCAGAACACCCGCTCAACACCCCAGAAGCACCCCATCGCCAGGATGATTTCCTGCGCGCCCGGCGGCACATCCGCCTTCAGGGCGCCGCCCAGCGTGACATGCGTCTGGGCGGTGGGAATGGACTGGAACCGGCCCGGCAAAGCCTGATCGGCAGGCACCAGGGCGGTCTTGAACTCACTGTCGCTGCGCAAACGCATGGACGGGTCTCCCAAGGCTGGCGGGGCGCACGATTGCGCCGTTTGACCCAAGATAGGCGCGCGCCGCCTCCGCGTCACGGGCGCCGGGCTGTGCAAGGGCGCAGGAACCGGACTGCAGCCTTCCCGTAAGCCCATGGCGCACGCGCTTGACCGGCCCGCCAGATCGGCTAGGTTCCGCGCCCTTGTTGGTGAGGTGGCCGAGTGGTCGAAGGCGCACGCCTGGAACGCGTGTATACGGGAAACCGTATCGTGGGTTCGAATCCCACCCTCACCGCCATCAACTGGTAGACCATAAATCTTCCAAAAGTCTACGATTTGGGGCTTCCAGGCGGATAGCGGGATGGTCCAAAAACATGTTCCAACGCCTGATCACCGAGGCCCGGTCAGGAGTGACCCAGCGCCCTGATTTCCGGCCATTGAATGGTAGAGTCCATCGAGGAGAGGATGGACCATGCGAAAGAGCCGTTATTCGGAAGAGCAGATTATCGGCATGCTGCGCGAGCACGATGCCGGTGTGAGCACGAAGGAGGTCTGCCGCAAG
>WGNG01000001.1 GCA_016124675.1 Alphaproteobacteria bacterium
AAAAAGCGCAACGTCCAAGCCTCCTCTCCCCTCCTTGAGGGGAGAGGTAAGGTGAGGGGTGCGCGGCGGTTCGTCCAGACGCGGCGGCGCCAGACACGCCAAAGAGTTCAGAAGCCAGTTTCCCCAATAAGGGGAAATTGGCACACTGCCGCCATGGCCCGCTCCAAACCCATCGCCCATGCCCGCCGCTTGAGGCGCAATCAGACCCGCTTCGAGCGGCGGCTCTGGTCGCTCCTGCGCCAGCGCCCCGAAGGATTGAAATTCCGCCGCCAGCACCCCGCCTGCGGCTTCATCGCCGACTTCGCCTGCGTGGAGGCGCGCCTGATCATCGAGCTCGATGGCGCCCAGCACGCCGATCAGCAAGCCGCCGACGCAAGGCGCACTGCGGTTCTGGAAGCAGACGGCTGGCAGGTCATGCGCTTCTGGAACATCACCCTGGATGAGGCGGCGTTCATGGCGGCTGACCACATTATCGAAACCGCGCTGATGCGCGTGCGGATGTTTCAACTGGAACGGCAAAGCCCGGACTGACCGCCCCCCCTCACCTTACCTCTCCCCCATGAATGGGGGAGAGGGGGCTTCTACGCCTCGTTCAATCCGTTGAAGCCAGGCGCTTGCATTTCCGGAACAAACTCAGGCGTCAAAGCCTCCTCTCCCCTCTTCAGAGGGGAGAGGTAAGGTGAGGGGTGTGCGCCGATTCGCCCAGACGCGGCGAGCGCAAGGGGGGGCGGAGAGCCCCCCTCACCCTGCCCTCTCCCCATGAATGGGGGAGAGGGGGCGTGCGGCGCTGCGCTCTTTCGGTTGGGCCAGGCGCTTGCATTTCCGGAACAAACTCAGGCGTCAAAGCCCCCTCTCCCCTCTTCAGAGGGGAGAGGTAAGGTGAGGGGTGTGCGCCGATTCGCCCAGGCGCGGCGGCGCAAGGGGGGCGGAGAGGTCCCCCTCACCCTGCCCTTCGCCCTGTCGATTGATCCCCCGGATCAATCTCTCAAGAGCTCAGCCCCCATGAATGGGGGAGAGGGGGCGTGCGGCGCTGCGCTCTTTCGGTTGGGCCAGGCGCTTGCATTTCCGGAACAAACTCAGGCGTCAAAGCCCCCTCTCCCCTCTTGAGAGGGGAGAGGTAAGGTGAGGGGTGCGCCGGTTCATCCAGACGCGGCGGCGCAAGGGGGGCGCCGCGTTCACGCCGGCGCTTGTCCGCCCTCACCCGCCACGGTCTCCACCGGATCAAGAAGCCCCGCATCATTCTCCCGCACCGCGTTCACACGCCGGCTGACCGGCCGGGTCGTCAGGGATGCCTCGGCCAGGGGCCCGAAAAACGGTCCGGGGGCCGTGTCCGGGTCCAGCCAGGCCGCAAAGGCGCCGCGCTCCAGGATCACCGGCGCCCGGTCATGCAGCCAGGCCGTATCCGGCCCGGCCTCGCGGGTCAGGATCGCAAAACTGTCCACCCGCGCATCGCCCTCGCCCCAGCGCTCCCACAGGCCTGCAAACACCATGGGCGCGCCGTCCGTGCGGGTGATGTACCAGGGCTGCTTGCCGTCGGGCCCGGCCTGCCATTCATAGAACCCGTCGGCCGGAACCAGCGCCCGGCGCCGCTTCAGGGCGGTGCGGAAGGCGGGCTTTTCCGCAGCGGTTTCACTGCGCGCATTGATTAGGGGTTTGGCGCCTGTCGGCCCGGTCTTGGACCAGTGCGGAATGAGCCCCCAGCGGATCGCCGACAGGCGCGCCGCCCCGTCCGCGCCCCGGCGCACCACGGGCAGGTCCTGGGTCGGCGCGGCATTCCAGTTGGGCGCCAGGTTGGGCCGGTCCGCTGTTTCAAACAGCGCGCCCATCTGGTCGAGCGTCAGCGTAATGACATATCGTCCGCACATGACCGCTTCGCTCCTCTCCCGCCCACTCAAGGCCCGCCCCGCGTGAGCGTCAAGCCGCGCCCTGTGGTCAGCGTCGGCGCCGTGGTGTGGCGCGGCGATGACGTCTTGCTGATCCGGCGCGCCCGCGCGCCGTTCGAGGGCCAGTGGTCCATCCCCGGCGGCAAGGTGGAGTTCGGCGAGACGCTCGAAGACGCCCTGGTGCGCGAGGTGCGCGAGGAGACCGGCGTGGAGATCGCCCTCACCGGCCTCATCGGCGTCTACCAGTCCATCGAGGCGGACACCCATTTCGTCATGGTCGACTGGTGCGCCGACTGGACCGGCGGCGAGCCGCGCGCCGCTGACGACGCGCTGGACGCGGCCTTCGTCCCGTTTGACGAGGCGCTGGAGCGCATCGCCTGGGACACCACACGCACGGCGCTGCGCGATGCGGCGCGGCTGCGCGCCCGGGCGGCCGGCGCCTGACGCTACGGCGCCGGCTCGCCCTCGGCGGCGTCTTGCGCCTCCGGCTCGGGACGGGCGCGGAAGTCCACATCACTGTCGGCCACCAGCCAGGTGAACATCGCCCAGGCGGCGACATTCTGGGCCATTTCGTCGGGCACGATCTTGTCGAACGTGTCATTGGGCGTGTGGTGGAACTCGAAATAATCCGTCCCGTCCTGATCCAGCCGCGCCATCGGCACGCCCATCGCCGCCAGCGGGATCATGTCCGGCCCGCCGCCCGAGCTGTTGCCGCCGCGCTCAATGCCCAGAAACGCCATCTCCTGCTGCATGGCGTCGAAAAAGCCCACGGCATGCTCGCCCACACCTGACGACAGGCGCCAGACCGGGCGCGCGCCAAAATCGGATTCCGATCCGATGATGTGCTGTCCCACCGTGCCGTCCTGCATGCGGGCGCTGGCATAGGCGCGCGCGCCGACCAGGCCGACCTCCTCGGCGCCGAACAGCACGATGCGGATGGTCCGGCGCGGACGCTCGCCCGCCTCCAGGATCAGGCGCGCCGCCGCCGCCACGATGCCCACGCCCGCCCCGTCGTCGAGGGCGCCGGTGCCGGTGTCCCAGCTGTCGAGGTGTGCGCCGATGATCACAATCTCCCCGGGCGCTTCGGACCCGGTGATCTCGGCGATGACATTGCCGCTCGTCACCTCGCCGCGCCACCCCGAATGGGTGCGCAGCGCCACCCGGATCGTCTCGCCCATGGCATGGATGCGCTCGATCTGGTCAGCGTCGGGCGCCGAGACCGCCAGCGCCGGAATGTCGGGCAGGCGCTGGGCGGGAAAGCTCATCATGCCGGTATGGGCAAACCTGTGCGAGGACGTGCCCACCGACCGGATCAGCAGGCCCAG
The DNA here is from genome assembly GCA_016124675.1 of Alphaproteobacteria bacterium. Lineage (GTDB taxonomy): Bacteria > Pseudomonadota > Alphaproteobacteria > Caulobacterales > Maricaulaceae > Oceanicaulis. The sequence goes on from WGNG01000001.1 coordinate 3,209, forward strand.
TGCGCCGCGGTTCTCCGCCTCCACCCAGCCTTGCGTGCGCTTGCGGTTGGCCCAGCCATAGCCCTCACCGCTGCGCCCGGCAGTCATGCGGTCATTGACGAAGACCAGCTTGCCCTCCAGCGCATCTTCAGCGCCGTCAAACGCCAGCAGATCGTCAAAGCTCTCAAAGAAGACGATCTCCGCCTCGATCCCGCCTTCCGGCGTCGCCGCCGCGCCGCCCAGCGAGGTGGCGTACAGCTCCTGCGGGAAGGGATGGGTGATCGCCACCTCCTCAAAGATGGAATGCCCGCGCGTCCACAAATCCATGGGGAAGTCTTCGACCCGGACGTTTTCAAACCCGAGCCCGGTCAGCATCTCCACCGCCCAGTCGCGCGCGCGGGCCTCCTGCGGCGTGCCCGCCAGGCGCGGTCCGATTTCGGTGGTCAGCGACTCGGTGATCTCATAAGCCAGATCACTCTCCAGCGCCGCCTGCGCCAGCGCCCGGGCGTGCTCGCGCGCCTCTGGCGCCAGATCGTCAGCGTGGACAGGAAAGGTGAGGAACGCAGCCGCAGCCGCTGCAATCGCCAGGCGCATGATGCTGTCTCCCGAATGTCTCATCGACCGTCACGTTAGTGCCATCGCGCCAGCGTGCAAAGCGTGCGTGGTAGGCGCGCGCCGTCAGCCGCGCTATAACCGCGCCATGACCGACGCTCCCGACGCCCCTGCCGCTCCAGCCGAAACCGGCGATGCTGACCGCCCCATGGCGCCGGCGCGCGCCCGGGCGCGGTCTGTCGCCGCCGCGAAACCTGATCCGGCCTATGGCCGCTTCACCCCGGCCTGGTTCGGCCAGGCGGCGCGGGGGATCGCCTCGGCCCTGCCCGCCAACCGGACCGGGCTGCGCCTGGCCGGCGCGCTGCGCCCGGCGGCGCTGGCGGCGCTGAAGGACGAGGCGGCCGACGTGCACGCCTTCGGCCTGTCGCTGCGGCTCTATCCGCGTGACAATCTCAGCGAAAAGCGCGCCTTCCTAACGCCCCAATGCTTTGACCCGCGCGAGCTTGCCGCCCTGCGCGCCGCCATGGGACCGGGCAAGGTATTCATGGATGTGGGCGCCAATGCCGGCCTTTATGCGCTGGTGGCCGCCCATGCCGGCGGGCCTGCGAGCCGCGTCATCGCGGTGGAGCCGCAGGGCCGGATGCGCCGGCGCATCGCCTTCAACGCCCGTCAGAACGCGCTCGAAAACATCGATATCTCCGGCGTGGCGCTGGCCGATTACGAGGGCGAGGACGTGCTTCGCTATGTGCCGGGCAATCTCGGCGGCGCGGCGCTCGCCGGTTCGCCCTCGCCCGGCGGCGAGGCGGTGCGCGTCACCACGCTTGCCAGGCTCATGGACGAGATGCGCGTGAGCAAGGCGCACGCCATCAAGATTGATGTGGAGGGCGGCGAGGCGGCGATCCTGCGCGCCTTCTTCGCCGCCGCCAGCCCGGAGCGCTGGCCCGATCTTCTGATCCTAGAACGCGCCGATCTCGCCGGACGCGACGGGCCGGACGCGGCCCAGCTCGCGCTGGCGCGCGGCTACACCGTCACCGAGACCACCCGCATGAACCAGATCTTGCGCCTGGACCCGCAGCCGGCCGGCTGAACACGCCAGCACCACAAGGAAGGCGCGCGATGGCCGAACTCGATCTCATCCTCACCGGACGGCGCAAGGATCTGGGCGGATTTTCCGTTTCGCGCGTCCTGCCCTCGGCCAGGCGCCGCCGGGTCGGCCCGTTCGTCTTCCTCGACGAGATGGGCCCGGCAAGGTTTGATCCCGGCGCCGGAATCGATGTGCGCCCGCATCCGCATATTGGCCTGGCCACCCTCACCTATCTGTTCGAGGGCGAGATGGACCATGCCGACTCGCTCGGCGTGCACCAGACCCTGACGCCCGGCGCGATCAATGTCATGGTCGCCGGGCGCGGCATCGTCCACAGCGAACGCACCGGCCCGAAGGCGCGCGCCGCCGGCCACACGCTGCACGGCATCCAGGCCTGGATCGCCCTGCCTGACGACGCCGAGGAGTGCGAACCCGCCTTCCACCATCATGACCCGGAAGAGCTGCCCCGGTTCGAGCGCGGCGGCGCGCAGATGCGCCTCATCCTGGGGTCGGCGTGGGAGCACCGCTCGCCGGTCAGGACCTTCTCGCCCCTCATCTATATCCACGCAGAGGCGCCCGCCGGCGCCGCCATCGACCTGCCCGGCGGCCATGGCGAGCTCGCCGCCTATGTCGTCTCAGGCCTGATCGAAACCGGCGGCGAGCCGGTGGGCGCGGGCCGTCTGGCGGTATTCGCGCCCGGCGAGGCGCCCGTGATCCGCGTGCGCGCCGACAGCCGGATCATGATCCTGGGCGGCGCCAATATCGGCGAGCGTCATATCGACTGGAATTTCGTCTCGTCGCGCAAGACCCGCATCGAGCAGGCCAAAACCGGCTGGCGCGCCAGCATCGCCGGCGGCTTCAAGAACACGCCCTTCGCCCTGCCGCCGCGCGAGCACGAATGGATCCCCCTGCCGGGTGATCCCGAGCCAGGATCGCCGCCCGCGCAGACAGAAGATTGCCCGACGAGCTGAGGCCTAATACGCCGCCTCTTCAAATATCGCATCCAGCTTGCCGCCCCAGGCGCCGTGATAGCGCTCCAAAAGGCGTTCGGCGGGGCTGAGTCCGGTGCGGGCGATGGCGTCGAGATCATCGAGGAAGAGCGCCTCGTTCTCGCCATGGGCGTTGAGGCGGGCGCGCGCCTTCAGGCCTGAGCGGGCGATGGCCAGCACGTCCTTGGCCACGTCCTGCAGGGTGCGGGTGCGGAACGGGGTTTTCAGCGCAAAGCGGGCCGCGCCGATGCGCAGGCAGGCGCGCTCCTCGCGCGTCCAGTCCTTCACATACTCCCAGGCCGCATCCAGCGCCGCATCGTCATAGAGCAGGCCCACCCAGAAGGCCGGCAGGGCGCACAGATTGCTCCACGGCCCGCCATCGGCGCCGCGCTGTTCCAGGAAGGTCTTCAGACGCACTTCAGGGAACAGGGTGGAGAGGTGATCTTCCCAGTCGCTCAGGACCGGGATCACGCCCGGGAGCGCGGGGAGCTTGCCCTGCAGGAAATCGCGGAAGGACTGGCCCGAGGCGTCGATATACCGGCCCTCGCGCTTGACGAAATACATCGGCGCATCCAGCGCCCAGTCCACGTACTGCTCGTAGCCGAAGCCTTCCTCGAACGCGAAGGGCAGCATGCCGGTGCGGTTGGGGTCCACATCGGTCCAGACATGGGCGCGGTAGGACAGATAGCCGTTCGGGCGCCCGTCGGAAAAGGGCGAGTTGGCAAACAGGGCTGTGGCCACCGGCTGCAGCGCCAGCGAGACGCGCATCTTCTTCACCATGTCCGCTTCGCTGGCGTAATCGAGATTGGTCTGCACCGTGCACGAGCGGAACATCATCTGGTGGCCGAGACCGCCCACCCTGGGCATGTAGTTGCGCATGATCTGGTAGCGCGCCTTGGGCATCATCGGCGTGTCGGCCAGCGCCCAGACCGGCGAGAAGCCGAGGCCCAGAAAGCCTGCGCCGATCTCGTCGGCGACCTCGCGCACCTCGCGCAAATGCCCGTTCACCTCGCGGCAGGTCTCGTGCAGCGTCTCCACCGCCGCGCCCGACAGTTCAAACTGCCCGCCCGGCTCCAGCGTGATGGAGCCTCCATCGCGTTTCAGCGCGACCGTCTTGCCGTCCTCGACGATGGGCTCCCAGCCAAAGCGGGTGAGTCCGTCGAGCATTTTGCGCACGCTGGCGCCCTCGCCCTCATAGGCCAGCGGCTGGCGGCCCTCCTTGGTGAAGCCGAACTTCTCGTGCTCGGTGCCGATGCGCCAGCGCTCGCGCGGCTTTTCGCCCGAGGCCGCGTGCGCGATCAGCTGCGCCTTGCTCTCAATGGGAGCGCCTTCGCCGCCGGCGTTATAGGTCCCGCTCATCGTTTTGCGCCTCCGGCCCGCCCTCAAGTCGTGGCCGCACAGTTAGGCGGGCGCAGACAATGCGGCAAGGGCCGATATCGCCCGGCCCTTCACACAAGCGCGAGCGCTCACGCCCAATCACCCAGCGCCGCCTGCCACAGGGCCAGCGCCGCGGCCGCCGCCGTGTCGGCGCGCAGGATGCGCGGGCCCAGGCTCACCGCCAGAACGCCCGGCAGCGCCCGCAGCCGCTCGCGCTCCTCCGGCGCAAACCCGCCCTCGGGACCGGTAAGGATGGCCCAGTGTTGAGTCCTTCCGGCTTTGCGACTCTCGCCGTCGTCTGAACCTGGCGGATCATCTGGACCGCTGCGCCCCCCACCCCGGCCCTCCCCCGGCGGGGGAGGGAGAGCGGCGTCGGCTGAATTGTACTTTCTGCCAGACTGAGGGCCGCCCTTCGCCGTCGCCCCGCCAATCGATCCGTCTGCCCCATACCCCTCCAGCGGCGCAGACCCGCTCCCTCCCCTTGAGGGGAGGGTTGGGGTGGGGTGGTGCAGCGCTGCAGCAATCACTTCCGCTACTCCAATGGCGTTTTCGAACAGCTCGGCGTTCCAGAAGCGCAGGACGCGGTAACCTTGGGCCTCCATCCAGGCGTCGCGCTCCCGGTCGCGGCGACCGCCATGGCCACCGCCATCGAGCTCGACCACCAGATTACGCGACAGGCAGGCGAAATCCGCCACATACGGCCCAATCGCCGCCTGGCGCCGGAAATGAGCGCCCGGAACTCTGATGTCTTTCAATAGCGCCCAGAGCTTGGCCTCGGCGGGCGTCGGTTCGGCGCGCAGCCGCCGCGCCATAGCCAGCGTGCGGGCATGAGGCTCGGGCCGGCGGGCGCCCACTCTAAAGCCGGTCGAGTCTGGCGCCGCCTCGATGAACTGGCCATCCGCGCTGACCTCGAACAGCTGTTCATTGCGGATTGCCATCAGCGCCTCCAGCATCGGGGCGCCGCCGGTCTCGTCGCAGAAGATGAGCCGCTGCCCCTGCGGCCAGCCGTCCAGCAACGCCTCCAGCCGCACCGGTTCGCCGATCTGCGGCACGTCGAGCCGTTCGGTCTGTTCGGCCGCTTCTCGGGCGAGCGCGGACAGGCGGTCGGTGCGCACGCGCTCGGCATTGGTGCGCCGGGTGAGCACCGGAATGATGGCGCGCGCGCCCAGCTCGGTGGCTTTCTCCACGATAAAGTCGGTGCGCGCCTTCTTGACCGGCGCAAAATACAAGGTCAAAGGCGGCGGGACGGCCTGTTCGCGCAGGCGCTCGGCGATCTCAAGGCGCGCCTCGCGCTTGCCGGCGGACGCCAGCACCGCGCGCCATTCGCCGTCGCGCCCGTTGAACACCCGCACGCTGTCGCCGGGCTGGCGGCGCATCACCGACACCAGATAATGCGCCGGATCGCGCTCCAGCGTCAGGCTGGCGCCCCCGTTCAGGGGCGCGTCGACGAACAGGCGGGGATCGGTGCTCATGGGTTTGCGTCACTGCAGTCGGCCGGGGCCAGATTTCCGTCCATGATCGCCGGCTCGAGCAGCCCTGCGGTCTGAAGACGCAACTGCGTCTGGGTATAGGAGGCGCCCATTGGCTCGCCCCCGAGCATCCACTCAATCCTGACCTGGCGTAGCTGGCCAAACACCACAATGCGCTTGTTCAGCAGAATCTCGACCGGATCACCGCCCAGCTGTTCGGTAAGATCCGCACGCACGCTAGGCATGAGTTCCACATTGAGCGAGCGCCGATCACGGTAGTCAGGCATCGAGTTGAGATAGCCCCGGCCCCCACTCTGCCCCGAGCCGCACACATTCATCTCGATGGCCATTGGATGGAGGGGCGCATCCGGTTGGGCGATCGAGCGCGCGACGGCGTCTTCTGCCGCGACGGGCCACCGTTCCCGCTGGGCTTCAGCTGCGGCGCAGACAGTGATCAGCCACGCTGCGGCGGCAATGATGGCTCTTGCGACCATATGTGCTGCTCCCGCCTGACGACACGCTACCAGTGTAGGGTATCGTTGTGTCATCTGTCTGAACACGCCGCGCAACACCTGACCAGATCCCATGACCCTCCATCCTGATCGTCCCGTCCCTGATTCCCAGCCCCGAAGCTGGGTGGACCGCGCGCCCGCCTTCGCCCGGCCCTATCTGCGGCTGGCGCGCTATGACCGGCCCGTGGGCTTCTGGCTCTTGGCCCTCCCGTGCTGGCTGGGACTGGCGGCCGCGCGGCTGGAGACCGGCATTGGCTGGGATGATCTGCGGCTGGCGCTCCTGTTCGGCATCGGCGCTGTGGCCATGCGCGGGGCGGGCTGCACCTGGAACGACATGATCGACCGCGATCTCGATGCGCGCGTGGCGCGCACCGCAGACCGGCCGCTGGCGGCGGGCACGATCTCCTTGCGTCAGGCGCAGATATTCCTGGGCGCCCAGCTCTTTGCCGGCCTCATCGTGCTCGTGATGCTGCCCGTCCCGGCCATCCTCACCGCGCTCGCCGCCATGGTGCTGGTGGGCGCCTATCCGTTCATGAAACGCATCACCTGGTGGCCGCAGGCCTGGCTGGGGCTCACCTTCAACTGGGGTGTCCTGGTCGCCGGCGCCGCAGCGGGGGCGCTGTTCACCCCGGCCATCCTCTTCCTCTACGCCGCCCTGGTGATCTGGACGCTGGGCTATGACACCATCTACGCCTGCCAGGACAAGGAGGATGACGCGCTCGCCGGCGTGAAATCCTCGGCCCTCAGGCTGAAGGGAGCGGTCAAGCCCTTCGTGCTGGCCTGCTATATCGCGTCGGCCGCTCTGGCGCTGGCGGCCGGCCTGGCGGGCGGGGCGGGAATCGGGTTTGCGCTGGGTTTTGCGCTCTACGCCGCGCACCTGTTCCATATCGCCCAGAGCTTTGATCCCGAGCGCGGCGAGGCCTGCCTCACCCTGTTCAAGGCCAGCGTCCCGACCGGGCTTCTGCTGACTGGCGCCTTCCTGCTGGGCGGGCTTTAGCGCCCGTCAGCCGCAGGCGCCCGCCTGCGGATCGGCGTCGCACACAGTCTGCGCGGTCCAGCGGGCGATGTCGCCAGCGGCGTTCGCAGAGGCTTGCGAGAAGGCCTCGATGATGGCGCCCTGACGATGCGCACTGGCGCGCACCTCGTGGCCAAACACCTGGTGCGCGGCCAGAATGCGCTCGTCGCGGTCGATGATGCGCGCCCGCACCGTCACGCGCACGAGCGGTGCGTCCGTGTCGCCCTGGTCGTAAACCGCCTCGAACCGGCGCAGCGCCACATCCAGGCGGAAACGCGCGCTCACCCCGTCCTCGGCGCGCACCGGCGACACCGGAAGGGCCTGCGCCTGGAAGGCGTCCTCCATCACCATTTCAAACATGGCCGGGGCAGGCGACGCCCAGGCCGCGCCCGCCATGTAGGCGATGGCGCCGCCGCGATCGATCGCAATCCTGTCGCCGGCCAGGGCGCGCGGCGCGGACACGCGCTCCACACTCACCGGAACAGCGCCGCGCACAGGTGCGCCGACGGTTCCGGTAAAGCCCGGATCCAGCCGGTAGAGCATGCGCGGATTGCTCTCGGGCAGAAGCGAGATGCACCCCGTCGCCGCCAGGCACGCCGTCAGCGCGGCCCCCAGCGCCAGGCGGCGGCCATGTTTGAAAGCGCTCATTGGGGAACCTCCACTTCTTCGCCGGGCGAGCGCGCGACGAACCCTGACGGGTCTTCTTCCAGATCGAGCACGATGCGTTCGATCGCGGCCAGTGCGGCGCGCAGATCCCGGATCGCGGCCGTCATCTGACCCAGCCCCTCCTCGGTGAAGCGCTCCAGGCCCGGGCGCAGCTCCACCAGCATGGCGTAGGTTTCCTGTGAGGCCCGGTCCACCTCGATGGAGGCGGCCGACACGTCTGCCACCATGACGCCCACCTCATTGGTCAGGAAGCTGTCCGCCGTACGGCCGAACTCCTCCAGGCTCACTGCCGCGCCTGACACGTCCTGGGCGGCCTGGTCGAGGCTTTGCACCGCGTTGCGCAGATCGAAGATCAACCCATCCTCGCGCGCGAGCTCGGCGGTCAGGGTCTCGATATTACCCAGGGTCCGCGAGAACACCGCGACATTCTCCTCGTTCAGCAGCGCGCCGACGCGCGTGAAGGCAAGCTGCGAGCTCTCCAGCAGCGTTTCGCCGCCCGATATCAGCTCATCAAGCTGGGTCTGGCGCGCATAGATGCGCGGCGCGCGGTCGCCGAACCGGCCTTCCAGGCGCGCCGCGTCCTGCGACCCGCCCGACACCTGGATCAGCGACAGGCCGGTCAGGCCCTGGGGCTCCAGCTGGGCGACCGAGTCCACCTTGATCGGCGTGGTCGCGTCCACGCGTATGCGCGCGATCACCTGGGTGGTGTCCTCCGGATTCAGCCCCAGATCGGTGACCTCGCCCACCTGGATGCCATTAAAGCGCACTTCTGACGCCTCGCGCAGGCCCCGCACCGGGCCATCGAACAGCACGTCGTATTCGCGGTATTCGCGATCGAACGCCATCTGCGACAGCCAGAGCGCAAAAAACCCTCCGGCCAGCACCAGAAAGATCACGAAGAAACCGACCAGGGCGTGATGGGCTTTAGTTTCCATGGTTCCGTCCGCCTGTTTGCGTTTTCATTGCCCGCCCGCCGAGCGCAGCGCGGCGCGTCCGCGCGGTCCGCCAAAGTATTCCTGTATCCACGGGTGGGGATTGTGCACCAGCTCTTCCAGCGGCGCATTGGCGATGACGCGCTTTTCAGCAATCACCGCCACCCGGTCGCAGATGGTGTGCAGGGTATCAAGATCGTGGGTGATCATCACCACCGTGAGGTCCAGCGTCTGCGACAATTGCCCGATCAATGTGTCGAATTTGCCAGCCGCGATCGGGTCCAGCCCCGCCGTGGGCTCATCGAGGAAGAGGATGTCAGGGTCCAGCGCCAGGGAGCGCGCCAGCGCGGCGCGCTTGCGCATGCCGCCCGACAGTTCCGAGGGCAGCTTGCCCGCCGCCTCCGGCCCCAGCCCGGCCAGCGAGATCTTGAGGTCGGCAAGCTCCTCCATCAGCGCGCGCCCCATGGACAGGTGCTCGCGCATGGGCGCCATGACGTTCTCGCGCACCGTCAGCGCCGAGAAGAGCGCGCCGTACTGGAACAGCACGCCCCAGCGCCGCTCCAGCGCCAGCGTCTCATGGGCCGTAAACTTCGAGCGCGGACGCCCCCCGAAGAACACCTCGCCCGCCGCCGGTTCCAACAGGCCAATGATCGAGTTTACCAGCACCGACTTGCCCGAACCCGATCCGCCCACAATGCCCAGCACCTCGCCCCGCCGGACCTCCAGATCGAGCCCGTCATGGACCACGTGGCTGCCGAAACGGGTCACCAGCCCGCGCACCTCGATGAGCAGGTCCGCGCTCATATGTCGAGCTCCAGATAGAGCATGGCGAACAGCGCATCGATGAGGATGACGGCGAAAATCGCCTGCACCACCGCGGTGGTGACCGACGCGCCGAGACTTTCGACATCGCCGCCCACCTTCAGCCCGTGGCGGCAGCCGATGATCGCGATGACCAGGCCGAACACGGGCGCCTTGGAGAGGCCGACGAACATGTGCTGGATCGGCACCGCGTCCTGCAGGCGCACGACGAACTGCAAGGGCGAGATGTCGAGCGCCATCCAGCTGACCAGCATGCCGCCAAACAGCCCGCTCAGCATCGCCGCCAGGGTCAGGAGCGGCGTCATGATCACGCACGCCACCAGCCTTGGCAGGACCAGCACCTCATACGGGTCCAGCCCCATGACCTTCATGGCGTCGACTTCCTGCTGCATCTTCATCGACCCGATGGAGGCGGTGAAGGCCGAGGCCGAGCGCCCCGCCAGCAGGATGGCGGTAATCACCACGGCGAACTCGCGCAGCACCGCCAGCCCCACCAGATCCACGGTGAAGACTGAAAAGCCGAATACTTCCAGTAGATTGGCGCCCATGAAAGCGACCACGGCGCCGATGAACAGCGACAGGACGGCAATGATCGGCAGCGCGTTCACGCCCACCGATTCCATCTGCGCCACCATGGCGGTCACACGCCAACGAGCGGGATTGGGCGCCACCACCAGAGCAGTCATGATGGTGCGCCCCAGAAAGGCGCAGCTTTCAACCGTCTCCTGCCAGGCGCCGTGAGCGCCGGCGCCGATGCGCGCCATCACCGCAATGAGCGAGCGGTCGAGCTCGGGCTCGGGCTCGCAGCGCACATTGCGGCTGCGGATTTCGGTGATGAGGCGGCGCGCAACGGGATGATCGCCGATGAAAACATCGTCCTCACCGGCGCCGCTGCACAGGCCGAGGGTCCGGCCCAGAAGATAGGCGCCCGCCGTGTCGATGCGTCCAAGCTGCGTCAGATCGACAGCGAGGCTGCCCGGATCGCTGTCGGTTTCAATCTTGCGCAGCGGCGCATCGAGACGGGCGATCGTCTGCACCACCCAGTCGCCCTGCGGCGCCAGGATCAGCCGTCCGGCGTCGAGGCGCGTCGACAGGCTCGCCCCGCCAGGCTTGATCGATTCGGCGTTCATGCTGGCGTCCGGACCCCTTCACCCTCTTGCGTCAGACCCTTGGTCTCAAGTCCGGCGATATTATGGCCTGCTTCGGCCCCGGTTTGCGAGCGTGATGGCGCAGACAAGGCCCAGCCCAGCAGGGACCGCCATCAGGGCAAAGCCGCCGGCGCCAAACGCCGCATAGGCGAAACCCGACGCAAAACTGGCGGCGGCCAGGACCAGCCCGCCTGACAGCGCCGAGTTGACAGCCTGGGCCGTCGCCGCAAACCGGTCCGATACCTGATCTGTGGCATAACGCAGGAACCCCAGATAGGTTGCGCCGAAGCTCAGCGCATGCAGGCCTTGCAGCGCGAACAGCACGGCCAGCGGCGGCGAGAGGGCCAACAGGCCCCAGCGCACGATCGCGGCGGCGCCGCCCATGGCCATCAGCATGGCCGGCGGCACCCGCGCCATGTAGCGCGCCGACAGGGTGAAGAAGACGATCTCGGCCGCCACCCCGGTCGCCCACAGCGCGCCGATCCAGCCGGGCGCCACGCCCTGCGCCTGCCAGGCGACCGCCGAAAAGGTGTAATAAAATCCATGTGCGCCCTGGATCAGCGCCGAGGCCGCGAACGCCAGCGGCATGCCGCCCGCCAGCAGGGCCGCGCGCACGCCCGGACGCGGCGCGCCGGCGGGCGGCGCGGGCGCCCGGCGCCCTTCCGGCAGCCAGAACGAGGCCAGCACCGCAAGGCCCGTTCCCGTCAGCGTCCAGTACAGCGCCGCCTCCCCGCCGAGCCAGGAGATCAGTGCGCCGCAGCCCACATTGCCCAGAATGAATGCCCCGGACCCGATGGCGCGCGGCGGCCCGAAGGCGAAGCCGCGCCGGCGCGATTCGCCCATGGCGAACGCGTCGATGATGGGATTGACGCCGGTGTAGGCCCCGCCCGCCAGCCCGGCCAGCGCCACGATCAGCCAGGGCTCGCGCGCCGGGACATGCGCCAGAAAGATCAAAAGCGCCGCCAGCGTGAAGCTCGCCACCGCCATGCGCCGGCGCGGCGCCCGATCCGCCAGATACGCCCCCAGCGGCGCGGCCAGCACCCGCCCCGCCATCGCCGCCGCCCCGGCCGCGCCGATCATTTCAGGGCTCAGGCCGCGCGCCTCGAACCAGACCGGCATATAGGGCAGGTAGGCGCCGAACCCGATATAGAAAGCGCTGTAGAACAACGCAAAGCGCGCCGGGCGCGGCAGGGGGAAAAGGCGCAGCTCCATGGCTGCAAGCCTCTAGCGCGCCGCGCGGACTTGCGAAAGGCGCGAGCACGTTTGAGCCCTGCGGGTGAACAGCGTTTGCTCTTGGCCTTCGCCCGCGCTCGCTATAGCGTCCCGCGCCGATGAAAGACGCCTTGCACCCCCCTCGCCGGTCCGCGCCCCTGCGGGTTCTGGTCACAAGCTACCGCTCCCACCCCCATGTCGGGGGACAGGGCGTCTATGTGCGCGAGCTGACGCGGGCGCTGGCGCGCGAGGGCTGCGCGGTGACCGTCGCCTCCGGCCCGCCCTATCCCGAACTGGATGAGGCCATTGCGCTGGAGCGCCTGCCGTCGCTGGACCTGTTCGCTGTGCCGAACGCGATGAGGGCGCTGCGCTGGCGCCATCTCGCCTCGCGCGCCGACCTGCATGAATGGGCTGCGCACAATACCGGCGCCTTTGGCGAAATGACGGCCTACGCGCTGCGCCTTGAAGCCTTCATGGCCGCCCGGCCCGGCCGGTTCGACATCATCCACGACAACCAGACCCTCGCCCTGCCCCTGACCCGAATCGCACGGCGCACGCCGGTGATCACCACGCTGCACCACCCCATCGCCATCGACCGCGACTTCGCCGTGGCCGGGGCGGCGACGCGCACCGGCCGGATCCTCTCGCGCCGCTGGCATTCCTTCGTCGAGGTGCAGGCGCGCGCCGCCCGGCGCCTGGAGCATTTTCTGTGCGTGTCCCACGCCTCGCGCGACGCCTATGCGCAGCGCTGCGGCGTTGATCCGGCCCGCGTGACCGTCGCCCATAACGGCATTGACCACGCCATGTACCATCCCGACCCCGCCATGACCCGCGAAGACGGCCTGATTGTCACGCTGGCGTCCGCTGACGTGCCCATCAAGGGGCTCGACGTCCTCATCGGGGCGCTGGACCGGCTCAAGCAGGAGGGGCGCACGGTGCGCCTCACCGTGATCGGCCAGCTGCGCGAAGGTCCGGCCAAACGCGCCCTCGAACGCGCCGGGCTGATGGACCAGGTGAGCTTTGTCTCCGGCCTCACCCGCGACGCCATCGCCGATCTCTACCGGCGCTGCACGGTATTCGTCTCCGCCTCGCGCTTTGAAGGCTTCGGCTTTCCCGCTGCCGAAGCCATGGCCTGCGGCGCGCCGGTGATCGTGTCCGATGGCGGCGCCCTGCCGGAAGTGGCTGGCGATGCAGGCCTTGTCACCCCCGCCGGCGACAGCGCCGCCCTGGCCGGCGCGCTCGCCGCCCTGCTGGACAATCCCCGGCGCCGCGCGGCGATGGGCCAGGCGTGCGCAGACCGCGCCCGCACCGCCTTCCGCTGGGAGGACCATGCCCGCGCAGCCATCGCCCTCTACGACAAGGCCCTGTCGCAGCGTGAAGGCGCGCGCCCGTCATGATGGTCACACTGCGCCTTGAGGCGCTGGAGCTCGCAGACGGTCAGCGCGTGCTCGATCTCGGCTGCGGACGGGGGCGCCACTCCCATGCGCTGTACTGGCACGACACGGCGCTGGACGTGGTCATGCTGGATTTGTCGCTCGACGACCTGAAAGGCGCCGTGGACGGATTCTTCGAGCTTCCGCCGCCGCCCCAATCGCCGCCGCGCAGCGCGGTCTGGTGCGTCGGCGACGCCGCCCGCCTGCCCTGGCCGGACGCCAGTTTTGATGTCGTGATCTGCTCGGAAGTGCTTGAACATCTGCCCGACGTGGACGCCGCGCTGACCGAAATCACCCGCGTCCTGAAACCCGGCGGGCGCTTCGCCCTGTCCGTGCCGCGCTACTGGCCCGAGGCGATCTGCTGGCGGCTCTCAACCGGCTACAGCAACACGCCCGGCGGTCATGTGCGCATCTTCAAGGCAGGCGAACTCAAACAGCAGGTCGAGGCGCGCGGCCTCACCGCCTACAAGCGCCATCACGCCCACGCCCTGCACAGCCCCTACTGGTGGCTGCGCTGCGCCAAATGGGACCGGCAGGAGGAGAGCCGCACCGTGGCGCTGTACCGACGCTTTCTCGAATGGGACCTGATGAAGCGCCCGCGCCTGACGCGCTGGCTGGAAGCAGCGCTGAACCCGGTTCTGGGCAAGTCGGTGGCGATGTATTTCCGGAAACGCGCCGCATGAGCCCGCGCGCGCTGCATCTGGGCGTCGACATCGCCGCCTGCGCTGACCGGATCGAGGCGTTGCAGCGCCGCGACGGGACGATTCCCTGGGTTGAGGCGGGCGTGTGGGACCCCTGGAATCATGGCGAAAGCGCCATGGCGCTCGCCATCGCCGGGCGCGCCAAGGCGGCCGCCAAGGCACTGGACGCGCTGGCTGATCGTCAGGAGGCCGATGGCGGCTGGACCGGCGAGCTCGGCGCCGGCGTGCCCATGGACGAGACCGGCGAGCGCATCGCCCCGCCGGCCATTCCCGTCACCGCGCGCGACACCAATTTCACCGGCTATGGCGCGGTCACGGTGCTGCGCTGCGCCCTGGCGCTGGACGAGCCGCGCCTGATCGCCCGTCACGCGCCCATGGTGACGCGCGCCCTCGACTGGGTCGCCGCGCGCCAGTGCGAGACCGGCGACATCGTCTGGCGCGATCCAGATCCCGGCCAGCCGCTGGAGGACATCGACTCGCTGCGCGCAGGCAACGCCTCGCTGTTCAAGAGCTTCGAAGCGGGCCTGCGCATCGCCGACGCGCTGGGCCAGCATAAACCCGACTGGGCGCGCGCGCGCCAGGCCATCGCCCATGTCTTCCATTACGCCCCTGAGCGTTTTGACCGGATGGGCGAGGACCGCACCCGCTACGCCATGGACTGGTATTATCCCGTCCTCACCGGGGCGATCCGCGGCCAGGCCGCGCGCAGCCGGCTGGAGGCAGGCTGGACGCGCTTCGTGGTCGCCGATCTCGGCTGCCGCTGCGTGGCCGAGGAGCCGTGGGTCACCACGGCGGAAACCGCCGAACTCGCCATGGCCTGCCTCAGCGTGGGTTGGCGCGACAGGGCGCTGGGCCTGATCAGCGATCTCGCCCCGCTGGCGCGCGGCGGCGAGGGTTTCTGGATGGGCTGGCAGTTCGATCTGGGGATGATCTGGCCCAAGGAGCGTCCGGGCTGGACCTCGGCCGCCGTCGTTCTGGCCGCCGACGCCCTGTTCGCCCTGGCGCCCGGCCATGATCTGATGGTGCGCCACGCCCGGCCCGACGCCTGGCTCAAACCCGGCGCAGAAACTCGAGCGTATTGACCCGCCCCGCCGGCTCGAACAGGCCTGAGGCCACCGCCAGCTTCCAGATCTCATAGGGCGGGCGCCCGCCATCCCTGGGATCGGGAAACACGTCATGGATCGCCAGCAGCCCGCCGCGCGCCACATGACCCGCCCAGGCGCGGTAATCGGCGAGCGCCGTGTCCATCGCATGCCCGCCATCAATGAACACAAAGGCCAGCGGACCGGCCCAGGCTGCGCCCACCACATCCGACCGCCCCACCATGGGGATCACGAAGCGTTCAAGATCCGCCAGCGCCAGCGTGCGCCGCAGGGCGGGCAGCGTGTCGACGCGCCCCAGCTCGGCGTCGAACAGGTCCGCGTCGTGATAGCCTTCGCCGGGCTGATGCTCTTCGGAGCCGCGATGGTGATCGACCGCAAACAGGACCCGGCCCGCATCGCGCGCCGCCCGGCCGAGATAGACGCTGGAGCGTCCGCACCAGGAGCCGATCTCGAGGAGCGCGCCCGGCGCCGCGGCGGCGGCCTCGCGTGCGCGCGCATGGAGCGCCTCGCCCTCGTCGGGCTCCAGGAAGCCCTTGACCGATTGCGGATCGAGCCGGTCGCCCGGTATGGCCAGGGTGATGTCGGACATGCGCCTAGCTGACCGCGCCGAGGCGCGCCGCCCAGCGGCGTTCGGCCAGGGCGTCAGCTGCCCGCGCCAGGCCCTGCTCGGCCTCGCCGAGATCGGCGAAGGCGCGCGTCATTGGCTCGTCCACGGCCTGCGCCGCATCGGCAGCCGCCACGAAGAAGGCCTGCGCACGCCGCACCGCCGCCAGCGCCCCCTCCACCGCAGCGAGTGCGCCGGCCAGGTCATCATCACGGTTCGCGCCCGCAGAAGCGGCGCGCATCGCCAGCGTGGCGGTCTCGCGCGACAGCGCGCTGACATGCCGGGCATCCTGCGCCAGCGCGGCGGCAGGGGTCTCCTCCACCGCTTCGAGATAATGCGCCACGGCCTGTTGGGTGGACCCGTCATGGCCCCGGATCAGGCGCGCCATCACCCCGGCCCCGCCCAACCGCCAGCCTTCCTCGTCCACCAGGGCGCGAAGGCGCGCCGCCGTCCGGTGCAGGTCAGCATGCGCGGAGGCGGCCTGCCCGCCGGCGAGCCCGCCAGACATGTCCACCGGCGCGCCTGCGCAGGCCGGCAGCCCGGCGCCCGCCAACAGCGCCAACGCGGCCAGGAACGACCGCATCACTGTCACAGACATCACGCTTGTCCCTCGCGTCCGGCTATGCGGCGCCCCCTCCGACACCGCTTTCAACTCGATATAAAAGCGCATACTGTCCGACTTAACAAAAGGGAAATATCACCGGCAGGGCGCAGTGCGCCCGGACAACCGGGGCGTGGGGCAGGCCTGAGGCATGGATACGCATCGCAATTCCCGGCGTCTGGGCCTCTATCCGCCCATCGACGCGAGCCGGAGCGGCCATCTCGATGTCGGCGAAGGCCACCGCGTCTATTACGAAACCTGCGGGCGCGCCGACGGCCTGCCCGTCGTGGCCCTGCATGGGGGACCGGGCGGCGGCGCGGCCCCCGCCATGCGGCGCTTTTTCGATCCGCGCGTCTACCGCATCATCATATTCGACCAGCGCGGCTGCGGCCGCTCAACCCCCCATGGCGCGGTGGAGGCCAATGACACCGGCCGCCTCGTCAGCGACATGGAGCGCCTGCGCAGCCATCTGGGCGTGGAGCGCTGGGTGGTGTTCGGCGGGTCCTGGGGCGCGACCCTGGCGCTGGCCTATGCGCGGGCCTGCCGCGACCAGGTGATCGCGATGATCCTGCGCGGCGTGTTCGCCTGCACCCGCAGCGAGATCGACTGGTTCTACCGCGACGGCGCCAACCGCCTGTTTCCCGATGCCTGGGAGCGCCTGACCGCGCGGCTCTCCGATTCCGAACAGGCAGACGTGCTCAAGGCCTATCATCGCCGCCTCATGACCGATGATGTCGAGGCGCGCCGCAGCGACGCCATCGAATGGGCGCGCTGGGAAAGCGCCCTGATCAGCCTGCACGCCGATCCGTCAGCTGCATCGCCCGAGCCGCGCCGCGCCGACGCGCTGGCGCGCCTGGAGACCCATTACTTCATCCATGGCGGCTTTTTCGAGCGCGACGGCATCCTCCTTGAGGACACGGCGCATCTCAAGGACGTGCCGGGCCTGATCGTCCAGGGCCGCTATGACATGGTGACCCCGGCCCAGACCGCCTGGCGCCTGGCCAAGGCCTGGCCGACCGCGCGCCTGGACATTATCCCCGACGCCGGTCACGCGGCAGGCGAGCCCGGCACGATCGACGCCCTGGTGCGGGCCGCGGACCATATTGCGCGCCGGTTTGCATAAGCCGGGCTGGCCGGGCGCCGGATTGGAGCCATCTCAGCCCTGTCACCCCTGTCGCCCATGTCATCGTGACGTGACATAGCCCCGTTACCCTTGCGCCAAATCTGTCACTGTCCAGACTGGAGGCTTCGCAGCCCATGATCCGCTATCGCTATCTTGCTTTCGCCGCCGCCATCGCGCTGGCGCCGGCCCAGGCCTTCGCCGCCGAAGCGCCGGGCGCGCGCAATATCATCCTGATGATCTCGGACGGCGCCGGCTTCAATGGCTGGCTCGCGGCGGACTATTTTGAGGGCCGCGCCGGAACCCAGCCCTATCAGACCGCACGTCCCGACGGCACGGCGCCCTATATCGGCGCCTCCGCCCACTATGCCCTGCGCCTGATCGCCGAGGACGGCGCGGTGCTGGCCAATGAACAGGTCAACGCCGCGCGCGGCGCCGAGGAGCAATATTACGATCCGCGCGACCGCTGGACCCGGCTGGAAGGCGCGTTCGACAATGATTTCGCGCCCGTCTCCATTGCCTACACCTCCTACACCGACTCTGCGGCCGCCGGCACGGCGCTGCATGCCGGCCGCAAGACCTCCTCAGGCCGCGTCAACATGAGCTGGGACGGAAGCCAGCGGCTGCAGACCATCGGCCATATCGCCCATGACATGGGCATGGCCACCGGCGCCATCGCCACGGTGCAGGTGTCGCACGCCACCCCGGCCTCGGTATGGGCGCAGGTGGACTTCCGCAACCAGTACGCCGAAATTTTCCGGCAAATGTCTGACGGTCGCCTCGATGTCATGATGGGCACGGGCAATCCGTATTTCAGCGCGGGCGGACGCCCGGTTGCAGAACCCGATGACCGCGCTTTCAACTATGTCGGCGGGCGCGAAACCTGGGAGGCGCTGACCAGCGAAGAGGGCCTGAACGGCTACACCCTCATCCGCGAGCGTGGGCAATTTGAAGCGCTGGCGGAAGGCGGCGTCGACCTGCCGCGCAAGCTGATCGGCATACTGCCCTCCACCGGGGCTACCCAGGCCACCCGCATGGACTTCCCGCAGGACGGATCAACGCCCTCGGGCATGGCCTTCAACCCGGACATGCCGGATCTGGCCACCATGAGCCTTGCGGCGCTCAACGTGCTCAATCAGGACGAGGACGGCTTCTTCATCATGATCGAGGGCGGGGCGGTGGACTGGATGGGCCATGCCAACAACATGCCCCGCTTCATCGAAGAGCAGATGGAATTCAACGCCGCGGTCAATGCCGTGATCGACTGGGTGGAGACCCATTCCAGCTGGGATGAGACGCTGCTGATCGTCACCTCCGACCATGAAACCGGCGGCATCTGGGGCGAGGGCACGTTCGAGGCCGCATCCGGCCTGCCCCAGCAGATCACGATGGATCAGGCGATCCTCAGCCAGACGCGCTTTGATCCCGAACGTGATCGCTTCGTCGAGTTCCGCGCCGTTCAGGACCGCGGCGCCGGCGAAATCCCCGGCCACCAGTTCGCCTCGGGCAATCACACCAATGATCTCGTCCCGCTCTGGGCGCTG
Organism: Alphaproteobacteria bacterium; assembly: GCA_016124675.1. Taxonomy (GTDB): domain Bacteria; phylum Pseudomonadota; class Alphaproteobacteria; order Caulobacterales; family Maricaulaceae; genus Oceanicaulis. The sequence goes on from WGNG01000001.1 coordinate 22,072, forward strand.
GGCGCGGGTTCGCACCTGTTTGAGCCGTTCGAACGCCACGACGCCTTCGCTGAAGCGCTCTGGGGCGAGCCCTATGGCTGGGACGGCAATTACGTCGACAACACGGCCGTCTTCCACGTGATGAACGCAGTGCTGGCCAACCGGGCGCGGAACGCGGTGCGGGAGGCGAGCGAGCGCGCAGCCGCGCAGTAGGCAGGGCAAGGATTGGCGGGCGTTCTTATGCGCTGCGGCCAGCAGGGCTCAGGCCGGCCAGGCGAGCCTCCAGCTTGTCCAGGAGCGCTGAAAGCTGGGCGCGCTCCTGGGGTGTGAACCCGTCCAGCAGCGCCGCCTCATAACGCAGCGCCAGCGGCGCGACTTCGGCATAGATCGCCTCGCCCTCGGCCGTCAGCCGGACATCGCTGGCGCGCCGGTCGTCATCGCGCGCGCTGCGGCGCACCAGTCCGCGCGCATCCAGGGCGCGGATCGCCCGGCTGACCGTGACCTTGTCCATGGCGGTAGCTTCGCATACGCCTTGCGCGGTGCGTGGCGCGCCCTCGCCCAGCACCGCGATCACCCGCCACTCCCAGATCGTCAGCCCAAAGCGGGCCTGATAGGCGCGCGCGATCAGCCCGGACGCCTTGTTGGACGCCACCGACAACCGGTATGGCAAATAGTCGCGCAGCCGCATCGGCGCGCCCCCGGGCAAGGATGGCGGCGGCGCGCCGTCCATGGCGCTAGCGGACGGCGGCGGTCTTGATCACGCCGCGCCGTATCTGGTCAAGCTCGATGGATTCAAACAGGGCCTTGAAATTGCCCTCGCCGAAGCCTTCATTACCCTTGCGCTGGATGATCTCGAAGAAGATCGGGCCGATATTCGTGGTGGTGAAGATCTGCAACAGAAGCCCGTCGCCATTCTCCGGATCGCCATCGACCAGTATGTTGTTCTTCTTCAGCCGCGCCAGATCCTCGCCATGGCCCGGCACGCGCTCGTCCACCAGCTCGTAATAGGTCTGGGGCGTGGACTGGAACTCAAGCCCCGCCGCGCGCAGCTTCTCCACCGTGGCGTAGATGTCCGGCGTGGTCAGGGCGATGTGCTGGATGCCTTCGCCGTTGTATTCGCGCAGGTATTCGGAGATCTGCGACTGGTCGTCGGAACTTTCGTTGAGCGGGATGCGCAGCTTGCCGCACGGCCCCGTCATCGCCCGCGACAGCAGGCCGGTGTGCTGGCCCTTGATGTCGAAATAGCGGATTTCACGGAAATTGAAGACGCGCTCATAGAAGCCCGCCCAGGTGTCCATATTGCCGTTGAGCACGTTGTGGGTCAGGTGATCGAGGGTTTCCAGATTGACGCCCGTGGTGTCGCCGGCGCCGGGCAGCGGCTCAAACGCCTCGTCATAGATCGTGCGCTCGCCATAGCGGTCGACCAGATAGAGAACCGATCCGCCAATGCCACGCAGCGCCGGCGCCAGGCTGTCATCCGCCCACACGCCCTCGCCAAAGGGCTCGGCGCCGCGCGCGATCGCTTCGCCATAGGCCTTGCGCGCGTCCTTCACGCGGAACGCCATGGCGTTGGCGCTCGGACCATGGGCGGCGCGAAAATCGGCGGCCTGGCCAGCAGGTTCGCGATTGACCAGGAAATTGATGTCGCCCTGAGTCCAGCGGGTAATGTCGAGCGACTTGTGCCTGGCGACCGCGCTGAAGCCCATCGTGGTGAAAAGCGCTTCCAGCTTTTCCGGCTCGGCGCTGGTGAACTCGACAAACTCGAAACCGTCGGTGCCCAGCGGGTTCTCGAACAGATCGGCCATGGCGCAGCTCCTTATTGATCACTGTGGGGGACGCCGCGCGGGGCTTGATATCGGCCTGCCGGCGCGTGCATCGTTCTTCAGGCAGAATAGTATCATTTGCAACTAATTTCACCCCCGCACGCGCAGGAGCGCCCGTCATGAAGCTCGTCCTCCACGGCTATTTCCGCTCCGGCACGACGTACCGCGTGCGCCTCGCCCTGAACTGGAAGAGGCTCGCCTATGAGACTGCGCCGGTGAACCTGGTGGAGGGCGGCCAGCGCGCGGCGGACTATCTGGCGCGCAACCCGCAAGGGCTCGTTCCGGCGCTGGAAGCGGACGGGCGCATCCTCACCCAGAGCCCGGCGATCATCGAATGGATTGAGGAGACCTGGCCCGAGCGCCCGCTCCTGCCCGCCGATCCGTTTGAGCGGGCGCGGGTGCGGGCGTTTGCAGCCGCCATCGGATGCGACATCCACCCGATCCAGAATTTGCGGGTGATGAAGAAGCTGCGCGCCGATCACGGCGCCGATCAGGACGGCGCCACAGCCTGGGCGCGCCACTGGATCGAAACCGGCTTCACGGCGCTGGAACAGATGGCCGCGCACACAGGCGGACCGGATGGCTTCCTGTTCGACGGCGGCCCGTCCGTTGCGGAGATCTATTTGTTGCCGCAAATGTTCAACGCGCGGCGCTTCGGCGTCGATGTCTCCGCCTTCCCGCGCCTTGTGGCGGCGGACGCCGCCGCGCGCGCCCTGCCAGAGCTCGCCGCCGCAGACCCGGCGCTCCAGCCTGACGCCGTGTAGAGCGGACGCTAGCGCGCCAGCCAGTCGCCGCCGGACATGAAGCGGGCGGCCGTCAGCGGCTGCACCCAGACATAGACCCAGGCCGCGACGCCTTCAGGCTCCACAAGCGTGAGGCGGCGGCGCTCATAGCGGGTGCGCGCCCTGTCGCCCGGCCAGTAGTCCTCGAACGCATCGAGGCGCGGCATGACCTGCGCATCACGCACGGAAAACAGCTCGCCGCGCACCTGACCCGGGCCACCCACCAGGCCGGGAAAATCACCCAGATCATAAAGGAGCCCGGGGATCAGGCAGGGCCCGCGCGCCTCGAACGCGCCGGCCAGGCCAAAGCGGGCGAACCCGCTCTGACCGGCGCGCAACAGGCCGTAGACCGCAATCAGATCGCCATCGCGAACCGGCCCGCTCACGCGCCCGCACGCTCCTTCAGGATCGGATGCAGCTTGCCATAGGTCAGCGCCCGCCACAGCCACTCGAACGGTCCGTAGCGGAATGCCTGAAGCCAAAGCACCGAGACGATCAGTTGCACGGCCCACACAGCGATGACCAGCTGGACCTGCTCGATGCGCTCCATCGTGCCGAACAGGCCCAGGCCCGGCGCACCGACAAAGATGAACACCATGGCGATGGACTGGGTGAGGTAATTGGTGAACGCCATCCGCCCCGCAGCACGGAACGGCGCCCGCACCAGCGCCAGCACCGGCGCCTTGCAGATCAGCATCACCACCGCAGCATATCCAAACGCCATCAGCAAGGATCCGGCATAATTGGTGGCGGTGTGCACCCACATCTCGCCCAACGCGAATTCGGCGGCCAGCGCGTGCTCCGCCCCGAACCAGACCAGCGGCACGCCCAGGCCCAGGCCGATCGCGGCGCTGATCGCGTACTTGGCGGCCGACCAGCGCGCGAGCAGGAAGCCGCTCTTGAACAGCGCCATGCCAAGGAACATCACGCCAACAATGCGCCCGGCATACAGGATCGTGGACAACTGACCGGCGATCGCGACGAATGCATTATAGCTGCGGCTTTCCAGCCAGCCTGCCTGATAGGCCGCGACATGGTCGGCCAACTGCTCAGGGGACATGGCCATGCCGATGTCTTCAGCGCTCATGCCCTCGGGCAGGAAGATCAGGGCGGCCATCGACCCCACCATGAACAGCCCTGTCAGGGCCGTCCAGAACAGGCCCCAGAACACCAGCTTGCCGACGCTCATGCGCCGGAAGAGCACCACGATCATGCCTGCCAGCGCATAGGTGAACAGGATGTCGCCAAACCAGAGCGCGTAGGCATGCACCAGCCCGAAAACGAGCAGCCACAGCATGCGCCGGTAATGCACCTTGGTGGAGCTGTCGGGGCCCTCCCCGGTCATCAGGATGATCCCCGCGCCGAACATCGCCGAGAACAGCGTGATGAACTTCATCTCGAAGAAGACATGCTGGACGAACCAGACGGTCTGGTTGATTCCGGTCAAATCCATGTGCGCCGTGGGATTCTGATAGGCTGGCCACACCATGGCGAACGCCTGGATGTTCACCATCAATATGCCCATGACGGCGACGCCGCGCAGAACGTCCAGGCTTTCAAACCGGTCCTTCGCCGCGACCGGCGCTGTGTGAGTGGTCATGATGCTGTCCCCGTGCCCTGAGTCCGGCCCTCGCAGTCGCGCCGGACCCTGATCTGCCTTGCGCGGCACGCTGGCGATTTTGCCTGCCGGCTGCAAGTTTTTAGTCGCCGGATTCGGCTTTCTTACAAAGATTTCACGGCTCTTTCATCCGCTTTCGCCTTGTCAGGCTTGGCCTGTGCGGCGCATAAGGGGTCGACGAAAGGTGGGCGGGTCATGACGTTCCTCATCGAGCTGATCCATATCCTGGCTGCGGCGCTGCTCGCCGTGCTGGGCATTGGCTATGAGCGCGACCGCGATGATTGCCCGCCTATCCGCTTCGAGCCGGCTGCTCATGTCAGCGTCCAGGCCGAATCTGCCCCGCACCTTGTGACGCTCGCCTATGACGACGCGTCCTCCGGCGTCATCTGGAGCGAGGTGAACCGCGATTGCGAGCAGACGCGCCCGCACCTGACGCTTCCGGTGCTTTAACTCCCCGCCTTCAAGGCCTAAAACAGACCGGCGCCTGTTGGTCCGCAAAGGGATCATCGGCGCACGTGTAGGCGCGCATCCGCGCAAAGCTTTGAGGAAACGGGGCGCCATGGCCGTCAGGGACGCGAAAACCGAACCAGCCGCTGCTCAGGCGGCGCAGGCCGCGAGCCTGCCCGGCGGCGGCGTGCTCGATACGGTGCGCACGCGCCGCGAGGTGTCCGCGCCGCCTGCGCACCCCGAACCTGGCGCGCCGGTCCGCGGCGGCGGGTGGATCGCCTTTCTGGGCCTTGCTTTCGGTCTGTTATGGGCTGGCGGCGCCGCCGCCTATCTCGCCGGATACACAGACCTCGCCAGCCTGACCGCCGCCCAGCTCGCCGGCCTGTCCGTGTTCGCCGTGGCGCCCGCGCTCCTGTTCATTCTGGCCGGCTTGCTGGGGCGCGAGGTCGCCCGCTCCGGCGCGCGCGCACGCCGCCTCGACCTCGCGGTCGCACGCCTGGCGGCCCCGCTCACACATGCCGAGACGGACACGGCGCGGCTGGCCGACGCCATTGCGGTCCAGATCGACCGGGTGAACGCCGCGATGGAAAGCGCGCTGGCGCGCCTGGCGGCCATGGAAGAGGTGATCACCCATCACGCCGACAGCCTGGAAGACAGTTCGGGCAAGGCGCGTGAACGCGCCGAGGCGCTGGTGCGCTCGCTGCGCGCCGAGCGAGAGAAGCTGTCAGACGTCTCTGAAAGCCTCGACGACAAGGCCGCGCTGATCGCCGCCGCCATCCAGGACCAGTCCAAAATGGTCGCCGCTGCGGCGGAGCTTGCTGATTCGCGGGCGCTGGAGAGTGAAAAGCGCATCAGGTCCGGCGCCGACAGGCTGCGGCAGGCGGGTGACAGCGTGGAGGAGGCCAGCAGCCGCGTCACGCTCTCGCTGGACGCGCGCTCCAACGAATTGCGCGACTTCTCCGACGTGCTCAAGGCCCGCATTGAAGGGCTGGAGGCGGCCTATCTCAAGCATCGCGACCGGCTCGGCGAGGCCAGCGAAACGCTGCGTAAGGAGCAGGACAAGATCGCCGCCTCGCTCGATTTCCACAAGGCCGAGCTTGAGACCATGACCCGCACCGCCCGCGGCGGCGCCGATACGCTCAAGTCCGCCGCCGAGAAATCCGGCCAGGCCTTCCAGGCCGCTGTGGAGGCCGCGCTCAAGCGCGCCGAAGCGCTCAGCGAACTGGTGCGCAAGGAAGCCGCCGACGCCGCCCGGGCGCAGGAAAAGGCCATGGACCGGCTGCGCGCCGTGGCCGAGGCCGCCCGCGACGCCGCCGACAGCGCCGGCGCCAGTCTGGAAGCGCAGGCCGGCGCCGCCGAAGCAGCGCTCGAACGCGTCAGCGAGGCGGGGTTCGAAGCGGCGCGCCGCTCCGATGACGCGTTCCAGGCCCGGCTCCAGGAAGCTGAAGCGCTGACCGAACGCGCGGCCAAAGCGGCGGAATCCGCCAGCGAGGCGGTGCGCCGCCAGCTGGCCGATACGCTGGACGCCTCAAAGCGCGAGACCCAGCGCGTGGAGACCGAGCTCGCCGAGTTGCGCCGCAAGCTGGAGGCGGCCCCCGAGGCGGCCCGCGAAAGCGCGCAGGCCATAGAACGCATCCTGTCGCAGGGTCTTGAGCGTCTGACCAGCACGGCGGCCGAGGCCAGCGACCAGGCGCGCGAGATCGACGCCCAGTTCCAGGCCCGCATCCGGCAGAATTACGAGCTTCTGTCCGACTTCATCCTGCGCATGGGCTCGGTGGCCGGCGGCCGCAAGCCGCTCGATCTGCCTGCCAACGAGGTGCCTGATCCCTTGAGCGCCCGGCGCACGCCCGAGAGCCGGGCCCGCGAGCGCGCCGCGCGTCCCGCTGACCCCGATGGATCGCCGGCCAGCCGTGCTGTGCGCACCGATGAGCCGGACGGCGCGCCGGACGCCGGCGGCGCCGCGCCCGCGGCAAGGCGGGACGACGCCAGTGCGGCGCGCGCAGCGGCGGCGGCGGCCGGGCGCGATCCGGGCTGGCGCTGGCGTGACCTGCTGGCAAACATGGATCCCAAGGACGAGCCCGAATCTGAATCTGATTCCGACCCCGCCCCTCGCCCGCGCAAGCGGTGATCAGACCTCGCCGCCTTGTGACTCGCCGCCGCGCTCCTGCGCGATAGATTGAGCGTCAGCCATCCCTTGAAAGGAGCTGCGTCATGACGCTCACCACCCGCCGTCTGTTTCTGGGCGCGACCCTTGCCTTCGCCGCCGCCGGCCCGGCATGGGCGCGCGCGCACTCTGATGATGCGCTTCTGTTCGCCCACCCCGGCATCACGCCATGGGGCGAGGAAACGGAAGACTTCGCCGCCCTCACCGAAGCCGGCTGGCGCGCGCGCCTGACGCCTGCACAGTTCCACATCCTGCGCCAGGAAGGCACCGAGCGCGCAGGCTCGAGCCCGCTCGACGACGAGACGCGTGACGGGATTTTCGTCTGCGCGGGCTGCGCCCTGCCGCTGTTTTCGTCCCACACCAAATATGACAGCCGCACCGGCTGGCCCAGCTTCTGGGCCCCGCTGGAGGGCGCCGTGCGCACGCGGCCCGACCGGCGCCTGTGGACCCCGCGCACCGAATATCACTGCGCCCGCTGCGGCGGCCATCAGGGCCACGTCTTCGATGACGGCCCCCGCCCCACCGGCCAGCGCTGGTGCAATAACGGCCTGGCGCTGAACTTCGTGCCGCGGCCGGAAGGCATTTAGGGCTACAGCTCGATCATCTCCACCAGCAGCCCGTCCGGGCCGCGCAGCGTGCCGGAGCGTTTGCCGTTATAGGGCGCGCCCTCGCGTACTCTGGGCGGGCTCACCCAGTCGCCCTGGATGGAATCGAAATCTGGGTGCAGGAAGCTGCCCACGCAGCAGCCGGGAACCAGCATGCCGTCATGGCGGGGGCGCACCGTGGCGGCCGCCGGCAGCTGGTCGAGCTCCAGGAACACGTCGCGGCCATGAATGCCGGTGGAGATGGTGTGCAGCTCGGTGCGGGGCGTGCCGAACGCGTCGGCGAGCATGTGGTATTCGATCTCCATCACCCGGCCGGTCTCGAAGCCCAGCGTGTCGTCGAACCATTTCAGGCTCGCATGCATGTCCGAGCAGCCGATCACCAGGATGAACAGCCGGTCGATGGGCGCCGCCGCGCGCGGCAAGTCATAGGCCGGCAGATTGTCGCGTATCTGGGTCAGGTAGACGATCTCGCCATCAGGGCCCTTCATCTGCATGGGATAAATCGCGGGCAGGCCCTCGATCTCGCGCGGCGGGCCGATCACCTCGAACGGCGAGGGCTTGATGCGCTCATGGGCGGCCAGCACGTCCTCGACGCATATCTCGATGGAATTCCAGCCATAGCTGGTCAGCGGCGTGTAACCCGGCACGGCGGGTTGCTCGACCAGGCGCAGATAGATCTCGGCGTCCGAGGCCGGCGCCATCACGAGGCTGCGCGCACGGGCCGATCGCGGCGCGTCGAACGCGGCGGCGAGATCGTCTCCCAGCTCCCCGCGCGACACGGCCCGGTAGTCGAGAAAATCGCGATAACGCGCCTCGGCGGCGTCCAGGTCAGCGACGGTGAGTGTGGCGGCGCGCAGGAGCTTCATGGCGTTCAGACCCTCATTGCTGTCCCGGCGCGCAGGGCCCCGGGCATGACGCATTCAGCCGGGCTCGCCACGGCTGCGGCAGTTGGTATACCATTTGAACCGTTCCGGTGCGCAAGCCATAGCCTGCGTTTTGTCCGCCGCCGCCAGACCCGGCGCCTGAAGGAGACACCCATGGTCATCGCCCTCGCCGCCGCCTTCGCCCTGGCTCTCAATCCCCTCGCCCCGGCGGCGCCGGACGCCCTGACCGGCGGCGAGATCGTCGCGCGCGCCCACGCGGCGGCCGGCGGCGAAGCCTGGCGCGATCCGGGCTCGCTCTATATGGAGGGGTATGGCCTGTTCTGGCGCGGCGGCGCGGACTTCGTGCGCTACGAGCCCTACCGGATGTGGCGCGTGTATGCGAGTGACAAGCCCGACGCCCGTCAGGCCAGCGGCCGCGTGCGGATCGAGGCATGGCGCGAGGATGAGATCGTCTTCCAGCTCGCCTATGACGGAGAGCGCTCCTACAATCAGGACGGCCCGGTGGAGGCGGGCGCCGACGAATGGGCGTCCAATTTCGGCTTCGGCGCCATCCGCCACGCCTTTGACGACGGCTGGACCATTGACCGCCTGCCCGATGATCTGGTGGACGCCCGGCCCGCCTACACGGTACGCCTCAATGATCCTTCAGGCGGCGAGACGATCTTCTCCATCCGCCAGGACGATTTCGCCATCGTGCGCGTCGGCTTCGACACCCCGCGCGGCTGGCACGAGCGCATCTATTCCGATTTCTACACCAACACCGAAGGCGGCTTCGTCCAGCCGGGCCGGCTGCGCCTGTATTACAACGGCATCAAAGCCAACGAGGTCTACTGGACCGCCTTCACCACCGGCGAGACGTATGACGACGGGTTGTTCCGCATCGGGGCGGAGGGCGAGTAAGAAAAACTTGACATCCCCCTCCCTCTGCCCCCATATCGCGACATGTCTGGTTTTTCAGACATTTTGTCAAAGGAGGCAGACATGACGTTTCTGGAGAAATCGAACCTTCTGATGCTGGGCGCGATCACCCTGGTCTACGGGGTGTATTTCGCGCTGGTGTTCGGCGGACCGCTTGTGTCGGGGGGAGAGATCAACACCGACATTGCCCTCATGATGTCGAACGGGCTGGTGATCGCCTCGATCCCGGCGATGGTGGCGATCTCCGTGTTCGGCCACATCGTGATCGCCCTGCTCAATCGCAAGGAGGCGGGGCGTCAGGATGAGCGCGACGCCCTGATCGAGATGCGCGGCGACCAGCGCGGCGGGTTTGTGATGGCGGTCTGCGCGGTTTGCGCCATGGGGCTCGCCATGATCGCGGCGGCGCATTTCTGGATCGTCAATCTGATCCTGGCGGGCCTGGTGCTGGGCGAGATCGTCAAGGCCGTCTCCAGGCTCATCGATTACCGCCGGGGCGTGTAGCGTCATGGGCAAGGGCCCCAACCGCATCTCCAACACCATTCGCGAGCAGCGCTTTCATGCCGGCGAGATGACGCAGGCCGAGCTCGCCGAGGCGGTCGGCATCACCCGCCAGACCGTGATCGCCATGGAGCAGGGACGCTATTCGCCCTCGCTGGAGGTGGCGTTCCGCGTGGCGCGCACGTTTGGCAAACCGCTCGAAGAGGTGTTTCAGTACGAGGACTGAAGCCTACTGGCTGGCCCAGACAATGCGCGCCATCCAAACAATATCGCCGGGGGTCAAAAGGCGGGCGTCAAAGGCCGGGTTCAGCGAGATCAGCTCCACGCTCTGATTCGTGACCCGGCCGAGCTCCTTGGCCATCACCTCGCCGGACCGGGTCTTGACCACCACCCGGTCGCCGCGCCGGGGCTGGGCGTGGGGCGCCACCACGATCCGGTCACCCTCCCGGTAGACCGGCGCCATGGAGTCGCCTGAAATCTCCAGCGCGTAGGCGTCTTCATCATCGACACCGGGAAACCGCACCTCTTCCCAGCCTGTGCCGGCGGGAAAGCCGGCGTCATCGAAATACCCCTCGCTGCCGGCCTGGGCAAAACCGATCAGCGGCACCGAGCGGCCGCTTGCGGCGCCGGTGGCCATGGCGGCGAACTCGTCAAACCCGATGCGCGACGCCTCCAGCGCCTTGGCGATGCTTTCGGTGGAGGGCCAGCGCGGCTTGGCGCCGTCCGCGCTGACGCGCTTTGACGGGTTGAACGTGGTGGGGTCGAGCCCGGCCTGGCGCGCGAGCCCCGACGCGCTGAGGCCCGCGCGCTGGGCCAGCCGGTCCACGCCGCGCCATATCTGGGCATGGGAGAGCATGAATGACCTCTTCCCCCTTCAAGAGAACCTGACGCTTCATTATCAGGATAATTTTCCTTCTCCAAGCGCCGCGCAGAACGCCAGTCTGCCCGGCGCGGGACCGTTTTGCCCACTGCGGGCTGTCTTGGCCCTTGCCTGCGCGCGCCGGGCGCCGTACCGCCATGGCTCATGAGCGCACCCGAGATTTACCGCATCGCCGATCCGGCGGCCCTGGCCGCCGCGTCCGTCTCGGGCGCCTATGAGGGCGAGGCCCATGACCGGGCCGACGGCTTCATCCATTGCTCCACCCTGGCCCAGCTCGCCGGCACGCTGGAGGCGCATTACGCAGACGCCGGACGCCTGGCCGTGGCGGTGATCGATGCGGGCGCGCTGGGCGGCACGCTCAAATGGGAGGCGTCGCGCGGCGGCGAGCTGTTCCCGCATATCTACGGCCCCCTGCCCTTCAGCGCCGTGCGCGCGGTGCATCTGATCACCCGCACCGGGGATGGCTGGCGCCTGCCCCAGGAGCTGTGCCCGTGATCGCCGACGCCGCCGCCCGCCTGATGACGTTCTTGCCGCCCGAGCGCGCCCACCGCGCGGCGCTGAGCGCCCTCATCCAGGGTCTGGGCCCAAAGGTGCGCACGCCCCCCGATCCGGTGCTCGCTACAGCGATCGCGGGGATGGAGCTCGCACATCCCGTGGGTTTGGCCGCCGGGTTCGACAAGAATGCCGAGGCGCCCGACGCGCTGCTGGATGCCGGTTTCGCCTTTGTCGAAGTGGGCGGCGTCACCCCGCGCCCGCAGGCCGGCAATCCCGCCCCGCGCCTGTTCCGCCTGCGCGAGGACAAGGCGGTGATCAACCGCATGGGCTTCAACAATGAAGGCCTTGACGCCATGAAGGCGCGGCTTGAAGCGCGCGCGGGCAAGCCCGGCGTGGTCGGCGTCAATCTCGGGGCCAACAAGGATTCCGAGGATCGCGCCGCCGACTACGCCATCCTGCTGAAATCCCTGTCAGGGCTCGCGGATTTCTTCACCCTCAACATCTCCTCGCCCAACACGCCGGGCCTGCGCAATCTGCAGGGCGCGCAGGCGCTGGATGATTTGATGAAGCGGGTCAATGACACGCGCTGGACAGAGCCGGTGTTCGTAAAAGTGGCGCCCGATCTGGAGCCTGCCGATATCGATGCCATCGCTGAGGCCGCGCTGCGCCATCGCATGTCCGGGCTTATCGTCTCCAACACCACGCTGGCGCGGCCCGACACGCTCAAGAGCCGTCACCGCTCCGAAGCGGGCGGCCTGTCCGGCGCGCCGGTGCGCGCGCGTTCCACGCAAATGGTGCGCGCTTTTTATCAGCGCGTGGGCGCCGAGCTGCCGATCCTTGGCGTGGGCGGGATCGACAGCGCTGAGGCCGCGTACGAAAAGATCCGCGCCGGCGCCAGCGCGGTCCAGCTCTATACCGCCCTGATCTATCAGGGCCCTGGCCTTGCGGTGCGCATCCGTGATGGGCTGGCCGCCCTGCTCAAGCGCGACGGTTATGGCCGCCTCGCCGATGCCGTCGGGGTGGACGTCAAAGCGTGATGCTCATCCTTACCCTCCTCCTCCTGGCCGCCGCCGCAGCGCTCTGGGTGCTGCTTCAGCCGCAGGCGAGCGCCCGCAACAGCGCCGCGCAAAACGCCGCCCGCGAAGCGGTGCGCCGGCGGCTCGAACCGCAGGCAGAGCCGGGCGATGAGGATGGCGGCGGCGCAGCCGGTCCGCGTTCTTGATCACGTCCCGGCGCGCGCCTAGTGTCGCGCCCTGTTCGCCAAAGCCTCCCACTCCCGCCCGGATCCGCCATGACCGCCCGCCACGCGCCCTCGTTTCAGGACCTGATCCTCACCCTGCACCGCTACTGGGCCGATCAGGGCTGCGCGATCCTGCAGCCCTATGACATCGAGGTGGGCGCGGGCACGCTGCATCCGGCCACCACGCTGCGCTCGCTCGGACCCAGGCCCTGGCGCGCGGCCTATGTGCAGCCCTCGCGCCGTCCCGGCGACGGGCGCTATGGGGAGAACCCCAATAGGCTGCAGCATTATTACCAATACCAGGTGCTGCTGAAGCCCTGCCCGGCGAACATTCAGGACCTGTATCTCGGCTCGCTGGACGCCATCGGGATCGACCGCACGCTCCACGATGTGCGCTTTGTGGAGGATGACTGGGAGAACCCCACCGTGGGCGCCTGGGGGCTGGGCTGGGAGGTCTGGTGCGACGGCATGGAGGTGAGCCAGTTCACCTACTTCCAGCAGGTTGGCGGGCTGGATGTGGAGCTGGTTTCGGGCGAGCTGACCTATGGGCTCGAGCGCCTGGCCATGTATGTCCAGGGCGTTGAGAATGTCTACGATCTCGATTTCAACGGCGCCGGGCTCAGCTATGGCGACGTGTTCCTGGAGAACGAACGCCAGCAATCGGCCTTCAATTTCGAGCATGCCGATGTCGACATGCTCATCGAGTGGTTCAAGGGCGCGGAAAAGCAGTGCATGGCGCTCCTGGCGCTGGACCCGCCTCTGCCCCTGCCCGCCTATGACTGGTGCCTGAAGGCGTCACACCTGTTCAATCTGGTCGATGCCCGCGGCGCAATCTCGGTCGCCGAACGCGCCAGCTGGATCGCGCGGGTGCGCGAGCTGGCCAAGGGCTGCGCCAGCGCGTGGATTGCCCATCAACACAAGGACGCGGCGTGATGACCAAGCATCGACTTGCACCGCGTCACCCCACCCCGGCCCTCCCCTCAAGGGGAGGGAGAGATGCGGGACGGGCATCTGCGAACTTGAAAACCGACGCTACCGCTGAGGCGTCTCAAGCGTATACGGGCGCCTGCAACAACCCTCCCTCCCCCTCGGGGGAGGGTCGGGGTGGGGGGCTGCGGCGGTCAATCCATCATCGACGAGAGTCCAGAGGACTAGCCCAATGACCAACCTCACCGTCTGGCACGGCCCGAACACACGTTCCACCGGCACGGTGTGGCTGGTGGAGGAGCTGGGCGTGCCCTACGAGCTCAAGAAGGTGGATGTGTTCGGCGGCGCCACGCGCGGGCCGGACTTTCTGGCGGTGAACCCGGCGGGCAAGGTTCCGGCCATCCGCCATGAGGGCAAGACCCTGACCGAGATGGCGGCCATTTCGCTCTATCTGGCCGACGCCTTCCCGGAGGCGGGCCTTGCGCCCGCCATCGGCGATTCCTTGCGGGCCGATTATCTCTACTGGTCGGTGTTCCGCCCCGGCGTCCTGGAGCCGGCCATCATCACCAAGTCGCAGGGCCTTGATGTGGACCCGCGTATGGTTGGCTGGGGCGCGTGGGATACGGTGCTGTCACTCGTCGAAGCGCAGCTTGCGCGCGGCCCGTATATCCTGGGCGAGCGGTTCAGCGCTGCGGACATCCTGATCGGCGGAGCGCTGGGCTGGCTGAAACATTTCAAGCTGATGGACGACAATCCCGGCATTGAGGCCTATATCGACCGGCTGCACGGCCGGCCCGCCTACACGCGCATGCAAGCAACCAATACCTGACGGACACCGCACCCTTGGCCGAGCTGCTCATCGAATTCTTCTGCGAGGAAATTCCCGCGCGCATGCAGGCGCGCGCCGAGGCTGATCTCGCGCGTCTGGTCTCTGCCGCGCTGAAAGACGCCGGGCTCAGCTGGGACACGCTGGAGGCGTTCTCCGGTCCGCGCCGGATGGGTCTCGCCATCTCCGGCCTGCCGCTGAAGACGCAGGCCGTGCGCGAGGAGCGTAAAGGTCCGCGCACCGACGCGCCGGAAAAAGCCATTGAGGGCTTCCTGCGCGGCGCCGGGCTCGCCAGCATCGACAATTGCGAAGTGCGCGAGGACAAGAAGGGCGCGTTCTATATCGCCCTGATCGAGACGCCGGGCCGCGACACCGCCGACGTGCTCAAATCCGCCCTGCCCGAGATCGCGCGCTCCTTCCCCTGGCCCAAATCGATGAAGTTTGGCGAGGGCGAGAAGGCCCAGCGCTGGGTGCGGCCGCTGCACCGGCTGATCTGCCTGCTCGATGGCCAGATCGTCCCGGCGGAGGTGTTCGGCCTGACCGCCGCCAACATCACCGAAGGTCACCGCATTCACGGCTCCGGCCCCTTCACCGTGACGGGCTTTGCCGACTATGCCGCGCAATTGAAATCCAACGGCGTCATCCTGACCCGCGCCGGGCGCCGCCAGAAAATTCTGGACGATGCGCGCGCGGTGTGCGCCAGGGCCGGGCTCGACCTCATCGAGGATGAGGGCCTGCTGGAGGAGGTGACGGGGCTTGCCGAGCATCCGGTCGCCGTCATGGGCGATATGGATACCGGCTTCCTGGACCTGCCGCCCGAGGTCATCACCCTGACCATGCGCACCCACCAGAAATACTTCGCGGTGCGTGACCCGAAGACCGGCGCGCTGGCGCCCAAATTCGTGACGCTGGCCAACCAGACCGCCCCCGATGGCGGCGCCGCCATCGCCGCAGGCAATGCCCGCGTGCTCTCGGCCCGCCTGTCGGATGCCCGCCATTTCTGGGATCTCGACCGCGCCAAGGGCCTTGAGGCGATGGCGGCGGAGCTGTCCAAAGTCACCTTCCACGACAAGCTCGGCACGGTGGCCGACAAGACCGCCCGCGTCGCCGCGCTGGCCCGCGAGCTCGCCCCGTCAGTGGGCGCCGACCCGGATCTCGCCGAGCTCGCGGCACGCCTCGCCAAGGCCGATCTGGTCAGCCAGATGGTCTATGAGTTTCCCGAGCTGCAGGGGGTTATGGGGCGGTATCTGGCGCTTCAGGCCGGCGCCGATCACCCCACCCCCGACCTCCCCTCAAGGGGAGGGAGAGATGCGGGGCCCGAGACGCACAAGGGAGAAGCCGCCGGTTCCGCGGCTTCAATGAGTTCCAAAGGCGCTCACAACAGCCCTCCCTCCCCCTCGGGGGAGGGCCGGGGTGGGGGGCTTGCGAGCCTTTCCGAAGAAGACCGCCAGCAAGTCGCTGACGCCATCCGCGATCACTACAAGCCCCAGGGCCCCTCCGACGCCGTCCCCACCGCGCCGGTGAGCGCCGCTGTCGCGCTGGCCGACAAGCTCGACACGCTGGTGGGCTTCTGGGCGATTGATGAAAAGCCGACCGGGTCGAAAGACCCCTTCGCGCTGCGCCGGGCGGCGCTGGGGGTTATCAGGGTCCTTCTTTCGAACGAAAGCCGAGTCTCACTCAACAAGTGGATGCTTCGCGCTTCATTCAGAGATGCGGTCAAGGAAGAACCAGCGTTCTTCAACCCCGAAAACCTCCTCGCCTTCTTCGCCGACCGCCTGAAAGTCCACCTCAAGGAAGAAGGCATCCGGCATGACGTGATCGACGCCGTGTTCGCGCTCGGCGATGACGACCTTGTGCGCGTGACGAACAAGTCCCGCGCGCTGCAGGCTTTCCTCGACACCGATGACGGCGCGGCGCTGCTGGCGGGTTATCGCCGGGCGGCGAATATCCTGTCGGCGGAAGAGAAGAAGGGGTTTGATCTGGGCGTGGCGGTGGCTGAGATGCTGGGCGCCGCCCCCCTCGGTCCTTCGGACCACTCCCCCCGTAAACGGGGGGAGACAAGCGAGGACGCCTTGTCCTCCCCCGCGCGCGGGGGAGGTGTCCGCGGAGCGGACGGAGGGGGGATCACGCCCGATGAACAGGCCGCCCTCCTCATCGCCATCGCCAAAACCGCGACCGCTCCTGAGGAGCGCGCCCTGATCGGCGAAATCCAGGCGGCCGAGGCTCTCGCGGGCAAAGCGCTGGGTGATGAGGACTTCTCCGGCGCCATGTCCGCCCTTGCCCGGTTGCGCGGGCCGGTGGATGCCTTCTTCGAGGCGGTTGTCGTAAACGACAAAGACCCTATTGTGCGGCGCAACAGACTGGTGCTTCTGTCGCGGATTCGCGCCGCGGCGGACGCCGTGGCGGATTTTTCCCGGCTGGAAGGCTGATGGCTTTCACGCTCGCGGGCAAAAACGATGAGGCCTTGAGATGACGAAATGGGTGTACACTTTCGGCGCCGGCGCCTCGGATGGCGACCGCAATGACAAGAATTTGCTGGGCGGCAAGGGCGCAAACCTCGCCGAGATGGCGCGCCTGGGCCTGCCGGTTCCGCCGGGCTTCACCCTGACCACCGGCGTGTGCACCGCCTATTACGACAATGAACAGCAATACCCCGCCGATCTGGACGCCCAGGTCGAGGCCGCTCTGGCCGACCTGGAAGCCAAGGTGGACAAGCGCTTTGGCGATCCGGCCAATCCGCTGCTGGTGTCGGTGCGCTCGGGCGCGCGCGCGTCCATGCCGGGCATGATGGACACCGTGCTCAATCTCGGCCTCAACGACGAGACGGCGGAGGGTCTGGCCACGCTGTCGGGCGACCGGCGCTTTGCGCTGGATTCCTATCGCCGCTTCATCACCATGTATTCCGACGTGGTGCTGGGCGTGCCCCACGAGACGTTCGAGGAAATCCTTGAAATGTTCAAGGAGGACCGCGACTACACCCTCGACACCGAAATCACCGCAGATGAATGGGCCGAGGTGATCGTTGAATACAAGCGCGCCGTGGAAGACGCGCTCGGCCATCCCTTCCCCACCGATCCGCGCGCCCAGCTCTGGGGCGCCATCTCGGCGGTGTTCGGCTCGTGGATGAATGACCGGGCCATCACCTACCGGCGCATGTACGACATCCCGGCCAGCTGGGGCACGGCGGTGAATGTCCAGGCCATGGTGTTTGGCAATATGGGCAATACGTCCGCCACCGGCGTCGCCTTCACCCGCGACCCGTCCACCGGCGAAGCGGGCTATTACGGCGAGTTCCTGATCAATGCCCAGGGCGAGGACGTGGTGGCGGGCATCCGCACGCCGCAATGCCTGACCCAATCCATGCGCGAGCGCATGGGCGACACCCAGCCCTCCATGGAAGAAGCCCTGCCCGAGGTGTTCGCCGAGCTGACCGACGTGTTCGACCGGCTGGAGCGCCATTATCGCGACATGCAGGACATCGAGTTCACCGTGGAGCGCGGCCGGCTGTGGATGCTGCAGACCCGCTCGGGCAAGCGCACCGCGCGCGCGGCGCTGAAAATCGCCGTGGACATGGTGGCAGAGGGCCTGATCACCGAAGAAGAAGCGGTGCTGCGCATCGATCCCTCCCAGCTTGACCAGCTTTTGCACCCCACCATTGATGACAGCTATGAGCGCGATGTGCTGGCCAAGGGCCTGCCTGCCTCGCCGGGCGCAGCCAGCGGCCAGGCGGTGTTTGATTCCGACGAGGCCGAGACCATGGCTTCCCAGGGCCTGAAAGTCATCCTGGTGCGCATGGAAACGAGCCCTGAAGACATTCACGGCATGCATGCGGCCCAGGCCATCGTGACGGCGCGCGGCGGCATGACGTCTCACGCGGCGGTCGTGGCGCGCGGCATGGGCCGGCCGTGCGTATCGGGCGCAGGCGAGATCCGCATCAGCGCGGCCGAGAAGCTGTTCACCGCACGCGGGCGCACCATCCGCCAGGGTGATGTGATCACCGTGGACGGCGCCACGGGCGAGGTGCTGTTCGGCGAAGCCCCGATGATCAAGCCGGAGCTCACCGGCGAGTTCGGCGCGCTGATGGTCTGGGCTGACAAGGCCCGCCGCATGAAGGTGCGCACCAATGCCGACACGCCCGGCGATGTGCAGACCGCGCGCGAGTTCGGCGCCGAGGGCATTGGCCTGTGCCGCACCGAGCACATGTTCTTTGACGCTGACCGCATCGCCGCGGTGCGCGAGATGATCCTGGCCGACAGCCGGGCCGGGCGCGTCAAGGCGCTGGCCAAAATCCTGCCCATGCAGCGCGATGATTTCGCGGCCATCTTCCGCATCATGGAAGACCGGCCCTGCACCATCCGCCTGCTCGACCCGCCCTTGCACGAGTTCCTGCCCCACACCGCTGACGATGTGGTGGCAGTGTCTCAGGCGACCGGCCTGTCGGCTGACGCCCTGTTGCAGCGGGCGCGCGATCTGTCGGAAACCAACCCGATGCTGGGCCATCGCGGCTGCCGCCTCGGGATCACCTATCCCGAGATTTACGAGATGCAGGCGCGCGCCATCTTCGAGGCGCAGGCGCTGGTGGAAAAGGAAACCGGAGTCAAACCGGTGGCCGAGGTGATGATCCCGCTGGTGGCCGTGGCGCGCGAGCTGGAAATTCTCAAGGTGCGCGTCGCCGCCGTGGCGCGCGAGGTGGAGAGCGAGACGGGCGTGACGCCGATCTATCTCATCGGCACCATGATCGAGCTGCCCCGCGCCGCCCTGCGCGCCGCCGACATCGCGGTCCACGCCGAGTTCTTCTCCTTCGGCACCAACGACCTCACCCAGACCACCTACGGCCTGTCGCGTGACGATGCGGGCAAGTTCCTGGGCGATTATCTCGAAGCCGGGATTTTTGAAAAAGACCCGTTCGTCTCGCTCGATCAGGACGGGGTCGGTGACCTCATCCGCATCGCCGTGGAGCGCGGGCGCGGGGCGCGCCAGGGGCTCAAGCTTGGCATTTGCGGCGAGCACGGCGGCGACCCCGCCTCGATCCAGTTCTGCGAATCAGCCGGGCTCGATTATGTGTCCTGTTCGCCATACCGCGTCCCCATTGCGCGTCTGGCGGCGGCCCAGGCGGCCCTGCGGCCCAAGTCGTGATCGCCTTGATTGACAGGGACTTGGGCCGTTATTGCCGCAGTGCACAATTCACGCCCAATTTTCGCCCCAACTGAACACTATTGACCAGCTGCTTGAGGCGACTTAGGTCGTCTGCTTAAGGGGTTCATTCCTTGCATGTGGGTTTGGTGAACAAACCCATGTCGCGGGCCGACGCTTCGGACCGCCCGCCCGGTTTGGCGGGACGCAAGAAGCGCCAATGACGGAAGGCTGAATGCTGGCCGCCAAAGATTTGATCCGGCGCACCCGTACAGCGCTCAAGGGCGCCGCTGCCACAGCGGCGTTTGTTCTGGTGGCCGGTGCGGTCACCCTGGCGCCCGAGCGCGCCCGCGAGCAGGACGAGGCCGCCGTCTGGCGCAGCCTGGCTGTGGCGTATCTGCAAGCGGGCGACGCGCTGGAATGGGAGGCGCCCGCAGAGCTGGTCTCCGCCTCCTTCAACGCAGCGCCCGAGGCCGGCTCCGGTGACGGGATCGTCACCCGCTCGCTGGACGATCTGCGCAGTTTTGACGCCTCGCACCTGCAGCGCGCGCGCCTGAACGCGCGCGAGCGCCAGTGCCTGGCTGAAGCCATCTATTACGAGGCGCGCGGCGAAAGCTTCGCCGGCCAGCTGGCCGTGGCGGAAGTCGTGCTCAACCGTGTGCGCCACCGCGCGTATCCTGAGACCGTGTGCGGCGTGGTCTATCAGGGCTCCGACCGCCACACAGGCTGCCAGTTCTCCTTCACCTGCGACGGCTCGATGGAGCGCACCGCCCAGGGCCGCGCCTGGCGCCGGGCCGAGCTGGTGGCCGATCACGCCCTGATGGGCTTTGCACGCCCGATGACGCGCTCGGCGACGCACTATCACACCATCGCCGTCGATCCGGTCTGGAACGACTCGCTGGTGCAGACCCGGCGCATCGGCGCGCACATCTTCTACCGCATCCCGAGCCCGTCCGAGCGCCGCATCCTCAACGAGCGCGAGGCCTGACCGGCTTTCATCACCGCATGGCATGAAAAAAAGCCCCGGAGCCAACAGCGCCGGGGCTTTTGCTTGATTCAGGTTTGAAGCGCCAGCCGTCAGTCAGTGGCCACTTCGGCTTGGCCGAGGAATGGCAGGCTGATGTTGAACATGCTCATCAGCCCGGCGATGATGATCAGCGCCACGGCGACCGGCGCCAGATAGCGGATGGTGAAGAGCCAGAAGCCGAAGAAGCCCGCGCTCGCCTGGTCGAGCTCCTTGCGCATCAGCTGGCGCGAGACGACCCACCCGGTGAACAGCGCGATCAGCAAGCCTCCCAGCGGCAGCAGGATATTGCCTGACACCTTGTCGAGCACATCAAAGAAGCCGCCCGAGAACGCGGCGCCCACCCCGAACATGAAGATGATCGCGCCAAAGAACACCGCCGAGCCGACGCGGCCGAAATCAGTATGCTCCTCGCCGAAGGAGACGATCACCTGCAGGAGCGAGATCGAGCTCGTCAGCGCCGCGATAAACGCCAGCACGAAGAAGGCGGTGCCCACCCACTGGCCGCCCGGCATCTGGGCGAACACGGCCGGCAGGGTTTCAAAGAACAGCCCGGGACCCGCTTCCGGATCCAGACCTAGGGCGAACACGAAGGGGAAGATCGCCAGACCGGCGATGATCGCCACCATGGTGTCGGCGCCCGCAATAAGGCCCGCCGACTGGGGCAGGTTGTCATTGCGGCGCAGATAGGAGCCGTAGGTGATCATGATCGCCGAGCCAACCCCGATGGAGAAGAAGGCCTGGCCCAGCGCCGCAATCAGGGTCTGGCCGCTGAACTCGCTAAAGTCCGGCCTGAACAGATACTCCAGCGCCGCACCCATGTCCGCCGTCAGGCCGGCATAGGCCACAAGCCCCACCAGCATCAGGAAGAAGAGCGGCATGAGGATGGTGACGGCGCGCTCAATCCCCTGCGTCACGCCCAGGGATACGATGCCGACGGTCATCACCATGAACAGGGCATGCCAGCCGATGACGGTGGGCACGTCTGCGACCAGATTCCCGAACGAGGAGGCGATCTCTTCCGGCGGCGCGTTCACAAACCCGCCAGTGGCCATTTCGAACACATAGGCGGCGACCCAGCCGGCCACCACCGAATAGAAGCACAGGATCATCACCCCGCCGCACATCGCCACCCAGCCGGCGATGGACCACATCTCCGAGGCGCCGGCGTCAAACGCCATCTTGCGGGTCGATCCGACCGCGGAGCGGCGCGCATGGCGGCCCACCGCCAGCTCGGCGATCAGAATGGGAAAGGCGATGAGGATGACGCAGCCCAGATAGACCAGGACGAATACCGCACCGCCATTCTCGCCAGCGGTGTAGGGAAAGCGCCAGAAATTGCCCAGGCCCACTGACGAGCCGATGGCCGCCATCAAGAACCCGAACCGCGTGTTCCAGGTAACCGTCGCGCCGCCGGCCATGAAGCCCTCCCCGTCATTTGTTCCGGCGCGCCCGGGTGCGGATGCGCCTGTATGGTGTGCAGCCCCTTGCAAGGCAGGGCCATTTGGCGCGCGAGCGTGGGCGATCCGCCGCGCCCGGTCAAGCGGGCGGGCGCCCTTGGCGCGGCTATCCGAACAGGCCCGCCCCTTTGGGCGGCTCGGCGCCGCGGTGCACGTGCGCGCCAATGATCAGTCCCAGACCGATCAGAACGGTCATCATCACCGACCCGCCATAGGAGATCATCGGGAGCGGCACGCCGACCACCGGGAACAGTCCCATCACCATGCCTGCATTGATGAAGACGTAAAACGCGAAGGTCGAGGCCACGCCCATGACCACGAGGCGCAGGAAGGTCGACTTGCACGACGCCGCGATCAGGAGGCAGTTCATCAGCAAGACGGCGTAGAGGCCCAGCACCACAATGCAGCCGATAAAGCCGAACTCCTCGCCCAGCATGGTGAAAATGAAATCGGTCTGCTTTTCGGGCAGGTAGTTCAGGTGAGCCTGACTGCCCTGCATATAGCCCTTGCCCGTCATGCCGCCCGATCCCAGCGCGATCTTGGACTGCATGATCTGGTACCCGGCGCCCAGCGGATCGGCTTCGGGATTGAGAAAGGTGAAAATCCGTTCGCGCTGGTAGTCTTTGAGCCCGTACCGGATCAGCCCCCACACTCCGATGGCGCCGAACACCGATCCGGCTGCGATCACCCGCCAGGACAGGCCGGCGAGGAACACCATGACAAGACCTGTGGCGCCGATCAGCACGGACGTCCCCAGATCCGGTTGGCGCTGCACCAGCAGAACCGGGGCGGCGATCATCATGATGGGTATCAACAGCCCAAGCAGGCTTGATACGCGGCGCTCGTCCAGATCGTGATAATAGCGCGCCAGCGCCAGAACGAGCGCGACCTTCATGATCTCGGACGGCTGCATCCGGATCGGCCCGATATCCAGCCAGCGCTTGGCGCCCATCGCCACCGAGCCGAAGAACTCCACCCCGACCAGCAAGACCAGCGCCCCCAGATAGGCCGGATAGGCGAGGCCCATCCACAGCCGCGGCGGCGCCAGGGCGACCGTGAGCATCACACAGAAGCCGGCCGCAAAGCGCACGGCATGACGCGAGGCGTACGGGTCCCATTGCCCGCCCTCGACCGAATAGAGCATGCCCACGCCGATCAGGCCGAGCAGAACGATCAACAGCACGAAGGCCCAGTTGATCTCATAGAGCTTGTCGCGCAGGCTGCGCGGAACAGACTGGGTGAACACGCCCATGGCTCAGCCCCCCCGTGCGCGGGGGCGCGCAAGATCAGCGACAGGGGCGAGGCGGCTGGCGGCCGGATCACGCAGGACCAGATCGCGCAGTATGTCGCGCGCCGGGCGCGCCGCCGAGCGCGTGCCGCCCATGCCATGCTCGACCACCACCGACACGGCGTAGCGCGGATTGTCTGACGGGGCATAACCCACGAACAGGCCGTGATTGCGCATGCGCCAGGGCAGATCCTCCTGGTCGCGCACGCCGCGCGCCCGCTCTTCGGGCGTGATGGAATAGACCTGGGCCGTACCGGTCTTGCCGCACATCTGCGCGTCGCCTGCGCCAAGCCCGGGCTGGAGAGTCCAGTAGGCCGTTCCGCCCGGCTCGTTGACGACGCCATGCATGGCCTGGTGAACCGCCGCGACGTGTGCGTCGCTGAAACCCAGCGGATCAAATGCGAAACCCTCCGGGCGGCGCGCCAGCGTCGGCATGACCGCCCGCCCGGTCGCCACGCGCGCCGTCATCACGGCGAGCTGAAGCGGCGAGGCGAGCAAATAGCCCTGACCGATGCCGGTGTTGTACGTGTCGCCCGTGGTCCAGGGCTGGCCGCGGCGGGCGCGTTTCCAGGCGGGGCTGGGGACGAGGCCCGAGGCGCGCTCGGGGATCGGCAAACCGATATCGAACAGCTGCCCCAGCCCGCACCGCTCGGCCATCTCGCGAATGCGGTCAATGCCCAGCCGGCGCGCGACCTCATAGTAATACGTGTCGCAGGAGACCTTCATGGCGTCATGCATGTGCACGTGACCATGGCCCTCACGCCGCCAGCAATGGAAGCGCCGGTCGCCCAGCAAGACGCTGCCCGAGCAATGGATGCGCTCGGTAGGGCTGATGACCCCATGCTCCAGCGCAGCCATCGAGATGACGCCCTTGATGGTGGAGGCGGGGGCATAAAGCCCTGTGGTCGCCTTGTTAAACAGCGGGCGCCTTTCATTGGTGTTAAGCGCGTTGAACTCTTCCTGGCCGATGCCCAGGACAAAGGCGTTGGGATCAAATCCCGGCGTCGAGGCCAGCACCAGAATCTCGCCATTGGTGACGTCCAGCGCCACAGCAGCGGCCGCTTCCTGCGCCAGCGCCTGCATCGCGACGCGCTGGGCGCGCAGATCAATGCTCAGCGCCACATCATCGCCGGCGCGCGCCGGAATGGACTGTTCGGGCAATTCACGGATCACGCGGCCAAAGGCGTTGACCTCGACCTTGAGCTGGCCCGCCGCGCCGCGCAGCGCCGTTTCATTGGCGATCTCCGCCCCGGCGCGCCCGATCCGGAAACCGGGATGCAGCAGCAGCCGGTCATTCTGCGCGGCTTCGACCGACGCCACCTGAACATAGCCTGTGACATGCGACATCACATGGGCGTGGGGATAGGTGCGCACCTCTCCCACGTCCGGCACGATGCCGGGCAGCTCGGGCAGATGCAAATTGATGCGCGCAAAGGTCTCCCAGTCGAGATCTTCGGCCACTGTGACCGGCTGGAAGCGCGGCGCGCGGGCGATCTGGGCGAGCAGACGCTCCATGCGAGGCTCGATGGACGGCAGATGCTGCGCCAGGCGCTCCAGCGCCTGTTCGGCATTGCCCGCCTGTTCGGGCACGATGAAGAGCCGGTAATTGTCCCGGTTCTCCGCCAGCGGCTCGCCGAACCGGTCCAGAATGCGGCCGCGTTCGGGCGGCTGCAGGCGGAAGCTGAACTGATTGCTGTCAGACAGGGTGCGATAGCGTTCCTGTTCGAGGATCTGCAGCGTGTACAGACGCCCCGTCAGCCCGGCGAACATCAGCGCGCCGGCGCCGCCGATCAGCATCACGCGCCGATTGAACTGCGCCTGGAATTCCTGCTTGTCGCGTCTCATGCCGCTTGGGCCTCACGCTTCGTGTCGCCGGGGTCGCGTCAGCTTATCCGCCGCGGCCGGAATTGAACATGGCGGCGCGTTCTTTACGCCGTGCAAACAACCAGCCCAGAACCGGAAACAAAAGAATGGTCATCAGCGCCTCGGTGATCAATGGCCATACCCCGGCCGGCGCGCCGATGGCTGCTGACCCCACCGCCCAGGCGGCGCCGAAGGCCAGAAGCGCCAGCACGATGAACCGCACGGTGAGCGGCAAGACATCCGCCACGCCTTCGTCGCTGCGCGGCCGCGCAATGGCGAAGGCCGCCAGATAGGCCACCGCCCACACCCCCATCACCCCGCCGCTGATCAGATCCTGCAACAACCCGGCCAGAAGGATGACCGGCGGCGACACGAACCAGGGCCGGCGCACCGCCCAGATGTACAGCGCGATCAGCGGCAAGGACGGCGTCAGATCGGGCAGGCCCGCGACGCTGGACGGCGCGGTATATAACACCAGCGCCAGCAGGAGCGACATCATGAACCCGGCCACCGAGGGCCACAGGGCGCTGCGATCAGGGCTGGCGCGCATCAACCGTCCCCTTCAACCAGGCCCGGCTCGGCGGAGATGGCCGGCGGCGCCCCCGCCATATCCCCGGTCAGCCCGGCAGGCTCGTCCGGCTCAGGCTCGTCCCCGGGAAACTCGACCGTCTCGAAAGGCCATATCCACACCAGATCCAGCGGCGCCGCGTCGCTGTACAGCGCCACGCGCCAGCGCCCCTGGCCATCGCGAAACGCCTGCCCCACGGGCAGGCCGCGCGGCAGGATATTGTCATCGCCCGATGTGACGATCCGGTCGCCGTCCACCAGATCCGGCTCCCGGCTGAGATATTCAAGGCGCGGCTGGCCGGTATTGTCGCCCAGCAGCAGGGCGCGCGCATTGGAGCGGTCCGCCATCACCGCGACCCGGCTGTTGAGGTCGGTCAGCAGCAGGATGCGCGAGGAGGACTGGCCCACATCCACAATGCGCCCGACAAGCCCGTAGACATTCACCGCCGGAAAGCCCGCACGCACGCCAGCCTCGGCTCCGGCCCCCACCAGGCGCGACCGGACGAACGCGTTCGAGCGGTCCGCCACCGTCCAGGCGGTAATGCGTTCACCGGTTTCGAGCCCTTGCAGATTGAGCGCTTCGCGGTAGCGCGCATTGCGCTCCTGAACGGCCAGCGCCACATCGCGCCAGGCGCGCAGCTCGGAGATCTGCAGGCGCAGCTGCCGGTTCTCTTCAGCCAGAGCCAGCTGATTGCGCCACCACGGCCCGGTATTGGCGAGCCCGCGGAAGGGGCGGGCCGCCAGAGCCAGCACGGGAGCGGACAGATCATTGAAGCCGGCGCGCAGGCTGGCCAGCGGCGCGATGCGCGCATCAGGGCGGTCCAGGAAGGTCAGAACCAGGGCGATCACGATACAGGCGATAGTCAGGGCCGGCGCGAAGCGGACCCCGTCATCATTCTGCCGTCGACCGGTCCAGCGCTGCGCCAACACTCACCCCGCCTGTTGCGCCTGTGCCTTACACCGCTTCAGCCAGGATCGGCCGCCAGAGCCGCAGATTCTCCACCGCCTTGCCGCAGCCGAGCACGACGCAGGACAAGGGCTCGTCGGCCAGGCTCACCGGCAGGCCCGTGCGGTCGCGCAGCTCGGTGTCGAGATTGCGCAGCAGCGCCCCGCCCCCGGTCAGCACAATGCCCTTGTCGACGATGTCAGCCGCCAGTTCCGGCGGCGTGGCTTCCAGCGCCTGCTTGACCGCCTCGACGATCTGCTCGACCGGTTCAGCCAGCGCGTCGGCGATCATCGCCTCGGTGATGACGATCTCGCGCGGCACGCCGTTCATCAGGTCACGGCCCTTGATATCCAGCGTCAGGCCCTCGCCCTTCAGCGGCGGCATGGCCGAGCCGATTTCCTTCTTGATGCGTTCGGCGCTGGTTTCGCCGATCAGAAGGTTCGCCGAGCGCCGGATATAGTTGATGATCGCCTCGTCCATCTTGTCGCCGCCAACGCGCACCGAGCGCGAGTAGACGATGCCCGACAGGCTCATCACCGCCACCTCGGTCGTGCCGCCGCCGATATCGACGATCATGGACCCGGTGGGCTCATCGATGGGCAGGCCCGCGCCGACGGCGGCGGCCATGGGTTCATCGATGAGATAGACCTTGCGCGCACCGGCGCTGGCCGCGCTTTCATGGATCGCGCGCCGCTCCACGGCGGTGGCGCCGGACGGCACGCAGATCACCACTTGCGGGCTGACAAACGCCTGGCGGTTATGAACCTTGCGGATGAAGTACTTGATCATTTCCTGCGCGACTTCGAAGTCGGCGATCACGCCGTCGCGCATGGGGCGGATGGCCTCCACATTGCCCGGCGTCTTGCCCAGCATCAGCTTGGCTTCCGCGCCGACCGCCTGGACGTGTTTGCGGCCTTTTTCGATCTTGTAGGCGACGACCGAAGGCTCGTTGAGGACAACGCCGCGGCCCTTCACGTAGACCAGCGTGTTTGCGGTCCCCAGATCAATTGCAATGTCGGCGCTCAGCAGGCCGAACAGGCTGGAGAACATGGCATGACCCGTATGATCCGGCGCCCGCGCCAGAGACGCGAGCGCCTATGGTAAAAATATATGGCTCTACTCCTTGTGCGACGGTCCGGGCGTCTTTGCAAGCACGTCGCCCGCTTCCCTGTCAGCCGCTTCGCCGGTCTCCGGTCCGCTCAGCCAGCGCCGGGCGATCAGCATGGCCCCCAGCCACCCGCCCGCCGCCAGCAGCGCCGACGCGGCGAGCCACAGACTGCCCCCTCCGACGAGCTCCAGCACCCCGCGCCCGGCGAAGGCGACGAGCGCGATCTTCGGGATGATCCCGATGCCGGTGCCGGCGATGAACGCCAGAAACGTCATGCGCGACACGCCTGCGGCCATGTTCACGACGATGAACGGCGCGCTGGGCACGTTGCGGATGATCATGCTCGCCCAGAAGCCGTTGCGGCCCACGAATTCGGAAATGCGGTTGACGGTTCGCCCGCCATAGCGGCGCACCACTTCCGCGCCCGCCGCGCGGCCGGTGTAGAAGGTCGCCGTGGCCGATACGAGGGTGGCGACCCAAGCATAGCCTGATCCGGCCCAGGGCCCGAACGCCAGCACGCAGGCGGCCATCAGCGCAAATTGCGGCGCGCCGATATAGGCGAGCGCGGTGAAAGCCAAGATCGCGGCGGGCAGCGCGTAATACCAGTGGCGCGCCGTCGCGGCGAGCCAGGCGTTGATGGTCGCCGAATCCACCAGCCCGCTGCGCCCCAGGATGAACATCACCGCCACCAGCGCGAACAGGCCAAGCGATATGGACACCGCGCGCACGGCGCGCGCATCCATGTTGGTGAAGAAATGGATGATCGAATCCAGCTTCATGTCGGTGTCCGCCCTGCGCCTCCTGACGCCGTCCCGTGCAAGCCCGGCGCCGTCAGCCGCGCCGCGCAGCGCCCGCCCGGATCGCGGCGCCGGCCGCTTCGGCCGGATGCCTGCCCGCCGCCTCGCGGCGCGCCAGAAGGGTTTTGCGTCCGGCTTCATAGTCCGCGACCCAGCGCTGCGCAAATGCGCCGGACGTCACGTCCTTTACAATCGCCTCAAACACCGGGCGCACGGCCTCGCGGATCGCGCCTTCCACCTCATGGGCGCCGAACTCGGCGGTGTCGGAAATGGCCTCATACATGCCCGCCATGCCGCGCTCATGGATCAGGTCGGCGATGTATTTGATCTCGTGAACGGTGTCGATATACGCCATTTCGGGGCGGATCCCGGCCCGGATCAATGTTTCGAACCCCTCGCGGGCCAGCGCGCAGACGCCGCCCACCAGCACGGCCTGCTCGCCCAGAATGTCGGCCAGCGCTTCCTCGCGGAAGCTGGTTTCGCGAATGCCGGCCCGCCCGCACCCCAGGCCTGCAAGATAGGCTTTGGCCAGGGCGCCGGCCTGGCCGCTGGCGTCCTGGTGCACCGCCCAGAAGCCCAGAAGCCCGCCGCCGCGCTCGAACGCCGTGCGCACCGCCCCGCCCGGCCCCTTGGCCGCAGCCAGGATGACATCGCCATCGGGCGCCGGATCGATCTGCCCGTAATCAATGGAAAAGCCATGGCACAGGATCAGCGCCTGACCGGGCTTGCGGTTGGGCGCGATGTGCTCGCGCCAGATCTCGCCATGCGCCTCGTCGGCGGCCAGAAGTGAGACGATGTCGGCGCGCCGGGCGCCATCCGCCAGGCTCACCACCTCAAATCCGTCCGCCTCGGCGCGCGCGCGGTTGGGCGAGCCTTCGCGCAGCGCCACAAGCACGCCCTCCGCGCCCGTGTCGCGCAGGTTGAGAGCGTGCGAGCGGCCATGATTTCCGTAGCCGATGATGGCCAGCGTCCGCCCGCGCAGCACGCTGGCGTCAATGTCGGCCTCGTAGAGGACGTCGGTCATGGCTGAAGGCTTTCAAAATGCGCGTTGAGAAGGGCGTCAAGCTCGGCGCAGGCCGCCTGCGGGTCAAGGCTGGTGATGCGCGCCCAGTCCGGATGCTGGTTGGAGAACCAGGTGAACTGGCGCTTGGCGTAGCGCCGGCTGTCCCGCTTGGCGGTCTCGATGGCCGCCTCCCGCGTGATGTGTCCCGCCAGATGGTCCAGCAGCGGCGCCAGCCCCACCGCTTTCATCGCCGGCAGGTCCGGAGCGAGCCCCCGCGCGGCCAGGGCGCGCGCCTCGTCCAACGCGCCGTCCGCCATCATGGCGTCAAAGCGCGCCTCTATGCGGGCATAGAGCGCCGCCCGGTCCGGCAGGATCGCCACGCCCAGCGCCGTGGCCGGATCGATCATGGGTCGGGTGTCAGCCTGCAGCTGCGACAATTGCTGTCCGCTGGCGCGCGCCACGACGATCAGCCGCATCAGGCGCTGCCGGTCGCCCGCCTCCACCCGCGCCGCGCCTGCGGGGTCAAGGCGTTCGGCCTCGGCGCGCAATGCCGGCACGCCTCCGGCGGCGTAAAGCGCATCCACCGCGTCCTGTATCTCAGCCGGAATGGCCGGCGCCGGCGCCAGCCCCTCCAGCAAAGCCTTGAAATAGAGCCCCGTTCCGCCCGCCAGCACAATGCGCCGGCCGCGCCCGCGAATATCTTCGATCAGGTCCACAGCCAGACGCGTCCAGCGCCCCACCGAGCATCGCTCGCCCGGATCGATGGCGCCAAACAGGTGGTGGGTCACGCCGCCGGTCTCGTCCGGACCGGGCCGGGCCGAGAGCACGCGCAGGCCGTCATAGACCTGCAGCGAGTCCGCATTGATGATCTCGGCGTCCAGCCGGCGCGCTGCGTGCAGCGCCAGCGCCGTCTTTCCCGACGCGGTCGGACCGCCAAGAAGCAATATGTCCCGGCGAAGGCTCACCCGCGCAAGGTCTGGAGCAGATACTGGCCCTGCCGGTTGAGCGTGACCAGCACCGGCCCGCTGGCGCGCGCGGTCTCGGCGACTTCACGCGCCTGCTCCAGGCTCTCCAGCCGCGTCCAGGCGATCTCTTCAAGCACATCGCCCACGCGCACCTTGCCGGCGGCGTCGCTGGCGGCGTCCACGGCGGTCACCATCAGGCCCTGAGCATCGGGATGCACGCGGTACTGGCGGCGCAGCGCGTCCGTCAGCGGCGCCAGGGTCAGTCCGAACAGACGCGTGTCGGCAGGCTCGGCGGCCGCGGCGTCATCGCCTGGACGGGAGGCTGCGCCCACCGGAGCGGCGCGCTCGCGCAGGCGGGCGATCTCGACAGTCAGGGTCAGCGATTCGCCGCGGCGGAACACCTCAAGGCTCACGCGCGCGCCCGGCTCGGTTTCCGCCACGATGCGCGTCAGGCGCCGGTCATCGGCCACCGCGCGCCCGCCAATGGCCAGGATCACGTCTCCGGCCTGCAGGCCGGTGTCAGCGGCTGGCCCTTCGGGATCGATGCGCGTCACCACGGCGCCCCTCGCCGAGGACAGGCCCATGGCGCGCGCCATGTCCGGCGTCACCGGCTGGACATTCACGCCCAGCCAGCCGCGGCGCGTCTCGCCATACTCGATGAGCTGGGCGATCACCGGCTGCGCCACGGCGCTGGGCACCGAGAAGGAAATACCCACGCTGGCGCCCGTGGGCGAAAAGATCGCCGTGTTCACGCCGATGACCTCTCCATCGAGATTGAACAGCGGCCCGCCCGAATTGCCCCGGTTGATCGACACATCGCTCTGCAGATAGTCGTCATACTGGCCGCCGATATCGCGCCCGCGCGCGCTGATCACGCCCACGGTCAGCGAACCGCCGAGGCCAAACGGATTGCCGATCGCCACCACCCAGTCGCCCACGCGCGCCGCATCGCTGTCGCCGAACACGACATGGGGAAGCACCTCGCCGGCGTCCACGCGCAGGACGGCGAGATCGGTGGCGGGATCACGCCCGATCACCTCGGCGGGCAGGACCCGGCCGTCCTGGAGCACCACCTCGACATCGTCGGCCTCCTCGATGACATGGTTGTTGGTGATCACCAGCCCTGCGCCATCGATGATGAAGCCCGAGCCCAGCGACCGGGCCATGCGCGGCCCCTCGCCCAACATGTCGTTGAACCGTTCCAGCGGCGAGCCGGGCGGAAACACCGGCAGGCCGTCCCCGGCGCCGACGCGCTGCGCAGTCGCGATATTCACCACGGCCGGGCTCAGCCGGTCGTTGAGGTCGGCAAAACCCTGCGACGGCTGGGCCGGCGCCGCGCCTGCGGCGGCGAGCATCAGCGTCAGGCTGGCGGCGAACAGGGCGTAAGGGCGCATCAGCGGCTCCGGCGGCGGACTGCAACGGGGTGTATGATGACTTAACGCGCCAAGGCGGCCCGCGCCAAGGGGCGCCCTGCGCACGCCTAGCCGAGGCGGGTCACAAGCGCGACAACACCCACCCCGAATGCGACAGCTGCAAGGCCGGCCAGGCGCAGATGCCGTGGCGCGGCGCTCGCCGCCAGAGCGGCCATCTTCTGCATCGCGCCGGGTGCTGCGGCGTAGCACACGCCCTCAAGGACGAATGCTACGCCGAGCCCGATCAGCAACGCGTCAATCATCAGCGCGGCGTGGGAGCCGAGCCGCGCTCACTGCGGAAATACCGGAAGAATTCCGAATCTGCCGGCACGATGATCGGGGTTCCGGCCCGCATCGCCGTCTCATAGGCGATCATCGTACGGTAGAAGTCGGCAAACTCCGGGTCCTGGCCATAGGCCGCCGCGAAGATGCGGTTTCGCTCGCCGTCGCCTTCACCGCGAATGCGTTCGGAATCGGCGCGCGCATTGGCCAGAATGACCTCTACCTGGCGGTCAGCGTCGGCGCGCACCTCACGCGAGCGCTGCTCGCCCTCGGCGCGGATCTGGGCCGCTTCCTGCTGACGCTCGGCGCGCATGCGTTCGAACACCTGGTTGGCGATCTGCTGGGGCAGGTCGGCGCGCTTGATGCGCGCATCAATCACCTCGATGCCGAGGTCCTGATTGATCGCCTGGGTCTCCACCGCCACGCGGATCCGCTCCATCAGCCCGGCGCGCTGGCCGGAAATGATCTCGTTGGACGGCATGGAGGCGACGACGCCGCGCACCGAGTCATCCATGATCGCCTGCAGCCGCTGGCGCAGGCCGCGCTCGTCGCGCACCGTCTGGAACACCCGCAGCGGGTTGACCACGCGGTAGCGCAGGAAGGCGTCCACCACGATCCGCTCCTGGTCGGAGGCCAGGATCTCGGCCGGGTTGGTGTCGAATTCGAGATTGCGCTTGTCGAACATCGTGACCGTGGTCACGAACGGCATGCGGAAGTGCAGGCCGGCTTCGCTCGGACGCGGGTTATCCGGATCGACAATCGCGTTGACCACGCCGACCGGCTCGCCAAAGCGCAGCACCAGCGCCTGCTGGCGCTCGGTGACGATATAGACCGAATTCATCAGGACGATGACGCCCGCGATGGCCAGGGCGATGATGAGATATATGATCGTGCGCATGGCTCACTGGCCTCCCGTGCGGCCACGCGACTGGGTCGCGCTGTTCTGGGGGGCCGCACCCCGGTTCTGTCCAAGCCTGTCGAGCGGCAGATAGGGCACTGCCCCGCCATCCGCCTCCAGGATCATGAGATCGGAACGTCCAATCACCTGCTCCATGGTTTCCAGGTACATCCGCCGGCGGGTCACCTCGGGGGCCAGCTGGTATTCGGCGTAAATGGAATTGAAGCGGTCAGCCAGACCCGCCGCCTCGGCGATCACGCGCTCGCGATAGCCGCGGGCCTGCTCGTCGATGCGCGAGGCTTCACCGCGCGCTTCCGGGATCACCGTGTTGGCGTAGGCGCGCGCCTCCAGTTCCAGCCGGGTGCGGTCCTGGCGGGCCGCGTCGACGTCACGGAAGGCGTCAATGACGGTCGCGGGCGGGGTGGCTTCCTGCAGCTGGACTTCGAGAATCTGGATGCCCGCCGCGTAATTGTTCAGCGCGGTCTGAAGGATATCGCGGGCGCGGCGGCCCACTTCCGTACGGGCCTGGGTGATGATGGGCTGCAGATCGTTGGTGCCGACGACTTCGCGCATGGCGCTCTCGGCCACAGCCTTGATCATGCCTTCCGGGTCGCGCACGTTGAACAGGAAATTGCGCACGCCGTCAGGCTCCGTCAGATCGACCCGCCACTGCACCGTGAAGGTGATGTCGACGATATTCTCGTCGCGCGTCAGCATCAGGCTTTCCTGCGGATTCAGGCCGACGCGGATTTCGTTCACGGTCGTGACCGCAGGCAGTTCCACCGTCTCCACCGGATAGGGCAGCTTCAGCCGCAGGCCCGGATCTTCCGTGCGGCTGTATTCTCCAAAGCGCAGCACGACGCCCGCCTGCTCGGCGCCGACAAAGTAGTAGAAATTGCCCGGCACCGCGACCCAGATGAAGACCGCCGCCACGATGACCAGGCCGGCAAGCCCGCCGCCGCCGCCGCGGCCGCCGAACAGTCCGCCGAGCCAGTCCTGGAACTTGCGCACGGCGTCTTCCAGATCCGGTTCGCGCCCGCCTTGCGGACGGCGCGGCCCGTTCGGACCGCGTCCCCAGGGATTATTGTTGTTGCCGCCGCCGGACGGTCCCCACGGACCGCCGCTGCCTGCATTGTTATTCCAGGGCATGGTGCTTTACGTCTCCCGGCATGAAACACGCGCTCCGCCGCGAGGCGGCAGGCGCGCTGTCTGTGCAGTATCTGTACGCTCGCAGCCTCCGGTTCAAGCGAAACCGGATGCGTAAGGGGCGCTCGCGCACAGTGACAGCGTGTCACAGCCTCTCCAGCACCCTTGCGACAAAGCCCGCATCATCACTCTGCCCCGGCGCGAAGCGCTCGGCGGACACGTCGCGCCAGACCGCCGGATCCAGAGCCGGAAAATGCGAATCGCCCTGCGGCTCAAGATCGATCTCGGTGAGATAGATGCGCTGGGCGCGGTCCAGCACGGCGGCGTAGATCTGCGCGCCGCCAATGACGCAGATCTCAACCGCGCTGTCACGCACCGCCGCCGCCTCCGCCGCCGCCAGCGCCGCGTCGAGATCGCCCAGCACCAGCGCGCCGGGCGCGTCGGCGAGGGTGCGGCTGACCACGATATTGACCCGCCCCGGCAAGGGTTTGCGCGGCAGGCTGTCCCAGGTCTTGCGGCCCATCACCACGGGCTTGCCCAGCGTGACCTGCTTGAAGCGCTTGAGGTCCGACGCCACCCGCCAGGGCAGGTCGCCATCGCGCCCGATCACGCCGTTTCGGGCGACAGCGACGACGAGAGCGATGGGGGTCATGCGGCCATGCGGTATATGAACGCGTCTTCAATGAAGACGCCGTCTATCCAGTTTCCTGTGAACCGGATGCCATTAATGCCGTCAGCTCGAATGAACTTCGACAGCGCCCGCACAAGCGGATCGCTCGCCGGAAGCAGTTTGATATCGGACAGATCGAATGGCGTTGATTGCTGCTTGAATGCCCGACGGATCTTCAGAAGCTCATCAGAGACGGCTCCGCCTGCGAAGCCTTCGGGCACAACAACCAACCTCCACCCACCCAGTTCGGAATAATAATTCCAGAACGCAGCGCACACTGGATAGCCGTTGGCATCAAGCGATCGCAGCGCCACCTCACCGGACGCGACGCGGTCACTCACCAGAACGTCTTGATCCATGCCAGCATTCCTTCTTCACCGACGGCCGCTGAAACGAACTCTGTGGCCTCCGGTCGGGATATTGTCTCATACCGGGTCGAAATCGACCATGCTCTGACCAGTGACCACCGCACCTCGAAATCTGCGTCCTGACCCAACCTCACTTGCAGCGGCCCCTTGATTCCGGAGAGCCCCATCAAGTCATCAAGTTGATGCGAGTGAGCGCGGTCAACTATTTTGCGGTCAGGCAGAACGCCATCCAGAAAATGGTCGCATATTAGAGCCTTGAGACTGCATTCGAGAGCGACCCCTGCCAGATGGACCGCATTGGTATGCCGGTGTGCTTCCAGAAGCATGCGCGCATCTTCTGCATGCATCTCTGCCAGCTGCTGGAACTGCAGCTTTGAGGTCATCTAAAGCCTCATACCGCCACTGGCGCCTTGATCGGCGGATGCGGGTCATATCCCTCCAGCGTGATGTGCTCGTATTCGAACGCGAACAGATCGGTGACCGACGGGTCCAGTCTCAGCCGCGGCGCCGGGCGCGGCGCGCGCGACAGCTGCTCGTGCACCTGGTCCATGTGGTTGGCGTAGATGTGCGCATCCCCGAACGTATGCACGTACTCGCCCGGCTCATGCCCCGTGGCCTGCGCCACCATGCACAGGAGCAGTGCGTAGCTGGCGATATTGAACGGCACGCCGAGGAACATGTCGGCGCTGCGCTGGTAGAGTTGCAGGTGCAGCCGTCCGCCGAGCACCCGGAACTGGAACAGTGTGTGACACGGCGGCAGGGCCATGGAGGGCACGTCCGCCGGGTTCCACGCCGACAGGACGAGGCGCCGGCTGTCGGGCGTCGTGCGGATCGCCTCGATCAGATCAGCGAGCTGGTCGATCTCCTGCCCGTCCGGGCCGGTCCAGCGCCGCCACTGCTTGCCATAGACGGGACCGAGCTCGCCGTCGGCGTCCGCCCACTCGTTCCAGATCGACACCCCGCGCTCCTGCAGCCAGCGCACATTGGTCATCCCCTTGATGAACCACAACAGCTCCACCGCCACCGACTTGAAATGCACTTTCTTGGTGGTCAGAAGCGGGAAGCCGTCCGCCAGATCACAGCGGATCTGGCGCCCGAACACCGCACGCACCCCGGTGCCCGTGCGGTCACCGCCTGGCGCGCCGTGCGCCATCACCTCGCGCAACAGATCAAGATACGCCGCCTCCATCACGGACGGGCGCGGGGGAGCGGTGTCGGTAAGGGCAAGGGCCATGGGCTGCATCCGATTCGCCAGCAAACTGTCCGCCAGTGTGCCGCCCCCCGCCGCCGCCGTCATCCGCCGGTTCAGCCCGTCTGCAGATGGGTGCGCGGGCGATTTCTGCTGTCCTGCCTACATCGCCCGGTTCGCCGGCCGGTGCGGGTGATCGGCCGCCGTCGGGTTTTGCACAGGCATTTTTCCGACCGCCAATCACTTCCCGCTTGCGTCCGGCGCGCCCTGGCGCCAAATTATCAAGATCGGAACAAAAGGGGAATACGCATGATTGGCTATGTGACGCTCGGCAGCCGCGATGTTCAGAAGGCGGCGCCGTTCTATGACGCTCTGGCGAAGGAGCTCGACACCCCGCGCATGATGGAAAGCGACACCTTCATCGCCTGGGGCCGTCCCGATGGCGCGGCAGGCATCGGCCTCACCCTGCCCTTCAATGGCGAGCCGGCGACGGTGGGCAATGGCGTCATGGTGGCGCTGGCCGCCCGCGACGCCGACCAGGTGCGCCGGCTGTACGAGATCGCGCTGGCCCATGGCGGCAAGTGCGAAGGCCCTCCCGGCCCGCGCGGCGAAACCTTCTATGCGGCCTATTTCCGCGATCCCGACGGCAACAAGCTCAACGCCTTCGTGATGGTGTAAGGCGCGCACCAGGTGGGCGGCGGGCCGTCCGGGGCGAAACGGCGCCGCCGGGCCGTTTCGTGTTCTGGCGGCCAGCGCTCCATACCCTGGACAGGCAGGCCGACCCGCAGCCAGGATCCCGGCGAAATCCGGGCGCCGCAGCGCGGATTAACCCTATGCGTTATGGCTGAATTGCAAACCCGCCTGTTGGTTGCATGGCGGGACGCTCCGCTTCAGTATGCGCAAATAGGTGTCCCGCCAGAAGCCACCAGAAGCCAACGGAACATACCCATCATGCGATTTGAAGGCACAGCGTCCTATGTCGCCACCGCCGAGCTTGCCGCGGCGGTCAATGCGGCAATCATCCTGGAGCGTCCGCTCCTGGTGAAGGGCGAACCCGGCACGGGCAAGACCGAACTGGCCCGCCAGGTCGCCGAGTCGCTCGGCGCGCCGCTGCTGGAATGGCACATCAAGTCCACCACCAAGGCCCATCAGGGCCTTTACGAGTATGACGCGGTGGCGCGCCTGCGCGATTCCCAGCTCGGCGATGACCGCGTTCATGACGTGCGCAACTATATCCGCAAGGGCAGGCTGTGGGAGGCCTTCACCGCGCCCCAGCGCCCCGTGCTGCTGATCGACGAGATCGACAAGGCCGACATCGAGTTTCCCAACGATCTCCTGCAGGAGCTCGACCGGATGGAGTTCAATGTCTACGAGACCGGCGAAACCATCCGCGCGGAACGCCGGCCGGTGGTGATCATCACCTCCAACAATGAGAAGGAGCTGCCCGACGCCTTCCTGCGCCGCTGCTTCTTCC
The DNA here is from genome assembly GCA_016124675.1 of Alphaproteobacteria bacterium. Lineage (GTDB taxonomy): Bacteria > Pseudomonadota > Alphaproteobacteria > Caulobacterales > Maricaulaceae > Oceanicaulis. The sequence continues at coordinate 59,751 of WGNG01000001.1, forward strand.
ACTTCATCGCCTTCCCCGACGAGGAAACGATGGAGCAGATCGTCAAGGTCCACTTCCCCAATCTCAAGGGCCGGCTCCTGTCGGACGCCCTGTCGCGCTTCTTCGAGCTGCGCACCGTGCCGGGCCTGAAGAAAAAGCCGTCCACGTCGGAGCTCCTGGACTGGCTGAAACTCCTGCTGGCCGAGGATGTGGACCCGGCCGTCCTGCGCGAGCGCGATCCGCGCAAGCTCATCCCGCCCATGCATGGCGCGCTTTTGAAGAACGAGCAGGACGTGCAGCTGTTCGAGCGCCTGGCCTTCATGGCCCGCCGCGATGGCGGGTGAGCGGGACCCCGCGCCATGTTCCACCGCTTCTTCACCGAGCTGCGCAGCGCGAAAATCCCGGTCTCGACCCGGGAATATCTCACCCTGCTTGAAGCCCTGCACAAGGGCGCGATCAGCACCGACCTTGACAGCTTCTACGCCGTCAGCCGCGCCGCCCTGGTCAAGGACGAGCGCCATTTCGACAAGTTCGACAAGGTCTTCGCCCATGTCTTCGAAGGTGTCGAGGCGCTGGGCGACCTCTTCAAGGGCGATGAAGTCCCAGAGGACTGGCTGCGCGCCGAGCTGATGCGCCATCTCTCCGACGAGGACAAGGCGGCGCTGGCCGCCATGGACTTTGACGCCCTGATGGAGAAGTTGCAGCAGCGCCTGAAGGAGCAGACCGAACGCCATCAGGGCGGCAATAAATGGATCGGCACGGGCGGGACCAGCCCCTATGGCCATTCCGGCTGGAACCCGGCCGGCGTGCGTATTGGCGGCCAGTCGCGCAACAGGCAGGCGGTGAAGGTCTGGGAGCACCGGCGGTTCAAGGACCTTGATTCAGAGCGCGAGCTCGGCACCCGCAATCTGAAAGTGGCGCTGCGCCGCCTGCGCCGCTTCGCCCGCGACGGCGCCGCCGAGGAGCTGGACCTCAAGGAAACCATCAACGCCACGGCGCGCCAGGGCCATCTGGACGTGAAGATGCGGCCCGAGCGGCGCAACGCCATCAAGGTGCTGGTGTTTTTCGACGTCGGCGGGTCCATGGACCCGTATATCGACCTCACCGAGCGATTATTCTCCGCCGCGCGCTCGGTGTTCAAAAACCTCGAATACTTCTACTTCCACAACTGCCCCTATGAGGCGGTCTGGCGGTCCAACGCGCGCCGGCGCCAGGAAGTCCTCCCTGTCTGGGATGTGCTGCACAAATACCCTGCCGACTACAAGGTGGTGTTCGTGGGCGATGCGGCCATGGCGCCCAGCGAGATCACCCATCCCGGCGGCTCGGTGGAGCACTGGAACGAGGAAGCCGGCGGGGTCTGGCTGCGCCGCATCCTCCAGACCTACCCCCATGCCGTCTGGCTCAATCCGACACCCGAAAGCTGGTGGGCGCATACCTATTCGGTGCAGCTGGTGCGCGAGATCATCGGGCCCCAGCGCATGTTCCCCCTGACGCTGGATGGCGTCGACCGGGCCATGAAGGCGCTGGCGCGATGAGCGCGCCCTGCGGCGCCGCGCCCGCTTGGGCGGCGCGCATCACCGTCCTATAAGTCCGCACTATGACACGCTCCACGCCTCTGCCCCACGGACTGGACCTCGATGATCTGGCCGCGCGCACCGCGCCGCAGGCCTGCCGCACCATGGCGGATGTGCGCGACGGGGTGGACAGGCTCGACCGCACCCTGGTCGCCCTCATCGCCGAGCGCACCCGCTACATGGACGCCGCCGCCCGCATCAAGCCCGACCGCGCCGCCGTGCGCGACGAGGCGCGAATCGAGGATGTGGTGGAGAAAGTCTGCCACGCCGCCGCCGAAGCTGGCCTGCCGGCGTCCCTGGCCGAACCGGTCTGGCGCGAACTCGTCGAGCGCTCCATCGCCTACGAGCTGGACGTGTTCGACCGCACGCGCGGTTGATCGCTTTCGGATCGTGCGAGGCTCATCGCATTCAATCCTTGGAACCCGGCTCCCCCCGCTTGGGGTTCGACCTATTGCATTTGCCTCCGGGTGATGGCCGGAGCCGGCACCGGTGGTCAATCCTCCCCGTCTCTCCATGCTGGAAGATCACGCAAGGCGATCGCAGCCTGTCAAGGACGGCCTGCGACGCTTGCGAAAATGGCCCGGCAAGGATCGACGGCGAGATAGGATCGCACTTCGCTGCCCGCCCCTGCCCCTACCCGGCGCGCGCCGCCCGCATGGCGTCCGTGGCCGCCTGCGCCGCCTTGATCAGCGCCTCCAGCGCGTCGCGGTCCAGCGGGCGGGCTTCGGCGGCGGCGCACGCCTCTCCCAGCTGCATGGCGCCCACGCCGCGCGCGGCGCCTTTGAGCGTATGGGCGGCGTCCCGCCACGTCCGGTCCTCTCCCGGCCCCGCACGCCCCATCGTCTCGATACACGTGGTCATCTGGGCCTCCAGCAGGTCGAACAACTCGGCCTCCAGCGCCGCATCTCCGCCGCTGTACATCGCCAGATGAGCACGATCGAGCACGGGCGCTCGTGCAATCTCGCGCTCGCTCACTCCTGCGTCTCCAGAATATCCAGCAGCGCCTGCACCGCCGCCTGAAGCTGGGCATCCTCGCCGCGCGCAGCCTCTGCAGGCGGGTTGTCGACGCGGATATCGGGCTGCAGCTCCTGATTCTCCACCGGACGGTCATCGGGATCGAGAACCGGCAGCTGCGGGATTCCGAACACCAGATCGCCGGTCATCAGCGTTTCCCACCACACCGCCGTGCCGGTGCCCGGCACCGGCATGCCCACCAGCGGTCCCACGCCGAACAGCTGGTACACAAAGGGGAACATGTGGGCGTTGGAGTAATTGCCCTCGTTCATCACAACCGCGCTGGGGCGCGACCAGCGCTCCTCGGGGGCGCCGCGAATGATCCGGTCGCGCGCCCGCAGCCGGAAATAATCCTCGCCCGTCAGAAGGGTGAGCAGATCGTCGTGCAGCCAGCCCCCGCCATTGAAGCGGGTGTCGATGACCACCGCCTCGCGATGGAAATTGCGGCCCAGAAGCTCGCCATAGACCTGGCGGTACCCTGTGTCATTCATCGAGCGGATATGGGCGTAGCCGATGCGGCCGCCGGACGCCTCCTCCACAAGCGCGCGCCGCCGTTCGATCCAGCGCTCATAGCGCGCCTGGGCCTCCTGGCCCTGGCTGTAGGGGCGTACGGTGAACTCCCGCGCGCGCCCGCCCCGGGCCGGCTCGACCGTGACGCGGATGCGCTGTCCCGCGCGCCGGTTGAGCAGGCTGAACGGATTGACGCCCTCTTCCAGCGCGGCGCCCGCGATCGCGGTGATGCGCGCGCCGGGGCGGATGTCGAATCCGTCGCGGTCCAGCGGCCCGCCCGGCAGGATCTCCGCGATCACCAGCCCCGGCCCGGCCGCCGTCAGGTCATAGATCACGCCCAGCGAGGCGGTGGAATCGTTGACATTGCCCGGATCCAGCGGGCGGAAGCGCATGCCGGTATGGCTGGCGTTGAGCTGGCCCAGCATTTCCGACATCAGCAGCGCAAAATCCCGGCTGGTGGAGACGCCCGCGAGCTTGGGCTCATAGGCCGCGCGCATGGCCGGCCAGTCGACGCCGTGGAACTCGCGATCGTAGAACTTGTCCTCCACCTGACGCCACACATGCTCGAACAGGTGCTCGCGCTCGCTGTCCGCGCGCAGGCTGACCTCGGCGGTGATCGCTACCGGCGTCACCGTGCCGGCCGGCAGATCGACCTTGCGCAGATTGCCGTCGACCAGCACGAAAGCCGTGGAATCATCGGCCAGCTGCAGGCTGGCGCTGCGCGCATTGAGCTGGGCGATCCGCCGGGTCTCGCCCTTGGTCAGGTCCTGCATCCACAGATCAAACCCGCCCTCGAAGCGGGCGAGGTAATACAGCTGCGTCAGATCGGAATTGAGCCTGGCGTCCGCCAGTTCCGACGAATGAATGGTCAGGCGCCGCGTGCGGTGCTCCACCGCATCGAGATCGAGCTGCGTGGGTCCCTCCAGCGCAGCGCCGATCCAGTTGAAAAAGTCCGCCAGCGCGCCGTCAGTCTCCCCGTTTTCCTCACCCTCCTCCATCTCTTCGGCCAGGGCGCGTTCCTGTTCGGTCAGATTGAAACGGTCCCAGGCCGACTGGGTCAGGAAGCCGGCCATCACGTCCTGCTGCGCGCCCCAGCTGCCATGGCTGCGCGGCCCGAACCGGTTGGAGATCCAGACAATCGCACCGCCCGCATGCCATTGCGGGCTGTAATCGCCATATCCAGTCAGCGTGATGTCGCGCGGCGGCGCCGAGCCGTCTGCCGGCGCGACGCCGATATTGGGGTAGAAGAAATTGCCCGGCGTGAAGCTTGACGCGATCCAGCGCGAATCCGGAGACCAGGAAAACCGGATATCGCCATCGGAATACGAATAATTGAGCTGCGGCCCGAACACCGTGCGCCGGTTGCGCCCCTGCCCGGTCACCACGCTCACCGCATCGCGATTGTCGATGAAGGCGATCAGCTCACCATCAGGGCTGTAGGCCGGCTGGAACGCCTCGCCGCCCTCCTGGCGATAGACCAGCCGCTCGCTCCAGGCCGTCGCGGCGGAAAAGCGCGGCTCGGACGCATCCGTCAGGCTGGTCTCGTAGATCGCCCAAGCGCCGTCGCGGTTTGAGGCGTAAAGCACCGACCGCCCGTCGGGCGAAAAGCTCACCGAGCGCTCCTGCTCGGCCGTATCGGTCAGGCGCACCGTGGTGGAGAAATCAGCCGCCGTGACGAACACCTCGCCGCGCGCCACGAACGCCAGCTCCTTGCCATCGGGCGACACGGCGAACTCGCTGATGCGTCCCGCCACGGTGAAGGGCCGCGGCGCATCGCGCAAGGGCGGCGCGGACAGGGTGATGTCGAGCCGCTGCGCCGCCTCGCCCCGGCGCACGCGGTAGATGTCGCCGTGATAGGTGTACACCGCCAGCCAGTCGCGGCTGACCGACAGATCGCGCGCGGGATGCGGACCATGGTCCGTCAACACGGTGCGCCGGCCGGTTTCCAGGTCCAGATGGTGGACGTTGAACGCCCCCCCGTCGATTTCGGAGAGCAGGAGGAGCGACCCGTCATCGGCCCAGGCCGGCGCATGGTCACCGCCCGGATTGACCGACACATTCTCATGCTCGCCCGTCGCCACATCCATCACCCAGATGTCGCGCGCAAAGGAGGACACGTCGCGCTGGCGCTCGGCGCTCTCGAACGCCCGCTCCTGGCGGTAGGCGATCCGCGTTCCGTCCGGGCTCCAGCGCGCCTCGTTGCCGGGTACGGTCGACACCATGCGCGGCGCTCCGCCGGTGACGGCGATCTCGTAAAGCTCGGGCAGCGCGCCCGTCGGAAAATAGGCCGACTGCGCCGACGCGCCGCGCGCCGAGCTGAACAGCACGCGCCCGCCGTCAGGCGAAAAGTCCGAGGGACGGTCGTCCGCCGAATGGAACGTCAGGCGCGATACCTGCGATCCGTCCGCGCGCATGGCGAAGACGTCAAGATTGCCGAACCGGTCATTGGCGAACGCGATCATCGAGCCGTCGGGCGACCAGACCGGATGCCCGCTCCACCCCTCACCGGTGGTGATGGGCGACGCGATCCCGCCGCCGGCGCTGACACGCCAGAGCTGTCCGTGGGCGGAGAACACGATCTGGCTGCCGTCCGGCGATACCGCGGCGTGGCGCAGCCAGTGTCCCGTGACATCGGCAAAAGATGCGCCCGTCCACAGCAGCGCAGCCGCAAGTCCGGCCCAAATCATCCGCATGGCGATCTCCCCGACAGATTGTTGAGGCAAGCTGGCATGGCCCGGCGGCGGGGGCAAGCGCAGCTTGACGCCGCCGCCGGGCGGGGGTCAACTGGCGTCATGACACATATTGATGACTTCCAGTCACGCCTTGGCGAAACCCGCACCTCGGACTGGCTCTTGATCGATCAGGACCGGGTGAACGGCTTTGCCGACATCACGCTTGATCACCAGTTCATCCATATCGACCCCGAGCGGGCGAAAGCCGAAGCCCCGTTTGGCGGACCTATCGCGCACGGCTTCCTCACCCTGTCCATGCTCAGCCATTTCGCTGCCCAGTGCATGCCGGCCTTTCCCGACAAGGCGATCGGGATCAATTACGGCTTCGACAAGGTGCGCTTCCTGAGCCCTGTGCCAGTGGGCAGGCGCATTCGCGGCAAGTTCACCCTTGCCAGCGCCGACCAGCGCAGGCCCGGACAGATCCAGCTCATCCATGATGTCGAGGTGGAGATCGAAAATGCGCCCGCCCCGGCGCTGGCCGCACGCTGGCTGAGCCTGGTGGTGACCGGCTAGCGCGCATTCGGCAAAACCGCATGCCGGATTTCGGATGAATTGCTTTTTAAATCAAAAGGTTGGAGCGCGAGGGCTGACGCCGTCAGCCCGGGCTGCACTCTAAGCGCCGCTGGCCATGCGGCTGAACGTAAAAGCCCCGGACCATCGTCCGGGGCTTCGCCGTCATGCTCGAACACAAAACGGATCAGTGGCGGCGGCGGGCGATGCGCTCGACCTCGGCCTGGACCTTCTCTTCGACGATGGCGGGCAGATTATCGTCCAGCCATTTCTTGAGCATGGGGCGCATCATCTCGCGCACAATGCCTTCAAGCGTCTGGCCCTGCTCGGAGGAGACACGCAGGTTGTCCGACAGAGCCGCGAACATGCCGGCCGCCAGGCTCGCCGGCGCGGCGTCCAGAAGCGCATCCTCTTCAGGCTCAGGCTGGGGCGCCGGGCGCGGGGCCGGACGCGGCGCAGCGGCCGCCGGGGCCGGCGCAGGCTCGGGCTGGGGTTCCGGCGCGGGCGCGGGCGCGGCGTCCTCGCGATCCACGATCATCAGGTCATCAGCGATGGCCAGCGGCGCCGTGCCGCCCGACAGGACGTCCTCTTCAACCCGGTCGGTCAGCTCAAGGACATCATCCTCGTCCGCCTCGGCAGGCTGCGGCACGGGCGCGGGTTGAGGCGCGGGTTGAGGCGCAGCCTGCAGGCTGGGCGCAGGCTCCTGCGCGGGCTTGGCGTCATCATCTTCATTGATGATGCGCCGGATGGAGGCGAGGATTTCCTCCATCGTCGGTTCCTGGTCGGCGATTTCCTGAGCCATAGCGATGTCCTTGCTCCGTCGAGGGGAAACGGCTGCGCCGAACTTAGGCGCGACCACGCGTCCGTGTCCAGCATCGCGGACGCTTGAGCAAGCCTAATTCCAGGGAATTAAATTGAGGTTAGGCCAGCGTGACCGGCTGTCCTCCCCGATCCCCGCCTCCTCGGTGACCGGCAGGGCGAGGTCACGCGCGCTCAGCAGGCCCAGAGTCTGCAACAGCCCGTAGCTCGCCACCGCCAGGTCCCGCTCCGCGCGCACCAGTTCAAGACGCGAATTGAGCAATTCCTGCTCTGCGTTCAGCACATCCAGCGTCGTGCGCAGGCCGACAAACGCTTCCTGCTCCACGCCCTCAAAGGCGATCTCGTTGGCGCGCACCGCCTCGCGGCTTGATTCGATCACCGCCTGGGCGGCGAGATAGGTGTTCCACGCATTCGACACCGCCTCGATGATCTGGCGGCGCGTGGTGAGGCCGGCAAGACGCGCTTCATCGGCGGAGGCTTGCGCTTCGCGCACCCGCGAGCCGTTCAGCCCGCCGGTGAAGATCGGCACGCTCACGCGCGCCTGCACCGAGGCCGAGCCGCGGCCCTGACCGGTGAAGGCGGCGTCCCGGCTCTCATTGACCGAGGCGCTCAGCGACACTTCGGGCAGCATCGCCCCGCGCGCAACCCGAATGCCCTCGCGCGCAGCCAGTTCATTGAACTCCACCGCCCGCAGGTCCGGATTATTGTCCAGCGCCAGGTTTTGCGCGCCGTCGAGCGCCTCGGGCAGGCCCTCGCCCGGCGTGATCGGCTCAGGCTCAACCGGATCAATACCCGTCACCCGGGCATAGAAGGCGCGCGACGCCGCCAGCGCCGCCTGGGCGCCCGACAGCTGGGCGCGCGCGCCCGACAGGCGCGCTTCGGCCTGGGCCACGTCGGTACGGGTGATTTCCCCGACCTCGAACCGGTCACGCGCCGCGCGCAGCTGCTCGCCCAGCACGTCGACATTGTTGGAGCGGATGGCGACGATCTGCTGGTCTCGCGCCACATTGGCGTGAGCCGAGACGGCATCGAACAGCACGTTCTGCTCCACCGCGCGCAGGCGCTCGCGCCCGGCTTCCAGTCGTGCCTGAGCCGCATTGATCGAGCCGCTCGTGCGGCCGCCACGATACACAGGCTGGGTCAGCTGCGCGCCGACGGAGCTTGACCCGTCGCCGCCGCCCGCCGCACCGAAACCGCCGCCGCCCCAGGTCTCCGATTCAGCGACGGAGGCACTGGCCGAAAGGCTCGGCAGCAGCACCGAGCGCGCCTGCACCACGCCCTCGGCGCTCTGGCGCAAGCGAGCGCGTTCGGCCTGGAGCTGGGGATTGGTGCGGTACGCCGCCGACAGGGTTTCTTCCAGCGACTGGGTCCAGCCCGCCGGCGCCGCCGCCATCAGCCCCGCCGTCATCGCTGCCGTGATCAGAAGTCTCATCGCGCCCTCATCGCCGTCCTGGCCTGCCCGGTTTGGCCCTCTGGATTCACATATAGCGCAAAATTTGAAGTGAACACCGTTCACTTCATTAAATTTTTGCGAGCAGGCGTCAGCCTGCCCGTCTCAGAACACGAATCCGGGCTGCGGTTCGAAACCGGGCAGATAGGGCGGGGTGGCGTCAAACACGGCTCGCTCGCCGATCGTACGCTCGGCGCGCGTGAAAACCGTCGCGCGCCCCACAACCGTGGTGCGCAGGAAGACCACAAGCCGCCCGCCTACCGCCAGCTGGTCAAGCCAGGCGGCCGGCGCCCCGGCGACCGCGCCATTGACGAAGATCACATCAAACGGCCCCTGGCCCGGCAAGCCGGCCGCCAGCGGGCCTTCGACCACCACCGCATTGTCAGCGCCCGCCGCGGCCAGGCGCTCGCCGGCCTTGGCGGCCATGCCGGAATCACACTCGAGCCCGACCACCGTCTCCGCCAGGCGCGCCAGCACGGCGGTGGAATATCCAAGCCCGCAGGCGATATCGAGCACCACGTCGCCGGGACGGATCGCGGCGGCGCCCGCCAGCTTGGCGAAATCGCGCGGGCTGAGCATCGCCCGGCCGCCCGGCAGCGGCAGCTGCGTATCGGCATAGGCGCGCGCCATCTGCGACTTCGGGACAAACCGCTCGCGCGGCACGGCGGCCATCGCATCCTGCAGCCGGGCGTCCGTCACATCGCTGGGGCGGACCTGGCTGTTGACCATGGCGAGGCGGGCCTGGGTGAAATCGGACACGGGGGCGCGACCTTCTGGCTGGTCCGCCGGCGCGGACAGGGCATGGTGACCGGCGCGCTTATATCCCGCCGCGTCCGCAGGCGGCAAGGCGCGGTTGGCCGCGCATGCAGCAACACGCAGTCAAGCGCGTTGCGGGGCGCGCTCGGCTTGGCTATGAAAGGCGCTCTGCTCAGGAGCGGCGCCATGGCGGAGTGGTGACGCAGAGGACTGCAAATCCTTGCACCCCGGTTCGATTCCGGGTGGCGCCTCCAGAGCCATCCCTCCCGGACCGGCGCGCCTTACTCCGCCGCCGCTGCGTTCGGGTGATTGAGCACGCCCGCCTCGACCAGGTGCGGACGCAGCCGGCCGGTCAGCGCCAGGAATGTCATACGGTAATCGCTGATCAGCGACCAGAGCGGATGGTCGAATGTGGCCGGCTTGTTGCGCTCGACAAAGGCGTGGCTGACCCAGGCAAATCCGTATCCGAACACGGGAAACAGGATCAGCGCCCACCAGGTCTGCGTCACCAGCGCGAACACCAGCGCCGACGTCGCCAGCACCGTGCCCGCGTAATGCAGATAGCGCGTGGGCGTCAAAGCATGCTCGCGCAGATAATATGGCCAGAATTCCGAATAGGTGTCAGCGCGCCGGGCCATGATCATCTCTCCTGCTTCCGGCGCAGCGAGCTGCGCCACGTCATTGTCCATCCATGTTAGCACGCCGGCGGCGCGCACGAAACGCCGCGCCCTGACCGGTGCAGAGCGCCCCGCCAAACCGGCTTGGCAATGTCTGTTAACGTTAGGGCGATGTTAACCGGTGATTCGGTATTTCTTTACGTGTCTTCCCTCGAAGACACCCCACCATCCACCCAATGCCTTTTCGGGAGCCGCTTTGGCTCCCGACTTTTTTTGTACCGGCCGCCGCGAGGGGGTGCAGCCGGGCGCCGCGAGCGGCTTGCACGCTTGGCCGGGCGTTGCTAAACACCAGCCTCCGTCGCTGACGGCGCATTCCCCGGTAGCTCAGTGGTAGAGCAATCGACTGTTAATCGATCGGTCGCTGGTTCGAGTCCGGCCCGGGGAGCCATCGCGCCATTTTCCGCTTTCATTTCAATTCCTTCCATGGGAGTGGGACACTACCGCTTTGCGGTGGGACACTTTTTGACGCCTTTTGTTCCGTAAGGCGGGCCAGTTCCAGCGCGACAGTTTCGGAACCTAGGCCGGATTCTGCCATGGCGCGCCGGTTAGCCGCCGCCGTGTATCGGTCGATTTCCTTGCTTGTGACGTGGCCGGTCACAGCCATGATCTGCCGGTCTGTCAGACCAAGGCTGGCGAGAATCGAGGCGCATCCCTTTCGGATGCCGTGCGCGCTACGGCCTTCTAGCCCGGCCTCCTTGCACCACTTGATGAAGCGATTGCCGAAACTCGCATCGGACTGGAAAGGCGTGCCCCGCTCCGATGTAATGAAGGCGAGTTGGTGCGAGGGCGGATCATCGAGCACCGCCTGAAGCGGTTCGATTATCGGCAATTCCACCCGCACCGGCTTGCGTGCCCGGTTTTTCTGTTGCGTGAACACAAGCCAGCCATCGCACACATGCTGCGGCCCCATGCGCCGTACGTCGCTGAGGCGTTGCCCGGTGAAAAGAAAAAGGCAGAGCGCCTTGTGCGCCATGGTGCCGCGCGGATGGAATTTCACAAAGGTGGCAAAATCGGCTTCCGACCACGCGGTATAGCCATCGGGATTGTTCGACCGGCGATAGGCGACTGAAGCGGCGGGGTTGGCCGAAACGCACCCCTCACTTTGCGCGTGACGGAAAACCGCCCGCAAAGTCTTTACAATATGATTGCCCGCCTCCGGTTCATCCGGTGCGTCACGCCAGCGCGCGATATGTTCGGGAAGGATCAGCCGCCAGGCGTAATCACCTATCTTGGCGTCCAGCCTGTCCAGTATGCGGCGGCGGGTGTTACGCGTTGAAGGCGCAAGATCGCGGGCTGTGCGGCTGGCGATATAGTTCAAGATCAACTGGCGCATGGTGCCAGGCGCCGCCTTGCGCTTGGAAGCCCCGATGGGGTCGCGCGGCGCGGCAATCGCGGTGGCATATTCGAAATGAAATTCCGGTGTGCCTTCGGGTGATCTCAGGCGGATTTTCTTCTGGCCGGGCAGTCTGACATACACCCGCACATTGCCGTGGCGGTCTCGATCGCGAACGAGATATTTCAGCGGGGTAACTGCCATAAATGAACCCTTATATGCAGTCTACATGATCAACCGGATTGGCTTCGTCGCCGTCCGATTCCAGCATTTCGAACGCGCGGTTGATTTCGAAGACGTCCCATATCAAGCGCGAGTATATGCGCTTCGGCTTGGGCATGCGCCCTTCGTTCACGAGGCGCTGAAACGTGTTCGCGCAGACCCCGACATAGTCAGCCGCCTCTTGCCGCTTCAGCCCGCGAAACTTGGTGACGATTCCGTTCGGAATTGCGCCTTGCGTCATCGCAGCCTCCTCACAATAACCTGAACCAATCTCGTATGATTTCAGGTATCTGCGCTCATCTTGCCGATCACCGTTCTCAAATACATAGCTGGAACCGATGACGCCAAAAAGGAATTCCATACAATTATGTACTCATCAGATGAGAAATCAATGTTTTACGTGTTTCAAACTAGACGAGAAAATTTTGTCTCGAGCAAAATGAATTTATTTTACTTTTGTATGAGATTTTTTATTTGGTGAACCCGATTATAAAAAATGAAATGTCGAAATGCGCTTATCTGAACAGATTTATGAAGATTTCTCTTTTCCCCGCATCCAAAGGGGCATCACGAATGGAGGCATCGATTGAAGCACATAGAGCCTGTATAGAGATTTATATATATTTGTAAATTATTGCCTATTCGGCTTCTGATATATCGGGCAGATGTTCGCTGGATTTCCCGAAGCGCTCACCCTAACATTCACTGCGACCTGAACCAAAGGATGAACGCTCCCATGGCAACGACTGACACCGGCTCCGACCTCGGCATTGAGGCCAGCCTCTTCAAGGCCGCCGACAAGCTGCGCGGCAATATGGAGCCGTCCGACTACAAGCACGTTGCTCTGGGGCTGATCTTTCTCAAGCACATTTCCGACGGGTTCGAGCTGAAGCGCCAGGCGCTGCTCACGGACTATCCCGAGGGCGCAGAAGACCCGGACGAATACCTGGCCGACAATATCTTCTGGGTTCCGGCCGAGGCGCGCTGGTCCCACCTGCAGGCCAGCGCCAAGAGGTCGAATATCGGCACGCTGATCGATGAGGCGATGGCCGCTATCGAAAAGGTGAACCCGTCGCTGAAGGGCGTTCTGCCCAAGGATTACGGCCGGCCTGCTCTGAGCGCGATCATGCTGGGCGAGCTGATCGACCTGATTTCCGGCATCGCCCTGGGCCAGGGCAAGGACAAGGCGCGCGACCTTCTGGGCCGTGTCTATGAATACTTCCTCGGCCAGTTCGCGGGCAGCGAGGGCAAGCGCGGCGGCGAATTCTACACGCCCCGCTCGGTCGTGCGCGTCATGGTCGAGATGCTGGAGCCCTACAAGGGCCGCGTCTACGACCCGTGCTGCGGCTCGGGCGGCATGTTCGTGCAGTCGGAAAAATTCGTCGAGGCGCATGGCGGCCGTCTGGGCGACATCGCCATCTATGGCCAGGAAAGCAACTACACCACCTGGCGGCTGTGCAAGATGAACCTCGCCGTGCGCGGGATCGACGCCGATATCAAGTGGAATTCCGAAGGCAGCTTCCACAAGAACGAGCTGCCCGATCTGCGCGCCGATTTCATCCTGGCCAATCCGCCGTTCAACATTTCGGACTGGGGCGGGGACCGGCTGCGCGAGGATGCGCGCTGGAGATACGGAACGCCCCCGGCAGGCAACGCCAACTTCGCCTGGCTGCAGCACATATTGCATCACCTGTCGCCTACCGGCACGGCGGGCGTGGTGCTGGCCAACGGCTCCATGTCCTCCACCCAGTCAGGCGAGGGCGAGATGCGAAAGGCCATGATCGAGGGCGAGGTGATCGACTGCATGATCGCCCTGCCCGGGCAGCTCTTCTATTCCACCCAGATTCCGGCCTGCCTGTGGTTTCTGGCCAGGGACAAATCGAACGGCATCGCCCGCGACCGCCGACTGCGCGACCGGCGCGGCGAGGTGCTGTTCATCGATGCGCGCAAGCTGGGCTTTATGGTGGACCGCACGCGCAAAGAGTTCTCCGATGCCGACATCGAGCGCATCGCGGGCACCTACCACGCCTGGCGGCTGGGTGAGGGCTATGCCGACGTGCCGGGCTTCTGCAAATCGGCGAGCCTTGAGGAGATCCGGTCCCACGGCCACGTCCTGACGCCGGGCCGCTATGTGGGGGCCGAAGCGGCGGAGGAGGACGACACGCCCTTCGCCGAACGCTTCGCGGGCTTGCAGGATCAACTGGAGGGGCAGTTCGCCGAGGCTGGGGCTCTGACGGCGACCATCCGGGCGCGGCTGGCGGGGGTTGAGGTGTAATGGACGAATGGAAGCGCGCCATGCTTGGCGAAGTCGCAGACTTGAACTGGGGCGACACCAAGACGACGAAGGCTGCATACGTGCCAGAGGGCTACACTGCCTTTTCAGCGAGTGGCCCTGATGGCTTCTTGCCCTATCACGACTATGACCGAACAGGTGTCGTTCTTAGCGCTATCGGTAGCGAGTGTGGAAAGACGTGGCTAGCCCGCGGTAAGTGGTCCTGCATCAAGAACACCATCCGTTACTTTTCCAAGTCGAAGGAAGTCGACACGGAATTTCTTTACTGGGCAACACGGTCGAGCGACTACTGGCCCAAGAGGGGTTCCGGGCAACCATTTATTAGCCAAGGCGATGCTCGCTCTTGTGTGGTCTCATACCCACCCCTCCCCGAACAACGCGCCATCGCCGCCACCCTCGGGGCGCTGGATGACAAGATCGAGTTGAACCGGAAGATGAACGCCACGCTCGAGGCCATGGCGCGGGCGCTGTTCCGCGACTGGTTCGTCGATTTCGGCCCCACCCGCGCCAAGATGGAAGGCCTCGCCCCCTACCTCGCCCCTGACCTCTGGTCCCTGTTCCCCGACCGCCTCGACGCCGAGGGCAAGCCGGAGGGGTGGGAGGTTCGTCGCCTCGAACAGATTGCCGAGCATCACAAGCGGACGCTCTCGCCATCTAACCACCTGGGACGGATGTTCCAACACTTCAGCTTGCCCGCGTTCGACAGGGGCCAGAGCCCCGCCCTTGATCTTGGCGAAACGATCAAGAGCAACAAGACGCTGGTTCCGCCCGATGCAGTGCTTCTGTCAAAGCTGAACCCGGAAATCCCGCGGGTCTGGCTACCCGAGGCGAGCAGCGGAACCCAACAGATCGCATCAACCGAGTTTCTGGCCTTCACCGGAAAGCAATGCGTCGGCCGTAGCCTCCTGTTCTGCCTTTTCTGTAATGTTCAGTTCCGTGAAATGTTGCAGTCCATGGTCACCGGAACGTCGAAAAGCCATCAACGGATTTCACCGCGTGACTTGCTTCGCCGCGAGGTGCTGACTGGAAGCGAACATGTGATCAAAGCCTTCGAGGCGCTGGTTTCGCCAATATTGGACCAAATTTTGTCTAATCGCGCTCAATCCAGCACCCTCGCCCAGACCCGCGACCTCCTGCTGCCACGCCTGATGTCGGGCGAGTTGCGGGTGGCGCATGCTGAACAACTGGTAGCAGGAGTGGCCTGATGTTCCGCGTTGACCTGACCCAGAACCGCCTTTCGCGTCTCTCGCAAAAGCGCTTTTCGGAGCTGCATCTGCGCGAGCGTGGCCATTTGCAGGAATGGCTCGCCAATCAGCCCGATGCGCTGGGCGAGGAATTGCTGATCATCCAGAAAGAGTTTGATGGCTTCGACCAGACCCGCGAGCGGCTGGACCTGCTGGCCCTCGACAAGGACGGCCATCTGGTTGTCATCGAGAACAAGCTGGACGATTCCGGGCGCGACGTGACCTGGCAGGCGCTCAAATACGCCGCCTATGTCTCCAGCCTCACCAAGATGCAGATCGTCGACATCTACCAGCAATATCTCGACCGCTATTGCGGCGGCGGCAATGCAGTGGCGCGCATTTGCGAGTTCATGGAGGTGGACGAGCTGGAGGAGACCGTCCTCAATCCCGGCAATGACCAGCGCATGATGTTCATCGCGGCCAATTTCCGGCGGGAGGTGACCGCGACGGTGCTCTGGCTGCTGGGCCGGGGCATTCGCGCGCAATGCTTCAAGGTGACGCCGTTCGAATTTGGCGAGGAGCTGATGATCGATATCCAGCAGATCATCCCGACGCCGGAGGCGGCCGATTTCATGATCGGCATGTCGAGCAAGGAAAACGAGGAAAAGGCCGTCCACGACACCCAGAAGCAGCGCCACAAGCTGAGGCTGGATTTCTGGGAAGCGGCGCTGGAGCAATTGCGCGCGGATGGGGTGCGGCTCTACCTCAATATCAGCCCGGCCAGGGATCATTGGCTGAGCGCAGGATCGGGCATGCGCGCCTGCCCGTACCAGATGATTTTTTCCCGGTCTGAGGCACGCGTCGAAATCGGCATGCAGCGCAACGATGCGGCGGAGAACAAATGGATATTCGACCAGCTTTATGCCCAAAGGGCGAAGATTGAAGCGGCGTTCGGCGACGCGCTGGACTGGCGGCGCATGGATGACAAGAAGGCGAGCCGGATCGTCTACGCCCAGCCGTTTGACGGGTTCAGCCGCGACAACTGGCCGGAAATGATCGCCTGGCTGTCAGTGCATATCCGCAAGATGGAGAAAGCCTTCAGCGAGCCCCTGGCGCAGCTGAACCGCTCCCTTCGCTTGGCTGACACCGACAACGCCGATGGGGAAGCCTGATGCCGGTTCACTATCACGAGGGCCGGTTTCCACCCGCTGATCTGGACTGGCCCCGGCTTCTGCCGCTGATCGGTCCGGCCAATGCAGCGGTCGCGCTCTATGAGGGCGTGCTTCATGGCATCCCGAACCCGAATGTTCTGCTTTCCCCGCTGACCACGCAGGAAGCCGTGCTGTCCAGCCGGATCGAGGGGACACAGGCCACTATCGGCGAGGTGTTCGAGTTCGAGGCAGAGGGTGAACCGGGCGATGAAAGCACCGCCAAGAAAGCAGACATTCATGAGGTGCTGAACTACCGCGCGGCGCTGGCCGAGGCATCACGCCTGCTTCACGACTTGCCGCTGTCGCAGCGCCTCATCAGGCTGACACACGAGCGGCTGATGCAGGGCGTACGCGGGCGCAACAAGGCGCCGGGTGAATATCGCCGCATCCCGAACTGGATCGGCCCGGAGGGCTGCACCATCGAGCAGGCGCGCTTTGTGCCGTGTTCGGCAGAGGCACTTCCTGGCGCAATGGACGCATGGGAAGCCTATATCCATGCAGATGCCCCGGACGTTCTTATCCAGCTGGCTGTGGTGCATGCCGAGTTTGAGGCCATCCACCCATTTCTGGACGGTAACGGACGGCTGGGGCGGTTGATAATTCCGCTTTTCCTCAAGTCCAAAGGCTTGTTATCGGCGCCCAATTTCTACCTTTCGGAGTATTTCGAGGGCCACCGGGACGAGTATTATGAGCGGCTCCTGGCGGTATCGCGCGATGGCGACTGGACGGGATGGTGCGCCTTTTTCCTCCGGGCGATCATCAGTCAAGCCGGCGCCAATCAGCGCAAGGCACAGGCGATCCATGCACTCTACAATGCCCGCAAGGACTGGATGGTCGAGGCTACGCGGTCACAATACGGTGTCCGTGCGCTGGACTGGTTCTTCAGCCGCCCGATCTTTTCGACGTCCGATTTTGTCGCTCATGCGGGTGTGCCTGCGCCGACGGCGAGGCGCATTCTGAAATTGGTTCGTGACAATGGACTTCTTCGAGACCTGAGACCTGCCAGCGGTCAAAGGCCCGCCGTGCTGGCGTTTTCGGAGCTTCTGAATATCTGCGAAGGGCGCGCGGCATTTTGAGTATCACTTTTTCGCACCAATCAATTTTGTTGATCGAATTGCGTCGAAAAGTGATCGACAAATTGGCTTGTGAGGAATAAGTGATCGACGAGCGGGGAATGGCGGGATGCTGACAGAAGCGGAGATTGAAACCGTCCTGCTCGATCAGCTCGGCACGCTCGGCTATGCGCTTCTCAACGACGCTGTGTCTGGCCCTGACGGGCCTGCGCCGGAACGAGAGGCCAATTCCGACACGATCCTGAAAGCGCGCCTGCGCGCCGCAATCGCCAGGCTGAACCCGCACATTCCCGAAGAAGCCCGGGAGGATGCGCTTCGCCGGGTTATGTCTGCCGACCGGCCATCCCTCATCGAGGAGAACCGGCGACTACACCGCGCCCTGGTCGAAGGCGTGCCCGTGGAATATCGCGCCGAGGATGGCAGCATTCGCGGCGACGCTGTGCGGCTGGCTGACCCGGACGACTGGCTGAATGACTGGCTGGCCATATCCCAGTTCACGGTGATCGAGAACGGTCACACCCGGCGCCCGGATGTGGTCGTGTTCCTCAACGGCTTGCCTGTCGGGGTGATCGAGGTGAAGAAACCTGGCGCCGAGGCGGCCTCGCTGGGCGCCGCCTTCAATCAGCTCCAGACCTACAAGGCGCAGATCCCGTCCCTGTTTCGCACCAATGCTGTTCTGGTGAGCACAGACGGCGTGCAGGCGCGGGTTGGGTCGCTGACCGCCAACGCGGAGCGCTTCATGCCCTGGCGCACCACAGATGGCCGCGAGGTGGCCCCCAAGGGCTCGCCGGAGATGTCGGTGCTGATCGAAGGCGTGTTCGAGCGCAAACGCTTCCTGTTGCTGATGCGTGATTTCACGGTGTTTGGCGATTCGCCCGGCGGCATCATCAAGATCATCGCCGGGTATCACCAGTTCCACGCGGTGCGCAGCGCCGTGGCCTCCACCGTGCGTGCGCTGGCGATCAATGCAGGCAGCAGCCCGGGCGCATCGGCGCAGGGCATGAGCGAGGACCCGGCCAGCTACGGCTTGCCTGGCGTTGACAGCCACACACAGGGCGACCGGCGTATCGGGGTGATCTGGCATACCCAAGGGTCCGGCAAAAGCCTGCTCATGGCGTTCTATGCCGGGCAGCTGGTGCGTGACCCGCGGCTGGAAAACCCGACTATTGTCGTGATCACCGACCGAAATGATCTTGATGATCAGCTGTTCGCCACATTCGCCATGTGCCGCGACCTTATCCGCCAGACGCCCGTTCAGGCCGAAGACCGCGATGATCTGCAGGCGGTTCTGTCGCGCGCCTCTGGCGGGGTGGTCTTCACGACCATTCAGAAATTCGCACCTGAGAAGGGGGCGGCCTACCCGCTGCTGACTGACCGGAGCAATGTCGTCGTCATCGCCGACGAAGCCCATCGCAGCCAGTACGGCTTCAAGGCCCGCGTCGAAAAGACCGGCGACATCGCCTATGGATTCGCCAAGCATTTGCGCGATGCGCTGCCCAATGCGTCCTTTATAGGCTTCACCGGCACGCCCATCGAGAAGGATGACGTGAACACCCCGGCGGTGTTCGGCCACTACATTGACGTCTACGACATCAGCCGGGCGGTGGAGGACGGAGCCACGGTCCCCATCTATTACGAAAGCCGCCTGGCCCGGATCGAGCTGCCCGACGAGGAAAAACCGCGCGTCGACGCCGAGATTGAGGCGTTGACCGAGGACGAAGCGCAAGGCGAGCAGGAGCGGCTCAAGCGCAAATGGTCGACGGTGGAGGCGCTGGTCGGATCCGAAAAGCGCCTTCGCATGGTCGCCGAAGACCTTGTGGCGCATTTCGAGGCCCGGGTGCAGGCCATGGACGGCAAGGCCATGATTGTCTGCATGAGCCGGCGCATCTGCGTGGAGCTTTACAATCAGATCATCGCCCTGCGCCCCGACTGGCACTCGGACGACGACGCAGAAGGCCTGCTGAAAATCGTGATGACCGGTTCAGCCTCGGACCCGGAAAGCTGGCAGCCTCATATCGGGGGCAAAACGCGCCGCGACCTTCTGGCCAAGCGCGCCAAGGACCCGAAGGACACGCTCAAGCTTGTCATCGTGCGCGACATGTGGCTGACCGGTTTCGACGCGCCGTCCATGCATACGATGTACATCGACAAGCCCATGCGCGGTCATGGGTTGATGCAGGCCATCGCGCGTGTGAACCGCGTCTTCCGGGACAAACCTGCAGGGCTGGTCGTCGACTATATCGGGATCGCCCAGAACCTTAAATCGGCGCTGGGCCAGTACTCAGCGGCCGACCGTGGGCAGGCTGGCGTTGACGAATCCGAGGCCGTGGCCGCCTTGCTCGAGCGCATCGACGTGGTCCGGGCGATGTTCCATGGATTTGACTTCACCAGAGGCCTTACAGGCACGCCGCACCAGCGCCTGATCACGCTTGCAGGCGCGCTGGATTGGATCCTCGCCCGGCAAGACGAGGCCGCCCGCCGCGAACCCGACAATGAAGCCAAGAAGGCCGCCCTGCGGCGCTTCCAGGATGCGGTTCTGGGCCTCTCAAAAGCGTTCGCCCTGTGCTCGGCCAGCGATGCAGCCCGGGAAGTCCGTGACGAGGTCGGTTTCTTCCAGACAGTGCGGGCGGCCATGATCAAGGCGGCCGACACGTCCGGGCGCTTTTCGGCTGAACGCGAGTTCGCAATTCGTCAGATCGTGAACGATGCCGTGGCCTCAACCGAGATCATTGACATCCTGTCAGCGGCCGGGCTGTCAGCGCCCGACATCTCCATTTTGTCGGATGAGTTCCTCGCCGAGGTTGGCCAGATGGAGAAGAAGAACCTCGCCCTGGAAGCCCTTCGCAAGCTGTTGAACGATGAAATCCGTTCGCGAAGCCGGTCCAATGTGGTCGAGACCCGCCGCTTTTCTGAGCGGCTGGAGGAGGCCATCGCCCGCTATCACACCAACGCGGTCAGCACCGTTGAGGTGCTCCAGGAGCTGATCGCACTGGCAAGGGATGTACGGGAGGCCAGAAAACGGGGCCAGGAGTCAGGCCTCTCACCCGAGGAAGTGGCTTTCTATGACGCGCTGGCAGACAATCAGAGTGCGGTTGATGTCATGGGCAATGACCAGCTCAAGATCATCGCTCACGAGCTTCTGAAGGGCCTTCAAGCGAATGTAAGCGTGGACTGGGCGCATCGCGACAGTGCGCGCGCACGCCTGCGAGTGCTCGTAAAGCGTATACTGCGAAAATACGGCTATCCGCCTGATCTGCAGGATGACGCGGTGCGCGGCGTGCTGGCCCAGGCTGAAGCGATGCTTGCGCAGGCGACGGTGAAAGTCTGAGGTGCCAAAGCCAAATTTTTTGGTGTCTGGCCAGCCCTACGCCTTGATGATTTGTGAATACGGTTCAGAGTGGGAATAACCTGCGCGATGGAAGGCGCGTTTGAGTTATTATAAAGGAACCATATTTCATTATCTGTTCTCAGCGGTAGAAAACCCTTCGAGCGCCGCATCTTGCGTCATGACGATGTCGCAAGCCCAGGATTTCTCTACCACCGCTTCAAGGCCGCGGGTGAAGAGATATTCGCGCCGCCTTTGCTCGCCGTTCAGCTCATAAGTGATTATCACAAACCGATCGTGGAAATCGCGCTCCTGTGTGCGCCGCCTTGGCTCAAAGGCGATGCGTGGGGCCGATGCAACGCCATTCAAGGGGACGTAGATGGAAGTTCGCAGGGCTGACCGCGCTTGCTCCTCGGTCTGGAAGTCTGCTCCCTCGACTTGCTGCTGAGGCTTGGCTACCACGCGCATCAGGCGCACCCCCTTGGTGGACTTCGCCAGGTGCAAAGTGATTGCTGTCAGGCCGCGCTGGGCCCGCCGTGTCCAGAAGGTGTAGGGATCGATCAGCTCAAGCTCGCGGATCACCGCATCATTCAGCCCGAAGAACACCTCGCCCAGATCGGGAAGCATGCCTTCGGGACTTCGTACGAAGCCGGCCACCGCCTGCAACGCAGAGCGCGTCTCCTCCAGCGGTTCGGTGGTCGGCGGTTCGGCAACCGAAACAGTTGGTTCAGAGGCAACAAGGTCAGGCTCCGGCTTGGGTTGCGCGCTCGACTCCGGCCTGACCGCACGTTCAGCTTCAGGCGCCGCAGGTGGCGCGGCGCTGTGTGCGTCCGGATCGAAGGCCACCTCGCTGAAAAGCGCGCGCGCATCGTTTTCCGTGTCCTCCGGCGGCGCCAGCATGTGGCCCGCCAGCGCTCGCTTGCGCCGCAGGAGCGCATCCAGCTTCAGATCGAAGCTGTGGTCACGCAGCTGCAATGATGGATGGACAGCGATCGGGTAGTACACGCTCACCGGGCGGGTCTGGCCCAGCCGGAAGGCGCGGTCGGTGCTTTGATCCTCTACCGCCGGGTTCCACCAGCGCGACAGGTGAATGACATGGTTCGCCGCAGTGATGGTCAGGCCCACCCCGCCTGCCTTGGGCGAGAGGATCATAACGTCGAAACCGGACGGCCCCGACTGAAAGCGCTCGACCAGCTCTTGTCTTTTCGCACCGGCGACGCCGCCATGAATGCGCGCCGGGGCCGCGGGCAGCCTGTAACGACGGCGGACATAATCGGCGAGGAACGCCTGCATCTCGAGGCTTTCCAGGAAAACCAGCGCCTTCTCCCCGCGCGCATGAATGGCGTCGAGCAGCTCAATGGCTTTCTTCAGCCGCGCGGAGCGGGCGACATACCCATCCATATCGCCATAGCCATCAGCCGGCGGGTCGGGATGCAGTGAAATCGAGCGTAAATCCTGCAGTAGCTTGAGCATGCCGTCGCCGGCAGCCACCCCGTCGCGGCTCGCGATCGCCCGAGCCACCACGGCCCGGTAGGCCTGAGCCTGTCCTTCGGGCATCTCAACGGCTTCCGCGTGTTCGCGCTTCTCCGGCAGACCGTCGAGTTCATCAGTCTTCAGCCGGCGCAGACCGGCCGCAGGACGGCCGTCGGCGCTCTTGAAGATCTTCTCGTGCAAGGCTTGAAGCCTTTCCGGATTGTCTGCCGGGTAGGCGTGCTCGAAGGCGCGGCTCGACCCCAAAAAGCCCGGCCACAGCACATCCATGAGCGACCAGAGATCCTGCAGCCGGTTCTCCACCGGCGTGCCGCTCATGCCGATCTTGAAGTCGGCGTTCAGCGAGCGGGCGGCCCGCGAGATCTGGCTCGCCGGGTTCTTCAGCTTCTGAACTTCGTCGAACACCAGGGCGGAGAACCGCACCTTGGCGAACGAGAAATGGTAGTCCCGCATGGTCTCGTAGGTGGTCAGCACCACGCCCGCATCACGCCAACGCTGCACGTCGAGAATCGTGCGCCCGGTTTGTGTTTCTGCGCCGGCCTGCGGATGGACCTTGATGCCGCGCAGGGCGGCGCCGTGAGCATCGACGACCTCCCCCAGCGCGCCCGGCTTCAAATGCTTGTCGATCTCGGCCTTCCAGTTGGCGAGCAATCCCGTCGGTGCGACGATGAGCACCGGCGCGTCCGAGCTTTGGCGCGAAAGCGCCAGGAAGCACAAAGCCTGGAGGGTTTTGCCAAGGCCCATATCGTCGGCGAGCAGGACACCCGGCAGCCCGGCGGCGCGCGCCGCCGCCAGCCAGCGAAAGCCCTCCAGCTGATAGGATTTCAGGGTCGCCAGGACAGTTTCGGGAGACTCGGCGGGCGCGCTCGTCCCTTCATTGCGCGCCGGCGACAGTGCCTCGAACCGGACTTCGTCGAAATTGTCGGTGATTGTCAAAAATCGCTTGTCGGCAAGGATTGGCGGCGGCCCATCTGTCTCCGCATCGAGGCCACTGGCGTTCCCGGCGTCGCCAGCTCCCGATTCGGCGGCCTGCACCGCGTCCGCCAAGGCGCTGAGATCATTCAGAGCATCGCGGGTCTGTCCGCTGACCGGCACATCATGGTGTTTGACCATGAAGCTTTGTGCGCCTTCGGCTGCGGCCGCGGCGTAATCAGCCTGCGCCGCGCGCACCTCAGCGGGGGAGAGCGTGATTTCGTCCTCTCCAACCTTCAAGCCGAAGCTCTCCGGAATCCATGTGTTGGGTTTTGGCTTGATCCAGGGCAGAACGGGCTGGCGCCAGACGTCCACGCCAGTGACCCGCTCGGAGAACTGCTCGGTCTCGATGAACAGGCTGTCGACGACGTCGCCGAACCCTTCCCCCAGCGCATCACGGATGAAGCCGGTCGGATTGCTGATGAACCGTCGGCGTGTCTCCGTGTCGGCGCTTGAGGCTTGACGCACCACGCCAAGCGCGGGGCGCAGGGCCGGGTCGATGACGACGAAGGAGCCATCCTGCAGCACATAGGCGGGACGGGCCGCCGCACTCGCCCGGAAACGCTGCTTGGCGAACAGGTCCTGCAAGACCGGTGGGAGAAGCGCTGATTTCGTTTCGTCAATCGTCTCGCCGGCTTCGGCGTCCGCCACCACGTCCCGCCCAAACAGGACCGGATCGAAATCGAAGCTGTCGTCGCGGACCCCGAGCTGTAGAGAAAAAGCGGAGGCCTGGTAGACCGTCACTGCACCCAGATAGCCGTCGGTCTCCACCTCCTCGCCGACGGCCTCGCTCAAGGCTTTGTTGAGCTGTGCGTAGGCGGCGAGCCGGGCGTCCTCGCTCAAGGCTTGGGCAAGCGGCGCCGCCAGATCCAGCAGCGTGTAGGCCGGCTCGGAGATCCGGTAGCGCTTGCCGCCGCTGAGCAGGAACGCCCCTTCGCGCGTGCCGCGCGCCGGCATGCCACCACCCTGCACCCAGCGTGCGCGTACCCGGAAATCAGGCGATTTGACCTGATCAAGGGTCTCAAGGCGCAGACCGAACGGCGCAGAGGGCGGCAAACCAAGCGCTTGCGCCGACGCTTCGTCCAAACAGGCGACAAACGCATCGCTGAGCAACAGGTGATCGCCGCTGAATACAGCGTGCCGGGCTTGGTCAGGATCATCATGGCCGCGCGCAGCCGCGATTGCGCGCGCCAGCGCTCCGCCTTGCGCTTCTGCCCAGCCGTCAGGCGCAAGCCGACGGGCCAGCAGCCCTGGCTTGTGGCGGATCGATACCCCCCCCTCGACGCGCTCTGTCTCGAACTTCATCACCGAACCTGATACTCGCCGGACCTGACCGAAACTCCGGTTTCTCGCCGAATTTTCTCGGCGAACTTGCCCTGCCAGCCATAGGTCTCATTTCCGTGATGGCGCTCCTCCCACCATTCGCCCCACCGCAGCGCAATTGCCTCATACTGAGCGCCATAGAGTTTCGGCGCCCTCGCATGGCCACGCGGCCACATTCGGCACATTCCGTTATGGCTCCACTCAGCTATCACCAGGTCGCCGATGGTCATGATAAGGACTGCATGCGTGCTTTGCGTAGATCCATTTAGACGTCCGAACTGCTTGAAGCTGCTGTCTTCAGTCCGTCGCGCGGTTTCACGAGCTAAGTGCTCGCCCTGGGCGCCGAACGCGACCCACGCATTTGTGATATGGGGCAGATAGGCTGACCAGAACTTTCGCCGGTAGCGCCACATGCGCTTTTCGTCCGGCGTCGACATGGTCTGGCTCACAATGTCAAAAAATTGCACGACGGAAGCCCGGGTAAGCCAACCCGTCAGAACAGCGCGCGCAACCTCATCCACATCAGCCCATTGCGCCGAAGAGCCGGCGAAACGCGGATCGCCCACCGCCGCAATGACGAAATTGCGCACCTTGCGCTCGACGTCCTTTGCCGGCGCGGCGGAGCGCCAGGGCAGAAGCAGCGCATTCACCGTCTCTGCGACCTTGTCGGGGAAGCGGGTCTGGATGCGGCCTTCGTCGGCATCGCCGCTTTGGGTCGCCCAGTCGATCAGCGTGTCGATCAGCATAGGCCTCTGCGCGCCATGCTCGCGGACATACGCACAGGCACGACTGTAGGCGGCGCGGGACAACCCTTCGCCGCGGATGATGTCGGGGATGCGTAGCGCGGCATAGGTCTCGGCGACCGGCGCACCGCCGGACAGAACCTTATCAGCCAGCATCTGTGCGCCCATCCGGGCGTCGATGAGACCGGCCCTGATCCACACGTCAACGGTTTCAAGGCGCCGCTCCGAAGCCGCGCCTCTGACGTGTTCGGCCAGCTTTTTCATTGCCTCCATGCGGCTGCCGTCGAAGCCAGCCATAAAGGCGGTGGCGAAGTTCTTGATCGCTTGAGCCGAGCTGGCGGCTGCTGGATGATTGATGAGGCTGGCCAGGGCTCCAATATCGTCTGCGATACGCCGGCCCTGTCGTCCGTGGCTGAAAATGTGCCGGGCGGCGCCGCGAACTTCGCGGCGGGTCAAGATACTGAAGCTACGGTCACGTTCCCATACTGCCATTATGCGAGCGACAAACCGCGCAGGGTCTTCGACCAAGGCTCCGTCCACAGCGTCGACGCGCGCGTCCAGCTTACTGATTGCCTTTGACAGACGGGTCTCGTGACCCATAGGCCGATCAATGAAGCGGCCGGCGGCAGTCAGCGAAGTGATTGCCGCCCGCAAGCTCACTGTGTGCCCTCCGCAGCGGCTGTCCAGCCCATGGAGATGCGAATGTCGATGCGTCGGTTGCGTTCGTTTTGCTCCGCCCCCAACGCCCCGCAAGCAGAGCGGAAATCGTCGGCCAAGCGGGGGTCGGACGGGTAGCCGTCTGCGTCAAAATCCCGAGCGGGCCGCCGGTCCGCGTAAGAGGCGACACCGAATACCCGCTGCGCGGCCTGATCAGTATCGGGATTAAAAGGACTCTTTGAAAAGATTCGGCTGAGGTCGGGGTTGTGGCCGTTCATATACAGATAAGTTCGCGTCGCGCGCTGAGCTCCGAGGACCCAGTTTCTGAACCCGTCGGGATCGCCAGGAAACGGGGTGCAATCCGTATGGCCTTCAATGTAGACTCCGTCGACCCAAATCAGCGGAGCGGCAAGATTGCGAAATTGCTCCAAAGTGCCGAGCCGACGCCCGTTCACCGTTAGCTCACTAAACTCCCTTTCGATCCAGCTGCAGTCTAGCGCCTCGCGGGGCGCACTGAGAAAAGCGAGGCAAGGAATTGTCTCGGCTAGCGCATCAGCCATCGCTACCAGCAAAGGCTCAGCGGTGGCAGGAATCGAATCGTCGCCGGAGGCGAAAGTCAGCACATCTTGAGAAAAACGGATTGTGCCGGTTGCTGGGTCGAACTTAATTCGATCATCGTCCACACGTTCTCGAATACGATTTAGCACAAGCCCACGGGCCTCGCTCGCGGCTTCCTCCACCCGCTTTACACGCTCCGCCGCCGCCACCGCCTCGCGGCTTTGCAACACGTAATACGTTAACAAAATGATGAAGATGAGCAGCAGCCCTACCATCATGTCGGCCATGGAGATAAAGCTGCTCTCCTCCTCCCCGGCGTTATCATCCCATTGAGACATGATCAGGCGCCCGCTCGTTTCGCCGCTTTCAGGCTCTCTGCGACGTCGCCAAGCTCTTCAGCCAGGTCAGCCAGCGGCTGGACGGCGGAGGCGAAGGAGTTGACCGCCTTGCCCATCTGGCCATCGAGTTCAGAGACGTAGCGGCGCATCCCGTCGGCGTTTTTACCCATGGCTTCGCTGATCGCCTGCAATGCCTTTTCCAGATCCTCGTCCACCTCGGCGAAGCGTGCCCGGTATCCGCTCCAGGCCTCTTCAGCCGCGCTGGCGGTGGCGCTCATGCGCTCGGCCATCGTGTTCGCCTTATCAAGTGTGATCTTCAGGGTGGCTTCCAGCTTCGAGGTAGCATCACCCATAGTCAGCGCAGCGCCCTGAACCGACTGCAATGCAGACGCGATTGGACGCGCTGCGGCGCTGAACTCGCCCGCCGCTCCACTGAGAACGTCGCCAGCCGATCTTGTTGCAGCAGCGGTTTTCTGAAGCGCCTCCGCCTGACGCGCAGTGGCGTTCGAAGTCGTTTCGAGAACCTTGCGAAGCTCCTTCAACTGGTCGGTCGAGGTCTCGAGCGAAGCCCGCCATTCCCCGGACGCTTCGGAGATGGAGCGGGTCAACGCTGCACCCGCCTCTGCGGCCGCTTTGCGGGTTTCCTCTGCGCCTATTGCGAACGCGTCGGAAAAGGCGGTTTGGGCGTTTGCGGCGACGCCGGTTGTCAATCCCTCCAGAGCTTTTCCGATACTGCGCAGATGCTCGGCATTGGAACCGGCGCTATCGTCGATCTTGCGCAGCGCCTCGGTAAGAACGTCGTTCATCCCTTCGGCCGCCTCCAGCATTCTCGCATTCGCCTCGGACGCGGCCTGCCCGGCGCTCTCATTGACCGCCGCAAAGCGCGTTTCAAGCTGATCGGCCATGGCCTCGAGAGCCATTGACGCAGCCTCCATGCGCCGCGCGGCCGCCTCACCTCCTTCATTGAGCTTCCCGGACAGGCCGCTGAGCTCCACCCTCAGGTCGCCCAGGACGCGGCCAAGCTCACGGATTTCACCGCCTGCCATGGAGTTGATTGCATTGCCGACACCGTCCTTGAGTGCGCCAAGCGTCGCTTCATTCTGGTTTTCAATAGAGGTCTTGATTCCCCCAAGCTGCTCGGTAACGGGTGCAATGGCCCGATCTATAGCGACGGCGAGGTCGGTGTTGAATTTTTTGAGCTGGTTCGACTGTTCCCGCACCAGCGCCAGCTGCTCGAGCGCAAAATGCTGTTCGGGCACAAAGACAAGCCCGCTTTCCAGCTTGTCAGAAAGCCCTTCCACTTCACGGCGGATCACAAAGGCGTAGAGGCTCAGGCCAATCTTCACAATTATGGAAGCGAACAACCCTCCGATTGAGGCGTAGAATTTAGAAGCTGCACCAGCCACAATCGAAATGACCGCGGCCCGGATATTGTTCTCGCTGCTATCATTGGTCTGTACATCGTCACCGCGCTCATCGTCCGCCTGGACGGCGTCCGCCGCGGCCTCGGATGCTGGCGTGAGGAGTTGGTTTTGGCCAAGTTGAGCCTCCACCGCTCTAATCTGCGACGTATAGGCCGCACAGACCGAAAACTCGCCATCAGGGTTCATTTCGCAGCCCGCTTTCATCAGAACCGCGATGATACCCACGAATGTCAACAGAAGCCCTATGCTTACAAAAAGCGCCGAAAGACCAGCGAGTTTTCCCGGGTTCTTTACTGCACGCAATAAATATCCTTGCGGCCGAGCGGTATTTCGAATAACAGGCGCGTCCTCGCCCTCATCAACGAACGTTTCTTTAAATTCAGACCATGCCAAGCGGAGATGATGCTCGCCGCCGAGAAACATGAGGATCTGGCTCAGGCCGCCGCCTGTGGAGCCCGCCAGCACGGGATCGACCTCGGTGTCAAATTGCTTGGCGAACGCGCGCCGTCGTTCAATGTCAGACCCAGCGCTTTTCAGTACCTGCTTTAGCCCTCTTTGACGGACGGCAAGCGCTCCCCACGCCGGCGCCAGGACCAACAGGCCGTAAGCAGCCAAAAAGATTAGAGCCGCACCAATCAGCGAAAGGGCCAAGCCGGCAGCAAAGTGCGATCCGTCAGCAACGAAGCGCGCCATGAAGGGCAGAAGAAAATCCTCGAAAGCTCGGCCGAGTGATTCGACAAGGCCTGCCTGCTGCGCGGCCTGTAGTGCGTCTGTAATGATCATCGACTTCATACCTCGGCGAAAAAGTATCCTACCTGCCCTCAACCTGAGCCGCAGCCGGAGGTGATAGCAACTGCAACTGTAATTGCAAATTTATTTATCAACTCCTCCTGAAACGTTGTGCATTTCAGACGATGGTTGCATTTGGGTCATGTGACCACATCAAGGCTGTTTGTGAAAGCATATTCGTTTGCTTCTACCTCAGCGATGAGAATGAACCCTGTTGCGGCGAAACGGTCGCTTTGGGTCCTTCCCACCCAACTTTTGACAGGGGGGCGGCACAGAGCCCCGGCGCACATAGATTCTCGCCGCGAGCGATGGCTTCATTCCCCTCTTCTTAAAGCGTATAAGTGGCGTTCTTTGCCATTAGAAAATGCAGTTGTCTGTCATCTTTCGACCTCACTCTGTGGGCCGGACAATCCGGACACCCCTAAAGGGGTGTGTCCGTGTCCGTCCGCCCTTCCGCCGGGTTGTGCGCTTGCCTTGTCCACCCCGTGTCCGGGCTTTGTCCGCCCTGTCCGGGCAACGGCGGCAAGTCATCAAGAACCCTGTATTTGTTAGGTTTTGCGCTGAAAGCCCGTGTCCCTTCAAACCTGATCCGCCCTTGTCTGCTCAAATCGCGAACAACCCGCCTGACAACACGCTTGCGACTTTCCTCTGTGCCAGAGGCGGACACGGCGCGAGATGCGATACAGGCCACTCTCCAAGCACTCTCTTCGACGCCTACGTCAGCCCCAAAATCAGGATCGTTCGCCGCCGCTTGGCTTTCGAGTTCGCACAGGATTGATAAGGCCGCCTGCTGCACTTGCGACAGCTTTGAACGTTCGGGCGGGTTAGACAGCTCTTTCACAAGAGCCGCCGTCACATCTTCGCCGTCCTCATCCTCTCCGAGTCGGACCGTTCCGATCCTGAAGGCAATGTCGCGCTCACAAGAGCCGTTACGGTTCTTCGTCAGAGTGGCGCGCACGATACCAGACTCATCGCGCCGCACATGCAGGGCCATATCCAACGCCCCGTTCAGAACGCTATGGCCGCGCGGCGTCCCGCCATCCGCCTTGGTATCGTGATGCACCAGGATCACCGCCGCGCCGTGCGAGGCCAGCCTGCGGGCAACGGCTACAACACGGCCCATGCCCTCGGCTGAGTTTTCCTCTAATCCGGGGAAGGCCAGCGCCAACGTGTCGATAAAGATCAGGGACGGGCGGCGCTCTCTAACGGTCAGCAGCAATGCCGCAAGGTCCGGGCTTTTCGCCGTCAGCAAGTCCCCTACCCCTTCGACAAGGGTGAAGTCCGGGGCATCGCCGTGGGTAGAGCGAAGCGCCGCTATTCGCGCCCGCATCCCGTGAGGGTCTTCGGCGGCAACATAGAATACTGGACCAGCCTTAGTGCGCGTGCCGAAGGCGTCCCGGCCTTGCGCGGCCGCGTAGCCAAGGTGCGGCGCCAAAAGGCTCTTGCCAGCACCCGGAGCGCCGAAGATGCAGGCTACGTCACCGGGAGCAAGAATACCCTTGATCAGATAGCCCCGCGGCGGCGACGCCTCGCATTCGGCCGGCGACAGGAAGGACAGCCGCCCTTTTACCGCGGGGGCAGGATCGGTTGCCGACTCGCCCTCATAGTCGCGCGCCAGGGCGATGAGCGAGGCCAGCGTCACCGGGGCAGACCGGCTATCGCCAAAGCCTTCCCATGTCCGCTTCTGGACGCGCTGATCGAATTTCGGGGAAACCGCGCTCCATGCCTGCCAGAGCCGATATGCGTCATCGGAGCCGCCCGATTCATGGTGCAGCGCCATCCCCGCCCGTAGCCATGTCTCACGATCATTGCGGGCAGCGGGCGGGATTGAGTCCAGAGCCGCGCGCGCACGGGTGTAGTCCAGAAGGTCGACGCCCGCGAAGGCATCTTCTTCGGCTTCCGCAACAGGAACCGGGTCTGTCCTGCCCGGCTTGCCTATAGGTGCGATACCGTCCACCCGGTCGATATAGCCGCCGGTCACCTCGATAACGGTAGGCGGGGCAGAGCGCGCAATGTCCTTCTTCGGATTGCCGCGTTCCGGGTGGCCAATGAAATAGCGCCGCGCGGCGGTCCAGGACTCGCCATCAAGCGCGCCATGCAGAGCGCCATTCAGCCGGTCAACAAGGCTCGAATGCTCTGACGGGGTGACCGGCGCCGAAAGGGGCGCGAACACACGCCATCGCGGCGCGTATGGCCGGTGCGAGGGCGTGGTAACGATAAGGGCGGATATACCGGCGCGCGTGAGCATAGCCGCTGCGTCGCCGGGCTGGATTCCCGCCTTGGCGGCGCCGTCATAATCGGCCTCGATAGCCGAAAGGCATGCAAGGTGCTCCGCTTTCGATCCGCCCTCGAACACACCTGCCTTCACCATTGGCAGGCCGTCTTTCGTGACGGGATGCGCGCAGGTGAACTCGGCAACGGCCTTGCGCAGACTCATCCGCCGCAACGTTGGCCTTGTGCCCTTCACCCCGTCAAAGAATGACAGCCCGACCGGCACGTCCAGCGGGTCCGGTTCACCGCCGATCAGGTCATAAAAAAGGTCGAGAAACTCTTGCGTTTCAGGGATCTTTTTACTATCTTGATGATGCGTGAAGCGCGCTAAGGGTTTAGAGCCGTTCCTGGTGCCAGCCGGGGCGGCTCTTTCTTTTTCGGGTGGCCCTCCGGGTGGTTCGCCGATCAGGTCGAGAATGTCGGGATCGGTCAATAGCCGCCCGGATTGTGGGACACTCCCTCCTGTAATCCCTTGATTTCCTGTGATACGAAATGTGCCGTCGGGACCCTCTAGTGAATTGTTTTTATTAGACTCTTTTACCCCGGCCCGGGGAGCCACTTTTTCAAGACAGGGGATGAGTGGACACGCACAGCGGCGTAGCGGCTTTGCCTGGATCGCCGCGGCAGCCCTTCAGCGCGCCGGCGCCGCCGCCATCACCGGCACTGCCTCTCCCGCCTCGATCTGCGCCGCCCACATCGTTGCATAAAGCCCACCGCGGGCCAGCAGCTCGGCGTGGGTGCCGGTTTCGGCGATGCGCCCCGCGTCGAGGATGAACAGCCGGTCCGCGCGCGCGATCGTGGACAGGCGGTGCGCGACGGCGAGCGTGGTGCGCCCGCGCGCGGCCTCGGCGATGGCGGCCTGCACCTCGCCCTCGGTGCGCGAATCGAGCGCCGAGGTCGCCTCGTCGAGGATCAGGATGGGCGGGTCCTTCAGGATGGCGCGCGCCACGCCGACGCGCTGCTTCTCGCCGCCGGAGAGTTTCAGCCCGCGCTCGCCGACCCGCGTGTCGAGACCCAGCGGCAGCGCGCCGATGAAGTCCTTGAGCCGCGCGCGCGCGATCGCGTCCTCCAGCGCCGCGTCATCGGCGTCCGGGCGGCCATAGAGAATGTTCTGGCGCAAGGTGGTGTTGAACAGCACCACGTCCTGCGGCACCAGGCCCAGCTGCCCGCGCAAGGACGACTGGGTGACGCCGGCGATGTCCTGGCCGTCAATCTCGATGCGGCCCGACGCCGGGTCATAGAAGCGGAACAACAGGCGCAGCAGCGTCGACTTCCCCGCGCCCGAGGGGCCGGCGAAGCCGACAAACGCGCCGGCCGGGATGTCGATATCGATATTGTCCACCGACCGGTCGCGGCCGTCATGGGCGAAGCTGACATTGGAAAAACGCACCGCCCCGCCGGTGACCTTCAGCGTGGATGCCCCCGGCAGGTCGGCGACTTCCGGCTTCAGGCGCAGCACCTGGAACAGGCGTTCGAGATCGACGCTCGCCTGTTTGATCTCGCGATAGGCCCAGCCCAGGATATTGAGCGGCTGATACACCTGCATCAGCATCAGCGTCAGCGCCGCAATATCGCCCACCTGCAGCCCGCCCTGCAGCACCATCCACCCGCCCAGCAGCGCCACCGCCAGCAGCCCGCCATTCATGATGGCGGCCTGGGCGGCGTTGAGCGCGGCGAGGCTTTGCTCCGACTTCACCGCCGCGTCGGCATAGCGGCGCTTGGCCTCGTCAAACCGCCCCGCCTCGCGATCCTCGGCTGCGAACGCCTTTACGGTCTCGAAATTGGTCAGCGTATCGACCGCGCGGGCGCTGACTTCCGTGTCGGCCTCGTTCATCCGGCGGCGGATTTTCACCCGCCACTGCGTCATCTGGTAGGTGACGACGGCGTAGCCGACCACTGCGGTGACGATGATCACCGAGAACTCCCAGCCGTAAAGCAGGGCGGCGACGCTGGCGGCGAGCGCCAGCTCGACCATGGCGGGCAATATGTTGAACACCAGGAATCGCAGCAGGAAATCCACCGCATTCGCGCCGCGGTCGATCACCCGGCTCACCGCGCCCGTGCGCTTGGTCTGGTGATAGGTCAGCGACAGCGCCTGCACATGGGCAAAGCCCTGCACCGCCGTCAGGCGCTGGGCGTCGTGGGACACCGGCGCAAACAGCGCATCGCGCAGCTGCGGCGCCCCCGTGGCGGCAAAGCGCAGCGCGCCATAGGCGATGAGCAGGCCGGCGGCGGCTGCAAACGCGCCCGGTCCCGGCCCGCCATCCTCCCCCAGCGCGCCGGTCAGCGTGTTGATGCCTTCCCCGAACGCCACGGGCGCAGCCACCGAGAATCCTTTGGCGATCAGCGTAATGAGAAAGGCCAGCCCCATCCGCCAGCGCCAGCGCGCCATTTGCGGGCCCGCCAGAATCGCGAACAGCCGTGACACCGCCTCGGAGAGGCGGCCTTCGGGCGCGGGTCCATCCAGGGGATCGGTCTGTTCGGGCGGGGACATTGCCCCCTAATTAGGGCGCCGCGCGCCCCGGCGCCAGCCGCGCCACGCGCCTATCGCCCGTCTGCGCCCTCGGTTTGCGGCGCCGCGAACACCTGGCCGGGATAAATCAGGTCGGGATCGCGGATCTGGTCGCGATTGGCCTGATAGATCACTGTGTACTGCACCCCGTCGCCATAGAGCCGGCGCGCAATGCGCCACAGCGAATTGCCCGGCTGGACCACGACGCGGCCCGCCTCGCGCGCGGCCAGCGCATCTTCCTCGCTCGCCCGCTCGAACGGCAAGGCGATGACGGCCGTCACCCGCCCGTCCTCAATCTGGTCGACCTGCAAGTTATAGACGCCCGGCGCAAAATCGCGCCCCGCCTGCACGCTCCAGCGCCCATTTGGGCCGGCCGTCGTTTCGCCCACCACCTCCCCATCCGCGAGCACGCGCACGGTGGCGCCAGGCTCGGCCCGGCCCGAGAAGATCACCGAGCCGCTCTCGTCATAATCGACGGTCTCCAGGCTCAACGGCCCCATGGAGACGCCGTCAAACGGGCTTTGCAGCACCCGGCTCGCCTCGCCGGGCCGGCCCATCACCACCAGCGGCGTGCGGTCCCGGCTTTCAGGCACCGAGACCACCACCACCTGATCGGACCGCACCGACTGCCCGTCAGGAGACACCATCATCAGCGACAGCTCCACCGATCCTGCAGGGAGCGGACGGTCGATCACCATGACCCACTCGCCCGCCGCATCAATCTCGGCCGAAGCGATTTCCTCATCTCCCGACATCAGCATCACCCGCGACCCCGGCGCGCCGCGTCCGGCCAGCACCGCCGTGCCGCGCGGGTCCACGCGCACAATGTCAAAGCTGGGGGCGATCAGGGCGGACGG
Source organism: Alphaproteobacteria bacterium (assembly GCA_016124675.1). Classification (GTDB taxonomy): domain Bacteria; phylum Pseudomonadota; class Alphaproteobacteria; order Caulobacterales; family Maricaulaceae; genus Oceanicaulis. The sequence goes on from WGNG01000001.1 coordinate 94,348, forward strand.
CGCAGGGCGGGGTTCGGTCTGGGACGCATCCGGCGCTGCGGGCAACGGTGCCGGCGCCGCGGGCGGGCGCATGACGATAAACACCGCCGCCGCCGCAATCGCAGCAATGAACAGGACGATGCAGATCACAAATGTGCGCGTGGCGGTCATCAGCCGGCTCCTGCAGGACGGTCAGAGAGAGCGCCAAGCAAGGCTCGCGCCAAGGGGTCCCTGTTGCTAATGCTGGACCGTGACCGCGCGCGTTTCAACGCGCCTTTCATGACAGTTTGCAGGAGGATAAGGCGAAAATGCGGAGCATCTGCCTGTTCTGCGGTTCGGGCGCAGGTCACGATCCCGCGTTCGCCGCGATGGCGCGCGAGACGGGCCGGACGATCGCGCGCGCCGGGCTTCGCCTCGTGTATGGCGGCGCCCAGACCGGGCTGATGGGCGAGGCCGCGCGCGCGGCGCTGGCCGAAGGCGGCGCGGTTCTGGGCGTGATCCCGGAGTTTCTGATCCCGGTTGAAGGCGCTCAGGACGGCGTGGAGCTGCGTATCACCGCCACCCTCGCCTCGCGCAAGGCGATGATGACAGCCGAGGCGGACGCTTTCCTCATCCTGCCCGGCGGCGCGGGCACGCTGGAGGAGGTGTTTGACATGATCGTGCAACGCCAGTCGGGCCAGCACATCAAGCCGGCCGCGTTTGTCGGCGCTGATTTCTGGGCGCCGCTGGAGGGGCTTCTGGGCCAGATTGCCCGCAGCGGGTTTGCGGACGCGGGCCTGCTGGAGGCGCTGAGCTTCCATGCAGACCCGGCCGCAGCCCTTGCCGCTTTGAGCCCTCAATAACCCTGACGCAGCTGGGGCGTCGCCCGGCAGATCACCCGCCCGCTTGGATCGCGCACGATCAACACCGCAGACACGGACGCCGAGCCGGCGCCGCGGGCCGGTCCGTACAGCCCGGCGGCGCCATGGTTCACGGCCGGTCGCAGCTGGGCGTCCAGCGTGACACGCGACAGCTCCTGCATACGGGCGGCTCCGTTGACGGGACCGGACTGGTCCACATCAATGCCCGGCGCGCGCACGTCCAGCGACCATGATCCCGTGATCCCGGGTGCGGCGCGGGCGACAAGCTGGCGCGAACCATAGGTCTGCACCAGATCCAGCCCGCAGGCCGCGCCGGGCGCCACGCCCTGGGAGGGGGCGGGCGGGGTCACCAGCACAGGGCGCTGGGCCGAAGCGGCCGCCGTAATGCCCAGCGCAAGCACGGCAGCGGTCAGAGTGATGCGGGCGAGACGGGTCATGATGACCTCCAGTTCAACGGTTCGGGACGCGCCGCAGTCTAGCGCCAGTGCTCGGTCCGGCGGCAGATCAGCCGGCCCGCCGTGTCGTACACGCGCAGATCGGCGCGGAAACCGTAAGCCTCGATCGGCAGCGCGCCCGGCGCCGCCCGGCGGTCGCCGGAGCTGGCGATGATCGTGGTGCCCGGCTGGCGGGACGCAGCGCTGCGCCAGAAATCAGCCTGGTGGGGGCGCAGCCCGGCGGCGCCGACCATGACGCGCGACAGATTGGTCGGCCAGAAATTATGGGGCGAGAAGCTGCCCGACTGGTCCACCAGCAAGTCCCCGTTTCCGCCATCCTGGCGCACCACCAGATCAAACGATCCGGACAGGCGCGGCGCCGCATAAGCCTGCAGCACGCCGTGCGAACGGCCGCTGCCGACTTCCAGCCAGCAGGGATCGGCGGATTGGGCGCTGGCTGCGCCCGCCAGGGCGAAGGCCGACGCTGCGCCAGCGGCGAGCATCACGGCGGATTTGAAATTCAAAGCGGTCATGATCGATCTCCTTTTGGATCGAAACCCGGCGGGGCCGGGACGGGCGCGTCATGCGCCCGTCCCTTGCCGCGGGCGGGGAACCAGAACCCGTTGCGGGTTTGGCGGTACCCGTTAGTGGCTGCCCTGGATCACCAGAGCGACGTTGCCGTTGCCCGACTGGCGCACATTGGCGCGCTGGCCGGAACCGACCTGGATCACGCCCAGCGCGTTGTTCGCGCCGGTCTGATTGGTCGAGGCGCTGTGGCCGTGGCCGATCTGGGCGACGCCGACCGTGTTGTTGCGGCCGGTCTGGATGGCGCCAGCAGCATTGTAGGAGCCCTGCTGGCCGATCACGGCGGTGTTGTAGCGGCCCAGCTGATCAGCATACGCGCTGTTGGCGTGGCCAGCCTGGCCCACCGTGACGCCATTGCGCGAACCGTCCTGGATGGTCTGGACGTAGTTGAAATTGCCGCGCTGATCGATATAGAGCCGGTTCTGCGGGCCAGCCTGGCGCGCCGATAGCTCGTTGGCGTAGCCGGCCTGGTTGATGTTGACGCGGTTGCGCTGCTGGGCTTCCGCCGCAGACACAGTGCCGGCGAGCATCGTCAGGCTGAGGCCGGTGGCCAGCATGAGTTTCGTGAACATGTGCAGTCTCCTCTGGTTTCATCCCGGCGGCGGTGTCGCCCGCCAGTGATGAGGAGACTGGATGATCGCAGGTGAACGCACTCAGAGCAGCGCGTTCACCTCCCGTTGGGTGAGATGAACGCGCCGTTCATCGCCAATCGCGCCTCACCCCTTGGGATCGAAGACGTCTTCGATGCGCAGGCCGAACACTTCTGCGGTCTTGAAAGACCGGTTGAGGGTCACTGGGGCGTGCCCTCAGCCCCGCCCGCGATAGGGCGCGACGCCCTGGTCGGGAACCCACAGACCCTTGGGGGCCTCGCCCCACTGGGCGAACACGTCAATCGGGATACCGCCGCGCGGATACCAGTAGCCGCCAATGCGCAGCCATTTGGGGCTCAGCTCATCGACCAGGCGCTTGCCGATCATGGTGGTGCACGCCTCGTGAAAGGCGCCGTGATTGCGAAAGCTCTGGAAGAACAGCTTGAGCGATTTCGATTCCACGATCCACTGCGCCGGCGCGTAATCGATGACGATATGCGCAAAATCCGGCTGGCCGGTCACCGGACAGATCGAGGTGAATTCCGGGCATACAAAGCGGATCAGGTAATCACTGTCCCGGGCCGGGTTCTCCACCCGCTCCAGCACCGCGTCCTCGGGACGCTGCGGCGCCGCGCCCATTGAGCCCAGCTGTTCAAGTTTTTCATATCGCACATCGGTCATGGGCGGCCATGTAGCGCCGCCAGCGTCCATCGGCAATGGCGCGCGCGCCGCTGCGCATCTATGTTTGCACTGCCCGCCCTCCTGAAGTCTCGTTTTGTGACCCTCACGGCATGTCCGACGCTCTCGCCATCCTGCCGGTCGTGACGCTGCTGGCGGTGGGGCTGGCGTGCATCCTCATCGCGCGCGCGGCGAAGCTCTCGCCCATCGTCGCCTTCATCGCCGCGGGCGTTCTGATTGGCCCCAACGCGCTGAGCCTGGCGCCGCTGAATGACACCACCGCCCTGCTGGCCCAGCTTGGCGTGGCGTTTCTCCTGTTCGAGATCGGGCTCGGCTTCTCATCGCGCACGATCCGCGAGAGCAGGCGCGATCTGGCCATCCTCGGGCCGCTGCAAATGCTGATCTGCGGCGCCGGCTTCACCCTGGCCGCCCGCCTGTTCGGGCTCGACTGGCCGATGGCGCTGCTGGTCGGACTGGGCGCAGGAATCTCCGCCACCGCCGTGGTCACCGCCACGCTCGCAGAGCGCGGCATCGCCACCTGCCCGCTGGGCCGGTCCTCCACCGCGCTTCTGGTGTTTCAGGACGTGGCGGGCATCTTTCTGCTGGTCTTCGCCGTGTCGCTGGACGGCTCCGGCCCGCTGGGCTGGGCCCTGGCCGAAGCCGGCGCCAAGGCCCTCGCCGCCGGTCTCGCCGCGGTGCTGATCGGCCGCTTCGCCGCCCGCCCGGCGCTCGCCCTCCTGGCGCGCTCCAACCTGCCTGAAGTCTTCACCGCCGCCGCGCTGCTTCTGGTGCTGGCCACCGCCGCCGCCACCGGCGCGCTTGGCCTGTCGCTGACGCTGGGCGCGTTTCTGGCCGGCGTCATCGTCGCCGAGACGCCCTACCGCACCGTGGTCAGGACAGAGGCGCGCCCCTTCGGCGCGCTGCTCCTGGGCTTCTTCTTCATCACGGTGGGCATGAGTCTCGACTGGCGCGACATCGCCGCCCAGGCGCCGTGGATCGCGCTGGCCATCGCCGGGCTGATGCTCGGCAAGACAATCCTCACCTTCCTCGCCGCCCTGGCGTCCGGCTGGAGCCGCCCGGGCGCCGCCCAGCTCTCTTTCGTCACCGCGCAGGGGTCGGAGTTCGGCCTCGTCCTGCTTGCCCTGCCCGGCGTCGCCAACGCGCTCGGATCACAGGCTGCGGGCGTGCTGGTCGCCGCCAGCGCGCTGTCGCTCGCCCTCACCCCGGCCTGGACGGCGCTCGGCATGAAGCTCGCGCGCAAGCTGGCGCAGGCCAAGGCCGCCCCCTCCACGCCCGCCGCAGACCCGGACGCCCGGCGCCCGATCCTGGTCTTCGCCGCGACGCCGGCCGGGCGCCTCGCCATGGATGCCCTCACCCGCTTCAAAATCCCCTTCGTGGCGGTGGAGTCCGACGCCGAACGCTTCCTGGCCGCGACCGCCGACGGTTATGACATGACCTTCGGCGATCCTGGCGATGTGCGCCTGATGACCGCCGTGGGCGTGACGCGCGCCCGCGCCCTAGCGCTCGGCCAGTCGCGCTATGAGATTTCGCGCGAGATCACGCCCTACATCAACGCCACCTTCCCGGATCTCAAGCGCTTTGTGGCGGTGCGGACGCCGGAAGAGAAAGCCGCCCACGAGGCGCTGGGCATGAGCGCCGTCCTCACCAGCGGCCAGCCTGAAGGCGTCGACTTCGCCGTCGCCCTCCTGCGCTTCGCCGGGGTGGAGGAGGCAGGCATCGCCCGCTGGCTGGGCGAGGTGCATGAAGCTTACGCCCCGGCGCGGGCGCAGGCGGACCCTGCGCGCGCGCCCGCCAGCTGACGCCAGAATTGGCCCGGACATTCAGGGCCGCCAAATCCTCATACTTCTTGCGATTGATTCGCAATTGCAACGCTGCCAAGGTCGGCGCCTTCGCAAGGGAGCGCCCGCCATGCCGTCTCGAACCGCATCCGACACCCCGATCGCCATCGCCTACACGGCCATGTCGATCATCCTCACCCTCGTCATCGTCGTGCTGGCGGTGATGCGTCATGACGCGATCGGCTGGCCGGGCCTGGTCTGGATCGCCGGTTTTGTACTCATGGGCGTCATCCGGGCGCCCCATGCCCGGGCCCGGCGCGAGAACGTCATCACCGCGAACCGCCGCGGCTGGGTGGAGACGGGCCTGCTCATGGCCATGTTCATCACCATGATGATCCTTCCGTCCGTGCATCTGGCCACCGGCGCGTTCAGCGTCGCCGACTACGCCCTGCCCGTCTGGGCGGCGGGGCTCGGTGCGGCCGCGCAGCTGGCGTTCCTGTGGCTGTTCTGGCGCAGCCACGCCGATCTGGGGCGCAACTGGAGCCCGACGCTCGACGTGCGCAACAGCCATGAGCTGGTCACCCGGGGCGTCTACAGCCGGATGCGCCACCCCATGTACGCCGCCATCTGGCTCGGCGTGATCGCCCAGCCGCTGCTGGTGCACAACTGGATCGCCGGCCTCGCCGTGCTGCCCGCCTTCACCCTCATGTACGTCGTGCGCGTGCCGCGCGAGGAAGCCATGATGCGTGAGACTTTCGGCGCCGCCTGGGACGAATACGCCGCGCGCACGGGCCGCATCTTTCCGCGCCTGCGCGCCGCACCGCCGCCTACAGCAGACCCAGCGCCTTGAAGCTGGCTGTGCGTTCGCGCCCGACCACGATGTGATCGTGGACCACGATATCGAACGGCTTGCCGGCCTCGCAGATGCGCTTGGTCATCTCGATATCGGCGCGCGAGGGCGTGGGATCGCCGCTGGGGTGGTTGTGGACCAGGATGATGGCGCTGGAATCCAGTGACAGCGCCCGCTTGACGATCTCGCGCGGATAGACCGGGGCGTGATCCACCGTGCCGCGCGCCTGAAACTCGTCCGCCACCAGCCGGTTTTTCTTGTCGAGGAACAGCACCCGGAACTCCTCCGTCGTGGCGTGGGCGAGCGCCGCGCGCAGATAGTCCAGCAGCGCCGACCAGGACGAGATCACCGGGCGCCCCGTCACCTGCTCGCGCGCCATGCGCACCGCCAGCACCTGGATGAGTTTCAGGTCCAGCGCCGTCTTCTGCGACACGCCTTTCACCTCGGTCAGCTGCGCCACGCTGGCCGCGCACACCCGCGCCATGTCGCCAAACCGCGCCAGCAAGGCCTTGGCCAGCGGCTTGACATCCCGGCGCGGGATGGACCGGAACAGGGCCAGCTCCAGAAGCTCGTAATCGGCCAACCCCTCCCCGCCCGTCTCGGCGAAGCGCGCGCGCAGCCGGTCGCGGTGACCGTGAAAGTGCGGCTGCGTCGGCGAAGCAGACTCGGCCACGGACAGCGGCTCAGGCCGGGACTCAGGCCGGGACCCAGACTGGGGATCAGATGCACTCATGAAGCCGCACGCGCTCGCTGCTGCCGGTTCGCCTGACGCGATGCTAGCGCCAGCCCGCTTCGCCCGCCACACGAATCGCGCGCACCCCGCATCACCGCCCGCACCTCTTGGCTCGGACCGCCCGGACGGCTATCCAATGACCCAAGGCGGGCGTGGCGGAACTGGTAGACGCACCGGACTTAAAATCCGTTGGAGGGCAACCTCCGTGCCGGTTCGATTCCGGCCGCCCGCACCATTTTTCTGTCCTCCCTCGCTCCGCTCGGTCCGTCCTCGCTGAAGCTGCGGGCGCGCGGTCGCGCTCTCGCCTCGGCGAAGCCGGGGCTTCGCTCCGGCGTAGCCGGGTGCGAACCCTTACGGGTTCGGGTTTTTTTGGGGTTCACGCGTTCTGGCCCACATCTGGCTCTTGCCATGCGGCTCCTTTTATGGTGCATTAGCACCACATAAGGTGCATATGTGAGCGATCCCTAGCAGATACCGAAAATCCCGCTCGTATTTTACCGAACCTCTGCCGGGAATGAGCCGGTGCGGGATTGGTTGAAGGATATGCATCGCGATGACCGGCTGGCGATCGGTGCCGATCTTCAGCGTGCCCAATACCGCTGGCCGGTCGGCATGCCACTTTGCCGTGGCTTGAAACATGGACTTTGGGAAGTGCGCACCAACCTGCCGAGCGGCAACACATCCCGCGTTTTGCTGTGTTTCCACGAGGGTGTGATCGTCGCGCTGCATGGCTTCATCAAGAAGACCCGCACGACGCCCGACGAAGACATGGCGATGGCCCGCCAGCGCAGGAAGGAGGTCGAACATGGCTAACGCACATATCGGGTCTGGCATTGACGACCTCCTTGAGGAGGAAGGCGTGCGTGATGAGTTTCAGGCGCGGGCGGTCAAGGAGGTCATCGCCTGGCAGCTGGCGCAGGCGATGAAGGACCGCAATATCAGCAAGCGGCAGCTGGCGTCCCTGATGAAGACCAGCCGCACCCAGATTGATCGCGTCCTCGACCCCGAGAACGGCAATGTGACCATAGAGACGCTGCAACGCGCCGCCGCCTTTGTGGGCCGGACGGTGGAAATTGAGCTGGTGGCGCGTTGAACCGCCCCCGCCCGTAGCGCCCTCCCGCGCATCACCCTACAGTCGGCCCTCCCCGTCTCGCCGGAGCCTGCTGCATGGTTGAATTTCGCATTCTGGCGCCTGAGCTGGAGCCCGGCGCCAATGCCGTGCGCTTCGCCTATGCGTGTCCACGGTTCGGCCGGTTTGAGGAGGTGGCGCGCTTTGCGCCCCATGCCCGGATCGAAACCATCCCCGAACCGCTGCGCACCGGCCTTCTCACCCTGGCCGCGATCCTGATCGGGACGAGCTATTACAAGGCCGCGCCCGCAGGCGCGGTGCGCCTGGACATGCCCCTGACCAGCGCTGCGCGCCGGCTCGCCGGGCTCGCCTACGGGCAGGGGCTGGGCGAGTTTTACGTGCGCAACGCCCTGCCCTACCCGCCGGCGCTGGAAATCGCCGGGCCGGACATCGCCGATGCGCGCGCGCCGGGCCGTGCGCCGCCCGCCCCTGCCCGGATGTCAGACCGCCCCCGCGCCGCGTGCGCCTTTGGCGGCGGCAAGGACAGCCATGTGGCGCGCGCCATTCTGGAGGCCGCCGGCGCCGATGCCGAACAGGTCAGCATCATCCTGTCATCGCGCGTCGGCGGCCGGTTGCAGTCGATGACGGACCGCCCGCTCACCCTGATGACGCGCGCGATCGATCCGCGTCTCATCGCCCTGTCGCGCTCGGGCGAGGCGCTGAACGGCCATATCCCCATCACCGGCATCAATTCCTGCCTGCTGGCGCTGCATGCCGCCGCCTGCGGTCAGGACTGGGTGGTGTTCGCCAATGAGCGCGCCGCCAGCGAGCCGACCATGCATGTCGATGGCCACCCTGTGAACCATCAATTCTCCAAATCGCTGGAGTTCGAGGACGCCCTGCGCGACGCCTTCGCTGTGGCCGGGGCCGGCATCGATTACTTCTCCATCCTGCGCCCGGTAAGCGAGCTGTGGACCGCGCACTATCTCGCCCGCCGCGCGCCCCGGGCGCTGGACGTCTTCGCCAGCTGCAACCGCAATTTTGTATTCGCGGGCGACGCCGTGCTCGCCGACGGCCAGCGCTGGTGCGGCAAATGCTCCAAATGCGTCTATACGGGCGTGCTCATGGCGTGCTGGCTGACGCCGCAGCGTCACGAAGCGGTGTTCCAGAGCCGCCCGCTGCATGATCCCGCCAATCTCGATCATGCCATCGACATCGCCGGCCTCACCGGCGCCAAGCCGTGGGAGTGCGTGGGCGAGGCGCGCGAGGTGGCGGCCGCCCTGCATCATCTGGCCGCCGCGCCGGGCTGGGCGGACGCGCCGGTGATCGCCGCGGTGAAGGACCGGCTTGCCGATCGCTGGGACCTTTCAGAGCTGACGGCCCTGTTCAATGGCGCCCTCGACGCGCGCAGCGTGCATAGAATGCCCGCCACCGTCGCCCAGGTGATGGGCGCCTGACACTCACGGCCGGAATCAGGTCCCTCGCCCTTGCCTTGGCCTGCGGCCCGCTTCATGTCTGGAACAGGCCTTCCCCGTACACCCCCTCATGCGGCCGGAGCCAGTAACGTCATGTCCCAGACTGATGCCGCATCGCTCGACACGGACGCGCCGGCCGGGCGCGCCTGGACGGCGCTGATCCTGCTGGGCGTGGTGTATCTCATCAATTTCATGGACCGCCAGCTGTTTGCGGTGCTGCAGGAAGACATCCGCGCCGACCTCAGCCTCAACGACACCCAGCTCGCCCTGCTCGGCGGCACCATGTTCGCGGTGTTCTACGCAACGCTCGGCCTGCCCCTGGCCTGGCTCGCCGACCGCACCAACCGCGTGCGCCTGATCGCCGCCTGCTGCGTCATCTGGAGCGCCTTCACCGCCCTGTCCGGCATGGCCGCCGGCTTCTGGCAGATGGCGCTGGCGCGCATCGGCGTGGCATCTGGTGAAGCCGGCGGCGTGGCCCCGTCCTATGCCGTCATCTCCGACTATTTCCCGGCGGGGCGCCGCGGCCTCGCCATCGGGCTGTTCTCCATCGGCGCGCCGCTGGGCATTGCCGCCGGATCAGCGCTGGGCGCGCTCATCGCGGCGGCGCTCGACTGGCGCTGGGCCTTCATCATCCTGGCTGCGCCCGGCCTGATCGCCGCGCTCGCCCTTGTCCTCCTGGTGCGCGAGCCACGGCGCGGACGGCTCGACCCGGCGGTGGAGGCGGTCTCGGTCCCGCGCCCCCTGGACGCCGCGCGCGCCATCCTCGCCTCGCCCACCCTGGTCCTGCTCACGGCAGGCGCCGCAGCCACTTCCTTTGCCGGCTACGGCATGTACCAGTTCCTGCCCTCCTTCCTGATGCGCAGCCAGGGTCTCGTCATGGCCGAGATCGGCCAGTTCCTGGCCCCGCTTTTCCTGCTCGGCGTGCTGGGCGCCATTGGCGGCGGCTGGCTGGCCGACCGGTTCGGGCGCACCCATCCGCCGGCCTACGCGCTGATTCCGGCGCTAAGCGTTCTGATCATGGCGCCCTTCTTTCTGGGCGCCCTGATGGTGGACAGCGGCTATGCCTCCCTCGCCTTCCTCATCGTGCCGATCTCTCTGGCCTATGCCTGGCTCGGACCGGGATTGGCCGCCGTGCAGACCCTGTCGCGCCCTGAACACCGCGCCACCACCGCCGCGGTCATCGCCTTTTTCAACAATCTCATCGGCATCGGCCTCGGGCCTCTGGCCGTCGGCGCCGGGTCAGACTGGCTCAGCAACCACATGAGCGAGGGCGAGGCGCTGCGCTACGCCCTGATGGCGGGGTGCGCGATGTTTGTCATCGCCGCCGGCCTCTTCTTCGCCGCCGCCGTCACGATGCGCCGAGAAGCGCCCCCCTCCCTGCCGGCCTGACCGCCCACATCCGCCGCAGGCTTGCCCCTGAGCGCGCGCTGGCCTATGCCGCGCCCATGTTGTCAGCCCGCCAGCGCGTCGAGGCGTCATGATCCCCCGCTATACCCGTCCCGAAATGGCCGCGATCTGGTCGCCGGAGGCCCGCTACCGCATCTGGTTCGAGATCGAGGCCCACGCCACCGACAAGCTGGCCGAGCTGGGAATCGTCCCCGCCTCCGCCGCCGCAGCGGTCTGGAACGCCAGGGAGATGGACTTCGACATCGCGCGCATCGACGAGATCGAGCGCGAGGTGAAGCATGACGTCATCGCCTTCCTCACCCATCTGGCTGAACTCGTTGGCGAGGAAGCCCGCTTCGTCCACCAGGGCCTCACCAGCTCGGACGTGCTCGACACCTGCCTGGCCGTCCAGCTGACGCGCAGCGCCGACCTGCTGCTGGACGGCATGGACCGGGTGCTGGCGGCGCTCAGGGCCCGCGCGCTGGAACACAGGATGACCATCTGTATCGGACGCAGCCACGGCATCCATGCCGAGCCCACCACGATGGGGCTGAAATTCGCCCGCTTCCATGCCGAGTTCGCCCGCAACCGCGCCCGCCTGGAAACCGCCCGGCGCGAGATCGCCACCTGCGCCATTTCCGGCGCGGTGGGCACATTCGCCAATGTGGACCCGGCGGTGGAAGCCCATGTGGCCCAGAAGCTCGGCCTCGAGATCGAACCCATCTCCACCCAGGTCATCCCGCGCGACCGCCACGCCGCCTTCTTCGCCGCGCTGGGCCTGATCGCCTCGGCGATTGAAAACCTGTCAGTGGAGGTGCGCCATCTGCAGCGCTCGGAAGTGCGCGAGGCGCAGGAATATTTCTCGCCGGGCCAGAAGGGCTCGTCGGCCATGCCCCACAAGCGCAACCCGATCCTGACCGAAAACCTCACCGGCCTGGCGCGCCTGGTGCGCTCGGCCGTGACGCCGGCCATGGAGAATGTCGCCCTGTGGCATGAGCGCGACATCTCCCATTCCAGCGTGGAGCGCGGCATCGGGCCGGACGCCTGCGTGCATCTCGATTTTGCCCTGCACCGCACCGCCTCCATGATTGAAGGCCTGATCGTGCACGCAGACCGCTGCCGGGAGAATCTCGACGCCTTTGGCGGCATCCACAATTCCCAGCGCGTGCTCCTGGCCCTCACCCAGGCCGGCGCCGCGCGCGAGGAAGCCTATCGCCTGGTCCAGCGCAACGGCATGAAGACCTGGGATGAGGGCGGACGCCTGATCGACCATCTCAAGGCCGATGCTGACGTGATGGCCCTGCTGGGCGCTGGCGGGATCGAGGCCTGCTTCGATGATGCCTGGCATACGCGCCACGTGGATGTGATTTTTGCGCGGGTGTTTGGAGCAGCGTAAGCGATTGACGCCTAATGCCCCTTCGCCCCGCGGCCTCTAGATTGTGGCACGATAAAGGCAAAGATCGGCTTAACCATACTTCATGATGCCTTGACTATGCCCGTTTTGGTAGCAAAGCTTGACCCCGCATGACTGTCTTGCGGTTGGGGGAGCGGGGCTATGTCACTACAAAATGCTGAGCGGGCCGCCAAGGCACCTGAAGGAGACCAGAGGCTATACGTAGAAAAGGAGTATTTTCAGGTACTCAATAGGGGTATAGTTGACAATGGAAATCCTGAGGATCCTAAATTAATTTTTTACAGAAGCGATTCCGTATCAAGCTTAGATAGAATTTCATTGGCAGATATTAAAACGTGCACATCGAAAAATGACGACCATATTAAGAGCATATTTTATATAAGACCGCTCGTTCGTTTTGCGGTAAGCTTATTAATTGGAATTCTGCTCGTGATATCCCCTTCATATATTGAATATATAACGCAATTCATCGCGCTCCCAGAAAACGAGCATCCGCACAGGCAGGTTCTTCTATACTTAATTATTACCTCGATTCTTTTGATTGGATTGATCGAGATATATTTTTGGGCGTCATTTGTTGAAATGAAGAGGCAAATTGACTTGAATTTTGCCAACATGAGCAAAGATTGGGAGACCGCGATTGGGCAGTTTCTAGGAATAGACATAAAAACAAAAATCAATGGAATTCGAACTTGCCTTCTAGTTTTCCGGCAGTTTATAAAATGGAGAAGATTCGCAAATATATTCTCGTATATAAGCGTTCCTATTATTTGGTTTTTTGCTCTTGTTTATGGCACCATTATATTGACGTTGACGTTTCATTTTTGGAGAGAAGCGCTTATTGGATTTTATGGCCAACCATTGATTTTGCTTCTCGCTGCGACAGTGCTTGCTCTTTTGGCGCTTCCGATCTTGAATGCTTATCGGATAAAAGGGTATTTGAGCAGAGTTACCGCAAGAAAAACGCAATATCGGGATCCAACTGTACAGATCGCCGTGATGATCTCGGAACTGCACCAGCGCTTCGTCGAAAAGAAAATGGCCTGATATCTAAAGCGCCTTGGCCTCGCCCGGCACCAGCGGCACGAAGCGCACGTCGAACAGGGCGCGCTCGGAGATCGCTCCGTCCTCGCCGCGCTGATAGCGCATCAGCGTCTGGACCGGGCCGTTCTGCACCGGCGCCACGCAGATCCCGCCGGGTTTCAGCTGATCCAGCAGACCATCCGGCCGCTCGGACGCCCCGGCCGTCACCATGATCCGGTCGAACGGCGCCTGTTCAGGCCAGCCCTTGGTGCCGTCACCCGTGCGCTGGACGATATTGGTCAGGCGCAGCGCCGCAAACCGCGCCCCCGCCTCGCCCGCCAGCGTGCGGTAGCGCTCAATCGTGTAGACCCGGCGCGCCAGCCGCGCCAGCACGGCGGCCTGGTAGCCGGAGCCCGTGCCGATCTCCAGCACCTTGCAGCGGTCATCGGCTTCCAGCGCTTCGGTCATCGCCGCCACCACAAAGGGCTGGGAGATGGTCTGGCCGCAATCAATGGGCAAAGGCCGGTTCTCATAGGCCTGGTCGGCAAAGCCTTCGGGCACGAACAGATGGCGCGGCGTGCGCTCGATGGCGGCCAGCACACGCTTGTCGGAAATCCCCGCCGAGCGCAGCGCCATGACCAGCTGGATCAGGCGGGTATCGGGCCCTGCGCTCATGCCAGCGCCTTCGCCAGCCGGTCGCGGGTGTCGTGGTGGGTGAGATCGAGATGCAGCGGCGTGATGGAAATGCGCCCCTCATACACCGCGCGCAGATCGGTCCCCACCGCCGGATCGGACTTCTTGCCCGTGAAGCCCATCCAGAAATATTCCCGGCCGCGCAGATCCATGCGCTTTTCAGCATGCACCACATTATGGTCGCGCATGCCCTGCACCGTCACCTCCACGCCCGCCACGTCGTCCGGGGCACGGTCGGGAAAGTTGACGTTCATCAGCACGTTCTGGCTCCACTGGGCGCTCAGCAGCTTCTTCAGAATGCCCGGCCCGTGCCGGCGCGCCGTCTCCCACTGGATCGCCGCCTTGCCCGAAAACCCGTAGGCCTGTGACAACGCGATGGAGGTGATGCCGAACTGGATGCCCTGCATCGCGCCCGCAACCGTGCCCGAAAACGTCACGTCCTCGGCGATGTTCTGACCGGAATTGACCCCCGACAGGAGGAGGTCCGGCGTCCGGTCCGCCATCAGGTTCTGCACCGCCATGTGCACGCAGTCGGTCGGCGTGCCGCTCACCGCAAAGCGCCGCTCGCCCAGCTGCTGGATGCGCAGGGGCGCGGTCAGGGTCAGCGCCCGGCTCATGCCCGACTGCTCGCCCTCGGGCGCCACGATCCACACATCATCCGACAGGGTGCGCGCGATGTCTTCGAGCACAGCGAGCCCCGGCGCATGCACGCCATCATCATTGACCAGAAGAATGCGCGGATTGTCGGGGATCATGATGGTCTCTCAAAGGTCTGGCGCGAGCGGCGCCGCCCCCTCTCCCCCATGACCATGGGGGAGAGGGTAAGGGTGAGGGGGCGGGTTTCAGAGGCGGACGCCAGGCTTTGCCACCGCCGCTCACCCCTCACCTTACCTCTCCCCTCACAGAGGGGAGAGGAGGCTTTGACGCCGCGCATATTTGGAACCGCTATAGCCCCCCTCACGGCGCGATCACCTCAACCCCGCCCATATAGGGGCGCAGGGCCGCCGGGATGGTCACCGAGCCGTCAGCATTCTGGTGGTTTTCCAGAATCGCCACGAGCGCCCGGCCCACCGCCACGCCGGACCCGTTCAGGGTATGGAGGAACTCCGGCTTCTTCTCGCCCTCGCGGCGCAAGCGGGCATTCATGCGCCGGGCCTGGAAGTCGCCGCAGTTGGAGCACGAGCTGATCTCGCGATAGGTGTTCTGGCTCGGCAGCCAGACTTCCAGATCATAGGTCTTGCGCGCCGCAAACCCCATATCGCCCGCGCACAGCGCCATCACCCGGTAGGGCAGCTCCAGCGCGCGCAAGATCCCTTCCGCGCACCCGGTCATGCGTTCGAGCTCTTCGTCCGACTGGTCGGGCGTCACCACAGAGACCAGCTCCACCTTGTGGAACTGGTGCATGCGGATCAGCCCCCGCGTATCGCGCCCCGCCGACCCGGCCTCGGAGCGGAAGCAGGGGGTAAGCGCGGTCAGGCGCAGCGGAAATGCGCTCTCGGGATGGATGGCGTCGCGGATGAGATTGGTCAGCGGCACCTCGGCAGTGGGGATGAGCCAGAAATCATTGGTCGTGCGGAACAAATCCTCGGCAAACTTCGGCAATTGCCCGGTCCCGAACACCGCCTCATCGCGCACCAGATAGGGCACGCTGGTCTCGCGATAGCCGTTCTCGGTCGTGTGCATGTCCAGCATGAACTGGCCCAGCGCCCGCTCCAGACGCGCCAGCGGGCCTTGCAGGACCGCAAAGCGCGCGCCCGACATGGCGGCGGCGCGCTCGAAATCGAGGCCCAGACGCTCGCCCAGCGTCACATGGTCCGCCGGCTCAAAATCAAACGCGCGCGGTTCGCCCCAGCCGCGCACTTCCTCGTTGGAATGCTCGTCCGCGCCGTCGGGCACGTCGTCGGCGGGCGTGTTGGGCAGGGCGGCGAGGGCCTGGTTGAGCAGCTCCTCACCCTTGGCGGCGTCAACGCCGCAACGCTCCATCTCGCCTTTCAGCGCTTCAACCTCGGCGCGCAGCGCCTCGAAGCGGTCATTCTCCCCGCGCCCCTTGGCGATACCGATCTCTTTGGACGCTGCATTGCGCCGCGTCTCCAGCTCCTGCAGGCGCGTGGTGGCCTCGCGCCGGCGCGCATCGAGATCGATCAGGCGTTCAGCCTGGGGCGTGAGCCCGCGGCGGGCCATGGCGGCGTCGAAGGCGCCCGGATTGTCGCGGATGTGGCGGATGTCATGCATGGCGGAGCGACCTGGAGGATCTGTCGGGACGGGCGAAGCGGATTTGCCTAGCGGTGATACAGAAGCCGCGCAGACCCGTCCACCGGCGCAAGGCCAGGCAGATGCGCGCCGCAGATGCGCGCCGCAATGGGGCGGGCTGCTGCATCACCACCGCCTGCGCACTGGCGCGGCGCCCGCCGCCCGTGTCAGGCTGGCGGCCATGCAGGTCAATGACGCCATTACCCTGGACGAGCGCCTGATCGAGGAACGCTTCGTGCGCGCCTCCGGTCCGGGCGGCCAGCACGTGAACACCACCTCCAGCGCCGTACAGCTGCGCTTCAACCTCGCCGCCAGCGATCTGCCCGAGCCGGTCAAGCAGCGCCTCGCCCGGCTGGCCGGTTCGCGCCTGACATCCGAGGGCGTGCTGGTGCTGCAATCGGACCTGCACCGCTCCCAGGCGCGCAATCGTGAAGACGCGCGCGAGCGCCTGCGTGCGCTGATCATCAAGGCGTCCCACACGCCCAAACCCCGCCGCGCGACGCGGCCCACCCTCGCCTCCATCAAGCGCCAGAAAACCGCCAAGGCCAGGCGCGCCACGATCAAGGCGCTGCGCGGCAAGCCGGCCGAAGACTGAGCGCGTCAGCTCTTGAAATGCTTGGAGAGTTTCAGGCCCTGGGCCTGATAATTGGACCCCGCCGCGCCATAGGGCTGCTCCACCGCGCCCGCCATGGGTTCATAGACCAGACGCGCCACGGCCTGTCCGTGATCGAGGATGAAGGGCACGTCCCGCCCGCGCACTTCCAGCACGGCGCGCGATCCCGCCCCGCCCGCTTCGGCCACGCCAAACCCCGGATCAAAAAAGCCGGCATAATGGGCGCGGAACTCCCCGATCTCCGGCGCGATGGGCGCCATCTCTGCCGCCTCGTTCACCGGCACGCTCACCGCCTCGCGGCTCGCCAATATGTAGAACTCGCCCGGATCGAGCACGATGCGCCCGCGCTCGGCATGCACCGGCTCCCAGAAGCGCTTGGGGTCGTGGGCGCCCACGCCGGTCAAATCCACCAGCGGACTGTGCCGCCGCGCGCGCCAGCCCACCGGGCCGCCATGATTGTCCACATCCACCGTCAGCGTGATGGCGCGCAGCGGCGCATGCGCGCCATCACGCAGGCGCACCTGCGCCAGCCGGTCGCCGGGCCGGGCCAGCACCGAAAACGTGCGCGGCGAAATCTCCATGTAGAGCGGGCCGTCATAGCCCTCGGGCAGCTGATCGAACGCGATGGAGCCATCGCCGATCACCCGCGTGAACACATCAAGGCGCCCTGTGGAGCTTTTCGGATTGGCCGCCGCCGACACGCCGGACGGCAGGGCCAGGTCCTCTTCCAGCTCGGCCAGATACACGCAGCCCGTCTCCAGCACCGCCCCGCCCTCAAGGTCCAGCGTGTGCATGACGATGTCGTCGTCCAGGCGCGCCGCGACGGAGCGCCCCGGTCCCGGCAGGAAGCTCGCGCGCAGCCGCCATACCTTGCGGCCGAGCCGCAAGTCCAGGCTGGCGGGCTGAATCTGCCCCGGCTCCAGCGGCCGGCGCGCCTTGATCCACCCGGCCTCAAGGGCGGCGCGCAGCGCGGCGTCAGGCAGGATTCCGCTGGTCCGGATGCTCATGATGCTCTCGATCAGCCAGAATCGGTGACGGGCGGGGTGGATACTCTCCGCAAGGGCGCCGCACCTGTCCAGTTCAGGGCGCTTCTGGTGTTTTGCATGATTGGTCACCGCACCCTGTGCATGAAGGCACCATTACAGACGGCTCTCCAAGGTGCCCGATGCAGGAGGTCGCTGCTCTGGCGCAAAGCAGACCGCCTGAAACCTGTGTCGACTTCCCAGATGCCCCAAGTCACAAAATTTAGCGAATACTAACAAAATCAAAATAGAAGGCCGTCGACGCGGGAACATCGACGGCCTACGGCGC
This sequence comes from Alphaproteobacteria bacterium, assembly GCA_016124675.1. Lineage (GTDB taxonomy): Bacteria > Pseudomonadota > Alphaproteobacteria > Caulobacterales > Maricaulaceae > Oceanicaulis. The sequence goes on from WGNG01000001.1 coordinate 112,090, forward strand.
GAGACTAATGAGCAACGTTCAGTCGTACGCGTTGTAGTTTTCATTCATCGCAAGTGAGGGGTGGAAAAGGCTATTGCCTGAAATGCAGTAGCGATCTGGCGTGACCTCTGCAAAATGATCCGCAAGGCGCTCAGCTTCGCGTAGAGCTTCTTTTTCTTCCTCAGACAATGGCCGGTTAGACATTAGAGAAAAATAGTCCTGCGAAATGCCATGAACTCGTTTAGTGACCAATTCAGTAAGGCTTGCCATGGTGTCCTCCTTTAGTTTTCGACATGTGCGTTGTGAAGATAGAAGTCTAGTCTGTGGCGATCAATGTAGCCGGTTAAAGGATCGTTATAGCCGCGAATCGCATCGCGCAATGCGGCATCGTCCGAATAGTCTTCAATCTCAATTCTGAGAGATTTCAATTTATTAATATCTAGATTTCTCCCGTGAGATCGCCACCTCTTATGATTTGATAGCTCAGTAGCTATTTCTTTTGCCCTGGCCTCCTTTTCCTTTGCGGTCACAGGCGTGCCAACATTATTGGTTCGATGGTGTGTCCAGTCTTTGAATTTATATTTAACCAGCCAATCCTTCAGCAAATCGATTGAAAGGTCGCGACCTTGCTCGAAGAGAGCCAACTTCGCCAAATCGAGACTTTTTAGCATAACTACATCGGCAGGAGAGAGCCTCGACTTCTTTACTATTTCAGCAACCTTATCTATATACCCTAAGGCGGGAACTAAATCTCCGGTATCCGGCAGTTGTACTTGCGGATCGATTGGCCCCAGACTGCTGGCATAGTCCATGTATATTTTGTCGCCCGCCATACAAAATATCGTACCCGCAGACATTGCGATGTCGGGAACTATAAAGTTGACTGTGCTGTAGTGCTTCCTAAGCACAGCGACCATGCGCTCGGTTGTCTCCGCCGACCCGCCGCCGGTCCTTAATACTACAGAAATCGCTTGATGTTCGTTCGGGCTTTTAGATTTCACGTCTTCAATGAAATCTCGAAAAACGCGAAAATAAACAGGGTGAATTCTACCGTGATAAAATATAACGTCTGATTGCATTTTCTGCTCAAGCGTCGAGGCGCATTTATCCACAACGTCGAAAATTGTCCGATCGAAATAATCAGGGGTCATTTAAGCACCGAACTGTCCAAAGCAGTGTTTCGCATCTGAGTCTGGCTGAGGCGGGCCGCAAAGTTATTTGATGCGACATTTCCGCACCATCTGACTTCAAACGGCATGAACACTGTGGCCACTCTTTCCGACCGGTATGCTGCAGCATCGGAGCTGGCTGCACGCATCGCCGCTTTCGATCCTAATGGCATGCCTACCTGCCTCCTCCGTCATGGTGGCACCGCCCGCGTTAACCTGGGTTTAAAGTCAGCGCCTGCCGGTACGGCGTGTTAACGCAATATTTATGGAATGGAAAGGCATCAGCGTTGCCTCCCTAGGCGCTCATATTTCACAGGTATGATTTAGTTGGCGTAACAATTTAGAACGAGGTTCGTTCCCTGTGGAAATCTTTTGAACCGAAACGCTAAGGCGCTGCATCAAGACCGCTTGATTCGCCGCGCGCGCGGGTGTGAACTCAGTGTCTGGCGCTCTGTCGGAGGCAGGCATGTATACCCAGGAAACCGGCGGTGTCGTGATCCGCGTGGAGCCGTCCTTTCTCGAAGCCGAATCCGATCCGGAAGCCGGGCGGTTCGTGTGGACCTATACGGTGGTGATCGAGAACACCGGCGGCGGCGCGGTCCAGCTGATGCAGCGCGAATGGCGCATCACCGATTCGGCCAACCGCACCGAGATCGTGCGCGGCGAGGGCGTGGTGGGCGAGCAGCCGGTCATCCGCCCGGGCACGGCCTTCCGCTACACCTCGGGCGCACCGCTGCGCACGCCGTCGGGCTTCATGCGCGGCGCCTATCTGTTCCGCTGCGAAAATGGCCAGCAGTTCAGCGCCGATATCCCCGCCTTCGCCCTGGATTGCCCGCTGAGCCGCTCCACGCGCCATTGACCCGGCAGGCGCGCCTGTCTAACCCCGCGCCATCATGACCCAGAGCGCCCGCACCGTCCTGTTTGCGCTTGGCGCCATGCTCAGCGCCCTCTCGCTGGCCATGCTCGCCCCGGCCCTGGTCGATCTCAGCTATCAGGGCCGCTCGGCGTCCGCCTTCTTCGGCTCGTCCCTTCTGGGGCTCGCTGCGGGCGGGATCATGACCCTGCTCGGACGCTCGCCCGAACACCGGCTGACCGCGCGCGGCGCCATTCTTCTCACCGCCGGCGCCTGGGCGGTGCTGGCGTTCGCCGCCGCGCTGCCGCTGCAACTGGCGGATCTCGGCATCAGCTGGACGGACGCCATCTTCGAAACCACCTCGGGCCTGACCACCACCGGCGCCACGATCCTGACCGGCCTGGACGAGCTGCCGCGCGGCATCCTGTTGTGGCGCTCCATCCTGCAATGGATCGGCGGCATCGGCATCATCGTCACCGCCATGGCGATCTGGCCCATGCTGGGCATTGGCGGCATGCAGCTGTTCCGGCTGGAAAGCTCGGAGAAGTCGGAGAAAGTCCTGCCGCGCGCCGGCCAGATCGCCCTGGCGATCGTGCTCATCTACCTGTCGCTCACCTTTGCCTGTTTCCTGGCCTATGTGGTCACGGGCATGGGCGGGTTCGACGCGGTCAACCACGCCATGACCACCATCGCCACGGGTGGCTTCTCCACCCGCGACGAATCGCTGGGCGCCTTCACGGACGGGGGCGGCGATCTGGTCGCCGCCGTCTTCATGATCCTCGCCGGCCTTCCCTTCGTGCTCTATGTGCGCGCGGCGCAGGGACGCCCTGACCTCCTGCTGCTCGATTCCCAGGCGCGGACCTTCCTCAGCGTCATCGCCGTGGCTGTCCTCGTCCTGACCGTGATGATCACGCTCTCCCAGCCGCCCGATCCCGGAGCCCTGCCCGCCTGGCGGCTGGCTCTGGTCAATGCAGTCTCGATCATCACCGGCACCGGCTACGCCTCGTCCGATTTCTGGGCCTGGGGCAGCGGGGCGGCGGCGATGTTCATGGCGCTCATGTTCATCGGCGGCTGCGCGGGCTCGACCAGCTGCTCGGTCAAGATATTCCGCTACCAGATCGCCGCCTCCGCAATACGCTCCTACATCGAACAACTCACCCGGCCCAACGCCGTGTCGCCACCGCGCTATCGCGGCAAGGCCCTGCCGCCGGAAACCGTGCGCTCGGTCTTCGTGTTCATCTTTTTGTTCTTCGCCACCTTCGTGGTGTCAGCCGTACTGTTGTCCTTCACCGGCCTCGACACCATCACCGCCATCTCGGGCGCCGCCACCACGCTGGCCAATGTCGGTCCGGGCCTGGGCGACATCATCGGCCCCGCCGGGACATTCGCGCCCCTGCCCGACACCGCCAAATGGATCATGACCGCCACCATGCTCATCGGCCGGCTGGAAGTGCTGGTAGTGCTGGTGATGTTCACGCCGGGCTTCTGGCGGCGCTGACGCCATCGCGGCGCCACGATCAGCGGCCAGAATGAGACGAACGAGGAGTTTTTCGTGCCCTGCGCCCTTCACCACGTCACCCGATTGCGCGGATTGCTGGTCAGTTTTTGTCTGATAGCGATCGCCGCTGCGCCCGCGTCCGCGGTGCAGGAAAACGATCCCTACCCCGTTGAGAGCCTGGCGCGAATCCTCGGCGAACTGCACGGCCTGACCTTCGCCTGTCAGGGCCGTCAGGCCCAGACCTGGCGCACCGCCATGACCGAATTGCTCGACCACGAAGCGCCCACGGCCGGGACCTATCGCAACCGGCTGATCGACCGCTTCAATGAAGGTTTCCGCCATCAGGAGCGCCTGCGCCTGCGCTGCGGCGCAGAGAGCGAGATGGCCCGCCAGGACCTCGCCGAGCGCGGCCGCGCCTTTTCAGATCAATTGCGCAGCACCTATCTGGAATAAAAGCGCTTGAACCGGGGCGGGAACCGGTTTCACGGTTCGAAAAACCCTTTTAATCAATGATCTGGCCGCGTTCCAAGGGCGCCGTCTGCTTGATCAGCGCCTGCGCTGCCGCCAGGACGGGGGCCAGCTCCAGCCCCTGCATCAGCGAGGCTTGCCCATGGCGCAGCCGGCCCCGGTCGGCTTCCCGCGCCGGTCCGCCTGACCGCACGCTGCGCGCATTCGGTCCCCAGGGTCCATAGACGCGCTCGTCAGTCGGTCCGAACAGGCCCAGCACCGGCGCGCCCGCTGCAGCCGCCATGTGCATCAACCCGGAATCATTGCCCACGAACAGGCGCGCGCGCTGCAGGCAGGCCGCCGCAGCCACAAGGTCAAGCTGGCCTGTCAGGTCGATGACCTGGGCGCCTGTGACCCCTGCACTCACCGCGCGGGATGTCGCCAGATCACCCGGTCCGCCAAACAGCGCCACGCGCGCCCCCTCAAGGGCGCCGCCAGACCCCGTCAGGGCATTGGCCAGCGCCGCGAAGCGCGCCGCCGGCCATTCCTTGAACGGCGCGGACGCCGCCGGCGCCAGCGCCAGAATGGGCGCGCCCGGCGGCAGGAGGCGCCCGGCGTCCGCGCGTGCGACCGCATCGATCCACACCTCCGGCGCCGGCGGCGGATCGAGCTTCAGCACCGCGCCCGCCTCGGCCACGCGGTGGCGGGCCGCCTCGCCCGGCTTGCGGCGATTGACCCGTCGCACGCCCGCGCGCAGCGCCCAGCTCGTCAGCGATCCGCGCAGGTCCACCACCAGATCCCAGCGCCGCCCGGCCGTGCGCCGCCACAGGTCCAGCCAGTGGCCAGCCCGCTCGCGCTTGGCCATGACGATGATCTCGCTCACGCCCGGCGCGGCGCGAAACAGCGGCGCGGCCAGCGGGCCGCACGCCACCGTGATCTGCGCGCCGGGATGGGTGCGCGCCAGATGCGCCAGGGGTCCGGAGAACAATATGGCGTCGCCGATCCGCGTGGCGGTGATGAACAGGATGCGCCTCATGGCCGAGCGGCTTAGCCTGTTCGCACGTCGGGCGCCAGTGGCGTGCGGGTCACGCCTCGATCAGATCGACCCGGATCTGATTAAGCGTCGCCACGCAGGTATAAAGCGCGTCGATGATCGCGGCAAACTCGCTGAATTCGGGCTTCTCGCGCGCGAGATGCGCCGGCAGGCTTTCTTCGAGCAGGCGGCGCATGCGGCGCATCTGTTGGTCGAAAATCCGGTAGAAATCGTAGATGACTGCGCGCAGCGCATGCGGCAGCGGCGAGAGCAAGTCGCGGGCCTGAGCATATGTGTCGCCCGACAGGACCATTTCGTTGTCTTGCAGGATCGCGTACGTGCTGCCCGCAAAGCGCGCCATGTTTCCGAACAGCCTGAACGCTCCGGCGCGCGCGCCCGCATCGTCATCGCGGCGCCGGGCGTGTTCAATCTCGTCAAGATTCGCCCGCACGGCGATGCTGAAGGCGATGAGATTGGACACCAGCTCTCCGATGACCACCAGCTTGCCGCCGAGATCAAGGCGCAGGCTGGAAGAGCATCGCTCCACCTTGTCCAGCAGGCGGTTCTGACGGCCGACATCGACCTGCACGCGCAAGCGATCGATAGCCGCCAGAATGATGGCCAAGTTGGCCGCTGCGGCCGTGGTCACGTCAAAATAGTGCTGTGGTTCAAGCCGGGCGAAATCTCCCGCAGGCACGTAGCTTGCGAACCGGCTCGCTTCGGCGGGCGGGAGCGCGTACGAGGAACGGCCCAGGAGACCCGTCTGGCGCTTGCGTCTGAGCATGTCACCCCCCATGCTTTTTGTCTCTTGCCCTCGGTCTGAAGAATGCCAACAAGCCATGTCAGGTTCGTGACGATGTCAACGCAGGCCTCCGCATTCCTTACCGCCCTGCCGGGCCGCACCGTCATCGCCATCACCGGCCCGGATGCGCGCAGCTTCCTGCAGCGCGTCATCACCCGCGGACCGGAAGGCCTCGCGTCCGGCAGCGCCATGTTCAGCGCGCTTCTGACCCCGCAAGGCAAGGTGCTGGCCGACTTCATCCTGTTTGATGATGGCGAAAGCGGGCTCCTCATCGACGCCCCCGCCAGCGAGGCGGAGAGCCTCCTCAAGCGCATCTCGCTCTACCGCCTGCGCGCGCAGGCGCAGATCACGCTGCGTGACGACCTTTGCGTCGCCGCCGCGCGCGGCGAGGGCGAGGCGGAGCTGCGTACCGTGGCGCTCGCCGCCGCCGCCGATCCGCGCCAGGCGGCGCTCGGCCTGCGCGCCATCGTCCCGGCGGGGGGACCGGTGGACGATGCAGGCTATGATGCGGCGCGCATCGCGGCGATCGTGCCCGAGTTCGGGCGCGACTACGGACCGGCGGAGGCCTTCTCCACCGACGTCAATCACGACCTCATGTCCGGCATTGATTACAGGAAGGGCTGCTTCGTCGGCCAGGAAGTCGCCAGCCGCATGCACCGCAAGGGCGGCGTGCGCAAACGCACCGTGCGCCTCGAGTTTGACGGCCCGGCGCCGCTGGCCGGCGCGGCGGTGGGCGCTGGCGGCACGCCGCTGGGCGCTGTCAGCTCGGCGTCCGGCCAGCAGGCCCTCGCCCTGATACGGGTGGACCGGCTGGAGGCGGCGGCCGGCGAGACCATCCTGGCGGGTGACGCGCCCGCGCGCCTCACCCTGCCCTGAACCTTCAGCCTCTCTACGCGCCCACCACGCCGCGGTCGATGCGCCGGATCATCACCGTGGCCGAGCGCGGGACCGAATCGCCCCCGTCCGGCCAGCGGCTGGAGAACCTTCCGGCGGCGAAGTCCTCGCGTGAGGTGGTCGCGCCGGGATGCTGGACATTGATGAACATCGTGCGGTGATCGGGCGTCGTCACCACGCCGGTGATTTCCTGACCCACCGGCCCCGTCAGGAAGCGCCGGATCTCCCCGGTTTCGGGATTGGCCGCCAGCATCATGTTGTTGCCAAACGCCTCGAACGGCCCGCGATTCATCACGCTTTCGGAGATGTCTGTCTGGATCCAAAGCCGCCGGTGTGCGTCCATCCACAGCCCGTCCGGGCTGCAGAACAGGCTGTCTGCGTCCAGAGCCTCGCCGTTCATGTCGGCGCTGTCGCCCTCCGGGCCGGCGATCACGAACAGGTCCCAGCGGAAGGTCTGGCCCGCCTGGCCGCCATCCTCATGCCAGCGGATGATCTGGCCGAACAGGTTCGGGCCGCGCGGATTGGCGGCGTCGGTCTCGCCAGCGGTGCGTTCAGCGTTATTGGTCAGGGTGAAATACACCGCGCGCGTCTGGGGATCGACCGTGCCCCATTCGGGCCGGTCCATCGGCGTCGCGCCCAGAAGGTCAGCGGCGGTGCGGGTATTGACCAGCACGTCGGCCTGGGACGCAAAGCCATTGGTTTCGTCCAGCCCGTTCTCGCCATGGATCAACGCCAGCCAATCGCCCGTACCGTCCGCGTTGAACTTCGCGGCATAGAGCACGCCCTCATCGAGAATATCGCCCCGGGTCTGGCCTGGCGCGTACGCAGCGGCGGACACGAATTTGTAGATATACTCGCCGCGCGCATCGTCGCCCGAATAGCAGACCACCGGCTCGCCCGCCTCGGCCGGTGCAAACACCACGCCTTCATGGGCGAAGCGGCCCAGCGTGGTGCGCTTGACCGGCATGCTCAGCGGATCAAACGGGTCGATCTCCACCATCCAGCCATAGGTGTTGGGTTCGTTGCGGTAATCGCCCTCTGGTGCGTCCGCCGCCGGCGTGGCGTCAAAGCGCACGCAGGCGTCAGACCCATCAGCTGACCGGTGCCAGTTATGGCGCGACACATCCGTGCGCACGCCATAGCGCGCATGCTCGCGCGGCAGGTCGCCGCCCGTGTTGACGAAATAGCCAGACCAGTTCTCCTCGGCGGCCATATACGTGTTCCAGGGCGTCACGCCGTGCGCGCAATTGGACAGCGTGCCCCGGGTGCGCTCGCCCTCGGGAGAGAATTTCGTCTTCACCAGATCGCTGCCGCGCACAGGACCGGCGATCGCCATCTCGGTCAGCGCGGTGATGCGGCGGTTGCGCGGGTCGGCGACGATGCGCCACTGCCCGTCTTCGCCTTCACGGATGCGGGCGATGGAGACGCCGTGCGCATTCATCTCCTTGAGCACCATTTCGGGATCGCGCGGGCCCTGATGATCGGGGGTCTCGGAGCCGGACATGGCCTGGCCCCGCATCGCGCCCGCATGCAGGAAGCGCGGCTCAATATATTCGTGATTGACCACCAGCAGCCCGTCTGTGGAGCTGCCCTGCCAGGGATCATCGCCCTCGATGGGGAAGAAATGCATGCCGTCATGGTGCATGCCCGCCTGCTCGCCTTGCTCCGCGCCAGTATTGCCGGGGCTGTAGGCCGGCATGGCGCCGGTGATCGGGTCGCCCCAGCGGTAAATCACCCTGGCCTCATAGCCCTGAGGAACCACGAGCGTGTCGGCGGTGTTGACAGGAACAGGGGCGAACCCAAGCGTCGGACCCGCGCTGGCCTGCAGCGCGTGGGCCACCCCGGTCGAGGCGAACAGCCCGCCCACAGCCGCGCCCAGCGATCCCTGCAGAAACCCGCGCCGCCCGATTCGGGCGCTGAATACCTGCGCGAACGGCGTATTGCCCGAACGGTTGCATTCCGGTTCGTAGTCGGGATCAAGCAGGTCGCGCATGAGTGTTCGCCTTGTTTTTTAAAGGAACGGGTCTGGGTCAGTGTCGCATCAATGTCATGGGAGTATGACACCGGCATGATCCCCTGCGCCATAGCCAGCTTGCCGCAGCGGCTGGCCGGCGGCGTTTCGCCCGCCCGCGCTTTTCGCTAGACCGGCCCGTGATGACCGTGACCGTGACCCTGCCCGCAGACGATCCCGCCGCGCTGGACGAGGCCGCGCGCCTGCTCGCGCGCGGCGGGCTGGCGGCCGTCCCCACCGAGACCGTCTACGGGCTAGCCGCCGACGCGGCGCAAGGCGAAGCGGTGGCGCGCCTGTACGAGGCCAAGGGGCGGCCGCGCTTCAACCCGCTCATCGCCCACGTCGACAGTCTGGAGATGGCCGAACGCCTCGTCGATCTCGGCGGGACCGGGCACGCGCTAGCGCACGCCTTCTGGCCCGGCCCGCTGACGCTGGTCGCGCCGATGCGCGCCGGTGCAGGCGTGGCGAGCCTCGTGACCGCCGGGCTCGACACCCTCGCGGTGCGATGGCCCGCTTCGCCGGCCCTGACGGGCCTGATCGCGCGGCTGGGGCGTCCGCTGGCGGCGCCCAGCGCCAACCGGTCCGGCGCAGTCAGCCCCACCACCGCCGCGCATGTGCGCGACGGGCTCGACGGGCGCATCGATGTGATCCTCGATGGCGGCCCCTGCCGGATCGGCGTGGAGAGCACGATCATCCGCGTCGTGACCGCCGGCAGGCCCCTGCTCCTGCGCCCGGGCGGAACGCCCCGCGCCGATATCGAAGCCGTCTGCGGGCCTTTGAGCGCCGCCCGCCCTGATTCGGACCGCCCGGACGCGCCCGGACAGCTCGCCAGCCACTACGCGCCAGAGTCGCCCGTGAGGCTGAACGCAACCCAGCCCCGTCAGGGGGAGTCCTATCTGGCGTTCGGGCCACGCCCTGAAATTGTTGGTTGTGACGTTTTTAATCTTTCTGACCGCTCAGACCTAGCCGAAGCGGCGGCAAACCTGTTTGCTGGTCTGCGCCTTCTGGACAAGCCGGGCAGGGTGATCGCCGTAGCGCCGATCCCCGAGGCCGGACTGGGCGAGGCCATCAATGACCGGCTCCGCCGCGCCGCAGCAGATCGACCAATTGCATCCTGAGGGTGCAAATTGCTATAGTTGAGATCCAACAGAAAGCACGCGCATGCAAACCGGCCTGTATCTCACCCGCTTCCGCACCCCGCTCGATGACGCCGGCGGCGTCATCTATATTGATGGCGACCGCGTTTATGGCGGCGATACCGCCATGTATTATGTCGGTGAAATCCTCACCGAAAGCGAGGAGATCCGCGTGCGCCTGCGCGTGCGCCAGCATGACATGCACAGCCAGTCGGTATTCGGCGATCACTCCGATTTCGCGCTGACGCTGACCGGCCGCAAGAAGGGCGCGGAGTACGTATTCGAGGGCCGCGCCGACAAGGCGCCCTCCCTGCGCTTTGAAGCCACGCTGAAGCCGGCGCCGATCTGACGCAGCGTCAGATCACTTCAGCCTGAAGCCCCATCGCGCTCGCCAGTGCCTCGAACCGCGACTGGGCGCGGTCAATCACCAGCGCTTCTGAACCAGGATCGACGCGCAGCACCAGTTGCTGGCCGGACCGGTCGAGCCTGAACGCATCGAGCACCGGCGCCGAGCGCCCCGACAGCGCCGCCCCCAGCCGCAGGGCAAGGCCCAGCTTCATCGCCCCCTGCTCCTGCGCATCATCCAGCAGACGCCGCGTGGGACACGAGTCCGGGCGCGAGCGCCGCCCCGCATAACGGTGGTGCAGGGTGAGCGCGAGAAAGGCCCGCTCGGCATGCGACGCCCCGCCGAACGGCGCGTACAGGGTCTGCGTGCTGGCGAGCTCGGCGCGGTGATCGGGATGCATCCGCCCGCCCAGATCCGCCAGGCGCGCGCAGGCGGCGCGCAGGACCGCATCGCGCCCGGTGCTGAACAAGACCGGTTCGCCCTCGAACGCCGGCTCGATCCAGCGCGCCAGCGTGGGCCCGAAATCGGGCTCGGGCGAGGCTTGACTGGCGAGCGCCTCGGCGCCGGCGATCAGGGGATCGCCCTCGGTGATCAGGCGCATGTCCTGCGCGCACACCACGCCTTCGCGCAGCCCGTAGGCGGAGAACACCACCTTGTCGAACCGCCCCTTTTTCAGGATCCGGCGCAGCAGCAGCGCGGCGTAGGGCAAGAGCGCCGCCCGCTTGGACGACACGCCAGGCACATTGGACAGGGACGTCTCGCTCTGGGTGACGGCGAAGTCGGCCGCCCGCGCCACCTGCGCCGGGGTCAGCGCGTACTGGTGCAGCAGGCGCAGGGGATAATCATCCAGCGCCATGGCCAAATGCGCAAAAGCCCGCCAGGCGCCGCCCACTGCGTAGAAGACGGGACCGGACATTTCCAGCTGCGGCGCCGCCTGGCCCAGCACGGTATCCAGCGCATCCCTGACCGACGCGTCCGAGCCATCGCCGTCCAGCACGGTCAGCGGCCCGAGCGGCAAGGTGATCGCCGGCCCGGCGCGGCGCCCTTCCAGCGGCGTCAGCTCAAGGCTCGATCCGCCGAGATCGCCGGCCAGCCCGTAAGCCTCCCCCATGCCCGCCAGCACGCCCAGCGCCGAGCACCGCCCCTCCTCCTCGCCTGACAACACCTCGATCTCAAGGCCGGTCTCGGCCTTGATAAGGGCGATGAAATCCGGACCGTCGGAGCAATCGCGTACGGCGGCGGTCGCCACCACATGGCGCTGCTCCACACCCTTGGCGTCGAGCAGATGGGCAAACCGGCGCAGGGCGCGCAGCGCCGCCTCGACGCCATCAACATTGAGCCTGCCGCTGGCGCGCGCGCCGCGCCCCAGCCCCGCCATGACCTTCTCGTTGAACACCGGCCAGAGCGAGCGTCCCTCCAGCCGGAACAGCACCAGGCGCACCGAGTTGGAGCCGACATCGATCACCGCAATATCGCGCCCCGCTCCGGCCGCCTCGGCCGCAGCGCGCCGGCGCGGCATGAACCGCCGCATCATCGGCGAAGACCGACGAAGGGGAAGGCCGGCGGCTGGTCGCCCTTGAGCGCCTGGCCGCGGCCCGACAGGCTGGGATTGGTCATGAAATATGCATGCGCGCTGAACGGATCGGCGATCCCTCTCGTGTCCACCCGCATGTAGCGCCCGTCCGGCTGCATGTACCAGCTCTGGGTTTCGTCATTGAGATTGGCCACCATGATCTGGTCGAGCACCTGGCGGTGAACCGTCGGATTGAGGATCGGACACAGCGTTTCGACGCGCCGGTCCAGATTGCGCGGCATCCAGTCGGCGCTGGAGATGTACACCTCCGCCTGGGGTGAGGGCATGGGCGCGCCATTGGCGAAACAGGCGATCCGCGAATGCTCCAGGAAGCGCCCGATGATCGACTTGACCCGGATATTCTCTGACAATCCCGCCACGCCCGGGCGCAGGCAGCAGATCCCGCGAATGATCAGATCGACCCGCACGCCCGCCTGGCTCGCCTCATACAGCTTGTCGATCACCGCCGGATGGACCAGCGAGTTCATCTTCGCCCACACCGCCGCAGGCTTGCCGTCGCGCGCATTGGCGATCTCGCGGCCGATCTTGCCCAGGATGAATTCGAGCATGCCCGTGGGCGAAATGACGAGGTTTTCCAGTCCTGTGGGCTGCGCATAACCGGTCACGTAATTGAACACCCGCCCCGCATCGCGCCCGAAGGCCGGATCGGCGGTGAACAGCGACAGATCGGTATAGATGCGCGCCGTGATCGGATGATAATTGCCGGTGCCGAAATGGGCATAGGTGCGCAAGTCCGCCCCCTCGCGCCGCACCACCAGCGATATCTTGGCGTGGGTCTTGTACTCCATGAAACCGTAGACGACCTGGACGCCCGCACGCTCCAGATCGCGCGCCCATTTCAGATTGGCCTCCTCGTCGAACCGGGCCTTGAGTTCGACCAGCGCGGTGACGTTCTTGCCGTTTTCGGCCGCCTCGATCAGCGCCGCCACGATGGGGGAGTTCTTCGATGTGCGGTACAGCGTCTGCTTGATCGCCACCACGTCAGGATCACCCGCAGCCTGGCGCAGGAACTGCACCACCACGTCAAAGCTCTCATACGGGTGGTGGACGATCAGGTCCTTGGCGCGGATGGCGGCAAAGCAGTCGCCGTTGAAATCGCGGATGCGTTCAGGAAAGCGCGGCTCGTACGGCTCGAATTTGAGCTCGTTGCGGTCATCGGGGATCATCTGGGACAGTTGCGACAGGCCCAGCAGCCCGTCAATCAGCTGCACGTCAGAGCGCTCGGCATGCAGGTGCTGGACAATGAAGCGGCGCATGTCCTCGGGCATGGACGCGTCCATCTTCAGGCGCACCAGCACCCCGCGGCGGCGCTGTTTGAGCAATTGCTCGAACTCGCGCACCAGGTCCTCGGCTTCTTCCTCGATCTCGATATCGCTGTCGCGCAGGATGCGGAACGCGCCCTTGGCGATCAGGTCATAGCCGGGGAACAGGGCGTCCACGAACAGGATCAGCACCGATTCCAGCGAGATATAGCGCTTGGCCGGGCGCCCCTGCTCATCGCGCGCCTCGCACGGGATCTCGATGAAGCGCTTCACGCCGGCAGGCAGCGGGACCAGCGCATTCATCACTTTGGCGTCGCTCTGGCGGCGCAGTTTCAGCGCCACGGCGAAGCCGAGATTGGGGATGAACGGAAACGGGTGCGCCGGATCGATCGCCAGCGGCGTGATCACCGGCAGGGTATGAGCCAGAAAATCATCGCGCAGCCAGGTGCGCTCGGCGCGCGTCAGGCCGTCTATCTCCAGCAGCTCGATACCGTCGGCGGCCAGCGTCTCGCGCACGGCGCGCCAGCCCGCCTGCTGGGCGTCCATCAGGGCGTTGGCTTCAACATTGATGCGCTCGAGCTGTTCGGACGGCGTCAGCCCGTCCTGGCCGGGCCGGTCGAGACCGTTGCGGATCTGGGCGCGCAGGCCCGCAACGCGCACCATGTAGAACTCATCGAGATTGCTCGCCGAGATGGACAGGAAGCGCAAACGCTCCAGCGGAGGGTGGCGCTCATTGCCAGCCTCTTCCAGGACGCGCCAGTTGAACTGAAGCCAGGACAGCTCCCGGTTCAGATACCGCTCGGCCGGCCCCACCGGAAGCGGGGTCTCCGGCGCAAGGGCGGGCGCGTCTGCGGACGTGTTGGCCGCTTCTTTCATCGTGCGGGTCCTTCGTATGGACATGTCGCGGTCATCGCTAGCGTCATGGCCTGACCAGGGCTTCCAGCGCCTCGCGCGCCAGGGTGCGCGTCACCGGCCCCTTGCGGGCCAGCGCCTCGCGGTCAAGCCAGGCCACCAGCCGGCGCGCAAACTCCACCGACCGCTCCATGCGCGGCAGGAGGTAATCAAGCACGCCCGGCGATAGCGGCGTGCGGCGGTCGCGCACCAGCTTCTCCATCACCTGGCGCAGCAGCGCATCGTCCGGCTCGTTCAGCACAGCCGTCTCGGCCGCCTTGAGGCGCGAGGCGAGATCGGCCAGGCCCACCGGCCACTCCACCGGCGCGCGGGCCGCCGTCAGCAGCACCGTGACGCCGGCGTCGCCTGCAGCCCGGTTCAGCAGGTGGAACAGGCCAGCCTCGTCCACGCCCAGATGACAGTCCTCCACCAGCACCGCACTGCCGCGCCCCACCTGTCTCAACCCTGCCGGCAGCGTTGCCGGATCAAGGCGAAGCGCATCGGCGCGCGCGGCCCAGATGGTGGACAGATGCGTCTTGCCTGCGCCGGGCGGCCCCACCAGCAAAAGGTGGCCGTGGCACCAGCGCGGCCAGCGGTTGACCAGCGCCAGCGCCGACGCGTTCGCCTCGCTCACCGCATAGCTTTCGGCCCGGTAGTCCGGCGCCAGCGCCAGGTCGAGAGCGAGCTGCATGCGGGTCATCTGCGGCTGCGGACAGTCCATCCCAGTTCGGGATCGTTCTCCAGCCGCGCCCCGCGCGCATTGAGCTCGCTGGCCAGCTGCTCGCGCGCGCCGCGATGGCTCAGCATCATCGCCGCGCCCGTGCGCGACAGCGCGTCCAGGCGCGCCGACTGCACCAGCGACGCGCCAGCCACAGCGCCCTGGAGCGCGCGCCATTCGCTCAAGGTCGAGAACACGATTGTCACGGGCAGTTCAGCCTGCTCGCCGCCGCGCACCACCGACCGGCGCTTCCAGTCGTCCTCGCGGCGCTCGACAATCCGGCGCGCCGCTTCACGAAAGTCGCCCGCGCCGGCCACGCTGGGCAGGTCCTCGCGCGTTGTCCCGTCGGGACCGAAGGTCACCACAACGCCTACCGTGCGCACCTGCCCGCCGCCCGCGCGCGCCAGGATCACCGCAACCGAATCCACGCCATACGCATCGGCCAGCGCACGCAAGGCGCTTTCATCCATGCGGCGCGCCTCGTCGGCGCTGATCAACCCGCGCCCCAGCGGCTCGCCGCCGCCGTCGCGCGACCCGAGGCCGATAAAGGGCGTCAACGCATGCTGGAACCCGCCCTGGCGCCAGGCGTCATACCAGGCGCCGCTCCACAGCGAATCGCCGCTCTCGCCTTCGAGAACCGGCACGACCAGCACCGGCGCCGCCTGGCTCTCGACATAGGCCACATCGCGCTGGGTGAAATAGTCGCGCACGGCGCGCGGATCGAACTGCAAGGTCAGGTCGCCGCGATAGCGCGTGGCCGAGCGCTGCTCGTTGGACATGCGCAAGGCCGCGATCAGACCGGCCGCCTGCTCGGCGCTGATCGTGCCGAGCCCGGCCGCATCCCGGTCCTCGGCAAGCGTCATGCGCGCGATCAGGCGCTGGGCGCCGCGCACCTGTCCGTCGGACATGGCCCGGCGCTGCGCCTCGAAGGCGTTGTCGGCGGTGGCGTCAATCTCGACGCCCACCACCGTGTAGGGGCTGCGCGCCTGCGCCGGCGCGGCCAGACAGGCCGCCGCCAGCACCACAGCGCCCGTGATCATCTGCACCAGCCTGAGTGTCATGGCCACGCCTTTCGAGCTCTTGCGCCTGTCGGCGCCGACTATACGCTGCGCCGCGTCCGGGTGAAGCCCCGCGCGGCGCCCGCCCCCTCGCCAAGGCGCGCATTCAACGGTATGCACCCGCTTCATGTCCGCCGCATGAAGGAGGCCCGCCTTGGCGCCCCGAACACCATCCGAGCCGGGTCTCACCTATGCCGGCGCCGGCGTCGATATCGACGCGGGCGACGCGCTGGTCGAAGCGATCAAGCCGCTGGCCCGATCCACCGCCCGTCCGGGCGCCGACGTGGCGCTGGGCGGATTTGGCGGCGCCTTTGATCTCAAGGCGGCCGGCTTCACCGATCCGGTGCTGATCTCCGGCACGGACGGGGTCGGCACCAAGCTCAAGCTCGCCATCGACACCGGCCGCCTCGACACGGTGGGCATCGATCTTGTGGCCATGTGCGTCAATGACGTGCTCGCCCAGGGGGCCGAGCCGCTCTTCTTTCTCGACTACTTCGCTACGGGCCGCCTCGACCCGGCGCGCGGCGCCCAGATCGTATCGGGCGTCGCCGAAGGCTGCCGGCGCGCAGCTTGCGCCCTCATCGGCGGCGAGACGGCGGAAATGCCCGGGCTCTACGCCGGCGACGACTTCGATCTCGCCGGTTTTGTCGTCGGCGCCGCCGAGCGTGGCTCATTGCTGCCGCGACACGACTCCATGGCGCCCGGCCATGTCCTCATCGGGCTCGCCTCCTCCGGTCCGCATTCCAACGGCTATTCGCTGATCCGCAAGATCGCCGCCCGCGCCGGCCTTGGCTGGAGCGATCCTGCCCCATTCGCGCCAAAGCGCACGCTCGGCGAGGCGCTGCTGGAACCCACGCGCATCTATGTGAAATCGCTCCTGCCGCTGATCCGCTCCGGTCAGATCCAGGGCCTCGCCCACATCACCGGCGGCGGGATCACCGAGAACACCCCGCGCATGCTGCCCGATCATCTGGGCTTCGAGGTGGATTACGCCAGCTTCGTGCGCCCCCCCGTCTTCACCTGGCTGCAGGAGGCCGGCGGCGTCGCCGAGGCCGAGATGCGCCGCACCTTCAATTGCGGGATCGGCATGATCGCCGCCGTCGCGCCCGCTGACGCCGGCGCCGTCTGCGCCGCGCTCAACGCTGCGGGAGAAGACGCGCGCGTTATCGGCGCGCTCAAGGCGGTCTAGAGCGATGGCGCGCGTGCGCACAGGCGTGCTGATCTCCGGGCGCGGCTCCAACCTGCAGGCCCTGCTGGACGCCGCCGCCAATCCTGACTTTCCAGCTGAGATCGTCTGCGTGATCTCCAACCGGCCCGGCGCCGGGGGGCTGGCGCGCGCTGAAGCCGCAGGAATCGCCGCCCTCACCGTCGATCACAAGGCCTTCGGGACCCGCGAAGCGTTCGAGAACGCGCTTCACGCCGAGCTTCAAAATCAGGGCGTCGAGCTCGTTTGCCTGGCCGGTTTCATGCGCCTGCTCACCCCCGGCTTCGTGAACCGCTGGACCGGACGGATGCTCAACATCCATCCCTCCCTCCTGCCGTCCTTCAAGGGCGTGGACACCCACCAGCGCGCCCTGGACGCCGGCGTGAAACTCACCGGCGCCAGCGTCCATTTCGTCAGCGCGGAGATGGATGCCGGCCCCATCATCGGCCAGGCCGCCATCCCCGTCCTGCCAGGCGACGACGCCGACGCCCTCGCCGCGCGCGTTCTGGGCGCCGAGCACCAGCTTTACCCCGAATGCCTGCGCCAGGTCGCCAGCGGTGAGGCCCGCCTGGAGGGCGGCCACGTGATCCTGGCGCACGCCGCCGCGCCGCAGGCGCTCCTGGTCAATCCGCCGCCGCGATCCTAGAGGCGCTTCGGCCTGGCGGGACAGTCCGCTCGCCTGCGCAGCGATGTCCGCCGGTGATGCGCAGGCATTGGCGGCCGTCACAAGGGGACGCCCGCGTCCAGCCCTGTCTTGTGCGGGCGTCACGATCACGGCGCGCAAACGTGAAATCCACCGCCGCCAAGCCACAAGCCCCGCCCGGCTGGGTTCTGCGCATGAGGCTTGCGCGGCATCCGGACAAAGGATACCTGCACATCGGAATGCGAAGCATTCGCATGTCAGGTGGAGAGACGTCCATGAAATTTACCCGCTACATCGTCCCGTCCGTCCTGGTCCTGGCCTGGGCGATGCCGGCGGCCGCCCAAGAGGCTGAAGATGCGCAGGCTGACACCCGGTCCGATGCGACCGTGGTCGTGATCGGCACGCGCGACAACCTGCTGCGCATTTCCGGCTCGGGCTCGACAATCGAATCAGAGGACTTGGACAGGGCCCGCGTGCTGAATGTGAATGAGGCGCTGCGTCAGGTGCCCGGCGTGTTCCCGCGTGATGAGGAGGGTATTGGCCTGCGTCCGAACATCGGCGTGCGCGGCCTGTCTCCCACGCGCTCCACCGAAGTGCTGCTGCTTGAGGACGGGCTGCCGCTGACCTACGCCGTTTATGGCGACAACGCCTCCTACTCCCATCCGCCGCTCAGCCGCTTCAGCCGGATCGAAGTGCTCAAGGGCGCCAGCCAGATACGCTTCGGGCCCCACACTGTCGGCGGCGTGATCAATTACATCTCGCCGCAAGCGCCGGAAGAACTGGGTGGCGATCTGACGGTTTCCGGCGGAAACCGCGGATATGTCCACGCCTCCGGCTCCCTCGGGGGACCGCTTGCCGGTTTACGCTTGCTGGGCCATGTCGCCCATACCGGTTTCGACGGCGTGCGGGACAATACCCGGCTTGAGTTCACCGATTATCATCTCAAGGCCGAGCGGTCCCTTACCCCGGACCAGGACATTGTGCTGCGCCTTGGATACTTTGCCGAGGACAGCCGGGTCACCTATTCCGGCCTGACCGAGGCGGAGTTCGCCGCCAGCCCGCGGGGCAATCCCTTCGCCAACGATGTTTTCGTCACCGACCGGGTCACCGGATCGGCCACCCATGCCTGGCAGATATCTGCGGATATGCGGCTGACCACATCGGCCTACAGCCTGTGGTTCGACCGTGACTGGTGGAGACAATCCTCCAACTCCGGCCAGCGCCCCAATGACGCCAGCGATCCCGCGTGTGGCGGCATGGCCAACCTCAATACGGGCTGCGGCAATGAGGGGCGCCTGCGCGAATACAATCAGTACGGCGTTGAATCGCGGTTGAACTGGGACAGCCAGCTGCTTGGATTGCCGGCCGGGTTCGAAGCGGGTCTGCGCTATCATGAAGAGCGCCAGCGCCGCCTGCAGGTCAATTCCGACACGCCGAACGGGCGTACGCCGGGCGTCAGCGTGAATGCCGGACTGCGTGAAAACAATACCCGGTACACGACGGCGATATCGGGCTTTGTGACCGGTGCGGTCAGCATCGGCCAGCTCAGGGTCAGCCCGGGCGTGCGCGTTGAGTCGATCGAGCTGGAGCGCATCAACCTCCTCTCGGGGCAGTCTGGAACCAGCGACCTGACAGAGATCATCCCCGGTCTGGGCCTGACCTATTCGCTGCGTGACGATCTGGTGATCTATGGCGGGGTGCACAGAGGTTTCTCCCCCCCGCGGGTCGAGGACATCATCACCAATGCGGGCGGCAGCATCGATCTTGATGCCGAGGAGAGCACGAACTGGGAAGCGGGGCTGCGCGGCACGCTGCGCGCCGGTCTCGATGCCGATCTTGGACTCTTCTACCTCGATTTCGAAAACCAGATCGTCCCGGCCTCGGTCGCCGGCGGTGTCGGCGCGACCCTGACCAGCGCTGGCCAGACCCGGCATTCGGGCATCGAGGCCAGCCTGCGCGGGTCGCTGCGCGAGATGGACGTCATGAGCGGGGGCGATGACATTTTCTTCCGCATGGCCTTCACCTGGCTGGAGACCGCCAAGTACACCGGCGCGCGGTTTTCCTCGATCGGCGGGTTCGCCAACGTCCCGGTCACCGGCAACCGGCTGCCGTATTCGCCGGAATTCATCGGCTCGCTGGCCATCGGTTACGAGCGTGGCGACTGGCTGGTCGTGCAGGGCGAAGTCCAGCATACCGGCGAGATGTTCACCGATGACCTCAACACGACGGCGCCCATCGCCAACGGCCAGCGCGGGTTGATTGATCCGGCCACCGTGTTCAACCTCGCCCTCAACATCACACCGAACCAGGGGCGGCTGACCTATTTCGCAACCGTCAAGAACGTCACCGATGAACTCTATATCGTGGATCGGTCACGCGGGATCATCCCCGGCGCGCCCCGCCTGTTCCAGGCCGGCATCGCGTTCGAATTCTAGAGCCGCCCGGCATAACTCGGCGACGGTTTCGCGGTGCGAAACCCGATGCCCCCATGGTCTGGAGCCCGTCTGGTCAGTCAGAACTGACCGGACGGGCTCTAGGTATTGAGGTGATGCATCAATTGGCGGTGGCGCTCATAGTGGCGCAGCACATCGCGGATCAGCTGGACCTGCGTATAGCCGAACACGTCATACTGTCGGCCGCCATCGCTGAGGAAGACTTCCGCGCGCGCCGGCTGCGTCTCTGTGTGCTTGCCTGGATAGGCCTTGAGCGTCACGCCATAGACGAAATCCGGCCCCGTCTCATGACCCGCGACCAGCCTCGCCTCGGTCGCCTCCGCCTCCACCCGGCTCGTCAGACCCAGCGCCTCCATCTCGGCGGCGACCTGCGCAAAGGCGGGCGCGGCCGTGCCGCCGATCCAGGCGGTCACCTCCTTTGCGTCGGGCCGCGCAAACATCAGCTTCAGCCGCGCGCGCCACGGGACAGCCACGCCCTCCACGGGCAGCTGGACCGCCGTCTTCACCCCGGCCCGGCGGGCCGTCTCCATGGACCAGGCGCGCACCAGCCCGATAAAGGCGAGCGCGATGACCAGCGTAAAGGGCAACGCCGCGGCGATGGTGGCTGATTGCAGCGCAGCCAACCCGCCCGCCAGCAGCAGCACCGCCGCCACCAACCCTTCCAGAACCGCCCAGAACAGGCGCTGCCACAGCGGCGAGGTGAGGCCTCCGCCCGACGCCAGCGTCGCCTTCACCAGCGAGCCGGAATCCGATGAGGTGACGAAGAATGTCGTCACCAGAAGGATCGCCAGCACCGAGGTGACCGGCGCAAACGGCAGCGTGTCGAGAAAGGCGAACAGCGCCAGCGACGCATCCCCGCCGCGCACCACCTCCATCAGCGGGGCGGCCGCATCGGCCCACGCGATCTGCAGCGCCGAATTGCCGTAAATCGTCATCCACAAGAAGGTGAACAGGGTCGGACCCAACAGCGTGCCCAGGATGAACTCGCGGATCGTGCGCCCGCGCAAAATGCGCGCGATGAACATGCCCAAGAAGGGTGACCAGGATATCCACCAGCCCCAGTAGAACAGCGTCCAGTCATTGATCCACACCCCGTCGCCATACGCGTCGACGTTGAAGGTGAGCGCGACGAGGCCGGAGAGATAGGCGCCGATATTCTGCACATAGGCGCTGATCAGAAACAGGGTCGGTCCCGCGATCAGCACGAAGGCGAGCAGCGCAGCGGCGAGCCCCAGATTGAACACCGACAGGCGCTTGATGCCCGCATCGAGCCCCGCCACCACCGACATTGTGGCGATGAGCGTGATCACGCCGATCACCGCGATCTGGATCCCCACCGACACGCCGATCCCGAACAGGGCGTTGAGCCCGGCATTGATCTGCGCAGCGCCAAATCCCAGCGATGTCACGACGCCAAACACCGTGCCCAGGATCGCCAGCACATCGACGCCGTGCCCGATCGGGCCATGAATTCGCGCGCCGATAAGCGGGTAGAGCGAGGAGCGCATGGTCAGCGGCAGGCCGTGCCGGAACGCGAAATAGGCCAGGCTGAGGCCAACGATCGCATACACCGCCCAGGCATGGACGCCCCAGTGGAAGAAGGTCAGCACCATCGCCTCCTGCGCGGCCTGGCGTGTTTCGGACTCGGCATAGGGCGCGGAGAGATAGTGCAGCATCGGTTCGGCGACGGCGAAGAACATCAGCCCGATGCCCATCCCGGCCGAGAACAGCATCGCAAACCAGGACAGGAATTTGTAATCGGGCGCGCTGTCCTGCGGCCCCAGCCTTATGCGGCCCCAGTCAGACAGCGCCACCACGATGGCGCCGATCAGAAACACGCCCACCCCCACCGAATACACCCAACCCAGATGGTGGGTGATGGCGTTGCGCAAGGCCGAAAACGCCGCGTCAGCGGACTCGCCTGCCAGCACTGCGAACGCCACTCCGGCGAGGGCCAGGCCCGCCGCCGGAAAGAACACCGCCGGTTCGATCTGTTTCATGGCCGGTCTCCTCCGCCCCTGCCCCAGCCCGCCTGGCGCGGCGCCCGCCAGGTCACCCCTCGGCAGACGCAGGGGCCGGGGGGGGCTGCCGGTCAATATCGGTCAATCATGATGAGGTGACGGGCGTGATCCAGGCCAGCCCGAGCACCCCGCCACTTGTCCCGTGCATTATTGTCATGCAGACCGCAGATACAACCGCGCCAGCGATATTGGTTCAGTATTGGCAGAATTTGGTTTCACACCCGCGGCAGCGATCTGGGATTTGGGATTAAGTGTGGCGGGTATTATCGGCCGCGACGGCGAGGTCTACGCCAGACCCGAACCGCTCGACGCCATCGTGGAGCGAAACAGAGGCCGAAGCCATCGGCTTTCAGCCGCCAAGCGACGGGTGATGGGGGCCGAGCTGACGCTCACCCCCGTCCTCACCCGCCCCTTGACCTGCCCCCCTGTCTGACTGCCACCCTGCGCATACGCAATGTCCGCAGCCCGGGAGGCGCCACATGACCGCGAAGGCCGCCACGCTCTACCGCATGGAGACACCCAAGCATGTCTGCCCCTATGGGCTGAAGAGCCGGCATCTGCTGCGCAGCAAAGGCTATGCGGTGGATGACCAGATTCTCGAAAGCCGCGAAGCGGTGGACGCGTTCAAGGCCAGGCATGGGGTGAAGACCACGCCGCAGACCTTCATCGGGGGCGAGCGCATTGGCGGGTATGAGGCGCTGGAGGCGCATCTGGGCGTCGCCAGACCCAAGTCCGCCACGACTTACATTCCGGTGATCGCGCTGTTCTGCGTGGCGGCGCTGCTGGCGCTGGCCATTGGCTGGAGCGCGGGCGGGCCGCTTTTGCACCTGATCACCGTGGAGCGCTTCATCGCCATCGCCATGGTGCTGCTGGGCGTGCAGAAGCTGACCAATATCGAGGCGTTCGCCACGATGTTTCTCAATTACGATCTGCTGGCGCGGCGCTGGGTTCCGTACGGGCGGATCTATCCGTTCGCCGAAACGGGCGCCGGCATGCTGATGCTGGCGGGAGCCCTCACCTGGCTCGCGGCCCCCGTGGCGCTGTTCATCGGGACGGTCGGCGCGGTCTCGGTCTTCAAGGCCGTCTATATCCAGAAGCGCGAGCTCAAATGCGCCTGCATGGGCGGCGAGAGCCGTGTGCCGCTGGGCTTCGTATCGCTGACCGAAAACCTGATCATGATCGCCATGGCGATCTGGATGCCGCTGCGCATGTACGCTCTGATGTGATCGCTGTGCGGCGACCCGTGAAAGGGCGCCGCTGAGCGACCTGAAAGATAGGTGACGGACCGTACCGGACACCTGGGTCACACTTTTGGCTTTGGGCTGGAGGTGGTGATGCCCTGGAAGGAGTGTTCGGTAATGGATGAGCGTGTTCGCAGGGACTGGCGGAGATCGACTACCCCCTCCACGACAAGGACATTCTGGTCACCGCATGCGGGCGTATCTGCATGCACCGCAAGAAGATCAACATCTCAACCGTGCTCGCCGGCCACAAGCGCGCAATCAAGGAAGTCGACGACAGCACCCGGCTCGTCAGCTTCATGACCTGTGATCTGGGATATATCGACCTGGAACAGAAAGCCCAGCAGACTATCGACAACCCGTTCGGCACGCGGGTGTCACCCATGTCTTGGGTACAATCCGTTACCTGTGTCTCCGGGTCGTACAAGAAAAAAATGGCGCGCCCGAAAGGATTCGAACCTCTGACCCCCAGATTCGTAGTCTGGTGCTCTATCCAGCTGAGCTACGGGCGCGTGCCGGATCGGGGTGGCCCCGATCACGAGAGGCCGGAAACTAGCGGCGGGCGTTGCGCTTTGCAAGCGCGCGCGGCGGCGTGTTGCAGCGCCGCCCATGGCTGCACGAAACAGCCGATCAAGCGCGGAATCGGCTCACCAGCGGCGGTAATACCGGCTCGACCGCTCGCGGTGGCAAAGCTAAAGTGCCGCGCCGGGGAAGGGTTCGGCGGCACCAGACGGGGGACGGGGCGCAAGTGATGCCGCAACTGGACAAAGTCGGGCGCACCAGCGCCCGCCCGGACATCAAGGGGCTTGGCGCGCTGCGCACCATGATGCAGTTCTACAAGGACCCGGTCGCCTGTTTTGAAGCCCTGTATGCGCGGTTTGGTGATACCTTCCACATGCAGATGCCGACGCGGCCCTCGCCGGGCGCGGCAGACGTGTTCCTGCTGGTCGGGTCAAAGTATAACCGCGCCTTGCTGATGAACACTCGCTCATTCCGCCCCACCGGCCTCTGGCCGGCGCCCGGACCGGAAGGCTCCGCGCTCCAGAATCTGCGGCGCAATCCGCTGTGCATGCACGGCGAGGAGCATGACCGCTATCTCAACGGCGTCGCCGAAGCGGTCAACCGCACCAAGGTAGCCCAGTATGTCGAGCCGGCACGCGCCATCATCGACGAGGAGATCGGCCGCTGGCCGGTCGATGAAACGGTGAATTTCAGCGCATTGAGCCGCAGACTGGCGCAACGGCTCTCGTTCGAGACCTTGTTCGGCGCGGTCGATGCAGCGGACGGCGCGGGCATCGCCAGACAGATCGAGGAATTCCACCAGCGCACCTGGATGACCTCGGTCATGGCATTCCCGGTTGATGCGCCCGGAACAGACTACCGCAAACTGCTCAGGAGCGCTGAAAGGCTCCAGCAAGCGGCGATCGACTGGATGGATGCACCGGCCACCTGCCCGGCCCATGGCGCCTTCCGCACCACAATCCGGCGATCGGCGCCGAGCCCGCAGCAGGCGGCAGCCAACCTGTCCGCTCTGGCCGTCGCCTCCTACGAGACCTCCTCTGGGACGCTCGACTGGGCCTTATTCCTGCTATCGCAGCACCCGGAGGCGCTGGCGCGCCTGGAGGCGGAAATCGACGCTCTGGATGTCGGCGAAGCCGAGGCGGTGCTGAACGCGCCATACCTGGACGGTATCTTGAAAGAGACCTTGCGTCTGGTCCCCCCTGGGCCGGCGCTCGGGTTCAGGGTGATCGAGGCGTGTTCTGTCGTCGATGTAGAACTGGCCGTCGGCGCCACCGTCTACATCTCTCCCCATCTGACGCACATGACAGACAGCATCTACACCCAGCCCCGGCGCTTCCTGCCGGAGCGATGGCAGAACATCCGGCCAAACGCCTACGAATACCTGCCTTTCAGCGCGGGTCCCCGGCGCTGCCCGGGCATGTGGTTCGCCCTGAACAATCTCAAGCTGGCGCTGGCGCGGTTCGTCTCCAGCTACAGGGCGCGGCCCGCGCCGGGGCGGCGTATAGACCGCGCCTTTGCTGCGATCACCATCCCCAAAGGCGGGTTGCACATGCAGATCAGCCGCCGGTCCGGCGCGCTGCAGCCTGCGCCATGCCGTGGCAACATCTTCCAGTTCATCGAGGTCACCAACACCGCCGGCGCGCACTAGCACCGGCGCAGGGCGCGATTTGCGCTCAGCCCGCCGCCTCCGGCTGCGCTGCGTGAACGCCGCGCGCGATGGCGCGGGCCAGGCAGTCGGCGGCGATGGAGCCCAGCCGTGTGAGCGCCACCGGCGCCGGGTCCGGCAGGGGGCGCGCCGCCGTCGACAGGGCGAACACCACATCCCCATCAAACGGCGCGTGGGCCGGCCGCATGGCGCGCGCCAGCCCGTCCTGGGCCATGACGGCGAGGCGCCGGGCCTGGTCCTTGGTCAGCGCCGCATCGGTGGCCACCACGCACAGGGTGGTGTTGGCCAGAAGCCTCGGGTCCATCTTGGCGGCGCCCCAGTCCTCGGGCGCAATTGTCAGGGCGGGATCCGGCCGGGCCCCGCCAAACTCGCCCTCGATCTCGAAGGGCCAGGCCCAATAGGCTTCGCTGCCGGGCATCCGCACCGAGCCGAAACTGTTCACACACGCCAGCGCCGCCACCGTGATCCCGCGGCCCGTCACATAGCTGGCGCTGCCCGTGCCGCCCGCCAGCGCGCCCGCGCGCGCGCCATGGCCCGCCCCTGCCCGGCCCTGACGCACCGGCGCGCAGGACGCGGCGTCTTCC
Source organism: Alphaproteobacteria bacterium (assembly GCA_016124675.1). Lineage (GTDB taxonomy): Bacteria > Pseudomonadota > Alphaproteobacteria > Caulobacterales > Maricaulaceae > Oceanicaulis. The sequence goes on from WGNG01000001.1 coordinate 138,115, forward strand.
AGCGCCTTCAGGCCCAGCGCGCGATAGGGCGGGGCGTCGCCCCAGGCCTTGTCGCCGCCATTGGCCAGATCATAGAGGATGGCGCCCGGCACGATCGGGCTCTTGGGCACGCCGGGCAGGTCGATGAGCCCATAGCCGCGCCCGCGCGCGCCCAGACCGGCGCACACGCCGTCAGCGGCGGCCAGGCCATAGACCGATCCGCCTGACAGCGTGATGGCGTCCACCTCTTCCACCAGCGCGCCGGGTCCCAATAGGTCGGTCTCGCGCGTGCCCGGGCCGCCGCCGCGCACATCCACCGACGCCGCAGCCGGCGCGTCGCACACAATGACGGTGACGCCGGTGCAAACCGCCTCGTCCTCGGCCTGGCCGACGCGCAGGCCGGCCACGTCCGTGATGTCATTGCGCGGGCCGGGGCCGGCCATCTAGCCGCCGATCGCGGGCGTCACGCCCTCGGGCAGGACATAGCCGATGGGCGCACCCGGCCCCACCGGCAGCCCGATCCACACCCAGCCTATGGTCAGAAGCAGGCCGCCGATCAGGAAGGCGAAAGAATAGGGCAGCATGTTCGACAACAGCCCGCCCATGCCGAACTCGGGATTCCAGCGCCGGCAGAAGGCCAGCACCATGGGGAAATACACCATCAGCGGGGTGATGATATTGGTCACGCTGTCGCCCACGCGATAGGCCGCCGTGGTCATTTCCGGGCTGATCCCCAGAATCATCAGCATCGGCACCAGGAAGGGCGCCATGAAGGCCCATTTGGCGCTGGCCGATCCCACCACGAGATTGAGCGTGGCGGCCAGCAGCACCATCACCGCCAGCAGAAGCGGCGCCGGCAGGCCCGCCGACTGCACGGCCTCGGCCCCGTGGATCGCCGTGATCGCGCCCAGGCCCGTCCAGTTGAGCATCACCACGAAGTGCGCCGCGGTGAAGGCCAGCACGATATAGCCGGCCATGTCCTTCATCGCCTCGGTGGACATGCGCACCACGTCGCGATGGCTTTTGATCGTGCCGGTGGGAATGCCGAAGCACACCCCGCATATGAGGAACAGCAGGAAGAAATACGCGATCAGGCTGTCCAGCATCGGGTTGAGGCGCTGGTCCCAGGGCGCGCCCGGGATCTGCAGATACTGGCCCGGCCCGAAGGTGAGGAACAGCCACAGGCCCGTGACGCCCAGAAAGCCCAGCAGCGCCAGCCACAGCCCCTGGCGCTCCTGCGCGGTCAGCTCGCTATCGCCCTTCTGGCTCGACAAGGGCGTGTCGCCGGTGGGGACATAGGCGCCCAGGCGCGGCTCGATGATCTTGTCGGTGACAAACCAGCCGATGGGGAAGAACACGAGCGCCATGCCCAGGATGAAATACCAGTTGCCCGCCACATTCACCGTCCATGTGGGATCGATGATGTGCACCGCCGGCTCGGTCACGCCCAGGATCAGCGCATCAATGGGTCCGGGCATGAAATTGGCCGAGAACCCGCCTGACACCCCGGCAAACGCCGCTGCGATCCCGGCGATGGGATGGCGGCCCACCGAGGCGTAGACGACGCCCGATAGCGGGATCAGCACCACATAGGCCGCATCCGACGAGTGCGTGGCCACCAGCGCCAGCAGCATCACGATGGGCGTCATGGCGGCTTTCGGCGCATTGCGAAGCCCGGCGCGCAGCGCCGCGGAGAACAGGCCCGAGCGCTCGGCCACGCCCGCGCCCAGCATGATCACCAGCGTCAGCCCCAGCGGGGTGAAGCCGGTCAGCGTATCCGGCATGGAGGTGAGCAGGCGCTGGATATTGTCGCGCGAGAACAGCGACTGCGCCATCAGCGTCTCGCCGGTGATCGGATTGACGGCGGTGAACTGGAAGAGGGCCGCCACCGCCGAAATCGCCATCAGGATGGCGATCAGCCAGACGAAGATGAAGACCGGATCGGGAAGCCGGTCGCCAAAGCGCTCCACCGCATCGAGAAACCCGCCGCGGCGGCGTTCGCCCGTGTCTGATCTGGCCATGGCGGCGTCCTCCTAGCCCGCGGCCGGCAGGGTGTAGGCGACATCCGCGCCCGGCCCCAGCGGCAACCCCAGATACACCCACCCCACCGTCATCGCGATGCCCACGATGAGCAGCCAGATCGAATACGGGATCATCGCCGAGGTCAGCGATCCGATGCCGAATTCCGGGACCCAGCGGCGCGCAAACACCAGCACCAGCGGGAAATACACCATCAGTGGCGTGATGATATTGGTGGCGCTGTCGCCCACCCGGTAGGCCGCCGTGGCCATTTCCGGACTGACATTGAGCAGCATCAGCATCGGCACCAGAACCGGCGCCATCAGCGCCCATTTGGCGCTGGCCGAGCCGACGAACAGGTTCAGCACTGCGGCGAACACCACGATCAGCCCCAGCACGATCGGCAGCGGCAGGCCTGACGCCTCGATCGCATTGGCGCCGTTCACCGCCGAGATCAGGCCCAGCTGCGACTGGTTGAACATCTCCACGAAATAGGCGGCGAAGAAGGCCAGCACGAGGTAATAGCCCATGTCCTTCATCGCGCCGGCCATCATGTCGACGATGTCGCGATGGTCCCGGATGGTGCCGGCCGCGCGGCCATAGGCGATGCCCGCAAAGATGAACAGGATCATGAAGCCCGCCACCAGCGAGGAGAAGAAGGGCACCAGATTCTGCGCCACGCTCTGCTCGGGATCGCCGGTATAGAGCGGCGCATTGCCGCCATAGAGCGAGAATGATCCCAGCGTGACGAGGCTGACCAGGTCCACCGTCAGGAACAGCCAGACGAAACATACCGCCAGCACGGCGAGCCCGGCATGGGCGAGGCCCTTTTTCTGCGCCGGCGTGGTCTCGCCCTCGCTCTCATGCGCGCCATCGCTGGCGGCACGCCCGCCCGCCACCGTGCCGCCGGTCCAGGCGCCCAGGCGCGGCTCCACAATGCGGTCTGTGACAAACCAGATCACCGGCAGGAAGAGCACGGTCATCGCCGCGATGAAATACCAGTTGCCTGCAATATTCATCGTCCAGCCGGGATCAAGCGCCATCACCGTCGCTTCGGTGATCCCGAACAGAAGCGCATCGAGCTGGCCGGGCAGGAGATTGGCCGAGAACCCGCCCGACACCCCCGCAAACGCCGCCGTGATCCCGGCGATCGGATGGCGCCCGGCCGCCGCATAGATCACCGCCGCCAGCGGGATCAGGACCACATAGGCCGCGTCGGCGGCCAGATTGCCCATCATCGCCACCAGCGCCACCGCCGGGGTCAGCAGGACGCGCGGCACATCGCGCACCGCCGCGCGCATCGCCGTGCCGAACAGGCCTGCCCGCTCGGCCACGCCCGCGCCCAGCATCACCACCAGCACATAGCCCAGCGGGTGGAAGCTGGTGAAGATGCGCGGCATGTCCACCAGAAGATGGCGCAGCGAATCCGGGTGCAGCACGCTGACGGCGGTGACCACGTCCGGGGTCCCGTCCGGCGCGAGGCGGGTGGGGTGAAGCACCGACCAGCCCAGGAACCAGGCAAGGGTGGACATCGCCACCATGAACACGATGAGATAGAAGAAGATGAAGGCGGGGTCCGGCAGCCGGTTGCCCGCCCGCTCGATCAGCCCCAGAATCCCGGTCTGGCGCTCGGCGCCGCCCTCGCTGCGCGCATGTTCGCTCATCAGGCTCCCCTCCGGTCAGCGCGCTTTGGCGCATATGTATGACAAAGGATTAGCGCGCCGCAGCCCGTCTGGAAACCCGCGGGCGCCGTGGGCGGGGGCCAAGGGTTCATGATCACCCTCGCCCCCTCACCTTACCTTCGCTCAGTCGATTGATCCCCCGGATCAATCTTTGTGAGCTCAGCCCCCATTGTCATGGGGGAGAGGGGTCTTCGACGCCGCGCTTTTGCCTTTGGGCCAGGCGACTGGCATGTCCGAAAAGAATTCAGCGTCAAAGCCCCCTCTCCCCTCCCTGAGGGGAGAGGTAAGGTGAGGGGTGCGGCGTCAGCGCCCGATGATTATAGGCGCCCTTGCCGTCATGCGTGCTCCCGGCGAAAGCCGGGACCGAGACCGACAGTTCTCCTGTGCCCCGGCTTTCGACGGAGACATGCGGGTGGAGTGGGCAGCGCCCCCTACTGCGCCACACTCACCGCCGGCGCATCCACAAACGGGCGTATCCCGAATTCAGGGTATATGTCCGCCGGGAAATAGATCACGCCGTCAGCCGCCACCATGGCGATTGTCTTGATGGCCTTGAGGTCCTGCGTCGGGTCGCCGGGCACAAGGAAGAAGTCGGCGAGATAGCCCGGGGCAATGCGCCCCAGCTCATCGCCCGCGCCCAGATACTGCGCCATGCCGTGGCCGGCCCAGGCGAGGATCTGCGCAGGGCTCATCCCCGCTTCCTGATAGAGCTCCAGCTCGCGGTGATAGGTGAAGGAGCCGCCGGTATCGGTGCCCGGGACCATGAAAATCCCGCGCGCGTGCATGCGCCGAACCGTTTCGATGATCTGGTCGAAGGCGCCGCGATACGCCGCGTCATCGGCCTCGCTCTCGATCGCCACCCAGGCGCTGCGCGCCGAGCGCTGCACCGAGACCGGCATGTGGTCGATATAATCCAGCGCGCCCGGATTCACCTGCCCATTGCGCGACAGCAGAAGCGATTCATGGATGACCAGCGTGGGATCAATGCTCACCCCGCGCTGCGCCATGGCGTCCAGCGTCGCATTCACCGCTTCGCTATCCAGATCCAGCTCCGGCAGGCGTTTGAGCGCCGTGAGCCGCAACAGCGTGCGGGTATCCTCGTCCGCCGCCAGCACCCAGCCCAGCATGAGCTGGTTGATATGGGTGATCTCGTCATAGCCCGCCTCGATCATCGCGTCGGCATTGGTGAAGGCCGGGACATGGCCCGACACCCGCATGCCGCGCTCGCGCGCCGCGGCGATCACCTCGGGTATCCAGTCCGGGCTCATGGAGTTGTAGATCTTGATCTGGTGAAATCCGCCCCGGTCGGCATAGGCGTGCACGGCGGCCACCGCGTCCTCCACTGAATCCACCAGCACGCCGGAATTGGAGTTGAACGGGCTGCGCCCCTCGATGAAGGCGCTGCGGAACACGCGCGGCCCCGCCACCCGGCCCGCCTCGATGTCCGCCACGAGCCGGTCGAGACTCTCATTGTCATTGCCCATGTCGCGCACGCTGGTCACGCCCGCCGCAATGTTCAGGAAGGCCGCCGTCTCGCTCAAGTGCGCATGCATTTCAAACAGGCCCGGGATGAGCGTGCCGCCCGCCCCGTCAATCACCGTCTCGCCGGCTGTGCGTGCATCCGCCGCCTCCACCGCCACGATGCGCTCGCCCTCGACGCGCACCGACACAATATCCGTCAGCGCCAGCGCATCGGGATCGAACAGGCGCACATTGGCGATGCGCACCGGCGTGTCATAGCGCCGCGCCACACGGCTCTGTATCGCGCCATAGCGTTCGGATTCATACGTCCCCGCCCGCTCGCGCAGGCGCGCATCCTCGCCTTCAAACCCTTGCGCCAGCACCGCAAAGCGCGGCGACACCGTGCCGAAGAAATCCTCGCCCTCCATCAGTACCCAGGACGGGTTCAAACTGGTCCCCGACAGCGCCCAGACCTGCACCTCGCGCGCCACCCCATCCGCGCCCGTCACCTCCAGCGTCTCCACCGGGTCCAGCCGCAACTGCCCGCCCGGCAGGGCCGCCAGGGTGCGCCCCGGCGCCGCCATCAGCGCCCGCGCCGCCAGGCCCAGCGCGTAAGGGCTCGCATTCTGCGGCACATAGAGCGCCGGGCCGTCCACGGACGCCTGCCCCTCGCCAGTGGAATCGCGCCAGCGCGCGCCAGCCTCGTCCAGGTGGAACATCTCGTCCACCTGATTGCCGAACGTGGTCGCGCCCTCAATCGTCCAGTGGACGGGATAACCCGCGCCAAGCGTGATCACTTCGGCGAAGGTCGGCCCGCGCCCGTTATTGCGGAACTCATAATCGATGGAATAGCCGTCCGCCTCACGCCAGACCTCCAGCGCCCCGATGGCTGTGCCGCTGGTCAGCACCGTATAGACCGCATCGGCGGGTTCGCCCTGGCCCCGGCGGTCGCCTTCGGGCGCGCCCGAAGGCGCGCCGCACGCCGCCAGCGCCAGCATCGCGCCCGCCGCCATCCCGGCCGCGCCCCGCATCATCGTGAAGCCCATCACCCATCCTCCCGCACAAACCATCATCGGTGCAAAGGGTTAGCACGCGGGCGCGGGGCTTGTCTGTGCGTTATAGAGTTACGGGGGGGCAAGGAGCGGGTCTTTTCCCTCCCCTTGATGGGGAGGGTGGGCGTCCGGCGCTGCGCTCATTCGGTTGGGCCGGGCGCTTGCATTTCCGGAACAAACTCAGGCGTCAAAGCCTCCTCTCCCCCATTTATGGGGGAGAGGATAAAGGTGAGGGGGCGGCGCTCAGCTTTCCAAATGACGGCGCCCCCACCCCCTGCGCCCTTTCGCTTCGCTCAAGGACACCTCCCCCATCCAGGGGGAGGGAAAGGGTGTGGCGCTCTGCTCTCCATACATCCCCGTCCGCGTTTCCCGGCGAACGCCGGGGCCCAGACGCACCGGCGCAACTGGACCCCGTCTTTCGACGGGGAAACGCGAGGTGAGAGGGCGGGTGTGAAATAACGGCCCAATCCCCCACTAACCCCATGAAAGCCAATTGACGCGCCGGAGACGCCTTGCGGGAGCCTCGCCAATGGGGATTGGGGGGCGTGTGGATCAGGCAATCCGAACGCCGCTCCCGGCCGGGCCAGGCGAAAGCAGTGCCGTCAAACCCCCAGGCGTCAAAGCCTCCTCTCCCCCATTTATGGGGGAGAGGATAAAGGTGAGGGGGCGGCGCCGGTCCAGCCCAACGCGGCCGGTGCAGGTGAGCCGGAGGGGTCCTCCCCCTCACCCTGCCCTTCGCTCTGGCTATTGATCCCCCGGATCAATCTCTCAAGAGCCCAGCCCTCATAAATGGGGGAGAGGAGGCTGCAACCCCTCGCTTGATCCCGAAGACCGGAAAACGGGGACACAAACCGATTTGCCGCCCGGGACCTCCCCTTAACCCTATGAAAGCCGATTGTCGCAAGTGCTTCGGCGACACGCCGGACGGGGCCGTCGCGCAGGCTTCACTCCGCCGCCTTGGGCGCCTCGCCCGCATCATACCGCTCTCCGTCCGCCTTCATCTCGTCAATGCCCAAAAGGGCGTTGAGCTGTCCGAAATCGAGCATGCGGTCGCGGTAGCGCGCTGTGGCGCCGTCGGTTCTGAGGGTCTTGAGGAAGTCGCGGGCCATGAAGGCGAGCGCCCGCACCAGCGCGCCGGGCGTGATGACGAGCCGGTATCCGGCGTTCGACAGGTCATCGAGGGTGCGCAGCGGCGTGCGCCCGCCCTCCACCATATTGGCGAGCAGCGGCGCACGCCCGGCAAAGCGCGCGGCCGCCGCGTTCATCTGGGCCATGTCCTGGGGCGCTTCGATGAAGAGGATGTCGGCGCCCGCATCCAGATAGGCCTCGGCGCGGTCCAGCGCGGCATTGAAGCCCTCCACCGCAATGGCGTCGGTGCGCGCAATGATCAGGGTGTGGTCGCTGGCGCGCGCATCCACCGCGGCGCGCACCTTGCCGGCCATTTCGGGCAGGCTGACCAAGCTCTTGCCTGCCAGATGGCCGCAGCGCTTGGGCAATTGCTGGTCTTCGAGCTGGATCGCGCTGGCGCCCGCGCGCTCGAAGGTTTTCACCGTGCGCATGACGTTGAGCGCGTTGCCAAAGCCGGTATCGGCGTCGACGATCAGCGGAATGTCCGTGCGCTCGTGGATGCGCGCGATCGTGTCGGCCACCTCCTTGGCGCTGACCAGGCCCAGATCGGGCCGGCCGAGCTGGGTGTAGGCGATGGACGCGCCCGACAGATACGCCGCCTCGAACCCGGCTTCAGCCACCAGAAGCGCGCTCAGCGCGTCATAAACGCCCGGCGCCAGCACGGCGGGGCCGCTTGCGAGGCGGGATTTGAGGTCGGTCATGTGAGGCTCCCTGGGGCGCGCCGGGACTGGCCGTCGGCGCCGGGCGGTGCGAAGCGGGCTTGCAGGCTCGCCATCAGCCCGCCCTGTTCGATCATGGTCATGAGGTGGGGCGGCAGCGCCGGAACCGGCCAGCTTTCGCGCGTGGCGAGGCTGGACAGGCGCCCAGCGGCCAGATCCAGGCGCAGCCGATCGCCGGGATGGATGCGCCCGGCGGGGTCGAAGATGATGGCCGGCAGGCCGATATTGATGCAGTTGCGGTAGAAAATGCGCGCAAAGCTTTTGGCGATCACCGCCGAAACGCCCAGCGTCTTCAGGGAGATCGCCGCCTGCTCGCGGCTGGAGCCGATCCCCAGGTCACGCCCCGCCACCAGCATGTCGCCGGAGCGCACCGAGGCGGCGAAATCCGGGTCCACCGCCTCCAGCGTGTGTTTGGCCAGCTCCGCCGGGCTTTTCTTCATGGCATGGCCGGGCGCCAGCAGATCGGTGTCGATCGCGTCGCCAAACACCCAGGCCCGCCCCTCGCGCACGCTCATGCCGGCGCTCTCCCGGTCCGCAGGAAAGGGCGCGGATCGGCGATCCGGCCCTCGATCGCGCTGGCCGCCACGGTGTAGGGCGAGCTCAGATACACCGACGCGTCCTTGTGGCCCATGCGGCCCTTGAAATTGCGATTGGTCGAGGAAATGCACACCTCCCCCGCCGCCAGCAGCCCCGCGCCAAGCCCTGCGCACGCGCCGCAGCCCGAGGCCAGCACCACCGCGCCCGCCTCCACCAGCACGGCCAGCGTGCCGTCGCGCGCCGCCGCCGCCGTGACCTTCGACGAGGCTGGCGCTACCAGCAGCCGCACCCCCGGCGCCACCCGCCGGTCTTTCAGCACCGAGGCCGCCATCTGCAGATCGCTGAGCTTGGCCCCCACGCACGCCCCGATATAGGCCTGATCAATCGGCGCCCCGGCATGGACGCTGACGTCCGCGCTGTTGGCCGGCGAATGCGGCGCGGCGACTTGCGGCGCCAGCGCAGACGCGTCGAGATCAAACACCTGCGCATAAGCCGCATCCGGATCGGCGCGCCAGCGCTGCGGCGCATCATCATCCACCTCGCCCCCATGGGCGCGGATATGGGCCAGCGTCGTATCGTCCGGCGCGATAAGGCCGGTTTCCGCGCCGAGCTCGGCGGCCATGTTGGCCAGCACGGTGCGCGCCTCCATGCTCAAAGCCTGCACGCCATCGCCGCCATATTCGATGGCCTTGAAATGGTTGCCCATGCCCAGATCCCGGCACAGGGCGAGCATGATGTCCTTGGCCGTGACGCCAGCCTTGAGCGCGCCCGCAATCTCCACCCGGATCGTCTCAGGCACCACCGTCCAGGTCTCGCCCGTGGCCACGATGGCGGTCATGTCGGTGGCGCCAAAACCGGCCGCATAGGCGCCGAACGCGCCGGCATGGGTGGTGTGGCTGTCGCCGCCCGCGATCACCATGCCCGGCTTCACATGCCCGTTCTCGGGCAGGATGACGTGGCATATGCCCTTCATGTCATAGAAATGCTTCACGCCGTAATCGCGCGCAAACGCGCGGGTCTGCTGCAGGATGGCCGCCGAATCAGCGTCCACCGCCGGCACGTAATGGTCAGACACGATGACCACCCGGTCCGGATCCCACAGACCCGTCCCCAGCGCCTCCAGCCGCGCCTGCCAGCGGCGCGGGCCGGAGGAATCATGGGCCATGGCCAGATCGACCGCGATCGTCACGATCTCGCCCGGCGACACTGTGTCACGCCCGGCCGCGCGCGCCATGATCTTCTCTACAAGGGTTGCCGCCATAGCTCCGCCTCAGTACCACACTGTCAGACTACACGCGCATACGGTTTCCGATCAAAGGATATATCTTTATAACATTTCGAACCCAAGCCTGCGCGCGCGCCAGCCGCCGCGCAGGCGGCGATCAGGAGACGAGACATGGCCGCGCTGGATGCTGAAGACCACACCCTGCTGAGCTTTTCATGGGAGGACCCGCTCCACCTCGAGCATCAGCTCAGCGAGGACGAGCGCATGATCGCGCACAGCGCGCGCGCCTATTGCCGCGACAAGCTCATGCCGCGCGTCATCAGCGCCTATCGCGAGGAGCGGTTTGACCGTGAGATCATGACCGAGATGGGCGCGCTGGGCCTGCTGGGCGCCACGGTGGCTGAAGAATACGGCGGCTCGGGCCTGTCGCACGTCGCCTATGGCCTCATCGCGCGCGAGGTCGAGGCGGTGGATTCCGGCTATCGCTCGGCCATGAGCGTGCAGTCCTCGCTGGTCATGTACCCGATCGAGGCGTTCGGAACCGAGGCGCAGAAGCGCAAATACCTGCCCAGACTCGCGTCCGGCGAGTGGGTGGGCTGTTTCGGCCTGACCGAGCCCGATGGCGGGTCGGATCCGGGCGCCATGCGCACCACGGCCAAGAAGGTGGATGGCGGCTATCTCCTCAACGGCTCGAAAATGTGGATCACCAACTCGCCGGTCAGCGATCTGGCAGTGGTGTGGGCCAAGCTCGACGGCGTCATCCGCGGCTTCGTCGTGGAGCGCGGGGTGAAGGGCTTCGACACCCCGAAGATCGAAGGCAAGATGTCCCTGCGCGCCTCGGTCACCGGCTCGATCAGCTTGAGCGACGCGCTCGTTCCCGAAGATGCGCTGCTACCAAACGTGAAGGGATTGCGCGGGCCGTTTTCCTGCCTCAACAAGGCGCGCTACGGCATTTCCTGGGGCGCCATGGGCGCGGCGGAGTTCTGCTGGCGCGCGGCGCGCGACTACGCCATGGAGCGCGTCGTGTTCGGCAAGCCCATCGCTGGCACCCAGCTGGTGCAGAAAAAGCTCGCCGACATGCAGACCGAGATCGCACTGGGCTATCAGGGCGCGCTGCGCCTGGGACGCCTTCTCGATGAGGGCGCCTATGTGCCCGAGGCCATCTCCATGATGAAGCGCAACAATTGCGGCAAGGCGCTGGCCATCGCCCGCGAGGCGCGCGACATCCATGGCGGCAACGGCATCGCCGAGGAGTACCACATCCTGCGTCACGCAGTGAATCTGGAGACGGTCAACACCTATGAGGGCACCCATGACGTGCACGCCCTCATCCTGGGCCGCGCCCAGACCGGATTGCAGGCATTCTATTGATCTGACGCGGCGGCTTTGAGGGCAGGCCGTCAGGCGCCCCCGCGCTGAACGTCTTTGCGCAGTGCAGCATGGCGCGCTATGTCACACAGCCCCGCTGTGAGACCTGACCGGATCGTCGCCATGCCTGCATCCGCCGCCCGTCCCTGGATCGTCATGAAGTTCGGCGGCACCTCCGTGGCCGCGCCGGACCGCTGGCAGGTGATCGCCGATATCGCCCGAGCGCGGCTTGAGGCCGGCGAGCGCGTGCTGATCGTGCACTCGGCGCTGGCGGGCGTGTCCAACCTCCTTGAAGCGCTTCCCGCCGCCGCTCTCGCTGGCGCAGGCGAGGCCTCCGCGCAGGCAATCAAGGCGCGCCATCGCGATTTCGCCGCCGCTGCCGGGCTCGACGCGGAGGCGCTGCTGGCCGACATCTTTGATCTCATCGACCGGCGCACCGCCGGCATCGGGTTTTCAGGCGAGGCCAGCGCCCGCCTGCGCGCCGAGCTGATGGCCCAGGGCGAGCTGATGGCCAGCGTGCTGGGCCTTGAATGCCTGAAAGCCGCCGGGCTCGATCCGGTCCTTCTGGATGCGCGCGCGGCGCTCGAAGCGCTCAACACCGCCGACGAGGCGCGCGCCTGGCTCGACAATGCCGCCGGCGAGCACGCAGACGCCGCGCTGCAGGACAGGCTCTCCGGCGTTGATCTCGTGCTCACCCAGGGCTTCATCGCCCGCCACCGCGATGGCGGGACGGCGCTGCTGGGCCGCGGCGGGTCGGATACCTCGGCAGCGTATTTTGCAGCGCGGCTGCAGGCGGCGCGGCTGGAGATCTGGACCGACGTGCCCGGCCTGTTCAGCGCGGACCCGCGCCTCACCGAAGGCGCGCGCCATTTGCGCGCCCTGTCCTATGAGGAGGCGCAGGAAATCGCCACCATGGGCGGCAAGGTGCTGCACCCGCGCTGCATCGGTCCGGCGCGCCGGGCGAACATCCCCATGGAGGTGCGCTCCACCCTGCGCCCGGAGCTGGCCGGCACGCGCATCACCGGCGCTCCCGGTGATGACGCGCCGCGTCTCAAAGCCGTGTCGGTCAAGACCGGCGTGCGCCTGGTGGTCATGGAAGGCGCGGGCATGTGGCGCCAGGCCGGCTTCCTGGCCGACGTGTTCGCAGGCTTCAAGGCGTGCGGCGTGTCGGTGGACCTGGTCTCCACCTCTGAAACCAACGTCACCGTCAGCCTTGATCCCGATCCGGGCCTCGATCAGGCGCGCCTGGACCGGCTGCGCGAGACGCTGGCGCCGCTGTGCCGGGTGAAGATCATCGAGGACGCCGCTGCGGTCAGCCTTCTGGGCTATGGAATCCGCCGCATTTTGCACCAGCTCGCGCCGGCGCTGGAAATGTTCCAGGACAAGCCGATCCGGCTGGTGAGCCAGGCCGCCAATGATCTCAACTTCACCGTCGTGGTGGACGAGACCGAAGGCGCGGCGCTCGCCAAGCGCCTGCACGAGGAGTTGATCAGCACCGCGCCCGAAGGCGCAGTTTTCGGCCCCAGCTGGGCTGAGCTTGCCCGTCCCGCACCGGCGCAAACCGCGCGCCCCGCCCCCTGGTGGACCCGCAAGCGCAACGCGCTGCTCGATCTCGCGCCGCAGACCGGCGGGCTCTATGTCTATGATCTTGAGACGGTCAGCGCCCGCGCCCGCGCGGTGTCCGGGCTAACATCGCTGTCGCGCGCCTTCTACGCCATGAAGGCCAATGCCCACCCGGATGTCCTGCGCGCCATCCGCGCGGCCGGGCTGGGGTTTGAATGCGTCTCGCCCGGCGAAATCGCCCGCGTGCGCGAGACCTTCGCCGATATCCGCCCGGACGAGATCCTGTTCACCCCCAATTTCGCCCATCGCAGCGAGTATGCGGCGGCGCTGGCCTTGGGCGCCCATCTCACCATTGACGGGCTGCACCCGCTCACCCACTGGCCGGACGTGTTCCGCGGCGCGGATATCATCCTGCGCGTCAATCCCGACCGGCCGCGCGGCCACCACCAGCACGTCAAGACCGCCGGCCCCAAGGCCAAGTTCGGCATTCCGCTCGAAGCCCTCGCCGACGCGCGCGCCGCCGCCGAGGCCGCCGGGGCACGGGTGATCGGCCTGCACGCCCATGCCGGCTCCGGCGTGACCGATGCTGACCATTGGCGCGAGATCGGCGCCATTCTGGCCAATGCCGCGCGCGCCTTTCCCGATGCGCGCATCCTCAATTGCGGCGGCGGGCTGGGCGTGCCCGAAAGCCCGGATGCACCCGCCCTTGACCTGTCGCGCGTGGATGCGGAGCTCGCCCTCCTCAAGAAAGCCCATCCGCGTTTTGACCTGTGGATGGAGCCTGGCCGCTATCCGGTGGCCGAAGCCGGCGTGCTGCTGGCGCGCGTCACCCAGGTCAAGCACGCGTTCGGCACGCGCTTTATCGGGCTGGGGACCGGCATGAACTCGCTGATCCGCCCCGCCCTCTACGGCGCCCGTCACGAGATCGTGAACCTCACAAGGCTCGGCGAGCCCGGCGCGGGCATGGCGTCCGTGGTCGGCCCGATCTGCGAAAGCGCCGACCTTCTGGGCGCCGACCGCCTCCTGCCCGAAACCCATGAGGGCGATGTGATCCTGATCGCAGAGGGCGGCGCCTACGGCGCGGTGATGGCCTCACGCTATAATCTGCGCGACCCGGCGGGCGAGGCGGTGATCTGACCCCTCACCCGAAGCGCGCCAGCGCGAAGGCGGACAGATCGATGGCCGGGGTTTCGTCCAGCGCCCAGCGGGCCAGCGCCTCGCCGATGGCGGGAGCGAACTTGAAGCCGTGGCCGGACAGGCCCGCCACCACGGCCATGTCCGGGTCCAGCTCACCGAAGGAGAGGATGAAATCCTCGTCCGGGCTCATGGTGTAGAAGCATGCCGCCTGGCGCGTCAGGGGCCCGAGACCGGGCAAGGCGCTGCGGGCAAACCCCGTCACTTCGGCGGCGTCTTCCGGACCGGGGGCGCGGTCCAGCTGGTCAGGATGCGCGCAAGGCTGATCGCCATGATGGCGTCCGATCTTGACCCCGTCCTGCCCGATGGCCGGCGCGCCATAATACCAGCCGCCTTGCGCCTCGATCACGAAGGCGGGCAGGCGTTCCGGTCCGTGCAGGCCGTCCGGATCAGCGAACCAGCTCATCATCCGGCGCTGGAGGGTGAGGCGCGCGCGCAGCGGCGCAGCGAGATCACCGGTCCAGCCCCCGGCCGTGACGATCACCCGGCGCGCCTGCACAGCGCCGCCCTCCAGCGCGAGCGAGACACCGTCAGCGCTGCGCGCGATGTGGCGCACCGGCGTGCGCATCGCCACGCGCGCGCCCGCTGACCGCGCCTGGGACAGCCAGGCCGCTATCGCAGCTTCGGGGCGGACGAACCCGGCCTCCGGCTCGAACACGCGCTCATGACCGGCCGGGCAGGTGATGCGGTCCGCGCCTGGAACACCCTCGCCCGTGCGCACGGGCAGGCCGGCCGCCTGCGCCGCCCGGACCACGTCGCGGGTGAGGCGCGCGCCTGCGGGGGCGGCGTAATGCACCCCGCATTCGGTGTAGATCGCCTCGCCCGTCCGGGCGTTCAGCGCCCGCCACAGTTCAGCCGAGCGCCGGGCGAGCGGCAGATAGCGCTCGCCTTCGGCATAGGCCTGGCGCACCAGACGGCTCTCGCCATGCGAACTGCCCAGATCGTGGGGGCTGTCATGGCGCTCAAAGCCCGCCACGTCCGCGCCGGCCTGCGCCAGCGCGCTCAGGGCCGCCGCGCCCATGGCGCCCAGCCCGATCACCGCAATGTCGCAGCGCCCGCTCACCCCGCCCGCCGCTCATCGCACAGCGTGCGCCGGACCAGCGCGCCATCCTTGAACCAGTGCCAGGTGCGCGCGCGCGTGCGCCCGTCGGGCGCCATCATAATGATCTCGACGAAGTGGACGCCCGGCTCGTCCTTGCGGTCGAGATGCAGCAGCACGAAAGGACCGCTTTCCCACGCCGCGCCAGTGAAGGTGTCCGTGTCGAACACGATGCGCTCACCCTCGATGCGCCCGTCAAACCGGTCCTCGCGCACCCGCCCGCCCGGCCATTCAAAACGGATATGCTGGACATAGAAGGGATCGCCGGACGCCGGGAACTCACACACCACGCGTGCGCCGTGCCGGTCGATCTCACGCCCCTTTGCATCGAGATGGGTGTAAACCCCCTCCCAGACGCCCTCATGGGCGCGCATGGCGGGGAAGCGGCGGGGCGCCAGGCTCACGGCGCCGGCTCTTCAAGATAATCGAACGCCATGGGCGTGACGCAGTCCCCGTATATGGCCGTCAGCCGCGCATTATTCGCGTCGCGATAGGTGCGATGCGCCGCCATCTGGGTGTCGTCCACAGGACGATGCAGGCCTGTCGCTTCGATACGGCCGATGTTCTGGGCGGCGAGCACCTCGATCAGCAGGCTGGCGGAATCCGCCCGCGCCAGCACATCGTAATAACGCAGCCGGTCGCTGACGCTCATGTCGAGCGGATAGGCCAGCGCCTGCAGGCTGGCCTCCATGTCACGCACGCTGGTTTGCACCGCCTCGACCTGTAAGCCGAAGGAGAAGGTAAGGCTGACCAGCGTACGGACGGTCTTGTCCATCCGGTCGAACGTGCCGCTGTCCAGCTCCGCCTCCCACATGCGCGAGCTCCAGATGCGGTAGGGCGAGCGCAGCACCACCGGGAAAGTCGAAACCAGCTCATTGGGTCCAAACGCCCCGGGCGATCCGGGCCAGGCTTCGTCCATTCGCATCAGCAGCTCCCCCAGTTCGCGGTATCGCGCCTGGCGGCACGGCGCGATGGCCAGCCGCTCCTTGGAGGCGAAATACACGATCAACAGCTGGTCACGCACATCCGCGAGCGCGCGCTCATAGTCCGCGCGGCCCTGGCGCTCGCTGAGCCATTGCTGGCCCATCAGCGCGGCCCCCACGCCGATCACGACGATGATAAAATCCAGCGCGACCGCGAACCAGTTCTGGTCTTTCAAATGCTCTGTGATGCGCCTGAACCGCATGCGCCATCCCCCCCGGGCCTTATGCCTCAATGACTGTCGGCTCTGCGCAGCGGCCTGCCAAGGGCTAAAGTCGACGAGCGCGACGATCTCGCCCCGGCGCGCCCCTTCAGATCACCCCGCGCGCCTTCATCGCCCGGATGCGTTCGGCGTCAAACCCGGCCTCGCGCGCCAGTGTTTCGGAGTGCTCGCCAAAGCCCGGCACGGCTGGCTCTGGCTTTGGCGGCTCCTTGGCGAAGCGGATGGGCGGGCCGATATGGCGATGGCCCGCAGCGTCCTCGAAGACCAGCCCGCGCGCGCGTGTGTGGGGATCATCGAACGCGTCCTTGAGCGTGCGCACCGGCGCCCAGCAGATATCCATGTCTTTGAGGAAAGCCTCCCATTCGGCCAGCGTGCGGCTGGCGAAGGTCTCGGTGAAGAAGGCGCGCAGGGGCTCCTGATCCGGTCCGGGTTCGAGGCGCGCATAGTCAATGAGATCGGGCCGCCCCAGCGCTTCGAGCAGGTTGGAGGCGAACTTGATCTCCGATCCGCCCAGCACCAGGTGCTTTTCGTCTTTAGTTTCAAAGATATGATACATGGCCGCCCCGCCGAAGGAGCGCATGTCCTTCACCGGCGGGTGGGCGTCCTGCGCGAAAACCGGCCCGGTGACATTGGGCGTCCAGGCCAGCGCCGCATCATACATCGCCATGTCGATGAAATCGCCCTGCCCTGTCGCGTGGCGGCGGTAAAGCGCCATCAGGATCGCCGACAGCGCCATCAGCGAGGCGGCCATGTCGGCCACGGGCATGTTGGGGCTGGCCGGCTTGCCATCCTCCAGCCCGCGATTGAGATCCACCAGCCCCGCCAGCGCCTGCACCGTCAGGTCATGGGCGGGCTTCATGGCATAGGCGCCGTCCTGCCCGAAGGCGGAGATGGAGCAGTACACGAGCCTCGGATTGATTGTGCTCAGCGTCTCGTAGTCTGCCGCCAGGCGCCGGGCGACGCCGGGGCGGAACGCCTCCACCACCACATCGGCCTCGCGGGCGAGCGCATGCAGCAGCGCCTGCCCGTCAGGGTCTTTCAGGTTCAGTCTCAGCGAGCGCTTGCCCCGCGCAATATTGCGAAACCAGACCGACACGCCGTCGCCATGGCGCAAGCCGATCTCGCGCGTCGGCTCGCCAGTCCCGTTGGCTGGCTCGATCATCACCACGTCGGCGCCATGGTCGGCCATCATCAGGGTCAGATGCGGGCCGGGCAGAAAAGCGGACAGATCAAGGACTTTGAGGCCGGAGAGTTTCATGGGGCCGAGCTTCCCTTTAGCGGGCGAATGCGAATGGCGCGATCGGTAACGACGACGAGATTGCCGTGGACGCGGCCGAGCGTGTCGAGCACGGCATTCGTGCAGCGGCCAGGGTCGTCACAGCGAAAATAGAAAACGCCCACGGCGTCTTGCAAGTCGCGAAAGATCAGCGCGCCAAAATCGCGATCTTCGGTAAGCAGGACCGTATTGTTTTTCAATGCCGTCTCAAGCACGCTGTCATCGGCGGCACGGCGATCCGAAAAATCGGGTTGCAGGACCTCGTGGCCAGCGCTGCGCAGAGCGCGCACGATGCGCATATCCACGCATTCGTCTGCGAAAAAACGCACTACTGCGCCGCCACGACCGGTTCATCCAGCTGGTCGGCCGCAAACGCCAGCGCCGCCTGCACGTCGCCTTTTTCAAGGTGCGGATAGGCCTCGTGAATCTCCGCCTCGCTCATCCCGGCCGAAAGTTTTCGCAAAATCAGATACACGGGCACGCGCGTACCGGTGATGCACGGCTTGCCGAACATGATGGCCGGATCGACAGAGATCCGCGGATGGAGAGCTTCATGGTCCATGGCGCTATCCTAGCATGATCGCGTTCACCGCGCTCCCTGGTCTTTGCCGGCGCCGCCGTTTTCATCCTTCCCCAGCGCATCGAGAACCTCCCGCGTATGCTCGCCCAGCTTCGGCGCCCGCGCCTGGCTGGGCCGTTCGCCATTGATGCGGAAGGGTTCGCGCAGCAGCTTCAGCCCGTCCGGGCGATCGGGATGCTCCACGGTTTCGATCAGGTCCGCCGCGTCCGGGGCGTCCAGCGCCTGCGACAGGGAATACACCGGCGCCACCGGGACTTTCCCGCCCAGCAGCGCCACCCAGTGCGCTGTTGGCTGGGTCCGGAACAAGGCGTCGAGTTCGTCCTGCAGGGCGGCGCGGTTGTCGCCTCGGGCTTTCGTGCCGGCAAAGCGCGGATCGGCGGCGAGGTCGGCGCGCTCCACGGCCTCGCAGAACACGCTCCAGAATTTGGGCAATTGGCACATCAGGAAGATCCAGCCATCGGCGGTAGGGAAAAGCTGGCTGGGCATCACCGACGGGTGGGCCGAGCGGGCCAGGCGCGTCGTCTCCGCGCCCTCATTGAGATACCAGGTGGCCGGATAGGACAGCTGGTGCAGGGCGGTATCCAGCAGCGACACGTCCACATCACAGCCCGTTCCTGTGCGCCGCGCGCCCAGCACCGCCGCGACCAGGCCCAGCGCCATCATCGTCCCGGTCATGAAATCGACCATGGACAGGCCAAAGCGCGCCGGCGGGCCATCGGGCTCGCCGGTCAGCGACAAAAACCCGGCCTCGGCCTGCATGAGATAATCATAACCCGGCCAGGCTTCGCGCGCCCCGCCCCGGCCATAGGCAGACAGATGCGCGCAAACAATGTCCGGCTTGATGGCCTTGAGGCCGGCATAGTCCACCTTCAGCCGGGCCGGCAGATCGCCGCGCAGATTATTGGCCACCGCATCGGCGCCCGTCACCAGCGCCTCGAACAGGGCGCGGTCATCGTTCTGCTTGAGATCAAGGCAGACGGACTTCTTGCCGCGGTTAAAGGTCTGGAAGAACTGGCTGTCATCCTCGCCCAGGAAGTACGGCCCCGCCGCGCGCGAGGAGTCGCCGCCCTGCGCCGTCTCGATCTTGATGACCTCCGCGCCCAGACCGGCCAGCAATTGCGTGCCATAGGGCCCCGCGCCATATTGCTCGATGGTCAGGATGCGCAGGCCGTCGAGGGGTTTGTGCATGGGTAATCCTTACCGTCAGTATGCGCACATTTTCTCCCCCGCTTGCGGGCGGGGTGAGACGCGAAGCGTCGAACGCCCGAAGGGCCGAGGGGGGATCGGACGGAAAAATCATCCGCAAACCTCGCAGATGCATCCTCCCCCCTCCGTCCGCTTCGCGGACACCTCCCCCGAAAGCGGGGGAGGACAAGAGGCCAGCCCTCTCATCAAGCAGCGACCTAAACCGGGTTCCGCTTGATCAGCTGTTTGGCGATGATGATGCGTTGCAGCTCGTTGGTGCCTTCGCCGATGCACATGAGCGGCGCGTCGCGGTAGAGGCGCTCGATCACGTATTCCTTGGAATAGCCATAACCGCCATGGATGCGCATGGCTTCGGTGGCGACCTCAACCGCGGTTTCGCTGGCGAAGTACTTGGCCATCCCCGCCTCCATGTCGATCCGCGCGCCGGTGTCGTAAGCGCGCGCGGCATCCTCCACCAGCAGCTCGGCGGCGCGGGTGCGCGCGGCCATGTCGCCCAGCTTCAGCTGGATCGCCTGATGCTCGCAGATCGGCTTGCCCATGGTCCGCCGTGTCTGGGAATAGGCGACGCTTTCGCGCAGCGCCCGCTTGGCGATGCCCACCGAGCGTGCGGCGATATTGATGCGCCCGATCTCGAGCCCGCCCGTGGCCATGAAGAAGCCCTGGCCTTCCTCGCCGCCCACCAGGGAAAGCCCGGCGTCGCACTCATAGTCCTCGAAGATGAACTCGCCAGAATCGATGCCCTTGTATCCCAGCTTCTCCAGCTTCTGGCCGTTGCGGATGCCCGGCAGGGCCGCGCCGGTCTCGGGATCGATCTTGGAGACGATCAGCATGCTCATGCCCTTGTAGCGGGGCTCGGCGCCGGTGTCGGTCTTCACCAGAAGCGCGCAGGCATGGCCTTTGATAGCGTTGGAAATCCAGGTCTTGGCGCCGTTCACGACATATTTGCCGCCCTCGCGCCGGGCCGTGGTGCGTATGGCCTGCAGGTCCGTGCCCGCATCCGGCTCGGTCAGGCCCAGCCCGCCGCGCAGCTCGCCCGTGGCGAATTTGGGCAGCCAGTATTCCTTCTGCCGGTCCGTGCCGAAGCGCTGGACGATCTGCGCCATCATCAGGTGGGAGTTGAAAATGCCGGTCAGGCTCATCCACTCCTCTGCGATCATCATGACGATCTTGGAGTAGGTCGTGGCCGACAGGCCCAGCCCGCCATATTCAGGATCGATGAGGGCGCCAAACAGGCCCAGCTCCTTCATGTCCTCGACCAGCCCGGCAGGCCACTCGTCGGCATGCTCCAGCTCCATCGCCACCGGCGCGACCTTTTTCTCGATCCATTTGGCGATGGCGCCGAGCATCTGGCGCTCGTCGGCCTCGGTCATCTGATAGGTTTCGGCAGCAGCCATGCGAGGCTCCCTGATGTGTTTTCGTCCCCCGCAAGCGGGGGAGCAAAGTGCGGCGCTCAAGGCGCCCTAGTAATTGCCCACCTTGTCCTCGACCGCATTGCCGCGGCCGGGGATGAGCATGTTGCGTTTGAACGTGCAGACCATCTCGCCGCGCTGGTTGAAGCCGCGGGTCAGCACGGTGACGATGCCCTGGCCAGGGCGCGACTGGCTCTCGCGCTTGGCCAGCACTTCGCTCTCGCCATAGATCGTGTCGCCGGCAAAGACCGGCGCGGTGAACTTCACCTCGTCCATGCCCAGATTGGCGATGGCCTTCTGGGACACGTCCGTCACGCTCATGCCGATCAGGATCGCCAGCGTATAGGGGCTCACCACCAGGTTCTGCTTGAACTCCGAACCCTTGGCGAACTCGGCGTCAAAATGCATCGGGTGGGTGTTCATCGTCATCAGCGTGAACAGGTGATTGTCGTACTCGGTCACCGTCTTGGCCGGGCGATGCTCATAGACATCGCCGACGATGAAGTCCTCGAAATAGCGCCCGAAGGTCTCGCGATAGCGCTGCGGACCGATCTGCTTGACGTTCTGAACCACGACGATCCCCCTTATGCCTGCCGCGCGGCGGCGAGCGTGCGGCGCGCCGCCCGGATCACCGGCAGTTCGATCAGCTTGCCATTGAACAGCGCCGCCCCGCCCTCGGCCTTGTCGAAGGCCTCCAGAATGGCGCGCGCCCGGGCGAGCTCGTCCTCGCCCGGCGTGAAGGCGGCCGCGACGCCGGCGACCTGTCTTGGATGGATGCAGGCGCGCCCGGTGAAGCCCAGCGCCCTGGCGCGGGCGGTCGTGGCGATGAGGCCATCCTCATCCTCCACGTCCAGCCACGGCACATCCATCAGCTCGACGCCGGCGGCGGCTGCGGCGGCCGCCAGGACGCCGCGCGCATGCAATAATGGCTCCCAGTCCAGTGTGACGCCCAGATCGGCCGCAAAGTCCGCCCCGCCGAACAGGACGCCCTCGACGCCTGGCGCTCCGGCGATCTGGTAGGCATGTTTGAGCCCCGCCGCGCTCTCAACGATGGGCCAGAGCGGGGGCGCCTCCGGCCCGCCCAGCGCCTCGGCGATGATCACCAGCTCCTCGCCGTGGGAGACTTTGGGGATCATCAGGAAATCGGCCCGGCCTTCGCCATGGGCATAGGCGGCCAGATCCGCCAGCCCGGCGGGCGTGCGCACGGAATTGATCCGGAACCCCAGGCGCGGCGCAGCGTCTGCCCGAGACTCCGCCAGCGCCGTCATCACCGCATGACGCGCCTCATCCTTGCCGGCGGGGGGCACAGCGTCTTCCAGATCGATGCATACGCCGTCGGCCCCGGCGGCCAACGCCTTGGCGATGCGGTCAGGGCGCGATCCGGGGACAAAAAGCAGGCTGCGCATCGAGTTCCAGTCTGATAGGGTTGTCCGGACAAATTAGGGGTCGACCCCGGCCCGGTCAAGCCGCGCACGGCGCCGCGCCCCTGCGGACCGGCCGCTATGAGGAGACCTGTCATGTCCACCCTTGCCGCCCTCGCCGCCACCATCAGCGTCCTGTTCGCCAGCGCCAGCGCCGCTGCGCAGGAGCCAGCCGGCGACGCTCTCTATGACGGCGCTTTCTTCAAGCGTCAGGCCATCATCGTCTCCGACATGGACCGCGCGCTGACCCTGTACCGCGACGTCCTGGGATTCGAACTCCATTCGCTGACGCAGTCAGGTCCTGACAGCTATTCCTACGAGGTGTTCAACATCCCGCGCGAGGCCTCGATCCGATTCGCCACGCTGGACGCCGGCGACGTCCAGGTGCGCACCCTCGCCCTCATCGAGGTGACCGGCGTGGCGCTCGACCCGCTCACCGGCATACGCCGCGCCGCCGCCGTCATTGACGCGCACGGGCGCTATCAAGCGATTGTCGAGGCCATCGACGCCATGGGCCTGGAGCGGGCGCAGCCGCGCGCCCTGGGCGAGGCCAGCAGCGCCCGCGGACAGGGTGTTGAGCTGGGCTTCACCGACTGGGACGGCAATCTGATCGTGATCTACGAATTCCCCCAACCCGAACCGCCAGCGCCCCGTTAACCGGGGCAAAACGCGTGTCCTGGCGGTCACGTGACCGATAAATAAGCTGCTTCAGGCTTGGCCCCGGGCGTCAGGTGAGCCTAGTTTGCCGGCAGGATATATCTCGGGGAGGAACGACACCGATGTTGACCCAGGCAAGCCGCTGGATCGCGGCGGCGCTGATGGCGCTTTTCCTGAGCGCGGCCGCGCTTGCGGACACGGACACCAAGACGATCGAGGAATATGTCGAGGACGACAAGTTCGAGCGGATCGACGGCCTGTTTCCCCTCTACCGCAATACCGAGAACGGCGAGCTCTTCATGGAGATTTCCGCCGGCCAGCTCGGCGAGGAGTTCATATACTTCACCTATACCGAGGATGGCGCCCCGCGCGTCGGGCACTTCCGGGGCCAGTTCCGCGAAAACCGCATCCTCACCTTCGCCCATCGTTTCGGAAAGATCGAGATCGAGGCGGTGAACACCAATTTCTCCTTTGATCCGGAGAACGCCCTGGCGCGCGCCGCCAACGCCAACATCACCCGCGCCCTTCTGGCCGTTGTCGATGTGGTCGCCATGACCCCGGCGGGCGATGCGGCTGAGGACGGCGATGCTGAAACCGCCGGCGAGGGCGCTGACGCGGCGCAAGGCGATGACGCCGCCCCCGCCCGCTACCTCATCAATGCCGGCCGTCTTCTGCAGTCGGAAGACATGCACCAGATCAAGCCGACCCCGCCGGCCACCCCGGCTGCGGCGACCATGTTCCAGCTCGGCCGTCTCGACAGCGGCCGCACCCGCATCCTGGACGCCCGCGGCTATCCTCTGAACCTCGATGTCGTCGTCGAATATGTGTTCGTCAATGATGCGCCGCGCGGCGCCACGGGGCCGGAAATCACCGACTCCCGTTCGGTCGCCATCCTGTTGCAGCACTCCTTCATCGCGATGCCGGAAGAGGGGTTCACCCCGCGCGCGGACGATTTCCGCGTGGGCTATTTCGGTCAGCGCGTGACCAATCTCACCGACACCTCCATGACGCCGTATGACGACGTCATTGACCGGTGGCGCCTGGTCAAACAGGACCCCGACGCACCGCTGTCCGATCCGGTCCAGCCCATCGTGTGGTGGATCGAGAACACCACGCCGCACGAGCTGCGCGACACCATCCGCACTGCGGCGCTGACCTGGAACACCGCCTTCGAGGCGGCTGGTTTCTCCAACGCCATCCAGGTCGAGGTGCAGCCCGACGACGCCGAGTGGGACGCGGGCGATATCCGCTACAATGTCCTGCGCTGGACGTCCTCGCCCACGCCTCCGTTCGGCGGGTACGGGCCGAGCTTCACCAATCCGCGCACCGGCGAGATCATCGGCGCGGACATCATGCTGGAATACGTCTTCCTGACCAACCGCATCCGCTTTTCCGAGCTGTTTGACGTCGCCGGCCTGTCCCAGTGGCTGCCGGCCGACATGCTGGCGGAAATGACGGGCCAGCCCGAGCTCGTCCACATGCACGACCACGCCCCGGGCGAGATGTGCAATTTCGCCGAACATCTTCAGTTCGAAACCCAGGCCGCCCTGGCCGCCCTGCAGACGCGCGGCGCCAGCCAGGTGGAAGTCGATGAGCTGGTGCGCCAGTCGCTGCACTATCTGGTGATCCACGAGATCGGCCACACGCTGGGCCTGATGCACAACATGCGCGCCACCTCCGGCGTGCCGCTGGCTGGCCTCCATGACGGGCGCGCGGTCACGCACTCGATCATGGACTACCCCGCCCTCAACATCGCCCCGGCGGGCGTGGCGCAGGGCCAGTGGTCGCTCGATGTTCCGGGCGCCTATGACATCTGGGCGATCCAGTACGGCTACACCCCGGACGAAGCCGCCCTCCCGGCCATCCTTGCCCGCTCCACCGAGACCGAGCTAGCGTTCGGCAATGACGCCGATGACATGCGCTCGCCCGGCCGCGGCATTGATCCGCGCGTCATGATCAATGATCTCTCCGATGATCCGGTCGGCTGGGCGGCCGAGCGGGTGGAGATCGTCAACGAGACGCTGGCGCGCCTGCCGGAGATCTTTGAACGTGAAGGCGAGACCTATCAGGGCCTGCTGACCAGCTATCAGCTCCTGTCCGGCCAGCGCTTCGGCGCAGCCAATGTCGCCACGCGCCATATCGCCGGGGTCTACAACAACCGCGCTGTGGTCGGTCAGCCCGGCGCCGAGCGGCCCTTCATCCCCGTGACCGAAGCCAAGCAGAAGGAAGCCCTGCGCGTGCTGGAGGCGGCCATGTTCGGCCCGGACGCCTTCATGATCGAGGAGGCCTATGCCGACCGGCTGCAGCGCCAGCGCCGCCTGTTCGATCATTTCGGCTCCAACGAGGACCCGTCCCTGCACAGCCGGGCCTTCGGTCAGCAGATGGCGCTCCTGGCCCATCTCACCCACCCCAACGTGCTCGACCGCCTGCAGGATTCCCGGCGCTATGGCGGGACCTACAGCGCGGCTGAATACATGCGCGACCTGACCCGCATCATGTACGCGGCGGACGTGGGCGGAGAGCCGAACACCTACCGTCAGAACCTGCAGGTGGCCTATCTCCAGCGTCTCATTGCGCTGACCAGCGACGCGGGCGTCTCGCCCTCGGGCCGGTCGGCGGCGCTGGCCGCGATCCACGACGTCAGGAACCGGGTCGGCCCGGCCTGGATGCCCGACCTGTTCGGGTCGCGTGAGGCGCGCGCGCACCGCGCCCATCTGCGCCGCCTGATCGCCGCCTTCGAGGCCTGATGCGGAAGGCTTGAGGCGCAGGGCGCGGTTTGACCGCCCCTGCGCCTCAAATCCGCCGCAGCGTAGCGATTGATTGGGTATCAGACAGCCCGTCTGCCGGAGCCTTCATCATGCGCCTGATCACCCGCCTCGCCGCCGCTCTCTCGGCCGCCGCCGTCTCGCTCGCCCTGTGCGCCCCGGGTTTCGCCAACGCCACCGGCACGGCACAGGACCTGACATTGTCGGCGCGGTATTCAGGGAGCGTGCTCGCCATCCCGGTTGGACGGGTGGAGCTGACGGCGCATCTGGCGGAGGACAGCTATTCGGCGAGCGCGACCGCCATCGCCACGGGCCTGGCCGCCCTGTTCACCGACGTGCGCATTGACTCCACCGTCAGCGGCGCCATTACCCGCGGGCGGGCGCGCCCGCTCTCCTACGCCCATGACGAACGCACCGGGCGCAAGCACCGGCGCATCGACATGAGCTTTGAGAACAGCATCGCACGCGCCACCGCCATGCCCAATTTCTCCACCTGGGGCGACCCGCCCGCGACCGATTCCGACCGTGCCGGCGCCATCGACCCGATGACCGCCGTGCTGATGCTATCGCAATCCATGACCGGGCAGCGCGAATGTTCCGGCATTCTTCCGGTATTCGACGGGCGCCACCGCTATAATCTTCGCTTGCAGGCGCGTGGACGTGAACGGGTGCGCACGCCGGCCTGGCAGGGCGAGGCCATCGTGTGCGACGCCTACTATGAGCCGATTTCCGGCTATACCGAGCGCCAGCGCCCGAACCCGCGCGATCTGCGCCATCCGCTGACGCTCTGGCTCGCGCCGCTGGACAATGGCCATCACCTGCCCGTACGGCTTCAGACCCGCGCCGGCTTCGGCGTGCTCATCGAGCTCAATTCACTGGAGATGAGCGCGGCTTAGGGCTCACCCCTCCTTACCACCCTTGATCACCTTGAAGGCCGGGCGGGCCGGTTTGGCGGGCGCAGGGGCGGACGGACCGGGGGGTGATGCAGCGCGTGACGGGCAGCCGCGCTCAGCGACGGGCGGCGCATCCACATCCTCATGAATATCGCGGCTGCGCGGCTTCAGCGGCGCAGCCTTTGGCCGGAGGCTGGAGCGCGTCTGCGTGAAGCCGGCGCGCGGCTTGCCGCGGGCCTTGGCCTCGATCTCCTTGAGCTTGACAAGCTGGAGCCGCGACAACGCTTCGCCGGGCGCGCCCTTGGACGGGTCGGCGAAAGCCGAGCCGTACTCCCTCAGCCGCGCCTCCACCGAGGTCATGAACGCGTCTTCCCACTCGGTCAGCTCGGCGCGGGCGCGGTCAGCAGCAGCTGTGTCAGCTGACTGCGCAATCGCGCGCGTCACCGCATCGCGGGCCTTGCGGATGCGGGCAAGCGCCTTGCGCGTCGCCCGCTCGGCAGCCTTGTCATCGGTTTCACGCGCCATGGCGCCTCCGCGCCGGGCGGTTGGCGGATCAGAATTCGCCCACCGCGCCCAGATACAGCTCCAGAAGCGCTTCCTGCTCCTGGCGCTCGTTACGATCCTGCTTGCGGATCGAGATGACCTTGCGCAGCACCTTGGTGTCAAACCCGAAGCTCTTGGCTTCGGCGTATACTTCCTTGATGTCCGCGGCGAGACCCGCCTTCTCCTCCTCCAGACGCTCGATGCGCGCCACGAAGCTTTTCAGCTGGTCGCGGGCAGCGGCGCCGATGGCGTCGGATTCGTCTCGTTCGGGAGCGGCGGCGAAATCGGCCATGGTCATGTCCTTGTCCTGCTCAATGAGTGTGGCCACGGGGATAGGCGAGAGCGCCCCGTCAGCGCAAGCGCGCGGTCATCACTCCGGTGCGCGGCAGGCTAATCCTGCTCAAGCCGGGCGCGCACATCGCGCAGCGCCTCAGCCACCGCATCGGCGCCTTGCGCGCTGTGATGCAGATTATGCCCGGCGCCCTCCAGCAGGCGCAGCTCGCCCCGGGGCAGGATGGCCGCCACCGGCTCGGCGTGGCGGTGGGTGAACACTACCGTGTCGTCCGGCCCGGCGATCAGGATCACCGGCTGGGCGATCTCGCCATAGCGGTCTTCCTGCGCATCAAGGTGCGCGTTCACGTTCGCCATGTCCTCGGCATTGGCGCGCCACGGCCCCGGACGCAGGATCAGCGCCAGGCGCGTCTCCTCCACATAGTTGTCCGGCATTGTCTCCGGCTCGAATGCGCTCTGCGCCCCGCTTTCCAGCTGGCCCGGTCCCAGGATGGGAGCAACCACGTGGGTGATCAACGGCCCGATCACCGGCCAGGTGCTGGCGCGGTTGTACAGCGCCGCCTCGCCGACCCAGGCCCGCGCGGCCGGCGCGGTGAGGACCGCTCCCGCGGTGCGGTCCGGGTGATCCATCATCAGCCGCAGCGTGATCGCTGCGCCCCACGAGTGACCGATAACCGTCACCGGGCCGGCGTCCAGCGCCTCAAGAAACGCCGCGATCAGCGCCGCCTCGCGCTGCGGGTTCCAGTCCCCGTCCGGCCGGTCGCTCCAGCCCAGGCCCGGGCGGTCCAGCCAGATCACGCGGTACTCGTCCAGCGCGCTTTCCAGCCCGGTCTTGATCTCATGCAGATTGGCCGATGCGCCGTGGAGCGCCAGCACCGCAGGCGCGTCTCCGGGTCCTGTGATGTGATAGTGCAGGCGCGCACCATCGACAGTGAGGAACAGCCCGTCCGCCGGATATTGTTCGGCCAGCGCCCCCGACCGCCCGGCTCCGGCGGCGCAGGCGCCCAGAAGGGTCAGCGTCAGCAGCGACAGACACGCCGCCAGAATGCCGATCGGCGCCGGTACAGTCATCTCGGTCAGGCTCACAAGGCGCGTCCGGCCAGGTCGCGCGTCAGGCGCGCGCGCGCCGCGCCGGCGGCGGGATGATGGGGATGGACGGCCAGCGCTTCCTCATAGGCTTCCAGCGCCGCAGCCCGGGCGCCGGCCCGCTCCAGCGCCTGGGCCAGCATCACCCAGGCGTCGAAGCGCCGCGGCTCCTGCGCCACCGCCTCGTTGAGCGCCTCCAGCGCAAAGCTCCAGTCCTCGTGGGCAGCCGCCAGGCGCGCCGACGCCACCCAGCCCTCGGCGAAGCCGGGCTCCAGCAGGCGCAAATGGTCCAGCGCGCGTTGCGCGGTCGCCCTGTCGCCCTGCTCGCCAGCCTCGGCGGCCCGGCTCAGGAGGAGATCGGCCGCAGGCCCCGCCTGCTGGCGCCACAGGGACAGCACCTCGTCCGCGATCACATCCGCTTCGGCAGCGCTCGCCGCATGGCGCAGCGCCGACAGGCGCGCCTCCAGCCGCTCGTCCAGCGACTGGCGCACCGGCGCGCTGTCGAGGCGAATCACCGGCTGCGCGTCCGGCTGGGCGATCAGGAACAGCATGTCGATCATGGCCTCAGAGCATAGGCGACCCGCGCCGCGAGGCAAGGCGCGGGGCCGCAGGGCGCTGTCATCGCGTCGCGATGCATGCTGAGGTTTGATCACAGCCTCGTGATCAAACCGCGACAGACGCCTTCGGCGCAAGGCGCCACCCTGTCCGGTGCGCGAGCCCATCAGGCGCCGGATAGCATTGTTTAAAAAATTCAAGCCCTTGGCCGCGCAAGCGGCGGACCGGTCAATTGAATGGCGCGGGCGCAAAGCGTTGATTGCCCGTGAGGCCACTCAGGTCCGGGCTTGCCCCGAGCGCGAGACGGCTTACCTTGTCCGTAAAATAAAACTTTCCACTTAACGCGTTACGAACAGGCCTCAGAGTGCGTCCCCCCAGCCTGCCCGATGAGGCCTGCAGGCGCCGCCGGACACGACTGTCCCCCGTCCGGCGGCGCCGCCGGACGGGAAAAACGCCCCGCGCTGCGCGGGGCGTTTTCTGTTTGCCGGGTCTGTCAGAGATTCGGCCTTGCGTGCGCGGCGCCGCCTGCGCCCGTGCGCCCTACCAGGGCAGATCCTGACCGTTGGCGTGGAAGAAGCGCCCGTTCATCGCCGGGTTGGCGCGTGCAATCAGGTCCAGCTGCGCCTCCACCGCTTCGGTGACCGTGAGGTTTCCGCCCGGTCCGCCCATGCGCGTGCGCACCCAGCCTGGATGCAGGATCAGCACCACCACGCCCTTGGCCTTGAGATCATGGCTCAGCGATTTGCCGATGGCGTTGAGCGCCGCCTTGGAGGCGCGATAGGCGTACATCCCGCCCGAATCATTGTCGGCGATCGAGCCCATGCGCGAGGATTGCAGCGCGATCACCTTCATCTGGCTGGCCGCGACCTGGTCGGCGAAGGCTTCCGCCAGCGCCAGCGGCGCGGCCGCATTGACGCGCATGGAGGTGATGAAACCCTCGCTCGCGCCCGTGCCGAAGCCGTCGCGGTGCATCATGCCGGCATTGGCGAACAGGATATCCACCG
Source organism: Alphaproteobacteria bacterium (assembly GCA_016124675.1). Classification (GTDB taxonomy): domain Bacteria; phylum Pseudomonadota; class Alphaproteobacteria; order Caulobacterales; family Maricaulaceae; genus Oceanicaulis. Next base: position 168,031 of record WGNG01000001.1, read on the forward strand.
GCCCGGCGACACGCTGTTTCAGCGCCGCAGCGGCGGTCAGGTCCGCAGCGTCATAGGTCTCGATCCGCAGCCGGCCGTCACCCGCATCCAGCGCCTTGAGCTCCGTGGCGCCGGCGGGATTGCGCACCGCTGCGGTGATCCTCCAGCCGCGTTCAAGCAGCTGGCGGGTATGTTCCAGACCCAGGCCGCGATTGGCGCCGGTGATGAGGGCGTGGGGCATGGGGCCTCCGTTCTGTGAAAGGCAAATGACGATTTGGCGCGCACCTCACCACAGCCCTGATCGCAGGTCCAGACGCCGCACAGCGCTTGAACGGCGCGCCCGGCGCAGTAGTGTGCGCGCGTACATTTCATGCGGCAGCGCGCCGCACCCCCGCGCGCCCCGCCAGTCTGGAGCAACCGGTCATGAACGCTGTCGTCAGCGTCGCCTACGCCTTCGATCAGGACACGTTCATCAAGGCCGGACGCGACATGTTCACGGCGCGGTTCAAGGCCTTCGGTCCCGACGCCCTGAGCTATGTCCAGCAGGTCTGGGGCGACGCGCTGGCCGACGACATGACCGGGCTGGGCATGGATGACGCGCTCGCGCTGGCGGCCGGGTTCTGGGACTACGCCGCCGCCCGGCCGGGCGAGAAGATCAAGGTGCGCGTGCGCCGGGCCTGCGGCGCCGACGGGCGCGAGCTGGACCGCGACGTGCTTGAAGTCATCGGCCAGGACCGGCCCTTCCTTGTTGATTCGGTGATGGGCGAGATTGCCGCCCTCGGCCTCGACGTGCTGGCCATGTTCCATCCCATCGTCGAGGTGCGCCGCGACGACAACGCCGACCGCGTCGCCACGGGCGGTCGCGTCATCAAGGAATCGATGATCCAGGTCCATGTCGACCGGATGTCGGCCGAAGCAGCCGCCAGGCTCGAACAGGAAGTCTCGGCCACGCTCATCGACGTGCGCGATGCGGTCGATGACTGGCGCGCCATGCTCGACCAGATGGACGAGGTGATCGGCCATATCGAGACCGCGCCCACCAATGCGCCGAAGGAAGAGCTCGATGAGGCGCTGGCCTTCCTGCGCTGGCTGCGCGGGGGCCAGTTCACCTTCCTCGGCTGCCGTGACTATCGCTACGTCGTGGGCGCCGACGGCAAGCTGGAGCGCAAGGAGCCCGACATCGTCGGCGGGTCGGGGCTCGGCGTGCTGCGCGACCCGCAGCGCAACGTGCTGCGCTCCACCGCCGAGCCGCTATTCCTCAGCCCCGCCATCGAGGCTTACCTGCGCGCGCCCACGCCGGTGATCGTCGCCAAGTCCAACATGAAGAGCCGCGTCCACCGGCGCGTCTACATGGATTATGTCGGGGTCAAACGCTATCGCGACGACGGTTCGGTGATTGGCGAGACCCGTTTTGTCGGCCTGTTCACGTCGGACGCCTATGACCAGATGGCGCGCGAGGTGCCGCTGATCCGGCGCAAGGTGCGCCGCGTGATCGAGCGCTCGGGCAAGCAGCCGGGCTCGCACTCCTACAAGAAGCTCCAGAACATCGTGGAGACCTATCCGCGCGACGAGCTGTTCCAGACCGATGAAAACGATCTGCTGCAGCTGGCGTTGGGCATCCTGCACCTCTACGACCGCCCGCGCACCCGGCTGTTCATGCGCCGCGACCAGTTCGACCGCTTCGTCTCCTGCCTCCTCTACGTGCCGCGCGAGCGCTACAATTCCAAGGTCCGCGAGCTCGCCGGCGAGCTGATCCGCGAGGCGTTCAACGGGCGCCTGTCCGCCTTCTATCCCAATTTCGGCGACGGCCCGCTGGCGCGGGTTCACTTCATTGTCGGGCTCAACCCGTTCAACCATCCCGAACCTGACCCGGCCGAGCTGGAGCGGCGCATCGCGGCGCTGGCGCGCACCTGGGAGGACGAGCTGAACGCCGCCGCGCGCGCCGCCGTCGACACCGCCCTGCGCCGCGCCGTTCTGACCTATGTCGACGGCTTCTCCGCCGGCTATCGCGAGCGCTTCACGCCCGAAGACGCCCTGTGCGACGTGCGCCGCATGGAGACGGTGAACGCGTCCGCGCCGCTGGCGGCGCGCGCCTATGCCGCCCCGGGCGACGCGCCGGGCCGGCTGCGCGTCAAGCTCTACCGCCATGGCGAGCAGGTCGCCCTCTCCGCCGTTCTGCCCGTACTGGAGAATCTGGGCCTGCACGTCCAGGCCGAGGCCGGCTTCCCGGTGCGCCGCCACGGCGCCGGCGGCGAGCGCGAAACCATCTGGGTGCACGAGTTCGAAGCGCGCCTCGCCTCGGGCGCCGTGTGCGATGTCGCTGGCGTGGCGGGCGCGTTCGAGGAGGCGCTGCTGGCGGTCCTGTCGGGCCAGGCTGAAGACGACGGATTCAACAAGCTGGTGCTGGCGATCGGCGTGACCTGGCGCCAGGCCGCCTTCCTGCGCACCTGCGCGCGCTACCGCCAGCAATCAGGCCTCGACCCCTCCCAGGCCCTGCAGGAAGAGGCCTTCGCCGCCAATCCCGGCATCGCGCTGGGCCTGTTGCGCCTGGCCGAGACCCGGTTTGATCCGGCCCTCGGGCTCGATCTCAAGGAACGTGACGCCAGGGCCAAGGAGATCGCGGTCGATATCCGCGCCCGGCTCGACGCGGTGGAGAGCCTTGATCATGACCGCGCCCTGCGCCGGATCCTGCGCCTGCTGGAAGTGGTGCTGCGCACCAATTTCTACCAGACCGGCGCAAACGGCGCGCCCAAGCCCTGGATTTCACTGAAGATCGCCAGCCGCAAGCTGCGCGACCTGCCCGCGCCCAAGCCCCATCGCGAGATCTTCGTGTGGAGCCCGCGCGTCGAAGGCGTGCACATCCGCTTCGGCCCGGTGGCGCGCGGCGGCCTGCGCTGGTCGGACCGGCGCGAGGATTTCCGCACCGAGGTGCTGGGTCTGGTCAAGGCCCAGCAGGTGAAGAACGCGGTCATCGTGCCGGTGGGATCCAAGGGCGGTTTCTACCCCAAGCAGCTGCCCGACCGCTCCGACCGCGAGGCCTGGCTCGCCGAAGGCCAGGAAGCCTACAAGGTCTTCCTGCGCGGGCTTCTGGACATCACCGACAACCTCTCCGAGGACGCCGTGAAGCGGCCAAGGGATGTCGTGTGCTGGGATGGCGAGGACCCGTATCTGGTCGTCGCCGCCGACAAGGGCACGGCCACCTTCTCCGACATGGCCAATGGCGTGGCCCAGACCGAGTATGATTTCTGGCTCGGCGACGCCTTCGCGTCCGGCGGCTCGGCGGGCTATGACCACAAGAAAATGGCCATCACCGCACGCGGCGCCTGGGTCTCGGTCCAGCGCCATTTCCGCGAGATCGGCAAGAATATCCAGACCGAACCCGTCACCGTCATGGGCGTGGGCGACATGTCCGGCGACGTGTTCGGCAATGGCATGCTGTTGTCCAGGACCATCCGGCTGGTGGCCGCCTTCGACCATCGCGACATTTTCATCGATCCCGATCCGGCCGACGCGCAGGCCGCCTGGAATGAGCGCAAGCGCCTGTTCGACCTGCCGCGCTCCAGCTGGCAGGATTATGACAAGAGCCTGATCTCGAAGGGGGGCGGCGTGTTTTCGCGCGCGGCCAAGGCGATCACCCTGACCGACGAAATCCGCGCCCTGACTGGGCTGGAGGGCAAGACCGCCGCGCCCAGCGAGCTGATGCGCGCCTTGCTCAAGGCCGATGTGGAGCTGGTCTGGTTCGGCGGCATCGGCACCTATGTGAAGGCGACGCACGAGCAGGACTATGAGGTGGGCGACCGGGCCAATGATGCGCTGCGCATCAACGCATCCGAGCTCAGGGCCGCCGTCATCGGCGAAGGCGCCAATCTGGGCGTCACCCAGGCCGCCCGCATCGAATACGCCCGCCATGGCGGGCGCTGCAATGCCGACTTTGTGGACAATTCGGCCGGGGTCGACAGCTCCGACCACGAGGTCAACATCAAGATCCTGCTCAATCCGATGGTCCGCGAAGGCAAGATGGACATCCCCGCACGCAATGCGCTGCTGGAGTCCATGACCGACGAGGTCGCCGCCCACGTGCTGCAGCACAATTACGACCAGAGCCTGGCGCTCACCATCGCGCGTGAACACGCGGCCGAAGACATTGACGCCCATGAGCGGCTGATGGACCGGCTCGAAAAGGCCGGCCAGCTCGACCGCAAGGTGGAGGGCCTGCCCGGCGCCGAGCAGTTGCGCGTCCTCAAGGAGCAGGGCCTGGGCCTCACCCGTCCGGAAATCGCGGTGCTGGCAAGCTACGCCAAGATCACCCTGTTTGACGCCCTGGTCGCCTCCGGCGCGCCGGATGATCCGCATTTTTCCAGCATGCTGGTGGGCTATTTCCCGGCTCAGCTCGCCGGCTATGCCGAGGCCATGCATGGCCACCGGCTGAAGCGGGAGATCATTTCCACCCAGCTCGCCAATGACATGGTCAATCTGGGCGGACCCACCTTCCTGTCGCGCGCCATCGAGAGCACCGGCGCCGACGTGGACGCCATCGCGCGCGCTTTCGAGGCCGGCCGGCGCATCTTCCGTTTCAAGGACTTCACCGACCGGATCAACGCGCTCGACAATTTGGCGCCCGCCAGCGTCCAGACCGCCCTGCATGACGAGGTGATCCGCCTCCTGCGCCGTCAGACCTACTGGCTGGCGCGCCGGAGCATGGGGCGCGGCGCCGCGCCAGTGGACGATGTAATCGCCGCCTACCAGCCGGGCGTCGATGTGCTGAAAACCCTGGTGGACAGCGTTGTGTCGCCACACGACGCAGACAGCATCGCCCAGCGCATGCAGGCCTATATCGAACAGGGCGCGCCGGAAGACCTCGCCCATGACGTCGCCCGGCTCAAGCCGCTCACCTCCTCGTCCGACGTCATCGATCTGGCGCGCGAGGCGGCCTGGCCGCTGGCCGCAGCCGCGGCGCTCTACCATGGCGTGGGGGCGCGCTTCCGCTTTGACGTGCTGCGCGGCGCGGGCGGGCAATTGTCCTCCAGCGTCCATTGGGACCGGGTCGCCATGCGCCGCCTGATCGAGGACCTCTACGCCAGCCAGTACGCCATCGCCGCCCGGGTCGCGGCCTTCGCCGCCGAGGCGGGCGGCGGCCTGGCGGCAGGCGTCGAGAGCCCGGACCGCGACTGGGCGAGCAGCCTGGTGGACAGCTGGACCTCCCGGCACAGCGCCGAGGTCGACCGCGCAGACCGCACGCTGGAGGAGCTCGGCCTGTCGGGGGCCTGGGCGCTCTCCAAAGTGGCGATCGCCTCCACCCAGCTGCGCGAGCTGGCCGCGTCTCAGACCGGGTCGTAGCCGCCTTCCGCGCGCCGGCGCACGCCGAACACCCGCGCCAGCAGGTCTGCGCTCAGCGCAGTCTGCGGCGCGGCGTCGGCGGCCACCCGGCCCTGATCCAGCACGATCACCCGGTCAGCCCAGCGCGCCGCTGCGCCCAGATCATGCAGCGCCGCGATCACCGCCACGCCGCTGTCGGCTTCGGCGCGCAGCACCGCCATCGCCTCGTGCTGATGGCGCAGATCCAGCGCCGCCGCCGGTTCATCCACGGCCAGCACCGGCGCCCGCGCCGCCAGCGCCCGGGCGAGATGGGCGCGCGCCTGTTCTCCGCCCGACAGGGCGCCCAGCGGACGGTCCGCCAGCCCGGCCGCCCCGGCGCGCGCCAGCGCCTCGTCCACGATTGTGCGGTCCGCATCGGCCAGACGCTCATAGGGCGCGCCCGACCAGGCAAACCGGCCCAGCGCCGCCAGATCCTTCACCCGTATCGCCCAGGCGCTGGAGCGGTCCTGCGCCAGCCAGGCCGCGCGGCGTCCGCGCTGCGATGGCGACAGCGCACCCACCGGATCACCGCCCAGCAGCGCCTGCCCTGCACTCAACGGGACGAGGCCGAGCAGGGCGCGGATCGCCGTGGACTTGCCTGCGCCATTGGGACCGGTCAGGGCGACGAACGCGCCGGGCGCAACGCTGAACGAGACGGCGTCCAGCGCCGGGCGGCCAGCCAGCACGACGCTGGCGCTGATCAGGGCCGCGGCGCTCATCGCCCGATACTCGCGCTGCGCGCCGCGATCCAGATGAAGGCCGGCGCGCCGACCAGCGCCGCCGCGACGCCCAGCTTCAGTTCCTGGGTGAACGGCGCCAGCCGGATCGCCAGGTCCGCCAGCGCCAGGATCGTCCCGGCCGCGAGCGCGCTGGGCAGGACGAGATCGCCCGGATCATGGCGCACCATCGGGCGCACCAGATGCGGCGCGACAATGCCGACAAACCCGATCATCCCCGCCACCGCGACGGCGGAACCGGTCAGAAGCGCGCTCGCCAGGATCGCCAGCAGGCGGGTGCGCGAAATGTCGGCCCCCAGGCTCATCGCCGTGTCCTCGCCCAGCGTCAGGGCGCGCAGGCCCGGCAGGGCCAGCGCCGCCAGCCCCGCCCCGGCGATCCAGAACGGCGCGGCCAGCGCCAGATCACTGAAGGAGCGGTTGGCCACCGAGCCCATGAGCCAGTTGACAAGATCGCTCAAGGTGAAGGGCGTCGGCGCCAGGTTCATGGCGAGCGCGCTCAAGGCGCCCGCGAAGCTTGAAATCCCCACCCCCGCCAGAATGAGCTGCACCACCGACAGGCGCGCGGCGGCGAGACCTGCGAGCATCCCCGCCGCCAGGGCTGCAAACGCGATCGCCATCAGCGGCACGGCGAAGGCGCTGAGCGCGGCCAGGCCGAACCAGATGGCGATCACCGCCCCCAGCGCCGCCATGGCGCTGACGCCCAGCACGCCGGGATCGGCCAGCGGATTGCGCAACAGCCCCTGCAACAGCGCCCCCGACGCGCCCAGCGCCGCACCGGTCACAAACGCCGCCAGCACGCGCGGCAGGCGGATTTCCTGTACGATCAGGCGCGCGCCTTCCGGCCCGGCGCCCAGCAGACCGGACAGCGTGTCGGCAAAGCTGAGCGGCGCGCTGCCCGCCATGATCCCGGCGAGGATCGCGGCGAGACCGGCGAGCGCCAGCATGGCGTTGAGCTGAAGACGGGTCATGAGTCCGGTCCCGGCAAGGCGTTGGTTTCCTCACGCAGGATCCGCGCGGCCGCCGCCAGCCCCCAGTCGCTGCAGCCGATCAGCGCGCCGTCCAGATGAATGGCCGGCGTGCGCGCCAGCAAATCCGTGAGGACGCGATGGCGCGTCAGGCTCCACTGGTCGGCGAGAATATCGGGCTGGTCGAAAAACCCGGTGATGATCAGCTGCGGCGGGTCCAGCACGAGGGCTTCCAGCGGCACGCTGACCCAGCCGCTCGCGCCATCCGCAGCGGCTGCATTCTCCAGCCCCGCCGCCTCGATCATCTGGTGAATCAGCGTGCCCGACCCCGACGTCACCCCGCCGGGCGTCAGATACAGCGCGCGCGGGCGCGGTCCGGGCGCGGCGGCGGCGGCAAGATCCGCCTGCATGGCCGCCAGCAGCTCAGCGGCGCGCGCCTCCTGACCCAGCGCGTCACCGGCGCGCACGATCGCCTGCGCGATGTCGTCAAAACTGCGCGGGAAGCCCAGATCATGCACCTCCAGCCCGGTGCGCGCATAGAAAGCCTGCGCCCGCACCCCGCCGCCATAGCTGCGAACGATCAGGTCCGGCGCCAGCGCCAGCACGTCCTCGGCGCTCTCGCGCACCCGGCGCAGCCCTTCAGCCCGGGCGCGCAGGGCCGAATGCGCGTCGCCCGGACCGCTGGTGATGGCGGCGATCTGGTCGCGGTCCGCCAGCGCCAGCACATACTGGTCGGCGCAATAATCCAGCGACACCACGCGCGGGCGCTCCGTCCCGCCGGCAGGTCCGGCGAGGCAGGCTGCGGCCAGAGCCGCCAGAGCGCCCGCGCGCAGCATCATGGCGTTCCCCTCACCGCGACAGCCTCAGCCCGGCCCAGGCCGAGCGGCCCGGCGTGCCATAGCCGAAGACCTGCTGGTAGTGGCGGTCCAGCAGATTCTCCACCCGGCCATAGAGTTCCAGGCGCGAGGTCAGCTGGTAACGGGCGTTGAGGTCAAACCGCGTCCAGGCGGGAACCGTGCCGTTGGCGTCAAATTCCTCACTGTTATACCGGCCCGACAGGCTTGCGCCCCAGCGATCCGCGTCATAGCTCAACGCTGCATCCGCCGTGTGGCGCGCCAGGCGCGCAAGGCGGTTTCCAGCCCCGTCCTCGGCCTCCAGCCAGGCATAGCTGGCGCTGGCGCTCCAGCGGTCGGACAGGGCGGCGCGCGCCGCCAGCTCCGCCCCGTACGTATCGGCGCGCGCAATATTCTCATACCCGCCGGCGGCGAAGGAGAAGTCGATAAGGTCGGTGATATCCTGGGCAAACCAGGTGGCTTCAACCATGACCCGCCCGCCCGCGAGCGCGACATCGGCCCCCACATCATAACCCACGCTCTCCTCGGCCCTCAGGTCGGCATTCGGCGCCGTGGCGCCGCAGCAGAAGAAGGTCGTCTGGAAAAGGCTCGGCGCCCGGAAACCGGTCCCGGCATTGGCGCGCAGGCGCACCATCTCCGTCACCTGGGCCGAGGCGCTGATCCGCCCCGTGGTCGCTCCGCCATAGCGCTCGGATTCATCGCGGCGCACACCGCCGGTGAGCACGATCCCGTCGGCCGGGCGCAGCTCTCCCAGCACGAACACACCCTCCTGGCGCGAGCTGACGCCATCGGCCTGCGACCGCTCCAGATCGAGGCCCGCCGCCAGCCGGTGGCCGGCCTCCAGCGTCCAGGCGCCGTCCACGCGGGCGATGCTCCGCTCCCCGCGCGCGCTGAACGGGAAGGCGCTGAACACATCGCGCTCGATATCGCTATAGCCGATCAGCGCCTGGGCGGTCAGCGCCTCGCCCGCAAAGCTGTTGGACCAGCGCACCGACGCCGACCGGTCGCGCGTCTTGTCAAAGTCATCGCTGTCGATGACGCCCGTGGGCAGGCCGAACCCGTCAAACTCGGTGCGCGCGCGGGTCTGGCGCGCGGCCAGGTCCAGCGCCCCTGCCCCGCCCAGCGCCAGCGTGCCGCTGGCGTGCAGGGTCAGGGCGTCATAGCCGTCCCGCTCGGTATTGCCGTCGCGCTCATCAGCCTTGGAAATGCCCTGCGTGTTGAACGTGCTGACCCCGAGGCGCAGCGCGCCCGCCTCACCCGACGCGTCAAACGCCGCACCGGCGCGCACCGTGTCGAACGACCCGGCCTCGGCAAAACCGCTGAACCCTGCCCCCGGCGCCGCGCGCCGGGTCTGGATGGCGATCACCCCGCCAATGGCGTCCGATCCCCAGATCACCGACTGGGCGCCGCGCAATATCTCGATGCGCTCCACGGCGTCCGGGTCCAGCGATGCGAAGTTATACGCGCCGCCGGGCGAGGTGGCGTCATTGACCGGCACGCCGTCCACCAGCACCAGGGTCTGGCCGCCCGACGCGCCGCGAATACGCACGGTCGCCACGCCGCCAAAGGCGCCGGTCTGGTTGATGGTCACGCCCGGCGCTGCAGCCAGCGCATCGACCACGAACGCGGCCCGGTCGAGCTCGGCCCGGCCGATCAGCGTGATCGCGGCGGCGCTTTCGCTGGCGGGCGCAGGCAGGCGCACTGACGTGACTTCAATCACGTCGGCAGGGTTGGAGGTTTCGGTCTCGGGGTTCGCCGCCGGCGCGCCTTGCGCCAGCGTCAGGGCCGCAAGGCCCGCAAGTGTGGATATCATCACTGCTTCATCCGGTAATGCGTGGATCACCGGGGGTGAGCACCCCGCCGCCGCGACTTCATGAACACCGCGCCCCGGGCTTGGCGCAGGGCGCCGCCCCCGGCGCTCACGCGCCTTTACGGTGTCGTTTCACGCGGGATGATCCCTCGCCGGCCATGGTGTGTCCCCGCACCCGGTCCGCACGACGTGACGGCAGGTCTCCTGGCTTGCAGATCATCGCGCGTCCGCCGCCTTCCCGAAGCCTTGCGGCCCAGTGGCATACTGGCGAACGCCCTCCCTGCTCACAGTTGCGGGTACAGCCCCGGACCTGAGGACCCGTCTGGCCCTCTCACCGGTGTTCCCTTTTCACCCGCTCGCGCGGGACCGTCGCCCTAATCGTTAGGCGGGCGGCCTGCAGCCGTCAAGCCGGGCCGGGGCGCGCCGCAAGCCGCGATATGTCCGCACCACCCCGCACCCCCCGATTGCCTTCGCGCGCGTCCGGCGCTAGACCCGTGCGCGATGTTTGTGCGCCTGCGAAACGGGGCGCGCACTGCCAGATCGCTCAATTTCAGGAGACCTCCTCACATGGCCCGCAAGAAGATCGCCCTTATCGGCGCCGGCATGATCGGCGGCACGCTCGCCCATATTTGCGCCCGCGAGGAGCTGGGTGATGTGGTGCTGATGGACCTGGCCGAGGGCGTGGCCAAGGGCAAGGCGCTCGATCTCGATCAGGCCAGCCCGGTGTTCGGCAAGGACAGCCATCTCACCGGCGGCTCGGTGGAGGATTATTCTCCCATCGCCGGCGCTGATGTGTGCATCGTCACCGCCGGCGTGCCGCGCAAGCCGGGCATGAGCCGCGATGATCTTCTGGGCATCAACCTCAAAGTCATGAAATCAGTGGGCGCGGGCATCAAGGCCCATGCGCCGGACGCCTTCGTGATCTGCATCACCAATCCCCTCGACGCCATGGTCTGGGCCCTGCGCGAGTTCTCCGGCCTGCCCCACAACAAGGTGGTGGGCATGGCCGGCGTTCTGGACTCCGCCCGCTTCCGCTGGTTCCTGGCCGAAGAATTCGGCGTCTCGGTCGAAGACGTCACCGCCTTCGTCATGGGCGGCCATGGCGACACCATGGTGCCGCTGACGCGCTACTCCACCGTCGCCGGCATCCCGGTGCCGGACCTCATCAGGATGGGCTGGACCACCCAGGACAAGATCGACGCCATCGTGGCGCGCACCCGTTCCGGCGGCGGCGAGATCGTCCAGCTTCTGGGCACCGGCTCGGCCTTCTACGCCCCGGCCGAAAGCGCCGTGGCCATGGCCAAATCCTATCTCAACGACAAGAAACGCGTCCTGCCCTGCGCCGCGCACCTGACCGGCCAGTTCGGCGTGGACGATCTCTATGTCGGCGTGCCCATCGTGATCGGCGCCGGCGGCGTGGAGAAAGTGGTCGAGATCAGCCTGAACGCCGAAGAGCAAGCCATGTTCGACCATTCGGTGGACTCGGTGAAGGGCCTGGTGGAAGCCTGCAAGGGCATTGATCCGAGTTTGGCGTAGTCTTTTCCTCCCCCGCTTGCGGGGGATGAGGCGTCGAAGATCGATCCGGTGAATCGATGGACATGCCGAATGTCAGCGAAGCTGACGGAGGGGGGAGCTTGCCATCCCCCCTCGGTCCTTCGGACCACTCCCCCCGCATGCGGGGGAAGACACGTAATCGACAGGAACCCGACCCATGCCCCTCAATATCGCCATTGTCGGCGCCACCGGTGCGGTTGGCGCGGAAATGCTCACCATTCTGGCCGAGCGTCTGTTCCCGGCCGGCGAAGTCCATGCGCTGGCCAGCCGCAAATCCATGGGGCGCGAGCTGTCCTATGGCGACAAGACGCTGAAAGTGAAGGACGCCGACACTTTCGACTATTCCACCGTCGATCTGGTGCTGATGAGCGCGGGCGGGGATGTGTCCAGGGCCATGGCGCCGAAAATCGCCGCCGCCGGGGCGCTGGTGATCGACAATTCCAGCGCCTGGCGCATGGACCCGGATGTGCCCCTGGTGGTGCCCGAGGTGAACCCGGACACCCTCGGCCAGCGCCCGAAGAAGGCCATCATCGCCAATCCCAATTGCTCGACCATCCAGACCGTGGTGGCGCTCAAGCCCATTCATGATCTGGCCGGGATCGTGCGCGCCAGCGTCGCGACCTATCAGTCGGTGTCCGGCGCGGGCAAGGAGGGCATGGACGAGCTGTGGACCCAGACCCGCGGCATTTTCGTCAATGACGAGGTGAGCCCCGAACACTTCCCCAAGCAGATCGCCTTCAACATCATTCCCAAGATCGACGACTTCATGGAGGACGGCGCCACGAAGGAAGAGTGGAAGATGATGGTCGAGACCAAGAAAATCCTCGATCCCAAAATCCGCCTCTTCGCCACCTGCGTGCGCGTGCCGGTGTTTGTGGGCCACTGCGTCGCCGCGCATCTCGAGCTCGAACGCCCCTTGAGCGCCGCCAGGGCCCGCAGCGTGCTGCGCGAGGCGCCCGGCCTCATGGTCATCGACCGCGCCGATGATGACGATCCGCAATTCATCACCCCGGTGGAGAGCGTCGGCGAGTTCGCCACCTTCGTCAGCCGCATCCGCACCGATCCCACGGTGGAAAATGGCCTCGCCCTGTGGATCGCCGCCGACAATCTGCGCAAGGGCGCCGCCCTCAACGCGGTCCAGATCGCCGAGGTCTGCCTCAATGCAGGCTGGCTGAAAGGGCGGTAGGGGGCAAAAATCCCCTCTCCCCTCTGAAGAGGGGAGAGGGGGCTTTGACGCCTGAGTTTGTTCCGGAAATGCAAGCGCCTGGCTTCAACGGATTGAACGAGGCGTAGAAGCCCCCTCTCCCCCATTCATGGGGGAGAGGTAAGGTGAGGGGGGACCTCTCCGCCCCCCCTTGCGCTCGCCGCGTCTGGACGAACCGCCGCGCACCCCTCACCTTACCTCTCCCCTCTGAAGAGGGGAGAGGAGGCTTTGACGCCTGAGTTTGTTCCGGAAATGCAAGCGCCTGGCTTCAACGGATTGAACGAGGCGTAGAAGCCCCCTCTCCCCCATTCATGGGGGA
>WGNG01000014.1 GCA_016124675.1 Alphaproteobacteria bacterium
CGGCATTCCCCGCCAGCACTTCCTGCTCTTCATCAAGGAATGCGAGTGGCGCTTCAACTACGGGCCGCCAGACGCCCTGTTGCAGACCCTGCGAAAATGGCTCAAACCCTACTCACGAAGCTGAACATCTGGGACAGCCCCTAAATGTTTCCAATTGGCTCGAAACGTGTAAATTTATTTCCGAAAAGTCGGGATCAGATCGGCAGTTGCTTCGGCAAACGGATCCCCGGCTTCCCAAAAAGGGGCGTCCCTTGGGACGCCCCTTTTCGCTTCTTGAGCGATGTATAATTGCTTTTGATTGTATTGCAATGCGCCGGTCATGGCGCGGCCAGCCGACGTTTGCCTAGCCCCGCCCCATCGCCAGCAGCGTTCTTGCGAACGCCGTGATGGCGCGCGGCGTCGTGGATTCCTGGTTGGTGTGATAGTTGAAGGTCGGGATCTGAAGCGTCGCGCCGGTGCACTTGCCCGATGACAGGGCGACGATGCGCCCGAGCTCGGTGAGGCCCAGCGATTTGAGCGGCTGGCCGCGGCGCGCCCGCGCGTCATTCTCCCGCTCGATAAAGCTGTCCTTGAAGATGATCGGCGCGCTCACAGTATTGGCCGCCCGCTCCACGCGCTGGACAGTGTCCGGGTGGAAGGCGGCGGTGGCGTCGCGCCGGCGCAGGATCACCGCGCCCGCCAGCGCCGCTGCGCTGTCGTCAAACGGCGTGGTGTCCAGCACAACGATGTCCTGGCGCGCCCGGCCGTGCTGATCAAGCCAGCCCAGGGCATGGGCGGCGGACCGCCCGATCTCTTCCTCGGCGGTGAAGATGATGGTCCCGGTCAGGCCGAACTCGGCCGCCACCCGCAACGCCGCCGCCGAGATGGGATTGTCGAGCTGGCCTGAAATCAGCCCGGCCTCCATGGGCCCCAGCGTGCGGGCGAAGGCGATGGGGGTGCCCGGCGCCAGTGCGATCATGCCTTCCAGGACCAGCACGAGCCGCCCGGAATCGTCCACGCGGGCTGACTCAATACGGCCATAGGCGATGCGCCCGCCGGTCTTGCGGTCATAGGCGAACACGGTTTCGCCGGCATAGCGTCTGGAGACGGCTTCGGCGAAATGGGCGGTGACGGTGTGGGCCTCGCCATATTTCTCGTTCTTGACCGCATGGGCGGCGTAGACCGCTGCGCCGTCTTCGGCCGTGATCGCGCCGTGGCGGTCAATATGGGCCAGATAGACCGGGCCCTCGCCCAGCTGCGCAATGCACAGATTGCGCGGCCGGCTCACGCTCGCGCCCAGCGCGGTGAAATCGCGCGCGAGGTGATCGAGATAGGGTGTCTCGTGCCCCACCACGGAGGGAAAATCGAGATACTCGCTGGTCTTGGCCAGAACCCGGGCGAACACCTCGGCGTCAGACGGCTGTGCGCCCATACTACAGCTTCTCGACAAACACCGAACCGGCCGAATAGCCGGCGCCGAACGAGCAGATGACCCCTTTGTCGCCCGCGCTGAGATCGTCGCTGTTGAGGTGGAAGGCGATGATCGAGCCGGCCGAGGAGGTATTGGCGAACGTGTCCAGAATGGTCGGTGCGTCCTCGCCGCCCGCCTCGCGCCCGAACACCTTGCGCGCGATCATCAGATTCATGTTGATATTGGCCTGGTGCAGCCACACGCGCCGCATCTGCTCGGGCGCCAGGCCCAGCTCCTCCATGTGCTCGCGGATCATGTCCGAGACCATGGGCACGACTTCCTTGAACACCTTGCGGCCTTCCTGGACAAACAGCTTGTCGTCCTTGGGCGACCCGTTGGCGCGCACGCCGTCATCGCCGTCTGCGCGCTCGGTGCGGTTCAGGAAGCCGAAATTATTGCGGATATTGTTGGAGAATTTCGTGCGCAGGCGCGTGCCCAGGATGCGCCAGCCGCCTTCGCCCAGATCCTCGCGCTCCAGAAGGATGGCTGTGGCCACATCCCCGAAGATGAAATGGCTGTCGCGGTCGCGCCAGTTGAGATGCGCCGAGCATATTTCCGGGTTCACCACCAGGATGGCGCGCGCATGGCCCTGGGCGATCATGTCGGCGGCGGCCTGCATGGCGAAGGTCGCTGAAGAGCACGCCACGTTCATGTCAAAACCGAAGCCATCCTCCATGCCCAGCGCGTCCTGGATCTCGATGGCGACAGCCGGATAGGCGCGCTGCAGGTTCGAGGCGCCGACAATCACCCCGTCCACGTCCTGCGGCGTTCGCCCGGCGCGCGCCAGCGCGTCGCGGCAGGCATTGAGGCCGATCTCGGCGAGGATGGCGATCTCGTCATTGCTGCGCGGCGCAATGCGCGGGGCCATGCGCTTGATGTCCAGCACGCCGGCCTTGTCCACCACATAGCGCGACTTGATGCCGGACGCCTTTTCCACGAACTCTGCCGAGGACGGGCTCAGCGCCACGGCCTCGCCGCGCTCAATAGCTTCGGCTTGTGCCTCGTTATAGGCGCTGACATACGCGTTGAAGCTGGCGACCAGCTCGTCGTTGGAAATGGACTCCTCAGGCCTCCAAAGGCCCGTGGACCGGATAACAGCGGCGCTCATGCAAGGCTCCAGCTCGATGTCTGAGTCTCTTTGATCGGCGCCAACTTAGCGGCCATCGGCGCACGCGCCAACCATGCGTACAGGGAGGAAGGATCAGGCCGCCAACCGCGCCACCTCCGCATGGCGCGGGCAGGTGACAAGGTGATCATTGACCATGCCCACAGCCTGCATGAACGCATAGGTGATGACGGGTCCGCAGAACTTGAAACCGGCTGCTTTCAGGGCCCTGGCCATGGCCTGGCTGGTTTCGGTCTGGGCGGGAACCTGGCTCATGGCCATGAAGCGGTTTGGCACGGGCGTCCCGTCGACAAAATCCCACAGGAAGGCAGAGAAGCCGGGACCGGTCTCCTGCATGCGCAGCCAGGCCTTCGCATTGCCGATGGCCGCCTCGATCTTGGCGCGCGAGCGGATGATTCCGGGATCGGCGAGCAGACGGTTGATGTCCGCCTCGCCATAGCGGGCGATGGTTTCAGGATCGAACCCGTCAAACGCCGCGCGCATGGTCTCGCGCTTGCGCAGGATCGTGATCCAGGCCAGCCCGGCCTGGAAGCCGTCCAGCACCAGCTTCTCAAACAGGGCGCGGTCATCGCGCTCGGGCACGCCCCACTCCTCGTCATGATAGGCGATGTAAAGCGGGTCGGTCCCCGGCCAGGGGCAACGCTCGGTCATGGCGGCGTCCTTCGTGTGCGCGCCGCCACGCTAGCGGCGTCCGGCCAGGGCCGCCACCTGATTCGTGCGGGCTGGGCGCGCGCGGGGCAGGGGCTTGATTGACAGGCGGGCGCGCCTGGCGCATAAGCCCCGATCCCTCAGTGGCCGGCTTGCCGGACCGCTCGTATCAACACGCACGGACGACGCGAGAACCGCCGTTTCCATTGCGCAGCAACGAGGGAGCTGCGCCGGGCCGCGTCACAAAGAGAGACCCATGTCAAAGCGTCATTCGCAGAAATACAAGATCGACCGCCGTATGGGCGAGAATATCTGGGGCCGAGCCAAGTCCCCGGTGAACAATCGCGCCTATGGTCCGGGCCAGCACGGCCAGCGCCGCGCCGGCAAGCTGTCCGATTTCGGCCTCCAGCTGCGCGCCAAGCAGAAGCTGAAAGGCTATTACGGCAACATCACCGAGAAGCAGTTCGCCAAGATCTATACCGAGGCGATGCGCCGCAAGGGCAACACCGCCGAGAACCTGATCGGCCTTCTGGAAAGCCGTCTGGACGCGATCGTGTATCGCGCCAAGTTCGTGCCGACCGTGTTCGCCGCCCGCCAGTTCGTCAATCACGGCCACGTGAAGGTGAACGGCCAGCGCGTCAACATCGCGTCCTACCAGTGCAAGCCGGGCGATGTGATCGAGGTGCGCGAGAAGTCGCGCAACATGGCCCTCGTGCTCGAAGCCCTCGGCAGCGGCGAGCGCGACGTGCCCGAGTATATCGAGCTTGAAGCCAAGGGCATGAAGGCGACCTTCGCCCGCATCCCCGAGTTCAACGAGGTGCCCTATCCGGTGAAGATGGAGCCCAACCTCGTGGTCGAATTCTACTCTTCCTGACGTCTTCGGCGCAGCTTGCTGCGCCCCTTCGCCAGACCAGACCCGCCGGCGCCCCGCCGGCGGGTCTTTCTTTTGCGCCTGGGCGCTGTAACGGCGTGGCGCCCTCGGCTAAACTGCGCTTCAGACGCCGACAGGAGATGGGCCATGATCCGCTTGAAGACCGCCTGCGCAGCCGCGTTCGCCCTCGCCCTCGCCGCTTGCCAGGCCGGCCCCCATGGCGCCGCGCCGGCCCGATCTGCAGAGCTGGTCTATGACTGGCGTGTGGACCGCGCCGGCGATCTGGTCGTGCGCGTCGCTTCCAATGGCTGCACGACGCGCGACAGCTTTGCCGCCGACGTCTACGGCGCCCAGGGCTGGAATTTTGACGTCACGCTGAGACGGGTCCACGCCGACAATTGCCAGGCGATCCTGCCCCAGGGCGTGGAGCTGGCCTGGAGGTTCGACGAGCTCGGCCTGCCCCCGGGCGCCGGGATCAGGGTGACCAATCCGCGCTCTGCCCCGCCCCGCTAGGTGCTGGCGGAGACCATTCCTTAACGCGCCGCGCCGATAGTGATGTGCCGCTTGCCGCAAGTCAGGGGAGCCTCCGGCGCATGGCTGACGACTTCAGACCGGTTCCCGGCGCGCCGCCGCCCGCGCCGCCTTCGGGGCGCGCGCGGACTCTGCTGACCCGGCGCCTTGCGGACATTGTGTGCCTGCCCGCCAGCCGCGTGCCGCCGCAGGAGCGCTGGATGGTGGCGGACGTTCTGGAAACCATGCTGGCCAGCGCTGACGTTCCCTTGCGCGCCAAGGTCGCCGCGCGTCTGGCCGAGCAGGGCGAAGCGCCCGCCGGGATCGTGCGGCGCCTGGCGCTGGACGAGTACGAGATTGCCGAGCCGTTGCTGACGCGGGCGCGCTCCTTGAGCGATTTCGACATGATGGAGATTGCCCGCAAGACCGGCCGGCGCCATCGCCTGGCGCTCGCCCGCCGCGAGTGCGTGTCCGAGCTGGTGGCCGCCGCGCTGTGCGCGGGCGGAGACACCGATGTGATCGCCGCGCTTTTGCGCAATGCGGGCGCACATCTCGCCATGGAGACGGTCGAGTTTCTGGTGCGCGAAGCGGCGGAGAACGAAACCCTGTCGCTCCTGCTCATCAAGCGCCCTGAACTGCGCCCGGCCCAGGCGCTGACCCTGTTCTGGGCATGTGGCCACGACCAGCGCAGGATGATCCTTGACCGCTTCGCCGCCTCGCGCGCCATCCTTCAGGAAGCCGCCAGCGACGTGTTCCCGCTGGCGCGCCAGCATGACGAGCGCGATCCGGCGGTGGACGCCGCCCTTGTCTATATCGACCGGCGCCAGCGCGACCGCCGCGCCGCCGAACTGTCGCCCTACCAGTCGCTGGAGGGCCTGATCGAGCATGCCGCGCGCGAGGGGCTGAGGCTGGAGGCGCGCGCCGAGCTGGCGACGCTGGCGGCCATCAGTCAGGAGCTGACCAGCCGGATGCTGGACGATTTCGGCGGCGAGCCGCTGGCGGTGCTGGCCAAGGCCACCGGCCTGTCGCGCGAGCACCTGGTCATGCTGATCGAACTTGGCGTGCGAACCGATGCGCCGCTGCGCATCCAGCAGGGCGTGCGCGTGTTCGACACGCTTTCGGTGGACAAGGCCCAGACGGTGCTGCGCTACTGGAACTGGGTGATCGGGCGCGCCGGCGCCGCGTGACGCTGGTTTTGCTTGTCAGGGGCGCGCGGCCCGGGTAACGACGCGCGCCATGACAGACGCCATCGCCCTTGCGCTCGCCAACCTCACATCGCCCGCCGTGCTGTTCTTTGCACTGGGGATTTTCGCAGGCGTGGTCCGCTCCGATCTCACCATCCCCCAGGCCATCGCCAAGGGGTTGGCGCTCTATCTCATGCTCGCCATCGGCTTCAAGGGCGGTGCCGCCGTGGCCGAAGTGGGGCTGTCGGTGGACCTGGCGCTGGCGGCGCTGGCGGGCGTGGTGCTGAGCTTCTCCCTGCCGCTCATCGCCTTTGCGCTGCTGCGCGCCTTCACCAGGGTGGACCGCGCGACGGCCGCCGCGAGCGCGGCTCATTACGGCTCGATCTCGGTCGTGACCTTCGTGGCCGGTTCGGAATTCCTCACCCTCACCGGGCTTGTCTGGTCAGGTCATATGGTGGCGGTGCTGGCGATCATGGAAACGCCCGCGATCCTGACCGGCTTGTGGCTCGCCGGGCGGGCCTCGCGCGGTCCGGACCCGGAGGCGCGTCCCGAGCTCCTGCGCGAAGTGCTGCTCAACGGGTCGGTGGTGCTGCTGATCGGCGCCTTCCTGATCGGCTGGGCCTCCGGTCCGGCGGGCATGGCGCGCCTTGATCTGTTCGTGAACGGGCTGTTCCAGGGGCTGCTCTGCCTGTTCCTTCTGGACATGGGCCTTGTCGCCGCGCGCCGGCTCGGGGGTGTGAAAAAGCTTGGCGTGACCGGGGTGGTGTTCGGGCTGGTGATGCCGCTGATCGGGGCCGCAGCGGCCTTGCCGGTGGCCTGGCTTATCGGCATGAGCGCGGGCGACGCGGCCGCGCTGATGATCCTGTCAGGGTCGGCAAGCTATATCGCGGTGCCCGCCGCCATGCGCATCGCTCTGCCCGAGGCCGATCCGTCCGTGTATCTGACGCTGTCGCTGGCGATCACCTTCCCGTTCAATCTGGCCATCGGCATTCCTCTTTACGCCAGCGTGGCGCGCGCGCTCCTGGGAGGCTGACATGACACCCCGTCCCATCCGCAAGAAAATCGTCGCCATCGTCGAATCGGCGCACCTGCGGCGGATGATCGACCTCATGCAGGGATGCGGAGCGTCAGGCTTTACCGTCATTGACGGGCGCGAAGGGTCAGGGTCCGCAGGCGACTGGAGCCGGGACGGCGTGTTCGAGGCGGTGGAGATGAAGCTTGTCCACGCCGTGGTGACCGCGGAGACCGCCGAACGTGTGCTCGACAAGGCGGCTGTGTTCTTCCAGCGCTATCCCGGGATCATTTACGCCCACGAGGTGGAGGTGGTGCGCGGCGAGCGGTTCTGAAGGCGCACGGACCCATATGAAGAAACTGGCGCCTCGCGCACCGGTTTCGCTGGAATTTGCGCCGCGCCTTGCCTAGAACCCGTGCCAATCCGTTCGCCGCTCTCAGCTGTCATCTGTTCAGGGAGGACCGGGCTTTGACCCGCAAATGGCTCTATGGCTTGACCCTGACGGTCGTGCTGACCGCGATGTGGGTGCTTTTGTCCGGGTACGGGCTGAAGCAGCCGCTCTTGTCGCTGGCCATCGTGTCCATCGTGCTGACCGTGTTCATGACCGTGCGCATGGGTCTTCTGGACGGGGAATCCACGCCCTATCTGCGCCTGCGCTACTATGCGTACTGGGGCTGGCTGGGCGGCGAAATCGTCAAGGCCAATATCGCCGTTGTGCGCATGGTCATGGCGCCGGTGATCGATATCAAGCCGGCGGTGACGCGCACGCCCGTGACGCTGCGCGATGATGTGGCGCGCGCCACGCTGGCCAATTCCTACACCCTGACGCCGGGCACGGTGACGATGGAGATCCAGGAGACCGGCTTCATCCTGCACGCGCTGGACGAATCGTTCTGCGGCCAGGACGGGTTCCGCGCGTTCGAGCGCCGGGTGAAGGCCGCCACCGGGGAGACCGGCGGATGACGTTCAGCGCGTTTGTCGACATCCTCGTCGCCCTCATCCTGACCATCGCCATGGCGCTGATGCTCACGCGGCTGTTTCTCGGGCCGACGCTTTATGACCGCGTGCTGGCGGTGAACGCCTTCGGGACCAAGATTGTCCTGTTCCTGGCGGTGTTCTCCCTGGCCGTCGGGCGCGGCGACGGCCTCGACATCGCCTTGCTCTATGCGCTGATCAATTTCGTCGCGACCATCGCGATCCTGAAATTCTTCAGCTATCGCTCGCTGGAAGTGGCGCTGCATGACAGCGAGCCACGCACGGCGCGCAAGGACGCGGAGGGGCGGTGATGGACGGGATGTTCTGGATCGCCATCGCACAGACGATCGTTTCGGCCGCCTTCATGCTGACCGGCGCCGGGCTGGTGCTGGCTGGCGCCATCGGCGTCATCCGCCTGCCGGACTTCTACACCCGGCTGCACGCCGCGGGCGTCACCGACACGCTGGGCGCCGAACTGATCATTGTCGGGCTGATCATCCAGTCAGGCTTCACCCTGGTGAGCGTGAAGCTGATCCTGCTCGGGCTCATCGTCTTCCTGACCAGCCCGACCTCCACCCACGCCGTGGCCAATGCGGCCTACCGCTCCGGCCTCAAGCCGCTGCTTCGGCGCTGGCGCTCGGACGAGACGCGGGGGACGCCACAATGAACGGCGCTGAGATCACCCAGGTTTTTGACTATCTCCTCATGGTGATGCTGCTGGCCATCAGCATCGCGGTGATCCGGCTGCAGAACCTCTTTGCCGTCGTGGTGCTCACCGGCGCCTACTCGCTGATTGCGGCGGCCTGGTTTGTGTCGCTGAGCGCGGCGGACGTGGCGATCACCGAAGCGGCCGTGGGCGCCGGGATTTCAACCGTGCTTCTCCTGGCCGCCATGTTGCTGACCTCGCGCGAGGCCAAGCCGACCTCCGCCTTCCGCCACTGGTCAGCGCTGGTGGTGATGACGGCGGCCGGCGCGGCGGTGTTCTATGCGCTGGGCGATCTTCCGGTCTATGGCTCAGCCGACACCCCGGCCAATACGGGCGTGGGCATGGACTACATCACGCGCACCCCTGAAGAGATCAATATTCCCAACGTGGTCACCGCCGTGCTGGCGAGCTATCGCGGGTTTGACACCATGGGCGAGGTGTTTGTGGTCTTCGCCGCCGGCGTGGGCGTTGCGCTGCTGCTGAACCTGTCCGGGCGCGGACGGCGCGAGGAGGGCGGCGAATGAACCCCTATGTCGTGCTCCGGGTCGTTTCCAAGCTGCTGATCCCGCTCATCTTTCTGTTCGGGCTTTACGTTCATTTCCACGGCGAGTACTCGCCCGGAGGCGGCTTTTCGGCCGGCGTGGTGCTGGGGGTGGGGGTGATCCTCTTTGCGCTGATCTTCGGGATGGAGGCGGCCCGCAAGGCCGTGCCGCCCTACGCGGCGCGCTTCGGGATGGCGCTCGGCGCGCTGCTGTTCGCCTCGGTCGGCTTCGCCTCCCTGATCATGGGCGGCGAGTTCCTCAATTACACCGTGCTGCATCCCGACCGCACCTATGTCGGCCAGCATATCGGCATCATTGCGGTGGAGCTGGGCGTGCTCACCAGCGTGACGTCGGTGATCATCGCGATCTTCTACGCGTTCGCCGGACGCGAGCGCAGCGGCGACACGGCGGAGGACTGACACGATGCTCGAGATTTTGGGCGATCGCTTCACCTACGCGGTGATCCTGGTGTTGATGATGGTCGGCCTCTACGCCGTCATCGCCACCGGCAATCTGGTCAAGCGGATGGTCGGCCTGTCGATTTTCCAGACGTCGGTTTTCCTGCTCTACATCGCCACGGCCAAGATCACGGGCGGCGCGCCGGCCATATTCGCCTATTCCGACCTGGCTGCCGGGACGATCCCGGATGATGCGGTCTACGCCAACCCGCTGCCGCATGTGCTGATCCTGACCGCGATCGTGGTCGGCGTGGCGACGCTGGCCATGGGGCTCGCGCTCGTGGTGCGCATCCGCGAAGTCTACGGCACGATCGAGGACGACGAATTGTCCGAGATCGACCATGACGACGAGTTGAAGAAGGGCGTGTAGGGGCGATGGAGCCGCAATTTCTCCCGGCCGCCATCGCGGCCCATGCGCCAGCCTTGCTGGTGATGATCCCGCTGATCCTGTCGGCCCCCGCCGCCATGATCACCAGCGGGCGCGCGGCCTGGTTGCTCGCGGCGATCGGTGTCGGCTCCGCGCTGGTGCTCGCGGTGGAGATTTTCCTCGCCACCCGCGCCGAGGGCGCCGTTCTGTCCTACGCCATGGGCGGCTGGGAGCCGCCGCTGGGGATCGAGTTCCGCATTGACGCGCTCAACGCCGCGCTCCTCCTGCTTCTGGGCTCCACCGGCTTTCTCGCCATAGTGTTCGCCGGTCCCAGCGTGGCTGACGAGATATCGCGCCAGAAGCGCTCGCTCTTCTATTCAGCCTTCCTGATCTGCTTTGCCGGCCTGTCGGGCGTGGCGAGCACGGGGGATGCGTTCAACCTGTTTGTTTTCCTCGAGATTTCTTCCATCGCCACCTACGCCATCATCGCCATGGGCTGGAGCCGGGACCGCCAGGCGCTCACCGCCTCGTTCAACTATCTCGTCATGGGCACCATCGGCGCGACCTTCTTCGTGATCGGTGTCGGTTTCATCTATATGAGCACCGGCACGCTCAACATGGCCGATATGGGCCGCGCCATTGCGGATCTGGGCGCCAACCGGGCGGTGGAGGTGGGGTTCGCGTTCATTCTGGTCGGGATCGGCCTGAAAGCGGCGCTCTTCCCGCTGCACCAGTGGCTGCCGAACGCCTACGCCTATGCGCCCAATTTCGTGACCACCTTCCTGGCGACCACCGCCACGAAAATCGCCTTCTACGTCATCATCCGCTTCAGCTATGACGTGTTCTCGATCAATAGCGGCCTTGTCACCAATGCGATGCTGTGGGTGATCACCCCGCTGGCGATCGCCGGCATGCTGGTGGCCTCCACCCAGGCATTGTTCCAGAACAATGTGCGCCGCCTGTTCGCCTATTCGTCCGTGGCGCAGGTCGGATACATGCTGCTGGGGCTGGGGATGGCGACATCTCTCGGCCTGTCGGCGGGCATGCTGCACCTGATCAACCACGCCATGATGAAGGGCGCGCTGTTCATGGCGCTGGGCGCCTTCGCGCTGTCCTACGGCATACGGCGCATCGCGGACTTCAAGGGGCTGGGCCAGGTCATGCCGCTGACGTCGGCTGCCTTCACCATCGGCGCGCTGTCGCTGGTGGGCGTGCCGTTCACGGTGGGCTTCATCTCGAAATTCTACCTCATCCAGGCCGCGCTCGACGCGGGCTGGTGGTGGGCTGTGGCCGCCATCCTGGTCTCCTCGGTGATCGCCGTGTTCTACGTCTACCGCATCCTGGTCGCGATCTGGGTGTCGCCGCCGGACGAGGTGCGCAAGGCGTCGGCCAAACGCGTGCCGTTGGCGATCGCCATCCCGCTCGCCATTCTTGCGGGCGCCAATCTGGTGTTCGGCGTCTGGGCCGAGCCGATCGTGGCCATGGCGCGCGCCGCCGCTGACGCGGCCATCCTTGCCGGGGTGGCGTCATGAGCTGGACACCCGAACTCGCTCTCGCCCTCGCGCTGGGCCTGCCGCTTGCCGGGGGCGCCGGCGTGCTGCTGCTCGGCCGCTGGCGGAATCTGCGCGAGGCGGCGACGCTCGTCACCGCCGTCGCACTGGCTGTGGTGGTGGCCTATCTCGTCGAGGCTGCGGGCGGACGCCCCGAGCTGACCCTGTTCGAGATCGCGCCGGGCCTGTCGCTGAAATTCACCCTGGAGCCGCTGGGCGCCGTTTTCGCCATGGTGGCGAGCGGGCTGTGGATCGTGAACTCGCTCTATTCCATCGGCTATATGCGCGGCAACAAGGAGAAGGACCAGACCCGGTTCTATTTCTGCTTCACCATCTCCATCGCCGCGGCCATGGGCATCGCCCTGTCGGGCAATCTGATCACGATGTTCTTCTTCTACGAGGCGCTGAGCCTGGCCACCTATCCGCTGGTGGCGCACAAGGGCGACGCCAAGGCGCGCAAGGGCGCGTCGATCTATCTGGGCATTCTGCTCGCGACCTCGATCGGCCTGTTCCTGCCGGCGATCTTCGCCACCTACGCGCTGACCGGTACGACCGACTTCACCGCAGGCGGCATCATGAGCGGGGTGGGTCCCGTCGCGGGCTCCATCATTCTGGTGCTGTTCGCCTTCGGGATCGGCAAGGCGGCGCTGATGCCCACCCATCCCTGGCTGCCCAACGCGATGGTGGCGCCGACCCCGGTCTCCGCGCTGTTGCACGCCGTGGCGGTGGTGAAGGCGGGCGTGTTCTCGATCCTGAAAGTGTCGGTCTACATTTTCGGCCCGCAATATATCGAGACCCTGCCGGCCGCGACGGTGCTCGCCTGGATCGCGGGCGCCTCCATCGTCATCGCCTCGGTGATCGCGATGACCAAGGACAATCTCAAGGCCCGGCTCGCCTACTCCACCGTCAGCCAGCTCTCCTACGTCACGCTCGGCGCCATGCTGGCGAGCCCCTTGGCGCTCATGGGCGCGGCCTTGCAGATCATCATGCACGCCTACGGCAAGATCACGCTCTTCATGGCGGCCGGCGCGATCTATACCGGGACCAAGAAAACCGACATCTCCCAGCTCAACGGTCTTGGCCGGCTGATGCCGGTGACCTTTGCGGTCTTCCTCGTCGGAGCCTTGTCGATCATCGGCCTGCCGCCGCTGGGCGGGGTGTGGCCCAAGGTCTTCCTGATGCAGGGCGCGGCGGGCGCCGGCCAGCCCTGGCTGATCGCGGTGCTGATCGCTTCGACCTTGCTCAATATCGGCTATCTCCTGCCCATCGCAATCCGCGGCTTCCTCAAGCCCGCGCCGGAGGCGAGCCCGGTGAAGCCCGGCCTGCCGCCCGCCCTTGTGTGGGTGGCGCCGCTCATCACCGCCATCGGGACAGTGGCGCTGTTCTTCGCCATCGGACCGCTGATCGATTACCTGACCCCGGTCTTCATGACGGAGATGACGCCATGAAAGCGCCCAGGACCAACGGCACGCGGCGCTCAGCGCACCAGGCCGGCGCCCGGGTCGGCCTGTGGATCGTCGTCGCCCTCGGCCTCGTCAATCTCATCGGCTTCGGCCTTGAGTATCTCCTCTCCGAGGATGGCTTCGCCAAATACCGCACGGTTACCGGGACCTATGAGCTGGTCCTCATTGCGGCGGCGCTCGCCGCCATCCTTGCCGGGTGGGGCGTGCGCTGGCTGCTGGGCCGGGCCGGCGATTACTACGAGCGGGCCGCGGGCGATGTGAGCGGGGAGGGGCGTGATGACTGAACTGTTCGGCGCCCTCCACGGCGTCAATCCGGCCCTGTTCCTGATCGCGGGCGGCGCACTGACGCTGGCGCTGCCCTGGCATCATGCGCGCAAGGCGGTGATGCTCGCCGCGCCGCTCCTGGGCCTGGCGGCCTGGTTCGCCACCCGCGAGCCCGGCGTCTACGCCATCATCGAGCTGGGACCCCTGACGCTGGAGACGTTCCGCTATGACGCGCTGTCGCGCGTCTGGGGCCTGGTCTTCCTTCTTGCCGCTTTCCTGAAGGCGATCTACGCGCTGCATAATCACAGCCGGATCAGCGACGGCGCGGCCATGATCTATGCCGGCGCGGCGGTCGGGGCGGTGTTCGCCGGGGACTTCCTCACCCTGTTCGTGTTCTGGGAGCTGACGGCGCTGTTCTCCGCGCCGCTGATCTTCGCCGCCGGCACGCCGGAATCCCAGCGCGCAGGCCTTCGCTATCTGGCGATCCAGGTGTTCTCCGGCGTGCTGCTGCTGGGCGGCGCCGCCCTGTGGGCCAGCCAGACCGGTTCCTGGACCTTCGGCGATATCGGCCTCGACAGTCCGGCCGGCTTCATTCTCCTCATCGCGTTCGGCATCAAGGCCGCCTTCCCGCTGATGCACATGTGGATGCAGGACGCCTATCCCAAGGCGAGCGTGGTGGGCGCGGTGGTGCTGTCGGCCTTCACCACCAAGCTGGCGATCTATGCGCTGGCGCGCGGGTTCGCCGGCACGGACATCCTGATCACCATCGGCGCCATCATGGCGGCCTTCCCCGTCTTGTTCATCATCGTTGAGAATGATCTGCGCCGTACGCTCGCCTATGCGCTCAACAACCAGCTGGGCTTCATGGTGGTGGGCGTCGGCGTTGGTACGCCTCTCGGCCTGAACGCGGCGGCGGCCAATGCGTTTGTGGGCGTGTTCTACATGGCGCTCATGTTCATGGCGATCGGCGCAGTGATGCATCGCACCGGCACGGCCAGGGCGAGCGAGCTCGGCGGCCTGTTCCGCTCCATGCCGGTCACCGGCGTCCTGACCATCATCGGCGCGCTCGCCATGGTGGGCGCGCCCCTGTTCTCCGGCTTTGTGACCAAGACGCTGGTGCTGTCGGCGGTGTCCTATCATGGCGATATGCTCGTCTATGCGCTCCTGGTCTTCGCCGCCGCCGGCGTGATGGAGCTGAGCGCGCTCAAAGTGCCCTTCTTCGCCTTTTTCGGGCAGGACCGCGGCCACCGGGTCAAGGAGGCGCCGCTCAACATGCTGGTCGCCATGGGGCTGGCCGCTTTCCTCTGCGTCTATCTCGGTACGCACTGGCAGGCGCTTTACGGCCTTCTCCCCTTCGCCATGGATTACGCGCCCTACACCGCCGATAACGTGATCGGCCAGGTGCAGATTCTGCTCGCCGGGACGTTCGCCTTCGCGGTGATGGTGTGGCTCAACCTGTTCCCCCTGCGCGGCGAGCGCACCATTCTGGACGCGGACTGGCTGTACCGGAGGGCGGGTGACGGCATCGTGCGCTGGACGGGCGCGATGGGCGTGCTGCTGGCGGGCGCCAGCGAGCGCGGCCTGGGGCTGGTGATCGGGCGCTGGACGCGCAGCCTGTTCAATCTGTTCAGCCCGGCCGGATCGCTGTCACGGATATTCCCCTCCGGGTTGATGGCGATCTGGGCGGGCGTGCTGCTCGCTGCCGTGATCATTGTCGCCTACTTCTCCCCGTTGTAGGCAGCCCTCCTCACAAGAATATTTTAAGCCGCGCAGGCGAGTTGGCGCCCCGGTATAGGAAAGTTATCCGCATTTTTCTCCTTCGTCCCTATAGTGATCCGAAGCCGGTGATCTGGAGGGTCGGAGGTCCATATGCAGTCGCAAGTCCGAGCGCTCGATCTGGCGCGGGCGCGCCTCGCGCAGCAGGCGGTGTCGTATACATTCGACATCCCTGTCGAGGAGATTACCCGGGCGACGCGCGGCTCCGCCCGCGCCGCGCTGGGCCGCCAGATCGCCATCTATCTCACCCATGTGGCGTTCGAAATGAGCCTGGCGCGCACGGCGGAGGCGTTCGCCCGCGACCGCTCCACAGCGGCCCATGCCTGCCACCGGATCGAGGACCGGCGCGATGACCCGGTTTTCGACCGCTGCCTCGACGAGCTGGAGGCATGTCTGCGAAGCCTGCCCGGACCCGGGCGCGCCTTTCAGGGGATGGCGGCATGAGCGCGCCGGGCTGGATGAAGCGGCTCGATGCTCCGGGGCGGGTGCTGGCGCCCTTGCCGGGCGGACGGCGCGGATATGGCGTGTTCTCCGGCGCCGACCGCCGGCGCCGGCCCCTCGCCATCGCCCAGGCCGGCGAGGTGCGCGCGGCTGAAGCCGGCGGCGCGCTGGAGCCCGGCCCGCACGGGCTGGTGCTGTCGGCCGCCGGGCTCGCCCGGATAAGGCGTGAAGACGCGTCAGGCGACTTTGCTGCGCAGCATCGCCATATCGGCCCGCGGCGCGTGATGGACCCGGCGGGCCGGATGCAGACGGTGCAGGCCGATCTTGATGCGGCCTCTCCCCTTTCGCGCTATGCCCGCGCGCGCGGCGATCAGCCCGCGCTTCTGGAGCCGCTGCATCTGGCCGCTGCGGCCATGCTGCGTCACGATTACGAGCGCTCGGCCCTGATGTCGCGCGTGACCATGGACTGGAGCGGTCAGCCCGGCTCGAAAGTGCGCCGCGCGCCGCGCGACCGGTCCGACGCGCCGGCCGCTCGGCTGGCGGCGCAGGCGCGGGTGCTTGATGCGCTGGCCGCCGTGGGCCCGGGGCTCGACCGCCTGCTCACCGCGCTGGTGCTGCGCGATGCGCCCATGAGCGCCGCCGAGCATGAGCTGGGCTGGCCCTCGCGCAGCGGCGCGCCAGCGCTGCGCCTGGCGCTGGATCGGCTCGCCATTCACTACCGCCTGGCGCCGCGCGCCGCGCCCGCTAATCCTTTTTCACCGGCTGGGGCCGGGTGAACAGCAAGGCGCCGGTCCTGTCGTCACGCGCCGCAAGCCGGTAGCCATCGCAATCGAACCGGGTCAGCGCCTCGGGGTCCTCGATCCGGTTCTCGATGATCCAGCGGGCCATCATGCCGCGCGCCTTCTTGGCGAAAACCATCAGCGCGCGCAGCTGGCCGTCCTTCTCTTCCTTGAAATCAACGCTGATTACCGGCGCCCCAAGCGAGGGGAGCCGCGCGGCCCTGGCGTATTCCTGGGAGGCGAGATTGACCACCGCCGGTGCGGCCTGGCCCTCGAGATCGCGCTTGAGGGATCTGGCGATTTCGTCGCGCCAGAAATCATAGAGCGTCGCGCCGGACCGGGTCTTCAGCCGCGTGCCCATTTCCAGCCGGTAGGGTTGGATGGCGTCCAGCGGCCGCAACACGCCGTACAGACCCGACAGGATGCGCAGGCGGTCCTGCGCCCATTCCAGGTCCTCGTGCGACAGCGAGCGCGCATCCAGTCCGCGATACACCTCGCCGGCGAAGGCGAACGCGGCGGGCTGGCTGCCGGGGGCGTCAGGATCAAAGGCCTGGAATCGCTCGCGGTTGAGGCGGGCGAGATCATCCGACAGATCCATGAGCGACTTGATGTCGCCGTGGCTCAGGGCGCGCGTGGTGCGCGCCAGCACGCGGGTGCGGTCGGCCAGAACCGGCTGCGTCACCATTGGCGCCGGCGCGGGCGTGAAGTCGAGTTGCTTGGCGGGCGACAAAAGAATCAGCATCAGACATCCTCGTCAGGGCGCATCCTGAGATAAGGCCTGCAGCGCGCAGGTCAAACGCTGCGCCGGTCAGCCCAGAAGCACGCGCGGATTCATGATGGAATGGGGGTCGAGCACGCCCTTGATGGCGCGCATGAGGCCCGCCTCGGCTGGCTTTCGCTGCAGGAACTCGGCCTGCTTGATCGTGCCGATGCCATGTTCGGCCGAGATGGATCCGTGATGGCGGTCCACCAGATCATAGAGCTGCGCGGTGACCGGCGCAGCGCGGGCGAGGAATTCCTCGCCGCCGCCCGGCGCCCGGCGCGCGATGTTGAAATGCACATTGCCATCGCCGACATGGCCGAACGCGATCACCAGGGCGTCGTCCAGCGCGCTTTCGGCCAGCGCCGCCGCCTCGCCCATGAAGGCGGCCATGCGCGAGACCGGCACCGACACGTCATGCTTGGCCGCCTTGCCGTGCGCCTTCTCGCCTTCGGGAATGGATTCGCGCAGCCGCCAGAATTCCGCCGCCTGGGCCTGGGACTGGGCGATCACGGCGTCGGAGACGAGGCCGCGCTCGAACGCCGCCTCCAGCGCGCGCTCCATCAGGACTGCGGCCCGGTCCGGCTCGCCGCTGGTCACCTCGATCAGCACGCACCAGTCCGGCTCGCCCGCCAGCGGGTGGCGCGCGCCGGGCACATGGGCGACCACCAGATCAAGCCCGATGCGCGGCATTAGTTCAAATGCGCACACCGCGCCGCCCGTGGACTCCTTCACCAGCGACAGCAAATCCACCGCGCCCGCCGGATCGGCGACCGCAGCGATCGCCACGCAGGTTGAGGCCGGGCGGGCGAACAGCTTCAGCGTCGCCGCCGTCACGACGCCCAGCGTGCCCTCGGCGCCGATGAACAACTGTTTGAGATCATAGCCGGTATTGTCCTTGCGCAGGCCCGCCAGATCCGACAGCACCTGACCGCCCGGCAGCACGGCCTCAAGTCCCAGGACCAGCTCGCGCATCATGCCGTAGCGCAGCACGTGCACGCCGCCGGCATTGGTGGAGATGAGCCCGCCAATCATCGCCGAGCCTTGCGCGCCCAGCGAGAGCGGGAACAGCCGGCCCGCCGCCTGAGCGGCGTTCTGCACGGTTTCCAGTATGGCGCCCGCTTCACAGGTCAGCGAATCATTGGCCGGGTCGACCGCGCGCACGGCGCTCATCCGCTTCATCGAGATCACCACCTCGCCCAGGGGCGTGGACCCGCCGACCAGCCCGGTATTGCCGCCCTGGGGCAGCACCGCGATGCGGCGCGCGTGGCAGATATCGAGAATGCGCGCCACTTCCGCCGTGCTGGCGGGTTTCAGGAGCAGGGGCGCCGACCCCTGAAACCGTCCGCGCCAGTCGCGCGCATGGGGCGCGATCTCGTCGGGATCGCGGCTCCAGCTGGCGGGCGGCAGGGCGGATGTGAGGGCGTCGAGCGCATCAGTGTTCATGGGTCGCCATGATGCAGATCGTGCGGTTGCTGAACAGGGGGGCTGGCGTCAGGAAAGCGCAAATTCGCTGTCGAGCGCGGGCGCGCCGTCGCAGCTGACCTTTCCCTGCTCGTGCAGATGGATGAGGTGGGCCAGCACCGAATGGGCCGCCGCCGGGTGCAGCCGTGTGTCGACATGGGCGTACATCGAGGCCACCAGCGCCCGTATGCGCTGCGGCCCGGCGGCGAGGTGGCCCAGGATCTGGCGTTCGCGCGCGCGCCGGTGGCCGATATAGGCCGAGAGGAAAGACTGCGGCTTCTCGATCGCTGGTCCATGGGTGGGACGGATCAGCTTGAACTGCGCGTCGCGCACCCGTTCCAGGCTCGCCAGATAATCGCCCATATGGCCCCCCGGCGGGCTGACGACCGAGGTGGACCAGCCCATGACATGGTCGCCGGAGAACAGCGTCTGCTCTTCGGCCAGCGCATAACAGACATGATTGGCGGTGTGGCCGGGCGTGTGCATCGCCGTCAGGGTCCAGCCCGGCCCGGTGAACACGTCCCCGTCGGCGACCTCAAGATCGGGCCGGAAGCTGGCGTCATCGCCGGCCTCCAGGCGCACTTCTGTTTCGGCGCTTTCGCCGGGCTTCGGGCTCATCGCGTACACCTGGCAGCCATGCTTGCGCGCCAGCGGGTGGGCGAGGGGGCTGTGGTCCATATGGTGGTGGGTGACCAGAACATGGGTCACCCGCTCGCCGTCCAGCGCGGCGTCCAGCGCCGCTTCATGCTCGGCCAGGCGCGGGCCGGGATCGATCACCGCCACCTCGCCATGACCGATGATGAACACGCCGGTCCCGGTATAGGTGAAGGGTCCGGGATTGCGCGCAATGACCCGCCGCACCAGGGGCGAAAGCGTCTCGGCGGCCGCATAGGTGACATCAAGCTGATGGACAAAATCGATCATGAAGCGGGGCTCGTCTGAAGAAGGGTTTCGCAATGGAGCCGCAGCTGCGCTGCGATCTGCCGGGTGGCGGTCAGCTTGTCACGCAGGGGCAGGGAGACGGGCGGCCCCATATCGGTCTTGTTGGCGTCGACGATCCAGATATCGCCCGTCCTGCGGTCCCTCAGCACGTCCAGCCCGCCCCAGTCGAGCCGCAGCTGCGCACAGAAGCCGGCGATCTGGCGGCGCTCCGCGCCGCTGAACACCGCCTCGGACGCTGTCAGGCGCACCTCGGCGTTATGATTCTCGAACCGTCTCGCGGCGGGGCGGCGCTTGACGAACACGGACGCGATCTGTCCGCCGACCGTCACGCAGCGCAGATCTTCAGCCATCCCGTCCGGCGCGACTGTATCGATCAGGCGTTGGTAACAACGCCCGGGCGCGCGTGTCACCGGGCCCGTGCGCACCGTCCCGTCATGGGCGGCGTTTGTCTCCGACTTGTCCACAAACGGCGCGCCAGGGCGTTCAGGATCAACGGCGAGGGTGCGGCCGAACGCCGCCTCGAACGCCTGCGCCACGCGCGATTTGGAGATGTCGGCGCAGTCGAGATTCATCCCCGCGCCTGTCCACCCCTCAGGGCGCGCGCTGTAGGTGGCGTCCTCGAAATGAAACAGGATGTCGGTGTCGTCACGGCTGCGCGCCAGGCGCAGGCCGGACAGGCGCGCCGCCGCCCAGATCAGGAACCAGGGCCTTGGCGCATGCGGCGCAAAACCGATGCGCGGCCCGTCGCGCACCACCTCGGCTTCCAGGGATTTGACGGCCAGGAAATACGGCGTCCAGTGCGCGAAATCGCTCAGCACCGCAGGCGACAACGGCACGCGCACCCCCGTCGCGCGCACGCGCAACGCCGCGCCGTCCAGCGCAAAGTCATGCCACCAGGCTCGCGGATGCATGGACGGGCCTCCCTGGTCCCGAGCGCACTCTATGCCGTCCGCCCGCCCGCGCAACTCAAGTGGCTGTGAGCGGCTCGCTGGCCCGGCGCTTGCTTGGGACATGGCCGGCGCAGCGCGGAGCCAGCGGAGGCGGTCATGGGGCAAAGGTTCGCGACAGCAGCGATGTGGCTCAGCGCACGCCTGCGCATGGCGGCGCTGGCCATGCTGGCGGTGATCGTGGTGCGGGCGGCGGCGGGTTCGCCAGAAGCCGGGGCGCCGGCGCCCGCTTCAGCCCCAATTCACAATTACAATGCCAGCGCGTCGGCGATACACACTGCAGGAGATTTGAGAGCTTGACCTTTTGTGTGCTTGACTACACCCGACTGCGGGCTGCCCTTGATCGGGCCGGACGCAGCGACCACAAACCTGTTTCCGTCCGTCTCAATAGTCGAATTTGCACCGTATGATCGGATACATCGCCCGCCGCCTGCTTGTCGCCGTGCCGACGGTGCTGGTCGTGATCACGGTGGCGTTCTTCATGATGCGCATCGCGCCGGGCGGGCCGTTCGATCTTGAACAACCCATGCCCGAACAGATTCGCCAGAACATTCTGGCGGCGTACGGCATGGACCAGCCGGTGTGGAAGCAATACCTTGATTATCTTGCGGGCCTGGCCAGCGGCGATCTGGGTCCGTCCCTGAAGTTCCGCGACAAGGACGTCGCGGACATCATTGCAGAAGGCTTTCCGGTCTCGGCCACGATCGGGCTGCTGTCGATCGCGCTGGCGCTGATGGTCGGGTCGCTCCTGGGCTCCATCGCGGCCCTGCGCCAGAATACATCGGCCGATTTCGGCGTGGTCGGTTTCGCCACCGTCGGCATTGTCATTCCGCCCTTTGTCGTGGGCCCGGTCCTGTCGCTGGTGGTGGGAATCTATCTCGGCTGGCTGCCGTCGGGCGGTCTTGATCCACGCCTTGGCATGACCGTCGACCGGCTGATCCTGCCCGTGGCGACGCTCGCCTTGCCGCAGATCGCCATCATCTCGCGCCTGATGCGCGCCTCGATGATCGAGGTGCTCCGCTCCAACTATATCCGCACGGCGCGCGCCAAGGGGCTGTCGGCCGGTACGGTGATCGTGCGCCACGCCATGCGCAGCGCGATTTTGCCGCTGGTGAGTTATATCGGCCCGGCGGCGGCGGCGCTGCTCACCGGCTCTATCGTGATTGAACAGGTATTCTCGCTGCCCGGCATCGGGCGCCAATTCGTCTTCGCCGCGCTGCAGCGCGATTACACGGTCGTGATGGGGGTGGTGATTCTCTACGCCAGCCTCATCATCCTGCTCAATCTGGTGGCGGATCTGCTCTACGCGGCGCTTAACCCGAAAGTGAAGTACGACTGATGGTGTTCACGTCCACTCCATCGGAGAAGTCCGACCTGCTCGAAAAGAGCGCGATCCAGGGCCGCTCCCTCTGGGACGATGCGCGCGCGCGCCTGCTGCGCAACAAGGCCGCCGTCGCGAGCATGATCGTCCTGGGGATACTGGTGCTGCTGGCCTTCGCCGGCCCGTTCCTCTGGATCCATGACAGTGGCGAGATCTATCGCGACCGGGTGCAAATCCCCCCGACGCTGGAGAACTGGCATATTTTCGGCACCGATGCACAGGGGCGCGATCTGTTCGCGCGCACCATGGTGGGCTTGCGCATGTCGCTGCTGGTCGGCGTCGTGGCCACCGCCGTATCGCTGGTGATCGGTGTTGTCTGGGGCGCTACCGCCGGCTTCCTCGGCGGGCGCGTCGATCAGATCATGATGCGCATCGTCGACGTGCTGTATGCGCTGCCCTTCATCTTCTTCGTGATCATCCTGATGGTCGTCTTCGGACGAAACATCATCCTCATCTTCGTCGCCATCGGCGCGGTGGAGTGGCTGACCATGGCGCGCATTGTACGCGGCCAGACCATCTCATTACGCGCCATGGAGTTCGTGGAGGCCGCGCAGGCTGCGGGCGTCAGCCAGTCAGCCATCATCCGGCGCCATATCGTCCCCAACGTGCTGGGGCCGGTGGTGGTCTACGTCACCCTTACCATTCCGGTGGTGATCCTGGCTGAAAGCTTCCTGAGCTTCCTCGGCCTTGGCGTGCAGGAGCCGCTGACCTCGCTCGGCAATCTCATCGCCAGCGGCGCGCGCGACATGGAGATCGCCAACTGGACGCTGCTCTTTCCGGCCGCGACCATGATGCTGACCCTGTTCTGCTTCAACTTCATCGGGGACGGGCTGCGCGACGCGATCGATCCCAAGGACCGCTGATCGCGCCGCCCCGGGGCGCCCGCCGGCCCGGCGGCTATTCCAGCCGGCGCACCCGCATCGCCCGGCCTTCGCCATTGATGCGCAGGAAGAAGCCGCCTGCGCCCGCGCGCCGTATCTGCGCCGTGAGCACCTCGCCGTCACGCCTGCGCGGCACGTCGACGCGCATGGCGTCGGTGACCTCCCAGACCTGTCCGTTGGTCATGTGGAAGCGGCTTGTGTTGTAGCCATGGATGGAGACGCGGTCGATGATCAGCTCGATCATATGGATCTGACCGTCTTCGCGCCGCTCGATCACCTGGGCGTCGCCAGCGGCTTCCGCGCTCGCGAGCGGCCCCATGGCCTCAGCCTGCGCCGGACGCTCCCGCCCGTCCGGCGTGTCGCCGCGCCAGGCGAACAGGGATGACAGGCGCGGCAGGCTGGGCATGTTCAGGCCAAATCCCTCACGCTCGACCGCTTCAATCTCGGCGCTGTCCACAGCAACAACGCTGCCGGTGTCCACGTTTTGGGCCAGCGCGTCTGCGGCCTGGTCGAAACAGGCGAGCCGGGCCTGAGCGTCCTCGACCTGGCGGCACGCCAGAATTGGATCGAGCGGCGTGTCGGCGAAGGCGGCCGGCGCGGCGCCGAGCATGAGACAGGCTGCAGCCAGGCGGCCGGACGTTCGGCGAAGGCGGACAGGCAGGGCCATGGGAAATCCTTCCACAATTGCTTCAGTCGGTGCGTCTCACCCGGAATCGCCGGGGATGGTGGCTCAGTGTCATGAAGTGCGACCCCATCGCGCCAGGCAGAAGGTCGGCGGTCAGGCCCTCCTCCAGGCGTGACCGGGTCACCCGGCCGAAACTAGTTGAGTCAGTCTGGACCCAGACCTGACCGTTGGCGAGCGTCACCACGGCCTTGCCGGCGTGATCATAGCTCACCTCGGCCACCGGCAGGGCGCGCATCTCGTCAACCCCGCCATCGGCCCGGTAGACGATCTGGCTGCCGTCTTCCAGCGTTTCGGTCTCGGCCTCGCCATCGCCCGCGCCGCCGCGGCGCAATAGCGAGGTCAGGCGCTGCACGCCCGGCA
Organism: Alphaproteobacteria bacterium; assembly: GCA_016124675.1. GTDB lineage: Bacteria > Pseudomonadota > Alphaproteobacteria > Caulobacterales > Maricaulaceae > Oceanicaulis. The sequence goes on from WGNG01000014.1 coordinate 23,543, forward strand.
TGGTGATGCCGTAGCTTTCGCGCTCCAGCGCGCGCACCGCCTCGCGTTCGATCACCACCACGCGCCCGGTGTCGACGGCCTCGGCGAAGCGGGCGAGCTCCCGCTCGAGACAGGCGAACCGCTCGGGCTCGGCCTGCACGGCGCGGCAGGCGATCAGCGCGGCGTAGGCGGGCGAGGGCGGCTCGTCCTGCCGGGCCAGGGCTGGAGAAACGGTCAGGGCGGCGCCCATCAACAGGGCGGCGGCGAAGCGAGTGACAGCCATCGTCAGGTCCACCGGTTTAGCTTGCATTCACCTACAGTCCTCTAGGACAGTCGCGTTACGTCAAGAGCCCTGCGCGGTCGTACGGTGCCGGGCGGCAGCGGCCGCGCCGGATTCGTGTTCCGGACAGCTTCGCGCTATGACATTACTATGCGTCGGCTGATCAGACCAATAAGGGACTGATGGCCACGCCACCACACACGCCGCGCCTGGCGCGGACACGGCGCGCGATGCGCCGGCCCATCCATGGAGGAGACCGCCTTGATGACACTGACCCGACGTCTGATCCTGCTCACGGCTGCGGGCGCTGCGGCGCTGACGCTGGCTGCCTGCGGCGACCGTTCCGGCGGCGGTGATCCGGATTCTGTGGTGCTCCATCGCGGCAATAACGCCGAGCCGCTGTCGCTGGACCCGCACAAGGCCCAGGGCGTGTGGGAGAACAACATCATCGGAGACATGTTCATCGGCCTGTTCACCGAAGCCCCCGACGGCTCGCCAATTCCGGGCATGGCGGAGACCTGGGAGACATCCGAAGACGGGCTGAGCTGGACCTTCACCTTGCGCGAGGCGCAGTGGAGCGACGGCGAACCGGTGACGGCGCACGATTTCGTGTTCGGCTTCCGCCGCATCCTCAATCCGCTCACCCTGTCAGAGTATTCCAAGGTCCTCTACCCGATCCGCAATGCGCGCAACGTCAATTTCGACCCCGAGAACAATCCGCCCGAGACGCTGGGCGTGACCGCGCTGGACGAGCGCACGCTGCGCATCGATCTGGAGTTTCCCGCGCCCTACCTGCCGGGGCTTCTGACCCACTACACCACCTTCCCGCTGCCCGCCCATGTGGTGGAGCGTTTCGGGGACGCCTGGATCCAGCCGCAGAACATCCAGACCAATGGCGCCTACACCCTGGTGAACTGGCGCGCGAACGACTTCGTCCATCTGCGCCGCAATCCCAATTTCTGGGACAATGAGAATGTCTGCATTGACGAGGTGTTCTTCTATCCGATGGTCGACAACGCCGCCGCCGAACGGCGTGTGCGCAATGGCGAGATGGATGTGAATGCTGACTTCGCCGGCCAGAACCTGGAATTCCTGCGCCAGCAGATCCCCGATTATGTCCGCGTCCACCCCTATATGGGCCTGACCTATTTCTCGTTTAACACCGCCATCGAGCCCTTCAACGACGCGCGCGTGCGCAATGCGCTGTCGATGGCCATCGACCGGGAGTTCATCGTCAACGAGATCCGCCGCTCGGGCGAGGATCCCGCCTACAGCTTCGTGCCGCCGACCATCGCGGACTATCCGTCGACGGCGCGGATGAGCTGGGCGGACCTGTCCATGGACGAGCGCCGCGCCCGCGCCCGCGAACTGCTCGAAGAGGCCGGCTTCGGCCCGGACAATCCCTTGCGTTTCACCTTTGGCTACCGCACCTCTGGCGATAATCCGCGCGTGGCGCCGGTGGTGCAGCGTGACTGGGCGGAGATCGCCCCCTGGGTGCGCGCCGAGATCGTGGGCGCCGAGGCGCAGATTCACTACGCCAACATGCGCGCCGGTGATTTCGAGGTCGGCGATGGCGGCTGGATCGCGGACTATAACGACGTCTACAACTTCCTCTTCCTGGGGGAGAGCCGCTCCATCCCGATGAACTATTCGCGTTTCACCAACGCGGAGTTTGACGAGCGGGTGGCCTTGGCCAACCAGCAGCTGGACCTCGAGGCGCGCGGCCGGATGATGGCCGAGGCCGAGCAGATCCTGCTCGACGAACAGCCCGTCATGCCGATCCACTATCTGGTGAACCGCGCGCTGGTCAGCCCGTCCGTCACCGGCTGGGTGGACAACGCCAACCATATTCACCGCACGCGCTATCTGTGCTTCGCAGACCAGGAGGACGCCGCGCAGTAAGGCGCGGCCGGTTGACGCGGGGGAGGCGGCCTGACCATGTCGGAACCCGATCTGGAAGCCGCTTCCCGCACCGCGGCGGAGCACGCCGCCGCTGTCGCGGCGGCGGCCGGGACCCGCGCGCGCCTGCGCCCGTCGCGCGCAAGCGCCTTGCGTCCGGATACGCCCGAGGGCGTCTGCGCCAATTGCGGCGCGGCTCTGATGGGGCCGGTCTGTCATGTCTGCGGCCAGCACGCCGATCTCTACAAGCGCCCGGTCTGGAGCCTGATCGGCGCCAGTATTTCGGACATGTTCGCGCTCGACGGCCGCGTGGCGCGCACGTTGACGGCGCTGATGGCGTTTCCCGGCCGGGTCACGCGCGACTATCTCAAGGGCAGGCGCGGGCGCTACATCCCGCCCTTCCGGCTGTATCTGATCGCTTCGCTGGCCTTTTTCCTGATCTTGCCTCTGGTCAATCAGGGCGGCGCGATGGTCGGTTATGATCCCAACGGCAGCCAGATTGCGCGCGAGCGCCTCGATCAGGCGCTGGCTGCAGGGCAGATGACCGAGGACGAGCATCGCTCTGCCCTGCAGGCCATTGATGCCCTGGCCGCGTTTGACACCGGCAGCCAGACGGTCACCCCTTCCGGACCCACGTCCGCAGACGAAATCCGGGCACCGGACACTGAAGGCGGTACGTCAGCCCCGCCTGATCAGGCAACAGACGCAGGCACGCCACAGGATCCCGAGCTCGACGCGGAGACGGTCGTCACCTTCAGAATGGGTGAGGACGAGAGCCCGGCCGGGATTGAGGCGCTCCGCCGCACCCTTGTGCCGGAAGAGTTCGGAGAAACGACAGTAACTGTCACCGGCTCGCTCGCCGCGCGCACCTTCATCGCAAACCGGATCGAGCGTCTGGCGACCCGGCCTGACCGTTGGGCGGCCGAAAGCCTCGCCTGGGCGCCGCGCATCATGTTTGTAATGGTGCCGCTGTTCGCCGCCCTTCTGGGCCTTGTCTATGCGTGGCGGCGGGGATTCTTGTATTTTGACCACCTGATCACCGCGTTGCAGTTTCATGCCGCCATCTTCATCGCCATGCTGGTGGCAATGACGCTGAGCCTCGTGACAGGACCAGGCTTCGCGGTGCTGGCATTCTTCATTTACGCCCATGTCTATCTCTACCGTCTGTTGAGGGTGGTTTATTCCTCCGGGCGGGTGCAGGCTGTCCTGCGCGTGGCGGCGCTCGATCTGGCCTACGGATTCCTGATCCTGCTCGGCCTGACGGCGGTGGTGCTATTGGGCGCGGTGAGCGTGTAAGCGGCCTTGACGCGCAGGCGGGGCGCGCGAATGCTCGCGCCGGCTTTCACTCAGGCAGCGCCGGGGACCCCCACATGGACTCTCTGAAATCCGCGATCCGCACCATTGCCGACTATCCCAAGCCGGGCATCATGTTCCGCGACGTCACCACCTTGCTGGGCGATGCGCGCGCCTTCCGCTGCGCCATCGACGCGATGGTGCAGCCCCATGCCGGCGCCAAGATCGACAAGGTGGCGGGCATTGAGGCGCGCGGCTTCATCCTGGGCGGCGCGGTGGCCCACCAGCTGTCCGTCGGCTTCGTACCTGTCCGCAAGAAGGGCAAGCTGCCCCACCGCACGCTCAGCCAGAGCTATGAGCTGGAATACGGCGTGGACGAGGTGGAGATTCACGCCGACGCCGTTCAGCCGGGCGAAACCGTGCTTCTGGTGGACGACCTGATCGCCACCGGCGGCACGGCCGAGGCCGCGATCACCCTCCTGCGCAAGGCCGGGGCGGACGTGGTGGGGGCGAGCTTCGTGATCGACCTGCCTGATCTGGGCGGCGCAAAGCGGGTCGCGGCCCTCGGCGTGCCGTGCGTGTCGCTCGTGGCGTTCGAAGGCCACTAGCTCTCGGGCGCCTCAGGCGCCGGCGCCGGATCAAAGCGCGCCAGATCGGCGCTGAGGATCAGCGCGCGCACCTGGGCGGCGTATGCCTGGCCGCTGGCGGCATAGGGGCCGATATGCTCGGCCATATCCAGCCCGGTCACCGGCGCCCCCCGCGCGCGCAGCGCGGCGCGCGCATCGCGAAGCGGCGCGAAATCGGGATGTGTGTTCAGAAGCCCGATATAGTCGTCCGCCGAGGCCAGCAGGCTCGAAAACCCCTCCTCGCCGCGGGGCAGCCGCCCGAATAGCGCGTTGCGCGTGCGCGCCGCCTCGCTGTCGCCCCAGCCGGTGGCCAGGATCGCCTGCGCCGCCGCCATGGAGGGCGGGATCACATCCACGCGCGCAAGCAGCCCGTCGAGATCCTCGTAGCGCACGCCATAGCGCCGCGAGAGCGTGTCGCGCCGCGCTTGCGCCGGCAGCGACAGGGTCTCGCCTGCTGAGATCTGGTCGCGCATCTCGAGCAAGGCGAGGCGGTCGGATAGGATGCGCGCATTTTCCGCCGCCACCAGGCCGGACACGATCCGGGCGAAGGTGTCGCGCCGCTCGCCCGATTCCAGATCGCTCCAGTCTGCAGGCAAGGCCTCAAGGCGCATCGGAGTGGCGGCGTCCGCGTCCATCGGCGCCATGGCCAGGCGCAAGGCCTCGATCGAGTCGGCGGCCATGAGGCGTGATTCCGGCGCCTCGCGCGTGACCGTCCAGGACACGGCGAGACTCATGAAGGAGAATCCGCCCACCACCGCCGCGATCATCGCCGCGTTCGCCCACCGTCCGCCGCGCGGCAGGGCGGGCGCGACGCCGAACAGGCGCGCCACCGGCCCCGCCGTCCAGCCCTGGATGACCAGCGAGGCGATCACCACCGCGAACGCGGCGGAGAAATAGAGGTTGGCGTTCTCCACGCCCGCGATCACCGGATAGGCGCCCAGAAAGATCGGCACCGCGCCGCGCAGCCCCATCCACGCGATGAAGGCGCGCTCGTTCAGCCGGTAGCGCTCCGGCGCCAGACAGATCAGCACCGCCAGAGGGCGCGCCAGCAGGATGAGGACCAGCGCCACGCCGAGCGCGGGCAGGGCGACCTCGGCGGCGTGGCTGGGCGTGATCAGCAGGCCCAGCATCAGGAACAGGCCGATCTGCGCCAGCCAGGCAAGGCCATCGGAAAACCGGTCGGTGGCTTCAGCCGCCCGGCGCGGCGATGCGGCCAGGGCCACGCCGGCGAGATAGGCGGCAAGAAAGCCCGACGCCCCGATCACCTGCGCGAAGGCGAACAGGAAGACGGCCGCCGCGACGCCAAAGATCGGATACAGCCCGATGGGCAGGCGCACCTTGCGCTCCAGCCAGCCGATCAGCCGTCCGCCGAACCAGCCGATCAGCCCGCCGGCCACCAGCGACCAGATGATCTTCAGCGCCGCGCCGAACGGCTCCGGCGCACTGCCCTGGGACAGCCAGGTGACGGTGGTGACCACCAGGATCACCGCCATGGGATCGTTGAAGCCGGATTCCGCCTCCAGCGTGGTGGCCACGCGCGGGCGCGCCTTCAGGTCACGGCCCGCGATCAGCATCAGCACGGCCGCCGCGTCGGTGGACGAGACGATCGCGCCCAGAAGGAACGCCTCCACCCAGCCCAGATCAAACAGATATTTGGCCGCCGCCGCCGTCACGCCGGCCGTGATCAGCACGCCCGCCGTGGCGAGTGTGATCGAAGGCCGCAGCACGCCCTTGAGCCGCCGCAGCTTGGTTCCCAGCCCGCCATCGAACAGGATCAGCGCCAGCGCCAGCGAGCCCAGCAGATAGGCCGCATTGTGATCATGAAACACGATGCCGCCCGGACCCTCTTCGCCCGCCAGCATGCCGATCGCGAGGAAGATCATCAAGAGCGGCGCGCCTGCGCGCCGCGTCGCCGCTGCGCCTGCGATGGCCAGCAGGACCAGCCCGGCGGCGGCCAGCAGGATGAGGTCCGATGTCTGCATGATGGGTCCGGATATAAGGCGGACCGGTGCGGCGTGGAAGCGGTGTTCTCGCCGCCTGCGCCATAATCGGCCCGCACATTCACGCCCGCCTGAGGCTTGAGGTTTGGACTGCGGCAGAATCCCGTCATGAAGGAGTGTGCGGCAAAGCGAGCGGAGCGCGCCCATGACCCCAGGTGAAGTGCTCGACATCGCGACCCAGGCGATCTGGGTGCTGCTGGCGATGGCCGCGCCCGTCATGCTGATCGGCCTGGCGGTTGGCCTGATGATCGCCCTGTTCCAGGCGCTGACGCAGGTTCAGGAGATGACGCTGGTCTTCGTGCCGAAAATCGTCGCCATCTTTCTGGCGCTGATCGTGTTCCTGCCGCTCATGGGCGCGCTGCTCTCGGGCTATATGGACACGATCGTCGACCTGATCGTGGCGGGCTGACGTCGTGCTCGCGGCGTTCGATCCGGGCGTCTCCCTGTTCGCCGCAGCGCTGGTGTTCGCGCGCATGGGCGCCATCCTCATGCTGCTGCCCGGCATTGGCGAGATGGCGGTGCCCGGACGCATCCGGCTCTCCTTCGCGCTGGCCTTCTCGCTGGCGGTGGGGCCGATGATCGCGCCGCAATTGCCGCCTGCGCCGGAGACCATGGCGGGCCTTGCAGGGCTGATCACCATTGAGATCGTCATCGGACTGATGATCGGCGCCGGCGCGCGCCTGCTCATGGCCGCCGCCGCCACCGCCGGCCAGATCATCGCCTATCAGACCGGTCTGGCGATGGCGCAGGCCTTCGACCCCCTTCAGGGCCAGTCCGGCGCGTTGCCGGCGCAGTTCCTCAACCTGCTCTTCCTGGTGCTGATCTTCGCCACCAATCTGCATCACATGCTGCTGCAGGCGGCCGCCGGGTCCTATGCGCTGATGCCGGCCGGCGAGGCGCCCATGTGGGGCGATGCGGCGCAATGGGCGCTGGGTCTCTTCGCCGACAGTTTCGAGATCGCCGTGCGCATCGCCTCGCCGCTGATCGCCTTCGGACTGATCTTCTATCTCGGCCTCGGCGTGCTCTCGCGCCTGATGCCGCAGGCGCAGATTTTCTTCATCGCCATGCCGCTCAACATCATCATCGGCTTCGCCATCCTGGCGATCTCCCTGGGCGCGATGGCGATGATCTGGACCGCGCGCCTGGAAGACTTCGCCGCGACGCTGGGATAGGGCGATGGCGGAAGGCGAGGACAAGTCCGAAAAGACCGAAGAGCCTACCGAGCGCAAGCTTCAGAAAGCGCGCGAGGAGGGCGATGTCGCCAAATCCCAGGAAATCTCCGGCTGGTTCACGCTTGCCGCCGGCCTGGCTGTGGTCGCGTTCATGGCGCCCGGCCTCACCCGCGCCCTGACCGGGGCGATGACCGTGTTCCTCGAACAACCCCACCAGCTGGGCCTTGATCCGGGCGCCGCCATGGCGCTGGCCATCCGGTCGCTGACGGAACTGGCGTTGATCCTGGGCCTCGCCTACGGGCTTTTGATGCTCGCGGCCGCGTCCGGAAACCTGGTGCAGCACGGCCTGTTGTGGACGCCCAAGAAAATCGCCCCCAAGCTCGACAAGCTCAACCCGGTCGAGGGGCTCAAGCGCATGTTCGGCCCGCAGGGCTGGGTGAATTTCCTCAAGGGCATAGGCAAGATCATCCTGGTCGGCGCCGCGATTGCGCTCGTGCTCTGGCCGCGCCGGCATGATCTGGCGAGCTTTCCCATGGTCAGCCCGGCGCGCATGCTGGACGAGGTCTATGAGGCGGCGATCCTGCTTCTCATCGCGGCGCTCATCGCCTACGCCGTCATCGCCGCGCTGGACTTCACCTTCCAGCGCCGCGAATTCACCGAGCGCAACAAGATGAGCCGCAAGGAGCTGCGCGACGAATACAAGGAGACCGAAGGCGATCCCCTTGTGCGCGCCAAGCTGCGCCAGATCCGCCAGGAGCGCGCCCAGAAGCGCATGATGAGCAAGGTGCCCGACGCCGCCGTGGTGATCACCAACCCGACCCACTACGCCATCGCGCTGGAATACGAGCAGGGCCGCACGCCCGCCCCGATCTGCATCGCCAAGGGGGTGGACGCCGTCGCCCTGCGCATCCGCGACAAGGCGCGCGAGCTCGACATCCCCATCGTCGAGGACCCGCCCCTGGCCCGCGCCCTGTTCGCCACCTCCGAACTCGACGAGCCCATCGATCCCGAGCACTACGCCGCCGTGGCCAAGGTCATCGGCTATGTGCTGAGCCTGTCGGACAAGCGGCGGCGCTAGAGCGCGATCGGCAAAAGTGGGAACCGGTTTTCGGATGAATGGCGCTCTGAATGAAAGGGGTAGAGCGTGCGGCCTGACGCAGCCAGGTCGGATCACGCTCTAGGGGCCGGATCCGAGGTGAGGACCCGTCCATCCGGGTCGAATTGCGGGTCCATGAGCCTGACACACAGCCAACCCACGACCAAGGCGAGGGCTTCATCTGCCGATTGCGCATCGGGCCTGAGGCGGTGGGCGGTTTCGCGCATCTGTTCAATGGATTGGCGCAAAATCGATCGTGCGCCGGCATCTTGGCCGCACTCCTTCAGGAAATCCATGATTAGCCGGAGCTCAGCCCCGAAGACGGGCTCCAGGCTGCGCGCCCAAGCTGCCAGATCATTGTAGTCCTGCGCCTGGCCGTCCATCTTTAGGACCTCCCGGCTCGCCGCTTCAAACAGAGCGCGCTTGTCGGGAAAGTAGTGGTACATGGCGCTCTTGGACGCGCCTGCAGCTTCGGCGATGCGCCTCAGGCTGACGCCCGAATATCCATCCTGTCTGAAGGCTGCCACGGCTGCGCGAGCGATGCGTGTGCGCTGGGCGTCATGATCAACGATCTTGGGCATGGCTTATATTATGGACCGATTGGTCGAAAAAAGTTTGACGGATCAAAAGAGATTTTATATCGACCATATGGTCGAAAACAACTGGGCGCATTTTGAATGGGTGATATCATGCGCGCGAAAGCCCGCATCTCCTGGCGGTATAATCGCCGGGCCAGCGTCTTTACGGGGGCGGACGCCTCCATTGCTGAAGTCGGGCTGTCGCTGGCCGCCGCACTGGCGGCGCCGCTTTGTCTGGGCCTTTTGGTCTGGCGCGAGCTTGATCCATCCTGGGCGCCCTGGCAGTGGATCGTTGCAGCGGTGCTGGCGGCCGACATTGCCGGCGGGGTGGTGTCCAATGCCACCAATGCCCAGAAGCGCCTGATATTCAGTTCGCCCAACGATCATGACGGTGCTTTGACCCGGTGGATCAAACGGTGGCCGCTAATGTTTGCCATAATCCACGTTCAACCCTTCATTCTGATGCCCGCTTTTGGCGCCGGCCTCGCTTATGCTGCGGGTTGGTATGGTGCGGCTTTGGCTGGGTCAGCCCTGATCTACGCCACGCCACTCCACTTGCGGCGGCCGGTGGCGTTTGGGGTGGTGGCGGCAGGCGTTATCGCTGACCTGTATTTCAGTGCTGCGCCAGCGGGCATGGAGTGGTTCGCCATCCTGTTCCTGATCAAGTTAACCGTTTGCCACGCCGTGCGCGAAGAACCCTATACGCCTGGCGGCCGCGCCGATTGAAGCTTCGCCTTTTCCCGGATCGCTGTAACATGGTTAACCTTGAGGCGTGATGTTTGAGGGCCGAATCGCCTGCTGTCCGCCACGGAGCCCGCCATGACTGACGCCCCCGCCGCCCCCGCCGCCCCGACGATGCGCACCGGCGCTGACGCCCCGGCCGAGGCCGGGCCGATGGACGCCGCCGCCGAAGACGCCGGGCTTGCGCCGTCGCAAGGCGTGTCGCGTGTGCGCCCGCTTCTGCGGCTGGTGTTGTGGACGGCCGGGCTGGGCGCGCTCGTTGCAGCCGGCGTGGCGATCATCGCCGGCGCAGCCGCCGGCTGGCATGGCGTGGTGCTGTTGGGCGGTCTCGCCGCAGCCGCGATGCTGGTGCTTTACGCGCTGGCGGCGGGCGATGCGGCGGGCCGCGCGCTGCGCGGCGGCGAGGGCGCGCGAACAGGTCTGGCCGAAGCCGCGCTCGAGGCCTCGCCCGATCCCCTGCTGATCACCGGGCCTGCGGGCCGCACCATCTGGGCCAACTCAGCCTACAGGACGCTGGCGCGCGAGGCGGACCTGTCGGACATGTTTGGCGCGCCTGCGCCCGAACGCCTGTTCGCGGGCGCCAGCGCGGCGGCGCTCTACCGGCTGGCGCGCGCCTGCGCGCGCGGCGAGGCGGGGCAGGAGATCGTGTCCATGCCCGCGCCGGGCGCCGGGGCCGAGCGCCGCTTCCAGGCTGATGTCAGTCCCATGGACGCCGGCGCCGCCCTGTGGCGGTTCGCGCCCCGGCGCGCCCCGGACGCCCTCGACGCCCCCGGCGCGCCGGACTGGGCCGAACATGCGCCGGTCGGTCTGTTCCTGGCTGACGGGGAAGGCCGGGTTCTGGGCGCCAACGCCACCTTGCGCGGCTGGATCGGCGTGGAGGCTGGCAAGGCGCTCAAGCTGCGCGATTTTCTGTCGCCCGAGAGCGCAGACGCGTTCGCGCGCAGCCGCGGCGCCCGGATCGCCATGCGCCTGGAAGCAACCCTCAAGGCGCGCGGCGGGGTGGAGAGCCCGGTCGTGCTGGCGCTGGACTGGAGCGAGGCGACGCCCGCCTGTGCGCGCGTCGTGGTCTACGGCCTGTCGCCCGCAGGCGCGCCGCCGGGGATCGCACAGCTGGCGCAGGCGGGCGCCGCCCGGGGCGGGCGCACGTTCGACGACATGTTCGCCACGGCGCCTTTCGGCCTGGCCCGCCTCGACGGGATGGCGCTGGAAGACGCCGTGATCGAGGACGCCAATCCCGCCTTCATCGCCTTGTCAGGCGGCGTCGCCATTCCCGGCAAGCGCTTTCTCGATCTGTTCCGGATCGCCGGGGGCGATACGCCGGACCTGGTGTTCGCCGCCGCCCTGGCCGGGCGCGGCGAGCCCAGCGAGGCCTGCCTCGTGTGCGGGCAGGGCGTGCGCACGGTGCAGGTCTTCATGACCCCTGTGCGCGCCGGCAAGCGGGCGGTCTATGTGATGGACGTCACCGGCTGGAAGGAGCTGGAGCAGAAGGTCGACCAGGCTGGCAAGATGCAGGCCGTGGGCCAGCTCGCCAGCGGCGTCGCGCATGATTTCAACAACATGCTCACCGTGGTCAAGTTTCACCTCGGCGAATTGCTGGCGCGCCATCCCGTCGGCGATCCCAGCTATCACGACCTGCAGCAGCTGCGCTCGGTCAGCGCGCGCCAGGCGGGCCTGGTGCGCCAGCTGCTGGCGTTCTCGCGCAAGCAGACCTTCCGCATGACGGTGTTCGACCTCTCCGAGGTGCTGTCCGACTGCACCCACATGCTCAACCAGATTCTCGAAGAGACCGTCCGCCTCGACATCCGCCACGGGCGCGACCTGCCGCTGATACGCGCCGACCGGGTGCAGATCGACAATATCCTGGTCAATCTCGCCACCAATGCCCGTGACGCCATGAAGGCGCAGGGCGGCGGGGTGCTGACCATCACCACCGAAGCCGTGGACGCCGCCCGGGTGCGCCGCGCCGGGGCGCCGGAGCCGGTGGAGGGGCCGTGGGCCGCGATCCATGTCGCCGACACCGGCATCGGCATGGATGAGGCGACGCGCGAAAAGATTTTCGAACCCTTCTTCACCACCAAGGCCCATCAGGGCGGCTCCGGGCTCGGCCTGTCGACCGTCTATGGCATCATCAAGCAGACCGGCGGCTATCTGTTCGTCGAGTCAAAGCCCGGCAAAGGCACGGTGTTCCACATCTATCTGCCCGGCCATGAACCGAGCCCCCAGGAGGCCGAAACGCTGGTGGTCGAGGCGGCCGCCGCCGACATCAGGCCCGAGCCGCGCGATCAGGCCGGTCATGGCCGCATCCTGTTCGTCGAGGACGAGCAGATGTTGCGTTCGGTGGCGGCCAGCACGCTGCGCCGCAAGGGCTATGAGGTGGTCGAGGCCTGCGACGGCGAGGAGGCGCTGGAGATTCTCGAGGCCGAGCCGGAGAGCTTCGATCTCCTGCTGTCAGACGTCGTCATGCCCGGCATGACCGGGCCGAAGCTCCTGGAGCGCGCGCGCCATCTTCTGGGATCGGCGCGCATCGTCTTCGTCTCCGGCTATGCCGAGGAGGACTTCTCCGACACGCTCTCGGCCGATCTCGCCATCTCCTTCCTGCCCAAGCCGTTCGAGATCCAGGACCTCGCCGAGCGGGTGAAGCAGGAGCTCGCCGCCGCCCGCGCATAGCCGCGGCCAGGCCGGGGGCGCGCGTTTTGTTCCACTTGCGTTCCCGGAACAAAATATGTACTTTCTGGCCATGAGCCCTGCATTGCCCGACTCGGGCGGGCGTGTCAGAAGGAAGCATCATCATGGCCGAGGCCAAGCTGCGCGTTGTGAAGGCAGAAAGCATGGACAAGCAAAAGGCGCTCGACGCCGCCCTTTCCCAGATTGACCGCGCCTTCGGCAAGGGCTCGGTGATGAAGCTGGGGTCGCGCCCCTCCCAGAATATCGAGGCGATCTCCACCGGCTCGCTGGGCCTCGACATCGCGCTGGGCGTGGGCGGCCTGCCCAAGGGCCGGATCATCGAGATTTACGGTCCGGAAAGCTCGGGCAAGACCACGCTCGCGCTGCACACCGTGGCGGAAGCGCAGAAGGCCGGCGGCGTGGCCGCCTTCATCGACGCCGAGCACGCGCTTGACCCGATCTATGCCCGCAAGCTGGGCGTGGACGTCGCCGAGCTTCTGGTCTCCCAGCCCGATACCGGCGAACAGGCGCTGGAGATCGCCGACACGCTGGTGCGTTCAGGCGCGGTGGACGTTCTGGTGATCGACTCGGTGGCCGCGCTCACCCCGCGCGCCGAGCTTGAAGGCGAAATGGGCGATTCGCTGCCGGGCCTGCAGGCTCGCCTGATGAGCCAGGCGCTGCGCAAGCTCACCGGCTCGATCTCCAAGTCCAACTGCCTGGTGATCTTCATCAACCAGATCCGCATGAAGATCGGCGTGATGTTCGGCAGCCCGGAAACGACCACCGGCGGCAATGCGCTGAAATTCTACGCCTCGGTGCGTCTGGACATCCGCCGGATCGGCTCGATCAAGGACCGCGAGGACGTGATCGGCAACCAGACCCGCGTGAAGGTCGTCAAGAACAAGGTCGCGCCGCCCTTCCGGGAGGTGGAGTTCGACATCCTGTTCGGCGAGGGCATTTCCAAGACCGGCGAGCTGATCGATCTGGGCGTCAAGGGCAATATCATCGAGAAATCAGGCTCCTGGTATTCCTGCGACTCCGAACGCATCGGCCAGGGCCGCGAGAATGCGCGCAAATTCCTGCTCGACAATCCTGACATGGCCGCGCGCATCGAGGCCAAGATCCGCGCCAATGCCGGCCTGATCGCCGAGGAATTGCTCGTCGGTCCGGGTGATATGGATGAGGACGGCGCCGAGGAAGCCGCCGGCTAGGGCCGCGCAGGTTTCTATCGCATCATCCTTGTGTGTCTGCACAATCTACAGCGGGCGCTTGGCGAAGCCGGGCGCCCGCACGTATATGGGCGCTGGACTGGCTGGCGCGCACATATGTACGGGCGCCGGCTGCAACCCTGTGCGATGGCGCGCCGCGCGCCCGGAGTGACTGATGACCGCCTTGGCCGATATCCGCAGCCAGTTTCTGGGCTTCTTCGCCGCGCGCGATCATGAGGTCGTCGCCTCGGCGCCGCTGGTGCCGCAGGACGATCCCACCTTGTTGTTCGTCAATGCCGGCATGGCGCCGTTCAAGAACGCGTTCACGGGCGCTGAAACCCGGGCCAGGCTGCGCGCCGTCTCCTCGCAGAAATGTGTGCGTGCGGGCGGCAAGCACAATGATCTTGATAATGTCGGCTATACCGCGCGCCACCATACCTTCTTTGAAATGCTGGGCAATTTTTCGTTCGGCGATTATTTCAAGGACGACGCGGTCGATTTCGCCTGGTCGCTGGTCACCCGCGATTTCGGGCTTGATCCCGGCCGGCTGCTTGTGACCGTCTACGCCGAGGACGAAGAGGCCGCCGCGATCTGGCGCAAGGTGGCGGGCCTTCCCGATTCGCGCATTTTGCGGATCGCCACCTCGGACAATTTCTGGACCATGGGCGATACCGGCCCGTGCGGTCCGTGTTCGGAAATCTTCTACGATCACGGCGCCCACGTGCCGGGCGGACCGCCGGGCAGTCCGGACCAGGACGGCGACCGCTTCATCGAGATCTGGAATCTCGTCTTCATGCAGTACGAGCAGCTCGCCGGCGGCGAGCGGCGCAATCTGCCCAAGCCCTCCATCGACACCGGCATGGGGCTGGAGCGCATTGCGGCGGTGCTGCAGGGCGTGCACAATAATTACGAGATCGACCTGTTCCGCACCCTGATCGCGGCCGAGGAAGAGGCCCTCAAGGTGAAGGCGCAAGGCGAGGCGCTGGCGAGTTTCCGTGTCATCGCCGACCATCTGCGCGCCTCGAGCTTCCTGATCGGTGACGGCGTCACCCCGTCCAATGAGGGGCGCGGCTATGTGCTGCGCCGGATCATGCGCCGCGCCATGCGGCACGCGCACATGCTGGGCGCGCATGAGCCGGTCTTGTTTTCGCTGGCGCGCACGCTCGCCGACGAGATGGGGGCCGCCTATCCCGAGCTGACGCGCGCCCTGCCGGCGATCGAGGAGACGCTGCGCGGCGAGGAGGAGCGCTTCCAGCGCACGCTTGGCCGCGGCCTCGGCCTCCTGGAAGAGGCGACCGCCCAGCTCAAGCCCGGCGAGGCGCTGGCGGGCGAGACCGCGTTCAAGCTGTACGACACGTACGGTTTCCCCCTCGACCTCACCCAGGACGCCCTGCGCGCGCGCGGGCTGACCGTGGACGAGGCCGGCTTCGAGACTGCCATGGAGCGCCAGCGCGCCCAGGCGCGCGCCCACTGGGCGGGCTCCGGCGACGCCGCCGCTGACGGATTGTGGTTCTCCTTGCGCGACCGGGTGGGCGACACGCACTTCACCGGCCACGGCGCCCATGACGGCGCCGGCGTCCTGCAGGCGATCATCGCCGGCGGCGCCGAAACGGATCGCCTCAAGGCCGGAGAGACGGCCGAGCTGGTGTTTGACCGCACCCCCTTCTACGCCGAGGGCGGCGGCCAGATCGGCGATAGCGGCGAGATCGCGTTTGACAATGGCGCGCGCTTCATCGTGCGCGACGTGCAAAAGCGCGCCGGATCGCTCCACGCCCATATCGGAACCCTGGTGGAGGGCGAGATCGCGCCCGGCGCGTCTGCGTCCCTGCGCGCGGATGATCCGCGCCGGCGCCAGACCCGCGCCAACCACTCGGCCACCCACCTCATGCATGCCGCCCTGCGCGCGGTGCTGGGCCCCCACGTCACCCAGAAGGGCTCCTATGTCGGGCCGGACCGGCTGCGCTTTGACTTCTCCCATGGCCGCGCGGTCACCGCAGACGAGATCGCGGCCATCGAGGCTCAGGTGAACGCCGTCATCCGCCAGAATGCGCCCGCGGAAATCGCCGAAATGAGCCCCGCCGAGGCCATCGAGAAGGGTGCGCTCGCCCTGTTCGGTGAGAAATATGGCGAACGTGTGCGCGTGCTCGCCATGGGCGCCGCGCTCGACGGCGAGGGCAATAGCTATTCGGTGGAGCTGTGCGGCGGCCTGCACGTGGCGCGCACCGGTGATATCGCCCTGTTCAAGATTGTCGGCGAAGGCGCCGTCAGCGCCGGCGTGCGCCGCATCGAGGCGCTGACCGGCGAGGCTGCACGCCTGTGGCTGGAGACCGAGGCGGGCATCGCCCGCGCGGCCGCCACCCAGCTCAAGCTGCCGACCCAGGATCTGGTCGCGCGCGTGGCCGCCCTTCAGGACGAGCGCAAAATGCTGGAGCGCCAGCTCGCTGAAGCCAGGAAGCAGCTTGCCATGGGCGGCGGCGCCTCGGGCGGGGGCGACGCGCCCGAAACGCTCGGCTCGCTGCAATTCCTTGGCCGCGTGCTTGAGGGCGTCAGCGGCAAGGATGTGCGCGATCTCGTGCATGAGGCGCGCCAGACGCTGACCAGCGGCGTTGCCGCCTTCGTCGGCGTCGACGATGGCAAGGCCGCAGTTGCGGTCGCCGTCACGCCCGATCTTGCCGGCCGCATCGACGCCGTGGCGCTGGTGCGCGTGGGCGCCGGACAGGTGGGCGGCAAGGGCGGGGGCGGCAAACCCGATCTCGCCCAGGCCGGCGGACCGGACGGGTCGGGCGCCCGGGCGGCGCTCGCCGCGATCCGCGAGGCGGTCAGCGCGGCGGCGTCGGCCTGATTCAAGGGGGCGCGCGCCGGATCAGGCCCGGCTCCCCTTTGTCATGATCCCGGTGTAGACTGGGTGCGATGGCATGAGGAGGCGCAGCGTCATGGCGGTCAGGACATTCAACTTGATGCGCATCGCTGCGGCGGCGGGACTGGCTTGCCTGGCCTCGGCTTGCGTCACCACGGCGCCCACCCTGTCGCCCTCCGGCTTCACGGCGCGCGAGGCGGCGCCGGTGTCACCGGTGATCGACCCGGCGCCCTTCAACGAGACTGACGCCGGCTTCGAGATTGTCGGGGCGCAGTTTCGCGCCTCGATCGTGTTTCGCGACGTGGACGGGCGGGCATCGGCGCAGTTTCACGGCGAGGGGTTCCGCGCCGGTCCGGTCGACGCTGAACTTGACCTCTCCCGGCCCTGGATCAGCGATGGCGAGCGCGTGTTCGCTGAGGGCGGGCCGATGGAGCGGGTTCACGTGTCATTGCGTGCGCGTCCTTGCGGCACGCCGGATGGTGTCTGGGCGCGCGAAGCCTTGGTTCTGGTGGGCAGGCAGATCTATCACGGCTGCGCGCGCGAGACCGGACCGGTCCCCAGCTGGACTGAAAACCTGCCCGCCCTGATGGCGGACATAACCGCCTGCGTCAGCGCGGCGCGCAATTCCTCCATGGCTTTCGTGCGCGGCAGCGGCCAGGCCCATGTGCTCCACGCCGGGCAGGAGCGCGCCGGAACCCGCGTGCGCATGCGCTTTGGCGAATCGGGCCGCTGGGACTGTCTCGCCGGGTCCGCAGGCCCTGAGTTCTCCGTGGTCAGCGACCGCGCCGCGCCTGTCCCGGGCGAGGCCGATCCGGTCTTCATGCCCGGCGCAATGCCCACCGACGGCGACGGCTGCTATCTCTACGAAGCGGTTGAGGACGCCAGCGGCGCGCTGATCGGCGCGCTGGCCCATGACGTGTGCGCAACCGGCGCCCTCGCCATGGCCCCGGCCGGCGCGCAGGGTGATCGCATGTAGGCCTTGAACACCGGCCCCGCGCCTTCAGGGGCGGGCCTTCGGATCGGGGCGCACCCAGACAGGTCTGTTGTACCCGTGCCGGCATTCATACCCCCCTTCGGGGAAGGGCAGGGGCGTCAAACCGGGCCTCAGCCCGGCGGCGCCGGCGCCAGATGCGTGACCCGCGTCTGAAAGGCGTCATCGCCGCCCGGCGTCAGCAGCAGCGGCGCGCTGCGCGCAATGGCGTCCAGCAGCGCCGAAAACCAGTCCTGGTCGGCCTTGGGCACATCGGACAACACCCAGGCGGTGACGCGGTCCTTGTCGCCGGGGTGGCCGATCCCGATCCGTCCGCGGCGGAAATCACCCGGCACATGGGCCATGATCGAGCGCAGCCCGTTATTGCCGGCATGCCCGCCGCCGCGCTTCAGGCGGAACTTGCCGGGGGCGAGATCAAGCTCGTCATGAAACACGGTGAGGTCGGCCGCCTCAAGCCGGAAGAAGCGCATCGCCTCGGCCACCGAGCGGCCCGCCTCATTGTAAAACGTCTGCGGCTTCAGGAGCAGCACGCGCGCGGGCCCGCCAGCAGTCTCGATTGCGCCCTCGCACGCCTCGCCCTGGAAACGCTTGCGCCAGGGGCCGAGCGACCAGTGGGCGGCAATGGCGTCCACCGCCATGAACCCGGCATTATGGCGCGTGCCCGCGTATTTGGAGCCCGGATTGCCGAGCCCTGTGATCAGGTGCATGGCGTGCTCCACGCATGAAAAGGGCGGCGGCAGGATTGAGGCTCCGGCGCGCCGCCCGTGTGATCTGGCTCAGGGCCGGGGTGAATGCCGGACGGACTAGTCCTCGCCGGTCCCGTCCGCGTCGGCCGCCGCGCCATCTTCGGCATCAATGACCGCACGCGAGCCTTGCATGGTCGCGATGGTGAAGTCGCGGTCGGTGATGGTCGGGGTCACGCCCGCAGGCAGCGTCACCTGCGAGATGTGCAGCGACTCGCCGATATTCATGTGGGCGATATCGATCTCGATCGCTTCGGGAATGCTGCCGGCCGGGCAGTACACCTCGATCGTGTGGCGCACCACGTTCAGCACGCCGCCGCGCTTGATGCCGGGTGATTTTTCGTCGTTGAGGAAGTGAACCGGCACATCAACCGCGATCACCGAGTCCTCGTCCACGCGCTGCAGGTCGACGTGCAGCGGGAAATCGCGCACCGGATCAAACTGCACGTCGCGCGTCAGCACGGTTTGCGTCTCGCCCTTGTGATCAATCGTGACCATCTGGGACAGGAACTTGCCCGAGTTGATCGCCTTGACCAGCTCGTTGTTTTTCATCGTGATGGCGACCGGCCCGCGATCGCCGCCATACAGCACGCCCGGCACAAGGCCGCGGCGGCGCGCTTCGCGGGCGCCGCCCTTGCCGGTGCGCTCGCGCACTTCGACGGAAAGAACAATATCGCTCATCGGACCGGTTCCTCAGGGTTCAAATGCATGCGCCGCCCAACCCGGCGGCGCACGGCGCGCGGCGACGCGCCTCGTACGCGGCGCCGCAATTCGAGCGGCGGGCTATAGCCGATCCGCAAAACCCGCGCAAGGCGCGCGGTGCGCGGATCGCTGCGGCTCACACGATCCCGGCTGACCAGGCCAGCAGGCCGGCCCCGCAGATCAGGAACAGGCCGCCGCAGATGACGCACGTGCTCGTCTCGAACGGTCCCGACAGCTCGAAGATCCGCCGGGCGGACGCCAGCGCGCCTGTGGGCGACAGCAGGGGGGCGGTGATGAACGCCAGACCTGAAAGGGTCAGGAATATCCCCGCAAAGGCGACCAGAGTGAGCATGTCCGTTTCCCGCATAAAGGGTTTTCGGGTAGCAAGATACCGGACTGCTTCGCCTGTTGTCGAGATGGATCAGGTGGCCAGACCGCCGCCCTCGGACGGCGGCTGCAGAAGCGTCTCGATAATGTCCTCGATCAGCCTGAACTCGGCGTGCAGCGTCGCGACGCGCTTGCGGTCATCAAGCCGCGAGAACAGCGAGCCGGGTTCGAACTTGTTCCCGGTCTCGGCCGCGATCAGAAGCTCGCCGCGCCCGCTCTCGGGGACGAGGTCCTCGTCAAACACGCAGCGCACATTCTTGCCCGCGAGTATTTCCTCCAGGCGCAGCAGGCGCTCCATGAAGGAGGGGGTGAGCAGATAGCGCGCCATGACCTGATCGGTGCCGTACACCTCGAACAACCGTTCGAACTTCGGATCCACCAGGCCGATGCGCTCCAGCTTGCGCCCGGAAAAATGCCGCCGCGAGAACGCTTCGAGGCCATTGAACATGCCCATGTCGCGGGTGACCAGCGTGACGCCTTCCACCGTGCGGGGGAAGCTCATGCGGATGAGCACGCCATGGAACACCGTGACATAATAGGTCCGGTCCTTGGTCTGGCGGCGCTGCTCGAGATGGGCTTCATAAAGCTCGAAATCAGCCCCGTGCGCCTCGCCGGCGAAATGATCCTCGAACGCGCGCCGGTCCGACCCGGGCAGCAGCCCGTGGGAGACGAAGTCGTCGTACCGGGCCGGGCTCGGCGGTTTGGGCGAATAGGTCAGGCCGAAGGCCTGCGCCAGGCGCGTGTTGAGGCCATGCTTGACCTCCTTGCGCAATTGCTGGAGCGGATAGCCCGCAAACGCCAGGATCCCCAGCGCGGCGCCGATCGCGGCAATCAACACCACGGGCATCGGCGCGCCCGCCAGGCCAAGGCCGGCCCCGATCACCAGGGCGGCCACGATGGCGATCACGCTGCCAATGATGAAACGCGAGACCGCCGCCTTGCGCCGGTCTTCCTTCTGCGTCAGCCAGGGACCCAGTTCGGCCATGGCGTGGTCGAGATCTTTCATGCGCATCCCCCGAGGTCTGGTCGAGCCAGACCCTGCCGTGATGCGCAGGCCGCGTCCAGAGCGGCTCGACGCCCGGCGCCAGCGGCCCTTTTCCTTTGACCGCGCCGCGGGAGTCGCAACACAATCATAATATTGTTTCATCGTGTCGGCAGGCCGGGCGCCCACGGGCGCCGGGCGCGGCGCTTATGTGTCGAAAGGCGGACGGGCCATGGACGATGTGATCGCCCAGTCGATCTTTTACGAGATCGCCGTGCTGCTCACCGTCGCGGCCGCAATCGGCCTGGTCGGCCATCTCCTGCGCCAGCCTCTGATCGTCAGCTTCATCGTGGTGGGCATCATCGCCGGGCCCTCCGTGCTGGACCTCATCCGGTCTGATGACAGCGTCGGCGTGCTCGCGCAGCTCGGCATTGCGCTCCTGCTGTTTCTGGTCGGCATCAAGCTGGACGTAAAGCTCATCCAGTCGCTGGGCCCGGTCTCCCTGCTGACCGGGCTGGGTCAGGTCGCCTTCACTTCGATCTTTGGCTTCTTCATTGCGCTGGCGCTGGGCTTTGACGCCATTACCAGCGTCTATATCGCCGTGGCGCTGACCTTCTCCTCGACGATCATCATCGTGAAACTGCTCAGCGACAAGCGCGAGATCGACTCCCTGCACGGCCGCATCGCGCTGGGCTTCCTCATCGTCCAGGACATTGTGGTGGTGATCGCCATGATCGCGCTGAGCGCGCTGGGCGTGGGCGGCCAGGACGGCGCGGGGGTGCAGGACGTTCTGATGGTGCTGGGCGCCGGCGTGGCGATGGTGATCGCGGTGGTGCTCTTCATCCGTTTCGCCGCGACGCCGCTCACGGCGATGCTGGCCGGATCGCCCGAGCTTCTGATCACCGTCTCCATCGCCATGGCCGCCGCCTTCGCCGCGATTGGCGACATATTCGGCGTCGGCAAGGAGCTGGGCGGCCTGCTGGCCGGCGTGGCGCTGGCCTCGACGCCCTATCGCGACGCCATCTCGGCGCGGCTCGCCTCCTTGCGTGATTTCCTTCTGCTCTTCTTCTTTGTCGCGCTGGGCTCCCAGCTCGACCTGTCGCTGATCGGTCAGAACATTCCGGCGGCGGTGGTGTTCTCGCTCTTCGTGCTCATCGGCAATCCGCTCATCGTCATGGTGATCATGGGGGTGATGGGCTACCGCAAGCGGACCGGCTTCCTCGCCGGCCTCACCGTGGCGCAGATCTCCGAGTTTTCGCTGATCTTCATGGCGATGGGCCTGGCCATCGGCCATGTCGACGAGCAGGCGCTGGGCCTCGTCACCCTGGTGGGCCTGATCACCATTGGCGCGTCCACCTACATGATCACCTATTCCCACAGGCTCTATCCGCTGCTGGAGCCGGTCCTGGGCGTATTCGAGCGCAAGACGCTGCAACCGGCCGAGAACGGCGAGGCGGAGGCCAACAAAGGGCGCCACGATGTCATCCTGCTGGGCCTTGGCCGCTATGGCGGCGCCATCGCCCAGCGCCTGATCAAGAACGATATCCCGGCGCTGGGCGCCGACTTCAACCCGGCCGCCGTGCGCACCTGGCGCGCTCGCGGCCTGGATACCATCTATGGCGATCTGACCGACCAGGAATTCCTCACCCATTTGCCGCTCAAGGGCGTGCAATGGGTGATCTCCACCGCCACGGACCGCGAGACCGGGATCGCCCAGGAGGACAGCCGCATCGCCATGATCAAGACGCTGCGCAAGTTCGGCTATGGCGGCAAGATCGCCGTGACCAGCCAGCACGGCACGCGCATGGAGGAGCTGATCGAGGCGGGCGCCGATCTGGTGCTGCAGCCCTTCCAGGACGCCGCCGACCGGGCGGTTGACCTGATCAGCGGACGCTCCGACCTCAATATCGAGCGGCTCGATCCTGTCGAGGACGCCGAGGAGCAGAGGGAAATTCCCTGAACAGGGCGCGGGGCGAGGGGGTCCTAGTCGAACAGCTTGGAGACCGACTCGTCATTGGCGATGCGCCGGATCGCCTCGCCCAGGAGCGGCGCGACGGTCAGCGCGCGCACCTTGGAGCACGCCGCAGCCTTGGCGCTGACATCAATGGAATCGGTGACCACCAGCTCGCTCAGGACCGACGCCTCGATGCGCTCGATCGCCTTGCCCGACAAAACGCCGTGGGTGATGTAGGCGGACACCTCGGCGGCGCCGTGCTCCTTGATGGCGGCGGCCGCATTGCACAGCGTGCCGCCTGAATCGATGATATCGTCAAAGATGATGCAGCGGCGGTCCTGCACGTCGCCGATGATGTTCATCACCTCGCTCTCGCCCGCGCGCGGCCGGCGCTTGTCGACAATGGCGATGTCGGCGCCCAGACGGCTGGCGAGGGCGCGCGCGCGCACCACCCCGCCCACGTCCGGCGACACGATCATCAGGTCCTTGACGTCATAGACCCGGCGAATATCGCGCTCGAACACCGGCGTGGCGAACAGATTGTCGGTGGGGATGTCGAAAAAGCCCTGGATCTGGCCCGCATGCAGGTCCAGCGTCAGCACCCGGTGCGCGCCCGACCCGGCGATCAGATTGGCCACCAGCTTGGCGGTGATGGGCGTGCGCCCGCCGACCTTGCGGTCCTGGCGCGCATAACCGAAATAGGGGATGACCGCCGTGATCCGCCGCGCGCTCGCCCGGGTGAGCGCGTCCATGCAGATCAGCAATTCCATCAGATTGTCATTGGCCGGCTTGGACGTGGACTGGATCATGAACACGTCTTCGCCGCGCATGTTCTCGTCGATGCGCACGAACAGCTCGTCATCGGCGAAGCGCTCAATCTCGACGTTTGACAAGGGTGCGTCAAGATAATCCGCGATGGCTTTCGCCAATGGCCGGTTGGCGTTGCCGCAGATCAGCTTCATGCCGAGTCACCCTCATTGTCCGTCCCCGCGCCTGATAGCAGAGCCCGCCGCGCCCGCAAAGGCCGGTGGACGTGATTGTCAGCGGGCGGAGAGGTTGGCGGCCGGTGGCCCGGCGTTTGCGGTACGATCACTTTGCTGGTAAATTGCGATCACGTGATCATCATGGCTTGGAGCGCACCGGACATGCCTGACACCGCCCACACCCAATCCGGCTTGTCGGAGACGGGCCGTATCGCCGATTTTCTGGAGCTGCCCGATGAATGCGCCCAGCCGGTCGCCCTGGCCCGCGCCGTCGCGGCCGGCCTGCCGGTGCAGTCGGGCGAGGCGGTGCGCCGCTCGGTCGGGCCGCAGACCTTCGAGGCGGTCATACCGGGGGCGACCTGGCGCCGGGCGCGCCGGACCGGTGCGCGGCTGAGCCGCGAGACCAGCGAAAGGCTGTATGAGTTTTCCCGCGTGCGCGCCCTGATCGTTGCGCTCTATCACAATGACGAGGCCGCCGCGCAGCGTTTCCTCGAGCGCCCCCACGCCATGCTGGGCGGCCAGACCCCGCTGGCGCTGGCCACATCCAGCTCCGCCGGCGCGGACGCGGTGGCTGACCTGCTGCGGCGCGCCGAGGCCGGTTTCGCCGCATGACAGGGCTGCGGCGCCTGCCGTCTGCCATGATCTTTCACCGGATCGGGGATGCGCAGGGCCAGTATCCGATCTGGAGCGATGCGGGCGCGCGCCGCTATGCAGGCCGCTGGCATCAGGCGGGGGACCCGGTGATCTATGCCAGCGAGCACTACGCCACCGCAATGCTGGAGACGCTGGCCTATTTCCAGGGCGAGCCGCCGCCGCGTCAGCACCGCATCGAGATCACCGCGCTGCAAGGCGTCAGCTATGAGGTGTTCGCCGATCATCTGGCGCCGCGCTGGCGCGAGCCCGATGATCCCGGCGCGCGCGGCTTCGGTCACGCCTGGGTGCGCGAAGGGCGCTCTGTCATCCTGTTCGTGCCCAGCGCTATCGGGCCGATCGAGCGCAATGTGGTGATCAACACGGCGCATGAGGAGTTTGCGCGCGTGGTCCCCGGCCTCGAAACACCGGTCTGGTGGGATGCGCGCCTGTTCGGCCCTTAGGCCTCAAACTGCCTCCACAAACCCCGCCACCACCTTCTTCGTGCCGGCCTTCTCGAACGCCACGGTGAGCTTGTCGCCGTCGGCTTCAATGATCGCGCCATAGCCGAATTTCTGGTGGAAGACGCGCTGGCCGCGGGCGAACTTGCCGGGCTTGCCGCTGGTGATGAGCGTCGCCTGGCCTTCGATCACGCCCGGATTGGCGCGCCGGCCCGAGGCCTGGCTGTCCTGATAGCGCCGCCAGCCGGGGCTCTCATAGCTCGACCGGAAGGCGTCCGACGGTCCGGCGCTTTCCTGAAAGCCCGGCCCGGCATCGTAATAGCCGGTCTCTGACTTGGCCTCGCAGTGCTGGGGCGGCAATTCATCAATGAAGCGCGAGGGCAGGACTGATTGCCAGCGCCCGAAAATCATCCGGTTGGCGGTGAAGCTGATCACCGCGCGCTCGCGCGCCCGGGTAATGCCCACATAGGCCAGGCGCCGCTCTTCCTCCAGCGCCGCCGCGCCGCTCTCGTCCAGCGCGCGCTGGGACGGGAACACGGTCTCTTCCCAGCCCGGCAGGAAGACCAGGGGAAACTCCAGCCCCTTGGCTGCGTGCAGCGTCATCAGCGAAACCTCGTCGCCGTCCTCGGCCCGGTCCACATCGGCCACCAGCGCGATATGTTCCAGGAAGGCGTCCAGCGTGTCGAACTCGCCCATGGAGCGCACCAGCTCCTTGAGGTTATCAAGGCGGCCCGCCGCCTGCGGGCTCTTGTCCTCGCGCCACATCGCCGTGTAGCCGCTTTCATCGAGCACGATCTCCGCCAGCTCGTCATGGCGCATGGTCTGCGCCTGACGCGCCCAGCGGTCGATGTCGCGCAGGAAGATTTGCAGCGCCGTGCGCGCCTTGCCGCGTATCTCGTCGGTCTGCACCATCAGGCGGGCGGCCTCGGCGATGGAGGTGCGGGCGCTGCGCGCCGCCGCGGCGAGGCGCTGCACCGTCGTGTCGCCCACGCCGCGCTTGGGCGTGTTGACCACCCGCTCGAACGCCAGGTCGTCATCGATGGAACGCACCAGGCGCAGATAGGCCAGCGCATCGCGAATCTCGGCGCGCTCGAAGAAGCGCGGCCCCCCCACCACCTTGTAGGGCAGGCCCAGCATGATGAAGCGCTCTTCAAACGCGCGCATCTGCCAGGAGGCGCGCACCAGCACGGCGATGTCGTTATGGCGCCCGCCGCCGCGCACATGGGCTTCCACCGTGTCGGCGACGAAGCGCGCTTCGGCCTCGCCATCCCACAAACCGCTCACCTGCACCGGCAGGCCGGGATCATCCTCGGTCCAGAGCGTCTTGCCCAGCCGCGCCTTGTTGGCGGCGATCAGGCCGGACGCCGCGCCCAGGATATGGCCCGTGGAGCGGTAATTGCGCTCCAGCCGGATGACTTTCGCGCCGGGAAAATCGGTCTCGAAGCGCAGGATATTGTCCACCTCCGCGCCCCGCCAGCCATAGATCGACTGGTCGTCATCGCCCACGCAGCACAGATTGCCCGACCCGCGCGCCAGCAGGCGCAGCCACATATACTGGGCGATATTGGTGTCCTGATACTCGTCCACCAGCACATAGCGGAAGCGCCGGTGGAACTCGGCCAGCACGTCGGGGTGCTTCTGGAAGATGGTGATGACGTGCAGCAGGAGATCGCCGAAATCGCACGCGTTCAGCACCGACAGCCGGTCCTGGTAGAGCCGGTACAGCGCGCCGGCCTGCCCGTCGGCGAAACTCCACTTGTCCTCTTCCGGGATGCGATCAGGCGTCAGCGCGCGGTTCTTCCACCCGTCCACCAGGCTGGCGAAATGGCGCGGCGTCCAGCGCTTGATGTCGACGCCTTCGGCTTCGAGGATCTGCTTGATCAGGCGCAGCTGGTCGTCGGTATCCAGAATGGTGAAGCTGGATTTCAGGCCCGCCAGCTCGGCATGACGGCGCAATATCTGGGCGGCCACCGAGTGAAAGGTGCCAAGCCAGGGAAGCCCCTCCACATCCTCGCCCATGATGGCGCTGACGCGATGCTTCATCTCGCGCGCCGCCTTGTTGGTGAAGGTCACCGCCAGGATCTGCCAGGGCTGCGCCTTGCCGGTGGCGATGATGTGCGCCAGCCGCGTGGTCAGCACGCGCGTCTTGCCTGTCCCGGCGCCCGCCAGCACCAGAACCGGCCCTTCGGTGGCCTCCACCGCGGCGCGCTGGTCCGCATTCAGCCCGTCAAGATACGCCGCGCCCGCGCGCGGCGGGCGCGCAGCTGCCTGCTGTGACAGGGGAAGGGTGGACATGAACGCACCTGCGGCCAGCATCGATTCGAACAGCGGAACGAAACTAGCACGCACAGACGCTGAAGGCAGGGGGCAGGGTGCGCGCGGCCGAGCCGCCATGCCTCACGCCTGCGGGGGTTTGTTCCAGCCGGTCTGCCGGCGCACCAGGGCGATGTGCCAGGCGCGCGGCAGGGCGTAGATCGCCTTGAGGATGAGGGTGAAGCGGCGCGGGAAGGTGATCTCGAACCGCCTTGATCTGAGACCCGAGGCGATGCGGCGGGCCGCCTTTTCGGCGCTGATCATGAAGGGTTTGGGAAATTCATTGTCGTCCTGGGCCGGCGTCTCGACAAAGCCCGGCGTGATGACCTGGATGTGCACGCCATAGCGGTGCAGCTCGATGGCCAGGCATTCGGCCATGTTGATCAGCGCCGCCTTGGATGCGCCGTAGGCCGACGCCGTGGGCATGCCGCCAAACCCGGTGGCCGAGGAGACGATGGCGATCTGCCCCTTGCGGCGCTGCGCCATCCGCCCGGTCAGCGCGGCGACGCAGGCCGCCGTGCCGTTGAGATTGACGGCGAAGGTCCTGGCATAGGCCTGGTAATCGGGGTTTTCGGCGTGCACGGGGATGTAGATGCCGGCATTGAGCACGGCGCAGGCGATGGGTCCGTGATCGCGCTCGATCCGGTCGACCGTCGCCATCACGGCGTGTGCATCGCTGATGTCCAGCGGCGCCGGGATGATGCGCCCCTCATGCTCGGCGGCGAGCGCCTTGAGCGCGTCTTCGCCGCGCGCCGAGACGGCGACGGTCCAGCCCTGACCGGCGAGACGCCGGGCCAGCGCCTCGCCAATGCCAGAGCTGGCGCCGGTAATCCAGACGAGGCCGTCTGATTTGGTCACGGGCCGGGTCATGCCGATTTCCTTTCCTGTTCGATGCCGATGCGCGCGAAGAACCGCGCGCTGTCGGCGCGCACGGCTGCGCGCTTGTCATCGTCCATGCGTTCAAGCGTCTTGTAGATCATGGACAGGCGCTGATTGCCCTTCAGCCGGTCCTCATTCTCCATCAGGAAATTCCAGTAGAGATAATTGAACGGGCAGGCCTGCGGGCCGTTCTTGAGCGCGACCTTGTAGCGGCAGGTCTTGCAGTGATCGCTCATCTTGTTGATGTAAGCGCCTGACGCTGCGTAGGGTTTTGTCGCCATAAGTCCGCCGTCGGCGTACAGCGCCATGCCGTGTGTATTGGGCGCCTCCACCCATTCATAGGCATCGGCATAGACCGCCAGATACCAGTCATTGACCGGCCCGGGGTCGATCCCGGCCAGCAGGGCGAAATTGCCAGTGATCATCAGGCGCTGGATGTGATGGGCGTAGGCGTGGCGCTTTGTGGTGAGCACTGCGTCGCGCACACAGGCCATCTCGGTCTCGCCGGTCCAGTAGAATTCAGGCAGCGGCCGGCTAGCGTCCAGGGCGTTGCGCGTGAGGTATTCCGGCATGAAGCGCCAGTACACGCCGCGCACATATTCGCGCCAGCCCAGGATCTGCCGGATGAACCCCTCCACGGCGTTGAGCGGCGCGGCGCCGGACCGCCAGGCGGCTTCGGCCTTGCGGCAGGCGGTCATGGGATCGAGGAGGCCGCAATTGAGATAGAGCGAGATGACCGAGTGGAACAGGAAGGCTTCGCCGGTCTTCAGGGCGTCCTGGTAATCGCCGAAATCAGCCAGGGCGTGCTTGATGAACCAGTCGAGCTGGCGTGCCGCATCCTCAGCCGTGACGGCGTACCAGAAATCGTCCAGATCGCCGAAATGATGGGCAAAGCGGGCGGCGGCGAGATCGATCACCTCGCGCGTGACCTCATCGGGCTCGATGCGCAGGCGCGCCGGGATGGTGACGCTGTCGGGCAGGCGCTTGCGGTTGTCGGGGTCGAAATTCCATTGTCCGCCTGCGGGTTCGCCGCCGTCCATGAGCAGGCCGGTCTCGCGGCGCATCTCGCGATAGAAGAACTCCAGGGTCAGGCGCTTGCGCCCCTGCGCCCAGGCATCGAACCGGTCGCGCGAGCAGATGAAGCGGTCATCGCGGCGGATATCGACAGGAACGCCAAGGCTTTGCGGCCAGCGCTTCATGGCCTCCATGAGGCGGTGCTCGCCCGGCTCCGCCACGATGACCCGCTCATGCCCGCCATCGGCCAGCGCGCGTCTGACCTCGCCCTCAAGCGTGCCGGTATTGGCCGCGTCGTCCAGCCGGACATAGCGCACGGCGACCCCGTCCCGTTCGAGCGCGCCTGCAAAATGGCGCATGGCGGAGAACAGGAAGGCGATCTTCTTCTTGTGATGCGGGACATAGCCGGCTTCCTCGGCCACTTCGGCCATGAGGACGATGTCGCCGCGTGCATAATCGCGCAAGGAAGCCAGCGACCGCGTGAGCTGGTCGCCCAGAACCAGCCGCAGCGCTGACATCAGCCGGTCACGGGGTTGGCGCGCCGCACATAGGTCACGCGCTGCCCGCGGGCCTCGAACTCGCTGCGGGCCCAGCGCCCGTTTTCGTCATACCACAGGTCCAGGGTCAGCGAGGCGGTGAGCCGGTAGCGGCGCGCGGGGATCGTGCGGCCATCCGCCTCGATCATGTCCTCGCCGAGGAACTCGACACGGGTGTCCATCAGCGTGCCGTGCTCGGTATTGAGCACGCGGTCCTCGCCTTGCGGATAGCGATGCCAGTGCGAGGACGGCAGGATGTCGGCCGCCATCGCCGCTTCCACCGGCGCGCCTTGCGGATCGCGCCCGGTGACCTCCAGCCCGGCGCCATTGGCGCGCGCCGCCACCTCGAAAATGTCGCCATCCTTCAGCGTGCGCCCGTCAAAGGCGACCAGGCGGCCATCCTCCCAGCGCTCGGTGGAATCATGCTCGTAGCGGAACACCGTCACCGGCCCGAGCCCGGCGCGAAGGCGCACCGTCACCTGAGCGATCAGGGCGCCGCCGTCTTGCGTGAAGCGCACCTCGTGGGTGCCGAACGGCGTTCCATCGCCGCGGAACACGTCAAAGCGGATCGTCTCGCCGGCGCTGGCGGCGAGGTCGGCCGCCGCGAGGGCGGAGGGGACGGGCGCGGCCAGAAGGGCCGCAAGGGCGGCGGTGAGGCGGATCATCAACATGTCTCCTGTTTCAGCTTCAAAGGCGCTGGGCGAGCCGGTTGAGCCGGTCAATCCCTGCATAGACCGGATTGGTCAGACGCACGCCGCCCAGCTCCACCACAAAGCAGATGCAGGTCTCGGCGCTGTCGACGCGCGGATGGTGCACATCGCCCGGCGCGGCGATACAGACATCACCGCGGCCAAAGGCGGCGCGCCCGTCATGGAAGGAACCGGCGAGCACCAGGGTCAGTTCCTCGCCCGCATGATCATGCTGCGGCGCGCCCTTGCCCGGCGGGATGGAGAGGAGGCGGGCGGTCACGCCTTTGCCGCTCAGGCTCTCGACGGCGATGTCGCTGTAGCCGCCCAGGCGCCGGCGCCAGCCGCGATTGGCCTGACCGTCCAGCGCCCTTGCCAGCGGCGCCGGGAGCAGGCCGGACAGGGCAGCCTCGCCCGGCGCGGCGTCCGGCGCCCGCTCATCAAGGCGCGCCAGCGCGCGGGCCATGGCGTCAGCGCCGAGCGGCGCGCCCGGCAGGCGCTCCAGAAGCGCGCCGAACACGATCTCCACCGGCGCGGCCTGGCGCGCCGCCTCGGGGCGCATCACGCCCTGACACGCGGCCAGCACGCGCACCGCCTCGGGCGCTGCGCCTGACGCACAATCGAGTATCCAGCCTTCGTCCAGCATCGTCATTGAAGTCACGCCCGCACCTCTGTACACCCCATGGCATACGCACGCCTGGCGCGCCCGGATCACTGCCAGGGCGAGCTGCTGGCGCGCGTGCGATGACGCGGGCAAGGACGTGCGCTTTGTCCGCCCGGAGGGCGAGGATCACTGGCTCTCCCTGCCGGAAACGCGCATCGCCATGCTGGAAGAGCTGGGCGTGTTCCTGACCACGCATCCGGGCGCGCCGTAAGGGGCTCACCCCTGCGCCAGCAGGCGCTCGCTCAAGGCCCACAGCCGCTCGGCCTGTTCGGGATCCACCGCGTAGGGGCGCACGCCATGCTCGCCGCGCTCGTGCGTCGGCTCGGCGATGTTGCAGTCCTCGCAATAGGCGCCGCCGCGCCCGTTGAGCAGCGGCGACACCGCCGCCCACACCGTGGTGGCGGCGCCTTCCTCCACCGATTTGAAACGCGCATTGATCGAGCCGTCCGCCTCGATCCAGCGCATGGCGCGCATCTCGGCCTCCTCAAGATCGCGCTGCAGGGCGGTCATGATGCCGCCTGGATGCAGCGAGAACGCCTCGACGCCCCGGCCCGCATGGCGGGTGTTGAAGCCGACGGCGAACAGGGCGTTGGCGGTCTTGGAGCGGCCATAGGCCTGAAACTTGTCATAGGGGCTGGCGCGAAAATCAGGGTCATCGAAATCCACCGCCGAGACCTTGTGGGCGACCGATGACACCATGACGAGGCGCGCCCCCTCGCCGTCCGCCATCAGGCCGGCGAGCGCGTTGGCCAGCACGAAATGGCCCAGATGATTCGTGGCGAACTGAAGCTCCCGGCCCGCAGGCGTGCGCTGCTCGGGGCAGGCCATGATCCCGGCATTGCAGATCACGAGGTCAAGCCCATCCACGCGCTCCTGCACGTCCTGCGCGCAGGCCTGCGCGCTGGCAGGGTCGGCGAGATCCAGCGCCAGCACCTCAACGCGCTCCAGGCCGGCCAGAGCCGCCTTGGCGCGCGCCAGGTCGCGGGCGGGAACCAGGACGCGCGCGCCGGCGCCGGACAGCACGCGCACCGTCTCCAGCCCGATCCCCGAATAGCCGCCCGTGACCAGCGCCGTGCGCCCGGTGAGGTCGTGACCGGCGATGACCTGCGCGGCGGTGGAGCGCTCACCGAACGGGCTGTCGACGCGGCGCTGGTTTTCGAGGGACATGGGCGTTCTCCATTGGATGTTGCAAATCTTCCAGCCGTCAGCGTGCGCCTGTCCGCAACAATTGCCAACCCGGATGCCAAAGCAGCACTGGATCAGCTCTTCCCGCCCAGCCCCTCCCTTGCCCCCACGCCCGCAATCCACTGCGCCACGCGTCCCGGCGCCTCCATGGGCGCCAGATGGCCGACCCCGTCCATGATGCTGATCTGCGCGCCGCGCCGTTCGAGGCCGCGCGCATTGATGACGGTGGAGCCGGCTTGCGCCTTGAGCACGTGCACGCGCGCGCCAGCATGGGCGGCGGCGGTCATGAGATCATGGCGGCAGGCTTCGAAATTGGCGCCTTCCCAGGCCGGGTCGCAGGCGAGGCGCCAGACGCGCTCACCCTCGGCCACACCTTCGACCAGACCGTCTTCCAGATAGGCCTCCAGCACCCCGGCCGGCCAGGCGGCCATGGCGGGCTTGGCGCTGTAGCGCGCCAGCGCGTCCTGCGGCGCCGCCCATCCATTGGCCCGGCGGCGCGCCCGCTCGCCCAGGCCAATGCGCGCGCGAAACAGCGGCCAAAGGGGCGTGCGCGCGGCCAGATAGATCAGGGGCGGCAGCACCACGGGCTCCACCAGCGCCAGTGGCGGCGGAGCGTCCATGCGTCCGGCCGCCAGGAGCAGGCTCGCCGCGCCCATGGAATGGCCCGCCAGCAGGTCCGGCGGACGGTCGAGCGCAGCCATCACATGCAACAGGTCTTCAGCGTAAATATCCCAGCCGGAAAGCGCTTTCGGATCGGCGGGAAGCGTCGTGCGGCCATGGCCGCGCAGATCGACCGCAATGATGTCGAACCGGCCTGCGAGCGTCTCCAGTACGGGTTTGAGGGTCATGGCGTTAAAGCCGTTGCCGTGGGCGGCCAGCAGGCGCGGGCGCCCCGGCGCCGGCCAGGCGAGCGCGGCGATGGCGCCGCCAGGCGCCGGGATGATCAGGCGGCTTGGTTGGGTCACTGGGCCTGGCCTCCGGCTGACACGGGCGTGAGCGCGCTGCACAAACTGGCGAGTTTGCGTGTTCGGGCAAGCCCCGGCGGCGCCGATGCGCTAATTTGCCTGTGTCAGCCGAACAAGGAGCCCCGCCATGGCCGCGCGCATGCTCGCCCTGTGCCTCATCTGGACCGCCTTGGCGCCGTCCGCCTTCGCCGATGATCTGCACGCCGTCTGGGACCGGCTCCTGGGCGAGTATGTCGTGGACGGCGCCGATGGCGTGGACCGGGTCGATTATGACCGGCTGCGCGCCGCTGAGGCCGACCGCGCCGCCCTTGATGCGTATATCGCGGCGCTGGAGGCCCAGCCCGTCAGCACGCTGGCGCGCGGCGAGCAGTTTGCGCTGTGGGCCAATCTCTACAACGCGGTCACCGTGCGCCTGATCGTTGAAGGGAACCCCGAGCGCTCCATCATGCAGATCCGGCCAAACCTGTTCTCCATCGGCCCCTGGGGCGCCGACCGGGTGATGGTGGAGGGCCGCGCCTTGTCGCTGGACGATATCGAGCACGCGATCATGCGCCGGCAGTTCGAGGCCGCTCTGGTGCATTATGCGGTGAACTGCGCCTCCATCGGCTGCCCGGACATCCGCAGGCGCGCCTGGCGGGCGCAGACCCTCGATGAAGACCTGGACGCTGCAGCGCGCGCCTATGTGAACCATCCGCGCGGGGTCACGGTGACCGGTCGGGGCCTCGTCATCTCGCGGATCTACAAGTGGTACGAGGAAGACTTCGGCGGCAACGATTCAGGCGTCATCGCGCACCTGCTAAGATATGCCGAGCCAGAGCTCGCCAGCGCGATCAACGCCAATCCGCGCATTGCCAGCCACGCCTATGACTGGGCGCTCAACCGTCCTGAATGAAGCTCAGCGCCGCCCGCTAGAACGGCCCGATATCCCAGACGAAGGCGAATGTGGTCAGCGCTGCTGCGGCGAGGCCCATCAGGGTGATCCCTGCCAGCGTACCGAACCGCACCCGCTCGCCCGACGCCAGCGTGCGCGCCAGCAGGATGAGGCTGCCAAGCCCCAGAAGGCCCGTGAGCAGCAGGAGCCAGCTTCCGGCCCCGGCCGGGGCTGCAAGTCCGGCAAGGATCGCGGCTTCGGCATCCTCAATCAGGCGCGCGGCGCCCGCGCCCACGAGCGCCAGGCCGGCGAGCCCGCTGACCCCGGCCAGCCAGGCGGCCAGCCGCGCGCCGCCGGTGAGGGCGGCGAGCTCTGCGGCGGGGCGCCGGTCGATGATCCGGGCGAGCACCGCCATCGGCAGCATGATCACGCCCAGCAGCAGGATCAGCCCGCTGACGCCAACCCAGGCCATGGGCGCGATGAAGGCCTTTGGCGCGTCAGGGCTCAGTGCAAGGGCGCGGTAAATCCCTGTCGTCCACATCAGGTCTTCGTATTGCGGCGCGCCCGCGCCCGCCTCAAGGCAGGCGGCGTCCAGTCCCGCCAGGTCCCGGTTGTCGAAAAACTCGCGCATTACCTGACCGCCGCACTCCGGCATGGATCGGGTCGGGCCGTGACCGGCGTAGGGAACCTCCACATAGCGCGAGCCCGGCATGGCCTCGTGGATGTAGACCGCCAGCCAGGGCGGGGTGATCGGGTCCCAGGCGCCATTGACGATCAGGGTCGGGACGTCGGTCTGCACCAGGGCGTAATCGGCCCGGTCGCGCGGCGTCAGCCCGGCCTCCTCGCACACCTGCGCGGCGCGCTGCGAGCCGGCGACCGACACGACCAGCCCGTGCCAGCGGCTGCCCGCGCTCGCCTCGGCGGCTGCCAGTTCCGCCTGCACATAGCCGTCATTGCATTGCACCGCCGCCGACATGCCCGGCGACATCGTCATCCCGCCGCCCGGCCCCATGCCGCCTGACAAGGCCACGGCGAGCCCGTCCAGGACCACAGGATCGCGCTGCGTCAGGGCGTCGGCCATATTGGACATGAGCGCGGGAATGAAGGCGTAGGTCTCCTGCTCATACGCCAGCGAGAACGGCATGTAGGCGAGCAGGGCGGGCGGCAGCCAGGTTTCGCCCCCGGGGGCGAGTTCTGGATCGGCCGCCGCCAGCATCACCGGATCATCGCGCAGCGACTCCATCGCCGCGAACAGGCGCGCTTCCAGGTCCTCGCAGGCGCGCGCGCCGTCGCAGTCGCCGGTGAAGTTCGCGACCAGCACATCGAAAATGCGCGACATGTCAAACAGGTCATGCAAATCGTTCGGGACGATCGCATCGAGCACCAGCGCGCGCACGCCGCCCGGGTCCTGGCGCAGCAGCATCTGGCCGAGATGCGAGCCATACGAAATGCCCCAGACATTCCACTGCTCGTATCCCAGCGCCTCGCGCAGGGCGCGCACGTCGCGCGCATTCTCCACGGTGTTGTAGCCTGAAAGGTCTATCCCCTGTTCAGCCGCCTCGCGAAAGCACAGCGCATTGCGCTCGGCGCTGGCGATCATCATTTCGTCGAGATTGCGCGCCGCATTAAGGCCCGGGTCGATGGTGTTGAACTGCGGGCAGAACGACGTGCTGGCCCCGATCCCGCGCTGTTCGAGAATGTACAGCGCGCGGGTCTGCGCAATCGGGTGGTCCTTCAGGCGCCCCACATAGGCGTCGACCCCGACGCCCGGACCGCCGGTCAGGTAGATCACGGGATCGTCACGGTGCTCGGCCTCATCCTCGCCGGTGGGGGATATCCGCACATAGTGAAGCTGGATAAGCCGCGATCCCGCCCGCTCGCGATTTTCCGGGACGGTGATCATCCCGCAGGACACCTCGCCCGGTTCGTAGTCGATCTCGCCCCGGAACGGGCAGACGAGGGGGGTGAGCCGGGTGTCCGTAGTCTGAAGGCGCGCGGCGGGGTCCGGCTCTGTCTCAAAAACCGCCTCCTGTGCGCCCACAGGGGCCGCCTGTGTCTCCACAGCGGCGTCTGTTGTCTCCTGATGCGCCGTCAAAAGCGACACGGCGGCGCCGGCCAGCACGATCCAGTTCATCATGGCGAACCTCTCCTCAAACCCCTCGCACCAGTGGCCGGCGTCCGCCTGCTTTCGTGAATACAGGCGGCGCCCCGCGCGATTACTCGAATTCGGAAATCTCGATCCGGCCCGGCTGACCGTTGCGGCCCGACCCGTAGGACCCGAACCAGATATCGTAACGGCCCGTCGCCGGCTGGCGGAACACCAGTTGCGCCTGCACGCTGTCACCACTGTCGTCGTCACAGTGCCAGCTGCCGTCCGGGGCGTTCACCACCAGTGTCGTGTCAAAATCAGCCAGGGCACGCAAGACGAGTGGAAATATGCTCCCGGCCCTATACTGTACCGACAGGTCGGGTGCAGACCCGGTATACCCGCGGCAGCGGCCGTCGCCGGCATAACCATTATGCAATTCGTTCGGCACCGCGACTTCGCCGCGCACATAGACATTAACAATGCGCGGGTCAGGCGTGAAGCCGGATGTCAGCGTAATCAGGCCATGTAATGGCGTGGCTGTGAAGTCTAGGCTGCCGCCGAAATTCGATCCGTTAAGTATTTCTGAAATCTCAAGCCTTGCAGGCTGGTAGTTATTGCTGGACGAATAAGCGCCGACCCAGATGTCGTACTGGCCGGACAGGGGCTGATCCCATTGCAGCATGGCCTGGACGCCCTCGCCGCTGTCATCATCACAATACCAGGTCCCGTCCGGAGCATTCACGACGAGCGTGGTATCAAAGGCGGCCGCCGCGCGAATGATCAGCGGCAGAAAGCCGCCCGCTTCGTAATACAGTCGAAAATCAGGCGCATAGGCGATATTGCCCCGGCAGCGCTGATCGCCTGCCCACCCGAGGGAATAGCCCGAAAGCGATGAATCTGCGTCCAGCTCCCCGCCGGCCAGGAGGTTGATGACATAGGGGTCCGGTGTGAATCCCTCGGCCAGCGACACAGATCCGTATTCCGGATCCAGCGAGTAATCAGGCTGCGCCAGGCCGGCGGCGAGGCTTTTGACTGCGGCTGCAGGCCCGCCAGCCTGATGCGAATGCTCGCTGACGGCCAGAGCGGCGCCAGGCGCGGCCATGATGAGTGATGCGGCGATCGCTGTTTGAATCAATGACATGGATGTCCCCCCGGTTTGAGTGTGGTGATCGTGACAAATCTTCAGGGCGCCGACAACTGACAAAGCGGTCGTCCCGGCCAGAAAATCGGGTGCGCCGCATCTCGCGCTCGCTGCTGTGGTCAAAGAGCGCCGGCGCGGCTATCAGACGGCTGAGCAACCAGAACCGGGATTTTGAGCGGTCATGAGCCTTCGCCTCGCCTTCATGGGAACGCCCGCCTTCGCCGCCGCTTCGCTGGCTGAAATCGCCGGAGCGGGTCACGAGATTGCGGCGGTCTACACCCAGCCCGAGCGTCCGCGCGGGCGCGGCCAGGCGAGCGCGAAAACGCCGGTTCATGAACTGGCGCAGCAGCTTGGCCTGCCTGTGTTTACGCCGGAAAGCTTTCGCGCGACGGACGTGCTTGAGGCGTTCGAGGCGCTCGATCTCAATGCCGCCTGTGTCGTCGCCTATGGCCAGATCCTGCCGCAGCGCGCGCTCGACGCGCCGCAACTGGGCTGCCTCAACCTGCACGCCTCGCTCTTGCCGCGCTGGCGCGGGGCGGCGCCGATCCAGCGCGCGATCATGGCCGGCGACGAGATCACCGGCGTGCAGATCATGCAGATGGAGGCGGGGCTCGACACCGGCCCGGTGCTGATGAGCGAAACCGTGCCCATTCTTGAAAGCGACACGGCCGGTTCGTTGCACGACCGGCTGATGCAGGTGGGCGCTCTGCTCTGGCCGCGCACGCTCGCCGCGCTGGAGCGCGGTTCGCTGGCAGCCAGGCCCCAAAGCGAGGCCGGCGTCACCTATGCGCGCAAGATCACACGCGAAGAGGCGCATGTCGACTGGTCGCGCCCTGCGGGTGAAGTCGCTGATAACATTCGCGGCCTGTCGCCGTTTCCCGGCGCCTGGTTCGCGCTATCAGGCCCGAAGGGCGAGCTGCGCGTGAAAGTCCATTTCGCCGTTCCCGAACGCGGCATTGGCGAGCCGGGCGAGGCGCTCGATGATCGTCTCCTCATCGCTTGCGGCCGCGGCGCGGTGCGCCTCACCCGCCTCCAGCGCGAGGGCCGAGGCGTGATGGAAGCCGTTGAATTCCTGCGCGGAACGCCTGTCCCTGCCGGGGCACGGCTGCGCTGACATGCCCCGCTATCACCTGACCATCGAATATGACGGGCGGCCCTTTGTCGGCTGGCAGCGCCAGGACAATGGCCCGTCAGTTCAGGCTGCGCTGGAGCGCGCTGCGGCGGCGCTGGATGGCGGCCCGCGCGAAGTCTACGGGGCGGGGCGCACCGATTCGGGCGTTCATGCGCTGGCCCAGAGCGCACATGTCGATCTCAACAAGGACCTGGCGCCGGGCAAGGTGCGCGACGCGATCAATCATTATCTCGGACCCGATCCGATCGCCGTGCTGTCGGCGCGGCGTGTGGATGACCGGTTTCATGCGCGCTTCTCTGCGGTGAAGCGCGGCTATGTCTACCGCATCATCCCGCGCCGGGCGCGTCTGGCGCTGGAGGCGGGCCGGGCCTGGCGCACGCCGCGCCTCCTGAACGTCGCCGGGATGCACGAGGCGGCCCAGTCGCTGGTCGGCCTGCACGATTTCACCACCTTCCGCGACGCGCGTTGCCAGGCTGAATCGCCTGTCAGATCCATCGACGCCATCGCGGTGCAAGAGCTGGATGGCGAGGTGCGTCTGAGCGTGGAGGCCATCAGCTTCCTGCACCGCCAGGTGCGCTCGATCACCGGCTCGCTGGTGGAGGTGGGTCTTGGCAAATGGTCGGTCAGTGATTTCGCCGATGCGCTGGACGCCGCCGACCGGACGCGCTGCGGGCCGGTCGCCCCGCCAGACGGGCTGTACCTGGCGTTTGTGCGCTACAGCTGAGCGAGCAGCGCAATGACGAGCGCCTCGATCACCAGCGGGATCGCCGCGGCGGCGGTGGCCATGAAGGGCGCCAATCCCAGCGCGCCGTGCGCCACGCGCCAGTGCACGTAAAATCTGAGCAGCCCATAAAGCCCGAGCAGGCCCTGCACCGCAGCGGCGTTGGCCAGACCTGCCAGATGCAGAACCCAGATCAGCGCCTGCACGTGCAGAAGCACGAACACCGCCCAGTTATGAACCGCAATCCACGCGCCGAGACGCTCGCGGATCCCCAGCAGCATCACGGTCAGAAAGGCCGACGCCGGAAACAGCGCCCAGACGCGCAGCCAGGCCCCCGCGGCCTCGCCAAATCCGGTGGCGGCGCCGGGACCGTAGAGCGCGGGATTGCCGGCCACCAGCGCGTTCAGGCCCGCCACCATGAGATAAAAGGCGGGCAGCGCCAGGATCACGCCATTAAATGAGCGCCCGACGCCCAGCGGGGTGATATCGAAATACCCGCGCCAGCCGGGCCGGAAGGCCAGCATGGCGAACACGCCGCGCACTCGCAGATTGGCGTCGCCGAGAGTCTGCCGCATCAGGCGAAGGCCTCGAAATAGCGCTCCAGAATGCGCGTGTAGATCGCCGTGAGCAAGGTGATGTCAGCCACCGGCACGCGCTCGTCGATCTGATGCATGGTGGCGCCGACGAGGCCGAACTCCGCCACCGGACAGTAATCCTTGATGAAACGCGCATCCGACGTGCCGCCGCCTGTAGTGAGGGCCGGGGCCTTGCCGGTCACCTCGATCACGGCGGATTTGAGCAGATCGGTGAAGGCGGGGTTTTCAGTCAGGAAGGCCTCGCCGGTCACCGTCAGGTCCAGCTTGATCTGGCCATTGAAGCCGGCGGCGACGCCCGCAGCCTCATCCTCGATCCAGCGTTTGAGGTCATCGCCGGTGTGGGCGATATTGAAGCGGATATTGAATTTCGCCTGCGCGGCAGCCGGGATCACATTGTGCGGCGCGTTGCCCACATCGATGCTGGTCACTTCCAGATTGGAGGGCTGGAAATGCGGCGCGCCGTCATCGAGGCGCCGGGCGGTCAGGCGGCCCAGAAGCGCCAGCAGGGGCGGGATCGGATTTTCGGCCTTGTCCGGATAGGCGACATGGCCCTGGCGCCCGGTCACGGTGATGACGCCGTTGAGCGAGCCGCGCCGGCCCACCTTAATGGTGTCGCCGATATGGGCGGGATTGGTGGGTTCCCCTACCAGGCAATGGTCAAGGCGTTCGCCGCGCGCATGAACGGCTTCCAGCAGTTTTTTCGTGCCGTTGATTGCCGGGCCTTCTTCGTCACCCGTGATCAGGAAGGCGATGGAGCCGTTGGGCGCCCCATGCTGGGCGATATACGCGCCCACCGCCGCGACCATTGCCGCGATCGCGCCCTTCATGTCCGCTGCGCCGCGGCCCCACAGCATGTC
Organism: Alphaproteobacteria bacterium; assembly: GCA_016124675.1. Classification (GTDB taxonomy): domain Bacteria; phylum Pseudomonadota; class Alphaproteobacteria; order Caulobacterales; family Maricaulaceae; genus Oceanicaulis. Next base: position 63,418 of record WGNG01000014.1, read on the forward strand.
CTGCGCAATGTCCGCAGCAAACGGCGCATGGCTCCACGCCGCTTCGGCGCCGGGCGGCACCACGTCGGTATGTCCGGCAAAGCAGAATACCGGCGCGGCCGTTCCCAGCCGGGCGTAGAGATTGTCCACCTCGCCAAACGGGTAGCGCGTGCACACAAAGCCCAGCGCGGTCAGCGCTGCCTCCAGCACGTCCAGCGCGCCCGCGTCAGCAGGCGTGACCGACGGCGCCTGGATCAGGCGGCGGGCGAGGGCGATGGGGTCGGGTGTGGAGAGCAGGTGTGACATGGATCAGACTTAGGGCGAAAATGGCGACAATGCCAAGAGTCGCAGCCGCCCTTAGCATGACTGCCGGGATCACCCCCGATCAGAACCCCTTCCACCCACAGGTAAGAGGTGTGCACCACAGCAGAGCGCAACTACCGCAGACTGCGCCCGGCATCTGCCCTAAGTCGCCTGGGCTGTGTTGGTGCTGGCAAAGAATCCGCAGCGCTCCGGCGATTGCGCGATCCAGTTTATCGCCTCAGCCGCATGTAAGTTTGACTGATTGAGGTTGTTATAGCTGTCTGCAGATTCACTCAGGGTGTTTAATGGAGAACCCACCCCGCCAGCGGGTGGAAAGTACAAGACATCGCGACTGGCGATCGTAATTGTCTCCAATCGCAGGGGCCTGCGTACGCCGCTATAGTTAAATCGGACTGCAGCAGCTTCAGGTGAAATAACTTCTTTGTCAGATTCCCCCGAAACCAGTCTCGACGCAAGCGTAAGCGGTGATGCAAGTAAATGCCGGACGGTTTGCTCTGGCGTTGGCGCAAGGGACGCCGCGATTTCCCCCCAGATCAGGTTTATGGCTTGTAGCTCTGTCTGGAGGCGGAACGCCAAGGCGTCCCGAGAAGTGATGAGAGCGGTCTGATCGATTGACCGCAGCAGGCGATTAGAGTCGGCGATGCTTGAGGCCAGGAGGCGCTCCAGCTCGCGCAAGCTGTCAAGCGTCCGGGTGTTTGTAGTAATTGCTCCTGCCAGATCGCCCTCCAGCCTTTGTACTGCCTCGATGATTCTGTTTCTGGCGTTCAAAGCGCCAGCCCGCATCTCAATCAGATTGGCGCGACGGGTTGTAAGCTGCGAGCTTTCATCAAGGCCTGCGGCGTGAAGGCTCAAGGTTTCGCACTGAGCGATGGACACCGCCCTCAGCGCCTGAAATGCATTCGCCTGCTGCGGATCGAGATTGGCGATGTCCCGCAACACGGCCGGTGCAAGGGCCGCCCCAGCGAACCAGGAGCTGACAGGGGGAGAAGCGCTCGACACCAGCGACCCGAGGCCGCCGATGCCAGAGACGGCTGACCCCGCCGCGTCATACGCAACATAGAGACCTGACTGAGTGCCATAAAAGCGCAAACAGTACTGGCTTCGATTCCATGCGAATTACAAACTATTATTTGCTAATGTGTTTGCTGGTCTTCGGCTAATATCAAAATAGTAGGTGGAAATAGCAGGTCCAAACTCATCACTATATGGAGTTTTTCTTGGCTGTCCGATCAAGCACCAATCAGTGAGCTCGGTAAACTCACTTCCATAATTACCAAGCGTCGCGAATGCGCCATTGAGAGACTGGCAACCGCTTACGAATACGGCCAATAGGACAAAACTACTGCGAATGAGTGACATTCCCCAATCCCCGCCCCGAGGTGAAATCATTTACAGGTGGTTAATTTGATGGGGCGTGGGGGTGGCGTCAAGTCTGTAATCGGTCACAGGTTGCACAATATCCCGGAGCCAATGCGCGGGATGCCGCCACCTGTCTGATATTAAAGCTGTTACAAGCTTACTTGAGCGGCGCCTGACCCTCTTTGCACGAGGCCGGATGCGACTTTGCCGCGCCGCCGAGCGGCTCTTTCCCCGCCTAATCCCTCAGCAGCGCATTGATCGAGGTTTTGGACCGGGTCTGGGCGTCGACGCGCTTGACGATCACGGCGCAGTACAGCGACGGCCCGCCCTTGGGATCAGGCAGGGCGCCGGGGACCACCACGGCATAGGCCGGGACTTCGCCGCGCATGACCTCGCCGGTGGCGCGGTCCACGATCTTGGTCGAGGCGCCGATATAGACGCCCATGGACAGAACCGCGCCCTCGCGCACGATGACGCCTTCGGCCACTTCGGCGCGGGCGCCGATGAAGCAATTGTCCTCGATGATCACCGGGCTCGCCTGGAGCGGCTCGAGCACGCCGCCAATCCCGGCGCCGCCGGAGATGTGCACATTCTTGCCGATCTGCGCGCAGGAGCCGACCGTGGCCCAAGTGTCGATCATCGCCCCTTCGTCCACATAGGCGCCGATATTGACGAAGGAGGGCATGAGGACCGCATTGCGCGCAATATGGGCGCCGCGGCGCACGGCGGCGGGCGGCACGGCGCGGAAGCCAGCGGCTGTGAACTCAGCCTCGCCCCAGCCTTCAAACTTGGACGGGACTTTATCCCACCACGGCCCGTCGCCCGGCCCGCCGGAGATCAGCGTGTTGGGGTTCAGGCGGAAGGACAGGAGCACCGCCTTCTTCAGCCATTCATGCACGGTCCAGTCGCCATTGGCGTCGCGTGACGCCACCCGCGCCGCGCCGCAGTCGAGCAGGGACAGCGCGGTCTCCACCGCGCCGCGAACGGGCCCCTGCGACTGGGGGGTCAGCTCGGCGCGCGTCTCCCAGGCGGCGTCGATGGCGGCTTTGAGGGCGGGATCGGTCATCGGGTCAGGCCTTGGCTCTGGCGGCGCGCATCTGGCCGAGGAAGCCGGTCAGACAATCGCAGGCGTAATGGACATGAGCCGGGTGAGCTCCGGGGCCGGCGGTATGACCGTCCGGATCCTCGGCGCCGGCCCGGATCAGCACGGTGGTGAAACCCATATCGGCCGCCGTGGCAAGATTGGCCGGGGAATCTTCAAACATCACCGAGCGGCGCGGATTGATGCCGAAATGCCGGGTGAAGCGATCAAAACTCTCCCGGTGCGGCTTGGGCAGATACTGCGCGGCCTCGATATCGTAGAGGTCGTTGAACAGGCCGTTCAGGCCCAGCCGGGCGATCACTTTCTCGGCGTGCTTGCGCGAGCCATTGGTGAACACCACGCGCTGGCCTTCCAGCGCCGCCACATGACCGGCGAGCTCCGGATTGGGGCTGATGACCGAATGGTCGACGTCATGAACAAAGTCCAGGAAATCGCCCAGGTCGACGTCGTGATTGCTCATCAGGCCGTTCAGCGTCGTGCCGTATTCGCGCCAATAGGTCTTCTGCACCCGGCGCGCCGCCTCCCGGTCCAGATCGAGCAGGCGCATCACGTATAGCGTCATGCGCTGTTCCACCTGGCTCATCACCGCCGTGTCGGCGGGGTAAAGCGTGTTGTCCAGATCAAAGACCCAGGACTCCATGGACTGGAGGCGCAGATCGCCGCTCATGCGTCGATCTCCTCAAAGTCGGGCGCAGCGAGCCGCAGTGTGACGCCCCCGGTCGCGGGGTCCGGCGCGGGCGCCGCGCGGAACCGTGCGAGGGTGAAGCCATGGCGCTCGCAGCCGGACGCGTTGTCGCTGACGAAGCGGCCCGGCGCGATGCAGAAGGGCGCCTCCGCCCCGGTCAGGTGGCGTTCACCCTGGTCGGTCAGCAGGCGCACATGCACATGCGCTTCGCCGGCCATCAGCCGGTCCGACGCCAGGCGCATGCACGCGCCCGGCTCGATGCGCCACCAGCCGCGCACCTGGGTTTCACTCCCGCGCACGCGCGCCAGCGCCGCCGCCATGGGCGCTTCGGCGTCGTTGCAAACCCTCAGTCCGGTGCGGGCGTTGCGCTCCAGCGCCCGGGCGTGAAGCGCATTGATGAGACCCGTCCGGTCGTCGCCGAAGGTGCGTCCGATTTCGGCTTCGAAGGCGGCGATCTGGCGCCGGGTGCGCCGGCCGGCAAACCCGTCAATGATGGGCATGTCATAGCCATTGGCTTGCAGCAGGCGCTGCAGCCCGGCCTCCTCGGCCCGCTCGCCGAAGTCCTCCAGCTCCACAAGGACGGCCCGCGTGCGCTCGGCGGCGTTAAGGCGGCGGAACTGGCGTGTCTGCAGGCCCAGCGCGGCGCAATTGGCGATGCCGTCGAACGAGAAATCAACCTCATCGACGCAGACTTCCAGCGCGCCGCGCCACTCGCGCACGCCGCCCGGATAGGCGCCGGTCGAGCGAGCGTAAAGAAACTGGTCGGTGTCCGCCCCCGGACCCACATCCGCGCAGGCGCCCGGCGCCAGGCGCGTCCAGCCCTCCGCCGTCAGCCCGGTTTCGGTGGGCCAGGCCTTGGCCACGTCCAGCATGAAGCTCGTCCCGTTACAGACCTCGCCTGCAAACGCCGGTCCGCCCAGAGCGGCGGCGCCCAGGACTGCGGCGAGCAGCGTGCGCGCGATCATGCCGGCGCCGTCAGGGCGAGATCGGCGAGCGCGGCGCGCAGCTCGGGGATCCCGTCCTGCCTCTCGCTGGAGGTGAGGGCGACATGGGGATGGGCGGCGGGGCGCCGCTCGATTCGCTTGAGCGTTTCGGCGACGCGCGCCTGTGCCTCGGCGGGCTTGATCTTGTCGGCCTTGGTGAGCACCACCTGGTAAATCACGGCCGCCTTGTCGAACGCTTTCATGACGCCCTCATCGACAGGCTTGATGCCGTGACGCGCGTCGATGAGCAAGAGCACGCGCTTGAGATTCACCCGGCCGCGCAGATAGTCCTGCGTCAGCGCCGTCCAGCGCTCCACCACGTCCCGGGGCGCCTTGGCGAACCCATAGCCCGGCAGGTCGACGATTCGCAGCCGCCCGGCGAGATCAAAGAAGTTGAGCTCGCGCGTGCGCCCCGGCTCGTTGGAGGCGCGCGCCAGCGCCTTGCGCCCGGTCAGGGCGTTGATCAGCGACGACTTGCCGACATTGGAGCGCCCCGCGAACGCCACTTCGGGCGTGTTGGGCGGGGGCAGGAACTCCAGCGCCGTCACGCCGAGCATGAAATCGCACTGGCCGGCGAACAACTTGCGCGCCGCTTCGATACGCTCGGCCTCGTCGAGGCCTGGCTGGGGCGCGTCAGGACAGGTCAGCGCTTGGCTCCCGGTTTGCGGCGGGCCGGTCCGGAGCGCTTCTTCTTGGCGGCGGGGTTGGAGCGCGTGCGGGTCCCGGCGGCCCTCGGCGCGGCGGCTTCGGCCGCGGCCTCACCGGCCTGTGCGGGCTCATCGGCATCCGTCTCCACGGCCGGCGCCGGCTTGGCTGCGGGCTTGCCGGCTTTCAGCGCCGTGACCGTCGCGGCGGGCGCTTTCTCCTGCAGCGTCGCCCCGGCCTGACCCGTCTCGGACAGGTCCGGCGCGGGCTCGCCCTTCAGCTTTGCCCTGAGGCGCGCGATGCCCTTGTCGAGCTCGGTCTCAACCCCCTGCCGGCGCATGATGATGTATTGCTGGATGACGGTGAGGGTGTTGTTCCACGCCCAGTAAATCACCAGCGCGGCCGCGAAGGGCGCCAGCACGAAGGTGAACACCACCGGCAGGAAGGCGAAGATCTGGCGCTGGATCTTGTCCGGCGGCGGCGGGTTTAGGCTCATCTGAGCCCACATTGTCACGCCCATGATGATCGGCCAGACCCCGACAGCCAGATAGGGGTTGGAAATGATCGGCACGCCCGACGGGTCGTAGGGCAACAGGCCGAACAGATTCCAGATCGTCGTCGGATCGGGCGCGGACATGTCCTCGATCCACCCGAAGAACGGCGCGTGGCGGGCGTCCAGGGAGATGAAGACGGTCTTGTACACGGCGAAGAAAATGGGGATTTGCGGCAGGATCGGCAGGCAGCCGGCCAGCGGATTGATCTTCTCGCGCTTGTACAAATCCATCATGGCCTGCTGCTGGGCCTGGGGATTGTCTTTGTGGCGCTCGCGGATCTCGGTCATTTTCGGCGCTACGGCGCGCATCTTGGCCATGGAGGCGAAAGCGCGGTTGTTGAGCGGGAAGAGCGGGATCTTGATCAGCAGCACGAACAGCATCAGCGCCAGGCCGTAATTGCCGATGACGCCATAGAGTTCGTGGATGATCCAGAAGAAGGGCCGGGTCAGGAACCAGAACATGCCCCAGTCGATGGCCTGGGACAGGCGGGGTATCCCCGCATCACGCTCGTATTGCGACAGCAGTGAGGACGACTTGGCGCCGGCATACATCATGCTGGTGTCGCGGATCGTCTCGCCCGGCGCCACAGCCACGACCGCCGACAGATAGTTGGCTTCGAACACGCGCGCGCCGGGCCGGTCCAGCACACGGAACTGGGCGCGAATCTCGGGCATGCCCTGGGGCGTGACGGCGGCGAGCCAGTATTTGGAGGTGAACCCCATCCAGCCGCCCGCGCCGGTGCGCTCCACGGTGCCGTCTTCGGTCAGCTGCTTGAAGTCGCGGTCGATCAGGTTGTCGCCCACCACGCCGACGCCGCCCTCATGCAGGATGAAGAAGTTGAGCAGGTCGGGCGGCACGCCTTCCTGGCGCACGACGCCAAAGCGGCGCAGCGAGACCGGCGCTTCGCCGGTATTGGTGACCGCATCGGTGACCGTGAACAGGTAATCGTCATCCACCGAGACGGTGCGGCGGAACACCAGCGATCCGGCCACGTGCTCCAGCACGACCGGCGTCGACGGCGTCAGCCGGGCGCCCTCGACAAGGCGCCATTGCGTGCTGAGATCGGGCAGTCCTTGCGGCGCATCCGGTCCGCCAAGCCAGCCGGAGAACATGTAGTGGCCGTTGGCCGCACCCTCGGGATGCAGCAGCGTGACCGGCACGCCGCTGTCGACCTCGGTGTCATAGCGCAGCAGCTGGAGGTCATCGAGGCGTGCGCCGGTCAGGGCCAGCGTGCCCGACAGGGCAGGTGTCTCGATCTCGATGCGTTCAAAGCGGGCAAGCGCGTCTTCGCGCGTCAGGCCTGAGGCAGGGCGCCCGATGTCAAACCCGACGCCGGAGGCATCAGGCGCGGCATCCGTGGCGGCGGGCGCCTGCTGGGCCATCTGCGCGGCCTCGCGGGCGGCGCGCTGCTCACGGGCCTGCGGCTGCATCACCAGCAGGTCGTAGACCAGCAGGATGCCCATCACCGCCACGAAAAACAAAATCAGATTGCGCGTATTGCTGGGGTCGCCCATGGGTGCGGATATCCTTGCCAGGCCAAAAACACGCCTCAGGCCGGATCGGGAGTCCGGCCGGCCCGCACGCGCGGGGCGAGGCTTAACAACGCGCTTTCCATATCGTCAAGCAAAGCCGTCCATGCCCGGGCCGGCGTGTCGGCGCGCGCGATAAACACATAGTCGGTTCCCGCCACGCCGTGGAGGGGCAGAAGCAGCCGCGCCGCCTCGCGCATCCGGCGCTTGGCCCGGTTGCGCACGACGGCGCCGCCGATCTTTTTTGTCGCAGTAAATCCGGCCCGGGCAGGGCCATCCGGATCATCGGGCCGGACCACCGCCTGGATCACCACGCCCGGGCGCGCGGCGCGCAATCCGTCACGCGCGCGCAAAAAATCGCGCCGCTCGGTTATCCGCGCGGCGCGATCAGGATAGGCTGGGACGGGTTTCAGCGCGGTCAGGCGGACAGCCGCTTGCGCCCCTTGGCGCGGCGGCGCGCAATAACCAGACGGCCCGACTTGGTCGCCATGCGGGCGCGGAAGCCGTGACGGCGCGCGCGCACCAGTTTGGAAGGCTGGAATGTACGTTTCACGGGACCTGCTCCGTTCAGGGACGCCGCCAGCGCGCCAGCGGCTGTCCGAATTCGAGCGGCGGTTGATACGGGCGGGCGCGCGTCAAGTCAAGCCGCGCCCGTGCATCACGACACGGTGAAGGCTGCGCCCTCAGGCGTGACTCGGTTGTGTCAGGAAACACCGCTATATGCGAGCCTTCCGTCAGCCAGACCCCAAGGAAGCAGGGCCAAATGTCCGATATCGAATCTCCTCCGGCCCCGCGCACGCCGCTTTGGCGGCGCCTTATTCCGCTGGCGATCCTCGTCGCGGGGCTTGCGATCTTCCTGCTGGCGGGGGGCGGGCGATACCTCAACGCGGATGCGGCGCAGGCCTTGCTGCGCGATCTGGATGTGTGGGTGCGCGAGAATTTACTCCTCGCCATTGTGATATACGGCCTGATCTACGCGCTGGCGGTGTCGATTTCCGTGCCGGGCGCGGTATGGTTCACCATCGGGGCCGGGTTTCTGTTCGGCCCCTTCGCCGGCACGGCGGTGGCGGTGGTCGGATCCACCATCGGGGCGACCATCATCTTTCTTGCCGCGCGCTATGCCTTCGCCGACTGGGTGCGCGAACGCTTCCCGTCCTATGTGGCGCGGCTCCAGAAAGGGTTTTCGCGCGACGCCTTCACCTATGTGCTGATCCTGCGCCTCATTCCAGTGCTGCCCTTTTTCGGGGTCAATCTGGCGACCGCGCTCCTGAATGTGCCGCTGCGCGCCTACATGCTGGGCACGCTGATCGGCGTGGTGCCGCTGGCCTATGTCTACGCCACGCTGGGCTCGACCATTGGCCAGGCCGCCGGGGGCGTGCCGAGCCTGCTTGATCTTCTGACGCCTGAGCTCATCGCCGCCATGGCGGTGTTTGCGGTCGTGGGCTTCCTGCCACTTGCGTATAAGCGCCTTACGGGCAAGAAGCCGCCCGCCGCCAATGGAGGCCAGTCATGAGCCGCCGGACCCTGAAAGCCGATATCGCCATCATCGGTGCAGGCGCAGCGGGCCTGGTGACCGCCGCCGGCGCCGCCTCGCTTGGCCGCAAGGTGGTGTTGTTCGAAGCCGGCAAGATGGGCGGCGACTGCCTCAATTATGGCTGCGTGCCGTCCAAGGCGATCCTGACCGCCGCGCACAAAGCGCACAGCGTGCGCGAGGCGGGCCGCTGGGGCATCGACGCTGAATTGAAGCGCGTCGACTTTGCACGCGTACGCGAGACCATCGCCGAGGCGATCGCGGCCATCGAGCCCAATGACAGCCAGGCGCGGTTTGAGGGGCTTGGCGTCACGGTGGTGCGCGAGCGCGCCCGGTTCGCGGGGCCGCGCACGCTGGAATCCGACACGGTCCGCGTGACGGCCAAGCGCATCGTCATCGCCAGCGGCACACGCGCGCGCTTTCCCGGCATGGAGGGCCTGAATGACCTGCCTTACCTGACCAATGAGACGATCTGGTCGCTGGAGGCCTTGCCCGAGCATTTGATCATCCTGGGCGCCGGTCCCATCGGGACCGAGCTCGGCCAGGCCTTCGCCCGGCTGGGCTCGACGGTCACAATCATTGAGGCCGGAACGCCGCTCTCCCGGTTCGAGCCGGACCATGCAGCCCTGGTGAAGGACGCGCTTCAGGCGGACGGCGTCACGCTTCTGCTCGGCCAGGCCGCCGTGCGCGCCTCGGGCGGGCCGGGCGCCATCGAGCTGACGCTGGCGGACGGCGCGCGCGTCAGCGGCAGCCATCTCCTGGTCGCCGCGGGGCGCGAACCGGTGCTCGACGGCCTCAATCTTGAGGCCGCGGGTGTCAACACCGATGAACGCGGCCTCATCGTCGATGACCGTCTGCGCACTACCAACACGCGCGTGCTGGCGGCAGGCGACATCGCCGGCAAGGGCGGGCTGACCCATCTGGCCGGCTGGCATGGCAGCGTGATCATCCGCAATCTCTATTTCGGATTGCCCACGGCCCAGTCCTCCCAGCCCATCCCGCAGGCGGTCTATACCGATCCGCCGCTGGCGGGCGTCGGCCTCACCGAGGCCGAAGCGCGCGGCCAGCATGGCGATGCGGTGAGGGTGTCCAGCTGGCCGTTTTCAGAGAATGACCGGGCCATTGCGGAGGGCGATGTGCGCGGCGGGGTGAAGCTGGTGATCGGCAAAGGCGCGAAACTCCTGGGCGCCCACGCGGCCGGGGCCCGGGCCGATGATCTGATCCAGATCGCCGGGACGGTGATGGCGCGTGGTGGTACGGTGCGTGACCTGACCAGCGCTGTGGCGCCCTATCCGACCCGCGGAGAGGTCTTCAAACGCGCTGCAGGCAAGTATTATGAGCCCACGGTTTTCGGACCGTTCGCGCGCATGCTGGCGCGCATACTGACCGCCTTTCACTAGACCAGGGAGCCGGGGACGATATTGAGCCGCAACGGTCAGCGCCGCGAGACCGGCCCGTCCGCCTGGGTTCAGGCGGGTGGACGGCGCGCGCTGCGCGCGGTCCGCTCCCTGCCGGGCAAGCTTTTGATCTTCTCGGTCCTGTTCGTGCTGGTCGCCGAGGTGATGATCTTCTTCCCCTCCGCATCGAATTTTCGAACCGAATGGCTGATGTTGCGCGCGGAGGCGGCGCACCTCGCAGCCCTCGCGGCCGAGACCGCTGATTCCGGCGGCCTCAGCGAAGACCAGGTGCGTGAATTGCTGGCGGGCGCCGAGGCGGTAGCCGTGGCGCGCGTCCATGGCGGTTTCAACGAGCTGGTGCTGGGCGGCGATGCGGGCGACCGTCAGATCGTTGTCGCTGACCTCACCCGCGAAACCCTGATTGACCGGCATCTGGCCTTGTGGAGCACGATGCTGACGTCGCAAGACCGTTATCTGCGCATCGTCGCCGCGCCGCGCACGCGCCCTGACGAGCAGATCAGCGTCATCCTGCCCGAGGCGGGCCTGCGTGAGGATCTTCTGGCGTTTTCTGCGCGCATCGCCGGCCTGTCGCTGTTCATCGCCGGGGTGACCGGCATGCTGCTCTATCTGGTGCTTATGTTCATGTTTGTACGGCCCATGCGAAGGCTGGCGCTGGCGATCAGTGCGTTCCAGAAGGATCCGGGCAATCCGGCGCTGGATTTCACCCCCTCGCGGCGGGGGGACGAGATTGGCGAGGCCGAAGCGGCGCTGGCCGCCATGCAGGGCGATGTGCGCGCCGCCTTTCGCCAGAGAGAGCGTCTCGCGGCGCTGGGCGGCGCCGTGGCGCGCATCAATCATGATCTGAGGAATGTTCTGGCCAGCGCCCAGCTGATCTCCGACCGCCTGGCCATGAGCGCGGACGAGCGCGTGGCCAATATGGGCGCGCGCCTGGTGCGCGCCATCGATCGCGGCGTGCGCCTGTGCGAGGACACGCTGACCTTCGGTCGTTCGCAGGAGCGCGCGCCTGTGCTGGGGACCGTCAATCTGCGCCAGGCGCTCGATGAGGCAGCCGGCGACGCCATGGCGGTGGCCGGCAAGGCCGAATGGGACAATCAGGTCAGCGAGTTCTGCACCGTGCTGGCCGATCCCGACCATCTGCACCGCATTTTCCTGAACCTGTTTCGCAACGCCGTTCAGGTGATGGGGTCGAGCGGCGTGCTGCGCGCGTCTGTTGTGCTCGGCAAGGACGCGCAGGCGGTGATCGCGGTCAGCGATACCGGACCGGGCGTGCCCGGCCAGGTGCGTGAGACGCTGTTTGAACCCTTCGGCCGGACAGGCGCCAAGGGCGGTTCGGGCCTCGGCCTGTCCATTGCGCGTGAGCTGGCGCGCGCCATGGGCGGGGATGTGAGGCTGGCCCGGTCCAGCGCGGCGGGCGCCGTGTTCGAGGTCAGCTTGCCCGCCGTGCAAGAGGCTCCACAACCCGGCGCGCAATCGCTAAACCGCCCGGCATGAATTATCGCCACGCCTTCCATGCCGGAAATTTCGCCGACGTGCTCAAGCACGCCGTTCTGGCGCTGTGTCTGACGCACCTGACCCGCAAGGACAAGGCGCTGCGCTACATCGACACCCATGCCGGGATCGGGCGATATGACCTGACCAGCGACGCGGCGCGCCGCAGTCCTGAATGGCAGGGCGGGGTGGCGCGTGTGCTGGACGCCGCGCGGCCGGCTCGGGTGGAGGCGGCGCTGGCGCCCTGGCTCGCCGCGGTGCGCGCGGCCAATCGCGACGGCGCGCTGACCGCGTATCCGGGATCGCCCGATATCGCCACGTCGGTATTGCGCCCCCATGACCGCATCCAGCTGTGCGAACTGCATGAGGCTGACTGCCGCACGCTCGACCAGCGCTACGCCCGCGATCCGCGCGTCAAGGCTGAATGCCGCGACGGATACAAGGCGCTGTCCGCCCTCCTGCCGCCGCGTGAGCGCCGCGGTCTTGTGATGATCGACCCGCCGTTCGAGCAGCGCGACGAGATGGTGGCGCTGGCGCGCGCCGCGCGCGCCTCGCTCGAGCGCTGGCCCACCGGCACCTATATTTTCTGGCGTCCGCTCAAGGATTTATGGGCTGTCGAGCGTTTTGATTCAGGCCTCGCCCAATGGCTGATCTTCGAACAGGACTTTGAAGCAGACAAGATTTTGCGCGCCGATCTGTGGGTGCGTGACCTCACCGCTGAGGGCAAGCTGGCGGGCGCAGGCATTGTGGTGGTCAACCCGCCCCATACGCTGGAGGGTGATCTGCTGGCGCTGCTGCCCTGGCTCAGCGAGACGCTGGCTCAAGGCGAGGGCGCCGGATGGCGCCTCGATGGCGCGGTGACGCAAGACACGCTCGATCTGGACGAAGACGCGGGGTGAGGGCGCAGCCCGATAGAGCTTTATCCATCCCCCAGCGCATCTCCGGCGCCGAACAGCTTGCCGCGTTCGGTCCAGGCCACCAGAGCCAGCGCGCCGGCGCCCATCACCACAAATCCGAGCAGGAGCGGCACGACTGTGCCGTCATAGGCGCGTCCTATCAGCGTGCCCAGCACGGCCCCTGAAATGGACGTGACGGCCCCGTAGAGGGCAGCGACGGTGCCGGCGCGGTCGCGGGCGGGTTCCATGACGAGGGCTGAGAAATTGGCGCCGATCATGGCGAACAGCATGAGCCCGCCGCCCAGCAGCGTGTAGTAAAGCCAGAAGGGTGGCTGGCCGGCCAGGGCGATCAGAAGATGGACCAGATTGATCACGATGAACGCCGCCAGCGCCGTGTGTGAGATGCGCCGCATGCCGAGCCATCGCACGATGCGCGCATTGATGATGTTGGCGCCCGCCAGTCCCAGCGCCACCGCGCCGAACGCCACCGGGAACCAGGCGCCCAGGCCATAAAGCTCGGCCAGAACCTGCTCGGATGTGGCGATGAAGGCGAACAGAGCGCCGAATATCAAGGCAGCCGCCAGCATGTAGCCCAGCGTCACCCGGTGGCGCGCCGCCAGGGCGTAATTGCGCCAGGCCGAGCCCCAGCTGAGCGCGATCCGGTTCTCCACCCGTAACGTTTCCGGCAGGCGCAGCGCCATCCAGAGCATCAGGCCGGCGGCCAGCACAAACAGGGCCGCGAAAATCGCCTGCCACGGCGCCACGAACAGGATGAGCTGGCCCAGGCCCGGCGCCAGGATCGGCGCGATCATGAACACGGTCATGGCGAACGACATTACCTCGGCCATGCGCCGGCCCGCCACCAGATCGCGCACCACGGCGACCGCCACCACGCGCGTCGCCGCCGCCGCCACGCCTTGCAGGAAGCGCGCGGCCACCATCAGCCCCATGTCCGGCGCGCCGATGCACAAGGCCGTTGCGGCGAGATAGGCGATGAGCGCGGCCAGCAGCACCCGCCGCCGGCCCAGCGCGTCGGCCAGCGGCCCGAACAGGAGCTGCGCTGCGCCAAAGCCCAGCATGTAGGCGGTAATGATCAGCTGGCGCTCATTGCCCGGCGCGCCCAGCGCCGCGCCCGCCTCGCCCATGGCGGGCAGGATGATGTCGATGGACAGGGCGTTGAGCGCCATCAGGCCGCCGACCATGGCGACCAGCTCCACCATCGTCAGCGACGGCCGTTTCGGGTCGGGCGAGTTGAGGCGCAATGGCGAACGGCCTCCGTCAGGCGTTTATCGATGCTGGGCGGGGTTGTAGAGGAGGCATGCTGACGGGCAAGTGATTTGACGCCAGCGCGCTGCGCGCCATCAGTATTGCGGATCTGCGTCCCAGGGCCAGCCTGGCGGGTAGGCGGCGGGAACCTCACCGGGAAACGCCGCCGGGCGCTTTTCCAGAAAGCTCATCACGCCTTCCACCGCGTCCGGGCTCATGCCCCGGTGCAATATGGCGCGGCTTTCAAGACGGTGCGCCTCCATGGGGTGGGGTGCGCCCAGCATCCGCCACAACAGGCGCCGGTTCATCGCCACCGACACCGGCGCCGCGCCGTTCACAAAGCGCAAGGCGCGCTCGCGCGCCAGCTCCATGACGCCTTCGGGCGTATCGGCCAGCGCGCTGACGAGGCCGCCTTGAAGCGCCTCTTCGGCCAGAAACGTCCGTCCCGACAGGCCCCAGTCCAGCGCTGTCTCCACCCCCACGATGCGCGGCAAAAACCAGCTGGCGCAGCCATCCCAGGCGATGCCTCGCTTTGTGAACGGATAGGCGAATTTCGCGCCCGTGAGGCCGATGCGCGCATCCATGGGCAGGATCATGGTGGCGCCAATACCCACCGAGGCGCCGTTGATGGCGGCCACCACCGGTTTCTGGCTGTCAAAGATGCGCAAATTCAGCATGCCGCCGGAATCGCGCCATTGCGGATCGCGGTCATTGAGGGTTCCGCTGGCGTTGGCCTGTGAGACGGCGTTGAAGGTTTCCGCGCCCGTCGACAGATCCGCCCCGGCGCAAAACGCCTTGCCGGCGCCGGTCACGATGACGGCGCGTACGCTCGCGTCCGCATCGGTTTCGTCAAACGCGGCGCGCAACTCCTCGCCCATCACCAGCGTAAAGGCGTTCATCGCCTCTGGCCGGTTCAGCGTGATGACCGCCAGCGGCCCGTCGCGGTTCAAGGTGATGGTCGTACGACCCATGCAACCCCCCAAATGGTGTCATGCCGTGGCCTGGTTGGGACGCTAGCCTAGAGCGCCCGCGCGCCCGCGCAAACCCGTCCGGCGCCGTGGTGGGCGCATGGACAGGCGCGACGCGGCGCTGGGCCTTATCCGGGGGATAGTGAGGTCTGCGCGGGTGGTGAAACCGGGCACGCACGTGATGCAGGCGGGCGACTGCGGGATCAAAACGTCCGATTCGATGCTTCGGGCTGGCCATGAGGGGCCGGGTCGGCTCAAATCCGGTCTTGCCTACCACCCCGCCGCCCGTTCGCCTTGCGCGTCCGCACACGCATTGCTACTCGACGGGTCTGCCTGTTCACTGACGTCCGCCCCGATTTTTCCGGAGACCCGCCCATGCCGGTGACCCCTGACGACGTGCGCCGCATCGCCAAGCTGGCGCGCATCGCCGAGCCTGCCGACCGTATCGACGCCCTGACGGGTGAGCTCAACGGCATTCTCAAATGGGTCGAGCTGCTTGACGAGGTCGATGTCAGCGATGTGGAGCCCATGACCACGGCGGTCCAGACGCCGCTGCCCCTGCGCAATGACGCGGTCACCGATGGCGGCGTGCGCGAGGCGATCCTGAAAAATGCGCCCAAAGCCGAAGAAGGCTTTTTCGTTGTGCCCAAGAGCGTGGAGTAAGCGCGCATGACCGAATTTTCCGCGCTCACCCTGCACGAGGCCGTCGAGGGCCTGCGCGCCAAGAAATTCTCCGCCGTGGAGCTGGCGCACGCGACGGTGGCGGCGGCGGAGGCCGCGCAGGGGCCGCTCAACTGCTTCACCTCCATCGACGGCGGCCGCGCGATCGAGATGGCGCGCGCCAGTGACGCGCGTCTGGCCAGAGGCGAGGGCGGGGCGCTGGAAGGCGCGCCCGTGGCGATCAAGGATCTGTTTGCCGTCAAGGGCGTGGAGACCACGGCCTCGTCCAACATCCTCAAGGGCTTCAGGCCGGAGTATGAATCCACCGTCACGCAGAAATTGTGGGACGCGGGCGCGGTGTACTTCGCCAAGACCGCCATGGACGAGTTCGCCATGGGGTCGTCCAACGAGACCGCGGCCACCGGGCCGGTGGTCAATCCGTGGCGGGCGAAGGGCTCTGCCGCCCGGCTGACGCCGGGCGGCTCCTCGGGCGGGTCGGCTGCGGCGCTCGCCGCCGGGATCAGCTATGGCGCCACGGGCACTGACACAGGCGGCTCCATCCGCCAGCCCGCCGCGTTTGCGGGTCTGGTGGGCGTGAAGCCGACCTATGGCCGCTGCTCGCGCTGGGGCGTGGTGGCGTTCGCCAGCTCGCTGGATCATCCTGGCCCGTTTGCCAAGACGGTGAAGGATGCAGCCCTGCTCACCCAGGTCATGTCAGGCCACGACCCGAAGGATTCCACCTCGCTGGCCGGCCCGGTGCCGGATTTTGCAGCGGCGGCGGATCGCCCCATCAAGGGCCTGCGCATCGGCATCCCCAAGGAATACCGCGTCGACGGCATGCCCGGCGAGATCGAGACGCTGTGGCGCGAGGGCGCCGAATGGCTCAAAGCGCAGGGGGCCGAGATCGTCGACATCTCCCTGCCCATGACCCAATACGCCCTGCCGGCCTATTACATCATCGCCCCGGCGGAGGCCTCGTCGAATCTCGCGCGCTATGACGGCATGCGCTTTGGCGCGCGGGTGGAGGGGGCCGACCTGACCGAGACCTACGAGAAGACGCGCGCCGCCGGCTTCGGCAAGGAGGTGCAGCGCCGCATCCTGATTGGCACCTATGTGCTCTCGGCGGGGTATTACGACGCATATTATCTCAAGGCGCTGAAAGTGCGCCGGCGTATCTATGAGGACTTCACGGCTGCGTTTGAGAAAGTGGACGCCATCCTCACCCCCGCCACACCCAGCGCCGCGTTCGAGATCGGGTCCAAGGCCAAGGCCGATCCCATCGAGATGTATCTCAACGACATTTTCACCGTCACCGCCAATATCGCGGGCATCCCGGCCATGAGCGTGCCTGCCGGTCTCGACAAGGACGGCCTGCCGCTGGGCCTGCAGGTGATCGCGCCGGCGCTGGACGAGGAAACCATGTTCGCCGTGGCTGGCGCGCTGGAACGCGCGGCGGGGTTCACGGCGAGGGCGGAGAAGTGGTGGTGATGCCCAGGCTGCCCATCTGGGCGCGCAGCAGCTTCTCCTGAGACGTGTATTGCGTTAGTCTGCGTCCATGATCTGGCGCATTCTGATTCCCACGGTTCTGACCGTAATCTTCGCCCTCCTGCTGATCGCTGGCGCCGTCTGGCTGCCGGACGACTGGGATGAGTTCAGCCTGCGGTTCATGATGGGGTTTGCCGGGACGTGGCTGCTCGGGCTCGCGGCGGTGACGCCCTGGCTTCTGCGCCGCTCCTCGAAAACATGGCGGCCGCGATTCTTGGACCGCCGCGAGCGAGCGCGCCGGTCACGCACGCAGCGCCGTATGCAGTGATGACGCCCCACACTCAGCTCTTCCGGGACGCCTTTCACGCGCTCTCGCTGGGGTGTTTCGGGTTCGCCATGTTTGGCCAGCCTGACGATTGGGTTGCGTTGGGCTATATTAGTCTCGGTGTCGCGCTTCATGGCGGAGCGCACGCTGTCATCAGGCTCAACGCGATGATCGAGCGCAAGCGGGCTGAGGCGGGAGTGACGTAATGGACAATCTGGTTGAATGGATCGTGCTTGCGGTGCTGCTCAGCGGCGCAGTGGCGGTGGTGTCAGGCTATGCTTGGCGCCTCCACCGGCTGAAACACGCGCAGCGCGACCTGGGCGAGCGCCAAGCTTCATGACCCTCCTCCGCTTTCTCATCCCCGCCTTCGGGCTCATCGCCATCCTCGGCGCGCTGATGGCCGGCGGGCGCCTGGGCGAGGCGGGCTGGCTTACGGCGATTGGCATCACCCTGATTGTGACGGGGGCGGTGGGCGTCGCGAATGTCATCTTCTTCCGGCGGCTCAAGGCAGCGGTGGACCGCATGGCGGATGCGCAGCGCGAGGAGCGCTGACGCACGCTGCGCATGCCTTGTTCTTGCAGGCCGGGCGGGCTAAGGGTCGAGGCTGATCACGCCCCCGCACACGGACACGCCGCCGCCATGCGCCTCAGCCGATTTCTGCTTCCCGTCCTGAAAGAAACGCCTGCCGACGCGCAAATCGTCTCGCACCGTCTGATGCTGCGCTCCGGCATGATCCGTCAGGAGGCGGCGGGGATTTATTCCTGGCTGCCGCTGGGTCTGCGCGTGCTGCGCAAGATCGAGACCATCGTGCGCGAGGAGCAGAACCGCGCCGGCGCCATCGAAATCCTGATGCCGACGCTGCAGCCTGCCGATCTGTGGCGCGAGAGCGGGCGCTATGAGGCCTATGGCAAGGAGATGCTGCGCATCATCGACCGCCACAAGCGCGATTTGCTCTATGGACCCACGAATGAGGAGATGGTGACCGCCATCTTCCGCACATTCTGCCGGTCCTACAAGGACTTGCCGAAGAATCTCTACCACATCCAGTGGAAGTTCCGCGACGAGATCCGCCCCCGCTTCGGCGTGATGCGCGGGCGCGAATTCCTGATGAAGGACGCCTATTCCTTCGATATCGACGAGGCTTCGGCGCGCGCGGCCTATAACCGCATGTTCATCGCCTATCTCAACACGTTTGCGCGCATGGGGCTCAAAGCCGTGCCGATGCGCGCCGACACCGGGCCGATTGGCGGCGATCTCAGCCACGAATTCATCATCCTGGCCGAGACCGGCGAGAGCGCCGTGTTCTGCGACAGCGCGTTGGTGGACATGGGCGCGCCGGGCGCGGACGTGGATTTTGACAGCGATCTGCAGGGCTTGGTGGACCAGCGCACCGCGCTCTACGCCGCCACCGAGGAGATGCATGACGCCGCCCGTTTCGAGGCCGAGACGCCGCAGGAGCGGCGCCTGTCGGCGCGCGGCATCGAGGTGGGGCATATTTTCTACTTCGGGACCAAGTATTCCGATCCCATGAAAGCCTTCGTCACCCATCCCGATGGGCAGGACCGGGCGGTGCACATGGGCTCCTATGGCGTGGGCGTGTCGCGGCTCCTGGGCGCGATCATCGAGGCCCATCATGATGAGGCGGGGATCATCTGGCCCGACGCCGTGGCGCCGTTCGGGGCGGGCATCATCAATCTCAAGGCCGGCGATCCGGATACGGACGCCGCGTGTTCGCAGGCCTATGACGCGCTGTCGCTGGCGGGGCTTGACCCGCTCCTGGACGATACGGGCGAGCGCCCGGGCGCGAAATTCGCCTCCATGGACCTGATCGGCCTGCCCTGGCAGCTGGTGATCGGCCCGCGCGGGGTGAAAGAGGGCAAGGTGGAGCTCAAACGCCGCGCCACCGGCGAGCGCGTGGAGCTGAGCCTGGCTGACGCCGTCGCGCGGATCGTGGAGGCCAGCACCGCATGAGCGCTGGGCCTGACGCCGCCGGGACCGGAGCCGGTCCGTTCAGCGCCTTTGAATTCATGCTGGCGTTGCGCTATCTGCGCGCCCGGCGCCAGCAGGCCGGCGTGACGCTGGTGGCGATCATCTCCTTTGTCGGGATCATGCTGGCGGTGACCGCGCTGATCGCCGTCATGTCCATCATGAACGGCTTCCGCCACGAGCTGCTGACCCGGCTTCTGGGCGTGCAGCCCCATGTCTATGTCCAGCTGCCCCAGGATCTCAACAGCCAGACCAGCGATCTGGCTGACGCCATCGCGCAGCTGCCGGGCGTGCGCCAGGCCGGGCCGGTGACACTGGGCCAGGCGCTGGTGACATCGGCGCGCGGGCAGGCGGCGTTTGCGCAGGTCAATGGCGTGCGCGCCTCGGATTTCGTCAATTTCGACATCGTCACCGGCGCGGGCGGCGTGGCGGAGGCCGGCGGCGGGCTGGTGTCCGGCACGGCGGAGGGGTTTGGCGAGGGCCGCAATGGCGGCGACATCATCGTCATCGGCTCGGCCATGGCGGCGCGTCTGGGCGTGTCGGCGGGCGATGACGTGACGCTGGTCACCCCGCGCGGCGCGCAGACCGCGCTGGGCGTGGCGCCGCGCTCGAAAACCTATCTCGTCGGCGCGGTGCTGACCGTGGGGGTGCAGGACCTTGATTCCATCCTCGTCTACATGCCCATCGAGCAGGCGGCGCTGTTCTTCAACCGGTCGGCGGCGGGCGATTACATCGATGTGCGCCTCACCAATCCCGACGCGCCCGAACCGGTGATCGCGCGCATCAACGCCATCGCGCCGCCGGGCGCGCTGGTGTTCGACTGGCGCGTGGAGAACGCCGCCTTCTGGAACGCGCTGCAGGTGGAGCGCATCGCCATGCGGCTCATCCTGTCCATCATCGTGGCCATTGCGGCGCTCAACATCATCTCCGGCGTGGTCATGCTGGTGAAGAACAAGACGCGCGACATCGCCATCCTGCGCACCATGGGCGCCACGCGCGGCGCGGTGATGCGCATCTTCCTGATCGCCGGGGCCACGATCGGCTCGTTCGGCACGCTGTGCGGCATCGTGCTGGGCCTGTTGTTCGTGGCGTTCATCGGCCCGATCCAGGACGGCATTGCGCTGATGACGGGTGTGAACATCTTCGACCCCACCGTCTACAAGCTCTACCGCCTGCCCGCGCGCGTGGACTGGACCGAAGTGGTGTTCGTGTCGGCCTGGGGCTTCGCCATGGCGCTCCTGGCCACACTCTTGCCCAGCTGGCGGGCCGGGCGGATCGATCCGGTGGAGGCGCTGCGCAATGAGTGAGCCGGTCTTATCCATCCGCGCCCTGACGCGCGTCTATGACAGCGGCGCCGAGCGCCTGGAAGTCCTGTCAGGCGCCGATCTCGACCTCTATCCCGGCGAGCTGGTCGGGCTGGTCGGGCCGTCCGGCTCGGGCAAGTCCTCGCTCCTGCACGCCGCCGCCCTGCTGGAGACGCCCACCTCGGGTCAGGTCTTTATCGCCGGGCTGGACGGGCTCGCCTTGCCGGAACGCGCCCGCACGGCCCTGCGGCGGCGCGAGATCGGCTTTGTGTACCAGTTCCACCACCTCCTGCCGGAACTCGACGCGCTGGAGAATGTCGCCCTGCCGCTGCGCATTGCAGGCAGGGGGGCAGGTCCCGCGAAGGCGGCGGCGCGCATGCGTCTGGAGACTCTGGGCCTTGGCGGGCGGCTCACCCACCGGCCCGGCCAGCTGTCCGGCGGCGAGCAACAGCGGGTGGCGATCGCCCGCGCGCTGGTCAACAATCCGCGCGTGGTGCTGGCCGACGAACCCACGGGCAATCTCGACCCCGCCCACTCCGACCAGGTCTTCGACGCCCTCGCCGCCGCCTGCCGCGAAGCGGGCGCTGCGGCGCTGATCGCCACCCACAACCTCGCCCTCGCCGCGCGCATGGACCGGGTGGTGACGGTGGAGCAGGGGCGGCTGAGGTCCTGGGTGGCGCAGGGGTGAGGCTCGCGGTCTGACGGCTCGACGTCTGACCGTGCTCTCTCCCGTTCCTGGGGCCAGCGCATTTGACCGAAGCCGGCCGGTTCACGGGGCGCAAGGCGGCGGGGCTCAGGCCGCCGCCATGTCCGGGATGATCGCCATGCGGCCCCGTTTTCTCCTGGCTCCTTGCTGGGTCATTTTCGCAAGCGGCGCAGCCTGTCAGGGACGACCGAGCCAGGCTCGGTCGCCGCACGGCGGCGGCCTGAATGGCCGTCCTTGACAGACTGCGATCGCCTGGCGGCTTCCTCCAGCATGGAACGAGGGGGAGGGCTGATCCCCGGAATTCTCGCCGCGGCGCGTGCTCAGCCTGCACGCCAACCCACCGACTTTCCACAGCTTTGCGAATCATTTTGCCGTGGCCACGATTCGCGCTTGACGGCGGGAACAAAAAGAGAAAATATGCAACGGAACAAAACAGGAATTGCCGCAAAAGCGGCGTTGAACCAGAAGGATGCCTGCCATGCGCCACGCCCTTGAAGATATCGCTTCGGCCGCCGTCATCGCCGGCTTCGTGACCCTCGCGCTCGCCGTATCAGCCGCCATGGCGGGCTGACCCTGGTGCGCCGCCTCGTCTAGGGTTGGCGCCCTGCCGACTCGCGATTGCTGCGGAGAGTTCCCATGAGCCAGCGCCCCTTTGTGCATTTGCGCGTGCGCTCGCTGTATTCCCTGCTGGAGGGGGCGCTGCGCATAGGTGAAATCGCGCAGCTGTGCCGCACCCATGACATGCCCGCTGCGGCGCTCACCGACACCAATAATCTGTTCGGCGCGCTGGAATACTCCGAATACCTGTCGGACGCCGGGGTGCAGCCGATCATCGGGTGCACGCTCTCGGTCCAGCTGTCCGAGCCCCGGCCGGGCGAGCGCGGCGGCCCGGACGGAACGCTGGTCCTGCTCGCCCAGACGCAGTCCGGCTACGCCAATCTCATGGCGCTGTCCTCGTCCGCCTTCCTCGACATCCAGCAGCCGGATGCGCCCCATGTGCGGCTCGGCGCGGTGCTGGCAAGGGCGCAGGGGCTGATCTGCCTCACCGGCGGGCATGACGGGGTGATCAACCGCCTGGTCTGCGCCGGGCGCACAGGGCCGGCGGATGCCCTGCTCGACCAGCTCAGCGAGGCGTTCGGCGACCGGCTCTATCTCGAGCTGCAGCGTCATGGCCGTCCCGATGATTTGACGGCGGAGGATTATCTGGTCGACCGCGCCTATGCGCGCGGGCTGCCGCTGGTCGCCACCAACGAGCCGTACTTCGCGCGCGCCGAGCAGCACAGCGCCCATGACGCGCTCCTGTGCATTGCGGGCGGCGCCTATGTCAGCCAGACCGACCGGCGCACGGTGACGCCGGAGCATTATTTCAAGTCGGGCGACGAGATGGCGGCGCGCTTCGCCGACCTGCCAGAGGCGCTCGATGCGACGCTGGAGATCGCCCGGCGCTGCGCGGTGCGCG
This sequence comes from Alphaproteobacteria bacterium, assembly GCA_016124675.1. Taxonomy (GTDB): domain Bacteria; phylum Pseudomonadota; class Alphaproteobacteria; order Caulobacterales; family Maricaulaceae; genus Oceanicaulis. The sequence goes on from WGNG01000014.1 coordinate 86,070, forward strand.
TACGCACGGCCGCGCCGATCCTGCCGCGCTTTCCCACCGAGGGCGGGCGTGATGAGGCCGGGGAGCTCGGCGCGCGCGCCCGGGCGGGGCTGGAAGCGCGGCTCAACCGGATCACGCCCGCCGCGCCGCGCGAGACCTATGAGGCGCGCCTCGCCTTCGAGCTCGATGTCATCGCGGCCATGGGCTTCCCGGGCTATTTCCTCATCGTGTCGGACTTCATCCAGTGGGCCAAGGCCGAGGGCATTCCCGTGGGGCCAGGACGCGGCTCGGGCGCGGGCTCGCTGGTGGCCTGGGCGCTGACCATCACCGATCTTGATCCCTTGCGCTTCGGGTTGCTGTTCGAGCGCTTCCTCAACCCCGAACGCGTGTCGATGCCGGACTTCGACATCGATTTCTGCCAGGACCGCCGCGGCGAGGTGATCCGCTATGTCCAGAAGCGCTATGGCGCGGACCGGGTGGCGCAGATCATCACCTTCGGCACGCTGCAGGCGCGCGCCGTGGTGCGCGATGTCGGCCGGGTGCTGCAACTGCCCTTCGGGCTGGTGGACCGCATCGCCAAGCTGGTGCCCGCCAACCCCGCCGCGCCGGTGACGCTGGCCCAGGCGATGGAGACAGAGCCCAAGCTGCAGGCGCTGCGCGACGAGGACCCGATGGTGGCGCGCCTGATCGAGGTGGCGCTTCAGCTCGAAGGCCTCAACCGCAACGCCTCCACCCATGCTGCCGGGGTGGTGATCGGCGACCGGCCGCTCACCGAGCTGGTGCCGCTCTATCTCGATCCGCGCGCCGATCTGCCCGCCACCCAGTTCAACATGAAATGGGTGGAGCCCGCCGGGCTGGTGAAGTTCGACTTTCTGGGCCTCAAAACCCTCACCGTCATCCAGCGCGCGCTGGACTATATCGAGGCGGCCGGGGCGGAGCGTCCCGATCTTGAAGCCTTGAGCTTTGATGATGCGGCGACGTTTGAGCTGCTCGCCGCCGGCGCGGCCATCGGCGTGTTCCAGCTGGAAAGCTCGGGCATGCGCGACACGCTGCGCAAGGTGAAGCCCGATTCCATCGAGGACATCATCGCGCTGATCTCGCTCTACCGGCCCGGTCCGATGAAGAATATCGACAGCTTTGTCGACCGCAAGTTTGGCCGCGCCGATCCGGACTATCTCCACCCCGATCTCGAACCGGTGCTGAAAGAGACCTATGGCATCATCGTCTACCAGGAGCAGGTGATGCAGATCGCCCAGATCCTGTCAGGCTATTCGCTGGGCGAGGCCGATCTTCTGCGCCGCGCCATGGGCAAAAAGAAGAAGGAGGAGATGGACCAGCAGCGCGCCCGCTTCCTCGACGGGGCGAAGGCGCGCGGCGTCTCGCCGGTGCGCGCCGCCACGATCTTTGATCTCGTGAACGAATTTGCCGGCTATGGATTCAACAAGTCGCATGCCGCCGCCTATGCCGTGATCGCCTATCGTACCGGCTGGCTTAAGGCCAATCACCCGGTCGCCTTCATGGCCGCACTGATGAGCCTTGACCGCACCAATACCGACAAGCTCGCCGTGTTCTTCCAGGAGGCCCGGCGCATGGGAATCGAGGTGCGCCCGCCTGACGTCAACTGCTCCGAGGCCGATTTCTCGGTGGAGGTCGAGGCCGTGCGCTACGGGCTCGGCGCGGTGCGCAATGTCGGCTTCGCCGCGATGGAGCATGTCGCGCGCGTGCGCGCCGAGGGCGGCCCGTTCCGCGACGTGTTCGACTTTGCCGGCCGGGTGGACCCGCGCCTTGTCAACAAGCGCGCGTTTGAGAACCTTGCCCGGGCCGGGGCGTTCGACAGCCTCCTGCCCGACCGCGCCCAGGCCCTGGCGGCGGCCGAAACGCTGCTCGCCTACGCCCAGCATGCCCAGGCCGAGCGCGAGAGCGATCAGGCCTCGCTGTTCGGCGCTCCATCGACCGGGTCCGCGCACGCGCTGGAGCGGCCGCGCCTGCCGGCCTGCGAGGTGTGGGACCCGGTGCGCCGGCTCGACGAGGAGCTGTCGGCGGTGGGCTTCTATCTGTCGGGACATCCCCTGGACGATTTGCGCGACGGGCTGGCGCGGCGCGGCGTGGTGCTGTTCGCCGATCTGCCCGCCCGTGTCGCAGACGGCGCCCGCGCGGCGCGCATGGCGGCGATCGTGCGCCGCCGCCAGGAAAAGGTGTCGCGCCGGTCGGGCGAGAAATTCGCCTTCCTCACCCTGTCCGATCCGTCCGGGGAGTTTGAGGTTCTGGTTCCGCCCAAAATCCTGTTCTCGGTGCGCGATGCGCTGGAGCCGGGATCGGCGGTGATTTCGGCGATCAAGATCGAGGACAATGAAGAGGGCTTGCGCCTGATCATGGAGAGCGCCGAGGCGATCAACATGGCCGCCGTCGAGGCGGATGGGCGGGGCCTGCGCATCCATCTTGACGGCGTGGCGGCGCTGGCAGGCCTGCCCGCGCGGCTCGAGCACTCGCTGGCGCGGCCCGGGCCGCGCGGACGGGTGCATCTCATGGTGCCGCTGGCCGACGGGCGCCGCGCCGAGCTGCGCCTGCCGGGCGAACATGGCGTGGACCCGGTGGCGCGCGCCGCCTTCAAGGCGCTCGACGGGGTGGTGCAGGTGGAGCTGATCTAGGATGCGGTCCGATATGATCCGGGTCTGGCCGCACGCTCCGATATCCTGACCCGCAGCGCCGTCACAAGACCGGCGCGTGGCTTTACTGATGGCTCTCCAGCCTTGCCGGTACCCGCTCCCGCGCCCGCGCCGGCGCCTCGCGGCTCCGCCCTAACCTGACACATGTGTTCGGTCTGCCATTCTCCTGCAGCCCGGGGGGCGCCGCGCGCCGCGCCGCCATGGTATCGCTAGGGCTGCGCCGGGTCGCGAGCGAGTCTCTGGCGCCGGTGTGCGCGCTGGACCGGGCTTGCCAGCCGGCGGGTTCGCCGCTGCGCCGCGCGAGCCGCTTGCCAGACGACCGGCGTGCCGGATCACCGGCTTGCCAGAAGAGGGTGCGCCCATGCCTGACGACCGCCCATCGCCTTCGGCCTCCGCCCCGCCCGCCGCTGCGAAGGCCGCTGCCACGCCGGCAGCCTCCGCGCGCGCGCCTCTGGCGCCGCCGGGCCCGCGCGCGTTCGGCGCGGTGAACTGGCTGGGGCTTTGGACGCTCTACAAGAAGGAAGTGCGCCGCTTTCTGAAAGTGCATTTCCAGACCGTGCTGGCGCCGGTCGTGACCTCGCTTCTGTTCATGATCGTGTTCTCGCTGGCCATCGGCGCCCAGCGCGGCGAGATCCTGGGCGTTGATTACGCGAGCTTCCTGGCGCCGGGCCTCGTGATGCTGGGCGTGCTCAACAATGCCTTCGCCAATTCGTCCTCCTCGCTCATCGGGGCGAAGATGATGAACAACACCGTCGATTTCCTGATGCCCCCGCTGTCGCCGTCGGAGCTCGCCGCCGCCTTCGTGGGCGGGGCGGTCACGCGCGGCGTGCTGGTGGGCGTGGCGACCGCCGTGTGCATCGCGCCCTTCGTCGACATGAGCATCGCCCATCCCTGGGCGGTGGCGTATTTTGGTTTGTCGGCGGCTTTGATGATGGGAGCCATCGGGGTGATCGCCGGGCTGTGGGCGGAGAAATTCGATCATCTGGCCGTGGTGACCAATTTCGTGATCCTGCCGCTCGCCTTCCTGTCGGGCACGTTCTACTCGGTGGAGATCCTGCCCGAGCCGTTCTACACGATCAGCCATGTCAATCCGGTCTTCTTCCTGATTGACGGCTTCCGCTACGGTTTCATCGGTGCCGGCGACAGCGATCTGCGCATCGGCGTGGCGGTGACGGCGGGGCTCAATCTGGCGCTGGTGACGGCCTGCTATCTGCTATTGCGCTCGGGCTGGCGCTTGAAGAGCTGAACCAAAGGGGCCTAGATCGGGTCCGTACACGCGATTTTTGGGGACTGCTGCATGGCCAAACCGTTGATGGATACCTATTCGCCACCCGATATCGATTTCGAGCGGGGCGAGGGGGTGTATCTGCATGCGCGCGGCGGGGCGCGCTATCTTGATTTCATCTCCGGCATCGCCGTGAACGGGCTCGGCCATTGCCACCCGGCGGCTGTGGCAGCGCTGAAAGCCCAGGCCGAAACGTTGTGGCATACCTCCAACATGTTCCGCGTGCCGGGCCAGGTGGAGCTTGCCGAAAAATACTGCCGCGACAGCTTCGCCGACCGGGTGTTCTTCACCAATTCCGGGACTGAGGCGATGGAATGCGCGCTGAAAACGGCGCGCCACTATCATTTCGCCAACGGGCGGCCCGACCGCTACCGCATCATCACCTTCACCGGCGCGTTTCACGGGCGCACGTTCGGCGCCATCAATGCGGGCGGCAATCCGGCGTATCTCGAAGGCTTCGGCCCCCGCATGGAAGGGTTTGACCAGGTCCCCTTCGGCGATCACGACGCGCTGAAAGCCGCCATTACCGAGGAGACCGCCGCCATTCTGGTCGAGCCCGTGCAGGGCGAGGGCGGCGTGCGCGCCGTCCCCGATGTCTGCCTGCGCGGTCTTCGTGAGCTGTGCGACGATCACGGGCTATTGCTGATCTATGACGAGGTGCAGTGCGGCGCCGGTCGCACGGGCAAGCTGTGGGCGCATGAATGGGCGGGCTCGGCCAGACCCGACATCATGGCCGTGGCCAAGGGCGTGGGCGGGGGCTTCCCCATGGGCGCGTGCCTGACCACTGATGCGGCGGGCGCGCACATGAAGGTCGGCACGCACGGCTCCACCTTCGGGGGCAACCCGCTGGCCATGGCGGTGGGCAACGCCGTCTATGACGAGCTGACGCGGCCGGGCTTTCTTGACCATGTCACCGCCATCTCCAACACGCTGCGCCAGCAATTGTCGGGGCTTGCCGATGCCCATTCGGGCAAGGTCGCCGAGCTGCGCGGGCGCGGCCTGCTCATCGGGCTGAAGCTCAAGGACGGTTACGTCAACAAGCAGCTGGCGGCCCTGGCGCGCGATCAGCATCTGCTGATGGGCGCCGCCGGGGACAATGTGGCGCGCCTGGCGCCGCCGCTGATTATCGATGAGAGCCATGTGCGCGAGGCGGTGGCGGCGCTGGATGCCGCGCTTGGCGCGCTTGAGCCGCAATGATGCCTGTTGCGCCCGGCGAGGCCGGCGCGGGGGATGACCGCGTGACCGGCTTCCAGCTGGAAGGGTGCCCCGTGCGCGGGCGGATGGTGCGCCTGGGCGCGGCGGCCGACCAGATGCTGTCGGCCCACGCCTATCCTGACAGCGTCGCGCGCCTGGTGGGCGAGGCGGCGCTGCTGGCCGTGCTGATCGGGGATTCGCTCAAGTTTGACGGCAAGCTGATCATCCAGGCCAGCGGTCCGAACTCGGGCGGGCGCCAGATCGAGGGCTCGGGCGCGGTGTCTTTCGTGGTGGCCGACTTCGTGCCGGGCGAGGGCGTGCGCGCCTACGCCAAGTATGACGCGCAGCGCGTGGCCGCGCTGGAGGCGGAGGGCCGCGCCGGCGCAACCGGGCTTCTGGGCGGGGAGGGTCATTTCGCCATGACGCTCGACCCCGGCCCCGGGATGGAGCGCTATCAGGGCGTGACCCTGATCACCGGCGAGACGCTGGCCGACAGCGCGGCGCATTATTTCGACCAGTCAGAACAGGTGCCCACGCGCCTGCGCCTGGCGGTGGGGCGCGAGATCCTCGATGGCGGGCGCACGGTGTGGCGCGCGGGCGGGGCGCTGATCCAGCGCATCGCCGGCGATGCAGCGCGCGGCGACGCCCAGGAGGCGTTCGACCATGCGCGCGCCCTGTTTGAGACGCTGGGCGATGACGAGTTGCTCGACCCCCGGCTCAGCGCGGGCGAAGTGCTCTACCGGTTATTCCATGAGGATGGCGTGCGCGTCGAACCCGGCCGCCCGGCCAACCGCCGCTGCAGCTGCGAACGCGCCGCCCTGGCGCGCCTGCTCGCGCGCTTCCCCAGTGATGACCGCGAGCACATGAGCGGGGCGGACGGCTCGGTCGCGATGACCTGCGAGTACTGCAATCGCGAATGGCGCTTCACCGCAGCCGAGATCGACGCGGCGGCGAGCGCAAACGACTGACGCCGCTTGCGCCCGCATTGCGCCGCCCGGCCTATTCCAGATACAGCGCGCGCAGGCGTTCGAGATCGGCCCCCAGCACGCCGGTGAGATAGGCGTCCACGCTGCCATGGTCAGCTTCGATCTGGTCCAGCGCAGCGGCCAGATAGGCTGGGTCAGACCGCATGAAGGGGGCCAGCACCTCGTCGGGAAGGCTGACCCAGAAAGCGGCCGGGTCTTCCGGATCGATGCTGGCGCGGCTGGCTTCGATATCGGCCATGTAGTCGACGAAGGTGTCCGACAGGGCGTAGTCGGCGAGGATGGTCTCGCGCGGCACGCCGAGCGCGGTGAGGATCAGGGCCGCAGCCACGCCGGTGCGGTCCTTGCCGGCCGAGCAGTGGAAGGCGGCGGGCTGGCCGCCAGCCTCCAGCATGTCGAACAGGGCGGCGAACCGGTCCGCGAACGCGCCGGGCATATCCCGGTAAAAGCCGGAGAAGGCCGCAACCGAGTTCTCCTCGGACAGGCCGCCGGAGAAGGCGGCGGCGAAGACGGCGGTGTCGATCTCATAGTCCCAGGCGAGGGTTTGGACCGGGCCGGCGCGCCAGTCGGTCGGCTCGGCCACGCGCTCGCTGGAAGCGCGCAAATCGCACACCACGCCGATCCCAAGATGGCTGAGATAGCGGTAATCGCCCTCGGTGAGGCCCGTCATCACACCCGAGCGGTAAAGCTGGCCCCAGCGCACGCGGCGCCCGTCAGCGGTTTCGTAGCCGCCCAGATCGCGGAAATTCTTCCCGCCCTCCAGCGGCAAAAGGCGTTCAGCCACGGTGTGTTCGCTCCCTGACAACGTGCGCACGCGCACATAGGGCCGACCTTCGACGGAGTCGGTGTCGATGGCGATGCTGCCTGAATGCGCCCCGACCGGGGTGAAGTCCGCGGCGTCAAAGCCGGACGGATCATGGCTGACCGCCACCGCGGCCGGCGCCGGCGCGCCGGACCAGGACAGGATGAGCTCGCCTGCGGGCGAGCGCGACAGGGCGTACTGGGCGTGCGCCGATGGCGCGGCGATGATCAGGCACAGGCAGGCAAGCCAGAGGCGCATGACGGTCTCCATGGATGAAAGTGGAACGGGCTGGAGGACGCAATGTCCCTCCAGCCCGTCAGGGCGCGCCTAGTAGCTGACGCGCACGCCGGCCATGAAGCGGCGGCCAAACCCTTCAACCTCGGTGGGCAGGCTGCGGTCACGGTTCTGGTAGCGCACGCCCAGCTCGTCGGTCAGGTTGTTGGCGTCGACGTACAGCGTGGCGAAATCGGTGACCTGATAGCGCGCCGAGAGGTCGAGGCGCTCATACGCGCCCCAGTAGTTGTCGGCGTCGATATCGGTCTCGATCGAGGACAGCCAGTCATCGCGCCAGGCATAGTTGAGGCGTACCGAAAGGCCGTAATTCTCATAGTAGAGCGAGGCGTTGTAGATCATGTCCGACGTGCCCGGCAGCGGCAGGACGCGGCCGTCGGGCGCTGTGAACTCGCTGTCGATCAGGGTGATGTTGCCCTGGAAGCCGAAGCCGTCCAGCGGCCCTGGCAGGAAGGTCCATTGCTGCTGATAGTTCAGCTCCACGCCCGTCAGCCGGCCGTCAGTGCCGTTGTCCACGGTGATGTAGTCAAAGCCGGTCGTGCCCGGACCGAACCGGTCGTCGGCCAGCGTGGTGGACGCGTCGAAGATGACATTGTCCACCCAGCGCGAGAAGGCGCTGAGCGCCACGATGCCGCCGGCGTTGGGGTACCATTCGATGGCCGCATCCAGCCCCCATGACTCTTCGGCCTGAAGGCGCGGATTGCCCCCAATCACCACGTCGTTGGACGCGTCGACCACGGCGCTGGCGCGCAGTTCGCGATAGTCCGGGCGGCTGATGCCTGTGGTAAGGCCGGCGCGCAGCTTGACCGCCTCGCTGGCGTCAAAGCTGTAGTTCACGCTGGGGAAGAGGCGCGTGTCGCTCTGTGAGATGGAGAGCGGCTGGGGTCCTGCGGCGGTGACCGCAAATCCGGAGGTGGTGTAGTCGCTGTGCTCGACGCGCGCGCCGGCCACCAGCGTGGAGCGGTCCCAGCGCACCGTCGCCTGGCCATAGGCGGCGAGAATGTCTTCCTCGATGCCGATGGCCTGGTCGGGCGCGATCGTCAGGTTGAAGCCGCCAACCGCTTCGGCCCAGGCTTTGCGGATGCCTTCATTGTCATACAGAAAGACATCGAAACCGCGCGGGAAGTCCGAGGTCCACAGACGGTCGGTCAGGAAGGCGTCGATGTTCACCGAGGACGGGAAGGGCCGCAGCAGCGCGCCCAGATTACTGCCCGGATTGCCGCCGGCGGCCGAGCGCGTGTCGTACTGCGCGCCGAATTCAAGCGTCACGTCCTGACCGCCCAGCATGAGATCGCGGCTGGCGCTGGCCTGAAGCTTCCAGGCGTCGGTTTCCAGCACATCCCCGAACAGGATCGACAGATTGGCCGCCAGCGGACCAGATTGCGGGATGGCGGGCAGCGGGTCGCCGACGGACGGCGCCGGCGTGAAGCGGGTCTGCAGCAGGTTGACCGTCACAAAGCGCGGGTCTGTGCGGTCATACACCACGGTGGGCAGGCTGACATTGGGAACCGCGAGGATGGAGAGCGGGATCGGCAGGATCGTCGAGCTCTCGGTTTCGGTATAGTTGAGGCGCGCTTCCACCTGCCAGCCGGCTGCGTCGAAATCGGCGCCGGCCGTCGTCGTCCAGGTATTGTTGTTGTAACGCCCGTCCTGCAGCAGGCGCTGGATCGGAACCGCCAGCACGGTGCCGGTCACCGGTCCGCGCCCCGGGCGGCCACCGAGATCGAACACGAACTGGTCGCGCGTCTCGCGGTCGATGAACTCGCTGTACAGGGTCGACATGAACACGCGCGTCGCGTCATCGGGCCGGAACTCCACATGGAGGTTGGCGGCATTGGTTTCACGTTCCAGCGAGTAGGTGCGGAAATCGAGGTCTTCAGGCAGCAATACACCGCCCACGTTTTCGTAGGAGTATTCGCGATTGTCCGTAATCTGATTATTGCGGTAGTGCGACACCGCAGCCAGGACGCCGAAACGGCCGTTCGACCAGGACGCGCGGCCGGCCAGCTGGCGCTGCGGGCCATCGCCCAGATCATTGGTCCCGTAGCCCGCTTCGCCGTTAAAGCCGAAGCCCTCGATCGAGAACGGGTTGAACGTATTGATATTGATCGTACCGGCCACGGCCTCGGCTGACAGCGAGGGGGTCAGGGTCTTGATCGCCTCGATCGAGCCCACGATCACGGTGGGGATGGAGTCAAAGCGCGGCACCCGTCCGCCTTCGGCGCCCAACACCTCGATCCCGTCAAACGCCACGGTCGTCCAGCGCTCGGGCATGCCGCGGAAGTTGATGTAGCGCGCCTGACCCTGGTCGCGCTGGATGGCGAGGCCCGGCAGGCGGCCCAGCGCATCGGCGGCGTTCTGGTCGGGGAAGCGCCCGATCGTATCAGCCGCAATCACGTCGATGATGTTGTCGGCGTTACGCTTCTGCGCGATGGAGGCCGCCTGGGAATCGCGGATTGGCGATCCGATGACGCGCACCACGTCGCCCGCTTCGGCCGTTGACCCCGCCGGGGCGGCGTCCTGGGCGCTGGCGGCGCCCGTCATCAGTGCGGCAGTTGAAATGCTCAAGAACAAGGCAACGCGTGTCATGGGGCCCCCTCCGGCGCGAATGGAGCCTCTCATATGTCGGTGTTGAACGAACGTACCGAGTCAATTTTTCTCGACACTTTCGCGACGATTTCGTTAAGAATTGTCCCGAAACTGACCAAGAAGATGAAGAAAAACGTGCATCTGGAAGGCTTTGACCAGAAGGAATCGGTTGGACGGGCGGCTTTTGAGTTCGCAATCGATCATTCGAAATTGAACAAATGTACCAGATTGCATCCAGTCTGGCCCCGCCCTCATATTGACGCTAGCGTGCTGCCATGATGTCAGATGGAACTGTCCCCGTCCGCGCCCGCCTGGTGGCGTCAGCGCGCGCGCTGATCAGCCGGCACGGGCTGCGCGTGGCTACGGCGCGGCGCATCGCCGAGGCGGCGCAGCTGAGTGTGTCGCTGGTCAATTATCATTTCACCGACCGGCATGGGCTCATCTGTGCGGTGTACGAGCAGGAGCTTGACGCCCACCGGGCCTGGCTGCAGGACGCCGCTGGCGCCCTCGCGGACGGCGGCGCACGGCCGGCCCACTTCGCCGACTGGCTGGCCGCCTTCGTGATGCGCCGCGTGCTGCACAGCGACACGGTCGCGCTGGAGCGCATGCTGTGGGTCAATGCCGGGCGGGCGCCGGGGCTCGCCGCGATCGCTGACGCCTGGATGGAGGCGGTGAACGCTTTCGCCGGTGAAATCGCCGCGCAATTCCGGCTCGACGCGGCAGCGCGCGGCTTGTTGGCGGAGTTCTATCTGTCGTGCGATCTGATCGTGTCGGCGGCGATGTCGGATCAGGCCGGCCTGACCCTGGCCCAACTTGCGGCACGGCGGTTCGCGGCGCGCCTGACGGGGACCGGCCTTGAAACAGAGGCCGAGCCGGATCTGTTTGGCCCCCTCCATGCGGCTCTCATGCGCGGCGAGGGGCGGGCGGGCGCCGCGCCGGACCACAGCGTCAGCCAGCGGATCATCGGCGCCGCGCTGGAGATCGCTGCGCGCGACGGGGCGGACGCCGTCAATCATCGCACCCTGGCGCGCGAGGCGGGCGTGCCGCTCTCGGCGACGACGCGCCATTTTTCCTCGCGGGCGGACATATTGCGATGCGCCTTTGAGCAAGCCCATGGCGCCCTCACCGGGGGCGCGCGCACAGACCCGGCCGGCGCGCCGCGCATGACGCCTGCCGAGCTGGCCGAAGGCAGCGCCCGCAGCCTGCTCACCAGCGGCGGCGAAATCGCCGCCCCGTTCCGGATCATGCAGGAGCTCGTCATCCTGGCCCAGAGCGATCCGGCCCTGTCGGGCCTTGCCCGGTCGCTGGTGGCCACGCGCGGGGAAACCTCCCTGGCGGTGCTGCGCGCAGTAGCGGGGGTCGACGGGCAGATCACACGCACCGATGCCTTCGTCTGGTCGCTGTGCACGTTCGGCATGGTGGCGCAGCTGCAAAGGCTGGCGGCGCCGCAGCGCGCCGATTTCGTGCGCGCTCGGACCCTGGCGCGCCTCAACCTGCTGACGCCGGCCCGCTAGACTCTTCCGCTCGGCCTTGCCCGGCAGGCCTCGCGCCACGCGGCCAGGGCGTCGAGGCCGGGTTCGGGCTCCATTTTCACCCATCCCGCAAAATCCACGAAAACCAGGGCAGAAATGTCGGCGAAGCTGAAGGCGTCGCCGGCGAGCCACGGGGTCTGGCGCAGACGTTGGTCCATCACTGCGAAGAAGCGCTGGCCGCGCGCCCGGCCGCGGTCGGCGAGCTCCGGGATCTGGGGCACCGGGTCGGGGCCCGGCAGGGCGCGGTCTTTGAGGGCCTTGGAGCTGTTGCGCAGCACCTCCATGATCGCCATCAGGCCTTCGCTCTCCACCCGCCAGACCCATTCGGCCGTGCGCGCCTGCTCCAGGGGTGAGCGGCCCAGCAAAGGCGGGTCGGGATAGAGCGCTTCGAGATAGCGCACGATGGCCGCGTTATCGCACAGCGCCTCGCCCTCTTCTGTCACCAGGACCGGCACGGTGCAGCGCGGATTGATGGCGCGGAATTCGGGCGTGAAATGCGCGCCGGTGCGCAGATCGATCTCCACCCGCGCCACATCGACGCGCTTTTCCGCAATCACCATGCGCGCGCGCCGGGGCGAGGGGGCGGTGGCGCAGTCATAGAATGTCATCATGAGGCTCAGGCTCCGCGTGTCAGGAAAATTGCGCAGGGCGCTCGTCCGCAACGCCGAGGCGCGCCTCGATCGCCGCGCCCAGGGCGAGGATCACCCCCTCTTCATAGAGCGGGGCCCACAGGCTGGTGGCGTAGGGCACGCGGTGCAAGACGCCGCTGGCGTCGGCCGGCTGGCCGAAAATCGTGCGGGAGGGCGCCTCGATGAAGCCGGAGCGGAAGGCGAGCTGGGGGTGGCCGGTATAATTGGTGATCAGCAGCATCGCCCCGGCGAAGTTCGGCCCGATCACGGCGTCGAGATCTGCGAACCGGGCGTCCATCATCTCCATGGCCTCGCGGCGCAGCCGGTCGGCATTGATGAGGTCGACCGCCGAGAGGAAGCGTGTGCGCCGCCACGTATTGGGCCAGGCCGCATCATCCTGCCAGCGCAGGCGGTCGTCGAGGTCCTGCAGCGTCAGATGCTCGAACGCGGCGGCCGCTTCGGCTTCAAGCTGCATCAGCATGGCGTCCCAGGGCCGGTCATCGACCTCGAACGGGACGAGCGTCACGCCCAGGCTGCGCGCCGCCTCCAGCGCGGCGCGGTCGGGATCGGCGGCGCCTTCAAACCAGCTGGCGTTATAGCCTACCCGCAGCCCGGTCAGATCGCGCGCGAAGTCCGCTTCAAAGCCAGTGGAGCGGCTCGCCGGATCGCCGTTATCGCCGCCATTGATCGCTGCCAGCACCAGGGCGGCGTCGGGCGCCGAGCGCACGATGGGGCCGATCTTGTCGAGCGACCAGCACAAGGCCATGGCGCCGGTACGCGGCACGCGCCCGAAGGTGGGGCGCAAGCCGGTCGATCCGCAGCGGTGGGAGGGCGAGACGATGGAGCCCAGCGTCTCGGTCCCGATGGCGAAGGCGCACAGGGCCGCCGCCGTGGCCGAGGCCGGCCCGGCCGAGGAGCCTGAACTGCCTTCGGCGGGGTTGAACGGATTGCGCGTCACCCCGTCAAACCAGATATCGCCATAGGCGATGGCGCCGGTGGTCGCCTTGCCCAGCAGCACCGCGCCGGCCTGTTCCAGGCGCCGGGCGATTACCGCGGTCTCGTCCGCCACCCGGTCAGAATAGACCGTCGCGCCCCAGGTGGCGGGCAGGCCCTCCACGTCGACAATGTCTTTGAGCGCATAGGGAATGCCGTGCAGGGGCCCGCGCACCCGGCCGGCGGCGCGCTCGGCGTCGCGTTCGGCGGCCTGCGCGCGGGCGCGGTCTGCGCTGACATGGACATAGCATTCCAGCGCGTCTGCGTGGGCGTCGATGCGGGCGAGATAAAGCTCGGTCAGCTGCGCGCTGGTGATCGCGCTGCGGGTCATCCAGGCCGCCAGCGTCCACACAGGGGCATAGGCGATATCGACGGGGTCAGAGGGCAGGGGGCCGGGGTCGGCGGGCAGGCCGGTGATGGCGTCAGCCTGCTCGCGATAAACCCGTCCGGGCAGGCGCGGATCAAAAATCAGGCCGGGATGCAGGCCGTTGGGCGGTTCGAGCGCGCGCAGGCGCTCGGCGCGCGCCTGCCAGGCCTCAAGGCCCGACAGCATCTGCTCGCGCTCGGCCGGCGTATAGGCGACGCCCGCCAATGTTTCGGCGCAGGCGAGCGTGCTGGCGCTGAGGCCCTCGGGCCGGACGGGGGCAGGGGCTGAGCAGGCGGCGAGCGCGCCGCCGGCGCCCGCCCCGGCCATCAGGGCGAGCACGCTGCGCCGCGTGGCGCGTGGATCTGGCAGTGGCATGGTCATGGCGAGTCCCCCCGGGTCTGGGCCGCGTTCAGCGGGCGTTCACCCGGCGCGGCGTTAAGGTTCATGAACGGCTGCGTCGCCGCAAGCGTCAAGTCATCGCATTCGAATCGAAATGTGGCGAAGAATATGGCGCGCCACCCTCAAATCGCCTTCCTTCTGGACGAATTGACTGTTTGGTTAACGCCCGGGCTGGGCGACATATCATTGCAAAAGGGGCTGAACATGCGTGACGGGATCACAAGCCGGCAAGGCCAGAGGCCGCGCTACCTGGCGCCGGGCCAGGCTGCCGACACGCTAGGACAGGACGGGACGCCGGCGGAGGCGCGCGGCCCCGACAACCGCCTGGACGCGGCATGGAAGAACGCTGCGGCGGCGTTTTCCGCCTACACCGACTTTCGAGCCCGTCACAAGGTGATGCGCGCGGCCTCCTATCCTGACAGCCATATCATGCATTTCTCCATCCTCGCGGCGCTGGTGCTGTTCGAGGGTCTGGCCAATGCGTATTTCTTCTCCAAGGGCTCCGATCTTGGCCTGCTGGGCGGGTGGATCCAGGCGATCACCGTGGCGTTCACCAACGTCATCGCGGCCTTCTTCCTCATCGGCTTTCTGGGCCTGCGCCTGCTGCAGAACCCGGTCAGCCGCCCCTTCTCATTCTGGGTGGCGGTGGCGGGCGTGCCGCTGGCGGTGGCCTTCATTGTTTTCCTGAACTTCTCGGCGGCGCATTACCGCGACCTGTTGGAGTTGCAGGCTGCGGCCATGGCGATGACCGGCGAGTTTGCACCCAATGGCGAGATTCTCACTCCCGTCACCCGCGCGCTGACCTTCCAGCCGTTCGAGACGCTCGAAGCGCTGCTCCTGTTCATTCTGGGCGTCACGTTTGCCGCGATCGCCGCGTTCAAGGGCGCGACGTTCGACGATTCGCTGATCGGTTATGGCGCCGTGCAGCGCCGGGCGGTGGCGGCCTCGGCCCATCTGTCCGAGGTGATGAAGCGCCAGTATCGCAAGGAAGACGCAGATCAGCGCACGCTGGAGCTGGCCGAAGCGCTCCGCGAACACATGGATGAGTTCTTCGCCCGCGACTATGCCGGCTCGGCGGCGCGCTATGAGCGCATGGCGCAGGGCAAGGCCGGGTCCGCAGCCGAGCCTGACGCATCCTATGATTCAGAGCCGCCGCCCTACGATCGGCGCTAGAATCCGGTGCATGCGGGGTGGCGGGCGGTGCTTCGGCGCGGCATGATCACGGGTAACGCCAGCGCACCACGGGGGAGGACGCCATGCGGTCAAAGGACCTGATCGGCCTGTTCAACATCGCCGTGGTGATCGGCGTGCTGGGCGCGATCAGCTATGCGGCCATCAGCCTTCAGCCGGCGGAGTACGATCCCGAGACGCTGTGCCTGGCGGGCGAAACCCCGCCCCATGTGGTGGTGATGATCGACCGCACCGAAGTGGTCTACACCCCCACCCAGGCCGACCAGATCCGCCAGACCATCGTGGAGGCGCGCAACGGCCTGGTGATTGGCGAGCGCCTGTCGGTTTACGAGCTCAACCATCGCGGCGAGATCCGCAACACCAACCGGTTCTCGGTGTGCAATCCGGGCCGCGGCGACCAGATCAACCCGCTCTACCGCAATCCCCAGCGCGTGCAGGCGCGCTATGAGGCGCTGTTCGACCGGCCTCTGGACCTGGCGCTGGAAGGCCTGTTCGACCTCATCGAGTCGCCCATCACCCCGCTGCTGGAATCGCTCGCCGAGCTGACCACGCGGCCTGAGTTTGACCCCGCCGTCCCGCGCCGCCGGATCGTGCTGATCTCCGACATGTTCCAGAACACGCGGCTCTACACAGTCTACAGCCCGACGCGCCAGGATTTGCGCAACCGCCTGCCCGCTCCCGATCAGGTGGCGCAGGCCATCCGCAATGAATACGGCGACGGGCTGCGCGGGCTGGAGCTCGACGTGTACTACGTGGACCAGCCCGGCTGGAACGCCGAGGAACGCAGCCTCATCCGCGCCCACTGGCAGGCGGTGTTCGCCGAGCTGGGTGTTCGGGACAGGTGGACGGCGTTTTGAGAGGGGGCGGGGAATAGAGCGCTTAATCGCCGGAGATTGTGCGGAGACTGTGACCTCTGCTGACGCGCTGGCATTCTCCCGATTGAGCTAGAAAAGCAGACGCAATCTCCCTCCCCCTCGTGGGGAGGGTGGCTGAGCGTCAGCGAAGCCGGGTGGGGGCGCCGCCGTAAGGCGGCTGCTAAAGTCTTCGCCGAACGGCGCCTCACCCCACCCGACCCGGCGCTGCGCGCCGGCCCACCCTCCCCATCAAGGGGAGGGAAAGCGGTGTAGGCCCACCCTCACGGGACGTGCCCCCCCCCTCCGTCCGCTTCGCGGACACCTCCCCCGCAAGCGGGGGAGGACAGGGTGTCAGCCTCTCCGATTCACCCCCGCCCCAGCGCCTCCACCAGGTCCCCGACCAGATCGTCTGCCGCTTCGATGCCGCAGGACAGGCGCACCAGATCGTCCGGGGTGGGGCTCAAGGGCCCTTCGATGGGTTTGCGGTGTTCGATCAGGCTTTCCACCCCGCCAATCGACGTGGCCTGGATGAAGACTTGCGTGCGGGCGCACAGGCGCGCGGCGGCCTCAGCCCCGCCTTTCAGGCGGATCGACAGGAGGCCGCCAAACCCGCCGGTCATCTGGCGCGCGGCGATGGCGTGTCCGGGATGGTCCGGCAGGCCGGGATAGAGGATTTGGGAGACAGCCGGGTGACCGGTCAGTGCCTGCGCGACCTGCATGGCGTTGGCGCTCTGGCGTTCGAACCGCACGAACAGTGTGCGCAAGCCCCGGATCAGCAGCCAGGATTCAAACGCGCCGGGCACCGCGCCGGTAAGGCTATGATGAGCGCAAAGCGCCTGCCAGCGCTCATCGTCGGCGCGGGTGATCACGGCGCCGGCGAGCACATCGCTGTGGCCGTTGAGATACTTCGTGGCTGAATGCATGACGAGATCAGCGCCCAGATCCAGCGCGCGCGTGGTGCAGGGCGGGGCGCAGGTGCCGTCGACGGCCAGTATGGCGCCGGCGCCATGGGCGATGTCAGCCGCACGCGCGATATCCACCAGCGACCAGAGCGGGTTGGCCGGCGTCTCGATCCAGACAAGCTCCGTCTCACCCGGGCGCACGGCGCGGGCCAGCGCATCGGGATCGTCCGGATCGAACAGGGTGAGGATAAGGGCGCCTCTGGCCTCCAGATGCTGGAGGAGCTTCTTCGCCCCGTAATACATCTTGGTCTGCGCCACCACATGGGCGCCGGTGGGCAGGGTGGCGAACACCGCCATGGCGGCGGCAAGGCCCGAGGCGAACAGGCGCGCATCGGCGCCGCCCTCCAGCGCCGTCAGCACGGCGGCGGCGTGCGCCTGGGTCGGGCCTTCCGGGCGCAGATAATCATGCGCGCCGATCAGGGCATTGTCGGCGCCCCGCGCATAGGTGGTCGCCGTATGCACGGGCGGGATCACCGCGCCGGTCTCGCCATCAATCCGGTGCAGCGCCTGGGCGGCGAGGGTTTCGGGGCGCTTATCCATTCAGGATTTTCGCCGCCCGTGGCGCAAAATACGTCAGCACGCCATCCGCGCCCGCGCGCTTGAAGGCCAGCAGGCTTTCGAGCATGGCGCGCTCGCCATCAATCCAGCCATTGGCGGCGGCGGCCTGGATCATGGCGTACTCGCCCGAGACCTGGAACACATAGGTGGGCAGGGCGAAGGCGGACTTCACCCGCGCCACGATGTCGAGATAGGGCATGCCCGGCTTCACCATCACCATGTCGGCGCCCTCGGCAATGTCCAGCTCCACCTCGCGCAGGGCTTCGTCGGTATTGGCCGGGTCCATCTGATAGGTCTTCTTGTCGCCTTTGAGCGCCACCGAACTGCCGATGGCGTCGCGATAGGGGCCGTAGAAGGCCGAGGCGTATTTGGCCGCGTAGGACAGGATCATCACATGCTGGAAGCCTTCGCCGTCCAGCGCCGCGCGGATGGCGCCCACCCGCCCGTCCATCATGTCGGACGGGGCGATCACGTCGCAGCCCGCCCGCGCCTGGGTGAGGGCCTGGGCGCACAGGCGCTCCACCGTGGCGTCATTGACGATCACCCCGTTCTCGATGAGCCCGTCATGGCCATGATCAGTAAAGGGATCGAGCGCCACATCGCAGATGATCCCCACCTCCGGCGCGGCGTCCTTCATCGCTTTGATGGCGTGAGCCACAAGGCCGTCGGGATTGTCCGCCTCGCTGCCCCGGGCATCTTTTCTGGCGGCATCCACATTGGGAAACACGGCGATGGCCGGAATGCCCAGGGCGCGCGCCTCCACGGCGGCTCTGGCCGCATCGGCCACGGTCAGCCGCGTGACGCCGGGCATGGAGGCCACCGGTTCGCTGTGCGCCTTGTCGGTGACCACCAGGGTCCAGATCAGGTCATCCGGGGTCAGCGTGTTCTCGCGCATCAGCCGGCGCGACCAGTCATGCTGGCGCATGCGGCGCAGACGGGTGGTGGGAAACTGGGCCATGTCGGTGTATCTCGCGCTGCGTGGCTCTGGTGGGCGCAGAACACCCGGCGGCGCGCCCCTTGTCTAGGAGGTTTTCCCATGCGGTTCGAACTCACCGAAGATCAGGCGATGATCCAGGACGCCGCGCGGCGCTTCGCCGACGACCAGCTCAAGCCCCACGCCGCGCAATGGGATGAGGAGAAGCATTTTCCCGTCGACGTGCTCAAAGAGGCTGCGGTCATGGGATTCGCCGGCATCTATACGCGTGAGGATGTGGGCGGATCGGGGCTGAGCCGGGTGGATGCGGCGTTGATTTTCGAACAGCTCTCGCGCGGGTGCGTGTCCACCGCCGCCTTCATCTCCATCCACAACATGGTCAGCTGGATGATCGACAGCTGGGGCAGCGAAGACCAGCGCCAGCGCTGGCTGCCGAAACTCACCGCCATGGACATGATCGGCTCCTACTGCCTGACCGAACCGGGCTCGGGCTCGGACGCGGCCAGCCTGCGCACCAGGGCCGTGCGTGACGGCGCTGACTATGTGCTCAACGGGTCCAAGGCCTTCATCTCCGGCGCCGGGGCCAGCGATCTCTACATTGTCATGTGCCGCACGGGGGGCGAGGGCGCCAAGGGCGTCTCGGCCATCGTGGTGGAGAAGGGAACGCCGGGGCTCTCGTTTGGGGCCAACGAAAAGAAGATGGGCTGGAATTCCCAGCCCACTGCCGTGGTCAGTTTTGAAGACTGCCGCGTGCCGGTGGCGAACCGTCTGGGCGAGGAGGGGCAGGGCTTTCTGTTCGCCATGAACGGGCTCAATGGCGGGCGCATCAATATCGGCGCCTGTTCGCTCGGCGGGGCGGCGGAGGCGACGGACCTCGCCATCGCCTATGCGAAGGAACGCAGCCAGTTCGGCAAGCCGCTGGCCGAGTTCCAGGCCACCCAGTTCAAGCTTGCTGACATGGCCACCGAGCTCGAGGCGAGCCGGCTCATGCTCTTGCGCGCCGCCGATGCGCTCGACCGCAAGGACCCCGCGGCGCCGAAATACTGCGCCATGGCCAAGCGCTTCGCCACCGATCTGGGCTTCCGCATCGCCAATGAGGCGCTGCAGATCCATGGCGGCTACGGCTATCTCAAGGACTATCCGCTGGAGCGCATCGTGCGCGATCTGCGCGTCCACCAGATCCTGGAAGGCGCCAACGAGATCATGCGTGTGATCATCGCCAAGGATTTGCTGAGATAGCGTCGCGCGGCGCGGCCCGGCGCGCGTCAGGCGGACGCGCCGGGGCCGGTCAGGGCGCCTCGGTCCAGGGATTGATCACGGTCAGGCCGGCCGCCCGGAACGCGCTGGCATCGCGCGACGCCACGGCGAACCCGTGCGCGGCGGCGATCCCGGCGATATAGCCGTCGGCCGCGGGGAAGCCTTTTCCGGCCGCACGGGCCTGGACCGCGAGTTCGGCGTAACTCTGCGCGGCAGGAACGTCGAAGGGCAGGATCCGGGTGGAGAATTCATGCAGCAGGGCGTCAACCCGGGTCGCCAGCAGCTCCTTCCGCTTGCCGTCGGGCAGGACGCCAACGCCGAATAGAAGTTCGGCCACTGTGACACTGGACAGGAACAACGCCTCGCCCGCGTGTGCGTCGATCCACGCACGAACCAAAGGGTGGGGTTCAGGCTTGATCGCCTCGGAAACGACATTGGTGTCGAGGACGATCATTGGAGACGTCCGTCAATCAAACTTCATGGGCTCGGCCGGGCGCTTGTCGCGGGTCAGTTCCAACGCCTCGATATCGGCGTTTGTCAGGCCCAATCTCCGGCTCGTTTCCGCCAACGCCGTACCCAACCCCTTGCGGCCCTCGGGATGAACCGCTGCTTCCAGAATGGCGCGCATTTCCGCTTCCGTGCTGCGATTATGCTGTGCGGCGCGGATTTTCAGCGCGCGGTGCACGTCGTCGGGAAGATTGCGAATGGTGACAGCCGCCATGATGACGCTCTCCGGAACCTGATAGCAATGCCATCATTATGATGGCATTGCTGGCGAATTTCAAGCTGTTGCCGGGCAGGGGGCGATCAGAAGCGGCCCCGCCGATCTTATCTGCTGTGCGGGTTTGTCGCCGCAGGTCTGCCGCGCCGCTGCCGCTTGCGGCCCACAGATTTAACGCTCGCAGACCGCCCTTTGATTGAATTTAACCCGGTTCTCCGCCATAATGGTCAGGCTTCTGATCAGATATCTGACCAGAATGCACAAAGCCAAGGCCCATGAAATTCGTCGGCGTGCTGGAAGCCAAAACCCATCTGTCGCGCCTGCTCGACGAGCTGGAGCGCACGGGCGAGCCGCTGGTGATCACCCGTCACGGCAAGCCGGTGGCGACGATTTATGCGGCTGAGCCGCCCGACGCCGCTGGCGGCGTGGCCGATGGCGACGGTCAGGCTGTGTTCGAGGGCGGGGCCGGCGCCGAGTCCGATCCCTATGCCGAGGCAGAGGCGATGCTCAAGGCGGATCCGGGACTCCGCGAACGGCTGCGCGCCGGGCTTAAAGGCCTGTCCGGCGGCAAACCTCCGCAGCCGCGCCCGCGCAAGCTGTCGGGGCCGGAATTGCTGGAGAAGATCAAGGCGCTGCAGGCCCAGTTGGAACCCGATCCTGAACTCGATGCGATGAGCTGGGAGGAACTCAAGGAGCTGATACGCTCGTGTCCGGGCGGTCTGGCTTGATTGTGATGGATGCATCGGCTGCGGCGTCACTTGTGTTGCCGTCTCAGGAGACGCGCGCGTCCCGCACGCTGCTGGACCCGAATTCCCGCGCGCGCTTCGTGGCGCCAGACATTTTTCTTTGGGAAACCTACAATCTCGTGGTCCGCTATGCGCGCACTCACAAGACCAATGCCGCGCCCCTGGTTGAGGCTGTCGATGCGCTGGATGTTGAGACATGGCCCTGCCTGACACGGCCCCAGATCGCCGGGCTGATGGATCTGGGCCTGACTGAAAACCTCTCCCTCTTCGACGCCGCCTGTCTCGCCCTTGCCCTCGCCCTTGACGCCCCGCTGGCGACGCGCGATGCGGGGCTGTTGAAGGCGTCTGCCCTGGCGGGCGCGCCATATCTGGATTTGCGCTGAACAGGACCGACCCCATGACCGACGAATTGATCATCCGCCGCGCCGGCGATGTCGGCCGGATCACCCTGAACCGCCCCGGCGCGCTCAATGCGCTCAATCAGGCCATGGTGGACGGCATGACCGCCGCGCTTCTCGACTGGCGCGATGATGCGGAGGTCAAGGCGGTCGTGGTCGACGGCGCGGGCGAGAAGGGGTTCTGCGCCGGGGGCGATATCCGCATGCTCACAGAAAGCGGCAAGGCGGGCGACGGGCGCGCCTGGCGCTTCTGGCGCGACGAATACCGGCTCAACACCCTCATCGCCGAATACCCCAAGCCGTATATCGCCCTCATTGACGGCATCACCATGGGCGGCGGGGTCGGCGTGTCGGTGCATGGCGATTTCCGCGTGGCGGGCGACAGAACGGTGTTCGCCATGCCCGAAACCGGCATCGGCTTTCACCCCGATGTGGGCGGCGCCTATTTCCTGCCGCGCCTCATCGGCGAGATCGGGACCTGGATGGGCCTCACCGGCGCGCGCCTCAAAGCGGCCGACTGTATCCTCACCGGCGTGGCGACCCATTACGTGCCCAGCGAGCAGCGCCAGGCGCTGATTGATGCGCTGGAAGGCACGGCGCTGGATCATGACGGCGAGGCGGTGGAGGCGCTGCTGGACCGGTTCGCCGCAGATCCCGGCGCTTCGGACCTGTCGCTGACCCGGGCGCTCATCGACAGCGCGTTTGCGGGTGATGATGTGGACGCCATGGCCGGGCGCCTGGAAGCGGCGGGCGATGCCTGGTCGCTGCGCCAGCTGGAGGTGCTGCGGTCGAAATCCCCCACCGCCTGCAAGCTGACGCTGGCGGCCCTGCGCCGGGGGGCGAATCTGAGCTTGCGCGAGGTCATGACCCAGGACCTGCGCGTCTCCATCCGCTGCCTCGATGCAGGATCGGACTTTTATGAGGGCGTGCGCGCAGTGATCGTGGACAAGGACAACGCCCCGCGCTGGGCGCCGGCCCCGGGCGATGTATCGGGCTGGTTCGCGCCGCTGCCCGATGACGCGGAGATGAGCTTTCTGGAGGGTTAGGGCGCATTGCCGCACCGGCCTGGGCGTGCGCGACGCACGCCGTTTTGATAGACTGGAGATCTGTGGACGGCTTCAGCTATCAGGAGCGCGACATGGCCCGCATCTGCCTTATCAACGCCCATCCAGACCCGGCGCCGGAGCGCTTCTGCCATGCGCTGGCGAATGCCTATCAGGCGGGGGCGGCCGCCGCTGGACACGAGGTCAGCCGGTTTGACGCCGGCGCCCTCGACTATGGTTTTCTCACCACAGCGCAGGCCTTCACCGAAGCGCCGGCGGCGCCGGTGCGCGCCGTCCAGGACGCGCTGGCGGCTGCGGGCCATCTGGTGATGATCTATCCGCTCTGGCTGGGAACGCTGCCCGCCCGCTCCAAGGCGCTGCTGGAGCAATTGGGCCGGGCGAACTTCTTTCTTGATACCGGCTCGGACAGCTCCAGATGGCCGGCGCGCAAGATGAGCGGCAAGTCCGCGCGCCTGATCGTGACGATGGGCATGCCGGCCACGATCTACCGGCTGGTGTTCCGCGCCCATTCGCTCAAGGCGCTGGAGACCGGCGTGCTGGGGCTGGCGGGCTTCAAGCCGGTGCGCAGCACGGTGTTCGGCATGGTGGAGGCGAGCGCCGCGCGCCGCGCCGCCATGCTGGAGACGGCCGGGAAGCTCGGCGCGCTGGCGCGATAGGACCCTGCGAGCGCTTGATCACGCCGCCCATACCGGCGACACTCGGATTAACGCCAGGCCGGGGAGGGCGACATGGATTTTCTTCAACAGGTGCTGGATTTTTTCCGCGCCGGATTCAATCAGGTCAATGCGGTTCAGGGGCTGATCATTGCTCTGGTCGCGGCGCTCCTGCTGCCCCGCCTGGCGCGCCTGCCCATGTTCGTCGTCGCCGCCGCGCTGGTGCATGTGATCGTGGACACGCTGCTGCCGGTGCTGTCGGGCGGCGGCGCGATCACCTTGCCGCAAGTGCTGGAACTGAGATTCTGGCGCTATGTGGCCACGCTGCTTGCCGGTTATCTGATCGTGATCCTCATCCTCGGTTTCCTCAAGCGCCTGCTACTCCGGCGGTAAATCCCTCTCCGGGCCCCAGGCGCGCCATCAAAGACACACTACTGGCGCGCGACGCCACTGAACCGGTTTATTTTGCCTTGCTTTTTGTTAAGGTTTTGGCAGTCTCCCGCCATGCTTGGCCTGAGGGAGGCTTTGAAGCGAGGGGAATGTTATGGAATTCGTAGATATGATCTGGGGCTATGTGGCGCCCGTTTGGAATTGGCTGGTCGCTGGGCTGGCCGTTCACGGGCCCAAGACTGCGGCCTGTGACATCAACTGGACCTTCCTGGGTCTGCAGATGGGCGTGATCGCGCTGGTCATGGCGCTGTTGATGCAGCAATACGGCGCCATCCTGATCTTCACCATCCTGGGCGTGATCGTGCATGTGGTGGTCGATGTGGTGCTGCCGATGGTGAGGACCAGTGCTCCCTTCAATCTGCCGCCGGTGACCGAGATGCCCTATCTGCAATACGCTGCCTTCCTGGCGCTGGGCTATTTCGTCGCCATCACCGTGCTGTCGATCATCAAGTCGGTCCTGCTGCCGCGCCGCTAGGGGCCCACGAACGGCCTGACTGCATCGCCGCCGGGCGCCGCGTGACCGCGCGCCCGGCGGTTTTGCGTGTCTTGGCGCAAGGTCCCCGGCGCGCTAAGCCTGAATCACGCAAACAGGAGAGCGCCCCATGGCCCAGGAAGACGACGTCCAGCTTGATGTGACCCGCGCCGGGGTGGCGGTGATCACGCTCAACCGGCCCGACAGGCACAACGCCTTCAACGCCGACGTGGTCGCGCGCCTGTCCGACATTTTCGAAACGCTGCGCACCAATGCGCAGGTGCGCATCGTCTTCCTGCGCGGGGCCGGGCGCAGCTTCTCGGCCGGCGCCGATCTCGAATGGATGAAGGCCGCCGCCGACTGGACCCATTCGGACAATGAAGAGGATGCGCTGGGCCTGGCGCGCATGCTGCACCGGCTCCACGACCTGCCCCAGATCACCGTGGCGCTGGTGCATGGCGCGGCCATGGGCGGCGGCGCCGGGCTGATGGCGGCCTGCGATATCGCCGTGGCGGTCAGGGACGCCAAGATACGCTTTTCCGAAGTGCGCCTGGGCCTGACGCCGGCCACCATCTCGCCCTTCGTGGTGCGCGCCATCGGCCCGCGCTACGCGCGCGCACTCTTCATCACCGGCGAGGGGTTTGACGGTGACTTCGCCCACAAGATCGGCCTTGCCCAGTATGTCGTCGGCAGCGCTGAAGAGCTGGACGACATGATGGAGCATATCGCCAAGCTGGCCTTCGACGCCGCGCCGGGCGCGGTGCGCGACGCCAAGGCGCTCGTCGATATGGTGGCGGGCGAGGACATTGATGATGGCCTGATGCGCAAGACCGCCCACAAAATCGCCGACCGCCGCGTCAGTGACGAGGGCCGCGAGGGCCTGGCGGCCTTCCTGGAGAAGCGCAAGCCGTACTGGCTGGACTAGGGCGTCCCCATGCTGTCGCCGCGCGCCGAGCGTACGCTTCACGCCTGGCGCGGCGTGCTGCACCGCCGCTTCGTGCGCGGCCCGGTCAGCGGTTTTGCTTTTGAGTTCGTCGCGTTCGGCATCAAGCAGGCCTGGGCCTGCCTGTTCGGCGCACTGATGCTGGCGCTCCTGCTGGGAAGCTTCCTGTTCTGGCCGCCGGACGCCTGGCTCGGGCGCTATGACGCCATCACGCTCGGCGCGGTGCTGATCCAGATCGGCATGCTCGCCTTCCGGCTGGAAAGCTGGGCCGAGGCGCGGGTGATCCTTGTGTTCCACGCCGTCAGCACGGTGATGGAGATATTCAAGGTTCACGTCGGCAGCTGGATCTATCCCGAGGTCAGTGACGCCGTTCTCCAGATCGCGGGCGTGCCGCTGTTTTCCGGCTTCATGTATGCGGCGGTGGGCAGCTATCTGGTGCGCGTCTGGCGCATCTTCCATTTCCGCTTTGACCGCTTCCCGCCGCTCTGGCTGCAGGCGCTTCTGGCGGTGGCGGCCTATGTGAATTTCTTCACCCATCATTACACACTCGATATGCGATGGGTTCTGTTCGCCGCCAGCGCCCTGATCTACGGACCGTGCATCGTCTGGTTCCGGCCCGACGAGCGCCACCGGCCCATGCCGCTGCTGCTGGGCCTCTTGCTGGTCGCGCTGTTCATCTGGTTTGCCGAGAATATCGGCACGTTCGCGCGCGCCTGGAGCTATCCGGGGCAGGAGCTCAGC
Organism: Alphaproteobacteria bacterium; assembly: GCA_016124675.1. Classification (GTDB taxonomy): domain Bacteria; phylum Pseudomonadota; class Alphaproteobacteria; order Caulobacterales; family Maricaulaceae; genus Oceanicaulis. The sequence goes on from WGNG01000014.1 coordinate 111,723, forward strand.
TGGCGCCCGGTGCATCTGGCCAAGCTGGGCAGCTGGTATCTGTTGATGCTGATCAGCTTTGTGCTCGCCTGCGCGGTGCGCGAGCGCGACGGGCGATGACCTTGCCTCTGCGGCGCGCTTGGCGCACAACGCCCGCGTCGAGTTCAATCGCGCATGTGCGGATATCCCCATGATCAACAAACTGCTTGTCGCGAACCGGGGCGAGATCGCTTGCCGCATCATGCGCACCGCGCACCGCATGGGCATCGCCACGGTGGCGGTGTATTCCGACGCCGACGCGCGCGCCCCCCATGTGCGCCTGGCCGGGCAGGCGGTGCGGCTGGGCCCGGCGCCGGCGCGCGAGAGCTATCTCAAGGGCGATCTCATCATCGCGGCGGCGCGCCAGACCGGCGCTGACGCCATCCATCCAGGCTATGGCTTTTTGTCGGAGAACGCCGATTTCGCCCGTGCGTGTCAGAAGGCGGGCGTCATCTTTGTCGGGCCGGACCCCGAAGCCATCGACGCCATGGGCCTGAAGGACCGCGCCAAGGCGCTCATGGAAAGGGCCGGCGTGCCGGTGACGCCGGGCTATCACGGCGCCAATCAGGACCCCGCCTTTCTGGAGCAGCAGGCCGGCAGGATCGGCTATCCGGTGCTGATTAAGGCAGTGGCTGGCGGCGGCGGCAAGGGCATGCGCAAGGTGGAGGCGGCGGGCGAGTTCGCTGCGGCGCTCGCCAGCTGTCAGCGCGAAGCCGCGTCCAGCTTCGGCGATGACCGGGTGCTGATCGAGAAATACATCACCAGCCCGCGCCATATCGAGGTGCAGGTGTTTGGCGACCGGCGCGGGCGCGTGGTGCATTTCTTCGAGCGCGACTGCTCGCTGCAGCGCCGCCACCAGAAAGTCATCGAGGAAGCCCCGGCGCCCGGCATGACCCCCCATGTGCGCGCGGCCATGTGCTCGGCCGCCGTGCGCGCGGCCGAGGCGGTGCATTACGTGGGCGCCGGGACGGTGGAGTTCATCGTCGACGGGTCCGGGCCGCTGCGCGATGACGGCTTTTATTTCATGGAGATGAATACGCGGCTGCAGGTCGAACACCCGGTCACCGAAGCGGTGACGGGCTATGATCTGGTCGAATTGCAGCTGCGCGTGGCGGCGGGCGGATCGGTCCCCGAGCAGGACCGCATCGCCATCAAGGGCTGGTCCATTGAGGCGCGCCTCTATGCCGAGGACCCGGCCACCGGATTTCTGCCCTCCATCGGCCCGCTGGACCGCCTGGTCCTGCCCGGCAAGCCCGAGGGCGTGCGCGCCGATAGCGGCGTGGATGAGGGCGGCGAGGTGTCGCTCCACTATGATCCCATGATCGCCAAGCTGATCACCCACGGCGCCACGCGCGAGGAGGCGATCGACACGCTGGTGGCGGGGCTGGATGCGCGAACGGTCGTCTGGCCGGTGCGCACCAATGCCGGCTTCCTGCGCCGGGCGCTGACCCATCCCGATTTCCGCGCCGCCCGCGTGGACACGCGCTTCATCGACCAGCGCCTGGACGTGCTCGCCCCCAAGACCCCGCCCGCTTTGAGCTGGATCGCCGGCGCCCTGGCGCTGACAGGGGGCGGGCCGCTGGCCGCGCCTGCCCGTGACCCCTGGGACATACGCGACGGCTTCCGCGTCAATGGTGAAGCAGTGTTCGAAGCCGGGCTCGACCATGCCGGCGCCCGGGTCGCGGTGCGTCTGGCCATGCGCAATGGCCGTCTCGAAGCCCAGGCCGGTGACGAGACGCTGGTGCTGGACGAGCCGCATTTTCAGCCCGGCCTGTTCACCGCCCGACTCGACGGTCAGCCGGTCAGCGCCCGCTTCGAGCTCTGGCCAGGCGGCGGCGCGCTGGTGGCTGCCCGGGGCGAAACCCACCTCATCACCGAATACAATCCGGCCGCCCAGGCCGAGGCGCTGGAAGGCGGCGGCGCGGTGCTGGCCCCCATGCCCGGCAAGGTCCTCTCCGTCGCCGTGAAGCCCGGCGACACGGTGAAAAAGGGCCAGGCCCTGGTCGTCCTGGAAGCCATGAAGATGGAGCACGCCCTGACCGCGCCGCGCGACGGGGTGGTGGAGACGGTCAACGCCGCCGCCGGCGCCCAGGTGAGCGACGGAACGGCGCTGGTGGTGTTGAGCGAGGCGGAGGGGTAGGGCCGCCGCAGCATCCAGAAGCAGCCCGCCCCGCCCGCGCCGGATCGCGCCGGCGGGAACGGGGCGGGCCTGGCGTTACTGCGGTTGATAAGGCAGGGATGAATGGTGCAGGACGATGATCAGCTCGCCCTGATCGTTACGCTCATAGCCAAAGCTGTACTCCACCGTGACCTGCGAACCGTCGGCGCGGGTGAAGACATAGGCGCCCATGGCCAGGGCGCTGTCTGAATCGATGACTGTGCCGGCATTGTCCCATTCCACATCGGTGAAGGGCGCCAGCGCAAAGCCTGCATCCTCTTCGTGACCGCCGCCGATGAAATACGACAGCGCGTCGTCGAAGCTCATCCGGAACCGGGGGTTGGCGGCCAGGGTCGGCTTGAACAGCACCGGGCGCTCACCAAACCCGTAGAAGGTCTCGATGTGGGCGCGCGCCGCCGCCTCCACATCGCCGCCTTCCACATGGGTGCGGCCGATATGAACAATGCCCTCGCCCCAGGCCTGCTGGGCGGCGGCAATCTCCGCCTCGGTGATGGCCGGGGTGCTGGCGAAGGCCGCCGCGCTGAACCACGCCGCCGCGCCTGCAGCGCTCAAGACTGTCTGTGTCATCATGTCTGGCTCCGATCCTGATCTGCGCGCCCGCCCCATGCGGGGCGCGAGACGAGGGTGTAGCAGGGCCAAAGAGCCGCATAAAATTGAATTAAAGTAAGTTATTATTCGTTTTAATGTAACATTAGCCGGGTTTGCTCATTCGCCTCGCCAGCCCGCCTAACCCCGCCCCAGCGCCCCCCGCACATAGGGCAGCGCCGTCCAGGCGGTGAGGATGGCGATGAACCACACCCCGCCCACCCAGTAGAAGAACCAGGCCGCCACCGGCAGGCTGACCGGCGTGGCGATGTCGAGCGCGACCAGCGCGAAGGGCGCGGCGGTCATGCCCATCGCCAGCGCTGTTTTGGTGCGCGCGTCCGAGGTGACGGTGAGGGTGGCGGGCGCGGGGCGGGTGAAGCGCAGGCCGGTGACAAGCACGTCGCGGCCGACAATGATGGCGACCGGCAAGGCCAGCCAGATCATCCAGTTGCTGAGGGCGGCAAAGGCGATGAGATAGGCGCCCACCAGCACCTTGTCGGCGATGGGATCAAGCAGGGCGCCAAATGCGCTGCGCGCATCCAGCACCCGCGCCAGCCAGCCGTCCAGCCAGTCGGTGAGGGCGGCCAGCACGAAGATCACCGCCGAGGCCGCGCCCCAGAAAACCGCCGAGGCTTCATCGCCCTGACCGGCGCTGATGATCAGGCAATACGCGCCAATCACCCCCGCAGCCATGCGCGCCAGCGTGATGGCGTTGGGCAGATGGCGCAGCGGGCTATTCGTGGAAATGGTCATAGATCGTCCTCGCCAGCGTTTTGGAGACGCCCTCCACCGCTTCCAGATCGGCGAGGTTGGCGCGGGTGATCGCGCGCGCCGAGCCGAAATGCTTCAGAAGCGCGCTTTTGCGCTTGTCGCCAATGCCGGGAATGTCGTCGAGCGGGTTGTCGCGGATCTGGCGCTGGCGCCGGGCGCGGTGGCCGGTGATGGCGAAGCGGTGCGCCTCGTCGCGCAGGCGCTGGATGTAGTACAGCACCGGATCATTGGGCGGCAGGCGCACGGGCGGCTTGCCGGGCAGGTAGAACACCTCGCGCCCCGCATCGCGGTCCGGGCCCTTGGCCACGGCGGCCAGAGGGATGTCCGCGAGGCCGAGCGCCTCCATCACGCCCTGCACGGCCGAGAGCTGTCCCTTGCCGCCATCGATCAGCACCAAGTCCGGGGCGGGCGCGCCGTCATCGCGCTCCCGCTTCAGGCGCGCAAAGCGCCGGCGCAGCATGGCGGCCATCATGGCGTAATCATCATCGGTGGCCGCGTCCTCGCCCTTCATGTTGAAGCGGCGATAGGCGGTTTTCTCAAATCCCTCCGGCCCGGCGACGATCATGGCGCCCAGCGCGTTCGTGCCCTGGATGTGGGAGTTGTCATAGACCTCGATGCGCGCGGGCGGCGCGTCCAGCCCGAGCACCCTCGCGACACCTTTCAGGAGCTGGGCCTGGGACGCGCTCTCGGCCATCTGGCGGGCCAGCGCCTCGCGCGCATTGCGCACAGCCTGTTCCACCAGCTGTTTCTTGTCGCCGCGCTGGGGCGCGCGAATTTCCACGCCATGCCCGGCGCGCAGGGCCAGCGCCTCGCTGAGCAGTTCAGCTTCCTCGGGCGCATGGCTCACCAGCAAAAGGCGCGGGGCGGGCTTGTCGTCATAGAATTGCGCCAGAAACGCCGCCAGCACCGCGCCCTCGGGGGCGTCGGCCTCGTGGCGGGGATAGAAGGCGCGATTGCCCCAGTTCTGGCCCGCCCGGAAGAAGAAGACCTGCACGCAAGACCGCCCGCCCTCGCTGTGCACGGCCACCACGTCGGCCTCTTCCAGGCCTTCAGGATTGATGTCCTGATGGGTCGTCACCGCCGCGATGGCGCGGATGCGGTCGCGCAGCTTGGCCGCGTGCTCGAAATCCATTGCCTCGGACGCGGCCGTCATCTGGGCCTGCAGCGCCTCGCGCAGCTCGTTGGAGCGCCCGCGCAGGAAGCTGGTCGCATCGGCCACCAGCTCGGCGTATTCCTCGGCGTCCACATAATCCACGCACGGCGCCGCGCAGCGCTTGATCTGGTACAGCATGCAGGGCCGGGTGCGGCTCTCATACACGCTGTCCGAACAGGTGCGCAGCAAGAACGCCTTCTGCAGCGTGTTGAGCGTGTTGTTCACCGCGCCCGCGCTGGCGAACGGGCCGAAATACGCGCCCTTGGCCTTGCGCGCGCCGCGATGCTTGGCCAGCTGCGGCGCGGCGTGATCGCTGCGGATCAGGATGTAGGGAAAGGATTTGTCGTCGCGCAGGATGATGTTGAAGCGCGGCTTGAGGCGCTTGATGAGATTGGCTTCCAGCAAGAGCGCCTCGGTCTCGGTGCTGGTGACCACAAACTCCATGGTGCGCGTCAGGGCGATCATCAGGGCGATGCGGTTGGTGTGGCCGCCGGTTTTGGCATAGTTCGCCACCCGGTTTTTCAGCCGCTTCGCCTTGCCCACATAGAGCACCTCGCCATCGGCGCCATACATGCGGTAGACGCCGGGCTTCATCGGCAATTGCCTGACATAGTCGGCGATGATCTGCGGCCCCGGCCGCGCCTCGTCCGGCGCACCGGCGGGAGCGGCGTCGTCAGCCGCATCCATGGGCGGCGCATCAGGGCGGGCAGCTTTGACCATGGGCGGCAAGATAGGGTGCTGCGCGCGCGCCGTCAGCGGGCAGGGGCAGGTGGGGTCAGGATAGGAAGAAATCGGGCTGCTTGTCCTCATCTAGCCGGATCAGCCCAACAAGCAGCCATTGGTTCGCTGCGCCGTGCGTTGCATTGCGACGGGAGTGGGTGCTGAAGGCCAGGGCCAGGCCTTTGGGAAAATACTCATCTTCGTATTTGCGTTTCAGGGTCTTGAGCGCCTCCGCCTCGCCGTACAAACGGCGAAAATTCCAGAAAGCACTGACGCTTTCCCAGTCATCGGCTTCATGCCGGCGCGACCGGCCATCCTGGTCAGTCCACTTGACCATGAATTTTAACGGGCAGGGCTCGAACGGTCTTGCCGGCTTGTCCAGCCATGACAATTGCCGTGCTAACTCATGGTGCTTGGTCCGCTCGTCATCCAGCTCGGCTTGCGTCTTCTCCTGCCAGCCTAGTTCGAACGCGCTCGGACGAAGAAGCGTCAGGGATTCACCACGCGCATCGGCGTCTGCGAATGAGCTGCGGACGAGCGGGCTGACCAGCCGGGACCGTTCGGATTTCGGGACTTCGCCAAGACTTTCCAGCGAGTCCGGATCGACCTTCTGGCTCTCTGTGCGCCGGTCGCTGTCAGACTTCCTGTAGCGATAGCGAATCCACTGCCAGCGGGAGAATTTCTGCCAGTCCTGCAGATTTCGAAAAGGGACGGGATACTGGCGGCGCCATTTCCCATCGCGGCCAATGCCCGCGCAGCAGACGGTCTCGAAATAACGGCTAGACCGATGCGGTTGCGCCTTCACCAGGATGAAGCACTCGTCGGTGAGCTCTGGTGTCTGGCTCAATGGTCTGAACCCCGAGGTGACGGGCCTTCAGCCCGGTTCGCGCTTCGAGTATGTCCGACACAATCTTTCGATGACAAGTGGTTTGGTCGCGCTCGTAACAAAGCAGGGCGATGGTGCGCCCCGTTTTAAGCTGATCCTCGATCTGTCCCAGTGCTGACTGAGCTTCGTCGCTTTCGATGACCTGATCATATATGTCGCGGAACCTGCGCCAGTCGCCGGCGCGGGCCGCTTCACGGCCGGGTTTGGGATCACCAAGCTGGCGCAAGTGCAGATACATAATTCCGGCTGACTGCAAACGGTCCGCCAGCGCTGTCTTGGAAAACCCCTTCCGGCGCGACTGCGCGCGGTCCCGGATATCGATCAGGTAATCGACGCCAGCCCGGGCCAGCGTCGCGATGAAGTCATCGAGCGCCGCGCCTTCATAGCCGATCGTGTTCAGTTGAGCGCTAGCCATGTCGAACCCGTAACGCGAAACGCTTAATGAGCCAACAGCGTTACCCCCTACCGCCATCGCTCCAGACTGACCCCGACGCTGTCGGCATCGGCCAGCGCGGTCAGCTTGTCGATGCTCAGCGCCAGGCGGGTGATGCGCGGGTCGGTGAAGAGCGTGTCGGCGATGGTCTGGGCGAGGTCTTCGAGGAGATCGTGGTGGCGGGCCAGCACGATCTGGCGCACGGTTTCGGCCAGCGCGGCGTAATTGACGGTGTCTGTAAGGCGGCCCGAGGGGCAGCGCGCGCTGGCGTCGACGTCGGCGGTCAGGTCGATGCGCACGCTCTGACGCCGCCCGCGCTCTGAGTCATAGACGCCCACTTCCGCCTCCAGGCGCAGGCCGCGCACATGCACGCTGACGCGCTCGCCGGCGTGTTCGGGTCGGGCGGCCGGGGCGTCGCCGGGGCGGACGGGTTCAAGTTTCATGGGCGCGGCGCCTCTTTTTTGTGCGGCGATCAGGCTATATGCCCCGTGCGGGCGCGTGTGAACACGGATTGGCGCCCTTTTGAGCAGACCGGAGCCCGTCCATGACGCAATCACACCTCGCCGGGGCACACCCCGCCGGCAAAGGCGCCGCCCTGGTCACCGGCGCGTCCAAGCGCATCGGGCGCGCACTGGCCGAAGCTCTGGTCGAGGACGGCTACGCACTGGCGGTCCATTACAATGCATCGCGCGAGGAAGCGGACGCCTTCGTGGCGGCGATTGAGGCGAAGGGCGGCCGCGCGGCGGCGCTGGGCGCGGACCTGGCGGACCCGCAGGCAGCAGCCGGCCTGATCGATGCGGCGCGCGCCGCGCTGGGGCCGGTCAGCGTGCTCGTCAATTCCGCCTCGGTGTTCGAGGACGATGCGGTGGGCAGCCTAACCGCCGCCAGCTTCCGCCGCCATATGGACGCCAACACGCTGGCGCCCGCGCTTCTGAGCCAGGCCTTCGCCGCGCAGGCCCCTGAGGGTGCAATGATATTCAATCTTCTGGACTACAAGCTGTTCAACATGAACGCCGATTTCTTCTCCTACACATTGTCCAAAGCCGCGCTGATGACCATGACCCAGATGCTGGCGCGCGCGCTCGCCCCCAAGGTGCGCGTCAATGCCGCTGCGCCGGGCCTGACCCTGCCCAGCCCCTATCATTCCCACGCAGAGTTTGAGCGCCTGCATGACGACAACCCGCTCAAATGCGGGCCGACGCCGGATGATCTGGTGCGTACGCTGCGCTATTTCCTGGAGACCCCGTCCGTATCCGGACAGATCGTCTGCGTGGATGGCGGCCAGCATTTCGACCCGCGCCTGACGCGCGACGTGTTCGGGGCGCTTTAGGACGATTGTCCGGCAAATCTGGCGGGCGCAGCCTGGCCTATGGCTCGCCGCGCGGGCTGTCGGTCAGCACCACGATCTCGCTGGGATGGGCAAAGCGCAGCACGGCGCGCGCGCGCTCTTCGAGATAATCCACATCCACCGCGCCGGTGCGCTCGTCGAGCCGGGCGACCCGGTCCTCCATGCGCTCACGCTGGGCGCGCGTCTCGGCGAGCTCCGCCTCCACCGCCGCGATCTCGATCTGGATGCGGGCGTGGTTGTACACGCCCTGCTCCCCGTTCATGGCGTGATAGCCGAAATAGGCGATCACCAACGCCAGAAACCCCGTCAGGCTGAACCGCTTCAGCGTGTTCATGGCCGTCCCCATCCACCATCCGCCTTTTGCGGATCGTACGGGCGAAAATCTAGCCCGGGCAGGGTAAAGGAAGCGTTAGGCGAATCGAGTCCGTTCAGGCGATTCGCAGACTCGCGCAGGTTTGGGTCGGCGAGGCCCACGGCGCAAACCGGACATTGGGAACCGGATTTCGGGTGATGTGCGCGGCTGCCAAAGACCGTCGGCGTCAAGCCCACGGCGCTACCCAAAGAGTGGGAACCGGTTCTTGGATAAATTGCACCGCCACTGGAAACCGTCAGCCGTCAGGCAGACGGCCCGTCGCCCAGCGCCGCCTCGGCGTGGAAGCGGAAGGCTTTCAGCGCATCCAGCACCGGCGTGTCGTAATTGCGCGGCGTCTCGGCTGCGCCGGTGATCCAGGCGTAGACATCGGTGTCCGGCGCATCCAGCAGGCGCTCGAACGCGTCCAGCTCCGCGGGCGACAGGCCGTCCAGCCGCGCCTGCGCAAACCGCCCCATGATCAGATCGGCTTCCTTGAACCCCCGCCGCCAGGCGCGAAACAGCAGCCGCTTCTTGCGGTCTTCAGGATCGATGGGACGGTTGGGATCGGAGAAAGGATCATCGCTCATGGGAGGGCATTTAGGTTTGAATGACCTCGGCGGGAAGGGGCTTGAGCCTATTGGGCTCAGCGAACTTGCCAAGGCCGATGATGCCCGGACGCCTCTTATTGCAACCGCTCCGCAATCCACAACTTGATAAGCGATTGCCGTGTCACGCCCAGATGGCGCGCCTCGCGGTCGAGCGCTTCCACGACCCAGCCGGGGAAATCCACGTTCACGCGGCGCATCTCCTCATTCGCACGCCGCGCCTTGGACCAGTCCACGGCGGCGCTGAGGTCTTGCCCGGCGTCGAACGCCGCATCGAATTCCCGGGCCTTCATGGCGCGTCGCCTCCAGGGTGGATATCCAATATACCAGCCGCCCGAACGCGCTTCAATTTCTGGTTCGGGCGCCACGCCCCTTTCCTAACCCCTTCCCCTCCATCCCCGGCGCGGCTTAACTCGTGCCCATGCGCCCTCAATCCCTCTTCCCGCTCTTTGCTGACATCACCACGCTGAAGGGCGTCGGCCCGAAGCTGGCCGAATTGCTGGCGCGGGCGGCGGGCGGGCCGCGGGTGAAGGATGTGTTGTTTACGCCGCCCACCGGCCTCGTTGACCGCACCCGTCGCCTGTTCATCTCTGACGCGGGCGATCTCGGCGGCGTCGTGACGCTGGAGGGCGAGGTGGAGGCGCATGTGCCGCGCCCCACGATGAAGCAGCCCTACAAGGTGCGCCTGCGCGACGAGACGGGCTTTCTGCATCTGGTTTTCTTCAACGCCCGGCCCGATTACCTGATGCGCGTGCTGCCCGTGGGCGCGCGCCGGGTGGTGTCGGGCAAGGCGGAGCGTTTCGGCTCGGAAATCCAGATGGTGCATCCCGATCTGATCGCCGCGCCGGGCGAGATCGAGGCGGGTGATCTTTTGCAGCCGGTCTATCCGCTCACCGCCGGGCTGTCGGGCGCAGTGATGCGCAAGGCGGTGGCCGGGGCGCTGGCGGCGGCGCCGGACCTGCCCGACTGGATCGATCCGCCGCTGGCCGCGCGCGAAGCCTGGCCCGGCTGGCGCGCCGCGCTCACGGCGCTGCATGCGCCCGCATCCGCCGATGATCTGGCGCCGCAAGCGCCCGCGCGCCGGCGCCTCGCCTTTGACGAGGTGTTCGCCCACCAGCTGGCCCTGAAGCTCGCCCGCCGCGAACGCCGCGCCCGCAAGGGCCGCGCGCTCACGGGCGATGGCGTGAAGGTGAGGGCGGTGCTGGACGGTGCGCCCTTCACCCCCACGGGCGCGCAGACCCGCGCCTTCGAGGCCGTGCGCGAGGATTTGCGTGCGCCTGCGCGCATGATGCGCCTCATCCATGGCGATGTGGGATCGGGCAAGACGTTTGTGGCGGCGCTGGCCGCCGCCCATGTGGCCGAGGCTGGCGGCCAGACCGCCCTGATGGCGCCCACCGAGATCGTCGCGCGCCAGCATGCCGGCGTGCTCGAAGCGCTGCTCGCCCCTGCCGGGATCAGGGTCGCCGCGCTGACCGGCCGCGACAAGGGCGCGCGCCGGGCGGAGATATTGGAGCAGATGGCCAGCGGCGAGGCCCATGTGGTCTGCGGCACCCATGCCCTGTTTCAGGAGGCGGTGGAGTTTCACGATCTGGGCCTGGTGGTGATCGACGAGCAGCACCGCTTCGGCGTGTCGGACCGGCGCCGCCTCACCCTGAAAGGCGCCGCGCCCGACGTGCTGGCCATGAGCGCCACGCCCATCCCGCGCACGCTGACGCTCGCAGCCTTTGGCGACCTCGATGTCTCGCGCCTTGATGAAAAGCCCGCCGGGCGCATCGCGCCGGACACGCGCGTGGTCTCCGCCCAGCGCCTGAGCGATGTGGTGGACGGGCTGAAACGGGCGCTCTCCCATGGCGAGCGCGCCTACTGGGTATGTCCGCTGGTGGAGGAGAGCGATATCTCCGACCTTGCCGCCGCCGAGGCGCGCCACCATATGCTGGGCGAGCTTTTGCCCGGGCGGCGGGTGGGGCTGGTGCATGGCCGCATGCCCGCGCGCGACAAGCAGCAGGCCGCCGAGGATTTCCGTGCGGGCAAGATCGATGTGCTGGTGGCCACCACGGTGATCGAGGTGGGCGTGGACGCCCCCGACGCCACCATCATGGTGATCGAACATGCCGAGCGGTTTGGCCTCGCGCAATTGCACCAGCTGCGCGGCCGGGTGGGGCGGGGCGACAAGCCGTCCACCTGCCTCCTGCTCTATCACGGCCAGCCGGGCGAGACGGCGCGCGCGCGCCTGGACATCATGCGCCGCACCGATGACGGGTTCGAGATCGCCGAGGAAGACTGGCGCCTGCGCGGCTCGGGCGATCCTTTGGGCCTGCGCCAGTCGGGCCTGCCGGACTATCGCCTGGCGGATCTGGCCGCCCATGCCGACCTCATCGAACTCGCCAGCGACGCCGCCCGCTATGAAACCGCCCGCGAAGACGTGCTTTCCGGCCCGCGCGGGGAGGCGCTGCGGACCTTGCTCTATCTGTTCGAACGCGATGAGGGCGTGCGGTTGATGCGGTCTGGGTGAGGTGGGAATCACGCCTGCGGGAGGAAAGACAGGGCGTTTTTCCCTCCCACTCGTGGGGAGGGTGGCTGAGCGCAGCGAAGCCGGGTGGGGGGCGCCGCCGACAGGCGGCTGCTCAAAACCTGCACCGGGCGGCGCCTCACCCCACCCGACCCGGCGCTTCGCGCCGGCCCACCCTCCCCATCAAGGGGAGGGAAAAGGGTGGCGCGACTTTCCCTCACCCCTACTGGTACTAACCTGCGACCCCATCTGCCTGTCGCTCCTTGCTGAGCCATTTTCGCGAGCGTCGCAGGCTGTCAAGGACGACCGAGCCTGCGCTCGGTCGCCGCACAGCGGCGGCCCGAAGGGCCGTCCTTGACAGACTGCGATCGCCTTGCGGTTCTTTCCAGCATGGAGCGATGGGGAGGACTGACCCCCGAGAGTCTTCCAGGCGGGAGACAATGCGGTTGCACTCCCCCGAGGGGGAGGGGAAGAAAACCACACCCTGCCTTCCCGGAAGCCGCGAAGCGGCTGTCCGGGACCCATCCCGACACTTTTGAGCCGCCTCGACTGTGGATATGATCGGTGGATGGGTCCCGGGTCGGCAACGCCGCCCGGGAAGGCGCCATTGGGTTCGGTTGCCCTGCCTGTCCAAACGGGCCCACCCCGATATTTCGCTAGCGCAGCATCACCTTGCGGGCTTTACGCAATGGCCCGGCGCCTGCTAAAGCCGGATCAGCCTCAACAGGGAGCGCGCGGGCATTGTTTCGCGTGTGAAATACATGGCCTCCAAGTCTACCCCTTCCAAGTCCGCCCCGTCCGCCGCAGCGAAGAAACCCGCCAGCCTGCCGGTCACCAGGGACCAGCTCACGGGCTGGTACCGGGACATGCTCCTCATCCGCCGGTTCGAGGAAAAGGCCGGCCAGCTTTATGGCATGGGCCTGATTGCCGGCTTCTGCCATCTCTATATCGGCCAGGAGGCCGTGGTGGTGGGCGTGCAGGGCGCGCTGGAAGCGGGCGACCAGGTGACCACCGGCTATCGCGATCACGGGCACATGCTGGCCGCCGGCATGAGCGCCAACGGCGTGATGGCCGAGCTGACGGGCCGCGAGGGCGGGTATTCGCGCGGCAAGGGCGGGTCCATGCACATGTTCTCGCGCGAGAAGCAGTTCTTTGGCGGCCACGGCATTGTCGGCGCGCAGGTGCCCATCGGGGCGGGGCTCGCGTTCGCCAACAAGTATCGCAGGAACGGCAAGATCAGCGCGACCTATTTCGGCGACGGCGCCGCCAATCAGGGCCAGGTCTATGAGAGCTTCAACATGGCCAAGCTTTGGAACCTGCCTGCGCTCTTCATCATCGAGAATAATGGCTACGCCATGGGCACCAGCGTGAAGCGGGCGAGCTCGGAGACCGAGCTGTTCCGGCGCGGCGCCGGTTTCGGCATTCCGGGCGAAGCGGTGGACGGCATGGACGTGATCGCCGTCTACCAGGCTGCGAAGACAGCCGCCGCCCATGCCCGCGAGGGCCATGGCCCGTACATCCTCGAAATGAAGACCTACCGGTATCGCGGCCACTCCATGTCCGATCCGGCCAAATACCGCACCCGCGAGGAGGTCAATGAATACCGCGACCACAAGGACCCGCTGGATCTCGCCCGCAAGATGCTGATCGAGGCCGGCTGGAGCGATGAGGACGCGCTCAAGGAGATGGACAAAGAGGTCAAGCAGATCGTCAACGAAAGCGCCGAATTCGCCAAGGACAGCCCCGAGCCGGACCCGAGCGAGCTCTATACCGACGTGCTGGTGGAGGGTTAGGTGATGCCCATCGACGCCAGCCTTCTCGTCATTGCAGTTCTCATCTACATGGCCATGATCGCGGTCCAGGTGGTGTTCTCCAATCTGGAGCACAAGCCGAAAGACCAGCTGGGTTCGCGCGACGGGCTGACCGACACCAGCCGCCTGACCGGCCGGGCCAAGCGCGCCAATCACAACATGGTCGAGGCGCTGGTCATGCACGCGCCGCTGGTTCTGGTTGTGCTGGTCCTGGACCGCGCCAACGAGATGACGGCGCTGGGCGGCTGGCTGTTTGTCGCCGGGCGCGCTGTCTACGCGCCGCTTTACTGGCTCGGCGTGCCCGTGCTGCGCACCCTCGCCTGGTTAGCGGGGGCGGCGGGCACCGTGCTCGTCCTTTTCCAGATTCTTCCGTTTTCCGGAGCCTAGATCGTCATGCCCATCGAAGTGCTCATGCCCGCCCTGTCGCCCACCATGGAGGAGGGCACGCTGGCCAAGTGGACCGTCAAGCCCGGCGACACGGTGAAGTCCGGCGATGTCATCGCCGAGATCGAGACCGACAAGGCCACCATGGAGGTGGAGGCCGTCGAGGAAGGCGTGGTCGGAAAGCTCTTGGTCGAGGAGGGCGCCGAAGGCGTCAAGGTCAACCAGGTGATCGCGCTCCTGCTCGAAGAGGGCGAGGACGACAGCGCGCTGGAGGGGGCTGGGTCTGGCGGGAACAAGTCCTCGTCCGGTGGCGACACCCCACCCCGACCCTCCCCTCAAGGGGAGGGAGAAGAGACCGGCTCTTCCAAGGGCGAGAGTTCCAACGGCGGGGCGGCTGAAAAATCTGGCAAAGGTGGCTCCACTTCCTTTCCCTCCCCCTTGGGGGGTGAGGCCGCCAAGTCTGGTCCGGGGGACCAGACGACCGGCCGAACGGGTGGGGGGAAACCCGAGACGGTGAAGCACACCCGCCCCGACGTGTCAGACCCCGACATTCCCGAAGGCACGGCAATGGTCAAAGTCACCGTGCGCGACGCGCTACGCGACGCCATGGCCGAGGAGATGCGCCGCGACGAGACGGTGTTCGTCATGGGCGAGGAGGTCGCCGAGTACCAGGGCGCCTACAAGGTCACGCGCGAGCTGCTGCAGGAATTCGGGCCGCAGCGCGTGGTGGACACGCCCATCACCGAGTACGGGTTTGCGGGGCTCGGCGTCGGCGCGGCGTTCGGGGGCCTCAAGCCCATCGTCGAGTTCATGACCTTCAACTTCGCCATGCAGGCCATCGACCACATCATCAACTCGGCCGCCAAGACGCTCTACATGTCCGGCGGCCAGATGGGCTGTCCCATCGTGTTCCGCGGCCCCAACGGCGCGGCCAGCCGCGTGGGCGCCCAGCACAGCCAGGATTTCTCCAGCTGGTACGCCCATGTGCCGGGCCTGAAGGTCATCGCGCCCTATGACGCCGCCGACGCCAAGGGCCTCCTCAAAGCCGCGATCCGCGACCCCAATCCGGTGGTCTTCCTGGAACACGAGCTGATGTATGGCGAAAGCTTCGACATCCCCGATGTGGACGACTGGGTCCTGCCTATCGGCAAGGCGAAAATCCGCCGCGAGGGCAGTGACGTGACCATCACCGCCCATTCGCGCATGGTCGGCTTTGCGCTCAAGGCCGCCGAAATCCTCGCCGAAGAGGGCATCGAGGCCGAAGTGATCGATCTCAGAACCCTGCGCCCGCTGGACACCGATACGGTGGTCGCCAGCGTGAAGAAAACCAATCGCCTCGTCTGCGCCGAGGAAGGCTGGGGCCGCATGGGCGTGGGCGCGGAGATTGCCGCGGTGGTGGTGGCCGAGGCCTTTGACTGGCTCGACGCGCCGCCGCTGCGCGTGCACCAGAAAGACGTGCCGCTGCCCTACGCCGCCAATCTCGAAGCCCTCTCCCTGCCGGGCGTGGCGGATATCGTGAAGGCGGTGAAAGCCGTCTGCTATGCGGAGTAAGAGAAATGTTTGTTTATCTCGGTCCAAGTATCGAATCTGGTTTCAATGTTAATATGCGATACAAGGCTCTTGATGGAAAATCAGGACCGGTAATAGTTTCAGTTGAGTTCATCCAAGATGTTTTAAGGGCGCATGACAATTTTGCTGAAGCAGCTGAACAGGCTTCTGGGCAAATTGGATCAATTGCAGAAAAAAAATATGCAGGGTCATTTCCTGTTACCGTAACCAGTGACGATCGCTAGGTGCCCCCATGCCCATCGAAATCCTGATGCCCGCTCTGTCGCCCACCATGGAGGAGGGGACGCTCTCGTCCTGGCTCGTCAAGGAAGGCGATGCGGTCAAATCCGGCGATGTCATCGCCGAGATCGAGACCGACAAGGCCACCATGGAAGTGGAAGCCGTCGATGAAGGCGTGATGGGAAAGATCCTCGTCGCGGCCGGAACCGAGGGCGTGAAGGTCAATGCGGTGATCGCGCTGCTGCTGGAAGAGGGCGAGGACAAGGGCGCGCTGGAGGGGGCGGGCGCGAAATCCTCCAAGGGCGCTGACACCCCACCCCGACCCTCCCCTCAAGGGGAGGGAGGGCAGTCCTCGACGTCATGGAAAGACCGGAAAGACGTCGGGGCGACTGACATTGAGTCTGAGGCCGGTGACACCACTTCTCCCTCCCCCAAGGGGGAGGGCCGGGGTGGGGGGAGCGGCGGCTCCGAAACCGGAAAGGACAAAACTGACAAAGACTCCAAACGCATCAAAGCCTCGCCTCTGGCGCGCCGCCTGGCCGAACAGGCCGGGCTGAGCCTGTCCGGCATTGAGGGCTCCGGTCCCGGCGGGCGGATCATCAAGCGTGATGTGGAGGCAGCGTCCAAAGCCGCGCCCGCCGCGAAAACGCAGGGGGCTCCCCGCGCAGAGGCGCCCCGCGCCGAAGCCTCCGGCGCCAAGCCGGCCGGCGACGCGCCCAAGCCGCAGATCGACGCGCACGAGCCGCTGGCGCGCTATGGCATCGCGGCGTCGCGCTACGAGCTGCGCAAGGCCGACGGCATCCAGAAAATCTCCGCCAAGCGCCTCACGGACTCCTTCCGCGACGTGCCGCACTTCCCGCTCAATGTGGATTGCCGTCTCGACGCGCTTCTGGCCTTCCGCCAGCAGCTTAACGCCAAGGCGCCCGAGGGCGTGAAGGTGTCCGTCAACGACATCCTGATCAAGGCGTCGGGCCTCGCCCTCAAGCGCGTGCCCGAAGCCAATGCCAGCTGGATCGAGGACGGCCGCGTGGCCATGCACAGGCACGCCGATGTGTCGGTGGCCGTGGCCATCGAGGGCGGGCTGATCACGCCGATCATCTTTGATGCGGACCAGAAGGGCCTCGCCCAGATCTCCGCCGAGATGAAGGATCTCGCCGCCCGCGCGCGCGACCGCAAGCTCAAGCCTGAAGAGTTCCAGGGCGGCACCTTCTCCCTGTCCAATCTTGGCATGTTCGGGATCAAGTCCTTCGCCTCCATCCTCAACCCGCCCCAGGGCATGATCCTGAGCGTGGGCGTGGGCGAGGAACGGCCCGTCATCACCAACGGCGCGCTGGCGAAAGCCACCGTGATGACCGTGACGCTGACCTGTGATCACCGGGTGGTGGACGGCGCCACCGGCGCGCGATGGATCGCGGCGTTCAAAGGCTTCATCGAAGACCCGGTGACGATGTTGATGTGATGGCGCGCCTTGCGCGCCGGGGTTGATGTGATGGCGCGCCTTGCGCGCCGGGGTTGATGTGATGGCGCGCCTTGCGCGCCGGGGTTGATGTGATGGCGCGCCTTGCGCGCCGGGGTTGATGTGAGGCGCGCGGTGGCGCCCTAGACCCGCTGCTCGGCTTCAAGCCGTTCGATCAGGCGGTAGCGCGCATCCGGAAGGCGCTTGTCGGCGGGCCAGAGCACGCGGCGTTCGAGGAAATGGGCGCTGAGCCTCAGCCCCGCGCCGATATCGCCGGGCCGCACCGTGCCTGAACCGGTCAGGAAGCCCGGCAGGGCCAGCATCTTGTCCGCCCACGGCGCGCCGCCCTCGGCGCTGACCGCGCGCCCCGATTTGGGGCTCACATAGACAAGGTTCTCCGTCACGCCCGTGGCCGCGCAATGGCGCAGATCGAGCCCGTAGCCGAGGTCTGCCAGCACGCCGAGCTCCCAGCGGACATACAGCGCCGGCCAGACCTGCGCGTCGGTGAGGTGTTCGGCGACCAGATCAAACGCCTGCGCCACGCGCGGATGCGGCTCGCGCTCGGGCAGGCAGAGCGAGGCCATGGCGCACAGGGCGTTGAGGCCCGCCAGCGCCAGCGGATCCTCCATGATCGCGCCGGTGGAGAGGTCTTCGGCTTCGATGGTGAGCGCGCCCAGATGCTCCTCCAGCCGCGCGCGCCAGACCGCGCGCACGCGGTTGCCCGGCTGCAGCACGGGGCGCATCGTGCGCGAGCGGCCGCCGCGCACCAGGCCGGCATGGCGGCCATGCTCGGCGGTCAGGATCTCCACCACGGCGCTCGTCTCGCCATGCGGGCGCACCGCCAGGATGCGGCCTGACGCCGTCCACTCCATTACACGTCAAACTCAAGGCCGAGGGCGGAGAAGCGCGCGCGCTCCTCGCTCCAGCCCGGGCGCACCTTCACATGCACGAACAGGTGCACGCGCCGGCCCAGATCGCCTTCCAGTTCCATGCGCGCATGCTCGCCGATCCAGCGCAGCGTTGCGCCGCCCTTGCCGATGATGATCGGCTTGTGCCCCTCGCGCTCGACATAGATGGTCTGTTCGATGCGCACCGAGCCGTCCCTTTGCTCTTTCCACTGCTCGGTCTCCACGGTGAGGGCATAGGGCAACTCCTCGTGGACGCGCAGGTACAGCTTCTCGCGCGTAATCTCGGCGGCCAGCATGCGCTCGGGCAGATCGGCGATCTGGTCTTCGGGATACAGCCACGGGCTTTCGGGCATGGCGCGGGCCAGCGCCTCGGCGAGGTCGGCGGTGCGGTCGCCATTGGTGGCGCTGATCATGAACACATCGGTATAGACGCCGCTCTCATAGAGCCGGCGCGAGATCTCCAGAAGCTCCTCGCGGCGCACCAGATCGATCTTGTTGATCGCCAGTATGGCCTTGAACTCATGGAGTTTCAGCCCCTCGATCACCCGCTCCACATCCTCCACGCTCTTGCCGGCGCCTTTCAGCTGGGCGGCTGCGTCCACCACGTGGACGATGAGGTCGGCGTCCGAGGCGCCTTCCCAGGCGGCGGCCACCATGGCGCGGTCCAGCCGGCGGCGCGGGCGGAACACGCCGGGCGTGTCGACCAGCACGATCTGCGCCGACCCGCGTATCATCACGCCGCGGATCTGAAAGCGCGTGGTCTGCACTTTCGGGGTCACGATGGAGACTTTGCGGCCCACCAGCGCGTTGACCAGGGTGGACTTGCCGGCGTTGGGCGCGCCGATGATGGCGGCGAAGCCGGCGCGGGGGGCGGTGTCGGTCATGAACGGGTCTCCGCAGACAAAAGCTGATCGGCCGCCGCGCGCTCGGCAGCCTGTTTGGATGAACCCTCAGCTGCGCCGCGAAGTTCGCCCACGCGCACCTCCACGGTGAAGTTCGGGCGATGATCGGGTCCCTTGCGCGACAGGACCGTATAGACCGGGGGCGGCCGGCCCGTCTGGGCGGCCCATTCCTGCAGGCGGGACTTGGCGTCGCGCGGCCGCTTGGTCAGCCCGTCAAGCTCGTCCGCCCATTGGGTCAGGAAGAAGCCGCGCGCCGCATCCAGCCCGCCATCGAGAAACAGCGCGCCGATCACCGCCTCGCAGGCATCGGCCAGGATGGAGGCTTTTTCGCGTCCCCCCAGGCGCGCTTCCGCCGCGGACAGGCGAAGGCCCTCGCCCAGACCGCAGCGCAGCGCGGCGCGCGCACAGGCATTCTTGTTCACCAGCGCATTGAGGCGCACGGCCAGGCCGCCTTCGTCCAGATCAGGAAAGCGCGCATGCAGCACTTCGGCCGCCATCAGGCCCAGCACCCGGTCGCCGAGAAACTCCAGCCGCTCATTGGACGCCGCGCGCGAGCGCCCGTCGCCGTGGGAGGCGTGGGTGAGGGCGCGCTCCAGCAGGCTTGGATCGGCGAAGGCGTGCCCGATGCGTGTCTGGACGTCCTGGAACCGGTCGCTCATCGCGGCTGCGCGTCCAGCGGCGCTAGGGTGCGTGAGGGCCGGATGCGCGCCCAGGTCCAGGGCCGCCACAGGCTGAAATCAGGCCGTACCGAGACCAGCACCCGGTCGGCGCGGCCAATGATGGAATCGATGCGCACCATGCCTGGCCCCTCTGGCGGCGCGGCGCGGCTGTCGCGCGACCGGCTGCGATTGTCGCCCAGCACGAAGACATGGCCCTGCGGCACCAGCACCGGGCCATAATCGTCATAAGCGCCCGGCGCGCCCTGCAGCACGTCCCAGGCGCGCCCGTCGCCCAGGATTTCCTGCCAGCGCGAAAACCGCCCCAGCGCGCCGTCGGGCGCCAAGTGCGTCTCCTCGCCCAGAAGCCCGCGCGGCGTCGGCTCGCCATTGATGAACACCATGCCGCCGGTCAGCGTGACCATGTCGCCCGGCAGTCCGATGACGCGTTTGACATAGGCCGAGCCCGCCGCATGGGCAGCGGCGAACACCACGATATCGCCGCGCTGCGGGGTGCGCCCGAACACTCGTCCCGAACCCACTGGCGGCGACATCGGCAAGGAGGCGCGCGACCAGCCATAGGGCCATTTGGACACCGCGATATAGTCGCCGGGCTCCAGCGCCGGGCGCATGGAGTCCGACGGGATGGTGAAAGGCTGGAACACCAGCGTGCGCATGGCGAGCGCCAGCACGGCGGCCAGCACGAGGGTAAGGATCAGGCGCTGGTCGGCGCGCACGCGGCGCACTGCCCGCCCGATGCGCCGGGCGCGGCGGGTGCGGGCCGGGTCGGCCCCGTTCACGCCGCCCCCGGCCGGGCCGGGTCCAGCGCCTCGATGATCACGAAGGCCTGCGCCCAGGGATAGTCATCGGTCAGGGTGACGTGGATGCGCGGCTCAAGGCCCGGCGGCGTCAGCGCCTGCAGGCGCTCGGCGGCGGCGCCGGCAAGCTTCAGCGCCGGCTGGCCGCCCGGAAGATTGACGACTTCCATCTCTTGCCAGGTCACGCCGCGCCAGATGCCGGCGCCCAGCGCCTTGGCGCAGGCTTCCTTGGCCGCGAAGCGCTTGGCGAACGTGCCGGCGGAGCGGCGGCGGCTGGCGGCCTTGGCCTGTTCTGCCGGTGTGAAGACGCGGTCGCGGAACCTGTCGCCGAACCGCTCGAGGGAGCGTTCGATGCGGCGGATATCGGTGATGTCGCTTCCCACGCCGAGGATCATGCCGGCAGCTCGGCGCGCGCGGCGTTGATCAGGGCGCGCATCTGGGTCACCGCATCGCCGAGCCCGGTGAAGATCGCCTCGCCGATCAGGAAATGACCGATATTGAGCTCGCGCACCTGCGGTATCGCGGCGATGGGCTGGACCGTGTCGAAGGTCAGGCCGTGACCGGCGTGAATCTCCAGCCCGCGCCGCGCGCCTTCCTTGGCGGCGAGGGTCAGGCGCTTGAGCTCTGCGGCGGCCTTCTTGCGCCGGCCGGCTGCGCAGTGCTCGCAATAAGTCCCGGTGTGCAGCTCGATCACGGCGGCGCCCAGGGCCTCGGCCACGGCGATCTGGACCGGGTCCGGCTCGATGAACAGCGAAACGCGGCATCCCGCCTTGTTCAGCGCCGCGATATAGGGGCGCAGATGGGCGTGATGGGCGGCCACATCCAGCCCGCCTTCGGTGGTGCGCTCCTCGCGCTTTTCCGGCACCAGGCACACGGCCTTGGGTGTATGGCGCAGGGCGATCTCCAGCATCTCCTGCGTGGCTGCCATCTCCAGGTTGAGCGGCACGGACAGCTCTTTGGACAGGCGCTCGATATCGGCGTCTGAGATGTGGCGGCGGTCTTCTCGCAGGTGCGCCGTGATGCCGTCAGCGCCGGCCGCCACGGCCAGATGCGCGGCGCGCACGGGATCGGGCAGGGCGCCGCCACGCGCGTTTCTGATGGTGGCCACATGGTCGATATTGACGCCGAGACGGACGTGTTGGGCGCTCACGGGGTCAGCCCCCGGCTGCCCGGCTTGATCGCCGGTATGCGTTCCAGTTCCGGCGGCAGCTGGTCGGCCGGATAGGCCGGGAAGCTCACCGTCGCCAGCGAGACCAGCGGCACGCCCACGCTCGCCTTGCCGCCCGAGCGGTCAACGAGACAGCCTTGCGCCACGACTTTCGCGCCGGTGGCGTGAATGGCGCCAATGCATTCGCGCGAAGACAGGCCCGTCGTGACAATATCCTCGATCACCAGCACCCGGTCGGCGGCGTTAAGCTCAAAGCCCCGGCGCAGGGCGAATTCGCCGTTCTCGCGCTCGACGAACAGGAAAGGCAGGCCCATGATCCGCGCCGTCTCATAGCCAGGAATGATCCCGCCGAGCGCAGGCGAGACGATGGCGGTGAAAGGCCCGTAGCCGCCCGCGCGAATCTTGTCAGCCAGCGCGGCGCACAGCCGGCCCGTGCGGGCGGCGTCGCGGAACACCAGCGCCTTTTGCAGGAAGACAGGGCTGCGCAGGCCGGAGGATAGGATGAAATGTCCCTCCAGCAGCGCGCCCGCCTGGCGGAATTCGTCCAGTACGTCGTCGGTCGTCATGCAGGCTCCTGCTCGGTCCTTGCGTCATAATCGGGGATGTCGCCCGGCCGGCGCGCACGCTCGGCGGTGACCACCCGGTCGCTGGTTTTCAGCGCCGCCACGATATTGTTGAGGTGGCGCGCGTCAAAGACTTCCACATCGAACGCCATCTCGAAAAAGTCACGCGTGCGCTGCAGGGTTTTCACATCGGTGATATTGCCCCCGGCCTCGCCCACCGCGCCGGCGATCTCGGCCAGCACGCCGGGCTCGTTGCGCACCGTCGCCAGAATCCGGCCGATCGACACGCCATGGGCGCCCGCCTCGGGCGTCCATTTGAGATCGATCCAGTTTTCGAGCGACTGCTCGTCTTCCATCTCGGCCAGGCGCTCGCAGTCGATGACGTGCACTTCCACGCCCTTGCCCTCGCGCAACACGCCCACGATCCGGTCGCCGGGCATGGGCGAGCAGCAGGGCGCAAAATGCAGGCTGACGCCCTGGGTCAGGCCGCGGCCGTGGACATAGAGCCCGGCCTGGGCGTCGGCGATGCGCTCGCGGTCCTGGGGCCGGCGCCCGCGCATTTCGCGATGGCCCGGATAGACCGCTTCAAGCAGGCCGATGGATGAAATGCGGCCCTTGCCCAACGCGTGGTACACATCATCCACATTGTCCATTTCCAGCCGGCGCAGCGCGTCATTGAGCGCGGATTCGCGAAACACCTTGCCCTCGCGCAGGAAGGCGTGCTCGGCGATCACCTTGCCGATGCGGATGAACTCCTCCGCCTCCGACGAGCGGATCAGGCGGCGGATCGCGGCGCGCGCGCGCCCGGTGATCACCAGGTCTTCCCAGCCGGCCGGGGGCTGGCGCACCCCGCCCTTGATGATCTCGATCATGTCGCCATTGTTGAGCCGCGTGCGCAGCGGGCGGTCGCGCCCGTTGATCTTCGCGCCTATGGCCGCGTGTCCAAGCTCGGTATGGACCGCATAGGCGAAATCGAGCGGCGTGGCGCCGCCGGGCAGGGCGATCAGCTCACCCTTGGGCGTGAAGCAATAGACCTCGTTGGCGAACATTTCGAGCTTGGCGTGCTCAAGGAAGTCCTCCGGGTCGCCGCCCTGCTCGAGGATCTCCATCAGCGGGCGCAACCGCTCCAGCGGGTCGCCGCCCGCGGCTTCGGCAGAAGCTGCGTCATAGGCGTAACCGCCGGACTTGTAGCGCCAGTGCGCCGCCACACCGGTCTCGGCGATCCGGTCCATCTCATGAGTGCGGATTTGCAGCTCGATGCGGATGTTCGACGGGCCGATGATGGTGGTGTGCAAGGATCGGTAATTGTTCGGCTTGGGCGTGGAGATGTAGTCGCGGAAGCGTTCGGGCACGCTGCGCCAGCGCTGATGGACCAGGCCCAGCGCGATGTAGCAATCGATGGGGCGCTCCACCAGGATGCGGAAAGCGTAGATATCGGCGATATCGTCGAAGGTGACGCCCTTGCGCTCCAGCTTGCGCCAGATCGAGTAGGGCCGCTTCTCCCGGCCAAACACCACACAGTCGAGGCCCGCCTCATCCAGAAGGTCCGACAGGCGGGCAGAGACCGAGGCCACGGCGTCATGGCGGGTGACGCGCAGGTCTTCAAGCCGGCGATGAATGGATTCGTGCGCCGCCGGGTTGAGATTGCGGAACGCCAGGTCCTCCAGCTCGGTGCACACCCGGTTCACCCCGATACGCCGGGCGAGCGGGGCGTAGATCTCCAGCGTTTCGCGCGCGATGCGCTCGCGCTTGTCTTGGCGCGAATGGAAATGCAGCGTGCGCATGTTGTGCAGCCGGTCGCACAGTTTCACCAACAGGACGCGCACGTCCCGCGTAATGGCGACGACCAGCTTTTGCAGGTTCTCCGCCTGCTTGGTGCGCTTGGACCCGAGCTCCATCTGGCCAAGCTTGGTGACGCCGTCGACCAGCTGGGCGATGTCGTCGCCGAACTGTTCGGCGATGTCTTCCGGGGTGGCGTCCGTGTCTTCGACCGTGTCGTGCAGGAGGCCGGTGCAGATCGTCGCGGCATCCAGGCGCAGCTCGGCCAGCAGCATGGCCACCGCCACCGTGTGCCCGTAATAGGGCTCTCCCGATTTGCGGAACTGGCCGTGATGGTGGCGCTTTGAGAACTCATAGGCGCGCCGTATCAGATCGCCGTCCACCTGCGGGTGATAGGCCTGAACACGCGCCACCAGGGCGTCGGCGCTTGGGATGGCGTCGGCGGGCAGGAGCGCAGACGGGGTCGCCAGCGCCGTCACGGTTTACAGTCGGCCGTCAGCCGGTCCGTCGCGGTCGGACTGCAGCGCCTTGAGCATGGCGGCTTCGTCCATTTCCGGGGCGGGCAAGGCGAGGCGGGTCTCGGCCTGGCGCTCGCGCTCGGCCTCTTCCTCGTCGTCGGACGGGATGACGCGCTGCAGGCCGGAGATCAGGTTTTCAGTCAGGCCGTTGAGGTCCAGCTTGTCGTCGGCGATCTCGCGCAGGGCCACGACCGGGTTCTTGTCATTGTCGCGATTGACCACCAGCGGAGCGCCCGCAGCAATGGTGCGCGCACGGTGAGCGGCCAGCAGAACCAGCTCGAAGCGGTTCTCCACCTTCTTGATGCAGTCTTCAACGGTGACGCGGGCCATGCGAGGCCTCCTGAAAATCCATGCGAGACGTGAACCCGTGCAGATACCCCACGCAGGCGGCGCCTTCAAGCCTTACGCCTCAGCGCACAACACCCCGCCCGCCGGGCGGCAGGCGCGCCGCTCGGCGAGCGGCAGGGCCCCGATCAGGCTCTGCAGTGTGGCGCCGCTCGACGGATGGCGCCAGTGAGGGGCGATGTCCTTGAGCGGCAGAAGCACGAAGGCGCGCGCCTCAAGCCGGGGATGCGGCAGATCCGGCCCGCCGGGCGGGCCTTGAGTGCGCCCCTCAAAGTCGATCAGGTCCAGATCAAGCGTGCGCGGCGCATTGCGCCCGGCCCGCCGTCGCCCGTGCAGGGCCTCCACCTCATGTATCACGGCCATCAGGGCTTGCGGATCAAGGCGCGTGCCCACCGCGACGCAGGCGTTCACGAAGGGCGGATCGGACGGGTCGGGCCAGGCCGGGCTGCGCCAGGGACGCGAGGCGGCGAGAACGCCGACACCCGCTGCAGCGAGCGCGCGCAGCGCTGAATTGAGCGTTTGAAGCGGCGCGCGGCCCCGGTATGCTTGGTTTGCGCCGAGGGCGATATAAATCCCCGGCCGATACGCATTACCATCCAATGATACACCGAAAGGCATAGGCGATGACCTTCTATCCCAACGAACGGCTCGGCATTTTCATCGACGGCGCGAACCTTTATTCGGCGGCGCGCGGGCTCGATTTCGATATTGACTACAAGAAGCTTCTGGAGGAATTCCGCAAGCGCGGCCGGCTGATCCGGGCCAACTACTACACCGCTCTGCTGGAGAACGAGGAATACACCCCGATCCGGCCGCTGATCGACTGGCTGGACTATAACGGCTTCAAGATCGTGTCCAAGGCCGCCAAGGAGTACTCTGACGACACCGGGCGCCGGCGAATCAAGGGCGACATGGATGTCGAGCTCGCCGTCGACATGATGGAGGCCAGCAGCTATCTCGACCACATCGTCCTGTTCTCCGGCGATGGCGATTTCCGCAAGGTGGTCGAGGCGGTGCAGCGGCGCGGCGTGCGCGTGTCAGTGGTCTCCACCCTGAAATCCTCACCCCCCATGGCATCCGATGATCTGCGCCGCCAGGCCGACGCCTTCATCGAGCTGGCTGATCTGGGCAAGCTGGTCGGGCGCGAGCGGCGCTATCGCGATTACAGCGAGCCGGCTGACGAGGGTGATGACAGCGACGATGCCTAGCCCCGAGCCGGGGCGCGATTGCCCGCTCTGCCCGCGCCTGGTCGAGTATCGCCGCGCCAACGCGCGTGCTGAGCCGTCCTGGTTCAACGGCGCCGTGCCGAGCTTTGGCGATGAGGGCGCGCGCGTGCTGATCGTGGGTCTGGCGCCCGGACGCACCGGGGCGAACCGGACGGGCCGGCCCTTCACCGGCGACTGGGCGGGCGATCTGCTCTATCCCACGCTCGCCAGGTACGGCCTCAGCGCCGGGCGCTTTGATCCCGATGGACGCGATGATCTGCGCCTCACCGGGGCGATGATCACCAACGCCGTGCGCTGCGCCCCGCCCCAGAACAAGCCGGTGGGCGAGGAGATGGCCCATTGCCGCCCCTTCCTGGCGGCGCGCATCGCCGCCCTGGCGCGCCTTGAAGTGATCATCACGCTGGGGCGCATCGCGCACGACAATACGCTCAAGGCGCTGGGGCTCAAACCCTCAGCCTTCGCCTTCGGCCACGGCGCGCGCCACGATCTCGACGGGCCGCGCGGGACCCTGATCATGTTCAACAGCTATCACTGCTCGCGCTATAACACGAATACGGGCCGGCTGACCGAGGCCATGTTCCACGCGGTGTTCGAACAGGCCTGCGCGGCGCTGGCGCGCGCCTGACGATGCGCCTCGGGCTTTAGCGGCCGCTGGGATCGCCGCTCGCGCCGCCTTCACCCTCCGCGCCGGCGCCGGCTTCGGCCTCACCCGCTTCGAGCGCTTCCAGCGCCTCGGCCTCGTGCATCGCCGCGACGAAGTCAGGCGGCAGGGCCGGCAGGTCGCGGCGGAACTGGCCGCCCACCATATCGGTCTGCAGGGTCAGCGGCGCCGAGCCGGTCTCCGACATGCGCGCACGATAGACCTGCACGTTTTCGATCACCCGCTGGACATAATTGCGCGTCTCGTAAAACGGCAGGCTCTCCACCCAGTTGATCGGGTCGATCTCGCCGGTGCGCGGATCACCGTAATCGGCCACCCAGGTGCGCACCCTGTGGCCCCCGGCGTTATACGCAGCCAGCGCCATCACCAGCGATCCGTCATAGGCGTTCACCACCTGATCGAGATGGGCCATGCCCAGCGTGATATTGTACTGGGGGTCGTCGGTGAGCCATTCCAGATTGAACGGCACGCGCAATTGCTGGGCGGTCTGGCGCGCGGTGGCGGGCATCATCTGCATGATCCCGCGCGCGCCCGCACCGGAAATGGCGCGCGCATCAAACTCGGTCTCCTGCCGGATTACCGAGAAGGTCAGGGCGGCGTCTGGGAAGATCGGCGCATTGCTGGGCAGCTCAATCAGCGGATAGGCGCGCTCGGCCAGCGCCGTGCCCGCGGTACGGCTCGCCTTGGCGGTGCGCACCGCTTCGCGCAGGCGCATGTGCTCCAGCGCGATGTCGGCGAGCATCGCCACCTCCTCGGAGGTCTCCACCGCATTGGCGAAATGGTAGACGAACACCCGGAAGAAATACTCCGACCCGAGCTCGGCCAGCAGGCGCACCGCGCGCACATCGTTGCGCGCTTCGAACGCGGCGCGTACCGCCGGCGAGGGGTCTGGATCGGGCGGCAACTCGATCTCCGCTGCGTCGGGGCCCAGGGCGAGGATGGCGAGCTGGCCATAATAGGCGGTGGGATGTTCGGCGGCGGCCAGGAAGCGCTCGCGCGCCAGCTCCAGCTGGCCCGCCGCCTCCGCGGCGCGGCCCTGCCAGTACTTGGCCCGCGCCAGCGACACCGGCGTGCGCACGCCGGTCTCCAGCGTCAGGAAGTGCTCCAGCGCCGCTTCCGGCTCGTTGAGACCCGTGAGCGCGATCCAGCCGGCTGTGAATTCGGCGTCGGCGAAGTCCACGCCCGAGCTCATGCCGTGGCTGGCGGCCAGCTGATAGGCCGTGTCCCAGTCGCGCTCGCGCACCCGGTCCAGGATCATCAGCTTGCGCTCGGTCCACATGGACGCCAGCGCGGCGGCGTTCTGGTGCTCGCCGGGCAGCTCCAGCAGGAGGGGCAGGGCGTCGCCCACCCCGCGCTGGCGCCGGAAGCGCGCGCGCTCATAGATGAGGCCGGCATGGGTCTGCAGCGAGGCGGGCACGGCGTTGACCGCCCCGTCCACGCCCGGCTGACGGGCGGCGAGCGAGATGCGCGCCTGCGCCAGGCGCTGCTCACCCTGGGTCAGCTCGGGGATCAGGCGGCTGGCGGCGGTGCGCTGGCCCGCCCAGAGGAGGTAATCGACCCGTTCGGCGTGGTCCTCGCGGGTCAGGATATCGCTGAACGCGCGCAGAGTGTCGGTCTGAAAGGTCAGCCGCATGGACTGGCTGCGCCAGGCGGTGCGGATCTCTTCGCGGCCTTCCTCCACCTGACCCAGCGCGATCAGCGCACGGCCGAGCGCCACGCGGCCCTCGCCGGTGAGCGGCGCGCGGTTCTCAAACCAGGCGGCGATCATGGCCGGGCTGAAACCGGAATCCTCGATCTTCCATTCCGCCTCGCGCTGGATCGCCGCCTCGCTTGGCCAGCCGGCGAGCTGATCGAGGGCGAGGTGCAGATCGGAGAAGGAGGCGCGCGCATCGCTGGTCGCCATGCGCCACAGGAGGATGCGCTGCGCGGCCGGGTCGCTGATGGCTGACGCGGCATCGCGCACGAAATCCCATTCATCATCATTGGCCGCCCGCATGGCGCGGCGGAACAGTTCAAAATCGGCGTCGCTCAGGGATTCGATATGGTTGGGCACGGGCGGCGCCAGGCGCGGCGCGGGCGTTCGCGCCTCTGCGGCTGCACAGATCCAGGCGCTGGCGGCCAGCGCGGTCGCAAATCGCATGACGATGACGGACATGACGGCTCCTGATGCCCCGGACCCCCATGCTGAGGCACGATCGTGCGCCTGTCCACGTGCTAGAGCGCCCTTGGCGCAGAAGGGTTGCAGTCGTATGGTCCGCGCCCCTGATTTTCCGAAGCTTTGAACGGATTGTTCCATGCTGCGCGGCTCCATGACGGCTCTCGTGACGCCCTTCAAGAACGGCGCCGTGGATGAGGCGGCCTTCGCCGCCCTGATCGAGCGCCAGATCGCGTCCGGAACCCAGGCCCTGGTTCCGGCCGGCACCACGGGCGAAACGCCCTGCCTGACGCGGGCCGAGCATTTGCGCGTGATCGATCTGTGCGTCGAGGTGGCGGCGGGCCGCATCCCGGTGATCGCCGGGACGGGCAGCAACGCCACAGCCGCCACCATCGAGGTGCAGCGCCACGCCAAGACCGTCGGCGCCGATGCCGGCCTTGTCGTGGCCCCCTACTACAACAAGCCGTCCCAGGACGGGATCTCGGCCCATATCGAGGCCGTGGCTGACGCGGTCGCCCTGCCGATCTTTGTCTACAACATCCCGGGCCGGTCCGTGGTGGACATATTGCCCGAGACCATGGCCCGCCTGGCGCGCCATCCCAATGTCATCGGCTGCAAGGACGCAACGGGCCGCGTGGAGCGTGTGACCGAGCACCGCGCCCTGATCGGCGAGCGCTTCATCCAGCTCTCGGGCGATGACGCCACATCACTGGGCTTCAACGCCCATGGCGGGGTGGGGGCCATCTCCGTCACCTCCAACCTCGCTCCGCAGCTGTGCGCGCAATTCCAGACCGCCACGCTGGAGGGTCGCTGGGATGAGGCGCGCGCACTGCATGATCGCCTCGCGCCGCTGCATGCGGCCCTGTTCGCCGCGCCGAGCCCGGCGCCAGTGAAGTACGGCCTGTCCCTGCTGAACCTGTGCTCGGACGAGGTGCGCCTGCCGCTGACGCCGTGCCCGGAGCCGGTCAAGGCGCGCTTGCGCGCCGCCATGGAAAGCTGCGGTCTGATATGAGCGCTTCAGGACCTGACAAGGGCCTGGTCGCCGTCAACCGGCGCGCCAGGTTCGATTACGAGATCACCGACACTTATGAAGCGGGCATGGTTCTCACCGGCACCGAGGTGAAAAGCCTGCGCATGGGCAAGGCCAATATCGCTGAATCCTATGTCAGCCCGGAGAAGGGCGAGATATGGCTGATCAATTGCGACATCCCGCCCTACGGCCACGGCAACCGCTTCAATCACGATCCGCGGCGCGCCCGTAAACTCTTGTTGCACAAGCGCGAAATGAACAAGCTCGCCGGCTCGGTCCAGAAAGACGGGCTCACCATCGTGCCGCTGCGCCTGTTCTTCAACGAGCGCGGCATGGCCAAGCTCCAGATTGGCCTGGCCAAGGGCAAGAAGACCATCGACAAGCGCGAAACCATCAAGCAGCGTGACTGGAACCGCAGCAAGCAGCGCATCCAGAAGAATTTCGGGTAGGGGGCGGCGGCCGCATCCCTCGCAGCGGGTGGGACGCCGCCTGCCAGCGGCGCCCCCGCCCGTCCTCAATACCCGCTCAGCCTTGCCACTTCGCCCGCATTGAAGGCGTCGTCGCCGAGGAACTCGCCCGCAGCCTGGGCGCGCTTGTAGTACAGGCCGATATCGTATTCGTCGGTCATGCCGACGCCGCCAAACATCTGGATGCCTTCGCTGGTGGACAGGCGCGACACGGCGGTGGCCTTGGCCTTGGCCGCGGCGCACCAGAGCGGCGCCTGGCTCGGCTGGGTGTCCAGCGTGGTGAGCGCCCGGCGCACCAGCGAGCGGGCCAGCTCCAGCTCGCCATAGAGGTGGGCGGCGCGGTGCTGCAGGCCCTGGAAGGTCCCGATGGCGACGCCGAACTGTTCGCGCTCGCGCAGATAATCAAGCGTCATGTCGAACGCCTTCTGGCCCACGCCCAGCGCTTCTGCGGCCTGGGCGGCGCGGCCAATGTCCAGGAGATGCCGGTAGGCCGCCTCGCTGTCCTCGGCCCCGCCCAGCAGCGCGTCGCCGTCCAGCTTCACATCGTCGAAACTGATGTCGGCGGGGACATGACTGTCGAGCGTGCGCCGGGGCGTGCGCGTCACGCCGGCGGCCCCGGGCGATACCGCGAACAGATGGATCCGGTCGTCCTCGGTGCGCGCCGCCACGATCAAGAGGTCCGCGCCCGCGCCATTGACCACATGCTTCTTTGCGCCCGTGAGGCGGAAGCCATTGCCGTCCTTCACCGCGCGCGTCTTGATGTGGGTCGGGTTGTGGCGCGCCCGCTCGTCCAGCGCCAGGGCGATGACCGTTTCGCCCGCCGCGATCTTCGGCAGCCAGGCGGCTTTCTGCGCGTCGGTTCCGGCAAGCTTGAACGCGCTGGCCCCCATCACGGCGGTGGACAGGAAGGGCGAGGCGGTCAGATTGCGTCCGATCTGTTCAAGCACCAGGCCGGCGGCGGCGCAGCCCATGTCGACCCCGCCATGATCTTCGCTGACCAGAATGCCGCACCAGCCCATCCCGGCCATGGCGGCCCACAGCTCGCGCGAGAACCCCACCGGGTCACCGGAATCGCGCAGATGGCGCAGCGCCGTGACGGGCGCCTCCTCGGCCAGGAATTGCTGGGCGCCGTCGCGCAGCATGGTCTCTTCTTCATTCAGTATGAAAGACATCGCAGATAATCCCTTGATTTAAATGGTCTCAGGCGCCCGGCAGATTGAGCACGCGCTTGGCGACGATGTTGAGCTGCACCTCGCTGGTGCCGCCCTCGATGGAATTGGCGCGCGACCGCAGCCACGCCTTGGCCGGATCGCCGTCGCCCGGCTTGTCGCCCTCCCACAGCAGACCGTCCGTGCCCAGCGCCGCCATGTTCAGCGCGTGGCGGCGCTTGTTGAGCTCGGTGCCGACATATTTCAGCATTGACGCGCGGGCGCCCACGCCCTCGCCATGGTCGCCTTCTTCCTTGGTCCGGCGCAGGGTGGCCTCGAACGCCAGGCCGTCAATGGTCAGGCGCGCCACATCGCCGCGCAGGATCGGGTCAGTGAGGCGCCCCGTCTCGTCCACTTCGCCCGACTGATAGGCGGCGGTGACCGGGTTAAGGCCGCCGAACGCCGCTTCGGACACGATGCCCGCCCGCTCATGGCTCAGGAGATATTTGGCGATCTCCCAGCCCTGGCCGGCCTTGCCGAGCCGGTTGGCGACGAGGGCCCTGGCGTCATCAAGGAAGGTCTCGCAGAAGGGCGATTTGCCAGAGATGAGCTTGATCGGCTTGGTGGTTACGCCCGGCTGGTCCATGTCGATCAGCAGGAAGGAGATCCCCAGATGCTTGGGCGCGTCGGCCTCGGTGCGCACCAGGGCGAAAATCCAGTCCGACTGGTCTGCATAGCTGGTCCACACCTTCTGGCCGGTGACCGTGTAATGATCGCCCTGCAGGACGCCCCTGGTGCGCAGCGAGGCGAGGTCAGAGCCGGCGCCCGGTTCGGAATAGCCCTGGCACCAGCGGATTTCGCCCCGCGCGATCGGGGGCAGATGCTCCAGCTTCTGCTCGTGCGTGCCGTATTTCAGCAGCGCCGGCCCGAGCATCCAGATGCCGAAACTGTCCAGCGGCGAGCGCGCCTTGATCGCCTTCATCTCCTCCTTGAGGACGAAGGCTTCTTCCTTGCTCAGTCCCGCGCCGCCGTATTCCTTCGGCCAGGTGGGCACGGTCCAGCCCTTCTCCACCATGCGCTCAAGCCAGAGTTTCTGGTCCTCGCTGGCGAAGGTCCAGCGCCGACCGCCCCAGCAGATATCGGCTTCCGAGGCGATGGGATGGCGCATGCTGGCGGGGCAGTTGGCCTCAAGCCAGGCGCGGGTTTCGGTGCGGAAAGCGTCGAGCGACATGAAAATCTCCTCCCTTACGTTTACGTCAAGGGTAAGCCGAAGCCGCGCGCCTGACCAGTCCTGCATTGCGCGCAATTTGCGGCGAAACGGCGCGCCCGGCTTGCTACGCGGGCCGCAGCGGATAAGTACGCAAGGCGCGCCCCGATCTCTCCCGCGCCCCTGTGGAGCCGCCTCTCATGCCCAGCGCCGTCTTGTCCATCCCCAAAGCCTATACCGAGCCGGGCACGGACCGGGTGATGTTCTGGTGGCTCGTGGTCATTGCGGCCTTCGTGTGCGCCATGATCGTGGTAGGCGGCGCGACGCGGCTCACCGATTCCGGCCTCTCCATCACGGACTGGCGCCCGATCACCGGCGCGATTCCGCCTCTGACGCAGGAGGGGTGGGAGCGCGAGCTGGAGCGCTACCGCCAGATACCCCAGTACCAGGAAATCAATCGCGGCATGTCGATGAGCGATTTCCAGTTCATCTACTGGTGGGAATGGGGTCACCGCCAGCTCGGGCGCACGCTGGGCCTGGTCTACTTCATTCCCTTCGTCTTCTTCCTGTGGAGCGGGCGGGCGCCGAAGCGTCTGCGTCCGCGGCTCTGGGTGCTGTTTGCGCTGGGCGGGCTGCAGGGCGCCATCGGCTGGTGGATGGTCGCCTCGGGCCTCACCGAGCGGGTGGATGTGAGCCAGTACCGGCTCGCCACACACCTCACCATGGCGTTCGTGATCCTGGGCCTGACGCTGTGGACGGCGCTGGAGCTGCGCCATGGCCAGACCCGGCTCGACGTGCGTTCGCCCCTGTTCAAATGGAGCGCGATCTTCTGGGGCGCCGTGCTGTTTCAGATCGCGCTGGGCGCCTTTGTGGCCGGGCTTGACGCCGGGCGGGTCTACACCAGCTGGCCGGGCTTTGACGGCCGGCTCTGGCCTGAGGATTATCTCTCCGGACTGCCGCTCTGGCAGGCGGTGTTTGAAAGCCGCCCCGCCGTCCAGCTCCAGCACCGCTGGGCAGGCTATGCGCTGGCGGCGGGCGGGCTGGCGCTGGCCTTTTTGTGGCGGCGCAGCGGCGACGTCATCATGGGCCGCTTTGCGATCGCGACGCTCGCCGTGCTGTTCGCCCAGATCGCGCTGGGGATCCTGACGCTGGTGAATGCCGCGCCGCTCTCGCTCTCGCTGGCTCACCAGACCGGCGCCATCCTCCTCTTCCTTACCGCCGGCGCCGCCGCGTGGGCCTCGGCGCGGGCGGTGAAGCCTGCGGGCGCCTAGCTGTCTTCAGAAAGCACCGTGCGTGTAATCACTTCGCGCGCGATCAGCTTTATGCTGCCATCGCCGCGGTCATAGGCCGCTGCGATCCCGGAGGCGAAAGCGCCGCCGCCGAAATTGGCGTCGGTCATCGCCAACGCGGACGGCTCGTTGAAGCCCGGCGCGCCCAGGCCCGCGTCAAAGCGCACGGTGGCGATCAGATCGAGGCTGCGCGCATCGAGCACCTGCATCAGGCCTGTGTCCGGCGACACCATGAGGGCGGCGGGGCGTCCCAGCAGTACGCTGAACGTGATGTTGGAGCCTGGCAGGAGGTCGCTGGCCGCGCGCACCACGCCCTCGGCGCCAACCCTGGCCAGGCCTGCGGTGGGGCCGGCCACCAGCAGGTCGCCATCGGCCGCCGCTGCGCAGGAGCGCGCCGGGAAGGGCAGGGCGCGCGTTTCCTGCAGCCGCACCTGCAGACCGTCCCCGCCGGCATCGCTCAGGCGCACGATCCGCGCCTCGTCGCCATCGCCCAGGATCGCCAGATCGATGTAACCAATGCCCTGGCCGAAGACGCACAGGCTGGCGCCGCCGGGCATGTCGCCTTCCAGAGGCAGCTCCACCACGTCATCAATCGCGCGCACCACCACGAAACCGCGCAGCGCGCCGTTCTCATCCATCCCGAACACCATGGGCAGGGTCTCGCCGCGCAGGGCGAAGCCGCCGGTTCCCCCCAGGCCGCTGAGGCGCGGGCCGGACGCCGAGATCACCTCACGCCCGTCCATGTTGAACACCGACACGCCGCCCTGCAGGCTCGCGGCCGCCAGCAGACCATTGCCCGGGGACTGCGCGTCGGGCAGGAAGGTCATGTCGCGCGCTCCGCCGGGCGCATCAAACGCGCCGGTGACGATGGCGGTGCGCTCCAGCGCGGCCGGCCCGGCGGCGTCCTTATCCGGTTCCTCGAAGAAATTGCATCCGGCGAGCGCTGCCGACAGTGCGGCGGCGGCCATGAGGCGGGCGAGGGGGGCGTTACGCAGGCGGGACATCAGTGAGGATGACGGCATGATCAGGGGTCTCGTTTCACGGCGCCCGGGCAATGGCGGGCTGACTGGGACGGGATGGTACATGGCGGGCGGCGCGCCGTCACATGGCGGATGTAGGCCGCCCTGCAGCCCGGGGCGAGACCGTAAGGGCTGCTGCGCTCCGGAAATGCGGTATTCAGTTACCGTATTCACAAGCGCATGATTTAAAACATGTTTCACAAAGCCTATTGACGCATTTGCAAGCGGGGCGTAGAGACCGCGCCACATCGCGTCCGGGATGGTCCCGGAACGCGGGTTTTGTCTGTATCCCGAGGCTCCCAGTGATGAAGACCTATATCGCCAAGCCGGCGGACGTCGAGCACAAATGGGTCGTGATTGATGCGGAGGGCGCCATTGTCGGGCGTCTGGCCGCGTTTATCGCCACCCGCCTGCGCGGCAAGCACCGCCCTGATTTCACGCCGAACATCGACACCGGCGATCATGTGATCGTCATCAACGCTGAGAAAGTGGTGTTCACCGGCCGCAAGTTCGCCAACAAGCGGTACTATCGCCACACCGGCCACCCGGGCGGCATCAAGGAAACCTCGCCGCGCCGCATCCTCGAGGGCCGTTTCCCCGAGCGCGTGGTCGAGCAGGCCGTCAAGCGCATGCTGCCCAAGGAAAGCCCGCTGGCGCGCGCCCAGTTCTCCAAGCTGCGCGTCTATGCCGGCGGCGAGCACCCGCACCAGGCGCAGACCCCTGAAGTCGTCGACTTCAAATCCCTGAACGCCAAGAACGCGCGGAGCTGATCATGGCCGAACAAACCCGTTCCCTCGAGGACCTGAAATCCGCGCTGCAGGACGCCGGCTCGCCGGTCGTTCCCGAAACGCCCAAAGAACAGGTGCTCGCCGAGCCGAAGATTGACGCGCAAGGGCGCGCCTACGCCACCGGCAAGCGCAAGAACGCCGTGGCGCGCGTCTGGATCAAGCCGGGCGCCGGCAAGATCACCATCAATGGCCGCGAGCAGACCGTTTATTTCGCGCGTCCCGTGCTTCGCATGCTGCTGCAGCAGCCCTTCGAGGCCGCCTCGCGCAAGGACCAGTATGACGTGGTCGCCACCGTCACCGGCGGCGGCCTGTCCGGCCAGGCCGGCGCGGTGCGTCACGGCATCTCCAAGGCGCTGACCTATTACGAGCCCACGCTGCGCGGCGTGCTCAAGGCCGGCGGCTTCCTCACCCGCGACAGCCGCGTGGTCGAGCGCAAGAAGTACGGCAAGAAGAAAGCCCGCCGCAGCTTCCAGTTCTCCAAGCGCTAGGCTTTTCGTCTCCATGGCATGCCAGGGCGGGCGGCTCCTCAGGGGCCGCCCGTTTTGCGTTGGGGGAGTGGGCGACTATCGGTTTGGGGGCTCTTTCCTCCCCCGTTTACGGGCGAGGTGGCCCGAAGGGCCGGAGGGGGGGGATACGCCTTCCGTTCAATCTGAGCCTTGCTGGCGCGCCTCCTGGATTTGGATTCTGGCGATGCCCGGCGCCGGCTCGAGCTTGAGGCGCCCCCCGGGCGTCAGTTCTCCCTATCTTTCCATGCTGGAAGAAACCGCAAGCAGATCGCGCCTCCCCTTGGCGCAGGGCGCATGCTATGCCGACCGCTCCTGATCTGCGCCCGCCTCGCGGCGCCTTCACTGAGCTTTGGTGCTGATGACCGCTTCCGCCCACGCCCCGCGCCTGACCGTGATCATTCCGGCGCTCAACGAGGCTGCCAGCATTGACGGCGTGGTGCGCGAGGCGCGCGACGTGCTGTCCTTCGTGATCGCCGAGCTTGAAATCCTCGTCATCGATGACGGCAGTACCGATGGCACCGCCCAGGCGCTCACGGCGCTCCTGGGCGAAGACAGCCGCGTCCGCCTGATCCGCCACCCCAGGCGCTGCGGCAAGAGCGCGGCCCTGCGCACCGGCATGATCGCCGCGCGCTCGCTTTGGGTCGCCACCATGGACGGGGACGGGCAGGACGATCCGCGCTCCATCCTCGACATGGTGCGCGAGATTGATCTCGATCACGTCGGCGAGCGCGCTTTGGTCGCTGGCTGGCGCGCCAACCGGACGGATGGAGATTCCCGCAAGTTCGCCTCGCGCTTTGCCAATGGCTTGCGCCGCCAGCTCCTGAATGACGATTGCCCCGACACGGCCTGCGGGCTGAAGCTGGTCGTGCGTGATGTGTTTCTGGCCATGCCCTTCTTTGACGCGCTGCACCGTTACATCCCGGCCTTCACCAGGCATCTGGGCTTTGGCTATGTCAGTGTGACAGTGGTGAACCGCCCAAGGACTGCGGGCGAATCCAAATACACCAATCTGGGCAGGGCCTTCGCCGGACTTTTTGACCTTATGGGGGTGATCTGGCTGATGCGCCGCACCCACACGCCCGGACCGCAGCTTCTGCTGGGCCGCGGCGCAGGTGAAGGATCAGGCGCATGAATGGGCTGTTCGCGGCTCTGCTGACCCCGGGCGCCAAAGGCGGGCTCAGCCCGGCGGCGTTCGCCTGCCTCATCGTTCTGGCGCTGGCGGCCATGTTGCCTGGCTTCTTCACCATTCCGGCCATGGACCGCGACGAGTCTCGCTACGCCCAGGCGAGCCGCCAGATGATGGAGAGCGGCGACTTCATCGATATCCGCTTCCAGGACGAGGCGCGCCACAAACAGCCCGTGGGGACCTACTGGGCGCAGGTCGTCACCAGCACGCCCTTTGGCGGCCCCGACGCCCCGATCTGGGCGCACCGCCTGCCCAGCCTGCTTGGGATCATCGCCGCCGTGTTGATGACAGGATGGCTGGGGGCGCGGCTGTTCTCGCCCGGCGTGGGGCTGGCGGCGGGGATCGTGCTCGCCGTGTGCCTGACCGCACAGGTCGAGGCGCGCACCGCCAAGACCGATGCGCTGCTGCTGGGCTTCGGCATGCTGGCGCAGATCTCGCTGGCCATGCTGGCGTTGAAGGTGACGCAAGTCCGGCCGCGCTTCATCGGCTGGCCGCTGGCGCTGTGGGCCGCGACGGGGGCGTGCATCCTCATCAAGGGCCCGATCTTCACCATGGTGACGGCGCTGACGCTCGCCGCCTATATCGCCCTGACGCGCGATTTCGGATTGCTCAAACGCATCCGCCCAGGCCTTGGCCTGCTGACCGCAGCCGCCATTGCCGCGCCCTGGCTCATTGCGATCACCATCGTGACCAATGGCGCCTTTCTGGCCGAAGCCGTCGGCTGGTCCATGCTGCGCAAGGTGTCCGAAGCGGCCGAGAACCATAGCGGCCCGCTGGGCTTCCACCTCATGCTCTCCCCCGTCACCCTGTGGCCTGCGGCGGCCCTGCTGGCGCTGGCGGCGCTGGCGGCGTGGCGCCACCGTGCTGATCGGACCGTGCTGTTCCTCATCGCCTGGATCATTCCCACCTGGCTGGTGTTCGAGCTGGTGACCACCAAGCTGCCCCACTACGTCTTGCCGGTCTTTCCCGCCATCGCCATCCTGATGGGCCTTGCCCTGCGCGACGCGCGCGATCTGCTGGCGGGGTGGAAATCGCGGGTGTTTCATGGCGCTGCGGGCCTCGCCGCGCTCATTGTAGCCGGCGTGCTGATCGCGTTGCCGATCGCAGGCCATATCGAGTTCAATGGCGAGATTGGCCCCACCGCCTGGATCGCCGCGGCGGCCGGGGGCCTCGCCCTCATCACCGCCGCAGCGCTGGCTTTCACCCCGTCCCTGCGCACCCTGACGGCGTCTGCCGTGGCCGCCACAGGCGTCTACGCGGCCATGTTCGGCGTGGTGATCCCCAATATCGATCCCATGTGGCCCTCCGAACGGATCGGCCGGGTGGTCAACTCGCTGGAGGGCTGCGAGACCCTGACCATCGCCACGCTGGGCTATCGCGAACCCTCCAACGCTTTCTATCTCGGCACCCATGCGCTGCTGGCCGACAACCCGGACGCCGCCGCCGACGTCCTCACCCGCGACCCCGCCTGCGGCCTCGCCATTGTGGATGGCATTGAACGCGAAGGCTTTGACGCGGCGCTGGCCGAACGCGGCGTGGCGGTGCGCGCGCTGGCCACAGTCAGGGGTCATAACCTCGTCAAGGGGACCGAGCTGGAGATGACGCTGCTGGTGAGCGAGGGCTCGGCGCTGCGGCTGGCGGAGTAGGGGGAGCGCCGGCGCGCTCACTTGCCCTCGCCGGACGCCTCCAGCGCGGAGCGGCCGCTGAACGCTCCGGCGTCGGCAAACCGCTGGAAGCGGCCTATGGCGCTGCTCTCGATGGCGTTGCGCACCACAGACCGGCTCAGGGTGAAAACCGGCTCGCCCGGTTCGGGATCCGCCAGGCATCCTGGCTCGAGGGTCAGTCCGAGGCGTGCGAGCAGAGGCTCGAGCACCGCGCGCGGGTCGCGCACCAGCGATTCATAACAGACCTCAATGAGCTCAGCGCCGGTCATGCGCCAGTGTGCGGCCACCGCGCGGGCGTGATGCACGTAACCCAGGGCGTCGTCCCAATCGGTGGAATAGCCGTGGCGATATCCGAAATTATTGGTGAACAGCGAAACCGCCGTGTCGCGGGCATCCCGGCTGGCGTTCAGGAAAACGGCGTCCGGCATCAGCGCCTTGATGAAGGCGATCCGCTCCAGATTGGAGGGCAGCTTGTCCAGAATGTACGGGGTGCTGGCTGCGAAACGGTCAAAATACGCCTGCGTCCACGCGGCCCGCTGGGCCAGCGCGAAGCCACGCCGGGCCGGCGCCTCCGGCCCGGCCCGCAGATATTGCTCGAAGAACCCGGCGATATCGTTGCGTTCGCCAAGTCCGGTGATGGCCGAATGGCCGCGCAGGACCCTCTCCAGCAAAGTCGTGCCCGAGCGGGGCGCGCCAACGATGAAGATCGGCGTGGGGCGGTCGGGCGAGGGGACGGCTGGCGGCGCCGTGATCAGCGGCTGCTGCGCGGCCAGCGCCGTGTCCCAGCGGCTGGTGAAGTGCTCCAGCGCGGTGGGCGCCCCCGCCTGGATCAACAAACGGCGCTGGGCGGCGTTGGCCTGGCAGAAATGGGCCCAGGCCTCCCGAAGCCGCCCCTGGGCTTCATGCACGCGGCCCAGCGCGAAATGGATCATCACGCCGGTGGTGGGCTGGATCGCGCCGGCCTGGCCAGCGAGCCCTGTGAACTGGGCGGTCAGGACCGGGCTGACCAGCGCGGGCTGCGCCTCGGCCAGGATGTCGAACGCGAAGGCGTTGTGACCGTCCAGCGCCAGCATGGCGCTCGCCAGCATCACCGCCTTGGGCTTGTCGCCCCGGACCAGGGCGAGCTGTGCGGCCGCTTCTAGCAGGGCCGGATGGTTCGGGTGATGCGCCAGAGCGGCCTCGGCGGCCGGGTCCACGCAGTCCAGGGTGGATGAGGCGATGGACCAGCGAATGAGGCGCGCAACCGCGTCAGGGGTCTGAAGCCCGCTGGCGTAAAGCTGCTTCATGAGGCCGGCGGCGATCTCGGTCTGATCGCGCCGCGCCGCCTCCAGGGCCCAGACTTCCCTGATCAGATTGCGGTCGGCGTCGGCCAGGGCGGCTGCGCGCGCCAGCGCCCAGCCAAACGCGGCAAAATCCTCCGCGCCCAGGGCGGCGGCGCCGAATACCTTGATCGCCTGAACAGACCCCTCGCCAGCGAGGGCGCGCAGGGTGTCCATAACGCTTGCAAAGCGCCCTGCGGCATAATCGCGCTCAACAGCACGCCAGGAAATGTGGTCCATGCACCGCCAAAGGCCGGGACGATGCGCAGTCTCTAGCGCTGTGCGGGCGGCTCAGCAATCCATCAGATCAGGCTCTTCAACTCCTCACCTTCACATACTCGCCCGGCGCCGGGCAGATCGGCTCCACCTTCCCGCCGCCGGGTTCGCGCGCCGGAACCTGCGTGTCGTTCATCGCCATGAGCCAGGCTTTCCAGTGCGGCCACCAGGAGCCGGGGGTTTCTGTGGCGCCGGCCAGCCAGTCTTCGCGGGCTTGCGGGAGCGCATCATTGGTCCAGTGCTGGTATTTCTTTGCGTCGGGATGGTTGATCACGCCCGCGATATGACCCGAGCCGGCCATCATGTATTGCACCGGTCCGCCAAATTGCTGCGCCGAGCGGTACACGCTGTCGGCGGGCGCGATGTGGTCGTCCTTGCTGGCCTGCATGAAGACCGGAATGGTGACGTTTTTCAGGTTCAGCGTGTGGCCCGCCATCTCCAGTTTGCCTTCAGACAGAAGGTTCTGGCGGTAGAAGGTGTCGAGATAATACAGGTGCAGCCGCTTGGGCATGCGCGTCTGGTCGGCATTCCAGTAGAGAAGATCGAACGCCTGCGGCTGGCGGCCCAGGAGATAATTGTTGATCACGAAGGACCAGACCAGATCATTCGAGCGCAGCATGTTGAACGTGTCGGCCATGGTGCGCCCGTCCAGCACGCCGCCCTGGGCGTCCATCAGGCGTTCGATTTCCCTGAACCATTCCTGGTCGATGAACACCAGAAGCTCGCCCGCCAGCTTGAAATCGAGCTGGGCGGCGAAGAAAGTGGCCGACGCGATGCGGTCATCGCCCTCGGCGGCCATCAGCGCCAGCGCCGTTCCCAGCATGGTGCCGCCGATGCAATAGCCCACCGTGTCCACCTGGCGCTCGCCGGTGATGGTCTCGATCACCTCCAGCGCCGTGAACAGGCCCTTGCGGATATAATCCTCGAAGCTCGCGTCCTTCATGTCCGCTTCCGGGTTGATCCAGCTGATCAGGAAGACCGTGAACCCTTGCTGCGTCAGCCAGCGGATCATCGATCCCTGGGGGCGCATGTCGAGAATGTAGAACTTGTTGATCCAGGGCGGCGCGATCAGCAGCGGCCGCTGGCGCACCTGCGCCGTGGCGGGCGCGTACTGGATCAGCTCCATCACCTCGTTGCGCCACACCACCGCGCCCGGCGTGGCGGCCAGATCCTTGCCCACCTCAAACCCGTCCATATCCGTCTGCGACAGGGCGAGCCGGCCTTCCCCGCGCTCCAGATCGCTCATCAATTGCGTCAGGCCGCGGCTGAGATTCTCGCCGCGCGTGCGCACAGTCTCCTCGATCACGTCGGGATTGGTCAGCGCGAAATTGGTCGGCGCCATGGCGTCGATCATCTGGCGGGTGACGAAATTCACCTTGCGCCGTTCCGGCTCGTCCAGCCCCTTGGCGCCCGCCAGAAGGTTCAGCATGAAGCGCTGGTTGATGAGGTAGGACTGCTTGATCGCGTCGAACACCGGATGCTCGCTCCACGCCTTGGAGCGCCAGCGCTTGTCGCCCGGCTCCGGGGTGATCGCCGGTTCGGCGGCCTCGCCCGACAAGAGCCGCCTGTTGGTCGAGGCCCACAGGTCGAGATAGCTGCGATAGAGGTCTGATTGCGCCTGCAGCATCAGCTCAGGGTCGGACAGGATCGCCTCCCACGCCTTGGTCAGCTCGGGCGCGGCGTGCAGCGGATCGGCCTGGGGCGCCAGCGTGGGATCGCCCTCCAGCGAGCGGCGCATGACGTCGCTCATCAGCTTCTGGCTCTTCAGCGCCGACTGCATGAGATTGCGCGACACCGTCTCGATCCGGTCCAGATCCGCCTCGCCCAGAAGACCCGGCGAAGCCGCCGCCTGCGCGGCCAGTTCTGCGGCGGGCGGGACGGAGGACGCGTTTGCAGCGCGCGGCGCGTCTGGCCGGTGCGCCGCCGCCTCGGGCGCCGCAGCCGGTTTCGCTTCAGGCTTTGACCGCGCGCGGGTGACCGGTTTGGCGGCGCGCGGGCGCGCAGGGGCGGTTTTCGGTTTTGCCGGTGACGCCGCCCCGGCC
The DNA here is from genome assembly GCA_016124675.1 of Alphaproteobacteria bacterium. GTDB lineage: Bacteria > Pseudomonadota > Alphaproteobacteria > Caulobacterales > Maricaulaceae > Oceanicaulis. The sequence continues at coordinate 154,361 of WGNG01000014.1, forward strand.
CTGGGTTTGGCCTTTGGCTTTGCGCCCGGTTTGGCCTTGGGTCTGGCGCTGGCCTTCGCTGGGGATCCGGACGCCGCTGCGGGCTTGGCGGCGGCAGGCTTTGCGGGTTCTGCCAGGTCCGCAGGAGCGGATTTTCCGGAACGGGCGGGGGTTTTCTTCTCGGCCATGGCTTGCAACGCCTCCAGGGAGGTGACAGTGACGCCGGGAAGCGTATAGAAAGCCTTGGCTTCATCCAATGGCCCGGAGGCGAAAGAGCCGTCATGATTGTGCGCACGCTCGCCGTCTCACTGATCGCCGCAGGGGCCATGTCAGGCTGCATGCGTCTCGACATGCCGGAGCCCGCCTCGGAGAGCTGGACCTTGGCGCAAGCGTCAGACATGAACGCCGGCGCGGCGCCTGTCTTCGTGCCCGAGCGGATCATGGATCCTGAAACCCTCGCTTCCATGACGGCCGCCGAGCGCGCGCTGCTGGCGCGCGGGGCGCAGGTGCGCGACGAGGCCGCCAGCGTGGCCGACCCCGAAGAATCCGCCGAAGATTACGCCGTGCGCCAGCGGGCGCGCGCAAACCCGCCTGAATGACGTCCCGCCAGCGCCCGGCGCTGACGCCCTGACCTGACAAGGAACTCACATGTCCAGCGCCCGGGGCCTTGAGGCCCTCACCAATGATGCGGTCAACGCCGCCGAGCTCGCCGCCATCGCCGCTTCCGCCCTGGTTGGGCGCGGCGACAAGATCGCAGCTGACCAGGCCGCCGTGGACGCCATGCGCACCGCCTTCAACGCCATGGAGATGCGCGGCCGCATCGTGATCGGCGAGGGCGAGCGCGACGAGGCGCCCATGCTGTATATCGGCGAGGAAGTCGGCACGGGGCAGGGGCCCGAGATCGACATCGCGCTTGACCCGCTGGAAGGCACGGACGTCACCGCCAAGGGCATGCGCGATGCACTGGCGATCCTGGCCCTTTCGCCGCGCGGCGGCCTGCTTTATGCACCCGACACCTACATGGACAAGATCGCGATTGGCCCGGGCTATGCCGATGGCGTCATTGATCTCGATGCCTCGCCCGAGGAGAATATCCGCTCCCTCGCCCGCGCCAAGGGCGTGGACCCGTCGGAGATCACCGCCTGCGTGCTCGACCGGGAGCGCCATGAGGGCATCGCCGCCTCGATCCGCAAGGCCGGCGCGCGTATCACATTCATCGGCGACGGCGATGTGGCCGGCGTGATGATGGCCGCTGACCCGGACGTGGATGTGGACATTTATATCGGCCGCGGCGGCGCGCCCGAGGGCGTGCTGGCGGCGGCGGGGCTGCGCTGCGTCGGGGGCCAGATCCAGTGCCGGCTGCATTTCCGCAATGATGACGAACGCGCCCGCGCGCGGCGCACCGGGATCGAGGATCTCGACCGCAAATACACCCTCATGGACATGGCCAGCGACGATTGCCTGCTCATCGCCTGCGGCGTGACCGATGGCCGCATGGTCCATGGCGTGCGCAAGGGCGCGGGCTGGGTGGAGACCCAGACGCTGGTCTATTCCTCCATCTCCGGCGTCCGGCGGAAGATCTCGACCCGCCGTCCCCTGACGCGGTGAGCGAGGGCGCGCTGTTCGGCGTCACGCGCTCGCTGGGCGGGCGCGCCTGGGCGCTCAAGCCTGCCGATGACCGCGTGGCGGGCGAGATTGCGCGCCTCACCGGCGCCAATGACGCGCTCGCCCGCCTGCTCGCCGCGCGTGGTCTCACCGCGCAGACCGCGCCCGGCTTTCTCAGCCCGCGCCTGCGCGACAGCTTTCCCGACCCGTCGAGCTTTACCGGCATGGACCACGCCGCGCGCCTGATCTGGGACGCGGTGGAGGCGGGCGTGCGCATCGCCCTGTTTGCCGATTACGATGTCGACGGCGCCACGTCGGCCGCCCAGCTCTCGCGCTGGCTGGCCATGGTGAGCGAGCCGCCCCTGATCTACGTCCCCGACCGCATCGAGGAGGGCTACGGCCCCAGCACCGCGGCGTTTGAAGCCCTCAAGGCCCAGGGCGCCGGCCTCGTCATCACGCTTGATTGCGGCGCCGCTGCGGTCGCCCCGCTGGCGGGCGCCCGCGCCATGGGCCTGCCCGTGGCGGTGATTGACCACCATTTGATGGACGGCGCGGCGCCCGACGCCGACGCCCTGGTCAATCCCAACCAGCCTGGCGATGCCTCCGGCTGCGGGCATCTCGCCGCAGCCGGGGTGGTGTTTGTCCTGCTCGCCGCGCTCAACCGCGAGGGCCGCGCGCGCGGCGCCTTCGCCAGCCGCCCCGAGCCCGATCTCCTCGCCTTTGCCGATCTCGCCGCTCTGGGCACGATCTGCGACGTCGTTCCGCTCACCGGCTTCAACCGCGCCGTCACGGCGCAGGGCCTCAAGGTGATGAGCGCCTGGTCGCGCACCGGCCTGGCCGCGCTGGCCGAGGTGGCGGGCGTCACCGGCCCGGCGGGCGTGTATCACGCCGGCTTCCTCATCGGGCCGCGAATCAATGCCGGGGGCCGGGTGGGCAAGTCTGATCTCGGCGCGCGGCTCCTGACCACTGACGACCCGGCGCAAGCGCGCGCCATCGCGCTGGAGCTTGACCGCCTCAACGCCGAACGCCGCGAGATCGAGGCCGCCGTGCTCGACGCCGCCATGGCGCAGCTGGAAGCGGCGGGCGTGAGTGACGACGCGCCGATCCTGATCGCTGCAGGCGATCACTGGCATCCCGGCGTTATCGGCATTGCGGCGGGCCGGATCAAGGACCGCTTCAACCGGCCGACGATTGTGATCGGCATCGATCCTGAGACGGGCCTGGCCAAGGGCTCGGGCCGCTCCTGTCCCGGCGTCAATCTCGGCGGCGCCATCGCGCGCGCCCGTGAGGCGGGGATATTGCTCGCCGGCGGCGGCCACGCCATGGCGGGCGGCCTGACCATGGCTGCGGACCGGATCGGTGATCTGCGCGCCTTCCTCGATGCCGGGCTTGCGCCCGAGTGGGATGCCGCGCACGAGGCGCGTACGCTGCAGTTGGACGCCGTCGCCCACCCGGCCTCGGTCTCGTTCGAGTTTTGCCAAGCGCTGAGCGCCGCCGCGCCCTTCGGCCAGGGCAATCCCGAACCGCGCTTCGCCTTCGCCAGCCTGCGCCGCACCTTCGCCAGGCGGGTGGGGACCAACCATGTGCGCGCCACGTTCGAGTCGGCCGGCGGCGCCCGCCTCCAGACAATCGCCTTTCGCGCCGCCGAGGGCCCGATGGGCGAGGCTCTGCTGGCCGCCGGGGAGGCGAAATTCCATGTCGCCGGCAAGCTGCGCGCTGAAGACAACCAATATGGCCGGCGCGCCGAACTGCACCTGGAAGACCTCGCCCCCGCAGGCTGACGACGGCGCTGCGCGATGTGAAGAAACTGCCTTTGGAGCGCTTGCATAAGGGGGAGGGGGCGGATATATCGACGCTCCACGCGTTCGCGGGCCCTTCGTCTATCGGTTAGGACGCTAGGTTTTCAACCTAGAAAGAGGGGTTCGATTCCCCTAGGGCCTGCCACGCGCGGTTCCCCGTTTGAGTTCAATGGCCTGGACCCGCGCTCAGAGCGGGGCTCCATAGTCATTTCAAGGGCTCCCCGGGGGCCGGACTAATCCGTGAGCCTCTCGGCGCCCGCCACGAGATGCCGGTCGCGCACGCCGCCCGGTCTGCCTGCGGTCGCAAATCAGTCTGCGCCTGCCTTGATCTGCTCCGGCAGTTCAATGTCCTTGCGCAATGCGGCATTTATCAAACTTCAATCTTTTAGTGGTATGAATTACAAAAATCAAATAAAGAATGCGACATCATTGTATGAAAAATTCTGATAAAGGTGGTGTTATTTTACTGCAGTTGGGGAAAATTGTATATGTATGCGATTACTTTGAGGCGGTTCTGAAGGGGCGGGCGCGCGAGTTTATTGGGGGACCGTTTGAGCCTTTTGCCCAAGAGCTCGCATTGACCCTCGACCGTACGCAGACAGAAGACCCCGTAAAGAGAAACATGACATGGGTCACATGCCATGATGCGCAGGGCATGTGTGTCAAGCGCTTTGTCCCGAATTCAGATCTGTCCGAATTACAGCTGACCGATCCAGGCATTGCCCGCGCCCGCGAAATCATTCTGGCCTCTGTCACGCATGAACTGCGCACGCCCCTGTCAGGACTGATCGGCGCATCGGATTTATTGCTCGAGACACCGCTCGCCAATGATCAGAGAAATTATGTTGATCTGATCCGCAAGGCGTCCGAGCACGCGCTGGGCATTATTGACGATATACTGGATCTGGCGCGGATTGAGGCCGGTGAGATCGGCTTTCTGAAGGAGCCCGTCGACATTCGGGGGCTGATCGAAAGCACCGTCGAAATCCTTGGATTCAAAGCGTCGGACAAGCGGTTGACCCTCGATTATGTTGTTGAATCGTCAGTGCCGAAGCTGATCGAGGCAGACAAGAAGCGGCTCAAGCAAATCCTCTTCAATGTCGCAGGGAACGCAATCAAGTTTACAGACAAGGGCGGCGTGCTCATCCATGTCACCCACGACGCGGGCGTCCTGAAATTTTCCGTTATCGATACCGGACCCGGCATTTCACTCAGCGACCAGGCCCGGCTGTTCATGCCGTTTGAACGGGGCGCCGCCGAGCATTCCGCGATCCCCGGATCCGGGCTGGGCCTGGCCATTGTGCAGCGTCTGGTGACCGGTGCGGGCGGCGCCATCAATGTGCGGTCCTCGCCGGGCCAGGGCGCCGAGTTCCGGATTTCCCTTCCCGCCGCCGCGCTGGAGCCGATGCCGCAGGACACCGGCCTGAGCCGGATGGCGTGCGTGATCCTGCCGGCCAACCATCTGCAGGGCTATGCGCTGCAAAAGATGATCGAGCAGATGAACGGGCGGGCCCGGATCATCAATTTCAAATCCCTCGACACGGCGCTGTCGCAGGAAGGCGCGTCCGTGATCGCCTCCGAAATCTACATGGATTCAATCAAGGACGCGTTCATCGACCAGTTGAGCCGCTTCATGATCGTGACCCATGGCAAGAGCAATATAAAGTCCGAGGCCAGCGGCGGCGCCTTCAGATGGCTGACATCGCCGCTGCGGCCCGCATCGCTCAGCCGGGTGCTTCGGGCGGCGCCGGCGGGAGAGCCCGCGCCGCCAGCACCGACCGAACCGGCCAAGGGCGAGGGGCTGGGCGGGCTGCGGGTTCTCGTGGCCGAAGATGATCCGGTCAATGCCAGGATCATCGGGCTGATCCTGCGCCGCCACGGCGCGGAGGTGTTGCTGGTTGAGAACGGCAAGGCCGCTCTCGACATCATCGGCAATCCCCTGCTCGCGGTTGATTGCGCGATATTCGACATGAAGATGCCTGTCATGGGCGGGGTGGAGGCGGCGCGGCGCGTTCGCGCCAGCGCAGGGCCGGCAGTAAAGGTGCCCATTATCGGCCTGACCGCCCATCAGGCCGAAAGCGAACGGCAGATGTGTCTGGCGGCCGGCATGGACGCCTTCATTACCAAGCCGGTGATCGCTGATCTTCTGGTGCACAGCATCCGCCGCCTCGTGGCCGGGCGGTAATCCCGCCATGGCGCCCCGCCAGGGCGCAGGAGCCGATTGAGCCTAGCGCCCGTGGGCGAGGGAGGACTGTGCCCCGGAATTGTATTGGTCGATGAGGGACGAATTCGGCGCGCCAGGCTGTCCGGCCTGGGTGTCGAGCAGCGGCCACCCGTTGGCCTGTGGGGCTGTGGCCCCAGCCTGCGGGGCCGCCGGGGCTGAGCCGCCGATGCTGGCCGAGGCGGTCTGGCGCCCGTAATTGCGCTGGTTGATGACAAAGGTGGAGTTGCGCGCCCCGGATATCTCGACGAAATTCCCGATCGCCACGGCATTCAGCGAGGTCTGGCGCAAGGAGGACGGCCCCATGGCCGCCACGCCGCCGGAGAAGTTCGCCGCGGCGCTCGACGGCGCGGCGCGCCGCCCGCTCATGTCCACAATCTGACCGTTGACCACAACGCGGTTGCCCTGCTGGTCGCGCGCCGGCGGGGTGTAATGGGTGGTCATGCTGCCGGGCGCCATGCCGTAGGGCTGGAGCATCGGATCGCCCTGCTGCGCATGGCAGACGCCGACCGGGATCAGCGCGAGGGCGATTGCGGAAAGGACTGTGAACATACGCATGCGGGTCTTCCTCTTTGACAGAGGAGATGTTCGCAAGCCGCATGCCAGACTCCGGTCTCAGGGGGGCTGCGCGGCCGATCAGCCCGGCTGGACGAGGTCTCCGGCGCATCGGCCGGCTGGCGCGGACGGCCGCATCCGGGTGATCAGCCGGCGCCGGAACGCTCCGCGTCCCGTCCGCCGGCCGTCGAATTGTGTCCCATTGCAGCACACAATTGCACGATCGCCCCGATCAGCGTGGCTTCTGAAACCGGCTTGGTGAGGAAGATATCCATGCCCGCAGCCAGGCAATGATCCCGATCCGCCGTGCTGTTATTGGCTGTGAGGGCGATGATGGGCAAAGCGTGCGGCGCGCCCGGATCGCGCCGGATCGCGGCGGCGGCCTGGGGACCGGTCAGGTGCGGCATGCGCACGTCGAAAACGGCGCAGTCGAAGCGGAGCTCGGCTGCCAGCCGGACAGCCTGGGCGCCATCGGGGACATGATGCACGCTGGCGCCATTGCGCGTGAGGATCAGCCTGACAACCATCGCGTTGAGCGGGTCGTCCTCGGCCAGGAGCACTCTCAGGCCAGCCAGTCGCGGCGCTTCCGGGGCGGGTCCAGCAGGCGCAGCGCTGGCTGGGCTGTCGCTGGGATGTCGCTTGATCGCCATGGCCGGTTCCTGCAAGGCGGCGCGCCTGGATGCTCACCGGTCCATGTTAGGCCAGGCACGTTAAATTTGGTCTAATGCAAGGCAAGGAAGGATGCCGGGCGGCGGGCTTGATCCGCCGCCCGGCTTCCGGATCCGCTTAACGCGGCAGGTTGTTGATGCTCACCGAGTTGCTGATGGCCGCCGTGGTGATGGACACCGCTCCGGTCACATCGCCCAGGTTGATGTTGGCGGTCGCGCCGGTATAGGCGTTGTTGACCTGGTTGCTGTTGATGTTGAGCGAGGCCGTTTCCGGCAGGGTGGACACGCTCAGCGAGTTGGAGATCGCCGCCGTGGTCGAG
>WGNG01000008.1 GCA_016124675.1 Alphaproteobacteria bacterium
GAGCGAACCCGTCACCCCCGGCCCGGCTCGCTTGAGCTACGCGCAAGCTCCGCTCACCGGGCCTTGACCAAACACATCAACCCAGAAAGAAAGGCGAACAGACTCTACTAACTCACGGCCCGGATCAGGGGGCTGGGTCATAGGCCTTCGCCGCATGGGCCAAGGGTGTCATTTCATCTTCGTTGGCTGGCATTACCAGCAGGTCTTTTGCAGTTAGATTTCTCGCCCTAAAGGCATGCGTAGGAGCGCAATAGGCCGGGTGCCTCATCCCCAGCAATCTATGAATTTTTCCGATTCGGTCTCTGGTCATTCTTGGATTATATCGGACAACGCTTTGGCTAGTTAGCGGCCCGAAAGGGTTGGGCTGCCCAATGACTTAGCTTTGTGTGCGCATGATCTCGATCTCGTCCGCCCACCAAGTCTGCATCCGAACCCGTTCATCCCAGTAAAGCGCTCGGTGGTAAGCCCTTCTCACGGCATTGCTCTCCACGTGGCCTAACTCTGCCTCAATGGCATCGGGCAGCCATTGGCCGCTCTCATTTAGCAGAGTAGACGCGCTTGCCCGGAACCCGTGCGCGCTGGCCTGATCCTTCGTAAACCCCATGCGCCGCAGTGCGGCATTGAGCGTATTCTCGCTCAAGGGCCGGTGCATGGATGTCTGGGCGGGGAATGCCAGCCGCCCGTTGCCCGTTATGGACTGCAACTCGCGGAGCAAATTGACCGCTTGCTCTGGCAAGGGCTTCTTGTGTTCCCGACGCATTTTGGCGCGCGAAGCGGGAATGATCCAGACGCCCGCGTCCAGATCGAACTCGCACCATTCAGCCTGGCGCAGTTCGCCCGGACGGGGATAGAGAAGGGCCATCAGCTGAAGCGCAATTCGGGTCTGGGCAGCCCCGTCGTAGTCGGCAATCGCCTTCAGCAATACGCCAAAAGCCTTGGCTTCGGTTATCGCCGGGCGATGGGTCACTTTCGGCGTAGTCAGCGCGCCGCGAAGCCCGAACGTCGGATCATTGTCTGTGCGCGCCGTGGCAATCGCATACCGGAATACCTGGCCTATCAGGGCGCGAAGCCGCCGCGCCGTTTCCAGATTGCCCTTGGCCTCCACCTTGCGCAGGGGCGCCAGAATTTCTGCCGCTGTTATCTCCGCGACGGGCCGGGAGCCCAGGGCATCTTTTGCCATATCCATAAGCCAGCGGGTTTTAACCAACGTGGCCTCTGCCCGCCCTTCCCGCTCCATCTTCGCCAGCAGCTCGTCAGCCACCGCTGAAAAGGTATTGGACGCAACGGCGTGCTTCTTCGCTTTTTCCTCTTTGGCGAATTGGGCCGGATCGACGCCAGTAGCGAGCACGGCCTTAGCCTCCTCGCGGCGCTCTCGGGCCTTTGAAAGGCTCACATGCGGGTAGACGCCGAACGCCAAGGTCTTCTGTTTTCCGCCGAAGCGATAGGCCAGCCGCCAAAGCTTGGAGCCGTTGGGCGATACCAACAAATGCAAACCGCCCCCATCGCTATGTTTCGCAGGGCGATCTTCAGCCCTGATTGAACGAATCTGTGTGTCGGTAAGCGGCAAGCGGCATTCTCCCCGGCTTTTTCAGTGTCGCCCGGAATCGAACCACGATACCAACAAATATGCCAACAAAATTTTCGGCTGCCCTTGGATCACCTCGGACATCATAGGATCATGAACGCCGAAAAAGGCTTTAATTCATGGCCCTGCGCCGGACTATGTCGGACGCTGGAAGATCAGGAAAAAGTGGGAGATGGTGCCCAGGGCCGGAATCGAACCAGCGACACGCGGATTTTCAATCCGCTGCTCTACCAACTGAGCTACCTGGGCGGCGGGGCGGGCCGGTGGCTCGCCACGCTAGGGGGCGGGTTATAGGGCGGGGCTTTTGGCCTGTCCATGCCCTTTGGGCAGATCGCGGCCGCAGCCGGAACTGCGCCCGCCCGGGACCTGTGCCGGGCCGCCGGTCTCCCGGCCTGTCTGCGGCCCATTGCCTGCGGCCTTGCCTTGTGCGCGCGGGGCTGGTACCCGCCTGCGTCCCGGCGTCTGGCCGCATGTTTTCAGTGGTCTGCCCTGCCCGCCCCCGCGAGGTTCCGATGATCCGATCCGCAGCCCCCGCCCGCGCGCGCCTGTGCGCCGCCGTGAGCCTCGCCGCCCTGATCAGCGCCGCCGCCGCGCCCGCATTCGCCCAGGAGGCCGCGTCAGGAGAGGCTGGCGCCGCACGCGACGTCATCACCATCACCGCAGGCCGCGCATCGGGCGCGGGCGCGCTGGACCGCCCGGTGGCCCGCCTGACCGGCGAGGACTTGCGCGCGGGCGGCCAGAACGATCTGGGCCGGGCGCTGGCCTTCCATCCGGCGATCACGGGTTCGGAGTTCAATGATGATCCGGGCACGCAGAACAACACCTCGGGCACGGCGAGCGTCAATCTGCGCGGGCTGGGGCTGGGCGCCTCGCTCGTGCTGATCAACGGCCAGCGCCAGACCATCACCAGCGTGGCCGCCGATGACGGCTCGACCTTCGTGGACCTGAACGCGCTGGTCCCCGACATCGCCATCGCGCGGGTGGAGATATTGAAGGACGGCGCCTCGCCCCTGCACGGGTCGGACGCGCTGGCCGGCGTCATCAATGTGATCACCCGCGACCGGTTTGAGGGGATCGAGCTGGTTCTGGAGGGTCGCCGCCCCGACAGCTTCGGTGGCGCGGGAAACAGCGGTCAGGCGGCGATGATCGCCGGGCGCGACTTTGGCGCGTTTCACCTGATGGGCGCAGTTTCGGCACGGCGTACGGACGGTGTTGAGGGGTTCGAAACCGGTTTCGTCCCGCGCACGGGCATTTCGACGCTGGGTCAGCCGGGCTCCTATTACATCCAGGCGCCAGGCGGCGGGTTTGCGCTGACCAATCCGTCAGGCGGCCCCGTCCCGATTCTGGACCGCGACTGCGCGGCGGCGGGTGGATTGCCACTGGTGCTGGGCGCCCCCACTGCGTTCGGCGATCCCGGCCTGTGCCGGCTCGATTTCGGGCAATTCTTTTCGCTGATTCCCGACGAGACGCGGGTCAATGCGTTCTCCGTCCTCGCCACCGATCTGGGCGAAGCGGTGCTCACCGTGCGCGCAGGCCTTGCCCATAGCGAGCTCACGCGCGGCAATTCACCCTCGCTGCCGGCGCTGAATTTTCCCACCATTCCAGCGGCCAACCCCGGCAATTATCTGGGCGAGGCCCTGACCTGGCTGGGGCGCCCGCTGGGGGTGAGCGCCGGAGCGGCGCGGCGCCGGTTCGAGCATCTGACCTGGCGGCTGGATGGCGAGCTGGCTGCGCCTTTCAGCGCCTTTGCGCGCGACTGGGAGGGCCGGGTGAACGCCAGCTGGTCGGCCAATACGCTGGACGCGACCATCACCGACACCGTGGCGTCGCGCCTCACCCTGGCGCTCAATGGCGTGGGCGGGCCCGCCTGTCCGGCGGGCGCGGCGGCGGGCGATGCCGGATGCTTCTGGTTCAACCCGTTCGGCTCGGGCAGCCTCGTCACTAACCCGTCCGACCCGCGCTATAATGATCCGGCCCTCATGGACTGGCTGGTACAGGAAGATTTGCGCCAGTCCGAAGCCAGCCTCGGCGTGCTGGACGCCTCGGCAACCGCGCCGGCCCTGTTCGCCGCGCCGGGCGGGCCGGTCTCGCTGGCGCTGGGCGCGCAGCTGCGCCGCGAGCGCCTGTCGGTAGATCATGGCGATCTGTTCAACGCCGACGCCTTCCAGTTCATCGTCGGGGGTCCGGATTTTTCCGGCTCGCGCACGGTGGGAAGCGTCTATGCCGAGACCCTGATCCCGCTCACCGGCCGCACCCGGCTGCAGGCGGCGGCGCGCCATGAGGCGCTGGATTCCTTTTCCTCGCTCGATCCCAAGCTGTCCATCGCCCACGATGTGACCGGAGCGCTGACCATATCGGCAGGCTGGGCGCGGTCCTTCCGTGCGCCATCCCTGCACCAGCAGATCTCGGCGACCACCTCGCTGCAATCGCTCAATACAGGCTCTGCGAGCAGCTTCCTGCCCGTGCGCACGGTAGGCGCACCGGATCTGCGGCCTGAAGACGCTGACACCTTTACCGCCGGGGCGGCGGTGGCGGCGGGCGGCTGGAGCGGCCGGCTCGATCTGTGGCGCATCGAGGTGGAGGACGTGATCGTGCGCGAAAGCGCGCAAGCCATCCTGATCGCCGCCAGCGATGGCGCGGGCGGTTTCAATGATCCGCGCGTGGACGTGTCGGCGGCGGGCGATGTGACGCTGGTGCGCGCGGCCTATGTCAATGCGCCGTCGGTCACCACGCAGGGGCTGGACCTGACATTGGCGCGCGCGCCTGTCGAGACCCGCCGCTTCGGCGCGTTCGCAGCGGGCCTGGAAGGCGTGTGGATCGAGCGCTACAGCTTTGCGGACCCGGTGCTCAATCGCACCATCGAGGCGGCGGGCAATCGCAATTTCACCAACGCCGCCCGCTCCCTGCCGCGCCTGCGCGCCACAGCCTGGCTGGACTGGAGCGCCGGCGCCTGGAGCGCGCGCCTGCAGACCCGCCACATCTCGGCCTATGACAATGATGAAGGCGCGGGCGGACGCATCGGCGCCTGGACCGTGGCGGATGTGCAGGCGGGCTGGCGGGGGCAGGCCTATGGGCGCGGCTATCAGGTGACGATCGGCGCGCTGAATGTCACGGACGAGGCGGCGCCCTTCGTGCCGACGCCGCTGGGCTATGACACCAAGGTGCATGATGCGCGCGGGCGCATCGCCTATCTGCGCCTCGCGGTGACGGGCTAAAAGCGGCGCGTCAGCTGCACGAAGCTGTAAACCGTGTCGCGCGGGTCCGTTGCGCCGGGCGCGGTGCGCGCAAACCGGCCCTTGAACAGGACGCCCAGCCCGGCCTCGATATGGATCTGGCTCTGCGCCAGACCATATCCGATCGAGACGTCGACCACGGTTCCGATGCGCCGCCCGCTCTGGCCGGACGCATCGCGCAGCCCGGCGATGCGCCAGCGATCGCGCGCCGTGGCGAGCCAGGCCTCCTGCACGCGCGCCTGCAGCTCCACCGGGCCGGGGCGGGACTGATAGCGCAGGCTCGCGGAATTGAGGTTCTCGCGCGCCAGCGGGCCGAACAACGCGGCCGGCCCGAAATCCATCGACCGCCCGCCAAAGACCGGGTTGAAGCGATGAAACGGGTCATTCCCGGCGGCGCTATCGCCGCCGGCGTGGACCAGATGGGCTGACAGGCGCGTGCGCCAGGGGTCCTCGAACGTATACCCGAGCCCCAGATGAATGAGCGCGGCGCGGATATCGCGCCCGCCACCCGGGGCGGGCTGGCGCCCGGTCTGCAGCACGGTTTCGAGATCGGCGTCCAGCGCGCCCGGCGCAGGCGGCCGCATCAGGCGCGCGCCCCAGCTGATCAGGGAGGGGCCGCCCTCTTCATCCAGGCCGATGGCATACGCCTCGCCGCGCCAGCGGCCTGCCAGCCCGGTGCGCGTCAGGTGCAGGCCCGCCAGCTGCATATACCAGTTGCCGGCGTCGATCCGGGACTCATTGTCCAGGAGGCTGGCGCGATCGCGCGGCTCGATGCGCACGGGCGCCACGTAGAACGCGTCCAGCGCCCAGTGCTGCGTCAGGGACTGGCGCAAGCGCGCCCCGTCAAAATTGAACGGCGAGTTGATGGTGTGATTGTGGGCGATCAGCCGGCTTGAGCCGATGGCCATGTTGAACCGGCCGAGCTGCAGGCTTGATTGCGGTCCGGTGCGCACGCGCGCATACAGCTGATACGGCTCCAGCGTGTTGATCAGGTTGGGCGTGAGCACGGAGCCGGAATCATTGAGCACGCCGCGCGCATCGAGCAGTTCGGCGCCCAGCACCACCGGCCCGGCATCATATTCAGCCAGGATGCGCAGGCTCCAGGACGCCAGCTGATCAGACCCGGTCCGCCCGGTGCGGAAGGGCGCGCTGAGCGTCTCATGGCGCAGGCGCAGCGAGCCTGAGACGTCGAGCCGCCCTTGCGGGGCCGCGCCGCCGCCCGCAGCCGGCTCGGCCGCCGCCGCAACGCCGGAGGCCCCGGCCAGCAGGGCTGCTGCGATCATCCCCGCCTGCCCACGCCAAAAGCCCATCACCGCCTCCTCTCCGATCCCTATTGACCACAAATCTACAAGGGTTAACCCCGGGTCAACCGGACAGGGCGCCGCAGGCGGCGCCCAAACCGCAGGCGCCCCCTTGGCGCGGCGCGCGCGGGCGGCGTATATGGGCAAGCATGCTGTTCCTCACGCCGCTCCATTTGCCCAAAGGACCGCTGATGGCGGTGGATCCCGGCGCCAGGACGCTGGGTGTGGCGGTGTGCAATGGCGACCGCTCGCTGGTCACGCCGCTGACCACGATCTGGCGCACCAAATTCACCGAGGATGCGGCGGCGCTGCTCAAACTCTATGACGAGCGCACCTGCGCCGGGCTGGTCGTGGGCCTGCCGCTGCACATGGATGGCGGGGACGGTCGGCGCTCGCAGTCGGCGCGCTCCTTCGTGACCAATCTGTTGCGCGTGCGCGATCTGCCGGTCTGCTATCAGGATGAGCGCCTGTCGACATTCGACGCGTCGCAGCGGCTTCTGGACGCCGGCGTGCAGCTGCACGAGCAGAAGGCGCGCATCGATGCGGAGGCGGCGGCGAGCATTCTGCGCGCGGCGCTGGATGAAATCGCCCGCGGCAGGGCTGCGCCATGAACGCGCTGACCGGAGCGTTGATCCCGGTATTCGGCGTGATCATGCTGGGCTGGGCCTTGCGCCGGACCGGCCTGGTGCGCGCCGAGCTGTGGGGCGGGATCAACCGGCTGGGCTATCAGGCGCTCTTGCCGGCCCTCCTGTTCAGCACCATTGCGACGGCTGATTATGACGGCCTGACCGCCGGGCCGTTCCTGATCGCCGTCACGCTGGGCTTTGTCGTGATGGCGGCCGTGTCGCTGGCCTTCAAGCCGCTGATCAAGGATGGGCCGGTGTTCACCAGCCTGTTTCAGGGCGGGGTGCGATGGAACGGGTTCGTGCTGCTGGCGCTGGCCCCGCCGGCCTTCGGCGCGGAGGGGGCGGCGCTGGCGGCCCTTGTGTTCGCGCCCACCGTGCTCCTGATCAATGTGATGTGCGTGGCGGTGCTCTCGGTCTGGGGCGCCCATGACACGCCGCCCGATTTCGCCGGCGTGGCGCGGCGCATCGCCGCCAATCCGCTGATCCTCGGCTGCCTGGCAGGCCTCGCGGCGAATGTTTCCGGCGTGTTCCAGGCCGGCGTGATCGCCGACACAGCGGCGCTGGTCGGCCGGGCGGCGCTGCCGCTCATCCTTCTGACCATCGGGGCCGGCCTCGACTTCTCGGCCCTGCGCACGCGTCCGGGCGTGCTGGCGCTGGCGGTGGCCCTGAAACTCATCGCCGCCCCGCTGGCCTTCTACGCCCTGGGCCTCGCCTTCGGGGTGGAGGGTGTGGCGCTGGCGGTCCTGGTGGCGGTGGGCGCGACGCCGGGCGCAGCCGCTTCCTATGTGCTGGCCAGTGAAATGGGCGGGGATGCGCGCCTGATGGCGGGCCATGTGACGGCGACGACGCTGCTGGCCTTCATCGCCATGCCGTTCTGGATCTGGATCGCCGGCGGATGACGATGATGATCGCCTCAGCCTTCGCGCCCGTATTTGCGATGATCGCGCTGGGCTGGATCGTGCGCGCGAGCGGGCTGATGGGCCGGCCGCTGTGGAGCGGGGTCAACGCGCTCAATCACCGCGTCCTTCTGCCCTCCTTCCTCTTCGTGCTGATCGCGCAGGCCGGGTTTGGCGAGGCGGGCGCCGGGACGCTGGCGCTGGCGTCATCGCTGGGCTCGCTGATCATGATCGCGCTGGGCTTCGCCGCAGGGCGGATGCTGAGGCTCAAAGGTCCTGAAACAGCCGGTCTCGTCGCCGTGGCGGCCTTGTGGAACCTGGTGCTGACCATGGCGCTGGCCCAGCGCCTGTTCGGGCCGGAGACCGCAGGCGCGGCGGTGGTCCTGCCCGGCGTGCTGCTGGGCGCAGGCGCAGCGGTGGCCGGGTTCGCCATCAGCCAGGGCGCGGGCCCGCGCGCCGCGCTGATGCGGATGGCACGCGATCCCGTGCTGATCGCCTGCGTGGCGGGCATCGCGGCCAATCTCGCCGGTCTGGCGCGCTTTCCCGCTTTGCTCACCCCGCTGGAGATGACGGCGGCGGGGTCCATGGCGGTGATCCTGCTGGCGATGGGCGCGGGGCTCGATTTTGCGGCGCTCAGGGGCCGCCTGCGCGCGCTGGCCGCCGCCGCGCTCTTGCGCAGCCTGATCTCGCCCGCGATCTATCTCGCCCTCGCGTTCGGCTTCGGCCTGCGCGGTGAAGAGGCGGCGCTGCTGGCGCTGGCCGGCGGGGCGCCGGCCGCCGCCGTCACCTATGCCTTCGCCGCCGACTTCAGGTGCGAGCCAGGCCTGGTGGCCGGCATGATCACCCTGACCGTGCTGACGAGCGCGCTCACCCTGCCGCTGGCGACAGCGCTGGCGCTGATGGTGTGAGGACGGTCCGCACACGCCTTACGGCTACGGCGAGACATCCTTCGCTCGAATGAGAGGTAAAAGGCTTGCCCAGCCGAAGCTCGCGACGCGAGCGAAGGCCCCTGCCGGGGCATTCTTCGCCTGAAATCGATCCACCGGATCGATTTCTCTGCCTGCGGCAGACCGGCTGCGAATGGTGGAGGGGGCTGGATTCGAACCAGCGTACGCCGTAGCGGGCAGATTTACAGTCTGCTGGATTTAACCACTCTCCCACCCCTCCAAGGGTCCGCAAGCCTTGCGGTGCTGACCGGCCGGAGCCGGATCGCCGGGCCAAGTCAAAAAACAGCCCCGTTCAAGCGTCATTGCACTGAAGCGCAAGGCGCTTTAACGAGGCGGCTCCCCGATTTGGAGCGCGGACTATAGTCATGACCCCCACACGGCGCAATACGCCCCGCAAGCCCGTTGCAGCGCGCGGTTCCGGCCCCCGCGAGAGCCCCGATGAGGGCTGGATCTGGGGCCGTCACGCGGTGCTCGCCGCGCTCGCCAATCCGCGCCGCAAGCGCATTTCGCTGCATGTCACGCGCAATGCCTCCAACGACCTCAATGAGGCCGACCGGGCGTCCGCGCGCATCGAAATGCCGGGCGAGCTGGACGCCAAGCTGCCGCCGGGCGCGGTGCATCAGGGCTTTGCGCTGAAAGCCGGCGCGCTGGAGCCCGAATGGCTGCAGGCGGTGACCGAGCCCACGCACGGCCTCCTCGTGGTGCTCGACCAGATCACCGATCCGCAGAATGCCGGCGCGATCTTCCGGTCAGCGGCTGCGTTCGGCGTGCGGTCGATCATCATGCAGGACCGCAAGGCCCCGCCCCTGTTCGGGGCGCTGTGCAAGGCGGCGGTGGGCTGCACCGAGGTGATCGGCCATGTGCGCGTCACCAATATCGCCGATACGATTCTGACGCTGCGCAAGGCGGGCCGCTTCGTGATCGGCCTGGCGGGCGAGGCTGAAGCCTCGCTGGGCGATCTGGTCGCCGCCAACGCCGGGCCGGGCCTGGTGATCGTCATGGGCGCCGAGGGCGACGGGCTGCGCCAACGCGTCGCCGAAAGCTGTGACGCGCTGGCGCGCATTCCCATGGGGCCCAAGGCGGAGAGCCTGAACGTCTCGGCGGCCGCAGCAGTGGCGCTTTACGAGGCCTCCCGCCACGATCCCAGGATCAATCCGAAGCGGTAGCGGCCGGCGCGCCGCGGCCGCGCCAGCGCAGCTCGCCGGAGTATTGCCCGGCCTGCACGCTTCCCGAGCCGGAGATGGCGACATCGACATCCACCGCTTCGCCGCCATGGCGCACAGAGCCGGCGCCTGAAACAATGGCGCTGAACGGCTGGGCCCGCCCCGACGCAGCGCGCACCGAGCCTGAACCGGAGATGCGCGCCGACATGGCGCCGGTCTGGTCCTCCACGCGCACCGAGCCGGCCCCCGAGACGACGGAGGTGAGATCGCCCGCATCCCCCGTGGCCAGGCCGCCAGAGCCTGACACCACAGCCGTCAACGCGCCTGCAATGTCGCCGGTGCGCACGTCGCCTGCGCCCGATATGCGCGCATCCACCGCGCCGGCGATATCGCCAGTGGTGATGCGGCCAGAACCCGACAGGGCGAAATTGGCGGCCCCGCCCACATCGCCGGCTGTCAGCGCGCCGGAGCCGGACATGGCGGCGTTGAGCGCGCCCGCAATTTGGCCCGTGGTGAAATGGGTGCAGCTGCGCACGGCCAGGTTCGCCTCGCCCAGCGCGCCGGCCTCACCCTCGTAGATGCTGTCGCGAATAACGAGGCCCAGAGAGGCAGGCGCGGTGATGACCAGGGACGGATACTCGCTGATCGCGCGGGAGTCGCCGCCGCCAAAACCGAACCAGCTGCGGCCGCCGCCCAGAAAGGCCTCGCCGTCGCGCCGGCGGCAGTTGACGCCGGAGACTGTCTGTCCGCCATCGATCACCACCACCCCGCCGGTGAGGCTCACCTGCGCCGTGTCGGCGCCATCCGCGCCGGGGCGCGCTTCGACCACGACCTGATCACCGCCTTCGCGGATCTCGATGCGGCCGATGAAATTGGTGATCTGGACCGTGCCGGCGTCATACGCCCCGGCGTCCTGCGCGAACGCGCCCGGGGCTGCGCCCATCAGCAACAAGGCCAGTCCCGCTGTGCAAACCCGGATCATTGCATCCTCCCTTGGGCGCGCCGCCTCGGCGCGCTGTCTCATCCTTGATGCGGGCAGGATGCCATATGGATGCAGCAGGCGGCGTGAAATTCCGGTCATGTCGCCCGCGCCAGGACTATCGACACAGGGGCGCGTCCGCGCTTTGGTAGCGCCCATGATCCATCACGCGCCGCGCACCGAGCTGTCCACCCACGCCGTCTTCAACCAGTCAGAGCCCCTGACGGGGGTGAACTGGCATGATGACGACATCATGCTCACCGAGGCGCTGAACCGCGCGGGCGCGGGCGTCCATGGCGCCGGACTGTCGGCGCTAGGCGCGGCCGCAGGCAGCGAGGCGGTGCAGGAGCAAGGCCGGCTCGCCAATGAAAACCCACCCAAATTCAAGCCCTTCGACCGGTTTGGTCAGCGCGTGGATGAGGTGGAGTTCCACCCCGCCTATCATGATCTGATGGCGCTGGGCCTGAACGCGGGCGTGTCGGCAGCGGCGTGGAAGACCGAGACGGCGGGCCATGCCCTGCATGCCGGATTGCTGATCCTGATGGGCCATGCCGATTCGGGCGTGTGCTGCCCGATGTCGATGACCTATGCCTGCGTGCCGGCGCTGCGCCATGCGGACTGGGCGGGGGCGTGGATCGCGGGCGCGACCAGCGGCGCCTATGACCCGGCCTTCAGGGCCATCGAGCAAAAATCCGGTCTGACCATCGGCATGGCGATGACGGAAAAGCAGGGCGGGTCGGATGTGCGCGCCAACACCACCCGCGCCGAGCCGATCGATGGCGGCGATGAGGTGCTGCTGACCGGGCATAAATGGTTCTGTTCAGCGCCCATGAGCGACGGCTTCCTGACCCTGGCCTATGAGGGCGGCGACGCGGGCGGTGACGGGGCGGCGCTGAGCTGTTTTCTGGTCCCGCGCTGGCGCCCGGACGGTACGCGCAACACGATTGAAATCCAGAGGCTTAAAGACAAGCTCGGCGACCGCTCCAACGCCTCGTCCGAGATCGAGTACAAGCAGGCCTGGGCGCGGCGCGTCGGCGCGCCGGGGCGCGGCGTGCGCACCATTATCGAGATGGTCAATCACACAAGGCTCGATTGCCTGGCCGGATCGGCCGGCCTTATCCGCACGGTCAGCGCCCACGCCATCTGGCACGCGGACCGGCGCAGCGCGTTTCAGCGCCGCCTGATCGACCAGCCGCTGATGCGCGAAGTCCTCGCCGAGCTGGCGCTGGAGGCCGAAGCGGCGCTGGCGCTGGCGTTCCGGGTGGCAGAGAGCTTCGACCGCGCCGCATCCGACCCGGCGCAAGCGGCGTTCGCGCGCATCGCCACGCCCATCGCCAAGTACTGGATCTGCAAGCGCGCGCCCTACCTCGTCTACGAAGCCATGGAGGCTCATGGCGGCGCGGGCTATGTGGAGGAGCACCCCCTGCCCCGGATGTTCCGCCAGAGCCCGCTCAACGCCATCTGGGAAGGCTCTGGGAATGTGATCGCGCTGGACGTGCTGCGCGCGCTGAGCCGCGACGCCGCCGCCCGCGAGGCGCTGAACGCCGAGCTTGCCCCGCTGGCGGGCATCCACCCTGCAGTCGACGCGCGCCTGGCCACGCTGCGCGCGATGATGGTGGGGGGCCTGAGCGAGGCGCGCGCGCGCCGCTTTGCCGAACTCGCCGCCACCCTCCTCACCGCCGCCGCGCTCCGGCGCGCCGGGCTCGACCCGGCGCTGGACGCCTTTGTCGGGCGCCGCATCGCGGAGAACGCCACCACGCTGGGCGCGGGCGAGGCGGCGATGGATGCCGAATGGCTGATCAGCCGGGCGCGGCTAGCGTCCTAGATCGTTCATCAATCGCGCCCGGAGGCCCGCCCTTGTCCTGGATGATCGCCGCCCTCGCCGTTTACGTCCTGATCCAGCTCTCGATCGCCGTGTGGGCATCGCGCAAGATTGCGGGTGACGTGGACTACCTGGTGGCGGGACGGCGCCTCGGCATGTTCGCCGTGGGGATATCGGTATTCGCCACCTGGTTTGGCGGCGAAACGGTGATGGGCGCCAGCGCGGCGATTGCGGGCGAGGGCCTGTCGGGCGCGCGCGCCGAGCCCTTCGGCTATGCGATCTGTCTCATCCTCGCAGCCCTTCTGGTGGCCGGGGCGATGCGGGCCAAGGGCTATATCACGCTCGCCGACTTCTTCCGCGACCGGTTCGGCGGCCGCGCCGAGATCGCGGCGGCGTGCGTGTCCATCCCCACCTCCATCGTGTGGGCGGCGGCTCAGCTGATGGCGCTCGCGGCCCTGGTCTCGACCGTGGCGGGCCTGCCGGTGGCGACGACACTGCTGGCGGTGACGGTACTGGTGACGGCCTATACGCTGATCGGCGGGCTGCTGGCGTCTGTGGTGACGGATATCTTCCAGAGCGGCGTGGTGCTGGTTGGACTGGTGATCCTGCTCGCGGCCCTGATCGATCATGCGGGCGGGCCAGCGATGGCGCTCGCCTCGATCCGTCCGGAGCAATTGATCCTGATCGCACCGGGCGAAAGCTGGCTGGCGCGCCTCGACGCGTTTGCGGTCCCCATCCTGGGCTCCATCGTGGCGCAGGAGCTGATTTCGCGCTTTCTCGGCTCGAAAACCGCGAAGATCGCCGTGCGCGGCGGACTGCTGGCGGGCGGGCTTTACATGGTGGTGGGGTTCTTTCCCGTGGCGTTCGGCCTGATCGGGCCGGGCGCGGGGTTTGACGCCTCGCAGGGTGATCTCTTCCTGCCGAGCCTCGCCGCCGATCTTTTGCCGACCGCGCTGTTCGTGGTGTTCGCAGGGGCGCTGTTCTCGGCGGTGCTGTCGACGGTGGATTCAGCGCTTCTGGCGGTCGCGGCGCTGACCACGGAAAACCTCTACAAGCGCGTCCGGCCCGGCGCGGGTGCGCGCGAGACGCTTATCGCCGCGCGGGCGCTGACCGTCGTGGCGGGCGCCTGCGCCTATCTCGTCGCCACGCGCGGCGAGACGATTTACGGGCTGGTGGAGATCGCCTCCTCGCTGGGCTCGGCCGGGCTGCTGGTCTCGCTGCTGATCGGACTGCACACGCGGTTCGGAGACGAGTGGAGCGCGCTGGCCGCTCTGGCCGCCGGGCTGATCGCCATTGCGCTGGGCGGCTGGGTCCATGACCTGCCCGGCGCGTTTCTGGGCTCGATCCTGGCGGCGCTGGCCGCATATGGCGCCGCGGCGCTGCTCACCGGCGCGCTGCGCCGCGGCAATGTGACAGCGCCCTGAGCTAGCCGATCACGGCGTCCGCTTCGATCTCGACGATGAACTCGGCGCCTGCAAGCGCGGTGACGCCCACCATCGTGCTGGCGGGCGGACAGGATGCGAACACAGCCCGATGCGCCGCGCCGACGGCGGCCTGGGTTTCAGGCGACATGTCGGTGACAAATACGCGTGTTCGCACGACGTCCTCGGGCCGGGCGCCGGCCTGCGCCAGCGCCGCGACGATGATCTCGAGGCACCGGGCCGCCTGCGCCCCGGCATCGCCGGGGGCGAAGGGTCGGCCTTCAGCGTCAACCGCAACCGTGCCGGACACCCAGACCTGATTTCCCACGCGCACGGCGCGGCGATAGCCGACCCTGTCTTCCCAGGGCGCGCCGGAGGTGATGCGCTGGCGGTCGAGGGTCATGGGCTTGTCTCCTGACTGATCCGAGGGCGCCTTGGACCGCCCGGCCTTCAATGCTTCGCAACATAGCGCCTCGGGCCGCCTCAGCCTTCATCCGCGTCCATGGCGCGAAACAGGGTTTCACACCCTAAAAGATCACGCTTGCGGTTGGCGGCGGCCTGTGCGGCTTCGGCATCTTCGCCCCAGCGCTCAGCCTGATAGTCCTCATCGACCCGCGACGCCGCGAACAGGGTTTCAGCATCCCCCTCGCCTTCAAGCAGGGCGAAAGCGAGGATCGCCGAGCCCAGGATCGGCGCGGCGCTGACCAGCGCGGTCAGGCGGAAATTGTCGAGCGCCAGTGCCCGGCGCTCCAGCGCCGCGATCGAAGCGTCCGGCTGCTCCAGCGCGGTCAGCGAGGCGGCGGCGTGCAAGGGCGCATCGAGCGCCGTGGCGGCCCAGGCGAGCCATGCATCCCAGGCTGCAGCCTGACGCGCGGCAAGACCGGACTCCTCTGCACGATGGCTCAGCAGATCCGTGCGGGCAAAGCGGGCGACTTCCGCCGCGGCCTGCGCGCGTACATCGCCGGTACGGTCCAACGCCACATGGCAGAGCCGGGTGACGGGCATGGTGAACGGGTCGATGTGCCCGCCTTGCGCGGCCCACTCGGCGGCAGCGGCGCGGGCCAGCGCTTCAGACGGCAGCACCAGAACCGCTTTCGCCGGGGTGCGCACCTGACGCCCGTCCAGCAGCACGCGCCAGCCGCCCTCGCCCGGCGCAGCGGTGACTTCGGTATAGAAGCGGCGCGGCAAAGGGAGGTTTTCCGCCTTGGCCCTTGACATGCTCATGGGGCGCTCCGGCTTTGGGCGAACACATCCAGCGCGGCGTTGAGCGCGGCGAAATCGTGGTGAATGGCGTGAGGCGCGGCTTCGGCGATCTCGTCGGCCGTGTGAAAGCCCCAGGTGACGCCCAGCGCGTGCGCATCGGCAGCCCGCGCCATCGCCATGTCCCAGAACGTGTCGCCGATCACGACGGTCTCTTCAGGGCGCGCCCCGGTGGCCGCCATGGCGTCCAGCACCATGCGCGGATGCGGCTTGCCGGGTCCGCCGTCCACCGTGTGAAGGGTCTGGAAATAGCGGTGCAGATCATGATGGCCGAACACGATGTCCAGCCCGCGCCGGGCCTTGCCGGTGGCCACACCCAGCAGCCAGCCTTCGCCGGCCAGCCGCTCCAGCGTGCCGCGCGCGCCGTCGTAAAGCGGCTCGGAGAAGCCGGACTCGGCGCGTTGCTCGACAAAGGCCTGTTTGTAAAACCCGGTGAGCGCAGCGACGCGCTGCGCGCCATAGTCCGGCGGCGCCAGGCGCGCCACGGCTTCGGACAATTCCAGCCCGACAATGGTGCGCACCCGGTCATAGCCGATCTCGCCAAGGCCAGCGCGCTCAAAGGCGCGGGTCATGGCGCGCGCGATCACCTTGCGCGAATCCACCAGCGTGCCGTCGACATCAAACACGGCGAGCTTCAACCCGCTCATGCCAGCGTCTCCTCGGCGCCGGCGCCGGCGTCGAAATCAAAGCCGAGCGCGGCGAAGGTCTCGCTCATGTGGTCAGGCAGCGGCGCTTCCAGCACCAGCGGGCGCTGGCCGGGACGCGGGATGACCAGCTTGCGCGCGTGCAGGTGCAGCTTGCGCGACAGGCCTTCGGGCGTGGGGATGTCGCACACGTATTTGCCATCGCCCAGAATGGCATGGCCAAAACCGGCCATGTGCACGCGCAGCTGGTGGGTGCGCCCGGTTTCGGGGCTCAGCACGACCCAGCTGGCGCGCCGTCCGGCATGATCGGCGACGGCGTAATGGGTCACGGCGTGCTGGGCGCCTTCCTCGCCATGGCGCGCGGCCATCATGCGTTCGCGGTCGCCATCGGGACCGCTGGACTTGCGCAGGAAGCCGCTGATCTCGCCCTGGTGCGGCGAGGGCACGCCCAGCGCGACGGCCCAGTAGTATTTGCGAAGATCACGGGTCTGGAACAGGCGCGAGAGCCGGCGTGCGCTGTCGGCGGTGCGCGCCACCACCAGAACGCCCGAGGTGTCCTTGTCGAGCCGGTGCACCAGGCGCGGGCGCTGATCGCCCTTGCCGAAAGCGTCCAGCAGCCGGTCGAGATGGCGTGTGGTCTTGGAGCCGCCCTGTACGGCGAGGCCATGGGGCTTGTTCAGCGCGATCAGCTCATGATCCTGATACAGCACCATGGAGCGCGCGAACGCTGCATCCTCACGCGACAGGGGCGCCTCGGCGCGGATCTCGCCCGGTTCCGGCATGGGCGGCACGCGCACGATCTGGCCGGCCTCCAGGCGCTGATTGCCCTTGGCGCGCGCGCCGTCAACGCGGACCTGGCCGGTGCGCAGGAATTTCTCCACCCGCCCGTGCGGGATGTGCGGGAAGTGCGCCTTGAACCAGCGGTCCAGACGCATGTCCGCCTCGGCCTGGGTGACTTCGAGGGTTTGAACCGCGCTCATGACGCCCACACGCTGCGCGCCAGCGCCAGCCCAACGCCCGTGGCGAGGACGCAGGCGATCAGCATGCCGCCACCCCAGACAAGCGCCTCCAGGAAGGCCTTGCGTTCGATCATCAGGATCAGCTCCAGCGACAGGGCGCTCATGGTGGTGAAGGCGCCCAGAAACCCGACGCCGAAGGCGAAGCGTAGCTCGGTGGCGTCGGCGCGCCCGGCCTGGGCCAGCCAGCCCACCAGGAGCCCGACCGCCAGCGCTCCGGCCAGATTGACGATCAGCACGCCCCAGGGCGCCTCAGGGCCAATCCAGCGCAGGCACGCCTGGTTCACGCCATGGCGCGACACCGCGCCCAGCGCGCCGCCTGCGGCGATGAGAAGAAGATGGTTCATGACGCGCAGCGATAGGCTGCAGCGCGCTGACGCGCAAGGCCGGGCGCCGGATGCCCGGGTAATTCACCCCGCTTCCTGCAGCACGCTGCGCAGGCGCGCGATGGCGGATTGCTCCAGCTGCCGGACGCGTTCACGGGTGATGTCGAGGACCTGGGCGATGTCCTCCAGCGTCTGGGGCGGATCACTGAAGAAGCGGCGCTCGACTATGAGGCGCCGGCGCGCATCCAGATCGTCCAGCGCACGCGACACATGATCAAGCCGCGATGCGCGCGTGGCGGACTCAGCGAAGGTTGACTGAGGATCAGGATCGTCGGTGAGGCTGCGCGTCAGAAAGGCCCCCTCCTCCCAATCCTCACCACTGGCGATGGGCGAAGCGGCGAAATCGCCCATGCCGGCCTGGGCCAGCGCGCCCAGCCCGTCCGGCGCCTGGCCGGGATCGCGCTGCGCGGCGGCGATGCGCAATTTGCGCCGGGCCGTGATGGGTACATGCACGCCGCTGGCGCCGATCTGCAACGAGCGTTCGACGCAGTGCTGAATCCAGAACCGCGCATAGGTCGCCAGGCGCACCCCGCTGGCGAGATCAAACTTGTCGATGGCGATCATCAGACCCATGCGGGCTTCCTGGGACAGATCGTCCACATCTCCGCCGCGCTGCGCATACCGCCAGGCCCAGCGCCGGCAGAGCGGCTCGAACGCGGCGACCAGGCGTGCCCGCGCCGACCCGTTGCGGTGATGGCGCCAGGCCTCAAGCAGGGCCAGCTCCTCATGCCGGTCCAACAGGGCGATCATGTCCAACTCCCGCCAAACGGCCGATTTCGTTTAGATCCGATACCATCTCGTAGCGCCGGCGGCGGGCCTTGGCAAGTTTGTTTAGATACGATACCTGATTGGCCATGAAATCTGCGTCCCAGATCGCCGAGCAGGTCATTCACCTGTCGCGGGCCGCCAGCGCGGCGGGCCCCGCCGAGGACCTGACGCCGGCGCAATGGGCCGCGCTGCGCTTTGCCGCCAGCGCCAACCGTCTATCAGCCACACCGGGTGACTTCGCGCGCTTTCACGGGGTGACCAAAGGCGCCGCCTCGCAGATTCTGACCGGGCTGACACGGCGCGGCCTTCTGGAGGTGCGGGCAGCCCCGGGCGATGGACGCCGCCGCCTGATCAGCCTGACGTCGGCCGGGCGCGCCGCCCTCGCGCGCGATCCGGCGGCCCGGCTGGGTGCAGCCATTGCCGCCCTGGCACCGGCCGAACGGGCCGCACTGGCGTCCGGGCTCACGGCCCTGTCGCGCCAGCTGGCCGCCCCGCCCTGCCAGATTGCCATATTCGGCCTGTGTGAGGATTGCGCCCATCGAGGACCGGGGGTGCCGCCCGCCTGCCTCGCCCATGATCCGGTCCATCCGGCCAGCGACCGGGACGGGTTCTGTGGCGACTTCATGCCTGCAGGCCTGGCGGCGACATGACCCATGTGCTGCCGCAGGGTGCCGTGAGCGTTCATGCTGACGGATTGGAGCTGGATGTGCCCCGGCTGGCGCCGCTGATCGGCCTGAGCCCGGAGGGCTGGCGGGACCAGATGGCGCAGGGGCGCCTGTTGGCGCGCGCCGAACAGGGTCAGGGCGAGGATGAGGGACGCTGGCGCATCACGCTGCGCCACGAGCGCACCCGCGTGGAGATCGTGCTGCATCCTGACGGCCGCGCTGTCGCCCGGCACCTCACCGGCCTGTCGCGCGCCGTCACCGCACCCTTTCCGCCTGAGGCTGACTGATCCCTGCCCAACAGCCCGCGCCCGCTCACCGGACCTGACTGCGATCCGCATCGAGCCAGGCGCGCATCGCCTGCAAAGCCGGCAGGGCGGTTTCAAACGGAGCCGCGCCCAGCGCTGCGCCCATGCGCGCCAGTTCCGGGCCGAGGGCGGCAAGGCAGCGCGCGCGCATCTCCCGGCCGGCGTCGGTGAAAAAGACCCGCTTGGCGCGGCGGTCCTTCGGGTCGGGCTCGATGCGCACCAGGGCGCGCGCCTCCAGCCGCTGCAGCGTGTTGGTCATGGCGCCCTTGGTGACCTGAAACGCGCGCGCCAGACGCACCGGCGTCCAGCCATCGCCCAGGCGCGCCATGTGGTTGAGCACCGAAAAATGGGCGATCTGCAGCCCGTCAGGCAGGGCTTTGAGCAACGCGCTGGACGACAGCTGGTGGATGATGCCCACCTCGTTGAGGACCGCGAACACCAGCTCCGGCGCAGCGGGATCCGGCCCGGGTCCGGGAGCGCGGCTCATGCCATCATCCTGCTCTCCACCGGCCAGCGCGGCGTGCGGGCGGGAACCCGTCCATACCCCAGGCGCGCGATCATCTGCACGCGCCCGCCGCCGGGCGCAAGCCGGTCGTGGGCCTCGGCATAGAGACCGGCCATGGCCTCATACTCCTGCAAAGCCTGGCTGAGCGGCTGGAAGCCCAGGCCCAGCCCGCAGGCGGCCAGATTGAGGCGCAGCCAGTCGCGGCCAGTCTCCAATTGCTCGGCGCGTGTGTCACCGGGCGTGGTCAAAACAGCGTAGCCCTGCGCGCTGTAAATCTGGGCGCGCATCATGCCGAGAGTTTGAGAGAACGCTGTGGAGGCGGGATCGGCGAGGGCTTCACGCGTGATCACACCTGCGACATTCAGCGCCTCGATCATGGCGCCCTGCAGGGCAATGCCGTCAGGATTGGCCTCGATCTCGGCGCGCCCGATGCGCATCAGATCAACGCTTTCGCGATGCGGCGCCGGCGCACGCAGCTCCAGCTCCATGGCCCGCCAGGTCAGGTCGCGCAGCGCCGCCACGCCGTCCGGATCGGCGATCAGCGCCGTCTCGTGGCGCGGCGCAGCGGCCTCAAGCAGCGCGGCCACCAGGTCAGGCGCGATGGAGCGGTCGTCAAACGGCGCCTTGTCAGAGCGCCTGATGGCGGCGTGGGCGAAGAGCGGGTCGGGCGCGGCGTCAGCCGGCGTCAAGCGTACATGCGCGATGGGGCGGTCATCGAGACGCGGCGCGCCAGCGCCCTCGGGAAAGGGCGTGATCTGCGCCGCCAGCCCGGCCTCAGCCGCCGCCATGCGCAATTGCTCCAGCATGCAGCCAAAGCCGATGGTGATCTGACGGTCAAACGGATCGGTGGCGGGCAGACGCCGGTCCAGATCACACCAGATGCGCACCTCGTCCTCGCCGACAAGCTCGAACAGCCAGGGCTGAATATTGTGGGGATTGGGCGCCAGAATGGCCCAGGCGAGCGCGCGCAGGCGGGGATGGCCATGGGCGCCGCTCATCGCCGTCTCCCACGGGAGCAAGGCACGCACCGGCGTACGGGTGGCGGTGAAGACTGCCCCCGCCCCCACCAGTGTCAGCGCGGACGCGCCGGCGAGCTTCAGAAACAGTCTGCGGTTCTGCGCCATGGCGTCCTCCTTCAGCTTCATTCAACGATAAACGTTATAGTTCAGCGTTGAACGATATGCAAGAGGAACGCGGCGCCCTGCGGCCTTGATCGGTCCCGGCGCCGGCGCGCATGCGGCAACCCTGTTGGCTATGACACCTAGCCGCCCCGCCGCTCCTCCCTCAACGCCCGCCAGCGCTCCAGCCGTTCTTTGAGCTGGGCTTCACGCCCGCCGTCTTTGGGTTCGTAGAAGACCGGGCGGTCGGTCATCTCGTCGGGGAAATAGTCCTGGCCCGAGACGCCGCCGGGCGCGTCGTGATCGTATTCATAGCCCTGGCCATAGCCTTCAGCCTTCATCAGCCTGGTGGAGGCGTTGAGGATGTGTTTGGGTGGACTCAAGGAGCCTGTGGCCTTGGCGCTGCGCACCGCCGCTTTCCAGGCTTTGTAGACCGCGTTGGATTTGGGCGCGCAGGCGAGATGAATCACGGCCTGGGCCAGCGCGAGCTCGCCTTCGGGACTGCCGAGGAAATCATACACGTCCTTGGCCGCCAGCGCCGCGTGCACCGCGCCGGGATCGGCCAGGCCGATATCCTCATTGGCCATGCGCACCAGGCGGCGCGCCAGAAACAGCGGGTCCTCGCCCGCCTCCAGCATGCGCGCCAGCCAGTACAGCGCCGCGTCCGGGTCCGAGCCGCGGATGGATTTGTGAAGGGCGGAGATGAGATTGTAGTGGGAATCGCCCGCCTTGTCGTAGGAGGGCGCCCGGCGCTGCACCAGCTGGCCCAGCCCCGCCGGGTCCAGCGGCGCCGCAGGCGCGGCGGCGAAGACCTGTTCGGCCAGATTGAGCAGATAGCGCCCGTCCCCGTCGGCCAGCGCCTTCATCACCTCGCGCGCCTGCGCCGTCAGAGCCAGCGGGCGGCCCTCCAGCGCCTCGGCGCGGGTGAGGAGACGCTCCAGCGCCTCGGCGTCCAGCCGCTTGAGCACCAGCACCTGACAGCGCGACAGGAGCGCGGCGTTGAGCTCAAAGCTGGGGTTTTCAGTGGTGGCGCCCACCAGCGTGACCACCCCCTCCTCCACCACCGGCAGGAAACCGTCCTGCTGGGCGCGGTTGAAGCGGTGGATCTCGTCGACAAACAGCAGCGTGCCCTGCCCCGAGGCGCGCCGGGCGCGGGCGCGGTCGAAGGCTTTCTTCAGGTCCGCCACGCCGGAGAACACGGCGGAAATGGCGTCAAACTCCAGCCCCGCCGCATCGCTGAGCAGGCGCGCCAGCGTGGTCTTGCCCACGCCCGGCGGCCCCCACAGGACGATGGAGGCCAGATGCCCGCGCGCCAGCATGCGCCCCAGCGGGCCGCCGGGACCGATCAGGTGATCCTGACCCACCACATCGCTCAGGGATTGCGGGCGCAGCCGGTCAGCCAGCGGGCGCGGAGCAGAGGCTTCAAGACCGGCGGACTGGAACAGATTGGTCATGGGTGCGACTATGATCGTGCGCCCGTCCGGCGGCAACGCGCGCGGCACAGGGGCTCATGAAACAGTCTATTGCCCGCGCACGCCGAAATGCTCGCCCGCCATCATCACGGCGCCCAGCACGCCGGCGATCACGGCGGCATAGCCGAACCAGGGCTGCCAGTTCAGCGCCAGCGCCAGCGCCAGCACGCCAAAGCCCGCCAGCACCGGCGCGGCCCACAGCGCAAGCGTGAGCGCGGTGACGGGTTTGCGCGCCGGCTTGGTCGTTTCGGGCGGCTGGCTCATGGAAGGCTCCTCATATCCGCTGTCAGCGCCGCGCGGTGTCCTGCGGTTTCAATTGTGCGCTGCATTCTGTATATGGCGCGCCACGCACAGGTCAGGAAGCCATGTCCGCACTCGTTCTGGAAATCTCGAAGGACTTCACCTTCGACGCCGCACACCATTTCACCCACAAGGACGCGAACCATCCGTTCTCGCGCCTGCACGGGCATTCCTTCGCCGGCACGGTGACCCTGTCGGGCGCGCGCTCGGCGGAGAGCGGCATGGTGCGTGATTTCTGGGAGATCGAGACCGAGCTCGCCAAGGTGCGCGACCAGCTCGATCACCGCCTGCTCAACGAGGTGGAGGGGCTGGACAACCCCTCTCTGGAAGCCATCGCCCACTGGGTGTTCGAGCGCCTGGACGCCGCCCTGCCCGGCCTGGTGAGCGTGGAAATCCGCCGCCCCAGCTGCGGCGAGCGGGCGCTGGTGCGCCGCGCCTGAGGCGCGATGCGCGTCAGGACAAGGGCGTGCGCGCCGCCCGGGACCCGGGCTCATTCATCCGTGCAAAGCAAAAAGCCCCGCGCGATTCCTCGCGCGGGGGCTCTCTGGTCTGCCCGGCGTGGCCGGATCAGTCTTCTTTCGGCGTGAAGATCTGCTTGCCGCGATACATGCCGGTCTTCAGATCGACATGGTGCGGACGGCGCAGCTCGCCCGTGTCCTTGTCCTCGACATAGGCCGTCGTGGAGATGGAATCATGTCCGCGGCGCATATTGCGCTTGGACGGAGAGGTTTTGCGCTTGGGGACCGCCATGGGTCTCTCCCTCAAAGTCAAAGGTGAACCGGACTTGCGCGCGCGACGTGAAAGTCACACGGAAAGTGAGCGGCGGGCTATACCGGTTTCATGCCGGGCTGGCAATGGGGCGGTGTGTGGTGGGGGTGGTCATTCGAAGAGTAAGTCCGTTTGCTTGACCGGCCGGCCGCAGGGAGCGCAGGGAGCCATCCACAAGACCTTTCCAAATGTGCGGCAGTTGAGAGCGGCCGGGATGGGCCCCGGGCCGGCTGCGCCGCCCGGGGACGCAAAGTTTGGGGGGTCAGGCGCCTCTCCTTAGAAAGACACGCCCCTCCTAAACCAGCCTCGACTGCTCCACCGCCGCCGCCACGAAGCTGGCGAACAGCGGGTGCGGGTCGAACGGTCTTGATTTGTATTCGGGGTGGAATTGCACGCCGATGAACCAGGGGTGGTCGGCGTATTCCACGATCTCGGGCAGCACGCCGTCGGGCGACAGGCCGGAGAAGATGAGGCCGGCGGCTTCGAGCTGGCCGCGCCAGGCGATGTTCACCTCATAGCGGTGGCGGTGGCGTTCCTCGATCTGCGGCGCGCCGTAGATCGCGCGCACGCGCGAGCCGTCTTTGAGCGCCGCCGAAAAGGCGCCCAGGCGCATGGTGCCGCCCAAATCCCCGCCGGCATAGCGGCGCACGATTTCATTATCCTTGACCCATTCGGTGAGCAGGCCGACCACCGGCTCTTTGGGCGCGCCAAACTCCGACGTGCCAGCGCCCTCTATGCCGGCGAGATGGCGCGCCGCCTCGATGACCGCCATCTGCATGCCAAAGCAGATGCCGAAATACGGCACCTTGCGCTCGCGCGCGAAGCGGGCCGCGGCGATCTTGCCTTCGGCGCCGCGCTCGCCAAACCCGCCGGGCACCAGAATGGCGTGCACGTCTTCCAGGGCGGCGAAATTATCCGGCGCCTCGAACTGGCTGGCGTCGAGCCAGCGCACGCGCACCTTCACCTTGTTGGCGATGCCGCCATGGGTGAGCGCTTCGAGCAGGGATTTGTACGCGTCGGCGAGCACGGTGTATTTGCCCACCACCGCGATGGTGACCTCGCCATCGGGATTGTGGACGGCGTCGCTGATCGCCTCCCACACCGACATGTCGGGCTCGGGCGCGTCCTTGATGCCGAACCGGTCAAGGATGACGGTATCGAAGCCCTGCGCGTGGTATTCACCCGGCACGTCATAGAGCGAGGCCGCGTCGCGCCCCTCGATCACGGCGTTTTCGGGCACATTGCAGAACAGCGCGATCTTGCGCCGGTCCGACGGGTCCAGCGGAATCTCGCACCGGCACAGCAAGATATCGGGCTGGATGCCGATGGAGCGCAGCTCCTTGACCGAGTGCTGGGTGGGCTTGGTCTTCATCTCGCCCGCCGCCTTGATGAAGGGCAGAAGCGTGACATGGACGAAGACGCAGCGCTCGCGGCCGAGCTCCTGGCCCAGCTGGCGGATCGCCTCGAAGAAGGGCAGGCCCTCGATATCGCCCACCGTGCCGCCGATCTCGCACAGCACGAAATCCACGTCCCCGGCATCGGACAGGACGAAGGCCTTGATGGCGTCGGTGACGTGGGGAATCACCTGGACCGTGGCGCCCAGATAATCGCCCCGGCGCTCGCGCGCGATGATGTCGGAATAGATGCGGCCCGTGGTGATATTGTCGCTCTGGGCGGCGGGCACGCCGGTGAAGCGCTCGTAATGGCCGAGATCCAGATCGGTCTCCGCCCCGTCATCGGTGACATAGACCTCGCCATGCTGATAGGGCGACATCGTGCCCGGATCGACATTGAGATAGGGGTCCAGCTTGCGCAGGCGCACGGAATACCCGCGCGCTTGCAACAGGGCGCCCAGAGCGGCGGAAGCGAGGCCTTTTCCAAGGGAGGAGACCACGCCGCCAGTGATGAAAATATATCGCGGCATGGGCGGACGGTTTAGCGCAGAATCACCCGGGGCAAAAGCGCCGTGGCGCCGGTATGGGGGGAGGAATGCAGGGGGTGTCTTCAGACATTGAAGGGCACCCCCTCATTTCCCTCCCACTCGTGGGGAGGGTGGCTGAGCGAAGCGAAGCCGGGTGGGGCGCCGCCGAAAGGCGGCCACCAAAGTCTTCACCGGGCGGCGCCCCCACCCCACCCGACCCGGCGCTGCGCGCCGGCCCACCCTCCCCATCAAGGGGAGGGAAAGTGGAGGACGACTCCCCCCTACCCCGCCGCGATCGCGCTGCGCCCGGCATAGGCGGCCGCCGAGCCGAGCTCGGCTTCGATGCGCAGGAGCTGGTTGTATTTGGCGGTGCGGTCCGAACGGGCCAGCGAGCCGGTCTTGATCTGTCCGCAATTGGTCGCCACGGCGAGATCGGCGATGGTGGAATCTTCGGTTTCGCCCGAACGGTGGCTCATCACCGCGCCATAGCCGGCGCGCAGCGCCATCTCGACGGCATCCAGGGTCTGCGACAGCGTGCCGATCTGGTTGACCTTCACCAGCAGGGCGTTGGCCGCGCCTTCCTCAATGCCGCGCCACAGGCGCTCGGGATTGGTGACGAACAGATCATCGCCCACCAGCTGGCACTGGCCGTCCAGCGCCGAGGTGAGCGCCGTCCAGCCCGCCCAGTCATCCTCGGCCATGCCGTCCTCGATGGAGACGATGGGATAGGCGCCCACAAGCTCGGTCAGGTAGGTGGCGAATTCTTCGGACGAGCAGGTGCGCCCCGCGCCTTCCAGCACATAGCGCCCGTCGCGGAAAAACTCGGTGGAGGCGACATCGAGCGCCAGCACCACGTCCTCGCCGGGGCGGTAGCCGGCGGCCGCGATGGCGGCCATCAGCTCGTCCAGGCAATGCTCGGCGCTTTTGAGATCCGGCGCAAACCCGCCTTCATCGCCCACATTGGTGGCATAACCGCCCCGTTTCAGGCGGGATTTCAGGGCGTGGAAAATCTCCGAGCCGCAGCGCAGGCCTTCCGAGAAGCTCGGCAGGCCGGTGGGCATGATCATGAATTCCTGGAAGTCCACCGGATTGTCGGCATGGGCGCCGCCATTGATGACGTTCATCATCGGGGTGGGCAGGATGCGCGCATTCACCCCGCCCAGATAGCGGTAGAGCGGCAGGCGGCGCGACTGGGCCGCCGCCTTGGCCACCGCCAGCGACACGCCGAGAATCGCGTTGGCGCCCAGGCGCGCCTTGTTGGGCGTGCCGTCGAGATCGATCATCGCCTCATCGATGACGCGCTGCTCGGCCGCGTCGATGCCCACAATGGTCTCGTAAATCTCGCTCTCGACATTGGCGACCGCCTCGCGCACGCCCTTGCCGCCATAGCGCGGGCCGCCATCGCGCTTCTCCACCGCCTCATGGGCCCCGGTGGACGCGCCCGACGGCACGGCGGCGCGGCCCATGGAGCCGTCTTCCAGCTCCACATCCACCTCCACCGTGGGATTGCCCCGGCTGTCGAGAATCTCGCGCGCGCGAATGTCGGTGATGACAGACATGGATGGCCCCCTTGGAGATGATGGCGCGGGTGATACCCCAGCCCGGCGCCTGCGCAAAGGCTTAAGCACGGGTGGGCGGCAGCGGGGCACGCAACGCCACACCCCTCACCTTTATCCTCTCCCCTCTGAAGAGGGGAGAGGAGGCTTTGACGTTGAGGTCTATTCGCAAATGCCTGATCCCAAGCCCACAGGATCAAGTGCGGCGTGGAGGCCCCCTCTCCCCCATTTATGGGGGAGAGGATAAAGGTGAGGGGGCGAGGCCACAGCGGCTCAAATGGCGCCAGCCCGCCCCTAAAGCGCGCTCAGCCTCTTGCCCGGTGCAATGTCTTCGGGTGACTGGCGCACATGGATGAGGGACGGACGGCCCGACGCCAGCGCCGCCTCCAGCGCGGGCAGGAAGTCCTCGGTCATTGTCACATACCAGGCGGCCATGCCGAAGCTCTGGGCCATGGCCTTGAAGTCGGGATTGACGAGGCTGGTGCCCGAAACGCGGCCCGGATAGGCGCGCTCCTGATGCATTCGGATCGTGCCATAGGCGCCGTTGTCGAACACACACACGACGATTTTGGCGTCGTATTGGACAGCGGTGGCGAGCTCAGGCGCGGCCATCAGGAAATCGCCGTCGCCGCACACGGCGATGACCGGGCGGTCAGGATGGCGCAGCTTGGCGGCGATGGCGGCGGGCAGGCCATAGCCCATGGCGCCCGAAGTGGGCGCCAGCTGGCCGGGATACGCGCTGTGGTCAAAGAAGCGATGCAGCCAGGCGGCAAAATTGCCCGCGCCATTGGTCATGATCGCGCTGTCACCATAGCGGGCCGACACCGCGCGCCAGATCTGCGACGGATTGACGGCGCCGGTGACGCTGACGGGCTGGACCCAGGCCTCATATGACGCGCGGCGCGCCGCGACCCAGGGCGCACGGCTGGCGGCGTTCTCAGGTTTCGCGGCATCCGCAATCGCCAGCATGGCCGGGCCGGGCGAGGCCGTGACGGCCAAGTCCGGGTGATAGACGCGGCCCAGTTCCTCGCCGCCGGGATGGATATGGATCAGGCGGTCGCCCACCCCGCCGGGCACGTCAAACAGCTCATAGCTCTGGGTGGTCATTTCGCCCAGGCGCGGCCCGATGGCCAGGATCACATCCGCCTCTCGCAAAGCCTCGCGCAGGCCTGGGTTCACGCCGATTCCTGCCTCGCCGGCATAGTGGGAATGGGTGTTGTCGAACAGGTGCTTGGCGCGGAAGCTAGTGGCGACGGGGCAGTTGAAGCGCACCGCAAACGCGTGCAGCGCCGCGCGCGCCGCCGCGCTCCAGCCAGGCCCACCGGCGAGGATCACCGGGCGCTGCGCGGCATCAATCCGGGCGGCGATGGCCCTGGCCGTATCGGCGCCCAGCTCATTGAGCGCCCGGGTGAAGGCGCGCGGCGCGGGCGCCTCTGCGAGCTCGGTGAGCATGTCCTCCGGCAGCCCCACCACCACCGGGCCAGGGCGGCCGTGCAGGGCCAGCGCGTAGGCGCGCATCATCTGCTCGCCCACCCGCGCGGGATCGCGGATCTCGAAGGCCGCCTTGGCGATGCCGGTGAAGGCCTCTGCGTAATCGAGCTCCTGAAACGCCTCGCGCCCCTCATCCTCGCGCCGCACCTGGCCCACCAGAAGCAGCATGGGCGTGGAATCCTGAAACGCCGTGTGCACGCCCACGGCGGCTTGAGTCGCACCCGGCCCGCGCGTGACGAAACAGATGCCCGGACGCCCCGTCAGCTTGCCATCGGCTTCGGCCATGTTGGCCGCGCCCGCCTCATGCCGGCAGGTGATGAAGGCGATGCCGCTATCAACCAGCGCATCCAGCGCGGCGAGATAGCTCTCTCCCGGAACCCCGAAAATCCGCTCCACGCCCTGGGCGGCGAGCGCGTCGATCAGATGCTGGGCGCCAGTGCGCAGGGCCATGGAATGCGTCCTCGGTCGGGTGATTCAGCCAGGGCGCGACCATCGCGCCGACAGGGCGCGGGGGCAAGTGGGGGGGGGGGTGACCCCTCCGCCTATTGTTTGCGATCACTCTCCGCCAGACCTTCCAGGGCCAATGTGAAGCCGGGGCCGTCCATGAAGGCGCGCGCTTGCGGATCGTCGTACAGCTCGGCGCGAAAGAAGGCGGCGGCGATCTGGGCGGTGGCCGCCTGCACGCCTGCATACCAGTCCGGCGCACCGCGTGGCCCGGCGCGGCCCCCGAACACCTGATGGTCGCCCGGATCGAATAAGGCGAGATATTGCGGCGCGCCGCCAATCTCGCGGAAGGGAATCAGCCGGTCTGACGGGTCGAGGCCCGGGTCCAGCGGGCTGCCGTCATCAACGCCCGTCACATGCAGCAGCGGGATCGTGATGCCGCCATAGATGCGGGCATAGTCCGACGGATCGATCCGCTCATTGGGCGCCGGAGGCGACAGCATGAGCCCTGCCGACAGGCGCGGCTCGGCCAGGGTCAGGTCACCGCGCGGTGTTGGAAAGGTGATGCCGGCCGCCGCCATCACCGTATGGGCGCCGAAGGAATGGCCTGCGATGCCGAGCCGCGTGGGATCGACCGACAGCGCCTCGGCGCGCGCCTCGATAGCGTCCACGGCGAAGGGAATGTCCTGATAGCGGTCGATCGCCGTGCGCGGCTCACGCACGGCCGCCTGCATCGCCGCCATGAGCGCGCGCCGGTCGCGCACGCCCGCCCAGATCGTCTCGTCCGAGCCCGGATGCTGGATGTGGATCGCAACGAGGCCCCAGCTCGCCAGATGCGCGCCCAGATAACCCGCCGCCTCACGGCTGCCGCCCAGCCCGTGGGAGAAAATCACCGCCGCAAAGGGCCCGGGCCCGTCAGGCTGGTAGATCTTCACCGGGATATCGCGCCCGCGCGCCTCATCGGTCCAGACGTCGAGCGACGTCGTCACGGAATGAGGACCCGGCGCCGCGAAGGCCTCGCCATCTGCCTGAACGGCGCCGTGCGCCGCAGCAGCGGCTGCGGGCGGCGCGAGAGTGAAGGACAGCGACGCGGCGAGCGCCAGTGCAGCGATGCGGATCATGACGTATGCTCCCTTGAGGTTTGCACTGATACGCGCTGCGCGGCGGGTATCCGTCGCGGGGACGTTAGGTGGCGGGGCGAGATCATCCCCTGCCATCGTTATACAATAACGCCTTCCATCCCCTGCCCGTTTCCATGAGGCTGCGCCGATAGTCGTCAAGCGGAGAGATTCTGTGCGCACTGCGCCGGATCGAGCGCCGATTGCGGGAGGGACGAGATGAGACGTTTGTGGAGCGCCTTCGGCGCGGGGGCACTGGCGCTGGCGGCGCTGGCCGGGTGCAATGGCGCCGGGGATGATGAGACCAACGGCGCCGAGGGCGAATCCGCCGGCGAGCTCGTGCGGTTCAATCCCGATCCCTATCCCTCTACCTATCAGCCCGTCCCGTCCGGGGTGACGCTGATCCGCGGCGCCAATGTCTATGACGGGATTGGCGGGTTTTTCGAGAACGCTGACATCCTCATCGAGAACGGGCGCATCTCCGCTGTGGGCGAAGGCCTGACGGCGCCCGAGGGCGCCGAGATCGTCGAGGCTCAGGGGCGCTATGTGACGCCGGGCGTGGTGGACATCCACTCCCATCTGGGCGTCTACGCCAGCCCGTCGGTCAACGCCCATTCCGACGGTAATGAAGTCACCGCGCCGGTGACCGCGGAGGTGTGGGCCGAGCATGGCGTCTGGCCACAGGACCCGGGCTTTGACACGGCGCTGGCGGCCGGCGTGACGACGCTGCACATCCTGCCAGGCTCGGCCAATCTGTTCGGGGGGCGCGGCGTCACCTTGCGCAATGTGCCCGCGCGCAGCGTGCAGGCGATGAAGTTTCCCGGCGCCCCCTACACGCTGAAAATGGCCTGCGGCGAGAACCCCAAGCGCGTCTATGGCTCACAGGGCCGCGCGCCGGGGTCGCGGATGGGCAATATGGCCGGCTACCGCGAAGCCTGGCAGCGGGCGGTGGAATACCGCGCCGCCTGGAACCGCTATTGGGATGAGGGCGACGCGTCCGCCACACCGCCCACGCGCAATCTGGAGCTCGACACGCTGATGGGCGTGCTGGACGGGGAGATCCTCATCCAGATGCATTGCTACCGCGCCGATGAAATGGCCCTCGTGCTCGATATGGCAGAAGAGTTCGACTACCACGTCTCGGTCTTCCACCACGCGGTGGAGGCCTACAAAATTCCCGACCTGCTGGCCGAGGCCGGCACCTGCGCGGCGGTGTGGGCCGACTGGGGCGGGTTCAAGATGGAGGCGTATGACTCCATCATCGAAAACCTGCCCATCACCCATGCGCTGGGCGCGTGCGCGATGATCCATTCTGATTCCGATCTCGGCATCCAGCGGCTCAACCATGAAGTGGCGAAGGCGCTGGGTGATGGCCGGCGCATGGGGCTGGATATCTCCGACGCCGAGGCCGTGGCCTGGTTCACGTCAGCGCCGGCAAGAGGCCTGGGGATTTTCGAGGAGACCGGGTCCATCGAGACCGGCAAGCGGGCCGATATCGTGATCTGGTCGGCGCATCCCTTCTCCAGCTATTCGCTGGCCGACCATGTCTATATCGATGGCGCGCTGATGTATGACCGCGCCGATCCCGAGCGGCGCACGGTGCGCGACTTCATGCTCGGCCAACCTGGCCAGGAGGCGCGCTGATGACCCGCTTTTCCATGCGCAGCCTCTGCGCCGTCCTCGCGCCGCTGGCGCTCGCCGCCGCCCTGCCCGTCAGCGCCGCGGCCCAGACCATCGCCGTCACCAATGGCCGCGTGGTCACCAATGGCGAGGCCGGGGTGATCACCAACGGCACGGTCCTGATCCGCGACGGCGTCATCGCGGAGGTTGGCGCGCAGGTGCGCATTCCGTCCGGCGCGCGCGTGATCGACGCGCAAGGCGGCTGGATCACGCCAGGCCTGTTCCATCCCCAGACCGAGCTGGGCCTCGTAGAGGTCAGCGCCGAAGCCGGCGCGCGCGACAACGCGGCGTCGGACTCGCCCTTCACGGCGTCCATGGACGTGGCGGACGCCTTCAACCCGGCGGGCAATCACATCGCCTCGGCGCGGGTCAAGGGCGTGACGCGCTTTGCAGTTCACCCCGCCGTCGGCTCGGCCATCATTGCGGGGCGGGGGGCGCTGGCTGATTCCACCGGCGCGCCCGACAGCCTGTTCGCCGACCGGCAATTCATGCTGGTGGATCTGTCAGTCTCGGGCGCCCGCACTGCCGGCGGCGCGCGCAGCGCGGCCTGGGCCTTCCTGCGCGCGGCGATCGAGGATGCGCGCTTCTATCCCGGGCGCTTCATGGCCCATCCCGAAGGCGACGCCATCAGCCGCTTTGATGCAGAAGCCATGGTCGATGTCGCCCGCGGAACCATGCCCCTGATGATGCGCATGGACCGGGCGAGCGATATCGTGCGCGCCATCCAGTTCGCTGAACGCTATCCCGCCCTGCGCCTGATCATCGTGGGGGGCGCCGAGGCCCATCTGATGGCCGATGAGATCGCGGCGGCGGGCATTCCCGTCATTCTCGATCCCATGCGCAATCTGCCTGAAAGCTTCGACACGCTGGCGGCCAGCAACCGCGCTGCGGCGACGCTGCATGAAGCGGGGGTGCAGCTGGCCTACACCACGCTGGGCTCGGACCTGTACTGGAATGCGCGCCTCTTGCGCCAGCACGCCGGCATCGCCGTGGCCCATGGCGCGCGCTGGGACGACGCGTTCCGCGCCGTCACGCTGACGCCCGCCGAGATCTACAATGTCGCCGACCGGTTCGGCTCGCTGGAGCCGGGCAGGATCGCCGATGTCGTGGTCTGGGACGGCGACCCGCTGGAGGTGATGAGCGCGCCCACAGCCGTGCTGATCGACGGCGAGGTCACCTCGCTGGAAACCCGCCAGACCCGCCTGCGCGACCGCTACGCGGTGATCCGGCGTGAGGGTGAACACGGGTATGCGCATTAGGGCATGGTGAGGCCTGACTGCGTCAGGCCTCACGCTCTCGCCCGAACGGGACCTGGAGACAGCAAAGCCGGCGCCGGCGTTTGCAAACGAAATGGCCCCCGATGCGCGCCTTTTCCCCAATGCGGGGAAGTGGCGGATGCCACCTCATCTTTGCGGCATGGCCCGCCCGGAAGTGAACCAGTCGAGCTGGACGAGTTCAAACGCCAGCACCGCCACGATCAGCATCCACACGCCGGCGGCGATGACCGTGGTCAGCCAGAGCTTGGCGCGGATTTGCGGATCGGTGGGCGCGCCGGGTTCCGAACCGGGGACGATGTCGCCATCCTCGTGCTGGCCTCGGATCTGTTGCGGCAGGACGGTGAAGAACACCATCCACCAGGCGCACAGAAACACCACCAGGCCCGAGACCATGCCAATATTGGGCGAGGCGATGAAGGCAAGCGCGATCCAAAGCAGGACGGCGGCGATCACCAGTGCCTGGCTGAAGCGCTGACGGGTCATCAATGACCACCGCCGCCGTCGTACAGCGCCGGGTCCTGCATCAGCTCGATGAGCACGCCGCCTGTGTCCTTCGGGTGCACGAAGATCACCGGCACGCCGTGGGCGCCGATATAGGGCTCGCCCGTGCCCAGCACGGTGGCGCCGCGCGCGCGCATGGCGTCGCGGGCGGCGAGGATGTCGGGCACTTCAAAACACATATGATGCTGTCCGCCCTTCGGGTTCTTCTCGAGGAATTTATGGACGGGGCTCGCCTCGCCCAGCGGCTCGATCAGCTCGATCTGCATGTTGGGCAGGGTGACGAAGACCACGCGCACGCCCAGATGCGGGAAGTCTTTGGGCGCGGTGGCGTCGGCCGCGCCGTAGAGTTTTGCATAGACGCGCGCGGCCTCTGCGACGTCCGGCGTGGCGACGCCGACATGGTTGAGCCGTCCCAGCTTCATCCCCGCCTCCCTCAGCCGGCCATCACGACCGCGTCCACCGCCGGCTTCTTGCCCCAGATGCGCGCGGCCTCGCGGCGCACGGCCTGGCGCAGGACCTCTTCGACAGCGGCCTCGTCGCGGCGCTCGCGCTTGCCCATGCGCTTGAAGGCGGCTTCGGCCGCGTCGGCCAGATCGTCCAGCAGCGTGTCGAGATCATAATCGGCCTTGTCCGGCACGCCCACGGCGCGAAGGTCGAGCCCGTTCTGCAGCGCCCCGTCGCGCAGGATGGCCGCCACGGTGATATGCCCGGCGACGGCGAGCTTGCGGCGCTCGCGCATCGCCTCGTGTCCATCGCTGATGATGAAATTGCCGTCGACATACAGCCGGCCCGCAGGGGCTTCATCGACGATGCGCGCGCCCTCACGGTCGATGCGGATGACCGCGCCGTTGAACGGTTCGAGCGCATGCGGCACGCCGAGCGAGCGGGCGAGCGCGGCGTGTTCCTTCAGATGGCGCAGCTCGCCATGGACCGGGATGGCGACATTGGGTTTGGCCCAGGCGTACATCTGCGCCAGCTCGTCGCGGCACGGGTGGCCGGAAACGTGGATGTGGCGCTCGCGCTCGGTGATGATCCTGACGCCGCGGCCCGCCAGCCGGTTCATCAGGTCGAAAATGCCGCGCTCATTGCCCGGAATGATGCGCGAGGAGAAGAGCACGCAGTCGCCCTCGCCAAGGCTGACATTGCGGTGAGCGCCCTCGGCGATCCGGGACAGCGCGGCGCGCGGCTCGCCCTGGGAGCCGGTGCACAGATAGAGTATCTTGTCCGGCGGGAAGAAGCCTGAATCCTCCTCGTCGACAAAGTCCTGGTAGCGGGTCAGCAATCCGACCGACTTGGCCGCGGCGGTGATGCGGTGCATGGACCGGCCGACCAGGCATACCCGGCGGCCATTGGCCTCGGCGGCGTGGATGGCGGTGTCCAGGCGCGCCACGTTCGAGGCGAAGGCGGCGATGGCGACCTTGCCCTTCTGCTGGCCCACAAGCTCGACAAGATTGTCGCGCACGCCGGATTCCGATCCCGATACGCCCAGGGTGAAGACATTGGTGCTGTCGCACACCATGGCCATCACGCCTTCACGCCCGACCGCTTCGAGCGCGGCGATGTCGGTGCTGGCGCCGATCACCGGATCGGGATCGATCTTCCAGTCGCCGGTGTGCAGGATCAGCCCGGCGGGCGTGCGAATGATGAGGCCATTGGGCTCCGGGATGGAGTGGGTCAGCGTGACGAGCTGCAGGTCAAACGGGCCGATGTCGAAACGGCTGCTCATGCCGATCACGTGCAGCTCGGCCTGGCCCAGGAGGCCA
Source organism: Alphaproteobacteria bacterium (assembly GCA_016124675.1). Lineage (GTDB taxonomy): Bacteria > Pseudomonadota > Alphaproteobacteria > Caulobacterales > Maricaulaceae > Oceanicaulis. The sequence continues at coordinate 34,932 of WGNG01000008.1, forward strand.
TGCTCGGCCAGCCGGTCGCGCATCAGATAGGCGGTGAAGGGCGTGGCGTAGATCGGGCAGCGCAGGCGGCGCCACAGATGGGCGACGGCGCCCATATGGTCCTCGTGGGCATGGGTGAGGACGATGGCTTTGAGCTGATGGCCCCGCTCCTCGATGAAGCGGGTGTCCGGCATGATGATGTCGATGCCCGGGGTGGACAGATCACCGAAGGTCACGCCGCAATCGACGATGATCCAGGCGCGGTCCTCCTCCGGCCCGTAACCGTAGAGATTGAGATTCATCCCGATCTCGCCCGAGCCGCCCAGCGGCACGAAATAGACGGCGTCTCCGGATGCTTTTTGTTTTTTGGTCACTCTGTTGCTTTCTCAAGGCGCGCATTGCGCCGCCACACTTCGAGCAGTCCGCGAATGGTCACGTCCGGATCGAAGTGATCAATGGTTTCAGCCGCGCCCTCGAATAATGAGGCGACGCCGCCGGTTGCGATGACCGTGACCGGATGGCCGATCTCGGCCTTGAGCCGGCGCACCAGGCCGTCGATGAGGCCGATATACCCCCAGAACACGCCCGACTGCATGGCCCCGACCGTATCCTTTCCGAGCACCCGGGCGGGGCGTTCAATGGCGATGCGCGGCAGGCGCGCGGCCGCCCGGTGGAGGGCCTGCATGGACAGATTAATGCCAGGCGCGATGATCCCGCCTTCGAAATTTCCCTCCGCGGAGACCACGTCGAATGTCGTGGCGGTCCCCGAATCCACAATGATCAGGGCGCCAGGGTAACGCACCCGGCAGCCCAAGGCATTCACCAGCCTGTCCGCGCCGGCGTCCTGGGGCCGGGCGAGATTGACGCCGACGCCCAGGTCCACGCCGGCATCGCCGATGACCACTGGTTCGGCCCCGATATAGCGCCGCGCCAGATTGCGCAGATTGAACAGCGATTGCGGCACGACGGTGGAGATCACGCACGCATCGAGATCTTTCAGCGACAGACCCTGCATCTGCAGAAGCTGGTTGAGCCAGACGGCGTACTCGTCCGCCGTTCGGGCTGAATAGGTCGCGGTGCGCCACTCGGCGCGCCAGTCCGTTCCGTCATGAACGGCGAACAGGGTGTTGGTGTTCCCGCAATCAATCGCCAGCAGCATGCAGGACACTCCGTCAGGGCGCGGCGGCGCCGGGGAAGAACACATCTCCCGCGGAGATAAGCCGTCTCGCGCCATCCTTCAAATCAAGCCGCAGCGAGCCATCCTCGGCGAGATCGGCGAACACGCCTTCCACCGTCTCGCCATTGAGGCGCGCGGTGCAAGCCTCGCCCAGTCCGTGGGCGCGCGCCAGCCACGCGTCGCGCAAGGGTGCAAACCCGTCCGCCGCCCAGCGCTGGCGCCAGTGTTCAAAGCGCGAGGCCAGCACCTCCAGCGCCGCGTCTGGCGCAAGGTGCGCGCCATGGACGGTGAAGTCGGTGGCGGGGCGTTCACTGTCGGCCGGGTGGGCGGCAAGATTGATCCCGATCCCCACCGCAAGCCAGAGCCCGCCATGAGGGTGGGCGCCGCTCTCCAGCAAGATGCCCGCCGCCTTGCGCCCGCCGATCAGCAGATCATTGGGCCATTTGAGGCGCACCAGCGCCGGATCGATCACGCTGGCGGCCAGATCGCCGGCGGCCAGCGCCGCGGCGAAGGAAAGCTGGGCGGCGCGCGCCGGACCCGCCTCGATCCGGTACAGCCCGGTGCAGAACAGATTGCCCGATGCGCTGGTCCAGGGCCGTCCGCGCCGCCCGCGCCCGGCGGACTGGATGCGCGCCATGATCCAGAGCGGCCCGGGCTCACCGGCGAGGGCGAGGCGCCGGGCCTCCTCATTGGTGGAGTCGAGCGCGTCAAAGACCTCGATGCGCAAGGCCGGCCCGGCCACGCTCAGGAAGACACCGCGATCGCGGTGGCCAGCACGACGCCCGCCACCGGCACCAGCGCCACGGTGGCCAGCGCTGCGGTGCGGCTGATCAGGGCGACGCCTGCGGGCGCCGGCTCGAACACACCGGCCGGTTCATCAAACCAGATCACCTTCACCACCCGCAGGCTGTAGGCGATGGAGACCGTTGAGAACACGAGCGCGGTGAGCATCAGCCACCACAGGCCCGCCTCGGCGGCGGCGTAGAAGACGAACAGCTTGCCGAAGAACCCGACGAGGAACGGCATGCCCCCGATGGAGAACATCAGCGCCGTCATCGACCAGCCCAGCGCCGGATGGGTTCTGGCGAGACCCTTCAGGTCGTCGATCTGCTCCACCATGCCCTCGGCGCGGCGCATGGACAGGATCACCGCGAACGCGCCCAGCACGCCGACGACATAGAGCGTCATGTAGAACAGCACCGACCAGAGGCCCAGCGCCGTGCCGGCGGCGAGGCCGACCAGGGCGTATCCCATATTGCCGATGGAGGAATAGCCCATCAGGCGCTTGATATTGGACTGCATGAGCGCGCCGAGCGCGCCGACCGCCATGGAGAGGACAGCCAGCACCACGATGATCTGTCGCCATTCATCGGTCATCGCCGCAAACGGCTCGTAGAGGACGCGCGCGACGAGCACCATCGCCGCGAGCTTGGGGGCCGTGGCGTAGAAGGCTGTGACGGGCGTGGGCGCACCCTCGTACACGTCCGGAGTCCACATGTGGAAGGGCGCTGCGGAGAGCTTGAAGGCCAGGCCCGACACCATGAAGACGAGGCCGAACAGGAGACCGATCTTGGCGCCGTCCTCGCTCGCAGCCGCCGCGATCGCGTCAAACCCGGTGGCGCCCGCGAAGCCGTAGATCAGAGAGGCGCCATAGAGAAGAAGGCCGGACGACAGGGCGCCCAGCATGAAGAATTTCAGACCCGCTTCCGAGGCGCGCAAGGAATCGCGGTTGAAGGCGGCAAGGATATAGAGCGCAAGCGATTGTAGCTCGAGGCCGAGATAGAGCGTGATGAGATCGTTGGACGACACCATCACCGACATGCCGGTCACCGCCAGCAGGGCCAGCACCGGATATTCGAACTTCGCCAGGCGCTCGGTCTCGAGATATTTCGACGCCAGCACCAGCGCGCCCGCCGAGGCGAGATAGATCACGGTCTTGGCGTAGAGGATGAAGTCGTCCACCCGCAACGCGCCGTGGAAGGCGGTTCCCTCGGCCTTTCCCGCCATCCAGACGGCGGCGGCGGCGCACAGGATCAGGAGCCCGATGGACAGGCGCATGATGAGGCGCGCTGCGCCCGCCTCGCCCTTCCAGAAGGCCCCCAGCATCAACAGCGCCATCGCCCCGATGGCCAGCATCAGCTCGGGGATCATGAGGCGCAGGTCGGTCAGCAGCATCTCGGTGGTCATGATGAGCCTTCGATCGGAGCCATGTCCGCCGCCTCCGGTGTCTGCGCGGACTGGTATTGCTGGACAAGCTGGCCAACGGCCGCGCGGGTGACGTCCGTGACCGGCGTCGTGAAGAAGCCGAGCCAGATGACTCCGACGCCCAGGACGCCCAGATTGATCCATTCGCGCATGTTGAGGTCCTGCGCAGATTCAAGCCTGGGATTGGTGAGATCGCCGTAGGCCACCTTCTTGTAGAGGGTGAGCATGTAAACGGCCGAGAAGATCACCCCGAGCGCCGCCCCGGCCGCCCAGATGGGCGCGACCATGAACGCGCCGGTCATCGTCATCAGCTCGCCGACAAAGCCCGACGTGCCCGGCAGGCCGACATTGGCCATGGCGAACAGCGCAAAGAAGGCGGCGAACACCGGCATCTTGTGCACCAGCCCGCCATAAAAGGCGATTTCGCGGGTGTGGAAGCGGTCATAGATCACGCCCACGATGAGGAAGAGCGCGCCGGAGATGAGGCCATGGGAGATCATCTGGAAGATGGCGCCCTGCACCCCGACCTCGTTGACCGAGAAAATGCCCAGCGTCACGAAGCCCATGTGCGCCACGGAGGAATAGGCGATCAGCTTCTTGATGTCGGTCTGCCGGAAGGCGACCAGCGAGGTGTAGACGATGGCGATGATCGACAGCACGAACACCATGGGCGCAAAGAAGGCGCTGGCGTCGGGGAACATCGGGACGGAGAAGCGCAGGAAGCCGTAGCCGCCGAGCTTGAGGAGGATGCCGGCGAGGATCACCGACCCGGCGGTAGGCGCCTGCACGTGGGCGTCGGGCAGCCAGGTGTGCACCGGCCACATGGGCATTTTCACCGCAAAGCTCGCAAAGAAGGCCAGCCACAGCCAGGTCTGGATATCGCGCGCGAAGGGGTGGGTGAGCAGGACCTCGATATCGGTGGTCCCGGCGGCGATGAACATCATGATCATCGCGCCCAGCATGAGCACCGAGCCGAGGAAGGTATAGAGGAAGAATTTGAACGCGGCGTAGATGCGTTCGGCGCCGCCCCACACCCCGATGATCAGGAACATCGGGATGAGCGAGCCTTCAAAGAAAATGTAGAACAGCACCAGATCGAGTGCGCAGAACACGCCGGTGATCAGGGTCTGCAGGATCAGGAAGGCGGCCATGTAGTCGGCGACGCGCCGCTCGATCTTCCAGCTCGCCAGGATGCAGATCGGCATCAGGAAGGCGGTGAGGAGCACGAACAGCACCGACAGCCCGTCCACGCCCAGCTTGTAGCTGATGCCGACTGCGGGCAGCCAGGGGATGGTCTCCACGAACTGGAAGCCGGCCTGGGAGGTGTCGAAATCCACCACAAGCAGCACCGACAGGGCGAAGACGAACAGGGTGACGAACAGGGCCACGCCGCGGGCGTTGCGCTCCAGCAGCGCCTGGTCCTCGGCGCGCATCAGGACGCGCAGGATCAGGATCGCCACCGCGCCAACGGCCGGCAGGAAGGTGATGGCGGACAGGATTGGCAGCTGGCTGAGCATGTCCGTTACACCTCCGCCCCGGCGAGGAGCCACAGGCACAGCCCGACGACGCCAATCAGCATCACGAAGGCGTAGTGATAGAGAAAGCCGCTCTGGCCGCGCGCCAGCCGGCGGGCGCCGGCGAGCACGGCCGCGGCCACGCCATTGGGGCCGAACCCGTCAATGATGCGCTGATCGCCGCCCTTCCAGAACAGATCGCCGAGTGCGCGCGATGGGCGCACGAAGAGCACGTCATAGATCTCGTCAAAATACCATTTGTTGAGCAGAAGGCTGTGCAGCGGCCCTCCCTTGGCGGCGATCTTGCCCGGCAGGTCCGGCTTCAACATGTAGAAATACACCGCCGTCAGGAAGCCGATCAGCGTCACGGCGACCGGCGCCACGAGCACCCAGGCTGGCGGATGGTGGCCGGTGGCGCCTGGCCCGTAATTGCCCTCGGCATAGGGCCCCGGCGGCAGCGAGCCGGCCCAGAAGTCCATCGCGCCGCTTTTCACGAAGTCCGAGACGAACAGCCCGCCCGCGAACACCGCGCCGATGGCCAGAAGGATCAGCGGTATCAGCATGACCCAGCCGCTTTCATGGGCGTGCTTGAGGGTTTCAGGATCGCCGCGATGCTTGCCGTGGAAGGTCATGAAAATCAGGCGCCAGGAATAGAAGGAGGTCAGGCCCGCCGCCAGGATCGCGATCCAGAACGCCAGGAGGCCGAACGGCACGCCGTCCATGCCCGCCATGAAGGCTTCCTCGATGATCATGTCCTTGGAGAAGAAGCCGGCGAAGCCCAGCCCGACAAAGGGAATGCCCACGCCCGTCAGCGCCAGCGTGCCGATGAGCATCAGTATCCATGTGGCGGGCAGCAGCTTGTAGATGCCGCCCATATTGCGCATGTCCTGCTCGTCATGCAGGCCGTGGATCACCGAGCCGGCGCCCAGGAACAACAGCGCCTTGAAGAAGGCGTGGGTGAACAGGTGAAACATCGCCGCCGAGTAGAGGCCGAGGCCGGCGGCGAAGAACATGTAGCCCAGCTGTGAGCAGGTCGAATAGGCGATCACCCGCTTGATGTCGTTCTGCGCCAGACCCACGGTCGCGGCATAGATCGCGGTGACTGCGCCGATCACCGTGATGATGGCCGAGGTGGCGTCGGCGAGCTCGTAGATCGGGTAGGAGCGGCACACGAGGAAGACGCCGGCCGTCACCATGGTGGCCGCGTGAATGAGCGCCGAGACCGGCGTCGGGCCCTCCATCGCGTCGGGCAGCCAGACATGCAGGAAGAACTGGGCCGACTTGCCCATGGCGCCGACGAACAGGAGGAAGGCGATGAGTTCCAGCGCGGCGAAATTCATCCCGAACACGGTCAGCACCGCATCGGCCTGATCGCCGACGGCGGCGAACACCTCGTCGAATTTCAGCGTGCCGAAGACGGCGAAGATCGCCGCAATGCCCAGCACCAGGCCGAAATCGCCCACGCGGTTGGTGACGAAGGCCTTGATCGCCGCGTCATTGGCCGACTTCTTCTTGTACCAGAAGCCGATGAGCAGGTAGGAGGCCAGGCCCACCCCTTCCCAGCCGAAGAAGAGCTGGATGAAATTGTCCGCCGTGACCAGGGACAGCATGGCGAAGGTGAACAGCGACAGATAGGCGAAGAAGCGCGCCCGGTGCGGATCATGGGACATGTAGCCCCACGAATAGACATGCACCAGCGAGGACACCGAGGTGATGACAACCAGCATCACCGCCGAGAGCGTGTCCAGGCGGATCGCCCAGGCGATCTCGAAACTGCCCACCGCCATCCAGGTGGCGAGCTCATAGGTGCGCGCATTGCCGTTCAGCGCCACGTCGACGAACAGCCAGGCCGAGCCCAGCGCCGCAGCGATCGTGGCGCCCGTGGTCACGAGCTGGGCCGCGCGGTCGCCGATCTGCCTCTGGAACAGGCCGGCGATGATGGCCGCGATAAGGGGGGCGAAGACGACGATATAGGCCATGGCGTGCGTCAGCCCTTCATCATGCTGGCGCCGTCGACCGCGATATCACCGTGATTGCGGAAGAAGACCACGAGGATGGCGAGGCCGACGGCCGCCTCGGCGGCGGCGACGGTGAGGATGAACATGGCGAAGACCTGACCGGCCAGATCGCCCATGTGGGAGGAGAAGGCCACCAGATTGATGTTGACCGACAAGAGGATGAGCTCGATCGACATCAGAAGGATGATCACGTTCTTGCGGTTGGCGAAAATGCCGAACACGCCGATGGTGAAGATCATCGCCGACAGGGTGAGATAATGGCCAAGGGTGATTTCAAGCATCAGCCAATCCCCTCGCCGCGCTTCACATCGATCACATCCACCGCTTCGGCGCGGGTGCGGTTGACCTGGCGGTGCATGTCCTGGCGCTTGACGCCGTCGCGGTGGCGCAGGGTCAGCACGATGGCCCCCATCATCGCCACCAGGAGCACCAGGCCGGCCAGCTGGAAGAACAGCACGTAGCGGTCATAGATCAGCGCGCCGAGGGCCGCGATATTGTGCGTGTCCTCGGGCGTGGGCGCCTGGAATTGCAGGGCTGCGCCGTCGGCGCTGACCCAGGCCAGACCCACCAGCGCCAGCTGCGCGGCGAGCACCAGCGCGATCAGCCCGCCCAGCGGCAGATAGCCCGTCGATCCGGCCTTGAGGGTAGCGAAATCGATGTCGAGCATCATCACCACGAACAGGAACAGCACCGCGACCGCGCCGACATAGACGATGACCAGGATCATCGCCAGGAACTCCGCGCCCAGCAGCACGAACAGGCCTGCGGCGGAGAAGAAGGTGACGATCAGGAACAGCACAGCGCGCACGGGATTGCGCGCCGTCACCACCATGAAGGCGGATATCACCGCCGAGGCGGCCAGAATGTAGAACGCTGCAGCTGGCAGCATGGGAACGCCCCCTTTGGCGTGCAGCGAGGCAGGGCGCCTCGCCGGTCGGGTTCGTCAGACGGAGCCAGCCTGAGTCGCCAGCTCCGCAGTACGGTTGCGCCGCGTCATAGCGCTAGCGGTAGCGCGCGTCGAGTTCGAGGTTCCGTGCGATCTCACGTTCCCAGCGGTCGCCGTTATCGAGGAGCTTGGCCTTGTCGTAATACAGCTCCTCGCGGGTCTCGGTCGCGAACTCGAAATTGGGCCCCTCCACGATCGCGTCCACCGGACAGGCCTCGGCGCAGAAGCCGCAATAGATGCATTTGACCATGTCGATGTCATAGCGCGTGGTGCGGCGCGAGCCGTCCTCGCGCGGTTCGGCCTCGATGGTGATGGCCTGGGCCGGGCACACCGCCTCGCACAGCTTGCAGGCGATGCAGCGCTCTTCCCCGTCGGGATAGCGGCGCAGCGCGTGCTGGCCGCGAAAGCGCGGGCTGAGGCGCCCCTTCTCGAAGGGATAGTTGATCGTCGGCTTCTTGCGGAAGAGGTACTTCATGCCGAGCGCGAAGGCGCCCCAGAAATCCAGCAGCGCCGCGCCGCGCAGGGTTTGTGCAATCCGGCTCATCGGTTTCCTAACCAGCGTTCGAGTAAACGACGATCCCGCCCATCACGGCCACGGCCGCGAGCGAGGTGGGCAGGAAGATTTTCCAGCCCAGGCGCATCAGCTGGTCGTAGCGGTAGCGCGGCACGAGGGCCTTCACCATGGCGAACATGAAGAAGAAGAACACCACCTTGATCGCGAACCAGAAGACCGGGTGGATCCAGGTGAAGGGCGCAAAATCGAACGGCGCATGCCAGCCGCCGAAGAACAACACCGTCATCAGCGCGCACATCAGCACGATGTTGAGGTATTCCCCGATCATGAACAATAGATACGGCGTGGAGGAATACTCCACCTGATAGCCCGCGACGAGTTCGGATTCCGCTTCCGGCAGGTCAAACGGCGGCCGGTTCGTCTCGGCCAGGGCTGAGATGAAGAAGATCACGAACATCGGGATGGTGATGAGGAAGGCCGGCCAGGGCAGCATGCCTGCCGACAGGACGTGCCAGTTCCAGAAGCCGCCGGCCTGGGCCTCCACCACGGCCGACAGGTTCATCGAACCGACCATGAGGAGCACGGTGACCAGCACAAAACCGATGGAGACCTCGTAGGAGACCATCTGGGCTGCGGACCGAAGCGAGCCCAGGAAGGGGTATTTCGAGTTCGAGGCCCAGCCCCCGATGATGATGCCGTACACGCCCAGCGACGAGATGGCGAACACGTAGAGAATGCCCACATTGAGGTCGGAGATCACCCAGCCGGGCGCCACCGGGATCACGGCCCAGGTCACGAAGGCGAAGACAAAGGTGAGGAGCGGCGCCAGCAGGAAGAGCGGCCGGTCGGCGCCGGCCGGAACGATGATTTCTTTCAGCACGAACTTGATGAAGTCGGCGAAGGACTGCAACAGGCCGAACGCGCCCACCGTATTGGGGCCCTTGCGCATCTGCACCGCCGCCCAGACCTTGCGGTCCATGAGGAGAAGGAAGGCCAGCGACAGGAGCAGCACGATTACGAAGGCCATGATCTGGCCGATGGCCATGACCGTGCCCCAGACCGGGCCGTGCTGGGTGACAAATTCGTACATCAGCCCCTACTCCGCCGCCTGCAGCCGGGCGCGCGCATTGGCGACGACCGCAGAGCATTCGCCCATGGTTTTCGATGACCGCGCGATCGCGTTGGTCAGGTAATAGTCCCGAACCGGGCTCGTGAACGGCGCATCCGACATCTCGCCAGCCTCGCCCAGCACGGACGGATCAAACTCCGCCGCGCCATCGGCGCCCGGGGCGTAGTCGATCTGGCCGAACACCGGGTTTTCCGCAATCAGGGCCGCGCGCAGGGCGTTGAGATCGTCATAGGGCAGCGTCTCGCCCAGCCGCGCCGACAGCGCGCGGAAGATCGCCCAGTCCTCTTTGGCCTCGCCCTTGGGGAAAACGGCGCGCAGGGCCAGCTGGGCGCGCCCTTCGGTGTTGACGTAGAGGCCCGCCTTCTCGGTATAGGCGGCGGACGGAAGAATGAGATCGGCGCGCATGGCCCCCGCATCGCCGTGATGGCCGACATAGATGACGAAGGTCTGGCCGAGCCGGTCCATGTCCAGCTCGTCGGCGCCCAGCAGCACCAGCGTGTCCATCTCGCCCTTGCCGGCGGCGTCGAGCATGGCGCGGGCGTCACGCCCGCCCTCGCCCGGCAGGAAGCCGAGATCGAGCGCGCCGACGCGGCTGGCCGCCGTGTGCAGCACGTTGAAGCCGTTCCAGTCGGCCCGCACCGCCCCCACCGCCTTGGCGAGCGCGCCTGCGGCGCGCAACACCTGGGCGCCGTCAGGGCGCGCCAGCGCGCCCATGCCCAGAATGATCATCGGCCGCCTGGCGTTCTTCAGCACGTCACCGAAGCCGCCCTCCTGCGCCGCCAGGCGGGCGAGCGAGGCGGGGCCGGCGCCCAGATGCTGATACGGATAGGTCAGGTCGCCCGCCTCGCCGATCACGGCGATCTGGCAGCCGGCATTGAGCCAGCGCTGGCGGATTCGGGCGTTGAGCACTGGCGCCTCAAGGCGCGGGTTGGCCCCCACGATCAGGATGGCGTCGGCCTGGTCGATCCCGGCAATGGTGGAGTTGAACAGATAGGCCTGGCGCGGGACGGACCCGTCACGCGCGCCGATCCGCGCGCCGTCCTGGCGGCAGTCGATGGAGGCCACGCCCAGCGCGTCGAACAGGTCTTTGGCCGCCTTCAGGCCCTCGACATCATTCAGGTCGCCGGCAATCGCGCCGATACGGGCGGGATCGCCCGACAGCTTCTCCGCCGCCACGGTGAGGGCCTCGTCCCAGCCGATGGGAGCCAGGCGGCCATCCTTGCGCGCATAGGGGCGGTCGAGGCGCTGACGGCCCAGCCCGTCCCACACAAAGCGGGTCTTGTCGCCGATCCACTCCTCGTTCACGGCGTCATGGATGCGCGGCAGGATGCGCAGCACGCCGCCCGAGCGGCTGTCCACGCGGATATTGGCGCCCAGCGCGTCCATCACGTCGATGGTCTCGGTCTTGGTCAGCTCCCAGGGCCGCGCATTGAAGGCGTAGGGCTTGGAGGTCAGCGCACCCACCGGGCACAGATCGATGACATTGCCCGACAGCTCCGACGTCATCGCCTGTTCGAGATAGGTGGTGATCTCCATGTCCTCGCCGCGCCCGGTGGCGCCCAGCTCGGCCACGCCGGCAATCTCGGTGGAAAACCGCACACAGCGCGTGCACTGGATGCAGCGGGTCATGATCGTCTTGATCAGCGGGCCCATATACTTGTCTTCCACCGCGCGCTTGTTTTCCGCATAGCGCGAGCCGGCGCGGCCATAGGCCATGGACTGGTCCTGCAGGTCGCACTCGCCGCCCTGGTCGCAGATCGGGCAGTCGAGGGGATGGTTGATGAGCAGGAACTCCATCACCCCTTCGCGCGCCTTCTTCACCATGGGCGAGAGCGTGCGCATGGCCGGCGGCTCGCCATTCGGCCCGCCGCGCATGTCGCGCACCAGGAAGGCGCAGGACGCCACGGGCTTGGGCGCGCCGACCAGCTCGACGAGGCACATGCGGCAATTGCCCGCCACCGACAGGCGCTCGTGATAGCAGAAGCGCGGAATCTCCCCGCCCGCAGCCTCGACCGCCTGAAGCAGGTTATAGTCCTGCGGAACGGAGATCTCCTGCCCGTCAATGATGATGGTGCGAAGGGTGTCAGTCATTGTTCGATCCGGTTTTCTTCAGGGCCGGCCAGTCGATAAAGGCGAGCACCCAGAGCAGGACAAGATTGGCGACCGGTATGACCGCCAGCAGTGCCAGCGGTCCGGGCAGTCCGGTCCGCGAAATGATCCGCCACCAAGGAAATACGACCAGCACCCCAACGAGGAACAGTGCAACGATCACCATGCCATCGATAGACGCGCCCATAATGTTCCCCTACTCCGCCGCTTGCGGATGAATGACTGATTCAGGCAGGCGCTTTGACGCGTGCAGCACTTCGATGCCGACAATCTTGTTGTCAGCGTCGACGTCAATCACGATGCCCTCGGCCACCTCGTCGCTCTCCACGACCTGAGCGTCGGTGAGGCGCAGATAGGCTGCGTCGGCCTCTCTGTCGTATTTGATCGCCATGGCCATCACTCCGCCGCCACCGGCACAAACACCGGCTTGCCGGCGCGGTAATTATTGATCCGGTCCTCGATCTCGTGGCGGAAGTGGCGGATCAGCCCCTGCACCGGCCAGGCCGCCGCATCGCCGAGCGCGCAGATCGTGTGGCCTTCCACCTGGCCGGCCACGTCGAGAAGATCGTCGATCTCGCTCAACTGCGCCTCGCCGCGCGCCATGCGTTCGAGCACGCGCCACATCCAGCCCGTGCCCTCGCGGCACGGCGTGCACTGGCCGCAGCTTTCATGCTTGTAGAAATAGCTGATGCGCGCGATCGCCTTCACCACGTCGGTGGAGTTGTCCATGACGATGACCGCCGCCGTGCCCAGGCCTGATTTGTGCTCGCGCAGGGCGTCGAAATCCATCAGCACGTCGTCGCAAATGTCCTTGGGCAGGAGCGGCACCGACGAGCCGCCCGGGATGACGGCTTTGAGATTGTCCCAGCCGCCGCGCACGCCGCCGGCATACTGGTCGATCAGCGTGCGCAGCGGGATGCTCATCGCCTCTTCGATATTGCACGGTGCGTTCACATGGCCGGAGATGGAGAAGACCTTGGTGCCCGCATTGCCGTCGCGGCCAAAGCCGGTGAACCAGCCCGCGCCGCGGCGCAGAATGGTCGGGACCACGGCGATGGATTCCACATTGTTGACGGTGGTCGGGCAGCCATAGAGGCCGGCGCCCGCCGGAAACGGGGGCTTGAGGCGCGGCTGTCCCTTCTTGCCTTCCAGGCTTTCCAGAAGCGCCGTCTCCTCGCCGCAGATATAGGCGCCCGCGCCGTGATGGACGTAAAGCTCGAAATCCCAGCCGTGGATATTGTCCGGGCCGATTAGCTTGGCCTTGTAGGCCTCGGCAATGGCCGCTTCCAGGCGCTCGCGCTCCAGCACGTATTCACCGCGGATATAGATGTAGCAGGCATGGGCCTGCATCGCGAAAGACGCGATCAGACAGCCCTCGACGAGGTGATGGGGGTCGTTGCGCATCATCTCGCGGTCCTTGCACGTGCCCGGCTCGGACTCGTCGGCATTGACCACCAGATAATGCGGGCGCGCGCCCACCTCTTTGGGCATGAAGGACCATTTCAGACCCGTGGGGAAACCCGCCCCGCCGCGTCCGCGCAGGCCCGATTTCTTGACCTGATCGATGATCCAGTCGCGGCCTTCCTGCAGAATCTCCGCTGTGCCGTTCCATGAGCCGCGCTGGCGCGCCGCCTCCAGGCGCCAGTCATGGCGGCCATAGAGATTGGTGAAGATGCGGTCCTTGTCCTGAAGAAGCATGATCTATTCGTCCTTCTTCGCAGCGGGCTTTTTGGCGGCAGGCTTTTTCGCGGCGGGCGTCTTCGCGGCGGGCTTGCGGGGCGCGGGCTTTTCGGCTTCAGCCTCGGCCGCAGCGGCGCCGTCAGCGGCGGTCTTGCGGGCTTTTTTCGGCGCGATCGCCGCTTCCCCGCCCGTGCCTGCCGCGCCGGACGCCGGGCGGCTCTTGCGCTCCTCGGCGAGCGGTTCCTGCGGGCGCGCCCGGTTGGGCAGCTCGAAGCGTCCTGCGCGCGACCCGTCAAACAGGCTCGCATCCTCCAGAACCCCGACCTTGGCGTTTGTCGGCTCCGAGCAATGGCGCCGGGTCACCGGGCCGGGCTCGACGCGCTTGCCGGCGGCGAGGTCATCGAGGATCGCCTCCAGCGCCTGCGGCGTCAGGTCCTCGTAATAATAATCGCCCTCGCTATTGGCGATCTGGACCATGGGGGCATTGGAGCAGGCGCCCAGGCACTCCACTTCTTCCCACGAGAACTTGCCGTCCGCCGACAAATGACCACGGCCCTTCTTGCCGATGCGCTTTTCGCACACGGCTTTGAGCCCGTCCGCGCCGCGCAGCCAGCACGGCGTGGTGCCGCACACCTGGATGAGGTGTACGCCCACGGGCTCGAGATTGAACATGGTGTAGAAGGTCGCGACTTCATAGACGCGGATATAGGGCATGGCGCAACGCGCCGCGATCTCGCGCATGGCAGGCTCGGACACCCAGCCCTCCTGCTTCTGCGCCAGCCACAGAAGCGGAATCACGGCGGACGCCTTGCGCTCGGGCGGATATTTGTTCATCCAGAACGCGACCTCAGCTTCGCTGTCAGCATTGAAGGCGAAGCTGTCGGGCTGGGTAGTGGCGAGGCGGCGCACGCTCATCGGGGCGACCCTTCCTTGATGAAGTCCACGCGCGCGATCAGGCCGGCGCGCACGGTGTAAATGACGACTAGGTCGATGGGCGCGCTCTTGCCCGGACCATCCAGCCAGACGCGCTCGTGATCGATGACGCGCTCGCCGATGACAGCGCGATGCACTGCAATGGCGTGCAGCCCCTCGCTCTTGAAGCGCTCCACATAGCGGGCGCGGAACGCGTCGCGGCCCTGAACCACCAGCACGCCGGGAAAGTCATAGACTTCCACATCGGGCGCAAAGCAGGCGGCGAAGGCATCCAGATCGCGCGCGTTATACGCCGCCAGCTGGCGCTCGGCCAGAACGGCCGGGCTCAGGGCGGCTTCAGCGATGGCATGGGCGGCGAGCATCACCGGTCAATCTCCCCGAACACGATGTCCAGAGAACCCAGGATCGCCGACACGTCGGCGAGCATGTGGCCCTTGTTGAGGTGATCCATGGCGGCCAGATGCGCGTAGCCGGGCGCGCGGATTTTCACGCGGTAGGGCTTGTTGGTGCCGTCGCCGATCAGGTAGACGCCGAACTCGCCCTTGGGCGCCTCCACCGCGGCATAGCAATGGCCCTCGGGCACGTGGACGCCTTCGGTATAGAGCTTGAAGTGGTGGATCAGCGCTTCCATGGAGCGCTTCATCTCGGCGCGGCGCGGCGGGGCGAACTTGGTGTCGGTGGGCAGCACCTCGCCCTGGTTCTCCGGTCTGGAGAGCCATTCGCAGCACTGGCGCATGATTTTGGCCGACTCATACATCTCCTCCACGCGGCAGAGATACCGGTCGTAATTGTCGCCGTTCTTGCCCACGGGGATTTTGAAGTCGAGCTCGTCATAGACCTCATAGGGCTGGGCGCGGCGCAGGTCCCACGCCATCCCTGAGCCGCGCACCATGACGCCGGAGAAGCCCCACGCCAGCGCGTCCTCCTTCGACACCACGCCGATATCCACATTGCGCGCCATGAAAATGCGGGCGCCGGTGAGCAGGGTCTCGATATCGGCCAGCGCCTGGGGGAAGGCGTCGCACCAGGCCAGAATGTCGTCGATCAGCGCCTGGGGCAGGTCCTGATGCACGCCGCCGGGGCGGAAATAATGGGCGTGCAGGCGCGCGCCGGACGCGCGCTCGTAAAAGCCCATCAGCTTCTCGCGCTCTTCAAACCCCCACAAGGGCGGGGTCAGCGCGCCCACGTCCATCGCCTGTGTGGTGATGTTGAGAAGGTGGCTGAGAATGCGGCCGATCTCGCTGTAGAGCACGCGCACATAGGAGCCGCGCTTGGGGACCGGAATACCCGCCAGCTTCTCGATGGCCAGGCAGAAGGCATGCTCCTGGTTCATCGGGGCGACGTAATCGAGCCGGTCGAAATAGCCGATGCCCTGAAGATAGGTCTTGTGCTCCAGGAGCTTCTCGGTGCCGCGGTGCAACAGGCCGATATGGGGATCGACGCGCTCGACCACCTCGCCATTGAGCTCCAGCACCAGACGCAGCACGCCGTGGGCGGCCGGGTGGACGGGCCCGAAATTGATGGTGAAATTGCGGATATCGGTTTCAGCCATCCGACGGCTCCCCGGCGGCCGGGACCTGAGCCTCGATCACGCTGCGGTCAGCGCGGCATTGCGCAAGCGCGCCGCCCACCTGCGCGCGCACGGCGCCAAGACCCTCGGACAAGATGAGCTGGGCGCCGGTGAGCGCCGCGTTCGCCACGGCCAGATTGCGCAGGTCTGTGGCGCGCTGGGGGCTGTCGGCGAGCAAGGCGAGGCGCGCATCCCAGAAGTCCAGATCACCCGTCAGGGATTCCAGGCTCTCTTCGGGCGCCAGCGTAGCGATGTTGCGGCCGTCACGATCGGTCAGAAACGCGAACTGGCCGGCGCAGCCCTGTGCGTGGGCCACGTCATAGACAGGGTCGTGCGAACTCACGGCTGCGGCGAGCGCCAGCGATGCGAACAGTGCGTCAATCATGATTTTGCCCCGGCTTTTTCATCGCCGGGGAGCACGTAGCGTGCGCCCTCCCAGGGCGAGAGGAAATCGAAATCGCGGTATTCCTGGACCAGCGAGACCGGCTCGGTGACCACGCGCTTGTGCTCTTCGTCATAGACGACTTGGGTGAAGCCGGTCAGCGGGAAGTCCTTGCGCAGCGGGTGACCGTGGAAGCCGTAATCGGTGAGAATCCGGCGCAGATCCGGATGATTGTTGAACAGCACGCCATACATGTCGAACGCCTCGCGCTCGAACCAGTTGGCGGCGGGGAAAATGCTGACCAGCGAGTCCACGGGCGTGTCCTCGTCGGTCGTCAGCATCACCCGCACCCGGTGGTTATGGTGCATGGAGAGCAGGTGATAGACCACATCGAACCGGTCGGGGCGCGACGGCCAGTCCACGCCGCAAATGTCGATGAGCGTGGTGAAGCGGCAGGCCGCATCGTCGCGCAGGAAGCGCATCACCTTGGCGACGCGGTCGCGGTGAATGCTCACGGTGAGCTCGCCGCACGCGATCTCCCAGCTGCGCACATGCTCCTCGAGCGCCGCCTCGACATGCTCGGCCAGTTCTTTCAGCGTCTCGGTCGTGCTCACCATACCCTCGTTCAGGCAGGGCCGCGCAGGCGATCGGAGGGCGACTAGCGCTCGATCGACCCTTCGCGGCGGATTTTCTTCTGCAGTTGCAGGATGCCGTAGACCAGCGCCTCGGCGGTCGGGGGGCAGCCGGGCACGTAGATGTCCACCGGAACGATCCGGTCGCAGCCGCGCACCACTGAGTATGAATAATGGTAGTACCCGCCGCCATTGGCGCAGGACCCCATGGAGATCACGTAGCGCGGCTCGGGCATCTGGTCGTAGACCTTGCGCAGGGCCGGCGCCATCTTGTTGGTGAGCGTGCCCGCCACGATCATCACGTCGGACTGGCGCGGTGAACCCCGCGGCGCGGCGCCGAGGCGCTCGATGTCATAGCGCGGCATGGAGGCCTGCATCATCTCCACCGCGCAGCACGCCAGGCCGAACGTCATCCACATCAGCGAGCCGGTGCGCGCCCAGGTGATGAGATCGTCTGCCGCGGCGACGATGAAGCCCTTGTCGGCCAGCTGGTCATTGACGCCGTTAAAGAACGGGTCGGGCCGGGCGGGATCGTAGTGCGGCGTCGCGGCGCGGGCGCCCGAACCGGCCGGAATGATCAATTCTGCCATGGCTCACTCCCAGTCCAGGGCGCCCTTGCGCCACTCGTACAGGAACCCCACCGTCAGCACGGCCAGGAACACGATCATAGACCAGAAGGCGAATATGTTCCCCTCGAACACCGGGAATATCCACGGGAAGAGGAAGGCCACCTCCAGATCGAAGATGATGAACAGGATGGCGACCAGATAGAATCGCACGTCGAACTTCATGCGCGCATCATCGAAGGCGTTGAACCCGCATTCATAGGTCGACACCTTCTCGGAGTCCGGATCAGACGGCGCCAGCACGAAGGCGGCCAGAATGAACGCGATGCCGAGCACGGCTGCGATGCCGGTGAAAATGGCGATGGGCAGATATTCCAAGAGCAGCGCGTTCATCCGCGTCGCATCCCTTGCAGCGAAGGTCCTGATCCGGGCCCCGGCCCCGGCCTGCGAGCCCGGTCCCGATCGCGGCGGAAGCTAGTGCGGTGCGTCATGGCCCGCAAGACGAAACCACTGCTCGGGCGCGGTCATATCGCCGCTGAAACCGGCTTTATTTGCAAACGCTTCTCAACTGCAAACATTTGTGTGTCCGCAATTTCACTTCGCCGACGGACCGCACCATGTTAGCGCGTCTGACAGGGGCGGCGTCCGGGTTGGCGCCGGCCGTTTTCTTGGAGACCGCGTGTGACACGCAAGCTTCTGGCGCTGGCCGCCATAGCGGCCGCCGGCGCGATCGCCGTGTGGTTCTTTCTGCTGCGCGACCCGGGAGCGGACGCGGGCGGGCTCGAAATCGAGACCGCCGCGCTGGAGCAGCGCGACCTGTCGCGCATCGTGTCCTCGTCAGGGCGCATCGCGCCGCTGGTGACGGTGGAGGTCGGCTCCCAGCTGTCCGGCCAGATCGAGGCGCGCAATGTGGACTTCAATGATGCGGTGACCGCCGGGCAGGAGCTGGCCCGCCTCGACCCGCAAACCTATGCGACGCGCGTGCGTGAGGCCGAGGCGAGCCTGGAGGTCGCGCGCTCACAGGTGAGCGTGTCCGAAGCCAACGCCCAGCGCGCCCGCGCCGAGCTCACCGCCGCTGAACGCGCGTTTGACCGGGCCGTGTCCCTGCGCGAGCGCGGCACCTTCTCCGAAGCGCAATATGACAACGCCGAATCGGCTTTCCGCAGCGCCCAGGCCGGCGTCGCCGTGGCGGACGCCAATCTGCGCAATGCCCGCGCGGGGCTGCAGCAGCGCGAGGCGAGCCTTGAGAGCGCGCGCGTCGATCTGGAGCGCACCTTCATCCGCTCGCCCATTGACGGGGTGGTGATCGACCGGCGCATCGATGTGGGTCAGACCGTGGCGGCCAGCCTCAACGCCCCGATCCTGTTCCTGATCGCTCAGGATCTGTCGCGCGTGCAGATCGAGGCGCAGATCGACGAGGCCGATATCGGCGACATCGCCAACGGCCAGCCGGTCACCTTCGACGTCGACGCCTATCCGGGCGTGGCGTTTGACGGCGTGGTGACACAGGTGCGCCTGGCCGCCCTCGCCGAGCTGAACGTGGTCACCTACACGGTGGTGATTGAAGCGGACAATCCGCGCCAGCGCCTGCTGCCGGGGATGACGGCGAATGTCTCCATCGTCACCGGCACGGTGGACGGCGCGCTGGCGGCGCCCAACGCCGCCTTGCGCTTCACCCCGCGCGGCGCGGCCGAAGCGCTGGTGGAAGAAACAGCCGCAGAGGGTCCCGCCGGCGGCGGCCGCGCCCAGGGCGGCGCCCCGGGCGGCAGCGGGCAGATGCTTGATCAATTGGCCCGGGAGCTGGAGCTCACCGACGACCAGCGCCGCGATGTGCAGCGCGCCTTCCAGGAGGCGTTCACGCGCATGCGCGCCCAGGCCCAGGCGCAGGGCGCAACGGGGGCCGCCCCCAACCCGGCGGCGTTCCAGGCCCAGATCCGCTCAGCGCTCGCCCAGGTTCTGACCAGCGACCAGCTGGCGCGCTATGACGCTTTGTCAGCCGAACGCGCGAGCCGGCGCGATGATATCCGGCGCGGAACCCTGTGGGTGCAGACCGCTGACGGCCGCATCCAGGCACGCCAGGTGGGCCTGGGCCTGTCGGACGGCCAGTATACCCAGATCATTGGCGGACAACTGGCTGAAGGCGAGCGCGTGGTCGTGCGCGTGCGCGAGGCGGGATAGATGGCCGCGCCGCTGATCCGCGCGCGGGGCCTGACGCGCGTCTACAAGCTTGGCGGCGGCGATGTTCACGCCCTGCGCGGGGTCGATCTGGATATCGAGCGGGGCGAGTATTGCGCCATCATGGGCGCGTCGGGTTCGGGCAAGTCGACCTTCATGAATCTGCTCGGCGCCCTCGACCGCCCGACCTCCGGCGCGCTGGTCGTCGATGGAGAGGCGCTCCAGGACAAACGCCCGGACGAGCTGGCGCAGTTTCGCAACCGCGCCGTCGGGTTCGTGTTCCAGCAGTTCAATCTTCTCCCGCGCACCACCGCGCTCGACAATGTCGCCCTGCCGCTCCTGTATCGCGGCTGGAGCCTCGCCCGGCGCCGCAAGCGCGCCGAGGAGTGCCTGCGCATGGTGGGGCTCGCCGAGCGCATGGATCACCACCCCTCCCAGCTCTCCGGCGGTCAGCAGCAGCGCGTGGCCATCGCCCGGGCGCTGGCGGGCGAACCGGCCATCCTGCTCGCCGACGAGCCCACAGGCGCGCTGGACAGCCAGACCTCTGACGATGTGATGGACATTTTCGACCGGCTGAACGCCGAGGGCATCACCCTGATCATCGTCACCCACGAGGCTGATGTCGGCGCGCGGGCGCGACGGCGGATCACCTTCCGCGACGGGCTGATCGTGGAGGACGTGACATGAGCCTGATGGCGGCCGTGCTCGTGGCGCTTACCGCCCTGCGGATCAATGCGCTGCGCTCCTTCCTGGCGATCCTGGGCGTGATTTTCGGCGTGGCGGCGGTGATCACCACCGTCTCGCTGGCCGACGGCGCGCGCGACGCGGTGGAAACGCGCATCGCCGCGCTGGGCGCCAACACGCTCAACATTTCGGCCGGGTCACGCTCGCGCGGCGGGCGCCAGGGCGGGGCCGGGTCTGACGTGCCGCTCAATGACGCTGACGTCAACGCGCTGCGCACCGAGCTCGACTTCATCAGCGCGGCCTCCGGCCTGGTCCAGGCGGGCGTCACGGCCGTCGTGGACGGCGCCAACTGGCCCACCACACTGGTGGGGTCGAACGCCGATTATCTCGACGTGCGCGACTGGAGGTTGACAGAGGGACGGATGTTCAACGAGGGCGAGGTCCAGCGCGCCAGCCGGCTGGCCGTCATCGGCCAGACCCCGGCGCGCGAGCTGTTTCCGTCCGGAGGAGCGCTGGGCGCCACGATCCGGGTCAACAGCCAGCCCTATGAAGTCGTGGGTGTCCTCAGCGATCTGGGCGCCGGCGCGTTCGGCCAGGACCAGAACGACGTGCTGCTGGCGCCGGTGTCCACGGTGCGCTCGCGCGTGGCGGGCTTTGCCCGCGCCGGCGTGCGCGACCCGGTCCAGCAGGTCTGGGTCAAGGTGGCGCCCGGCGTCGACATGGCCGCTGCCACGGCGGAGCTGGAAGATTTCCTGCGGGTGCGCCGCAACGTGGCGCCGGGCGCGGAAGATAATTTCTCGGTACGCAATTTCGCCGATCTCATCCGCGCCTTCACTGAAACCCAGCGCGTGCTGGGCCTGTTGCTGGCCTCGGCCGGGCTGATCACCCTTCTGGTGGGCGGGATCGGGATCATGAATGTGATGCTGGTCTCGGTCACCGAGCGGACGCGCGAGATCGGCCTGCGCCTGGCGGTCGGCGCGCGCCGGCGCGACATCCGCAACCAGTTCCTGATCGAATCTGTGGTGCTGTGCTCACTCGGCGGCGTGATCGGGCTGGGCGTCGGTGTCGCCGTAGCTGCAACCATCGAGTCCTTCGGACCGGCGCTGGGCCTCACCGGACTGGCGGTGTCGGTCGAACCCTCCATCGCGGTCGTCGCCATCGGCGCTGCGGCGACGGTGGGCATATTGTTCGGCTTCTATCCGGCCTTACGCGCCAGCCGCCTCGATCCCATCGAGGCGCTGCGCCACGAATAGGACGAAAGCGTCCGGGATCAGCGCCGCGAGGCGGCGGCGATGATCCGCCACGCGATCCAGATCGGCACCACGATGACTGCGCCCAGCGCGAGGTAGCGCAGCGCCCAGCCGAGCGTCGATCCGATGGAGTCAAAGAACGCCGTCCAGGCCCGTCCGACCGCGCCGAAGAAATCCACCCACAGATCAGCCGGGTCGACGTTGAAGGCGGCGAGCGCCAGACCGACCACGACGCACAGCACCACCAGGATGACGATATCGCTGGGCCTTACGGCGGCGAGGCGCCGCCAGAAGCCTGGACGGGCGCGCGGGGCGTCGGTGTCGTGGGGCAGCTGGTTCATGCGTCGCTCTCCTCGTTCAAGCTGTGGCCACCGATGCCAGCCGAATGCGGCGCAATCGCGGCGTATCTCAAGCGTCCGGGCGCGTTTTGCGGACCCGTCTGGCGGGTGGGGCAGGCGGCTGCGCCGGCGCGCCGTCATCGCCCGGCGCATCGCCTTTGCCCGCCGCGCCGGTCTTGGCGGCGCGCGCCGCGCGGGGCTTGCGGGCGGTTTGGCGTGCGGCCGGTTCGGGGGCCGGTGTGGGCGCGGGCAGCGCCTCCTCCACCCGGGCATGGGTCAGGTCGGCGGCCAGTTTGACGGCCTTTGCAGCCGTTGCGATCACATCGCGGCTGCGCGCAGGCGACGGCTTGGACGGCCCGGTCGTTCCCTTCTCGACCATGACCTGGTGGGGGAAGGGAATGGAGATGCCTGCCGCATCAAACGCGAGCTTGATGCGCCGGTTGGCGTCCCAGAAGACGCTCCAGAAGTCCGGGGTGTTCACCCAGGCGCCGGCGAAAAAGTCGATGGAGGAATCGGCGAAACGGCTGATCTCCACCAGCACTGCCGGCTCCTTGTGGACGCGCGCGTCAGCCTCCAGAACCTGGCGGATCACCTCGCGGGCCAGCTCCAGATCGGTGTCGTAATCCACTGAAACCGTGAAATCGACCCTGCGGGTCTCGTGCTTGGAGAAATTCGTGATGACATTGCCCCAGGAACCGCCATTGGGAACAATGATCTGCTTGTTGTCAGGCGTACTGAGCTCGGTAAGGAAGAGATTGATGTCCCTGACTGTGCCCTTTGTGCCGGCGATGTCGACGAAATCGCCGATCCGGTAGGGGCGGAAGAAGACGATCATCACCCCCGCCGCCACATTGGACAACGTGCCCTGGAGAGCCAGGCCGACGGCCAGCGTCATGGCGCCGAGCGCAGCCACCAGCGAGGTTGTCTCCACACCGAAGCGGGTCAGCACGGCGATCACGACCACCGCGATGGTCACGTATTTCACGATCGAGGAGAAGAAAACCGCCAGCGTGTTGTCGATGCGCGGATGCGCCAACGCCCAGGCGCGCACGCGCCGGGAGATGAAGCCGGCGGCATACAGGCCGGCGACCAGAATCAACGCGGCCAGCGCGACGTTGGAGACCACGGTCAGAGCGACCGTGGCGAGCCAGTTGGTGATCTGGTTGAGCTCGAGCGTGACGTTGGCGGCGTCCATGAGCGTCCCCCCGTCTGGTCAGGTGGTCAAATGAATCACCGTGCAGCCTTTAGCAGGCCCCAGTGATGATTCGAACCCTTCTTGGACCCGCCCTAGCGGAAGGGCGGCTCGTCAAAGCTGCGCAGCTTGCGCGAATGCAGCGCGGCGGAGCCTTCGCGCTTGAGGATCTCGATAGCCTCGATGCCGGCCGCCAGATGCTCTGACACCGAGCGCTGGTAGAAGCGGTTGGCGGCGCCGGGCAGCTTCAGCTCGCCGTGCAGCGGCTTGTCGGAGACGCACAGCAGCGTTCCGTAGGGCACGCGCAGGCGGAAGCCGTTGGCGGCGATGGTGGCGCTTTCCATGTCCACCGCGATGGAGCGCGACTGGTTGATGCGCCGCGCTTCCTGATAATAGCGCAGCTCCCAGTTACGGTCGGCATAGGTCACCACCGTGCCGGTGCGCAGGCGGCGCTTGAGCGCCTCGCCCTTGTCGCCGCTCACGGTTTCCACCGCCTTGTGCAGGGCGACCTGGATCTCGGCGATGGGCGGGATCGGGATCTCTACCGGCAGATCGCGGTCCAGCACGCTGTCATAACGCAGGTATGCGTGGGCCAGCACGTAATCGCCCAGGCGCTGGGAATGGCGCAGGCCCCCGCAATGGCCGACCATCAGCCAGCATTCGGGGCGCATCACGGCCAGGTGGTCGGTGATGTTCTTGGCGTTGGACGGCCCCACGCCGATATTGACCAGCGTGATGCCGCGCCCGTTCGGCGCAATCAGGTGATAGGCGGGCATCTGGAAGCGCTGCCAATGCGCGCTCATCACCTCGCCCAGGGCGTCAGGCGTGTCGGCGTCCACGCGCACCAGCCCCGCCGCCGACAGAGCGATATAGTCGTTGTCTTCCTTGAGCTGGCGCACCGCCCATTCCACGAAGGCGTCGACATAGCGGTGATAGTTGGTGAACAGGATGAAGTCCTGCACGTCAGTAAACGGCGTGCCGGTATAGTGACGCAGGCGCGAGAGCGAATAATCGGTGCGCGCCGCATCAAACAGCGACAGCGGGCGCGGGCGCCCGGGCTTTGAGGGCCGTTCGCCATTGGGCAGGGCGTCGTCGATGGTGGCCAGATCCGCGTAGGGGAAGTGGCGCACCAGCTCGGCGGGGCTCACCTCGTCGAGATCCAGCTCGCTACCGTCGAGCACATAGGAGAACGGGATTTCCTGCGTCGACAGGCCGGTCTCGATCACCACCGGGTATTCATCGGCCAAGAGCTGGATCTGTTCGGTCAGATAGCGCCGGAACAGGGCAGGGTGGGTGATGGTGTTGGCATAGACGCCGGCTTCGGAAAACTTCCCGAAGGCGCGGCTGACCGGCGGGACCGGGCCTTTGGGCTGATAGGTGATGCGCAGTTCGGGATAGGCAAAGGCGCCCCCTGCCCGGCTGGCGGGCGACGGCGGAGTTCCGCTCGTCAGAAACGCCTTCAGCGCGGCGCGCAGATTGGCGACGGACGCTTCGTAAAGCGCATCGAGCCGGTCAACCGCCGCATGGGCGTCATCGGCTGCCTCGAACGTCGCCAGAACCGCGTCCGGCGCGACCGCGCGCACCAGGGACAAGGGCTAGTCCTCGCGCTTGACGAAGGTCACTGCGAACAGCGGCTCGCCGTCAAAGGCCGGCTTGGTCTTGCCGTCCTCGTCGATGATCTCGAACACGGTCGGCGCGATCCGCCCCTCCATCCGGTAGCCCTTTTCGGCCATGTGCCCGCGGTGAAACTCCAGCGCAGCGGCAGAGAAGGTCTTGGCAAGATAGGTGATGCGGTGCGGATCGGCGGCCATGGGGCGCTCCTTCAAGATCGGGCTGGCGTTGACGTCACTCCTAGCGGCTTCGCGCCAGGGAACCAAGTCCCCTCGCTCCAAAGCTGCCTGCTAGAGCCGGCTGCGCGCACCGGCGGCGGCGTCAATGCGCAGCGCCGTCTCCAGCGCCAGACGCCCGTCCTCGCCATCCGCCGCCGGATAGCCGGTTCCGTGACCGCGGACCGCGTCGAGGAAGGCCGCCACATTCGCGCCCAGGCTGTCGCGGGCGGCGCCGGCGTCGGCGAAGTCCGGGTTCAGCGCAAGGCCGGGCGAGGCGGCGAAGGTCCGGGCGATGAAATCGACCTCCACCGAGCGGCCGTCGGCGTAAGCGATCTGCATCACGCGGTCGCGCGCCTCGGCGACCCGGCTCGATTCCAGCTCGGCGGTCAGACCCGATGCAAATTCCAGCGTGCAGCGCACATGGTCGGCGAGCCCCGCACGGCCGTCGATCATCTGCGCCTCGACCCGGCCGGGCGCGCCGCCCGCCAGCGCCAGCACCAGATCGATATCGTGGATCATCAGGTCCAGGGTCACCGACACATCGAGATTGCGCGCGCTGGGCACGCCCATGCGCCGCGCTGACAGGGTGCGCGCGGGCGCCAGATCGCCAAACAGCCCCATGGCGTCAAAGACAAAGCGCTCCTGGTGCCCGACTCGCAGGACGAGATTGCGCTGCGCCGCCAGCTCAGCGAGTTCGCGCGCCTCCTCCACCGTCGCCGCCAGCGGCTTTTCCACCAGCACCGCCCGGCCCGCGAGCAAGGCGCGGCGCACCGCGTCGTGGTGAAACACGGCGGGGCTCGCCACGGTGATGACATCGCACGCCTCGATGAGGCCGTTGAGGCTGTCAAAGGCGCGTCCGCCCTGCGCGGCGCAGACGGCCCGGGCCCGGTCGCTGACCGGGTCGAACACGCCCATGAAGTCCACGCCGGCCGCGCTTGCATATTTCGACGCGTGATAGCCGCCGAACACGCCGGCGCCCACGACGCCGGCCCGAAGCAGTTTTGGATGATGTGTCATGGCGCGCAGGTAAACCAGCGCGCGCGCGCCTGCAACAGGCTTGAAGGCGCGGCGTGTCGCGCCTTGTCCGCAAGCGGCAACTGTTTAATCCTGCGGGCCAGACCCGCCATAAGGAAGCACACTCAATATGAAATCCCGTGAAATCCGCCTCGTCCGTCACTTCACCGGCCCGGTGAAGCCTGAGTATTTCGAGCTGGCGGAGGCCGATATCCCGGCGCCCGGGCCCGGCGAGGTGCAGGTGCGCAACGCCTTCCTGTCCGTCGATCCGTACATGCGCGGCCGGATGATCGGGATCCGCACCTATGTGGACCCCTTCCAGCCGGGCCAGGTGATGGACGGCGGCGCGGTGGGCCAGGTGACGCAATCCAATGCCGACGGCTTTGCGCCAGGCGACTGGGTGCTGAGCATGCATGGCTGGCGCGAGGCGTACACCGCGCCGGCCGCCGGGCTGATGAAGATTGACGCCAATCTCCTGCCCGCGCAGGCCTATCTGGGCCTGGCCGGCATGACGGGCCTGACAGCCTATGCGGGCCTGAAGCGCATGATTGGCCTGAAAGAGGGTGAGACGCTGTGGATGAGCGCCGCGGCGGGCGCCGTCGGCTCGGCCGGTGTGCAGTTCGCCAAGGCGATGGGCGCGCATGTGGTGGCCACGGCCGGAGGGGCGGACAAGACCGCCTTCTGCCGGGAGATCGGCGCCGATGCGGTAGTGGACTACAAGGCTGTGAGCGATCTCGCGGGCGCGGTGCGCGAGGCGGCCAAGCCCCTGGGCGGGGTGGACGCCTATTTCGAGAACGTCGGCGGCGACCATCTCCAGGCCGCCTTGGACGTGATCAAGCCGTTCGGGCGCATCGCCGCCTGCGGAATGATCGCGCGCTATAATGACGATACGCCGATGCCCGGCCCCACCAACCTCACCCAGATCGTCGGCAAGAAGCTGACCATTCGCGGCTTCATCGTCACCGACCATTTTGACCTTCAGCGCGAGTTTATCGGTGATTTGTCCAGATGGATGATCGCCGGCCAGGTGCAGATGCGCGATACGGTCTATGACGGCATTGCACGCGCACCGGAGGCTTTCATGGGGCTGTTTACCGGCGCCAATACCGGCAAGATGCTGGTCAGGCTTTGAGCGGCGGCCCGTCATCCGACGACCTCAACCGCATCGGCGCAGGCAAGCTGCCTGGGCTGATCGGGATCGAGATCACCGACGCCGGGACGGGGCGCGCCGCCGGGCGCCTGACGGTGCGTGAGGCGCTGCTGGCGCCCAATGGCTTCCTGCATGCGGCGAGCGTAATCGCGCTCGCCGACACGCTGGCGGGTTATGGCGTGATGGCCAGCCTGCCCGAAGGCGCGAGCGGGTTCACCACGGTGGAGCTGAAATCGAACTTCCTGGGGACCGCGCGCCAGGGCGTGGTGCTCGGCGAGGCGGTGATGGTGCATGGCGGGCGCACCACCCAGGTCTGGGACGCGCGGGTCTGGCGCGGGAACGATGAGCGCGCCATCGCCCTGTTCCGCTGCACCCAGATGATCCTTTACCCGCGCTGAAGCGGACTGCGGCGCATCAGCCGGCCGAGCGCAAAACCGCCCACACACGCCGCCACAAAGGCGGCCAGAAGCGGATTTTCGAACATGTGGACGAATCCGGCATAGGCCAGACACGCCGCCGCGACCGCGAATCCCGCCGCGCCAAGCCTGTCCAGCCATGAGACATGTGTCCGGTTCATGTTTCCCTACAGGCAAGGAGCGGGCCGTCCGGGGAGGCTTTGTTTACCATACGGATGAATTGCTGCACCTGCGGGCCAGTTATATCAGCGAAATCGCCCGTATTGCCTTGCAAAGCGCCGTCAGAATCGCGCTTGATGCCTCGCGTTCAGCACTGGTGCGCCAAGCGATCCCCGCTTTGGCGAGCCCAAAACCAAAGGGGGGATCCCTCAATGAACAAATCCGAACTCGCCAAAGCGGTCTCCGACAAGGCGGGCATCACCCGCGCTCAGGCCGGTGACGCCATCGACGCCTTCATCGACGCCGTGGTCGGCGCCGCCAAAGGCCAGGACACCGTCCAGCTGGCCGGCTTTGGAACCTTCCACGCCAAGCACCGCGAAGCGCGTGAAGTGCGCAACCCGCGCACCGGCGAGAAAATCAAGGCGAAAGCCAAGACCTCGCTGGCCTTCCGTCCGGCTTCGGCCCTGAAGGACCTCTAGGACGGCTCAGGGCCGGACGCGCTTGCGCACCGGCCCGGCCACCCAGACATGAAAACGCCGCCGGAGCGATCCGGCGGCGTTTTTGTATGCGGCGATTAGTCCTGCTCCATGTGTGACGAAGGGCCTTGCCCGCGACCGGCGTCACGACCTAGTCAGTGTCATGGCCTGGTCCGAGCCCCTTCGCAAACTCTTTGCCGTGCTCGCCCTGACCGGCGTGCTGACCGGTGGATTGATACCGTCAGGCTGGATGCCCCAGGCCAGTGCCGACGGCCTGACGCTTGTGATCTGCACCGGTCAGGGGCCGGTCCAGATCCAGGTGGACGAGCACGGCGAGATCATTCATCCGGGTGATCCTGCGCCCGTAACCGGTGAAGCGCCTTGCAGCTTCTGCTCCACCGCCGGCGCTGTTCTCAGCGAAACAGCAGCCGCGCCGGTACCGGTAGACCGGTCCCAGGCTCGTGTCAGCGTGCTGACTCGGTCCCTCATCCTTGATCCGGCAGCCACCCCGCCCGGCTCACGCGGTCCACCCGCCTGTGTGAAACACACCAGACCCTTCGCCTGATCCCCGAGCCGGTGCGCGCAACGGGGCGAAGGCCCCTGTTTCACACCATCTTTGCGGGAATTCCCCATGAAAACTCTGCTTCTGTGCGGCGCTGCGGGCGCTGCTTTCCTGTCCGGATTCACATCGGCAGCCTTTGCTGAAACCGACGCCGGCCAAACCTCCGTGACCGACCGCGTCGTGATCACCGGCTACCGGTTCAACGCCCCGGCAGAGGCCGCCGCCGCCGAGGCCAGCCGCCAGCCGGGCAATATCGCCGTGATCGAGGCGGGCAGCTTTGAGACGCGGTACGCGATCGGGTTTGCCGACACGCTTGCCTTTACCGCAGGCGTCGTTGCCCAGCCGCGCTTTGGCGAAGACGGGCGTCTGTCCATTCGCGGATCGGGCCTTGCCAACAATACGCACCTGCGCGGGGTGGAGCTGATCTTCAATGGCGTGCCGATGAACAATGCCGACGGGTTCGGTGATTATCAGGAGATCGACCCGCTCTTCATGTCCCATATGGTGGTGAACCGGGGCGCAAACGGCTTCCGGACAGGCTCATCAATGCTGGGCGGCTCCATCGACATCACCGGGTTGAGCGCCGCGTCTCTCGACGGCGGGTCGGCCCTGCGGCTGGAGGGGGGCTCTTTTGGCACCTCGCGCGCCCATACCCGCACCAGCGGGGCTCAAGGCGGGCTCGATTATGCGCTGGCCGCCACCTGGCAGCGTCAGGACGGGTTCCGCCCCAATGGCGCCCAGTCCAACGGCCGCATCTATGCCGATCTAGGCTGGCGGTGGAATGACGCGGTAGAGACCCGGTTCGGTCTGCTGGGGAGCGATATCAACCAGGATATTCCTGGCAATCTGACCCTCGCCCAGCTGCGCGATGACCCGCGCCAGGCCACACCCGACAGTGTCGCACGCCGCTTTGGACGCGACATCAATGGCTGGCGCGGCTGGACCGTAACCCATATCGATACGGGCGCAGGCGTGGTTTCTGTCGGAGCCAGCACCGTCACGCGCTCGCTCTGGCATCCGGTGCCAGTGATTGTTGACCAGGACCTGCGCGACGCCCGCCTGTTCGCGCGGTGGAGCCATGAGGCGCAACTGGCCGGGCGGCCGCTCGCCATTACGCTCGGCGGCGATCTGCGCCGCAGCGAAACCGAGGCGCGGGTATTCGTCAATGCAGGGGGCAGTCCCGGCTTCCAGATTGGCGACAGCTTGCAAACTGCCGAAGGCGCCAAGGCTTTCGTGGATGTGCGCGTGGGCGTGACAGGCCGGCTTGATGTGCTGGCGGGCCTGATCAACACCTCCACCCGGCGCGAGGTGGACAATTTCCGCACGCCATCAGCAGGCGGTGACGCCAGCTTTTCCAACCTGTCGGCCCGTTTCGGAGCGCTTTACCGCTTCAATGACGCGCTGACGGGTTTTGCGAATATCAGCCAGATTTTCGAACCGCCCACCTTCTCTGACGTGACGCAAGGCGGCGTAGCCGGCTTCACGCCGATACGCGCCATGGAGGGGGTGAGCTATGAGATTGGCCTGCGCGGATCCTATGCCCGCTACAGGTTTGAAGCGGCGCTCTACCGCATCGAGATGGAGCATGAGTTCACCGCCTTCACGGTGACGCCGGACATTCCCGCCGCGATTTTCAATGCCGACGACACGCTGCGTCATGGCTTCGAGCTGGGCGCCGAAGCGTTGCTCCATGAAGGCGATCTGGGCGTGTGGCGCACGCGCTTGGCTTATACATGGGGTGATTTCCGATTTGAGGGCGACCCGGTTTATGGCGACAACCGCCTGCCCGGGCTTGGCCGCCATCGGATGGTGGCGGAGCTGCGCTATGGTGTGGGACCGGTCGAAATCGCGCCCAGCGTGACGTGGCAAAGCGGGGACGGCTTCACAGATTACGCCAATTCCGAGCGCCTGCCGGGCCAAACCCTGATCGGACTGTCAGCGCGTTATGACATCAATGACCGGGTCGGGCTCTATCTGGAAGGGCGCAATCTGACCGACCGGCGCTACGTCGCGGCGATTTCAACCGTGGCGAATGCCGCCACGGCGGCGCCCGCGCGCTTCACCCCGGGAGAGACACGAGCACTCTATGCCGGGATCACACTGGCCTTCGGGCGCGGTCAATGATCGCCGGGCTGCGCGCCTGGCACCGGACCGGTCCGGTGCTCGCCGCTGCGGTGGCGGTGATCTGGGGCGCATCGGGCTTTCTGCACCCCGTGATGAGCTGGACAGCGCCACGCCCCGCTCTTCAGGCGCCACCGGCGCTGATCGTGGAAACGGCAGGGGCGCTCGCCCCTGCCGCCGTCCCGGCGCCAGAGGGGGAGGTCCACCAGCTGCGGCTGGCGCCCTCACCCCTGGGCGCTTACTGGAATGTGTTGCCCGGCGAGGGCGGGGCGCGCATGGCTCTGGAGACCCGATCAGGGCAGGACGCCCATGCGGCGATGGAGGCGCACGCCATCGCGCTGGCGCGCCATTACGCCAGCCTGCCGGAGGCGCCGGTGTTCTCGGTGAGCCAGATCACCCGCTTCTCGATGGACTATCCGCCCGTGAACCGGCTCCTGCCCGTGACCGAAGTGGTGTTTGATACCTCCGACCGGCTGACCATCTACGTCGATACCGGGTCGGACCGGTTGGCGGCCGTGTCCAACACGCCGCGGCGCTGGATGCTGCGCGCATTCCAGACGCTGCACACCCTTGCGCCACTCAAGACCGTCGAGCCAGTGCGACTGGTCGTGCTGAGCATCCTGACCCTGGCCTTCATGGCGACGGTGATTGCGGGACTGTCCATGCTGTCAGCCGCCCGGGGGCGCAAGATGCGCCGCTGGCACCGCTGGGCGGGCGCCGCGCTTGCGCTGCCTGCCCTTGCCTTCCCGGCTTCGGGCCTGTTGCACGCCTGGACCGGATCATCCCTGTTCACAGGCCCGGCCCCTCAGGCCATCGTGTTCAGCACCGAGAGGCTGGGCGCGATTCCGGTGGGCCGCTTCACCCACCTGGCCGCCAGCGCGGACGAACACGGACCGGTCTGGCGCGGGGCCACCGGCATGGACGCGCGCTACTGGAGCGCGGAAGGCGAGGCGCTGGAGACCGATGACGCCGGTCGCGCCCGGGCGCTGGCCGGCGCCGGCCTCCTGGCCGAGACCAGGCTTCTGGCCCGGTTCGACGCTGATTACGGCTTCGCCAACAAGCGCCTGCCGGTCTGGCGTGTGGAGCTGGAGCATGGCCCGGTCTTTGTTGATCCGGTGGACGCCCTGATCGCGGGCCAGCCTGTCGGTCTGGTGGGGCAGGTGGAGCGATGGACTTTCGACCATCTGCACAAATGGCATTTTGCCAACCCGCTCGGGCGCAATCTGCGCGACTCCCTCATGATGTTCACCGCAGCCGCCATCATGGTGCTGGCCCTGACCGGACTCAGCCTCCAACGCCGTCGCAGGCGGCGCGCCAAGGACACGCCCTGACATGAAAACGCCGCCGGAACGTTCCGGCGGCGTTTTTTTGGGCGGTGCGGCGCCGGCTTGGACAAGCACTCCAGCGTGACACGGCGCCTCAATCGCTCTCGATGATCGCCTGCAGTTGCGGCAGCAGCTCAATCGAGATGCGCTCGCCTATACGCTCTCCGATCGCCTGACCTTCCTGCATGATCTGGGGCTGCAG
This sequence comes from Alphaproteobacteria bacterium, assembly GCA_016124675.1. Lineage (GTDB taxonomy): Bacteria > Pseudomonadota > Alphaproteobacteria > Caulobacterales > Maricaulaceae > Oceanicaulis. Next base: position 67,179 of record WGNG01000008.1, read on the forward strand.
CGCGATGAAGCGGGCGCCGGCAGGGGAGCGAAGGAAATCGGCCAGCGCCTCCAGCTCGGCCTGGGTGAAGCTGCGCCTGTAAAGCGCTGCCGTTTCGTCCATGAACCCGGGCGCCGCCCCGATCAAGGCAGACCCCAGCAAATCCATCGCCTGCTGGATGGCCTTATCGCTGACGCCGGGCCAGCTTTGCCGGAAGCTGGGCTCAAGCAAGGGCATCGTCACCGTGATCATGTCCCTGTAGAGCTGTTCGGCGCCCATCAGTTCGACCACCTCGCGCGCCTGTTGGAGATGGGCGTCCGGCTCCTGCGCGGCCGAAGCGTGCGCGAGCGCGCCGGGCGCCAGCATCAGGACGCAAACGAACGCGATTCTCACCCGTTTCAGCATGGATATTCCCCTGAAATGCCCTACAAAGCATAATCATACAGGGCAAAAAGCGGAACAGGGAAGCCGAAACCGACCTACTCTGCCGCGCGCGACAGGCGTTTGGCGGGTTTCAGCGCCTCGGCGATCTGGAAGGCCATTTCGAGGGCCTGGTCGGCATTCAGGCGCGGATCGCAATGGGTGTGGTAGCGGCTCGACAGATCGGCCTCTGACAGATGGCCCGCCCCGCCCACGCACTCGGTCACGTCCTGGCCGGTCATTTCAAAATGCACACCGCCGGGCTCCCCGCCCTCGGCGTGGACGATCTCGATGAAGCTTCTGAGCTCGCCCAGCACCCGCTCGAAGGGGCGCGTCTTGTAGCCATTGGCCGCCTTGATCGTGTTGCCGTGCATGGGATCGCAGGCCCAGACCACATTGCGCCCTTCGGCGCGCACCTTGCGCACCAGGGGCGGCAGGCCCGCGCCCACCTTGTCCGACCCCATGCGCACATAGAGCACCAGGCGCCCGGCCTCGTCGCGCGGATTGAGGATGTCGATCAGTCGGATGAGCTCGTCAGGGTCCAGCGTCGGTCCGCATTTGAGGCCCACCGGGTTTTCCAGCCCGCGCATATACTCCACATGGGCGCCGTCAGGCTGGCGGGTGCGGTCGCCGATCCACATGAGATGGGCGGAGGTGCCGTACCAGCGCCCGGTGGTGTGCTCCATCCGGGTCAGCGCTTCCTCGAACGGCAGATGCAGGCCTTCATGGCTGGTGAAGAAGTCCACGCCTTCCAGCGACGGCGCCGCGTCTGGCGTGACGCCGCAGGCGCGCATGAAGGCGAGCGCCTCGGTGATGCGCTGGGCGTAGGCGGCATAGCGCTCGCCTGCCGGGCTGCCGGCGAGGAAATCAAGCGTCCACTGGTGCACATTGTGCAGATCGGCGTAGCCGCCGGACGCCAGCGCACGCAGCAGGTTCAGCGTCGCCGCCGACTGGTCATAGGCGCGCAGCAGGCGTTCGGGGTCCGGCGTGCGCCCTTCCGGGGTGAAGGCCATGTCGTTGATGGAATCGCCGCGATAGCTCGGCAGCTCCACCCCGTCGATGATCTCGGTATCGGATGAGCGCGGCTTGGCGAACTGGCCGGCGATGCGCCCCACCTTCACCACTGGCTTGGCGCTGGCAAAGGTCATCACCACCGCCATCTGCAACAGCACGCGGAAGGTGTCGCGCACCGTTTCGGCGGAAAACTCCTTGAAGCTTTCCGCGCAGTCGCCGCCCTGGAGGAGGAAGGCCTGTCCCGACGCCACATTGGCGAGCTGGCGTTTAAGGCGCTTGACCTCGCCGGCGAACACCAGGGGCGGGCGCCGGGTGAGTTCGTGCTCCACGCGCTTGAGCGCCACGGCATCGGGATAGCCCGGCAATTGCCTGGCGGGCTTGGCTCTCCAGCTGTCGGGGCTCCAGGCGGTCATGAGGCGGCGGTCCTTGAAACGGGTCTGGATCATAGAATGGCCTCCGTGCTGCGGCGCGGCAAGGGCGGGTGTGCGCCTAGCCCAGCTTGACCGCTGTGCGCACGAACACCTTGCGCATGGCGATGTTGGAGACGAGGCGCGCCACGCCGGGCAGGCCCGACAGGCGCTCGCGGTGGACGCGCTCATAATCGCGCGCATCGCGCACCATCAGGCGCAGGAAGTAATCCTCGGCCCCGGTGGTCAGATAGCACTCCATCACTTCGTCAACCCCGGCCACGGCGCGTTCAAACCGCTCCATGGTCTCGCGCTTCTGGTTTTCCAGTGTGACCAGCACGATCACGGTGAGCCCGCGCCCTACCGCCTCGGCATTGAGGATCGCCACATAGCCCGCAATCACCCCTGCCGCCTCAAGTGCTTTCATGCGCCGGTGGCAGGCCGAGGCTGACAGACCGGCCCGCTCGGCAAGATCGGCATTGGAGATGCGCCCCTCGCGCTGGAGCGCATCGAGCAGAACATGATCCACCGCATCAAGACGCATGAGGCCTGCCCTCCTCCGCAAGGATTCGCCGCGCCGGCCGGTCCAGACGCACGGGATGAAGCGTGACGATCGCAAAATTTTGCTTTGGCGCAAGATTATTCGACAAACGCGGTTTCGCTTGCAGCATATGGCGCGCCGACGCTAATTTGTACGCAATATCACACCAGAGCGCGCGGATCCTGACACCAGGCGCGCGCCAACCGGGAGACACAGTCCATGCGCATCGGCGTACCCAGCGAGATCAAGATCCACGAACACCGCGTCGGCCTGACGCCCAATGGCGCGCGCGAGCTGACCGCCCATGGACATGAGGTGTTCGTCCAGACCGGCGCCGGGCTGGGCGCGGGCTTCAGCGACGCCGAATATGCCGCGGCGGGCGCGGCCCTGCTCCCCGACGCCAAATCCGTGTTCGACGCGGGCGAGCTGATCGTGAAGGTCAAGGAGCCCCAGCCGTCCGAAACCGCCATGCTGACCCCGGGCCATGTGCTGTTCACCTATCTGCACCTGGCGCCGGACCCGAAGCAGGCGGAAGGCCTGCGCCAGTCAGGCTGCATCGCCATCGCCTACGAGACCGTCACCGACGCGCAAGGGCGCCTGCCGCTGCTGCGCCCGATGTCGGAAGTCGCCGGCCGCATGAGCGTGCAGGTCGGCGCCGCCGCGCTGCAGAAATCCAATGGCGGGCGCGGCGTGCTGCTGGGCGGCGTGCCGGGCGTGACCCCGGCCAGGGTGGTCATCCTGGGCGCGGGCGTGTCGGGCAGCCATGCCGCCGAGATGGCGCTGGGTCTGCGCGCGGACGTGACGGTGATGGACCGCTCCATCCCGAAGCTCGCCGAGATCGACCAGTTCTTCCGCGGCGCGGTGAAGACCCGCTTCTCCACCCAGGGCGCCGTCGCCGAGGAGATCGCCGACGCCGATCTCGTCATCGGCGCGGTGCTGGTGCCGGGCGCCGCAGCGCCGCGGCTGATCAGCCGGGCCATGCTCAAAACCATGAAGGAAGGGTCGGTGCTGGTGGATATCGCCATCGACCAGGGCGGCTGCTTCGAGACCTCGCGGCCCACTACCCACCAGGACCCCACCTATATCGTGGACGGCATCGTGCACTATTGCGTGGCCAACATGCCCGGCGCCGTGGCGCGCACCTCGACGCTCGCCCTGACCAACGCCACCTTGCCCTTCACGCTCGCCCTCGCCGACAAGGGCGCCCGGCAGGCGCTCAATGACGACATCCACCTCGCCCACGGCCTCAACGTGGCCGGCGGGGAGATCGCGTATGAGCCTGTGGCGCGGGACCTGGGGGTGGCGTATGTGAAACCGGACTGGCTGACGGTGATTTAGGCTCACAGCTCTTTCCTCCCCCGCCGGGGATCGGGTCCGGAAGTGCTGGCGCCGCACCCCTCACTTTACCTCTCCCCTCTGAAGAGGGGAGAGGGGGCTTTGACGCCGATGTCTGTTCGGAAATGCCTGGCCCCAAGCTCAAAGGATGAAACGCGGCTTGGATGCCCCCTCTCCCCCATGACCATGGGGGAGAGGATAAAGGTGAGGGGGCGCGCCTGACGTGTGCGCGCCAACATGTCCACCCCATCCTGTCGCGCCAAAAGCCAGGCGCTGCTCCTTCGCACCGCAACATATCTCTGGCGACTGGCGGCGGCCCTGCTAGGCTTACCGGGTGTCGTTGCGGGAGGGGTGCATGATCGAGCCGGTATCCATCAGCGCGGTGCAGGCGCTCGCCGAACCTGATCCGGTGTTTGTCGAGGCGAGCTGGTTCATGCCCGGCTCCGGCCAGACCGGGGCGCAGGCCTTCGCGGCGCGCCGCCTGCCGGACGCAGTGTTCTTCGACATTGATGCGGTGTGCGACCCCACCAGCGCCCTGCCCCACATGGCGCCGGGATCGGCGGTGTTCGCGCGCTGGCTGGCGGCAAGCGGGCTCAATGGAGAGGGGCGCTTCATCGTCTATGACCAGAACAATTTCGCGGCTTCAGCGCGGGTGTGGTGGACGCTGCGCCGGTTCGGCTGCGACGTGCGCATTCTCGATGGCGGGCTGGAGGCCTGGCGCAAGGCGGGCGGGGCGATCGGGACCGGGCATGCGCCGCCCCGCGCCCCGGCGCGCGAGCGCATGGCGCGCCTGATCCGCGACGATGCCGTGACCTGGGCGGACGTGCTGCATCACGTGCAGGCCAAGGACGCCCTGATCGTGGACGCCCGCTCGCCCGGCCGCTTCGCCGGGACCGAGCCTGAACCCCGCCCCGGCCTGCGCCCGGGCCGCATCCCCGGATCGGTCAGCCTGCCTTTCCAGCGCGTCATCGGCGGGGACGGCAAGCTCCTGAAGGAAGACGCGCTCAAAGCCGCCCTGCCCGAGGTGAGCCGCGAGCGGCGCATCATCACCACCTGCGGGTCAGGCGTCACGGCGGCCATCCTATACGCCGCCTTCATCACCGGCGGCTTCCGCGATGTGCGCCTGTATGACGGCAGCTGGGCCGACTGGGGCGCGCGCGCCGACCTGCCGGTGGAGACGGGGTGAGCGGCTGGCCGCTTCAATACGGGGCTTCCCCTGCCCGCAAACCACGCTAGCTTGGCGGCGAACACTGTTCACTGTTGTTGCAAGGGGAGGCCGGCATGGCTGGACTGGATATTCTCAACGGCCGGCTGAGCGTGCCGGTGATCGCGGCGCCGCTGTTCATCATCTCCAACCCCAAGCTGGTGATCGCCCAGTGCAAGGCGGGGGTGGTGGGCTCCTTCCCCGCGCTCAACGCCCGCCCGCAAAGCCAGCTCGATGAATGGCTCGACGAAATCACGTCCGAGCTCGACAGCTATAACAAGGCCAATCCCGACAAGCCCGCCGCGCCCTACGCGGTGAACCAGATCGTCCACCGGTCCAATGACCGGCTGGAGGCCGATCTGATGACCTGCGCCAAGTACAAGGTCCCGCTGGTGATCACCTCGCTGGGCGCGCGCGTGGAGCTCAATGACGCTGTCCACAGCTGGGGCGGCAAGACGCTGCACGACATCATCAACATCAAATTCGCCCACAAGGCGCTGGAGAAGGGCGCTGACGGGCTGATCCCGGTGTGCACGGGCGCGGGCGGGCATGCCGGCGTGATGTCGCCGTTTGCGCTGGTGAGCGAGATCCGCGAGTTCTTCGACGGCCCGGTGGCGCTGTCCGGCTCCATCTCCACCGGCGCCGGCGTGCTGGCCGCACAGGCCATGGGCGCGGACTACGCCTATATCGGCTCGGCCTTTATCGCCACGGACGAGGCGCGCTGCGGCGATGACTACAAGCAGGGCATTGTGGAGGGCACCGCCGAGGACATCGTCTATACCAGCCTGTTCACCGGCGTGCACGGCAACTACCTGCGCCGGTCCATCGAGAAGGCCGGGCTCGACCCCGACAATCTGCCCGAAAGCGATCCGTCCGCGATGAATTTCGGCTCCGGCGGCGGCAGCGCGGCCAAGGCCTGGAAAGACATCTGGGGCTCGGGCCAGGGCATTGGCGCGGTGAAGAAAATCCAGAGCGCCGGCGGGTATGTGAGCCAGCTTCAGGCGGAGTATGAGGCGGCGAAGGCGCGCCTGATGGCGGGGTGAGGCCCATGTCGGGCGCCAACGAAAAAGCCCCGGCGCGGCGCGCCGGGGCTTTTTGCGTCAGGGCGTCCCCCCGCCCCTACTGCCAGAACTCGCGCCGCCAGTAGCGGGCCGGGCGTTCGGCGCGCACTTCAACGAGGAGGGTGTCGGTGAAGGCCACGCCATTGCGGTCGGTGCTGGTCACCTCGATGCGGTGCACGCCATCGGGCAGGCGCGGCAGGGCGACGCGCCACATATGCATGTTGCGGTCGGCGATGGAGCGCTGGGGCTGGGGCGCGGCCGGTCCGAAATTGGAGCCGCGGAACAGCTCGGCGCCCTGGGCGCGCTCATTGCCCGAGCGGCTCTGCAGCGCGATGCGCGAGACTGACAGCTGGCGCTGGGTGGAGTAGGGATCAGCCCACTCGGCGCCGATGCGCGCCGCTTCGCCTTCGCCCTCCTGCGTGCGCTCCAGCGCCAGCTCGCTGCCATCAGGAAGGCGGGCGCTGACACGGGTTTCGGCCGAACCGGCCCAGACATTCGCGGTGAGCCACACCCCGCCGTCGAAATCCTCAGGCGTCAGGATGCGCGTGTCGGGCAAGTCGTTGATGGAGAGGGGCGGGATGGGGTCGCGCCCGCTCGCGGGCTCGTTGACCCAGGCATAGATCGCCTCAAACCAGGTACGGAAATCAGGGGTGCTCAGCCCCACCCACTGGCCGCGGGCGGTGTCGATGCGCGCGCCGATATAGCGTTCGACATAGGACGGGCCTTCAAAGTCCAGGCGCAGAAAGCCCATGGGCGCGCCCATGCGCTGCAGCGACATCGGCACGCCATCGACGTTGAAATCGCCCTGGTACCAGGCGCCCGAGGCGGCGCCGGCGATGATGTGGCGGAAAGGCAGCGGGCCGACGCCGGCCTGCTCGGCCCAGCCGTCGAAAATCTGGCCCGGAGCGTGGTTTTCGGTGGTGTGGGTATGGCCTGACAACGAGAGCGCCTCACGCCCCTCCAGCAAGGCATGGATCACGCCGGCATTGTCGGTCTGGTGCCGGTCACTGGTGGAATCCACGAAGGACACGAACGGAATGTGGTGGGCGAGCACGATCAGGCGATCTTCGGGGGTCGCCTCGATCAGGCCTTCCAGCCAGATCATCTGGGTCTCGTCGACGATGCCGTTATAGGCCGGGCGCTCGGGGTCGCCGCACCAGCTGCGCCCGGTCTGGCAGGGGTAGTCGACATTGTCGAGCACGACGAAGAGCACGTCGCCCTGCTCGAAGGCGTAATAGGTGGGGCCGAAAATCCGGCGCCAGCTATCGCCCTTGTCGGCGTTGGAGCGCGCGTCGAAATCATAGTCGTGATTGCCGATGGTCAGCCATTGCGGCGCGCCCGCCATGGCGCCGACCTCCATAAGCCGGTCCAGGAGACCCAGATCATCGCCCAATACGTCGCCGACATAGAGGATGCAATCGCTCTGGGTCAGGCCCGCCCGGGAGAGGTCATGGCCCACCGAATCGCGGAACCAGCTGATCTGTTCGTTGGAGTAGACCTGGCTGTCGCCGATGATGGCGCAGGTGAAGGCCTCGCCCGCCGCGCCGTCACGAATGAGCGGGAAATTGACCTGTTCCGGCGCCGGGCCGGTGTCCGGCAGGCCGCCATAGCGCATCTCGTATCCCGTGCCGCCGGGCTTGTGGATGTAGAAGAACTGCGGAACCAGGCGGTGATCGGTGGGAACCCGCCAGCCAGCCGGCTGGACGATGGTGAGGTCCATGTCCGCGCGCACGGCGATCTCATAGGCGCCGTTCTCATCGGTGCGCGCCCAGTCGCGCCCGTTGGACACCAGAACGCCGGGCACGCCAGCCTCGCCACGGCTGCGCACGCCGTCGCGGTCAGCGTCCTCGAACACCACGCCGCGTATCGTTTCGCCGCCTGCACCGGGATTGATGATCTCAGGCGCGGCCTGATAGCGGTCGGCCTGGGCGGCGGCGCTGATGGCGCAGCCAGCGGCGAGAGCGAGAACAAGGCGCATGGTGAATCTCCGGTCAGCTGTCTGGCGAGGGCTAACAGGACAGATTGACATCTGCGTGACAAGACCGCCCTCGCCCGCACCCCCGCCTTGGCGCAGGCGGCCGGAATAGGCGAGGATGCACACCCGCCCGCGAATCGGATGTGCGCCGTGGCCAGTTTTCGCTTTTCACGCCTGCCCTTTCTGGAAAGCGTCGAAGCCGCCGCGCTGAAAGCCATTGAGGCGGAGGTGGAATGGTTCTGCCTGCCCGCCGGCGCGATCCTGTTTCATGAAGGCGACGAGGCGGATGCGTTCTATCTCGTCCGGTCCGGCGCGCTGGCGGCGTTCCGCACCTCGGCGGCCGGGCGCCCCGAACTGATCGGCCATATCCGCCAGGGCGAGCCCATCGGCGAGATGGCGCTGGTGGAGGAACGCCGCCATTCGGCCAGCGTGTACGCCTTGCGCGACAGCGAGCTGGTGCGCCTTCCCAAGCCCGCCTTCGAGACGCTGACCCGCAAACACCCCTCCCTGATGCGCGAGCTGGCGCGCATGATGATGTTCCGGCTGCGCGGCGGGTCGATGCGCCAGCGCTCCGACCCGAAGATTTTCGCCCTGATCGCCACCTCGCCGACCATCGACCTCGATTTTCGCGCCCGCGAGCTCGAAAAGGCGCTCGGCGCCATGGGGCTGACCACAGCGGTACTCACCGAGGACGCCTCGGGCCTGTCGGCCCAACGCTTTGACGTGATCGAGGCGCGCCATGACGTGGTGCTGCTGGCCGCGCGCATGGCCGATTATGACTGGACCCAGCGCGCCATGGCGCGCGCCGACCGGATCTGGCTGCTGGCGCGGGCCGATGCGCGCCCGTCCACGCCGCTACTGCCCGACACGCCCTCGCCGGCGGCGCGGCTGAAGCTGATCGATGTGGTGATGGTCCATCATGGCGGCGACCGCGCCGCAGCGCGGCCGTCCGAATGGGTGGAGGCGGCCGAGGCCGCGCGCTGCTTTCACTGGCGCCAGGGCCGGCGCGAGGATGTGCGCACGCTGGCGCGCACCCTCACCGGACGCTCGGTGGGACTGGTGCTGTCGGGCGGGGGTTCGCGCGCCTACGCCCATGTGGGCGCGGTGCGGGCGCTGCGCGACGCGAAGATCAGCTTTGATTTCTATTGCGGCGCCTCCATGGGCGCGATCATCTCGGCCGGTGTGGCGCTCGGCTGGGAGGACAGCGAGCTGGAAGAGCGCATGCGCGCGGCCTTCGTCACCTCCAACCCGCTCAGCGACTGGACCCTGCCCGTGGTCAGCCTGATCAAGGGGCGCCGGGTGGACAAGCGCCTGGAGGAGCATTTCGGCGATACGGAGATCGCCGACATGCCGCGCCCTTTCTTCTGCGTGTCGTCAGACCTGACCCTAGGCGCCGTGCGCGTGCACCGCACCGGGCGGCTGCGCGACGCGCTGCGCGCCTCGCTGGCCATTCCCGGCCTGTTGCCGCCGGTGGTGGATGGCCAATCGGTTCTGGTGGACGGGGCGGTGTTCAACAATTTTCCGGTCAACGAGCTCAAGAGCTTCCATCGCGGCCTCAATATCGGCTCGGACGTGACGCGCACGAACGCGATCTGCGCCAGCGACTTCGTGGACCCGCCGGGCTTTTTCGGCTGGGCGCTGCGCCATGGCCTGAGCGACCCGCCGCCCATCGCCTCGCTGCTGCTGCGCGCCGCCACCGCCGGCACGCTGGACCAGCATGCGGCCACGCGCGACGCGGCGGACCTGTTGATCCTGCCCGAGCTGGACATGGATCTGCGCGAATGGCGCCGCTTCGACGATGCGGTGGAGGCGGGCTATGAAGCCGCCACCGCTATGATCAAGGCGATGGAGCCTGAAGATCTGGCGCGGTTCCAGGCGGGCGTGGCGTGACGCCGGACCGGCCCAGCCCCGGTCGGGTGAGGCCGCTGCGGCTGGATGCGCTCGCGGCCCGGTGTTAGCCTGCCAGAAAGCAGAATGAGGGTGGATGGAGCCATGACACTGACACGCAGAATGGCGGCGCTGGGACTGGCCTCGGGTGCAGGCGCGCTGGCAACGGGGGCGGGCTTTGCCGGGCGCCGGGAGGACGATGCGCGCTGGAGCCGGGCGCCGGACCTGCCCTTCCCGGTGCAGGAAATCTACCCCGCCCTGCTGGACGGCACGCTCTATGTGATCGGCGGGTTCGCCACCGGGATATCCGACCGTCCGCTGGACATTTCAGACCGGGTGCTGGCCCTTACCCCCGGCGTGGATGACAGCTGGCGCGAGCTGCCCCGCCTGCCCGTGCCCACCCATCACCCGCAATGCGTTGGCCTTGACGGCACGCTCTACGCCATCGGCGGCTACACGGCGCAAAACGGCGGGGCGTGGTCGAACACGTCGCGCGTCTGGACCCTGCGCCCGGGCGAAGACAGCGCATGGCGCGAAGGCCCCGCCCTGCCCGGACCGTGGGCGGAGAATGTGGCCGTGGCGCTGGATGGCCGCATCCATGTGCTGACCGGGCGCCGGCCCGCGGGCGGAGAAAACGCCGAATGGAACCATCAGGCGGACGTCACGGCGCATCTCATGCTGGACCCCGCCAGCGGCGACTGGACCACGCGTGCGCCGGCGCCCAGCGCCCGCAATTCCGCCGCGGCGGCTGTGCTGAATGGGCGCATCCATGTGGTGGCCGGGCGCACGGTCTCGGGCGGCAACACGCCGGTGCACGAAGTTTACGATCCGGCCAGCAATCGCTGGAGCCTCGCCGCGCCTTTGCCCCGGCCCGCGCGCGGCCCGCACGGATCGGGCGGTCTGGCCGCCGCCAGTGTGGGCGATACGCTGTATGTATTTGGCGGCGAATGGTTTGAAGAGGGCGGCGGGGTGTATGACGAGGTCTGGGCCTGGCGCGACGGCGCAGACGCCTGGGAATCCGCCGGAACCATGCCCACCCCGCGCCACGGCCTCGGCGCCCACGCCCTCGGCGGCGCAATCTATACCATCGGCGGCGCCGCCCAGCGCGGCGCGGTGGATACGAGCGCCGTGGTGGAGGTGTTCAGGCCGTAGGGGGGGGCGCAATCCCTAAAACGGAATATCGTCATCCAGCGTGTCGGACGAGAAGTCCTCGCGCGGCCTGTCCATCTGGCGCTGGCCGCCACCGCCGCCGGAGCGGTCGTCCATCTGGTCATAGCCGCCGCTGCGGCCGCCGCCACCGCCCTCGCCCTTGCCGTCGAGCATGGTCAGCTCGCCGCGGAATTTCTGCAGCACCACTTCGGTGGTGTAGCGGTCATTGCCGTCGCGGTCCTGCCATTTGCGGGTCTGAAGCTGGCCCTCGACATACACCTTGGCGCCCTTCTTCAGATAGTTCTCCGCCACCTTGGCCAGATTGTCGTTGAAGATGACCACATTGTGCCATTCGGTCTTTTCGCGGCGCTCGCCGGTGGACTTGTCGCGCCACTGCTCGGACGTGGCGATGCGCAGATTGACCACCGGGTCGCCGGAATTGAGCCGGCGCACTTCCGGGTCCGCGCCCAGATTGCCCACCAGTATGACCTTGTTCACGCTGCCCGCCATCACATCCACTCCCTATTGCCGTTTGCCGGCATTTTGTTCACACAATGTTCCACGCGTCAATTCCGCCGCGCGAGTCGCGCCTCAGCGAACACGAGCGCAGCGTCAATGTCCACTGCGCGCGCCGGCCCGGGGCGCAGCGGTGTTTGTGGCGAAGGCTCGCCAGTCGGTCTAGTTAGGGCGTGTCCGATGGAGAGCCTGATGAAAGAGCCGCTGAAAACCATCTGCGTGCGCGGCGCGCGCGAGCACAATCTGAAAAACGTTTCGGTGGATCTCCCGCGCGACCAGCTGATCGTGTTCACGGGGCTGTCGGGATCGGGCAAGTCCTCGCTGGCGTTCGATACGATCTATGCCGAGGGTCAGCGGCGCTATGTGGAGAGCCTGTCGGCCTATGCCCGCCAGTTCCTGGAGCTGATGAGCAAGCCGGACGTGGATTCCATCGAGGGCCTGTCGCCGGCCATCTCCATCGAGCAGAAGACAACCTCGAAAAACCCGCGCTCCACCGTGGGCACGGTGACGGAGATTTATGACTACATGCGCCTCCTGTGGGCGCGCGTGGGCGTGCCCTACTCGCCTGCGACCGGGGAGCCGATCGCGGCGATGATCGTGTCCCAGATGGTGGACCGGCTGATGGCGCTGGAGGACGGCGCCCGGCTCTATCTGCTCGCCCCCATCGTGCGCGGGCGAAAGGGCGAATACCGCAAGGAATTCGCCGAGCTGCAAAAGCAGGGCTTCCAGCGGGTGAAGGTGGACGGCGCGTTCTACACCCTCGAGGAGGTCCCCGAGCTCGACAAGAAATTCAAGCACGACATTGACGTGGTGGTGGACCGCATCGTCATCAAGCCTGGGCTGGAACAGCGCCTGGCCGACTCGCTGGAGACCGCCCTGCGCCTGGCCGACGGCATTGCGGTGGCGGAGTTTGCGGCGCCGTCAGGCGTCACCCCACCCCAACCCTCCCCTCAAGGGGAGGGAGACGAGGCTGGCGGGGCGCGTGATGACAGCGCTCCCTCCCCCACCGGGGGAGGGCCGGGGTGGGGGGGCAAAGCTTACGAAGCCGGCGAGCGGATGATCTTCTCGCAGAAATTCGCCTGCCCGGTCTCGGGCTTCACCATCGCCGAGATCGAGCCGCGCCTGTTCTCGTTCAACAATCCGTTCGGCGCCTGCCCGGCGTGCGACGGGCTGGGCGAGAGCCTGAAATTTGACGAGCACATGGTCGTGCCAGACCGCGACAAGTCGCTCTATGACGGCGCCGTTGCGCCGTGGAGCCGCGCCACGTCCAAGCTGTATCAGCAGACCCTGCAATCCCTCGCCGACCACTACGGCGCATCCATGTTCATGCCCTGGCGCGATTTGCCGGAGAAATTCCGCAAGACGGTGCTGAACGGCACATCGGACAAGATCAAATTCACTTACGAAGACGGGCTGCGCCAGTTCACCACCACCAAGACGTTCGAAGGCGTGATCCCCAATCTGGAGCGGCGCTGGCGCGAGACAGACTCCACCTGGGTGCGTGAGGATCTGGCCCGCTTCCAGTCCGCCCAGCCGTGCGAAACCTGCGGCGGCAAGCGCCTGAAGCCCGAAGCGCTGGCGGTGAAGATCGACCGCATGGATATTTCCGAGGCCGGCGACCGCTCCATACGCGAGGCGCTGGAGTGGTTCACGCAGGTCGAGCAGACGCTGTCGGCCAAGGATCAGGAGATCGCCCGGCGCATTCTGAAGGAGATCCGCGACCGGCTGCGCTTCCTCGTCGATGTGGGGCTCGATTATCTCTCGCTCAGCCGGGCGTCGGGGACGCTGTCGGGCGGGGAAAGCCAGCGTATCCGCCTCGCCTCCCAGATCGGGTCGGGCCTGACCGGCGTGCTCTATGTGCTCGACGAGCCGTCCATCGGCCTGCACCAGCGCGACAATACGCGCCTTCTGGAAAGCCTGCGCGGCCTGCGCGATCTGGGCAATACCGTCATTGTAGTGGAACATGACGAGGAAGCTATCGAGACGGCCGACTATGTCGTCGATCTCGGGCCCGCAGCGGGCGTGCATGGCGGGCGCATCGTCGCCGAGGGCACGCCCGCTGAGATCGCCGCCAATCCGGCGAGCATCACCGGCCAGTACATGTCCGGCGCGCGTCTCATCCCTGTGCCGGAGACACGCCGCAAGGCCAGCCCCAAGCGCCAGATCACCGTGCGCGGCGCACGCGGCAATAATCTCAAGGGCGTGGACGCAGCGTTCCCGCTGGGTGTGTTCACCTGCGTCACCGGCGTGTCGGGGGGCGGCAAGTCAACCCTGACCATCGAGACGTTGTACAAGGCTGCGGCGCGGCGCCTCAACGGCGCATCGGACGTGCCCGCCGATCATGACGGGGTGGACGGGCTCGACCAGCTGGACAAGATCATCGATATCGACCAGTCGCCCATCGGGCGCACGCCGCGCTCCAACCCGGCCACCTATACCGGCGCCTTCACCCCCATCCGCGACTGGTTCGCCGGCCTGCCCGAAGCGCAGACGCGCGGCTACAAGCCGGGGCGCTTCTCGTTCAACGTGAAGGGCGGGCGCTGCGAGGCGTGCCAGGGCGACGGGGTGGTGAAGATCGAGATGCACTTCCTGCCCGACGTCTATGTCGAGTGCGATGTCTGCCACGGCAAGCGCTTCAACCGCGAGACGCTGGAGGTCACGTTCAAGGGCAAGTCCATCGCCGATGTGCTGGACATGACCGTCGACGAGGCCGCCGAGTTCTTCAAGGCCGTCCCCGCCGTGCGCGACAAGATGGAGACGCTCAAGCGCGTGGGCCTGAGCTATGTGAAGGTCGGCCAGCCCGCCACCACCCTGTCCGGCGGCGAGGCCCAGCGGGTCAAGCTCTCCAAGGAGCTGGCCAAGCGCTCTACCGGCAAGACGCTCTACATCCTCGATGAACCCACCACGGGGCTGCATTTCGAGGACGTGCGCAAGCTCCTGGAAGTGCTCCACGAGCTGGTGGATCAGGGCAATACGGTGGTGGTGATCGAGCACAATCTCGATGTCATCAAGACCGCCGACTGGGTCATTGATCTGGGCCCCGAAGGCGGTGATGGCGGCGGCGAACTGGTGGCGGCCGGCACGCCCGAGGACGTCGCCGCGGTCGAGGCCAGCTGGACCGGCCGCTACCTCAAACCCCTGCTGGAGCGCGACCGGGCGCGGCAGAAGACGCTGGCGGGGTAGGGTCGCCCGCCTTGTCCCCGCCCTCGCCTATGCAATACACTCCCAAGTGCAGTTCGTTTCCCCTCTAGGCGCGCGCGTTAACCAATGCCATAGTTCCGCCGGGACAAGGGCAAAGGGGAGCGCCATGCCGATTGCAACACGCGGATTTGCAGAGTTTTTTGGCACGTTCTGGCTGGTTTTTGGCGGCTGCGGGAGCGCGATCTACGCCGCCGCTTTCGGCGAAATCGGGATCGGTCTGCTGGGGGTGTCGCTGGCGTTCGGGCTGACGGTGCTGACCATGGCCTACGCCATCGGGCATATCTCCGGCTGCCATCTCAATCCGGCGGTGACGCTGGGCCTGTGGGCAGGCGGGCGGTTCGAGGCGCGCGACGTGCCGGCCTATATCGGCGCGCAGGTGCTGGGCGCGCTGGCCGCGGCGGCGGCGCTTTATTTCATCGCCCAAGGCGGGCCGGGCGAGGTGACGGGACTGGCCTCCAACGGGTTTGGCGAGCGCTCGCCGGGCGCATATTCGCTGGTGTCCGGCTTCTCCATCGAGCTGATCCTGACCCTGGGCTTCCTCATCGTGATCCTGGGCGCCACCGACAGCCGGGCGCCAGCCGGTTTCGCGCCCATCGCCATCGGGCTGTGCCTCACCCTCATCCACCTCATCAGCATTCCGGTCACCAACACCTCGGTGAACCCGGCGCGCAGCACCGGGCCCGCGCTGGTGGAGTGGCTGGCGCTGGGCGATGGCGCGGCCGCCGGGCAGCTCTGGCTGTTCTGGCTCGCCCCGATCGCCGGGGCTGTGATCGCCGGCTTGGCCTACCGGGCAATGTCCCGGCCGGCCAATCTGGCGCCGGGCGCACCCCTGCCGGGCTAAATCCGTCCCGTCAGCGACGCCCAGGTCAGGCGCAGCTGGCGCGCGATCAGCGGCGGATCGACCTGTTCCCGGAACGGGTCGGCGATGCGGCGCACGCGCTTGAGATAGCCGCGCGCCAGGCAGGCGTAGCCGACCGCCGGGAACACCTCCGGCGGGAGGGATTTGGAGAGCCCCGAGAGCGCCTGCGCGCAGGCGTCAGCTTCGGCGATCAGGCCTGAAAGCGCCGCATGCGCCGCGTCCGGCTTGCGCCCGGAGAGCCAGTCGGCTTCGGTCAGGCCCGCACCAGCGGCTTCGTCGGCGGCGAACGGCGGCCGTCCGGCGGCGCACAGAGGCGCGAAAGCGCGGATCAGGCCGGTGAGCCCCCACAGCCGCCCGGCGGCGCTCAGCGCGTCGCGCGCCGCGTCATCGAGGACCGTGTCGGGCGCGGCGAGGCGGGCCGCAGCAGCCATCAGCGCGCCGGCCGTGCGGTCGACATAGTCGCGCCGGTCCTGACGGGTCGGGAACGGCCCCTGCCCCAGATCGGCGGCGCGCGCCTCGATCAGCTGGTCAAGCTCCCCGGCGTGCGGAGCACCGGGCCCGAGAACCAGTCCGGCCAACGCTTCATAGGTGTCATGGCGGCGCACTTTGGGCGGCGACGCGTAGAGATCACGCACCGCCTCGCGCGCCCAGCTCAGGCGCATCTCGCCGATCACCGGCTCGGTGACAGCGTCGGGCACGCGCGCGATCTCGTGGTAGAACCTGTAGAGCGTGACAAGCCGCGCGCGCGCCGGCGCCGGCGCGAACAGCGCCGCCATCCACCGGTCGGGATCGTCGCGCTGCAGCGCGTCTTGGGAACTTCTTTCAGTCAAACCGATCTCCCTTGGGTGGACCTCAGCGTGACAGACGCCATATGGCGCACAGAGCGCCGCCAACGGCGCCGGCCCGAGACAACAGAGCACTGACCGAAAAAGGACGTCCCACCATGGCCTTCACCCTCCCCGACCTGCCCTATGCCCGCGATGCGCTGGCCCCTCATATCAGCGGTGAGACGCTGGATTTCCACCACGGCAAGCACCACAAGGCCTATGTGGACAAGGCCAATGATCTGGTGAAGGGGACCGATCTGGAGAGCGCGGACCTGGAAACCGCGATCCGCGCCGCCTGGAAGGACAAGAACACCGCCCTGTTCAACAACGCCGCCCAGATCTGGAACCACACTTTCTACTGGCAGTCCATGTCGCCGGACGGCGGCGGGCGCCCGTCGGGCAAGCTCGCTGAAGCCATCGACCGGGATTTCGGCTCGTTCGAAAAATTCGCCGACGCCTTCAAGACGGCGGGCGCGGGCCAGTTCGGGTCCGGCTGGGCCTGGCTGGTGGTCAAGGACGGCAAGCTGGAGGTGCGCAAAACCCCCAATGCCGAAACCCCCATCACCGAGGCTGGCGTGACCCCGCTCCTGACGATGGATGTTTGGGAGCACGCCTATTATCTCGATTTCCAGAACCGCCGCCCCGACTATATGGGCGCTTTCCTTGTGCATCTGGTGAACTGGGACTTCGCGGCGGAGAATTTCGCGCGGGCCTGACCCCGGGCGTCATCATCGCGCGATTGACGAACAGACCGGCCGCGGCGAGGCTCGCCGCGGTCGTTTTGTTTTTGGCTTGAAGGGGGATTTCATGAGCCCGATGGATCACGCGCCCTGGCGCACACTGATAGGCGCAGGCGCGCTGGCCGCCTTGCTGGCGCTCTCGGCTTGCGGCGAGCGCGAGGCGCCCGCGCCCGAATCCGCGCCGCAGGCGGCGCCGGCGGCGGAGCCTGCCCCGGCGGCGCCCTCTGCCCGCGGGCTGGATGCCGGCGCGCTTAGCCGGCTCGACGAAACCCTGACCGCGCTGGCGGCGCGCCAGGACCGCTCAGGCTATGTCGCCGTGATCGCCCGCGACGGCGTGGTCCAGCATGTCAGCGAGGCGGGCTATGCCGATATCGAGGCGGGCGCGCCGATGCGCGCCGACACGGTGGTGCGCATCGCCTCCATGAGCAAGCCGGTGACGGCCGCCGCGATCCTGTTGCTCGCCGAGGACGGATTGTTGTCGCTGGGCGATCCGGTGGCGGACTACATCCCCGCCTTCGCCAAGGCGCGGGTCGCCACCCAGCTCATGCATGACGAGACTTTCGAGATTCCCACCGAGCCGCTGGCGCGCCCGATCACCATCGAGGACTTGCTCACCCATACCTCGGGCGTCGGGTATATCTTCGACTACCAGACCCATCTGGGCGCGCTCTATATCGACCGCGACATCTACCGCGCCGGTGAGCAATCGCTGGAAGAGCGCATCAACACGCTCGCCGGCCTGCCGCTGTATTTCCAGCCGGGCGAGCGCTGGTTCTATTCCTACTCCAACGACATTCTGGGCCAGGTGATCGCGGTTGCGTCCGGCCAGAGCTTGGAGGATTTCATGCAGGCGCGGATTTTCGGTCCGCTGGGCATGAGCGACACCAGCTTCTTCCCTGGCGAGACCCAGCGCGAGCGCCTGGCGGCGCTGTACACCCATGACGAGGACGGATCGCTGGTCCGGGTGGCGGGCGAGCGCGATGTCGCCGTATCGGCGCCCGTGGAAGCGGGCGGCGCAGGCCTGTTCTCCACCGCCAATGACTACATGCGCTTTGCCCAGATGCTCGCCAATGGCGGCGAGCTCGACGGCGTCCGGGTGCTGCGCCAGGAAAGCGTCGCGGCCATGGTCACGCCCCATGTCGGACTTGACCGCATGGGCGAGGACCAGCGCCGCATCGGGCTGGCGTTCGGCTATTCGGTGGGCGTGTCGGTCAATGAGGATGGCGGGCGGCGCACCGGTGATTACGGCTGGGGCGGCTATTTCGACACGGCCTTTGTGGTAAGCCCGGCCACAGGCCTTGCCGCCGTGATCATGGCCCAGGAAGAGCCCGGCCCGGGCACCCGCGACACCACGAGCGCCGGGGCGGTGCTGCAGAGCCAGCTGGCCGGTCTGGTCCCCGCCGAGAGCTGAGGCGTCGAGGGGTCCCACACACGAAAACGGCCCCCGGATCGCCTCCGGGGGCCGTCTTGCATGCAGGCTTGGGCCGCGCGTCAGCCCAGCGTCTGGAAGCTCGCCATCGCCACCAGCATGGGCAGGGAGAGCAGCGTGTTGGTGCGCGAGAACAGCATCGCCGTGCGCGCCGCCTTGGGCTTGGCCTCAGCTTCGGCCTCCACCAGGCCCAGCGCGATCTTCTGGTTGGGCCAGATCACGAACCAGACATTGAACGCCATGATGAGGGCCAGCCACATGCCGATACCCATGAACACAAAGCCCGGCGTGAACCCGACAAGGGCGCCCAGTGTCAGGGTCTCCAGCAGATACCCCTTCACCAGCGCCAGCAGCACGCCGGTCAGCACGGTGAACGCCGCGCCCCAGCGGAACCAGAACAGGGCGGCGGGCGCGATATGCTTGCCGATGGCGGGTTTGAGCGCATCCGGAATGGACGGCATGGTCGGGATCTGGACGAAGTTGAAATACCACAACAGGCCGATCCACATGATCCCGGTGACCACATGGGTCCAGCGCAGCAGCGATTCGAGAACTTGCGGCTCGCCCAGGCCCACGCCCTGTCCGACGATCACGTAGATGAAGAAGTAGGCCAGCGCCAACAGCACTGAAATCAGTACCGTCAGGCGCAGATTGGTCAGAACGTTCGCCATGTGAAGCCCCTGTGTCTGCTGCGAATCACGAGCGCAGCATAAGGCGATGAGCGGTGTGTGCGCCAGCGGCGACGGAGCGGGGTCACATACGGTTGCCCGGGTCAGGAGCGCGCGAACGCGATCAGGGCCTCATAGTCTTCGCGGTCAGCGCGCCGCAGCGCCGCCACATAGGCGCGCCGCACCTCACTGATCTGCTTGAGTGACCCACCGCCCCAGGACAAAGCCGGTCTACCCAGACGGCGCAGGACAAGGTCCGCCATCATGCGCGCGTGACGCCCGTTTCCATTCGCGAAAGGGTGAATGAAGACCAGCCTGTGGTGTACACGAACAGCGAGTTCGACCGGCTCATAGGTTTCATGCTCAAGCCAGTAGCACGCATCGGCCATGAGCTGGCTCGTCTGGACCCCGATCATATGGGGGGCAATGCCGATATTCCGCTCCGTGCGGCGATACTGACCGGCCCATGCCCAGACATCGCCGAACATGCGCGTGTGCAGCTGACGCACGAAGTCCACGGTCATCAGTGCGGGCTTGCGGGCGCGGAACGCCCAGGCAGCACCCTTGTCGATATTGTCCTGCTCGGCGATGTTCAGGTCGGCGCGTGTGGTCACCCATGTCAGGCGCAGGCCTTCACGCTCGCCGGGCTCAAGCGGGGTTCCATCCTCCGGCTCACGAAACAGGTCGGTCATCCATCATTCCAGAGGTCACGCTCGCGCAGTGTCTGCGAGATGAAAACTGCGATCCGTTGTTCAAGCTCATCATCGGGCGGGGTCTGGCCCTCCATCGCCATGGAATGGGAGACGCTGCCAATCGCCTCCAGCGCCCGGGCGCGCGCCCGCTCGGCGACCCGGTCTTCCAGCGGCTTGTTCGGGACGAACGCATAGACCAGCTGGCAATCCAGGGCCGCCGCCGCCTTGCGCAACGTATCCAGCCGGATCGTGCCGGCCGCTTCTGACTGCTCAAGCGAAACCACGCTGGGAGGCTTCACGCTCAGGCGCGCCGCCAGCTGGGCGCCCGACATGCCAAGGGCGTCGCGGATTGCACGCACCCAGCCCTTTGGCGGAACCGCAAATCTGTCCGCAGGGCGCAGCGGCGCCAGCCTCAAATCAAGGGCATGGCGGGCGCGAGCGAGTGATTTCTTCATAGGCCGAACTCTATCGAAGCTGCATTTATAATTAGGTTGTAGCCTATTATTTTCTTAGTCTCAATAGGCTGAGGCTTACTTTTATATCGCGCTGAAGAGTCTGGGAGCAGTTGCTTGACGCCTTCTGGCAGGGACCCGCCCAGCCGGTCATGCAATGCCGAGGCGCCAGGTAGGCCGCGATTCGAACCAAGCCGCATTCGGCCGGCCGGGAGACGCGCGCGGGCGCGCGCCGCCAACATCGCGGCCGCCAATAGCATAAAGGCCCCGGAGCGGATGCACCGGAGCGAACTCGATCAAACCTGTTGTGAATTTGGGACTCTTGATCAATCAAGAGAAAATGGCGCGAGTGACGGGGCTCGAACCCGCGACCTCCGGCGTGACAGGCCGGCGCTCTAACCAACTGAGCTACACCCGCATCGCTGCGTTCCCGGCGCCATCTCTGGCCGGGAGGCGTTGTCCTAATAGGGCGCCGGGCGCCGGTCAAGCCGGTTTAGCGGCCAGACGCAGAGGCGGCGCAGGGCGCCTCTCCCTGCATCGGCATAGGGTGCGCGGCGCGCATGACCCTACCCGCGCGGCACCGCTAGAGTGATCCCATGAAGACCCGGACCCGGCCCATGATCCTTGCGCTCGTCATCGTGTCGCTCGCCGCCGCCCTGGCGGTCTGGGTGAGCGCCTGCACGCCGGCGCGCCACCTCATCGTGACCGCAGACCGGCAGGCCCGCGGCCCGGCCGCATCGCCGCCTCTCATGGCGCCCGGATTCGGGCAGGGCGCCGTGTCGTCGCTGGAGGACTGGCAGGCGCGGCGGACGGCTCTGCTGGCTGCGCTGGACGAGCACATTTACGGCGCGGCGCCGCCGCTTGCCCGGGTGCGCCTGACGGCGTCCACGCCTGTCGATGCAGCGGCATATCAGGGCGCCGCACGGATCGAACGCCACGCGTTGGAGATGACCCTCGAGGATGGGCGCACAATCACCCAGACGCTGGCGCTGGTGCTTCCGGCGAACGTCTCCGGACCGTTGCCGGTCATCCTTGTGGCCAGCGATTGCGGCATCGACGCGGCGCTGGGAACAGAGGTGTTCGGCGCGCCGGACGCCTACCGCCACGGGTATTGCGAGGCAGGCGGGCTTTTAAGCCCCGTGGCGGGCTTCGTGTTCGGCGACCACGTGCTCAGTCCGCCTGTCGGCGAGATTCTGGCGCGCGGCTATGCCCTCGCCGTCTGGCATGAAAGCGATATCGGGCCGGATTCGCCCGGCCTGCACGCTGCGTCACTGGAGCGCCTCGGCCTTGATCCGGACGCGGACGGCCGGCCAGGCCTGATCTCGCTGTGGGCGTGGACGATGAGCCGGGTGGCCGACCATCTCGCCGCCGATGAGCGGCTGTTGCCCAACGGGCTGGTTCTCTACGGTCATTCGCGCCGCGCCAAGGCGGTGCTGCTCGCCGCGGCGCGCGATCGGCGCTTTGCCATGGTGCTGGCGCTGCAACCGGGAACCGGCGGCGGCGCGCTGCACGGCGATGGCGTGGGCGAGCCGGTGGCGTCCATCACGCAAGCCTATCCCCACTGGTTTTCGCGGCGCTACGCCGAATACGCCGCAGACGAAGCCGCGCTGCCGGTGGACGCCCATCACCTGCTGGCCCTCATCGCGCCGCGCCCGGTCCTGCTGGGCGGCGCCTGGCGTGACACCTGGTCGGACCCGGCGGGGGCCTTCCGGGCTGCACAGGGCGCCCGGCCCGCCTGGGCATTGTACGCGGCGGACGAACCCTGGCAGGCGCAGATGGATGCGTTCGAGCCCGCCTCGCGCCTCGCCATCCATATGCGCGGCGGCCTTCACGGCGTACGCGCCAGCGACTGGCGCGCCATTCTGGACTTTGCCGACGCGCATCGCGCGCGGCTGGAAGGGGATGCTGGCGGGCAGTGACGGCGTGCGCCTTGCAGCCTCAGCCGCCGCTCAACGCCCATTGCTGCGCCGCGCGCCGCGCGTGATCGCGCACCTGGTCCGGCGAGGTCTCGTCACCGGCCTCCCAGGTGACGGCCACGGTGCGCCAGTCATCGGTGAAGACGGCCTTGGCGCTGAACCGCAGGCGCGGATTGGTGCGCATCGGCTCCAGCGTCTGAAACACGCCGTCCGCCTCCATGGCCGCCAGCCAGGCGTCGAGGCGGGCGCTGACCTGCGCGGGCAATTCCTCGGCCTGCGGCAGATAGAGCCGCTCGGCCACAGTGGCGTGAAAATCCACCATCAGCTCCAGATCGCCCGGCGCCAGCGACAACGCGTCCAGCAGCGCAAACACCGCGCGCACTTCAGGCTGGCTGCGCCCGCGCCAGTCGCGATTGAGGTCCACGCGGTTTTCGTTCAGCCGCCAGTAGCCGGCGTCCACCCCGTCCGGATTGAGCACCGGAATGACGATCAGTCCTGACGCCAGCAGCCCGGCCTCGCGCAGGCGCAAGGCTTCATCCACGAAGGCGTCCAGCGCCCAGGCGCCGGGAATCTCAGGGGGGTGCTGACGGCCGAGGAAAAGCGCCCAACCGGCCCCGTCCGCCATCGGCTCAAGGACCAGCGCGCGCAGGGCGCGGCCCTCGACGCTAAGTCCGATCGTGCGCCACGGGCCAGGCCAGCGCTGCTCGAGCGCGGCGTAGTCGTCCAGATCATAGAGCGGCTGGGCAGCCACCTGCAGCGGCCCGCCGCCCAGGGTAAGCTCGAGGACCGCCCGGCGTCCATCATCGGCCACCGCGACGTGGTCTGCTCCCAGACGCCTCCAGTCCCCTGCCCCGCTGCGGATCCACGGGGCATAGCGATGGGCGGCGGCCGCATAATTCAGCTCGACCCGGTAACGCCCGGGGGCGCCGTCCAGCGTGAAGGCGTACCAGGGGCTGGGGTTTATGGGTTCGGCCTCGGGCGCAATGACCAGGGTGAAATGCGCCGCGCCCGCATCGCCCCGGCGGCAGGCACTGTCCGGGGCGCTGTCATAACCTGTCTCCAGCCGCACGGCGCCGGACGCGCAACCGGCGCCGGACGGCGCCGTGGCGCAGCCGGCAAACAGGCTCAGGCCGAGGCCGAAGGCGAGCAGCGCAAGAGGCGTCTTCATGGACGCCGGTCACCGTCACGCGCGCGCAAGGCGGCGGCGATCACCGCGTCGGTCTGCTCTGCGGCGAGGCCCACATAGCTGGCCGGGTCCAGCAGGGCGGCGCGCGCCTCGGCGGACAGCACGGCGGTGACCGCCTCGCTTCCGGCCATGGCATCGGACAGGCTCGCCCCGCTCTCGCGCGCATCGCTGGCCAGATCGCGCATCAAGGCCTCCGCCTCCTCGCGCGGCATGTGATCGGACAGGGCGAACACCACGCGCTGCGACAGGATCCAGCCCTGGCTGCGATCAAGATTGGCCCGCATGCGCGCGGGGAACACCTCGAGCCGGTCAATCAGACGGCTGGCGTCGCGCAATTGCAATTCGATCTCCATGGACAGCTCCTCCACCTGGGTTATGGGGCGGGAGGTGTTGTCGCGTTCGAAAAAATTGATCACGTCGTCGGCGACCACTTCAGCCTGGCGCGGGATGACCCGGCCGCGGTGAATGAGCGCCTCGGACAGGGAGGGATTGGTCTTGTGCGGCATGGCGCTGGATCCCACCGCCCCGGCCGGCAGGCTCTCCTCCAGCTCTGCGATATCGGTGGACTGGAGCAGGAAGACCTCCTGGCCGAACCGGCTCCAGGAACGCGCGATCAGGCCGCACACCAGGGCGTATTCGGCGATGACGTCGCGCGACGAGTGCCAGTCATCCTCATAGGGCGGCTCAAGACCGAGATGCCCGGCCAGGCGCGCCTCCACCGCCATGGCGCGGGGTCCGAGCCCCAGATAGCTGCCCACCGCGCCTTTCATGATCGCCGAGCGCTCGATGCGCGCCAGCAGGCCGTGCAGCCGGTCGATGTGGCGGCGGTTCTCGCCGATCCACACGCTCAGCTTCTTGCCAAAGGTGATGGGCAAGGCGTGCTGGCCCAGCGTGCGCCCGATCATGGGCGTGGCGCGATGCTCGGCGGCCAGGGCGATCAGCTGAAGCTCGATGGTGCGAAGATCGTCGATCAGCGCCAGAACGCTGTCCTGCAGCTGGAGCATCAGCGCGGTGTCGTAAATGTCCACCGTGGTGGCGCCGTAATGGAGATAGGAGGCGCTTTCCTCGTCGAGCGCCCGGCGCAGCACGTTAAGCAGGGCCACCATGCGATGGCGCACAACGGCGTTCTCCGCCTCGATCTCGGCGAGCGGAATGTTCTGCGGCACGGCGGCGCGCACGATGGCGTCGGCGGCAGACTGCGGGATTACGCCCTCCTCGGCCTGGGCGCGCGCCAGCGCCGCCTCCACCCGCAGGACCCGGGCGTTGAGCTGGTCGGGCGTGAAGATCGCCGCGATCTCAAGCGCCGAGAGCGGCGGCGGGGCCTCCCGGGCCAGGGCGGGCCCGCCCGGAACCGTCCAGGCCAGCGCGGCGGCGGTGACAGCGCGCAGGACCGCGATCATGCCGGACCTTTGAGACCGTGGAGGAGCAGGTGGAGATAATCCTCGCTCGCCGAGCGCGGGTCTTCAGCCAGGCTCCAGCCGGAGATATGGGTCGCTGCGGCCAGGGTGTAGCCGCCGTTCAGGAAGAGGACGCCGGCGAGAATCTCCTCGATCAGCCCGGTGTCGAGAGCGCGAATCTCTCCGGTCTCCATGCCCTCGGCCAGGGCGTCGCCGAGGCGCAGGGCGATATTGCGCATGCGGGTCTGGTAGCGCCGGCGCCGGGGCGAGGGAAGCACCGCCGCCATGCCGGGGCGGATCAGCGGCTCCACGCCCGCAGCCTGCCGGTAGATCAGCTCGGCGAGCACGCTGCGCACCCGGTTCAGCGCGGACAGCTCGGCGGCCTCGGCCAGGCTCAGGGCGCGCTCCACGATCTGCAGGGAACGGTCAAGGCACTGGTCCAGGAACTGCTCCTTGTCCTGGATGTGATAATAGAACGCCCCCCGCGACACCCCCAGCGCCGCGGCGACCTCGGCAAGGGACGCGCCGCCGAAACCCTTCTGGTTGAACAGCCGCGAACCGGCCTTGAGGAAGGCCTCGCGCTTCATCCGGTTGCGTGCGTCCCGGTCAAAGATCGCCAGCGTCTCATCGCTGGCCAGGTCAAGCGGCGCAGGCGCACCGGCCGCCGCGCCGGCTGCGGCGAGCCCGTGTCCAAGCAGATCAGCCAGCGCCGCCCGCGCCGCGCGGATGTCCCCCTCCTTGCCCGTCCCGCCCTGGCGTTCGGCAAGCCAGTCCAGCAATTCCAGCACCAGCACGGTGACCGGTTCAGGCCGTCGCACCGGCGCGCCCGCATGCGCGATCCAGCCGGCCACGAGCGCGTTGATCTGAGCCACCGCTTCGGCCACGCGCCCGGCGATCTGCACCCGCACAGTGTCCGGCAGCGCCTCCAGATCCCGCAGGGCCGCCAGATGCGCCCGCCGCCCGCAGGCGGCCTCTTCAAGCTGGGCCGCATAGGCTGAGACCAGCGCCTGGATGCGGTCAGCCGGATCGCCCTGCGCAGCCTGCGCGGTGCTGACGGCGTCGTGCAGGAAGTCGGCGGCGGCGCGGAAGACGGCCTCGGCGAGGTCTTCCTTGCTGGCAAAATAATAGGCGATGCTGGTCTTGGTCAGCCCCAGATCAGCGGCGACATCCTCCAGCCGGGTATGGGCGAAACCCTGCTCGTTGAAGCGCTGGGCCGCCGCGGACACGATCGCCCCGAGCTTGCGCTGGCGCTCCTGCTTGCGGGAGAAAGGCGAGCTGTGATCGGGGAAGTCCGGCCGCAGAACCGACATGGCGGATAGGGTCCTCCCTTCGATTGCACGCCCGGCGCGCCAGCCCGGACTCGCCGATACGGCGGCAAAAGGCAACCCGCCGCTTTAAATTTGAACCGAGTGTATCTTTTTCGTTGACACTGTCCAGCCAACCTTGCTCTCTTCACGAAAACACATAACCGGGGAGGGAATGATGTCAATCAGAGCCATTTTGAATTCGGGCGCGGCGCTTGGCGCGCTGGCGCTGGGCGGGGCGGCGCTGGCGCAGGAGCCGGTGACGACACCGCAGCCGCAGCCGGCAGCGGAGCGCCAGGCGGATGACGTGATCATCGTCACCGGCACCAATATCCGGGGCGCGCGCATCAATGAGGCGCTCCCGGTCACGATCCTCACCGAAGCCGACCTGGCCGCCATTGGCGGGGTGGACGGCGAGGACCTGATTCGCGCCCTGCCATCCCAGGGCAGCGTCCAGTTCCGCAACGACAACAACACCACCAACAATAACGCGCGCGGCGACATCGCCTCCATCAACCTGCGCTCCATCGGATCGAGCGGCACGCTGGTGCTGCTCAACGGACGCCGGGTCGTCAATCACCCGTCCACCCAGGCCGAATTGTCCACACCGGTGACCACGGTGAACGTCAATGCCCTGCCGGTGGCAGGCATTTCGAGGGTGGAAGTGCTCAATGACGGCGCGTCAGCCATCTATGGCAGCGACGCGGTCGCCGGCGTGTTCAACACCATCCTGACCGACAATTTCACCGGGTTTAACGTGCAGGCGCGTCACCTCTGGGCGACAGGCAACGGCCTCAACGAACAAACCCTGACCGCGCGCGGGGGCGAGGACTTCAACGGCGGGCGCACCAACGTGTCCTTCTCCGCCGAGTATTCGCGCCGCGAGGGCCTGTTCTCCAGGGAAATCCCGGCGGCGGCCAGCGAAGACATGCGCCCTCTGCTCGTGGGAACCAGTTTTGAAGACAGCGCGTCCTTCGACAATCGCGCCACCCAGACGCCCTGGGGTCAGTGGACGCTGAACACCACCTCGTCCACGCGCGTGCGCCGCAACGGGGCGACGCTGACCTCGACCGGGGGCGTCTTCCACTTCCAGCCCGACACCTTCCCGGGATGCCTTGGCAATACCGCCAACGCCCTGTCCGTGCCTGGTCTGTGCATCGATGATGGCTCCCAGGACCGCGATCTGCGCTATGACGGCGCCACCGAGCGCTCGATCATCTCCGACCGCGACCGGTTCAACGCCTTCGCGTTTCTGAACCACGAGCTCGACAACGGGATGGAGATGTATGGCGAGCTGGGCTTCTACTGGGCCGAGACCCGCTCCACCAACGAGCCGCGCAACGGTATCGGAGGCACGGAGATTTCGGTTCCGGCGCAGTATTATTACAACCCGTTCGGTCCGGTGACGTTCTCTGACGGCCGGCCAAACCCCAACCGCCTCTCGGGCCTGACCAACGTCCCCGCTGGCGGTCTGCCGGTGTTCACCGATGCGGGCCGCTACCGCTTCGTCGATGTCGGCTTCCGCGACATCGTGGTGATCAACTCCCAGTTCCGCGCCCTGGGCGGCGCGCGCGGCACGTTCGGCCGATCCGGCTGGGATTGGGATTCGGCTGTCCTGTACAACCGCTCCTACGCCGAGGACTCGGTCAACAACTCGATCTCGCGCAGCCTCTTCCAGCGCGAGCTGCTGAAGGAAACCCCGGACGTCTACAACCTGTTCAACGGGGGCGATCCGGCCAACCCGTCAGTAGGCGACGCCACGGCGAACCCGCGCAATCTGATCGAGCCGTTCCTGGTGGACGTGGTGCGCGAAAGCACCGCCGAGCTGGCGCTGGCGGACTTCCGGGTCAGCAATGGCGAGGTGTTCAATGTGCCCGGCGGCGCGGTCGGCATCGCCGCCGGCGTCGAGGCCCGCTATGAGGCCTATGACGAAGACCGCGACGCGCGGGTGGACGGGACCATCACCTTTACCGATCTGGTGACCGGCGAGTTCAGCGAAACCGATATCTACGGCACCAGCCCGACGCCGGACTCCAGCGGGTCGCGAGAAGTGCTGGCGGCCTTCGCCGAAGCATCGATCCCGCTCGTCAGCCCGGACATGAACATCCCCCTCGTCGATACGTTCGACGTCCAGCTCGCCGCCCGATACGAGGAGTATTCCGACTTCGGCGGCAGCGGGATCAAGCCGCGCATCGCAGCGGCCTGGACCCCGTTCGGCGGCATCAAGTTCCGCGGCGCCTATTCTCAAGGCTTCCGCGCCCCCAACCTGATTGTCATCAATGAAGGCGTGGACCGGTCCAACGCCCGCGAAGACAGCTATGCCTGCGAAGCGGGCGCGCGTAACGGGACCTTCGCCAATTTTGGCGCCTGCACCGGCTTCAGCGAAGGGCGCACCGAGCGCCGTGCGGTCGCCGCCGATATCGGCCCGGAAGACGCGACGAACGTCACCTTTGGCGTGGTGCTTGAACCGCGCGGCATCACGGGGCCCATGCGCTTCCTCAACGGCCTGACCATCACCGTGGACCGTTGGGAGATCCAGCGCGAGAACGTGGTGGGCGTGTTCGGCGCCGAGAACCATATCAGCCTGGACTATCTCTTGCGCCTGCAGGGCAGTTCCAACCCCAACGTCGTGCGCGCCGCGCCGACGGTGGACCAGGTCGCCTTCTACGCGGCCGCCGGCCTTGATCCGGCCGGGGACATCCTGTTCATCCAGGACACCTATGACAACAACGAGAATATCGATGTCGAGGGCACCGATTTCGGGGTGTATTACAGCTTCACCGATACCCGGCTTGGCGATTTCGACATCAAGGTCAACGCCTCCTACCTCGACACCTATTTCATCGCCCTGTCGCCGGGCGCCCAGCAAATCCGCGATGCAGTGGACAGCGGCGCCATCTCCAATGAAATCACCGTGTCCCAGGAAGGTGAGATCATCCGTCAGGATGGTCAGCCGGAGTGGCGGATCGCCGGTGGCGTGACCTGGGCGCATCCCAACGGTTTCGGGGCTGGCGTTCGCGCCGACTATACCAGCGACTTCATCGACACCGGCGTCAGCTTCAACGCGGCCGGCGAACCCTTCATCGTCGAGTCCTGGACCTCAACCAATGCCTATGTCGAGTACACGGTCAGCCGTCCGGGCCCGCTTGAAGGCCTGAGGACACGGATCGGGGCCAACAACATCTTTGATGTGGACCCGCCGCTGGCCGACGAAACCAACGGCTATGACGCTGCCTATCACAGCGTGCGCGGCCGCCAGGTTTATATCGACCTGCGCCTCGCGTTCTGATCAAGCGGGATCCAGGGGCGCCGCCTGCCACAGGCGGCGCCCCGATTGCGTCATGCGCACCGCCCTCACCCTCATCCTGACCGCGTTCGCGGTGCTGACCGCCCCCGCCTCCAGCCAGGCGCTGCGTACGGGCAGTTTCGTGTTCGACGCCTGGCAGGGACCGCCCCTGCGCGTGTACTTCGTCGAACCCGCAGACGGGCCAATGGACGGTGCGCCCGTGGTGATCGTGCTGCACGGCGTGGACCGCAACGCCGATGTCTACGCCCGCAACTGGCAGGAGCTGGCGGCTGTCTACGGCCTAAGGGTCTATGCGCCGGAATTCACCAACGACGCCTTCCCCGGCGCCGCCATGTACAATCTCGGCGGCTGGGGCACGGACGGGCCATTCGCGTTCGCCGCCTTCGAGCCCTTGTTCGATGTGATCGCCGCGCGCGGCGGAGATGCGGCGGGCTATCACCTGTTCGGTCACTCGGCTGGAGCGCAGGTCGCCCATCGCGCCGTATTGCTGGAGCCGCTGCCGCGCCTCATCACCGCCTACGCCGCCAATGCCGGCTGGTATGCCCTGCCCCATGAGGGCGTGGCCTGGCCCTATGGCCTCAGCGGCGCCGGCATCGAAGAGGCGGCGGTGCGCGCCTGGCTGGAAGCCCCGCTGATGATTTTGCTGGGCGACCAGGACACCGATCCGCGCCACCGCCACCTGCGGCGCACGCCAGACGCCGCCGCCCAGGGGCCCCACCGCTATGCCAGGGGCGCCTTTTTCGCCAGCGTCGGCCGGGCGCAGGCTGAAGCGCTCGGCGCTGACTTCAACTGGCGCGTCGGGTCGGTTCCCGGCGTCGCCCATGACAATGCCGGCATGGCGCAGGCGGCGGCGGCGCTCATCGCGCAATATCCCGACGGCTTCACCGCGCCCGCCGACTAATCGAGATCAGGACACGTCATGACCGCATCCGAACCTGCAGCCGGTCCGGCCCTGTACCAGCGCATCGGCCTGGTCCTCGGACCGGTGGCTGCGGGGCTTGTGGCGACTGTTTTCGCGCCCGAAGGCCTGCCGCGCGAGGCCGTTCTGGTGGCCGCCATCGGCGTGCTGATGGCGATCTGGTGGGCGACCGAGGCCATTCCGGTAGCCGTCACCGCCTTCCTGCCCCTGGTCGCGCTGCCCATTCTTGACGTGGCGCCGCTGAGCAGTATGGCCGCGCCCTATGCCAATCCGATCATCTACCTGTTTTTCGGCGGCTTCGTGATCGCCCTGGCCATCGAGCGCTGCGGCCTGCACCGGCGCATTGCGCTGAGCGTGTTCGCGCTCTCCGGCGCCGATGCGCGTGGCCTCGTCGCCGGGTTCATGATCGCGGCGGCGTTCGTGAGCATGTGGATATCCAACACCTCCACGACGCTGATGCTCCTGCCCATCGCGGTTTCGGTGGTGACTGTCATCGCCGAAACCATGCCCACGCTGTCCTTGCGTCAGCGCAATCATTTCGGCATCTCGCTGCTGCTGGGACTGGCCTATGGCGCGACGCTGGGCGGGATGGCCACGCTGGTGGGTACGCCGCCCAACGCCTTCATGGCCGGCTTCATGGCTGATAACTATGGCGTGGAGATCGATTTCGCGCGCTGGATGCTGGTGGGCCTGCCGGTCACGCTGGTGCTGCTGCCGCTGGCCTGGCTGCTGCTGACCCGGATCATGTTCCCGATCGACTTCAAGGCTTCGCCCGAAACGCTGCGCTACATCAAGTCCATGCGCACCAGCCTGGGCTCCATGAGCAAGGCCGAGGTGCGCACCGCCGGCCTGTTCCTGTTTCTGGTGGCCGGCTGGCTCGGGCGCGGCTGGCTGGAAGGCCTGCCCTTCGTGGGCGATCTCAGCGACACCGGCGTGGCGATGATCGCCGCAATGGCGGCCTTCCTCATCCCGTCAGGCAAGAAGGGCGAGGCGCTGATGACCTGGGACAGCATGTCCCGCCTGCCCTGGGGCGTGCTGATCCTGTTCGGCGGCGGCCTTGCGCTGGCCGCGGCGGTGAGCAGCTCGGGCCTCGCCTTGTGGCTGGGCCAGCAGCTATCCGGAATCGGGACCGTCAACGCCGTGCTGCTGGTGGTCGCCGCCACGGCGCTGGTGATCTTCCTGACCGAGCTGACCAGCAATCTGGCCACCACCGCCACCTTCCTGCCGGTCATTGCCGCCATCGGGGTGGAGACCGGACAGGACCCGCTCATCTATGTCATTCCCGTCACCCTGGCGGCGAGCTGCGCCTTCATGCTGCCGGTGGCCACGCCGCCCAACGCGGTGGTGTTCAGCTCCGGACTGGTGGCGATCCCGACCATGGCCCGGGTAGGCCTGGTGCTCAACATCATCGCGGTGGCTGTGCTCAGCGTGGTGGCGCTGGTGATCGCGCCGGCCGTGTTCTGAGGCCGGGTTGAATGCGTTTTAATGGTGGGCGGTGACGGGCTCGAACCGCCGACCCTCTCGGTGTAAACGAGATGCTCTACCAACTGAGCTAACCGCCCCTGGCCTCTGTCTACTCTGCCCGGCCCGCCGGCTTCAACCGGTCTGATCCGTAGCAGCCAAGCTGACGCACGGTTTTGGCGTGGCGTGACAGGTGCGCCAGGGCGCGCGCCACGGCCGGATCGTCCTCGTGGCCTTCCAGGTCGAGGAAGAAGAGCTGCTCCCATGGCGCGCCCGCCACGGGCCGGCTTTCCAGCTTGGTGAGGTTCACGCCTTCGGTGCGGAAGCCCTCCAGCGCGCTGATCAGCGAGCCCGCCTCGTCGCTGGTGACCACCACCAGCGACGTCTTGCACGGCAGGAGCCGCGAGGCGGGCGCGGGGTCCAGCGCCAGCGATACAAAGCGCGTCTCGTTGCCGGCGAAGTCGGAGATATTGGGTTCGATCACATTGAGCCCGAACAGGCGCGCCGCATCCGGGCTCGCCACGGCGGCCACGCCTGCCCCCTCGTCAAGCGCCCGCTCCAGCGCGCGGGTGGTGGAGGATACAGAGACTTTCTGCAGATCGGGCCTCGAATTGAGCCAGCGCTGGGCCTGGCGCAGCGCCTGGGGATGGCCGTAGACGGTGCGCACCACACCCACATCGCTGGCCTTGCCGATCAGGGCGTGGACGATGCGCTGATGATGCTCGCCGGCGATCTTGAGGCGGGTTTCACGCAAGAGGTCATAGACCTCCACAATGCCGCCGGTGGCGGTGTTCTCAATGGGCAGGAAGCCGTACTCTGCCTCGCCCGCCTCCACCGCAGCAAAGATGGCGGCATAGTCGCGCTTGATCACCGGCGCCACGCCGGAATAGCGCCCGGAGTAGTGGGCATAGACGCCAAAGTGCGAATAGCTGCCCGGTCCACCGAGATAGGCGACGCGCGCCTCGGTCAGCAGCCGGTCGCCCGCGCGCGCATCCAGCCCGGCGCGCTGGCGGCGCAGGGAGTCGTCGATGATGGCCTGGAACAGGGTCTCGATGAAACGCGCGTCCAGCCCCGCCTCGCCGCCCATTTTGACCGCGCGCGCGATCACGTCCTGCTCGCGCTCCACATCGCGCACCGGTGTCTGCTCGCCGGCTTTCAGCGCGCCCAGCGCCTCGCCCAGACGGCGGCGCTCGGCCAGGAGGCGGATCAGCTCGGCATCCGCCCGGTCGATGGCGGCGCGCAGCACGGCGCGTTCATTGCGCGGTTCGGGCGGGGTCATGATGGTCTCCTGACAAACAAAAACCCCCGCTTTGCGGCGGGGGCGGACTGGTCTTCATCTTCAAACAGACGAGCTCAGCCGGTCCCCTCAAGGCCGCCGGTATAGCCGGTAAAGGGATAGGTGGCCGGGCGCGTGATCATGCGATGCAGCATGGCGCAGCGGCGTTTGTCCGGTCAAGCGGGAAAACCGCGCGCGTTGACTCCCGCGCCCCGGCGCGCTCCGATCACGCTGCGATATCGATACAGGGTACAGGAGATCACCATGACCATGCGCTTTACTGCCGCCGCCGCCATGTCCGCCGCCTTGCTGGCCGCCTGCAACGCGCCGCAGGAGCAGAGCGCCGCGCCGGGTCCGGCCGGGCAGCCCCATGCCGTGATCGAAACCAGCCTTGGCGATATCCGCATCATGCTGCATGCTGACCGCGCGCCGGTGAGCGTCGCCAATTTCCTCGCCCATGTGGAGGCGGGCACGTTCAACGACGGTGAATTCTACCGCGTGGTGCGCGACGATAATGACCGGCCGGAGATCGAGACCCCGATGAACCTCATCCAGGGCGGCTGGGGGTTCGAGGGCTTGCCCGAGGCAATCGGCATCGCCCATGAGGGTACGGACATGACAGGCCTCTCCCACGTGCGCGGCGCGGTCTCGATGGGACGCTATGACGTGGGCACGGCGACCACCGAGTTCTTCATCATGCTCAACGACACGCCGGGCCTCGACGCCGGTCCGGACGGGCGCAATCCGGGCGACGAGGCGGGCTATGCCGTGTTCGGCCAGGTGGTGGAAGGCATCGAGATCGCCGAGGCCATCATGAACCGCCCGGCGGGCGGCCGGGAGGGCGCCCCCGAAAGCCTGGCCCACCAGTTCCTCACCGAACCGGTCACCATCCGCGCGATCCGGGCGGAGTGAGAGGGCGCGGCGATCAGGCCAAGACGCTACCTTGTCGCGTTGAACAGCTCGCGCCCGATCAGCATGCGGCGGATCTCGCTGGTGCCGGCGCCGATCTCGTAGAGCTTGGCGTCGCGCAGGAGGCGGCCCGTGGGGTACTCGTTGATATAGCCATTGCCGCCGAGGATCTGGATGGCGTCCAGCGCGCACTGGGTGGCGGCTTCCGCCGCGAACAGAATGGCGCCCGCCGCGTCCTGGCGCGTCGTGCGGCCCCGGTCGCACGCTTGCGCCACGGCGTAGACATAGGCGCGCGCAGCGGTCATGCGGGTGTACATGTCGGCGATCTTGCCCTGGATCAGCTGGAACTCGCCGATGGCCTGGCCGAATTGCTTGCGCTCGTGGACATAGGGCATGACCACATCCATGCACGCCTGCATGATCCCGATGGGACCCGAGGCCAGCACGGCGCGCTCATAATCAAGCCCGCTCATCAGCACGCGCACCCCGCCGCCGACCGAGCCGAGCACGTTCTCTTCGGGCACGTCGCAGTTTTCAAACACCAGCTCCCCGGTTTCAGACCCGCGCATGCCCAGCTTGTCGAGCTTCTGGGCAACGGAGAACCCCTTCATCCCCTTCTCGATCAGGAAGGCGGTGATGCCCTTGGAGCCGCCTTGCGGATCAGTCTTGGCGTAGACCACCAGCACATCGGCGCTGGGCCCGTTGGTGATCCACATCTTCGATCCGTTGAGGACGTAGCGGTCGCCCTTCTTCTCGGCTTTGAGGCGCATCGAAACCACGTCGGAGCCGGCGCCCGTCTCGCTCATGGCCAGCGCGCCCACATGCTCGCCGCTGATCAGCCTTGGCAGATAACGCGCGCGCTGATCATCATTGCCGTTGAGCCGTATCTGGTTGACGCACAGGTTTGAGTGCGCGCCGTAGGACAATCCCACCGAGGCCGAGGCCCGGCTGATCTCTTCCATGGCGATGCAGTGTTCGAGATAGCCAAGCCCGGACCCGCCGAGCTCCTCTTCCACCGTGATGCCCAGAAGGCCCAGCGCACCCATCTCCTGCCACAGATCGGCAGGGAATGTGTCGGTGGCGTCGATTTGCGCCGCGCGCGGCGCAATTTTGTCGGAGGCGAAGGAGCGCACGGTGTCGCGCAGCATCTCCGCCGTGTCGCCGAGCGCAAACTCGAGCGTGGGATATTGGTTGGCTGTCATGGCGAGCGAGATACCACGCCGGGGCGCCCGGTCAAGCGGCGGCGCAGCAGCGCTCAGGCATAGACCGCCGCGCCCATTGCCCCGGCGATCCCGGCAGAGGCGGTCAGCGCCGCGCCCAGGCGCCGCCAGACCGGCTCGTCAGGTCCCGAAATCGCGCGAAGATGAAAATAGCTGACCCAGAGCACGATCACGCCGAGCACCACCGGTTCGAACACCCCGTTATGGCCGCCCGGCCCGGCGAGCGTCGAGGCCGGTTCGGCCGCGCTGATGACCGCCAGAAATCCGAACAGGCCGTATTGCGCGCCGCGAACACTGGCCGTGAGGGAGCGCCGCCTGAGCCGCCAGATCTGGGCCGAAGCGAACAGGATAATGCCAAAGGCAAGGGCGCCGAGAAACAGCGGCACGGCGACCGAGGCCGCCCGCCAGAACTGGCCCTCCCCGGCGGCGGCGCGCACGCCCTCGCCCATGGCGACGACAGCGCCGCCCGCCTGGGGAACGGCAAGGGATATCGCAATCAGTCCGGCAAACAGGCCCAGCACCAGGAACGGCCCGGGCGCCAGCCACCAGCCGCGCCGGCCCTCATTCCCGATAGCGTCAAGCTGCGGCGCGAGGACGCGCGGATTGAGCAGCACCGCCAGCAGGGTCGGGATGATCAGGATAAGCCCGAGCGACAGCTGCGTCAGCGCGCCATCGATCACGCCCAGCGCCCGCCGGCCTTCGCTTACCGCCTCATCCGCCATGACCACCGCCTCCCGGGCAGACTTTGGCGCCATGCTCCGGTCCGGTCCAGTCTCCCGGCTTCAGGGTCAGTTGCGTTTGGCGCGCCGTTCCTTCAGCCGTCCGGCGATCGTGACCCCGGAGGCGACCGCCATGAGCACGCCGCCCGCGATCAGGGCCGGGGCGATCCAGTCATGGCCGATGCCTTCAGCCCTGTAGGCATCGAAGTTGGAGACCAGATAGGACGCGCCGAGCCCGGTCATCAACAGGCCGAGGCCCAGATTGCCGATGAAGAGCTTGATGCCGGCGTGTTGCGGCTGGCTCTGCGCGCCCTCATCCGGCATGTGCGCCATCGCCTCGGCGCCGGCCAGGTGCGCCGGATCAAGGGCGGCGTCATCCTCGTGGACGGCGTCAGCAGGCTCGCCTTCGGGGCGTCGCGGGCCTTCCACTTCACCTGACAAACCTGCGGCGCGGGCCGGTGCGTCGCCCGGATGCGGCGGCGCCAGATCAGCGCCTGAACCGGCAGGACGAGGAACAGCGCCCTCAACCAAGGCCCCCTCGAGGGACGCCGGCTGCGGCGCAACACGCTGCTCAAGGGTCGTAACCGGTGCGTCAACCGCAATGGTCTGCGCGGCGTGCGGGTGTCCAGGCGCCGAAACTGGCGCATCAGCCTCAACCGGGCGCGGCGCGGCCGCCTCAACCGATTCTGACATGGGCTGCGCAGGGTTTTGCGGCGCCGTCACGACGGCCGGTGTGAGAAAGTTGAATCCGAGGATCGGGTTGGCGCTGGCGGGCCAGTTGGCTGGCCGGGGGGCCATGTCCGGGCCTGGCGCATGGGCGGGCGCGACGGGCTCGGTCTGAGGCTGAGGCTCGGCTTCAGGCTCCGTCGCAAGCTCGGGCTCAGCTTCAACCACGGTCTCCGGGTCCGGCTGAAGCGCCGGGTGCGCTGCGGGCTCCGCTTCGGGTTCAGCCGCAACGGCGATCTCATCCTCCGGCTGGGGCTCGGGCCGGGCCTCGATCTCTCCTTCTGCCTCTGCCGCCACCTCAGCTTCAGCATGTGCTTCAGGTGCGTTGGCCGCCGGCGCCGCAACCACAGACGCTTTCGATGCATCGCCAGCCATGGACGCCGCCATGCGCGCCAGCACGGCTTTCACTGCGGCGTCCTGTTCGGTGCGCGCCGCCTGCTGGGCCGCAGGCTCAGGTGCGGGCTCCTGCAAGGATTCCGGCTCGGGCGCCGGCGCCGACCGGTCATGCCCTTGGGATGCGGCCTCCTCAGATGCAGCGACCGCCTCAGATCCGTTCACCGTATCAGCGCAGGCGGGAGCCGCGTCCGCAGCGGGCGCGGCCTCGGCGGGCCCGTCTTCAAATGCGATATCCACTTCGACCAGCGGGCCAAGGCGCGGCGCAGGCGCAGGCTGGGCCGGCGGGGCGGGCTCGGGGGCCGCCGCCGGCGCATCAAGCGCCGACAGGAACAGCGCCTTTTCGGCCGCGCGGCGGCGCACCAGGCGCTCGGACACCACAAGGCGTCCGTCTTCTTCGGCGCGCACCCAGGTCTCCAGCGCCGCTGCGGCCTCGCGATGCTTTCCCGCGCGTGTCAGGCGCGCCACGTCAGACACCTTGAAGGCATTGGCGCCCACCGACGCCGCGAAGGAGACCAGCGCATCGCGCATGGGGGCGGGCAGATCGGCGCCGGCGGCCGTCTCCACCGCCTGTTCGGCCAGCAGCACGTCATAGATCAGGAGCAGTTCGGCGTTTTCGCGGCTGAGGGTGACGCCCTCTTTCGCTGCAGCGCTGTGGCCATAGCCGACCAGCCAGCGGCGGCCGCGCCGTTCGGCCACGCCCAGGAAGGGTTCGTGAGCCTTGATCAGATCGCGCGCAGTGCGGGTGGATTTCAAACGCGGTTTCATCGCTGTCCCGTTCCGAAACGGCAGACTTCTGGCAGGATCGGCCTTGCAAGCGCGAGGCCGTCAGCGCGCAGGCCGGTCAAGAATCTCCACCGAGTCCACGGCGGTGAAGGGCGCAAAGAAGCCCGCCCCGGCCCCCCCGCCGATCAGCCATATCTCCCCGCCCAGCGCCACGGCGGCCGCTTCGGTGCGTGTGGACGGCAGCACCGCGCCCTGGCGCCAGGCTGACGCGCCGGGATCGAGGACCAGATGGTCGCGCAGGGTCTGGCGCATGTCCGAGCTGCGCCCGCCGAGTATGTGAATGGCGCCGTTGAGCGCCACCATGGCATGCCCGGCGCGCGGCCGGGGCAGATCCGGGCCGCGCCGCCACTCACCCGCCGCCAGGTCATAGATATCGACACGGGCGCTGGTCTCTCCATCGCGCGAGCCGCCCGCCAGCCAGATCTCGTCATCGAGGCGCACCGCCGCCCCGCCCCGCCGCGCGGTTTCGATGGGCGCGGACAATGTGCTCCATTCGCCGGCCTCGAGGTCGAGGACATAGAGGTCGGTCGCCCCGTCCTCGCCGCCCACAGCGTAAAGCCGGCCATCCGCCTCGATCAGGGTGAAGGACGCCTTGGCGCCCGGCATGGCCGGTTCGCCCTGCCAGACATCAGCTTCGGGGTCATAGGACCAGGCTTCAGCGATCGGCTCGCCGCCTGACTCGGAAGAATACCCGCCCGCAATCCAGATCCGCCCGTGCGCGGACGCCATGGCGAAGCGCTCCAGCCCCAGCGGCAGCGGCGCGCGCGCGCGCCACGCGCCGTCATCCGGCGCCAGCGCCTCAAAATCATTGCGCGGCTCGACCAGGCCCGCGCCGCCTGCTGCGTAGATCACCCCGTCATGCACCACCCCCGCCAGGCCCGCGCGCGCCGTTTCCAGCCGCGGGCCGGGACGCCACGGGCCGCTGATCGAATAGCCCGACACCGGGCCGCGCTCGCTCCATGGGCGGGCGTCGTCCTGGGCGGACGCATCGGGCGCGGGGCCGAGGAGCGGCGTGGCGAGTGCGAAAATGCAAAGTGTGCGCAGCATGGAATATTCCTGTCAGTGCCACCCCGTCGATCACCCCCATTGTCTGGCGCCAAAGGCGGCGGAACAAGGGCCGGCGCGCGTCCTTGCCAATACGTTCGCAGCGCGCCAATGCAAAAAGGCCCGGCGCTTGGCCGGGCCTTGTCACAGGCGCTCCGGTGAAGGAGCGCGGGATGGTGCGGTCGAGAAGACTCGAACTTCCACGGGTTTTACCCCACAGCGACCTCAACGCTGCGCGTCTACCAATTCCGCCACGACCGCAAAACCGGAGCGCGCGTGTACCAAGACGGCGGGGGCTTGTGAAGTCCCCCGGTGTAGAGCGCGGCCCGGCTCAGGCTGCGAAATAATCGTGGACGTCGGCCGGACCGGTGATCGACACGGCGACGCGGTCGCCCTGGATCACGAGCTCACCGCGCGCGATAGGATGATTATTGGCCAGGACCCACACTTCCTCATGCTCGGCGGTGGCGAGCGGAATCACCGCGCCCCGGCCCATGCGCAGGAATTGCTGGATCGTCATGCGCGACCGGCCAAGCAGAACGGAGATTTCGACCTGGACTTCGCCCAGCTGGCTCATGGTGACGCGGACCGGTTGGACTCTGACAGGAGCGAGGGCTTGCCTCGCGGCTCGGGAGTTACGATGTTCCGCACCGGTTTCGGAGGCGTTAAGGCCCTGAGCAAGGACAGCGAAAAATGCCGATCAGCTGGGCGGTTTCAACAGCGCGCGTACCCTACCCCGACGCCGTTGCGGCCATGGAGGCCCGCGTGGACGCCATTGCGCGCGGAGAGGCCAATGAGCTGATCTGGCTTCTCGAGCATGACCCCATCTATACCGCCGGGACCAGCGCCGACCCGTCCGACCTGCGCGATCCGGAGCGGTTCGCGGTGCATCGCACCGGGCGCGGCGGCGAGTACACCTATCACGGGCCTGGCCAGCGCGTGGCCTATGTGATGCTGGACCTGCGCGAGCGCGGCCGGGATGCGCGCCAATTTGTGCGCGATCTGGAGCAGTGGATCATCCACACGCTGGGCGCCTTCAACGTCACCGGCGAGCGCCGCTGCGGACGGGTCGGGGTGTGGGTGAACCGCACTCAGGCTGGCGGGCCCGAGCGCGAGGACAAGATCGCCGCCATCGGCATCCGCCTGCGCCGCTGGGTGTCGTTCCACGGCATCGCGCTGAATGTGGAGCCGGACCTGACGCATTTTGACGGCATCACGCCGTGCGGCATAACCGATCCGCGATATGGGGTGACCAGCCTCATCGATCTGGGATTGCCGGTGACCATGGACGAGGCTGATCTCGCGCTCAAACAGGCGTTCGAGGCGCTGTTCGGCCCGGTCAGCCCCGAGGCGGCGCCGGTCTGACCTTCGGCCCCAGGCGCGCAAACCATAGCGCAAACAGGGCGATGACAATCCAGAACGCCCAGGTGGAGGGCCAGACGCCCGCCTCGGCGATCAGGCGGGTGAGCCCTTCGTCATTGGCCAGTCGCTCGCTCAGGGCCTGCTGCAAGGCGCGATCACGGGCGGCGGCGTTGACGGCCCGGGGATCGTTCAGATCGACACCGCGCGCTTCCATGAGGTCGAAAAACACCGGAACCAGCGAGACCGTCATCGCCAGAATGGCGATCACCGTCTTGGCAAGCCACGCCACCAGGAGCGGGACGACGGCCATATCCTGCCGGCGCCCGGCATGACGCAGGCGGTTGATATGCGCGCAGAGGACAAAGAACGCGATCGCCGGCCAGAATATCAGGCCCTCCGCGCCCAGAAGGCTCAACCGCACGAAATCCACCGCCGCGATCAGGCCAAGCGCGATCCAGTACTGGTCCGCGTCCGCGCGCTGATTGGGCAGGAAGGCGGCGGCGAAGGTCAGGCGGGAAATCACAGATCGGACACCGGGTTGAACGCTGAGCGCGCCGCGCGACACTCGCGCGACTGGCTGCCCACGGTATGGAGCCCGGCCGCGTCCGGTTCAAGACACACCGGCGCCCGGAGGAGGCCTCCAGGCGCCGAAAGCCTTCGTGGCGTGCCGGATCAAGCCGGAACGGCCGCGGCCGCCGGGGGCGGAGCGGACGGCGCCGCGCCCGCGGAATCGCCGGAGAACGACGCTCTGAGCTGGCGGGCGAGTTCGATATTCTTCGCGCGCGCGCGGCTGCCGATCAGGAAATAATCGATCAGCACCCACAAACCGAACCCGCCAAGGGTGATCAGCTTCAGGATCCCGGCGACGATATCACCGACCAGAAAGCGATCTACTCCAAGAAAGCCCAGCCAGACATTGAAACCGAACAAGAGGGTCGGATTCTTCTCCGATGACTGGAATGCGGTGAGAAAGGATTGGCGCCTGGATTCCGGAATGGACGCGACAATCGATGCAAGCTCGACAGTATAACCTTTGAGATTCATGATACCCTCCCCAGATGAAAACAAGCGACCGCGAGTTAGCGCCGATCCGCCCTCCGCCGCAACAAAATAAGGATTTCCAGCCTCATCCAGTGCAGCGAACCCGTCGTGGCCTGGAGGCGTCAATACCTGCGTGAACCCGCCCGCGCCGAACCGGCGGCAGCCTGTCAGGGCGTCGCGCCCGGAGACGGCTGCGCATCCGGCGCGAGCGGCATGGGTCCATACTGGTTTTCGCATGCGTCGCTTTTCAGAAGGCCCACCCAGATCGTATAACCGGCCCAGACAAGCATCGCCACCGAGATCAGAAGCAAGGAGACCCCGCCGGCGGCGATCATGGCTGCGATGCTGGCCGTGCTGGGACGATCATTCTGGGAAGCGTCCAGGACCAGCTGAATGACGCCGACGCCGACCACGGACAAAGCAATGATCGCCATCACGCTGGTGATCGCCCAGGGAATAACGTGCAGCCAGGCGGTCCTGCCGCCATCATGCAGGCGCTTGCCATAAACAGCGATCCCGACCCAGACCAGTCCAAGCCAGAGCAGACCCCCAACGCCTGGAATGATTCCGGCCACAACATTGCCTGCGATCAAAATCAGGATGCCGATCCAGTACGCCTGCTGGCCGATCCGTCCGTTCGGGCTGAAAAGCACATGGGAGAGGTTCATCGGCGCGCCTCGCAGATTGCAACTGTCAAGCGTGAACGCCAGACCGTGACATGTCAACGAAGCGGGCGTTGCGCCCTCGCGGCCCCTACTCAAACTCCACCAGCAGATCATCCGCCGCCACGCTGGCGCCGGGCGCGGCGTGCACCGCCTTGACCACGCCGTCGCGCTCGGCGCGCAGGACGTTCTCCATCTTCATGGCTTCGACCACCAGGAGCGGCTCGCCCGCCTTGACGTCCTGGCCGGCCTTGACGGCGACAGAGACCACGAGGCCCGGCATCGGGCTGAGCACCTGTCTGGCGGTGTCGGCGGCTTCCTTTTCGGGCAGGCGCGCATAGAGCTCGGCCACGCGCGGGGCGCACACGATCGCCGGGGCCGCATAGCCGCGATGGCGCAGGGCGTAGCCTTCGAGTTTCTCTGTCAGGAACACGGCGAACGCCTCGTCATCAAGGCGCGCGTCGAACACCGCCTGGCCCGGCAGCCAGCTGGTCATTAGCCGCATGCGCTCGGCCTTCAGGGCCGGAATCCAGATATCCGCCGCCGTAAGCCCGGCCTCCAGCGCGCCGGCGCCGAGGCTGATTTCCACATCAAAGCGCTGGCCGTCGAGCAGGACCGACCATTCATGCACGCGCCCCGGCGCCGGCGGCGGGGTCAGGCGGCCGCTGACGCTTGCCGCGCGCTCGGTGAACACCGTGTGCACATAGGCCGCCGCCGCGGTCATCCAGCGCAGCTGCGCCTCGCGCGGCGCCGTCCCCTTGAAACCCTCGGGGAAGTGCTCGGGGATATAGCCGGTATGGATGCGCCCGGCCCGGAAGTCCGGCTCCTCCAGCACCGCTGACAGGAAGGGGGCGTTGGACTGCAGCCCTTCGACATGCAGCCGGTCCAGCGACACGCTCAGCGCGTCGATGGCCGCCTCGCGGGTTTTGCCATAGCCGATGACCTTGGCGATCATCGGATCGTAGAAAAGCGAGATTTCGTCGCCCTCGCGCACGCCCGCGTCGATGCGCAGCCGGCCCGGTCCCGCCTCGCCTTCCGCCGGCTGGACATAGCGCTTGAGCCGTCCGATGGAGGGCAGGAAGCCGCGATACGGGTCCTCGGCATAGAGGCGCGCCTCCACCGCCCAGCCCCTGATGCGCATGTCGGCCTGCGTGAAGCCCAGCGCCTCAACGGCGGCGACGCGGATCATCTGCTCGACCAGATCGATGTCGTGTGTGAGCTCGGTGACCGGGTGCTCCACCTGCAGGCGGGTATTCATTTCCAGGAAGTAGAAGCTCTTGTCGGGCGCAACGATGAACTCCACCGTGCCCGCGCTGTCGTAATTGACGGCCTTGGACAGGGCGACCGCCTGCTCGCCCATCTTGCGCCGGGTCGCCGCGTCGAGAAACGGCGACGGCGCTTCCTCCAGCACTTTTTGATTGCGGCGCTGCACCGAGCATTCGCGCTCATTGAGGTGGATGACATGTCCGTGCTTGTCGCCCAGGACCTGGATCTCGATATGGCGCGGGCGCTCGATGAATTTCTCGATCAGGATGCGGTCATCGCCAAACGAGGATTTGGCCTCGTTGCGCGCCGCCTGAAAGCCTTCGCGCACCTCGCCTTCGGAGCGGGCGATGCGCATGCCCTTGCCGCCGCCGCCGGCCGAGGCCTTGATCATCACCGGGTAGCCGATGTCGTTGGCGACCTCGACGGCCTGCTGATCATCCATGATCTCGCCCTTGAAGCCGGGCACCGTGCTGACGCCCGCTTTCGCCGCGAGCTTCTTGGATTCCAGCTTGTCGCCCATGGCCGCGATGGCGTCCGGGTTCGGCCCGATCCAGGCGATGCCTTTCGCGGCGAGCGCGCGGGGAAAGGCCGCGTTCTCCGACAGGAAGCCGAAGCCGGGATGCACCGCGTCAG
Source organism: Alphaproteobacteria bacterium (assembly GCA_016124675.1). Lineage (GTDB taxonomy): Bacteria > Pseudomonadota > Alphaproteobacteria > Caulobacterales > Maricaulaceae > Oceanicaulis. The sequence goes on from WGNG01000008.1 coordinate 111,062, forward strand.
CGCCCGTCTGTTCGCAGGCGGCAATGATCCTGGCCATGTCCAGATAGGACTGTCCCGGCGCGGGCGGGCCGATGAACACGGCCTCGTCGGCCATCTGCACCGCCAGGGTATCAGCGTCGGCTTCCGAATAGACCGCCACGGTGGGGATGCCCAGCCGCTTGCATGTCTTGATGATCCGGACGGCGATCTCGCCGCGGTTGGCGATCAGGATTTTCTTGAACATCAGCGCGGCTTGCCCCCAGGGGAATGACAGCTTCAAATCGGTCGCCAAGGGTTTAGCCCGGCGCGCGCGCACGCGGCAAGCCGGGCGCCCCTACCGGCCGATGCGCGCACGTGGGCTCAGGACCCGTCGCGCCGATTATCGTGTCTGAACAGGTCCGGCTCCGAGCGCCCTTCGAGCCAGTCCATCTCCACGCTGCGCAGACGCGACAGAACCGAGATCAGGAACACGGTCGACCAGCCCAGCATGATGAACCCGTTGGCGCTCTGGATCGCCGAGACCATGCGCCAGCGGCTCTCGATGACGATCTCGCCATACCCCACTGTCGTGAAGCTGGAGGTGGAGAAATACAGCGCGGTCTCGAACGCCTGGAACTCGCCCAGCGCCATATAGACAGCCGCATAGATCCATATCTGCACGGCATGGATGGCGAACAGGCCCAGCACGATCACCAGAATCACCCCGGCCTGCTGCAGCACATAGGCGAGACTCGCCATGCGCGGCGCGCGCCAGCGCATCATCCAGATCAGCACGGCGAGACCCGCGATCTGGAGCATCACGGTCACGGCGACCAGGGCCGCTGACAACAGGAGAGGTTCAAGCAACATGCACGCACGCTAGCGCAAGCCGGGTTGACGCGTCAGCCTCCATGGACCGACGCTGGCGCCATAACATCGGGAGGCCGCCATGGCAGACATTCAAGTAACCCCTAGCGGCGCCGCGCTGGGCGCTTCGGTGACCGGCGTGGACCTGACCCAGCCGCTCGACCCCGGCACGGTCGCCGCGATTCGCGCCGCCTGGCTGGAGCATCTGGTGCTGGCCTTTCCCGGCCAACCCATGAGCCATGACGATCTGGAGCGTTTCACCCTCTATTTCGGGCCGTTCGGGGATGATCCCTTCATCGCCCCCCTGCCCGGCCGGCCGCGCATCATCGAGGTCAAGCGAGAGGCGCACGAAAAGGCGTCGGTCTTCGCCGCCGCCTGGCATTCGGACTGGAGCTTCCAGGACACGCCGCCCGCCGCCACCATCCTGCACTCCAAGATCATCCCGCCCGTGGGCGGCGACACACTCTTCTGCAATGGCTACGCGGCCTATGACGCGCTGCCTGACGCCACCAAGGCCCGGATCGAGGGCTTGCAGGCGGTGCATTCGGCGGCGCTCGCCTACGCGCCCGACGGTGTCTACGGCGCCATGGACGGACCCGACCGGTCCATGACCATCCGGCCCGACGAGCGCGCCCGCGCCGCGCGCCTGCATCCGGTGGTGAGAACTCACCCCGAAACCGGCCGCAAGACGCTGTTCGTCAATCCCGGCTATGTGCGCACGATCGAGGGGCTGAGCGATGAGGAGGCCTTCTTCCTCCTGATCGAGCTCTACCAGGCTGCCCACGACGAGCGCGTTGTCTACCGCCATGTGTGGGCGCCCGACATGCTGCTCATGTGGGATAATCGCTGCACCCAGCACATGGCCACGGGCGGCTATGACGGCCACGCCCGGCTCCTGCACCGCACCACGGTGGCGGGACCCTAGTCGAGCAGCCGATCAAACTCATAGGCGCCCGCGCCGGGGACCTTGAACGCGTAGGCGCCGCCGTCGAGACGGCCTGATTCGCTGTAACGGACCCGCATCAGGCTGAGCTCGATGCGGGCGTTGATGCCCATCTGCCGGCCCGATTGCGCCGTGATCACACAGGCGCTTTCATCCACCTCCAGCACCGTCACGCCATCCTCGCGCGAGACCGGCGCCAGGCGGCAGTCTTCAGGATAGCCGATCAGATCATCGGGCGTGAGATCGGTGAAGTCGTCCTCGCCGGTGCGCCCCTCGAAGGCTTCAGGGTGGCGGAACGCATAGAAATCCATGCCGATGAGCGGGCTGTCATGCTCTTGGATCCCGGACTGGAACACCCAAAGGCGCTGGCGGCTCATCGGCCCGTCCGGCCCGCCCGAGCGCCATTCCAGATACACAGCGTCGCCGGGAATATGGGGCGTGTCCACCGGCACAAAGCGCGCATGCTGCACATCCAGCCAGTCGTAAGGATGCCCCGGCGCCGGCGGGCGTTTCAGGGCTTCATCGGCGGCCTCGTACTGGGCGGCGTTGGACCAGGCCCCGGCCAGCAGGCGGGCGAGGATTTCACCCTCGGTCTCGATCTCACCGGCCGACCCGGCGGCCAGAACGATCATCAGCGCCGTGATCATGACAGCGTCTCCATCGATTATGCCTCAGCCCAGCCTGCCTGATCAGGCGCGCAGGAGTGAATGGGGGTTAGCGAGATACTTGAAAGTGGCGGCGTGATATAAAATCCCCTATGAGTTGCGCGAAGGCGAGCGTGAGTGCTCTGTCAGTTGCAGGGAGTGCTCGATGACGCGCCGGCCAACCAAGGGAAAGGTGCCGGGATCAGGCGTCAAAATCCCGAAACAGCTGTCGGCCATGGCGGCGAACCCACGCAATGATTGGCGCATTGAGCAGCTTGTGAGCGTCGCAGAGAAGATCGGCGTGGCGGTCCATCCGCCCAGGGGCGGGAGCCACTATGTGTTCTCCAGCGACAAGATCAGGGAAACTCATCTTACCGTCCCTTATAAACGACCGATCAAACCTGTATATGTAAGGCTGTTCGCAGAATTTTGCCGGGCGCATCTGGACCGTCGGGAGGCCTCCAATGGCTGATACCCTTTATGAAATCCGGGTTACGCCGCTCTCTCAAGAGGATGGGGGAGGGTATATGGCCACGGTCCCCGATCTCGACGGCTGCGTTTCTGACGGAGAGACCCCGCAGGAAGCTGTGGCGAACGCCATGGACGCCATTGCCCAATGGCTTCAGGCGCGCCGGGAGATGGGCCGGGAGATTCCGGTGCCGGGCTCGGCGTCTGGCCCACAAACCTCTCCTCGAACGCCGGAAAAGCTGACGGGCGGTTGAGGCCTCTGATGAATTGGCGCCACGTCCGGAGCCGCTAACCCCCTCAAATCCCCGCCGCGTCCAGAATCGCGATCGCGGCGCGCTCGCCCGATTCCATGGCCGCTTCCATGCCGGTGTGGAGGTCGCCTGTGTGCTCGCCGGCGAAATGCAGCCTTCCCGCTGGCTGCAGGCGGGCATCGGACCAGCGGTGCGCCTCGCCCGGGCGCCAGTGCATATAGGCGCCGCCCGCCAGCGGGTTCGACGCCGTCCAGCGCTGCACATGGGCCAGCCGCACCCGGCCTTCGCTGGCGGGGCGGATGGCGGCGAGGGTGTCGCGCGCCAGCGCCTCCAGGCCCGCGTCGTCCAGTTCATCGGCGGCCAGCGCCCCGCGCCCGTCAATCCAGGCTGTCAGCATGCCCGTGGGCGCGCCATCGGAATGGCGCTGGGCGAAAATGCGGTTAAGCGCCGAGTCCGTCCACATATCCGGCGCCAGCCCGTCATCCTCCCACCAGGGATGCTCCGCCTCCAGATGCAGTTGCACGATGGGGGTGTACGCCATCTCCTCCACCGCCTCACGGGTGACGGGATTGAGCGGCGCATCGATAACAAGTGCGCGCAGGGCCGCGAACGGGATGGTGCAGATCGCAAAATCCGCGCGCAGCTCCGCCCCGTCGCTGAGCTGCACGCGCGCGCCGGCCGCGTCGGCCTCAATCGCGCGCACCGCCTGGTTCAGGCGCACCTCACGCCCCAGCCGCGCGGCCATGCTTTCGGGCACGCGCTGGGCGCCGCCCACCACTTGCTGCGATCCGCCCAGCGGACGCTCCTGCTCGTAGATCGCCAGCGAGCGCCAGACATTGAGCATGGAATAGCTCTCCAGATCGCGCCCGTTCAGGGTGGAATCCATCAGGCGCAGCGCCTCGCCATTGGCGCCCTGGGCGGTGAGCCATTCAGCCGCAGCGATGTCATGGGCGGCCGAAGCGGGATCACGCCACGCATAGATGTCGAACAACGGATTGGCGCGCGCGGCGAGCCCCATGAACAGGCGGTTGGGCGGGATGGCGCGCCAGGCCTGCGGCAGGCCGTTATGCGGCGACTGCGCCCAATCGCCCGCCTGAATGAGGGCGCCGTTGACGCTCAGCACCTCGCCAAACCGGCTCGGCGGGAAGCCGGCGAACTCCAGCCCCGCCTCGCCGGCGCGGGCACGGAAGCGGGCATAGGTGGCGCCCACCTGCTGGCCGCCGGCTTCCGGTGCGCCGGGCAGATGATCCAGCGTCATCAGCCGCCCGCCAATGCGGCCCGAGGCTTCCAGCACGATGACGCTGAGGCCCGCCTCCTCCAGCATCAGCGCGGCGTGCAGGCCGGACAGCCCGGCGCCAATGACGATGACGTCGGCGTCCTTGCGCCCCCGGTCCGCGCGTGGTCCGCAGCCGGTCAGTGCGAACGCCCCTGCACTCAAAAATCCCGATAAGGCGCTGCGCCGCGTCAGTTTCATGGCTATGCTCCCCACACCAACTCCCGGCGGCTGCGCGCAGTGCGCGCCTTGCCATCGGGGACGAATTTAAATGTTATACCATTTGAAGCCGGAGCGAAGCGCAAGTCAAAAGCGCGCCCGGCGTCTGAAGGGGAGCGCGCATGCGCCGCAGACAGTTCATGGCCCTGGCCGGGGCGGCGGGCTCCGCGCCGTGGATCACCGCCTGCGGCGGCCAACGCGATCCCGAACGCCTCTATGGCCGCGCGGTGGCGCAGGCGCCGCCGCGCACGCCCTGGGACGCGCAATGGGCCAATTTCGAAGCCAATATCGCCGCCAACCCGTCGCTGGATTTCGAGTATTTCACCAAGGCCGAGCTGGGCGACGAGGAGCGCATGCTCCACGATCTGCGCCGCGGCCGCGCCCATGTCGGCGGCATGAGCCTGCAGGGCCTGTCCTCCTCCATCCCCGAACTCACCATCGCCATGGCGCCTTATCTGTTCGACAGCCAGGCCGAGGTGGATTTTGTCTATGACGAATATCTGTTCGACATTTCCGATGAGCTGGCGCGGGCGCAGAATCTGCGGCTCCTGCAGTGGGTAGAAGTGGGCTGGACCCATGTCTTCGCCAACCGGCCCCTGACCCATCCCGACATGGCCGCAGGCCTGCGCATGCGCACCAGCCCCAACGCAGCCGCGCGCTTTTTCTGTGAAGCCGCCGGAATGGACGCGATCCCGCTGGGCATCGCCGATGTGATCCCGGCCCTGCAGACGGGCCTGGTCCAGGGCGGGTTGTCCAGTGCGGTGTTTCACTTCTTCTCCACCCTGGATCTCGCCGAGCATTTCACCCTGACGCGCCATTCCTACGACACCGGCGCGATCATCCTGAACAAGCCCTGGTATGAGAACGCCAGCGACAGCCAGCGCGCCACCATCGACACCGCCTGGGGCAGCCCCGCCTCGGCCCGGGCGGGCGTGCGCGTGCTCGATGATCTGGTGGTGGGCTGGATGCGCGCGGGCGCCCAGCGCGGGCCCGACGGGCAGGTGGTGCGGGAGATCCGCACCTCCAGCGGCGCGCCGATCCATATCCACGAGCTGTCCGGCAGCGACCGCGCCGCGTGGCAGGCGGTGACCGGCAATGTGCTCGACCGTCTGGTCAATTCCATTGGCGGCCGCGCACGCGACTTCGCCGACCAGATCATGGCGGGCAAGGCCGCGTTCGCACAGCGCGCTACCGACGACACCCGGTCGGAGAACCCGGCATGAGAGCGCTGTTGAACCTCATCGGCGCGACCGAGCGCTGGCTGACCATCGCCGCCTTCGCGCTGATGGCGCTCGCCCTGCTGGCCGATGTGATCTCGCGCCGGATATTTCTCACCGGCCTCATCGGCGCCACCGAGATCGCGGTGATCGGCATGGTGGCCGTGGCCATGTTCGGCATTGGCGTCGCCACCGATACCGGTGCGCACCTGCGCCCGCGCCTGTTTGACTTTCTGATCCCCGGATCGGTCGAGCCCGCTCTCGACCGCCTCGTCAGCGCCGTCACGGCGGCCTTCTTCGCTGTGTTCGCGGGTCTTGCCGTCTGGATGGTCATCGAAAGCATGATCCTCAGCGACCGCACCGAAATCCTGCGCCTGCCGATCTGGACGCTGCAGGCGATGATCGCGGCCGCCTTCATCACCAATTTCATCCGCTTCGCCGCCTACGCCATCGATCCCGGCCTCAAGCCCGGCGAGTTCCTGGAAGAGATACGGGAGGCGGCTGCGGAGGCCGCAGACCCCGTCGACGGAGAGCCGCGCTGATGGAAATGTGGCTTCTGGTCGGACTGATCGTCGTCCTGATGGTGCTGCGCCAGCCCGTTCTCGTGCTGCTCGGGTGCGCGACCCTGTTCGTCTATTCGGTGTTCAATGACGGGCGGCCCGAATACGCCGTCTATGACGTCTGGTTTGCGGTCAATCAGGAAGTCCTGCTGGCGATTCCCCTGTTTGTGCTGGCCGGCGCAGTGATGTCCAAGGGCAGTATCGCCGAGCGGATCATTGATCTGATGCGCGAGATCACGCGGCCCATCCCTGGCGGGCTGGCGCTGGCGGCGGTGCTGTCGTGCGCCGGCTTTGCGGCCATCTCCGGCTCGGCAGCGGTGACGCTGCTGGCCGTCGGCGGCATCATGTACAAGGCGCTGACCGAGGCGGGTTATTCGAAAAGCTTCTCCATCGGCATGCTGTGCTCGGGCGGCGTGCTGGGCATCATCATCCCGCCCTCGATCCCGCTCATCCTCTACGGCTACATCACCCAGACCTCGATCGCGAAGCTGTTCCTGGCCGGTATCGGCCCCGCGATCGTGATGGTGGCGGTATTCGCCGCCTACGCCTTCGTGGTGAATTTCCGCCGCCGGGAGGGCCATTGGCGCATCAGCGGCTTCGTGCGCGCGCTGGGCCGCTCCATCTTCGCCATCCCCATCCCCGTCGTGATCCTCGGCGGCATTTATGGCGGGTTCTTCACCGTGACCGAAGCCGCCGCCGTCGCGGTGGTGCTGGCCGTGGTGGTGGAGGTGCTGCTGCACCGCGACCTCTCCATGGCCGATCTCAAGGCGGTCACTGTGGAATCGGGCAAGCTTCTCGGCTCGCTCTACCCGGTGCTGGCCTTTGCCTTTGCGCTCAATGTCTTCCTCACCGCCGAGGGCGTGCCCCAGGCGCTGGTGGCGCAGCTCAACGAGATGATCGGAGGGCGCACCGAATTCATGCTGCTCGCCAATCTCCTGCTCCTGGCCGTGGGCATGGTGATCGATGTGGGCTCGGCCACGCTGGTCCTGGCGCCGCTGCTGCAGCCGCTGGCCGAAGCCCAGGGCGTGGACCCGGTGCATTTCGGCATCATCATGATCGTCAATCTGGGGATCGGCTATCTGACCCCGCCTCTGGGCCTCAATCTGATCGTGGCCATGGCCGCCTTCAAGGAGAGCTTCTGGACGGTGACCAAAGCCGTGCTGCCCTTTATCGGGCTGATGCTGCTCGTGTTGATCGTGGTCGCCTTCGTGCCGGAGATCGCGCTTTATTTCGTCAGGTGATGGGCGCTGGCGGCGCTATTCCAGCGTGAATTTCGGCGCGCGCTTTTGCAGGAAGGCGCTATAGCCCTCCTGGAAATCCGCGCTCTGGAAGGCGTCGAGAAACAGCTGGCGTGTGGCCGCGTCATCGCTGGCCTGACCCGCCTGGATGCGGGCTATGATCTGCTTGGTGACGCGCGCCGATTGGGCGGAGGTCTTCGCGACGGCGCCGGCAAAGCCCTCCACCGTCTCCGCGAGGGCCTCCCGGGTTACCAGCCGGTCGATCAGCCCCATAGCCAGCGCCTCGTCCGCCTCCAGAATGCGCCCGGTGAACAATATGTCCTTGGCGCTGCTCACCCCCACCGCATCGATCAGGCGGCGCGTGTCATTGAGCGTATAGGCCAGCCCCAGCTTGCCCGGCGTGATGCCGAACTTCGACCCCTGCGCTGCGAAGCGCAGATCACACGCCAGCGCGAGGCCACAGCCGCCGCCCACGCAGGCGCCATCGATCATGGCCAGGGTGGGTTTGGGGAACGCCGCCAGCGCATCCAGCGCCTCGGCGATGGCGCGCGAATAGGCCGCCGCGCTGTCGGGCGTGGCGTAGACCTGCTCAAACTCGGAGATGTCGGCGCCCGCCGCGAACGCGCCCCCGGCCCCGCGCACCACAAGAAGCCGCACACCGCCATCGTTGGCGGCCTCGTCCAGCAGGCCCGGGATGGCGGCCCACATGGCGGCGTTGAGCGCATTACGTTTCTCGGGCCGGTTCAGGACCAGATGCGCCGTAACGCCCTGGCGCTCGAGGCAGACCGGATCGGAGCGCATGCGATTGGTCCTTCAACAGGGCTGGGCGCGGGCCGGGAACGCCTTATGATTTGTCCGGACCAATGGCGTCAATCCCGCTCGCCATTCAAGCATGATCTCCAGCCGAGGGAAGCCCGCAATGAAACTGATCAAATGGCGCATGCCGGTGCTCGCCCGTCACGCGGGCGAATGGCGCGGCGTGTATTCGCATGTCGGCGTGGACGGCACGGTCATAGACCAGCACCGCTCCCACCTGATCTGCCAGTTCCCGGATGAAGGTCCATGGGATTACCACCAGACCAATCGATATGCCTGGGAGGACGGGCGCGAGGAAACCCACGTGTTTCCCGCCACCTATGCCGAGGGGCGCATCTGGTGGGACACCGATCGCATCGAGGGCTGCGCCTGGGAGATTGATGCGCGCACGGTGTGCCTGACCTGGAGCCGCAAGGACATGCCCGGCGAATATCTCTACGAGATGATCCAGCTCAGCGCCTGCTCCAACAAGCGCGGGCGCACCTGGCACTGGTTCCGCGAAGACGAGCTCTACCAGCGCACGCTGATCAAGGAAGAGCGAGTGGGCTGAGGGCTCTTTCCGTTCCGGCAAAAGACTGCATCCGCGTCCCGTCTCAATGGCGCGGCCCTTCATGCCTATGTGAGCGGTCAACAGGCGCGCGCACCCGCGCGCCGCAACACACGATGGAGGCCGTCATGATTGACGTGAGACCGTTTGATACCCTCGGCAAGGCTGACCATGGCTGGCTGAAGGCCCGTCACCATTTTTCCTTCGGGTCCTATTACGACCCGGCCCGGATGGGCTGGGGCGCGCTGCGGGTCTGGAATGACGACGTGATCGCGCCGCGTTCGGGCTTTCCGCCGCACCCCCATGCGGACATGGAGATCATCACCTATGTGCGCGACGGCGCGATCAGCCACGAGGACTCCCTTGGCAATAAGGGCCGCACCGTGGCGGGCGATGTGCAGGTGATGAGCGCCGGGTCGGGCATCCGCCATGCGGAGTTCAATCTGGAGAACGAGCCCACGCGCATTTTCCAGATCTGGATCCTGCCCGATGAAAAAGGCGGCGAGCCCTACTGGAATGCGCGCGAGTTCCCCAAGGACACGCGCGACGGCCAGTTCGCGATCCTGGCTTCAGGCCGCAAGGGTGATAACGCCCTGCCCATCCGCGCCGACGCGCGGGTGCTGGGCGCCACGCTGCAGCCCGGCGCGAAGGCCGTCTATGAGCTGGAGCCGGGCCGTCACGCCTATCTGGCGCCGGCCAAGGGCCGGGTGCGCGTCAATGGCGTGGACGTGAACCCCCGCGATGGCGCCGCCATCAAGGATGTGGCGCGTATCGAGGTGGAAGCGCTCGATGACGCCGAGATCGTCCTGGTTGACAGCCGGTAAGGCGGCCTTCACTTCCTCGGCCTTAGGAATGGCGGGCGGCGCAAAACCTTGCGCCGCCCGTTTTCATTCAAGCCGCAAGGGCCGCCCCATGCCGCGCATCATGCTCCTCGCTGCCGTGCTCGCCGCGCCTTGCCTGACATCGGGATGCATCGCCATCGCCGCTGCGGATCTCGCTGTGGGGACCGCGGTCGGCACGGTGCGCGTCGCGGGCGATGTGGCCGAAGGCGCGATCAATCTCGCCACGCCGGGCGGCAAGGATCAGGACGAAGAAGAAGAGCGCGAGCGTGAGCGTGATCGCGACCGCCGCCGCAACTAGCCGCGCGCGCCGTCCGCCCGCCAGATCAGGCTGGAATCCCCGTAGGAGAAGAAGCGGTAGCGCTCACGGATCGCATGGGCGTAGGCGCCCTGCATCACGTCCAGCCCCGCCAGCGCGCTGACCAGCATGAACAGCGTCGATTTGGGCAGGTGGAAATTGGTCATCAGCCCGTCCACCAGCCTGAACCGGTAGCCCGGCGTGATGAAGATGTCGGTCTCGCGCGATCCTGCGCTCACCGTCCCGTTGGCATCGGCCGCGCTCTCCAGCGTGCGCAAGGCCGTCGTGCCCACCGCGATGATGCGCGCGCCTTCACCCTCCGCGGCATTGATGGCGTCTGCCGCCGCCTCACTCACCTCAAACCACTCGCCATGCATGCGGTGCTCGGTGACGTCTTCGGTCTTCACCGGCAGGAAGGTCCCTGCGCCCACATGCAGCGTGACTTGCGTCCGGCGCACGCCGCGTGCGTCCAGGGCTGCAAACAGGCGATCAGTAAAATGTAGCCCCGCCGTGGGCGCGGCCACCGAGCCGGTCTTGTCCGGCGCCGCGTAGAGCGTCTGGTAGTCGCTGCGGTCGGCCTCATCGGCGGCGCGTCTGGACGCGATGTATGGCGGCAGCGGCGGCGCGCCGGCAGCCTCTATGGCGGCGTCGAGCGCAGCGCCGGCCCGGTCAAAGCGCAGCGTCACCTCCCCGCCCTCGCCCTTGGCGCTCACCTTAGCCGACAGCCCGGCGTCAAAATCCAGCCGGTCCCCGGCCCGCAAGCGTTTGGCGGGACGCACAAAGGCGCGCCACACATCCGGCCCGTCACGATGGTGCAGATTGATCTCGATGCTCGCCGGACCGCCCCCGCCATGGGCGCGGGCCGGGCGAATGCCCGTGAGGGCGGCGGGCAGGACGCGGGTGTCGTTGAACACCATCAGATCGCCCGGCTGCAGCAGGCCCGGCAGGTCCAGAACGCCAAAGTCCTCCGACGCGTGACCGGGGCGCACATGCAGCAGGCGCGCACTGTCACGCGGCCGCGCCGGACGCAGCGCGATCAGCTCTTCAGGCAGGTGGAAATCGAAATCGGAGAGTTTCATGACGTGGGCGCCAGCTTGTGTCTTCCCCCGGCTTGCAAATGAGGAGGGAGATGATGTCCCGCGTCCCCACTCACCTTACCTCTCCCCCATAAATGGGGGAGAGGGGGCTTTCGACGCTGCGATATATCCTTTGAGCTTGGGGTCAGGCATTTCTCAACAGAACGCAGCGTCAAAGTCCCCTCTCCCCTCCTGGAGGGGAGAGGATAAAGGTGATGGGTGGACGCGTCGGCGTTTAACAGGCAGGGGGCAGACCCCTACTGCACCACCGCCTTGATAATCTTGCCCGGCGACCGCGGCGGCTCGCCTTTGGGCAGGGCGTCCACATGTTCCATGCCCGACGTCACTTCGCCCCAGACCGTGTACTGACGGTCGAGGAAGCGCGCGTCATCAAGGCAGATGAAGAACTGGCAATCGCCCGAGTTCGGGTCCTGCGTGCGCGCCATGGAGGCCGCGCCGCGCACATGGGGCGCCGCGTTGAATTCCGCCGGGATTTTCTGGCCCGTGCCGCCGGTGCCATTGCCGCGCGGGCAGCCGCCCTGGGCCATGAAGCCGTCAATCACCCGGTGGAAGGTGAGGCCGTCATAAAACCCTTCCTCCACCAGCGCGGAGATGCGCGCCACATGCTTGGGCGCCAGATCATCGCGCAGGCGGATGACCACATCCCCGCCATCAAGGGTCAAAACCAGATTGCGTGCGTCAGCCAAGTCAGTCTCCAATGCTTATTCGAGGATGCGCACCGGCACATCAATTTCGCAGATGTCCGGCAGGCGGTTATTGGGTCTCGACGCGGCGAGCGCTTCGAGATAGCGAGCAAAATCAGGGGTGTCGGTGTCGAACACCTGCGCCGTGGGGCGTTCGTCCTCGGGCAAATCGCTGGCGATGTGGAAGCCCATGATGAAGTCGGGCGAGAAGCCCGGCGTCTCGCCCACGGTGCCGACGCGGATGGCGCGAACGGCGTCCATCCCCGCGCGCACACGGCCCCAGACGGTATAGGTGGCGTTGAGATGCTCGGCCTGCCCGCGCACTAAATAGAACTGGGCATTGGCGGAATTGGGATCGGCGGTGCGCGCCATGGCGGCAGCGCCATCGCAGTGGAGAAGCCAGCTATCCACCATGCCGTCGGCGCGGATGAAGGCCTGGGCGGCGGGGAGGGTTCCGGCGGGGAAGCCATTCCAGAAACCGGCCTGGGCCGGGGTGCGGTTCTCGCGCGGGTTGATGACGCGCTCCTGCAGCTCGGAGATGGAAAGCACGTCCGGCGAGCGCTGGATGGTGAATTCGGCCTGCAGCGGGGGCAGCGGAGAGGTGATTCCAGGATTGTCCGGCGCACCGCCGCCCTGGGCCATGAAGCCGTCAATGACGCGGTGGAACACCTTGAAATCAAAGTAGCTTGAGCGCGCCAGCTCGCGGATGCGCGCCACGTGGGCGGGCGCAAATTCCGGCGCCAGCTCCACCCAGATCATGCCGGTGCGGGTGCGGATACGCAGGAGGTTTTCCGGGTCCACCGTGCGCCAGGCCGCGTCCGGCGCGGCGTCGATCACCGCTTGCGGCGAGCCGGCTTCGGCCACAGCCGGCCCGTCGGCGTCCGGCTGGAGGTCTGTCCCGGCGGTGACGTCAGCGCCCTCCATGGAGACATCAGAGCCCTGCGAGGAGACATCGGCCCCGTTTTCTGAACTCTCGGCGCAGGCGGTGGCGGCGAACAGGACAGCGCAGAGCGCGGCAGACGCGAACAGACGGGTCATCGGGCGAATTTCTCCATCAGACGGGTTTTGACCAGCGGCGGCACGAACGGGTCGATATTGCCCCCCAGCCGGGCGATTTCCTTGACCAGCCGCGAGGCGATGGCCTGGTGGCGGGGGTCCGCCATCAGGAACACCGTCTCGATGTCCGCATTGAGGCGCTGGTTCATGCCGACCATCTGGAACTCGTACTCGAAATCGGACACCGCGCGCAGGCCGCGAATGATGGCGCTGGCGCCGACTTCCTCGGCGAAATGCATCAGGAGGCCCTGGAACGGGCGCACCTCGATCACCGTGTCGCCGGCCACCGACTGGGCGAGCTCGCGCGCCATCTCGACGCGTTCATCAAGGCCGAAGAGCGGGTTCTTGTCCGAATTGCGCGCCACGCCGATGACCAGCTTGTCATAGAGCTTTACCGCCCGCCCGATAATGTCGAGATGGCCGTTGGTGAGCGGATCGAACGTGCCGGGATAGAGCGCGGTGCGCTGTTTCATCTCATTCCCTTCAATCGGCGCGCCGCAGAGCGAGCCAGCCCGCAGCGCACAGCATCAGCACACCCGAACCGCGACGGGCTATCGTCTGGACGTCAAACCGCGCCAGGGCCGCCTTCGCCCAGCCAGACAGAACAGCATACAGGCTGTCCAGCGCCAACGCGATCACGAGGTAGATGGCGCCCAGCACCATCAGCTGCGGCCCGGCCGGCTGGCCCGGCTCAACAAAGAGAGGCAGGAATGCCGCGTGGAAGATCAGCGTCTTGGGATTGGCGAGCGCTGTGGCTGCACCGGTGGCGAACAGGCGCCCCGAAGAGATCGGCTTGACCTGTCCCGTGTGGGGCGCCGACAGGAGCGCTGACAGGCCGAGCCAAGCCAGATACGCCACCCCGGCCCATTTTATCAGACCGAGCGCCCAGCCGAACGCCGCCAGCAAGGCGGCCAGACCGCCTGTCACCAGAGCGATCTGCGCCGCTTGCGCCAGCGTGGACCCGGCGACGACGGTCAAGGCGGCGCCGCGCCCGTGCGCTACGCCCGTCGCCGTAATCACAGCCACATTCGGTCCCGGCACAGCGATCAGCGCCGCGGATGCGATTGCAAACGCCAGCAAGATCTCTGGTTCGACCAGCATGGTCTGTCCTCAGCCTCCCCCGGGCGCGGGGACGTCTGACGCGTCGCCATCGCCCTCGCCGTCCGCCTCGCCCGTCTCGGCGACGCGCACGATGGAGACGAGCTTCTCGCCCGCGCCCAGCCGGATCAGGCGTACGCCCTTGGTCGCGCGCGCCGCGATGCGCACGGTGTCGACGGGGAAGCGGATGAGCTGGCCGCCATCGGTGACGGCCATCACCGTGTCGCCTTCGTTGACCGGGAAGCAGCCCGCCAGCGGTTCGGGGAAGCGCTTGTCCTTGGTCCACACCCCCTGCCCGCCGCGTCCTTGCGTGAAGTATTCATACGCGATGACGCGCTTGCCCATGCCCGAGGCCGCCACGGTCAGCAGCATTTCCTCATTGGCGTGGAGCTCCATATAGCGCACGTCCGACAGCGTGATGTCCTCGCCCGCGTCCTCGCCGCCCTCTTCGCCGGCGTCATCCACAATCTCTTCGGCTTCCAGCACCTCATCGCCCTCGGCGCGCATCTCGGCGCGGCGGCGCTTGATATAGGCGCGGGTCTCGGCGCGGCTGATCTCGATGCCGTTGAGGATCGCCATGGAGATGAGGCTGTCGCCCGTGCCCATGCGGATGCCGCGCACGCCGGTGGAGTTGCGGCTGGCGAACACGCGCACGTCGCCCACCGGGAAGCGGATCGCCTTGCCCGAGGCGGTGACCAGCAGCACGTCCTGGCCCTCGCGGCACAGGCGCACATCGAGAATGCGCGAGCCCTCTTCCTCCAGCTTCATGGCGATCTTGCCATTGCGGTTGACCTGCACGAAGTCCGACAGCTTGTTGCGCCGCACCGTGCCTTCGGTGGTGGCGAACATGACGTCGTACTGGTCCCAGCTCTCCTCATCCTCGGGCAGCGCCATCACCGAGGTGATCCACGCGCCCTCATTGAGAGCCGGCAGGAGATTGGTGAGGTATTTGCCCCGGCTGTTGGGCGCGCCGAGCGGCAGCCGCCAGGTCTTGGTCTTGTAGACCATGCCGTCCGAGCTGAAGAACAGAAGCGGCGCGTGGGTGGAGGCCACGAAGAGCGTGGCCACGAAGTCCTCGTCCTTCATCGCCATGCCGGCCCGGCCGCGCCCGCCCCGGTTCTGGGCGCGATAGGTGGACAGCGCGGTGCGCTTCACATAGCCGCCATGGGTGAGCGTCACGACCATGTCCTCGCGCGGGATCAGGTCCTCGTCCTCGATCTCCAGATCGCCTTCGGCGAAGACGGTGCGGCGCGGCACGCCGAACGCCTCGCGCACTGCGATCAGCTCGTCGCGGATGATCTCGCGGATGCGCACCGGGCTTTTGAGGATTTCCAACAGATCGGCGATCTGCACGGCGAGCTTTTCAGCCTCGTCGCTGATCTCGTCGCGGCCGAGCGCCGTCAGGCGGTTCAGGCGCAGATCGAGAATGGCTTTGGCCTGCTCCTCGGTCAGACGGATGGTGTCGTCCGACAGGATGATCGAGCGCGGATCGGCCACCAGCGCGACCAGCGAGGCGACATCGGCGGCTGGCCAGGCGCGGTCGCGCAATTGCTCGCGCGCGGTCGCCGGATCGGGCGCGGCCCGGATCAGGCGGATGATCTCGTCGATATTGGCCACCGCCACGGCCAGACCGATCAGAATATGGGCCCGGTCGCGCGCCTTGCGCAGCTCGAACTTGGCCCGCCGCGCCGCCACGTCCTTGCGGAAACTGATGAAGGTTTCCAGGAAGGTTCGAAGCCCCGCCTGCTGCGGGCGCCCGCCAATGAGGGCCAGCATGTTCACCCCGAAGCTCGACTGCAGCGGGCTCCAGCGGAACATCTGGTTCAGGATGACGTCGGCATTGGCGTCCTTTTTCAGCTCGACGACCACACGCATGCCCAGCCGGTCGGATTCGTCGCGCAGATCGGAGATGCCCTCGATGCGCTTTTCGCGCACCAGCTCGGCGATCTTCTCGATCATGGCAGCCTTGTTCACCTGATAGGGAATCTCGTGAATGATGATCGCCTCGCGATCCTTGCGGATGGTCTCGACAGACGTCTTGCCGCGCACCAGAACCGAGCCGCGCCCGTCAAGAAGCGCCTTGCGCGCGCCCGAGCGGCCAAGGATCTCGCCCCCGGTGGGGAAGTCGGGTCCGGGCACGATGTCGAGCAGTTCAATGTCGCTCAGGCCCGGATTGTCCAGCAGCGCCAGCGTGGCGTTGACGATTTCGGTGAGATTGTGCGGCGGGATATTGGTGGCCATGCCCACCGCAATGCCGCCTGCGCCATTGACCAGCAGATTGGGATAGCGCGCGGGAAGGACGATGGGCTCCTTCTCGCTGCCATCATAGTTCGGGCGGAAATCGACCGTGTCCTTGTCGATATCGGCCAGCAGCGCCTCGGCCGGCTTGTCCATGCGGATTTCGGTATAGCGCATCGCCGCGGGCGGATCGCCGTCCACCGAGCCGAAATTGCCCTGGCCATCCAGCAGCACCAGCCCCATGGAGAAATCCTGGGCCATGCGCGCCAGCGCGTCATACACCGCCTGGTCGCCATGGGGGTGGTATTTACCGATCACGTCACCGACCACGCGGGCCGATTTGCGATAGGCCTTGTCGTTCGTATAGCCCTGCTCGTGCATGGACCACAGAATGCGCCGGTGCACCGGCTTCAGCCCGTCGCGCGCATCGGGAATGGCGCGGCTGACGATCACGCTCATGGCGTAATCGAGATAGCTGCGCTTCATTTCAGCTTCGATGGCGATGGTCAGGCCGGCGGGACCGGACGGGCCCTCCTGGTCCGGGCCCTCGGTCATCGGATCGTGGGGCGGGGTGTCGCTCAAGGTCGATCTATCCTGACTGGCGGCGGCGCGAACGGCGGCTTGTTTGCGCAGCCGTGCGGCCGGTCCATGGACGGGCGGCGCCGGCGCGGAATCACGCCGGTCACCTGTATGTCATCTGTGTAGCAAGCCCCGCACGGCGCAGCAAACCCGAGGGGCGGTTGGGGGGGGCCTACCACAAGTCAAGGAGAGGGAAAGCCTCCACCCATCCCCGCGTCTCCCCGGCGCAAGCCGGGGCCCAGGGGCGCGGGCGATTCTGGATCCCGGCTTGCGCCGGGAGAACGCAAAGGGGGGCATGGGCGGCGCTCCACCCCACCCGACCGGGCTCACGCTCCGGCCCTCCCTCCCCATCAAGGGGAGGGAAAAAGTAGCCATTCGTCCCTGCCCCCTTACAGCCGCACCTCGCGCCTGATCCGCTCGCCCCGGCGGTCAATCTCGATGGGCCAGCGCGCGGCGCCGTCATTCTGGCGCAGGATGCGGGCCAGGGAGGGCAGATCGTCCACGGGCTGGCCCATCAGGGCGATCAGGCGGTCGCCGGGCTGGAAGCCGATAAAGCCGGCATTGGTGCGCGGCGTCACGGCGAACACCAGCACGCCGCGCGCGAACGGGTCGAGCCCATTCTCCTCGTTGAAGGCGGGCGAGAGCTGGACAAGCTCGGCGCCGGCGAGCGGGTTGAGCCCGTCAATAAGCAGGCGCCGCCCCTCCGCCTCGCCCGGCGCGGCTTCGGACGGCACGGTGAGGGTCAGCTCCCGCCCGTCGCGCAGGACGGTCAGGCGGGCGTCCTGGCCGATGGTGCGGGTGGCGAAGCGGAAGCGCGCGCCATTCTCGTCATTGACCGGCTGGCCATCGACGGCCAGCACCACATCGCCGCGCTGCAGGCCCGCGCGTTCGGCGGCGCCGCCGGGCCAGAGCTCGGCCACCACGGCGCCCTGGGGACGGTCGAGGCCGAAGGATTGCGCCAGATCGCTGGTCACCGACTGCAGGCGCGCGCCCAGCCAGGGGCGCACAACCCGCCCGCCCTCGCGGGCGGCGGCCACCACGGTGCGCACCATTTCGGCAGGAATGGCAAAGCCGATGCCCTGCGAGCCGCCCGAGCGCGAGAAAATCGCCGTGTTCACGCCGATCAGCTCACCGCGCATATTCACCAGCGCGCCGCCGGAATTGCCGGGGTTCACCGCGGCATCGGTCTGGATGAAGAAGGCATAGTCGGTAATGCCCACATCGGTGCGCGCCAGCGCCGAGACGATGCCCGAGGTCACCGTCTGGCCGACGCCGAACGGATTGCCGATGGCCAGCACCAGATCACCCACTTGCGCGGCGCCGCTCATGTCGAGCGTCATCACGGGCAGCGGCGCGTCCGCCTCGATCTTCAGCACGGCGAGATCGGTGCGTTCGTCCGCCAGCAGAAGCTCGGCGGCAAACTCGCGCCGGTCGGACAGGACGACGCGCAAATCCTGTGCGCCCGCGACGACATGGTTATTGGTGACGATGACGCCGGACGCATCAACGATCACGCCGGACCCCAGCGAGTTGACCTCGCGCTGGCGCGTCTGCGGCCCGCCGAAGAAGCGCTCGAAGAACGGATCGCCGGCAAAGGGCGAGCGCTGGGCGATGACGCGGCGCGAATAGACATTGACCACGGCGGGCGCGGCCTCGCGCACCACCGGCGCAAAGGAGAGCTGGATCTGCTCGCGGCTTTCAGGCGCGGCGCGCGGCGGGGCGAAGACCGGTTCAGGCTGGCCGGCCCCAGCAAGGGCGGGCGCGGCGCCGGGGGCCGTGTCAGGCGCCGATTGCAGCGCGGGCGCAGCGTCATCCCCGGAGCGCTCCTGTCCACAGGCGGCGCCAAACCCGGCGGTCACCAGCATGATTGCAGACATCAGCCATCGCAGCATCAGGCCCTCCCTCGCTCTTCCATCCCCGCCCGGTAAGGCGGAGCCCCGATGTAGGCAATACAGGCGCGCCTGAACAGGGTGTGAAAGATGACGGATGAGTGAGGGGGGCGGGGGCAAGGGCGCTTCTGCAAAGTTCGCATATTTTCGCACCGCCCCCTCACCTTTATCCTCTCACCCATGAATGGGGGAGAGGGGGCTTGCGGCGCTGCGCACAATTGAGTGGAGCCAGGCGCTTGCACTCCCGAAGGAAAGCCATCGTCAAAGCCCCCTCTCCCCTCCTGGAGGGGAGAGGACAGAGGTGAGGGGTGCAGCGCCGTGCAGTAAAGGTTTTCAGGTGCTTCCGGCGGAGTCGACACCAGGCTTGGCCGCCCAAGCCCCTCAGGCAGGAGGGCATGCTCGCTCGCCCGCAATGACCCCAAACGCAAAAAGGCCGCCCGGAGCGCCCGGACGGCCTGTTTCGAATGCGATCGCCAGAGGCGTCCTAGTCGGCCATCGCCTCTTCCAGGCGGGCGCGGTCAACGGCGCCTTTGGCCTGCGGATCGCGGTCCACAAGCTCGATCACCGCCAGCGGGGCATTGTCGCCGAGGCGGAAGCCGGCCTTCAGGACGCGGGTATAGCCGCCCTGACGCTCCTGGTAGCGCGGCCCCAGGGTCGCGAACAGCTTGGCCACCTGATCCTTGTTGCGGATCTGGGCGATCGCCTGACGGCGCGCGTGCAGGTCGCCGCGCTTGGCCAGGGTGATGAGCTTGTCCATGATGGGCTTCAGCTCTTTGGCCTTGGGCAGGGTGGTGACGATCTGCTCATGCTCGATGAGCGAGGACGCCATATTGGCGAACATGGCGCGGCGGTGGCTCGCGGTCCGGTTCAGTTTGCGGTGGGCGACGCCGTGGCGCATGACTATTCTCCTTAAGTCCAGTGAAGGGACGCCTCGCGGCGCTTCTTCCTAGATCTGATCCTCGTACTTCTTGGCGAGATCGTCGATATTTTCAGGCGGCCAGTTGGGCGCCTCCATGCCAAGGTGCAGTCCCATCTGGGCCAGGACTTCCTTGATCTCGTTGAGCGACTTGCGGCCGAAGTTCGGGGTGCGGAGCATTTCCGCCTCGGACTTCTGGATCAGGTCGCCGATATAGACGATATTGTCGTTCTTCAGGCAGTTGGCCGAGCGCACGGACAATTCCAGCTCGTCGACCTTCTTGAGGAGGGCCGGGTTGAAATCGAGGTCCGGCTTGTCGGAGCCTTCGGCGCGGCCCTGATTGGGCTCTTCGAAGTTCACGAACGCCTGCAGCTGGTCCTGCAGGATGCGCGCGGCGTAGGCCACGGCGTCCTCGGGGCGCAGGGCGCCGTTGGTTTCAACTTCCAGGATGAGCTTGTCATAGTCGAGCACCTGACCTTCGCGGGTGTTCTCCACGCGGTAGGAGACGCGCTTGACCGGGCTGTAGAGCGCATCCACGCCGATGAGGCCGATGGGCGCATCCTCGGGACGGTGGCTTTCGGCCGGCACATAGCCCTTGCCGGTGTTGACGGTAAGCACCATGCGCACTTCGGCGTCATCATCGAGCGTGCAGATGACGAGATCCTTGTTGATCACGACGATGTCGCCGGTCTCTTCAATGTCGCCGGCCTTCACCTCGCCCGGACCCTTCTTGCGCAGGATCAGGCGCTTGGGGCCCTCGCCCTGCATGCGCAGCGCAACCTGCTTGAGGTTCAGAACGATGTCGGTGACGTCCTCGCGCACGCCCTTGATCGAGGAGAACTCGTGCAGCACGTTGTCGATCTGCACCGCCGTCACCGCAGCGCCCTGCAGCGAGGACAGGAGCACGCGGCGCAGCGCATTGCCCAGCGTCGTGCCAAAGCCGCGCTCGAGCGGTTCGGCGACAAGCTTGGCCTGACGCAGCGGGTCAAAGCCGGACTGGATTTCCGGCTTCATCGGGCGGATCAATTCCTGCCAGTTTTTCTCAATCACGGACAACACCCCTTTAAGGTGGAGGGCGCGCCGGCTTCAAGGTGAAGCCGCGCGCCCGGAAACAGGTCTTGACAGCGCGCGGTCATCGCGCGCTGGCGGCGGCGCTAGACGCGGCGGCGCTTGGGCGGGCGGCAGCCATTGTGCGGGATCGGCGTCACGTCATGGATCGTCGTGATCACCAGGCCCACCGACTGCAGGGCGCGCAGCGCCGATTCACGGCCTGAACCGGGACCGGACACCTTGACTTCGATCGTCTTCAGGCCGTGCTCCTGCGCCTTGCGGCCCGCATCTTCAGCAGCGACCTGCGCGGCGTAGGGGGTCGATTTGCGCGAACCCTTGAACCCCATGGTGCCAGCCGAAGACCAGGAGATCGCGTTGCCCTGGGCGTCGGTGATGGTGATCATGGTGTTGTTGAAGCTGGCGTTCACATGCGCCACGCCAGCGGTGATGTTCTTGCGCTCGCGGCGGCGAATGCGGGACGGTTCCTTGGCCATGGCCCTCGTTCCTTATTTCTTCTTGCCAGCGATCGGCTTGGCGGGACCTTTACGCGTACGCGCATTGGTATGGGTGCGCTGACCGCGAACGGGCAGGCCGCGACGGTGGCGCAGGCCGCGATAGCAGGCCAGATCCATCAGGCGCTTGATATTGACCGCAACCTCGCGGCGCAGATCGCCTTCCACCAGATGGTCCGCGTCGATCGTCTCGCGGATCTGGAGCACTTCGGCGTCCGTCAGCTGATTGACCCGCTTCTCGGGGGCGATGCCCACCTTGTCGCAGATCTCGGCAGCCTTGGCAGGCCCGATGCCATGGATGTAGCGCAGCGCGATGGTCACGCGCTTGTTGGTCGGAATGTTGACGCCGGCGATCCGTGCCACGACGCTCTCCTTGTCCTCATCAGCCCACGCCCGCGAAGGATGCCGTACCGCGCAGCCACTAAGGCGGCGGCGGATACAGCGTCTGCCCCTGCGAGCGAAGGGCGGTTCTTATAGGCGCCGCACCGGTTTCGTCAACCGGGATAAGCGGCGCCGCCTCAGTTTCCACCACGCCGGGGCGGTTCCCCGGCGCAGCCCTCAAGCCTGGTCCAGCACCTGGGCGATGCGCGCCGAAACGGCGTCCATCGACCCTGCGCCATCCACATCGGCCAGCTTGCCCTGCGCCTGATAGTAGGGGATCAGGGCGGCGGTCTGGTCGTTGTAATTCTTCAGCCGGACGCGGAACGCCTCGACCGTATCGTCTGCGCGGCCCTCTTCCGCGGCGCGCTTCTGCATGCGCGCGACAAGCTCGTCCTGGTCGACGACCAGGCGCACGACCTTGCCGATCGGCGCGCCGCGCGCGTCCAGCAGGGCGTCCAGCGCCTCGGCCTGGGGCACGGTGCGCGGAAAGCCGTCGAAGATCGCCCCGCCCGCCGCATCAGCCTCGCCAAGGCGCTCCTCGATGAGGGCGATGACGATCTCGTCAGAGACCAGATCGCCGCGATCCATGATGTCAGCAACGCGCTTGCCCAGTTCGGTGCCGGCCGCGCGCGCGGCGCGCAGCATGTCGCCGGTGGCCAGCTGAACCCAGCCGCGTTCAGCCACCAGGCGCTTGGACTGTGTGCCTTTGCCAGCGCCCGGCGGACCGAACAGGACGATGTTCATCGCTTGCGCCCCCGCAGCTTGGTCTTCTTGATCAGCCCCTCATACTGATGGGCCAGAAGATGGGACTGGATCTGACCCACGGTGTCCAGGGTCACCGAGACCACGATGAGCACGGCCGTGCCACCGATATAGAAGGGGATGGACGGGTTCTGCGCGCGCAGGATTTCAGGCAGCAGGCACACCGCTGTCAGGTACGCCGCGCCAATCACCGTCAGGCGGGTCAGCACATAGTCGAGATATTCCGCCGTGCGCTTGCCAGGACGTATGCCCGGCAGGAAGCCGCCATACTTCTTCAGATTATCCGCCACATCGTCCGGATTGAACGTGATGGAGGTGTAGAAGAAGGTGAAGAACACGATCATCACGCCATAAAACACGATGAACGCGGGCTGGCCGGGGCCCAGCAGCGCCACCAGGCCGGTCAGCCAGGCCGGGCCCGACTGGGCCGAGAAGCCGGCCGCCGTGGCGGGCAGCAGGAGCAGCGAGGAGGCGAAGATCGCCGGGATCACGCCCGCCGTGTTCAGCTTCAGCGGCAGGAAGGACGATTCCCCGCCCATCATGCGGTTGCCGACCTGGCGTTTCGGGTACTGGGTGAGCAGGCGCCGCTGCGAGCGCTCGATGAACACCACAAAGGCCAGCACCGCGATCAGCATGGCGATCAGCGCCAGCACCACGGCCGGGTTGAGCGTGCCGGTGCGGCCCTGCTCCAGCGTCTGGAACAAAGCGCGCGGCATCTCGGCGATAATGCCGGCGAAGATGATCAGCGACACGCCATTGCCCACGCCGCGCGCCGTGATCTGTTCGCCCAGCCACAGCAGCAGCATGGTGCCGCCCACAAGCGTGCTGACCGTGACGATCAGGAAGAACACGCCCGGATTCTGCGCGATCGTGTTGCCGGTATTGGGATCGGGCTGCTGCATGGCGATCGCGATCGCGAAGCCCTGCGCCGCGGCGAGCACGACGGTGAGATAGCGCGAGTACTGGTTGATCTGCTTGCGGCCCTGCTCGCCGCCCTCCTTCTTCATGCGCTCGAGCGCCGGCACGGTGGCCGCCATCAGCTGCATGATGATCGACGCGGAGATATAGGGCATGACGTTGAGCGCGAAGATCGCCATGCGCTCCACGGCGCCGCCGGAGAACATGTTGAACATGCCCAGCACGCCGCCGCTCTGGTTCTGGAACAACAGCGTGAACTGGACCATGTCGATCCCCGGCAGCGGCACATAGGTGCCGATCCGGTAGATGATCAGAACGCCGAGCGTGAACAGGAGCCGCTTTTGCAGCTCCTTGGCCCGGGCGAACGCCCCGAAATTCATGTTCGCGGCGAGTTGTTCGGCGGCTGACGCCATGGTGATCGATCACTCCCTCGCGCGAGACGCGCGGTCCGGACGGGGCCGGACCGCGGCCTGCAGGCTTACTCGGTTTCTGCCTCGGCCTTGGCCTTGACGATGGTGACGGTCACAGACCCGCCCGCCTTCTCGACCGCCGCGATGGCGGGGGCCGAGCCGCCCGCCACGGTGAGATCGATCTTCGTGGTCAGGTCGCCGCCGCCGATCAGGCGAACGCCGTCCTTGGCCCGCCGGATCACGCCGGCGGCCTTCAGCGCCGCAGCGTCCACAGGCTGGTTCGCGTCGAGACGGCCCGCGTCGATTGCGGTCTGGATGCGCCGCAGGGTGACCTCTGCAAAGCGCGCCCGGTTCGGCTTGGTGAAGCCGCGCTTGGGCAGACGCTGGTGCAGCGGCATCTGGCCGCCTTCGAAACCCTTGATGGCCACGCCCGAACGGGACTTCTGACCCTTGACGCCGCGCCCGCCGGTCTTGCCGGTGCCCGAGCCGATGCCGCGCCCGACGCGCGTGCGCTCTTTGGTGGCGCCGGGATTGTCGCGCAATTCATTCAAGCGCATAGCAATTCTCCTTCAGAAGCGGCCTTGCGGCTACTCCACGATCTCAATCAGATGGGCGACCTTGCGGATCATGCCGCGCACGGACGGCGTATCTTCAAGCTCGCGCTCGCGGCCGATCCGGCCGAGGCCCAGACCCTTGAGGGTCGCAGCCTGGATGGGCGGACGCCGGGTCGAGGACCCGGTCTGGCGCACGCGAATGGTTTTGGCAGCAGCCATATCGCCCTCCTCTAGGACTCGATCGCTTCGGGCGCACTCGCCCCGTCCTGGCGGCGCTCCACCAGGTCAGCAACCTTCAGACCGCGCTTGGCGGCGATTGAGCGCGGGCTGTTCTGGGCCTTGAGGGCCTGGAACGTCGCGCGCACCATGTTGTACGGGTTGGACGAGCCGGTCGATTTGGCGACGACGTCCTGGACGCCCAGCGATTCCAGCACGGCGCGCATCGGACCGCCAGCAATCACGCCGGTGCCCGGAGGGGCCGAGCGCAGGATCACCTTGCCCGCGCCCCAACGCCCGTGGGCGTCGTGGTGCAGGGTGCGGCCTTCGCGCAGCGGCACGCGGACCATCATCTTCTTGGCCTCTTCGGTGGCCTTGCGGATGGCTTCGGGAACCTCGCGGGCCTTGCCCTGGCCGAAGCCGACGCGGCCCTTCTGGTCGCCCACGACGGCGAGCGCGGCGAACTGGAAGTTACGCCCGCCCTTCACCGTCTTGGCGACGCGATTGATCTGAACCAGCTTGTCCACCAGTTCGGATTCGGCGTTGTCCTCGTCCTTCCGGCGGCGGTCGCGGCCGCCGCGATTGTCTTCACGAGCCATGGCGTTCGCTCCCCTAGAAGTTCAGGCCGCCCTCGCGGGCAGCATCTGCGAGCGCCTTGACGCGCCCGTGGTACATGTAGCCGCCGCGATCGAACACCACGTCGGTCAAACCTTTTTCCTTCGCGCGCTCGGCGACGAGCTTACCGACGGTCTCGGCCGCGCTCACCGTGGCGCCGTTGGCGGCCTTGCCCTGTTCGAGCGAGGACGCCGCAGCGACGGTCACGCCGTTCGCATCGTCAATGATCTGCGCGTAGATATGTTTGGACGACCGGAACACGGACAGGCGCGGCCGGCCATTGGCCAGTTTGCGGATCCGGGCGCGGGTGCGCTGCGTGCGGCGGCGCATTTTCTCAGCAGAGGATTTCATCACCAGGACCCTATTTCTTCTTGCCTTCTTTGCGGCGCACTTGCTCGGTCGCGTACTTCACGCCCTTGCCCTTGTAAGGCTCGGGCGAACGGAACCGGCGAATTTCCGCCGCAGTCTGACCGACCGCCTGAGCGTCGGCCCCTTCGATCTTGATCTCGGTCGGCTTGGGGACCGTGATCGTGATCCCCTTGCGCGGGGTGTAGATCACGTCGTGCGAGAAACCCAAAGCCAGCTTGAGATCGGTACCCTGCATCTGGGCGCGATAACCGACGCCCACAAGCTCCAGGCTCTTCTCAAATCCCTTGGTGACGCCCAAAACCATGTTCTTCAGGCGTGCGCGGGCGGTGCCGTACATCGCCTTGGCGGTTTTGGAATTCTCCACCGGCTCGACCTTCAGCGCGCCGTCTTCCTGACGGATGCGCACGCTGGTCGGCGCCGAGAAGCTCAGCTCGCCCTTGGGGCCTTTCACCATGACCACGCCTGAATTCACCGACGCGGTGACGCCGCCAGGAATTGCTACAGGCAGCTTGCCCAATCTCGACATGTTAGCCTCCTGTTCCTAGCTGACGTGGCAAAGGATCTCGCCGCCGACATTCTTCGCGCGCGCAGCGCTGTCGCTCATCACGCCCTGGGGGGTCGAGATGATGGCGATGCCAAGCCCGTTCTGAACCAGCGGCAGGTCGCGCACCTTGCGGTATTCGCGCCGTCCCGGCTTCGATACGCGCTGGATCTGCGAGATCACTGGCGCGCCCTCGTAATATTTCAGCTCGATATCGAACTGCTTGAAGCCACGCGCATCCACACTCTCGGTGTAGCCGCGAATATAGCCTTCATCGAGCAGAACGTCGAGCACGCGCGCCCGCAGCGCGGACGCCGGCGTGGAGACGCTGGTGCGCTTGCGCATCAGGGCGTTGCGGATGCGGGTCAGCATATCGCCGAGCGGATCGTTCACAGACATGTCCTGACCTCCCTACCAGCTCGACTTGACCATGCCCGGGATCATCCCGTGACTGGCCAGTTGACGCAGCGCGATGCGCGACATCTTCAGCTTGCGGTAATATGCGCGCGGACGGCCGCTGATCTGGCAGCGGTTGCGGATGCGCGACGGCGCGGAATTACGCGGCAGCCCCGCCAGCTTCAGCTGGGCGGCGAAGCGTTCATCCACCGGCTTGGACGTGTCGCGAGCGACGGCCTTCAGCGCGGCGCGGCGGGCGGCGAACCGCTCGGTCAGGCGCTGACGCTTCTGGTTTCGCTCGATAGCGCTTTTCTTGGCCATTCAAATCTCTCCTGCGTGCGGCGCCACCGTGGCGCCGCGCTCCTGCTGCGTCAGTTCGTGAACGGGAAATCGAACTCGGCCAGCAGGGCCTTCGCTTCCTCATTGGTGTTCGCGGTGGTGCACACGATGATGTCCATGCCGCGAATCTTGTCGACCTTGTCGTAGTTGATCTCCGGGAACACGATGTGCTCCTTGAGACCCATGGCGTAGTTGCCGCGCCCGTCAAAGCTCTTGCCGTTCAGGCCGCGGAAGTCGCGCACCCGCGGCAGGGCCACGGTCACGAGACGGTCAATGAACTCGTACATGCGGTCCTGGCGCAGCGTCACCTTGGCGCCGATCAGCTGGTCTTCACGCAGCTTGAAACCGGCGATCGAGGTTTTGGCCACCGTGGCGACCGGCTTCTGGCCGGAAATGATCGCCAGATCGGCCAGGGCGCCCTGGATCTTCTTGGAATCCTGGGCTGCTTCGCCAACGCCCATATTGATCACGACCTTGTCCAGGCGCGGGATCTGCATGTCGTTGGTGTAGCCGAATTTCTCCTTCAGACGCGCGCGAATCTCCTCGCGGTAGCGCGTCTTCAGGCGCGGTTCGTATGTTGCGACGTCAGACATCGATCACCTCGCCGGACTTCTTGGCTACGCGCACTTTCTTGCCGTCCTTGCCGGTCGTGAAGCCGACACGCGTCGCTTCACCGGTTTTGGGATCGGCCAGGGCCACGTTGGAGACGTGGATGGCGGCGTCCTTTTCTTCAATTCCGCCCGGACTGGTCTGGGTCGGGCGCTGGTGGCGCTTGACGGTGTTCACGCCCGACACCACGACGCGGTTCTCGGAAGGCAGCACCTTCACCACCTGGCCGGTCTTGCCCTTGTCGCGACCGGTGAGGACGACGACCTTGTCGCCTTTCTTGATCTTGGCGGCCATGACTACAGCACCTCCGGCGCCAGGGAGACGATCTTCATGTGCTGCCTGGCGCGCAGCTCACGCGGCACCGGTCCGAAGATCCGGGTGCCGATCGGCTCGTTATTGTTGTTGATCAGAACAGCCGCGTTCGTGTCGAAGCGGATCACCGATCCGTCACGGCGCTTGATGTCCTTGGCGGTGCGCACGACCACGGCCTTGCGCACATCGCCCTTTTTGACACGGCCCTTGGGAGTGGCTTCCTTGATCGAGACGACAATGATGTCGCCCACGCCCGCATAGCGCCGCTTCGCGCCGCCGAGCACCTTGATGCACTGCACGCGGCGGGCGCCGGAATTATCGGCCACCTCCAGATTGGTTTGCATCTGGATCATTGGAAGGTCTCCGTTATCGGAACACCGGCCCGCAGATCAGGCGTCACGCCTGATCGGGGACGATCTCCCACCGCTTGAGTTTCGATTTGGGCGCGCATTCCTGGATCTGGACGCGCTGTCCCACCTTGCCCACGCCATTTTCATCATGAGCGTGGTATTTCTTGGACCGGCGCACGGTCTTGCGCAGCAGCGGGTGCAGGAAGGTGCGCTCGACGCGAACGACCACCGTCTTCTGCTGCTTGTCGCTGACCACGACGCCTTGAAGGATACGCTTTGGCATGACCTCAGCTCCCCTGGGTTTGAAGCGCGCGCCGGCGCTGATCCGTCTTGATCCGGGCGATGTCCCGGCGGATCTGCAAGAAGCGCGCGGTGTTCTCAAGCTGGCCGGTGGCCCGCTGGAACCGCAAATTGAACTGTTCTTTCTTCAGCCTGAGGAGCGAGTCCTGAAGCTGGTCGTCGCTCAGGGCGCGCACGTCTTCGCCCGTCAGTTGCTTGACCTTGGCCATCAGCGCTCTCCCTGCTCGCCCGGACGGGTGACCACCCGGGTCTTGATCGGCAATTTGGCGGCGCCAAGGCGCAGCGCCTCGCGCGCCACATCGTCCGGCACGCCATCGATTTCAAACATGATCCGGCCCGGCTTGACGCGGGCGGCCCAGAACTCGGGCGAGCCCTTGCCCTTACCCATCCGCACTTCGGTCGGCTTTTTCGACACCGGCACGTCCGGGAACACGCGGATCCACACCCGGCCGGCGCGCTTCATGTGACGCGTGATGGCCCGGCGCGTCGCCTCGATCTGACGCGCCGTCACGCGCTCAGGCTCCAGAGCCTTCAGCCCGTAGGAGCCGAAGTTCAAGGTAAACCCGCCCTTGGCCACGCCGCTGATGCGGCCCTTGTGGGCCTTGCGGAATTTGGTGCGCTTCGGTTGAAGCATGGTGACAGCTCCCTGTTTGCGCTCTTATGCCGCCTGCCGGCCCGACCGCGTGCGCTGCTCGCCAGAGTCGAGCATGCGCTTTTCCTGGGCCATCGGGTCGTGCTCGAGGATCTCGCCCTTGTAGATCCACACCTTCACGCCAATGATGCCCATCGCGGTCATGGCTTCGGCAAAGCCATAATCGATGTCGGCGCGCAGCGTGTGCAGCGGCACCGAACCTTCGGAATACTTCTCGACGCGCGCGATCTCCGCGCCGCCCAGGCGTCCGCCCAGCATGATCTTGCAGCCCAGTGCGCCCATGCGCATCGTGGTCTGAAGCGAGCGCTTCATCGCGCGGCGGAACGCAATGCGGCGCTCCAGCTGCTGGGCGATGCTCTCGGCGACCAGGGTGGCGTCAACCTCAGGCTTGCGCACCTCAACCAGGTTGAGGAACACCTCGCCATCGACCATTTTCGAGATCTCCTTGCGGAGCTTCTCGATATCGCCGCCCTTCTTGCCGATGATCACACCCGGACGCGCCGTGTGGATGGTGATGCGGCACTTCTTGTGCGGGCGCTCGATGATGATGCGCGAGATAGACGCGGTCTTGAGCTTGTCCTTCAGGAACGCACGGATCTTGATGTCTTCGTGCAGCAGATCGGCATATTCCTCGCCCTTGGCGTACCAGCGCGAGTCCCAGGTCCGGTTGATGCCGACACGAAGGCCGATCGGATTGACTTTCTGACCCATCAGGCGGCCTCCTCAACTTCACGCACCACGATCGTCATCTCGGAGAACGGCTTGAGGATTTTCGCGCCGCGTCCGCGGGCGCGGGCCCGGAAGCGCTTCATGACCAGGTTCTTGCCGACATAGGCCTCGGCCACGACGAGGGAGTCGATGTCCAGACCATGATTGTTTTCCGCATTCGCGACCGCCGACTGCAGCAGC
Organism: Alphaproteobacteria bacterium; assembly: GCA_016124675.1. Lineage (GTDB taxonomy): Bacteria > Pseudomonadota > Alphaproteobacteria > Caulobacterales > Maricaulaceae > Oceanicaulis. Next base: position 140,951 of record WGNG01000008.1, read on the forward strand.
TTCTTCACGTCCGCCGAGGCGCGCTTGCGCGAGAACTCGAGGTCGTTGAGCGCGCGCTCCACCTTCTTGCCACGGATCATCGCGGCAATGAGGTTCAGCTTTTGCGGGCTGATGCGCAGCATGCGCAGCTTGGCGCGCGCTTCGTTATCGGCGACCCGCCGGGGGTTCTTCGCCTGGCCCATCGCTACTTCCTCTTCGCCTTCTTGTCCGCCGCATGGCCGTAATAGGTGCGCGTCGGAGCGAACTCGCCCAGCTTGTGGCCGACCATCTCTTCAGAGACGACCACCGGGATGAATTTGTTGCCGTTGTGCACCTGGAATGTCAGGCCCACGAATTGCGGCATCACCGTCGAGCGGCGCGACCACGTCTTGATCGCCTGCTTGCGCCCGGCAGCGTGCGCAGCGTCGGCTTTCTTCAGGAGGTGCCCGTCAACAAACGGGCCTTTCCAGACAGAGCGAGGCATGTCAGCCGTCCCCTAGCGTTTCTTGCGCTCGTGGCGCGAGCGGATGATGAATTTACTGGTCGATTTGTTCGACCGCGTGCGCGGACCCTTGGTCGGCTTGCCCCACGGGGTCACCGGGTGGCGGCCGCCCGAGGTGCGGCCTTCGCCGCCGCCGTGCGGGTGATCGACCGGGTTCATGGCCACGCCGCGCACCGACGGGCGCTTGCCCATGTGACGCTTGCGGCCGGCCTTGCCCAGATTGATGTTGAGGTGGTCCGCGTTCGACACCGCGCCGATCGTGGCCATGCAGTCCTGGTGCACCGCACGCAGCTCGCCGCTCATCAGGCGCAGCTGGGCGTAGCCCGCATCACGGCCGACCAGCTGGGCGTAGGCCCCGGCCGAGCGGGCGATCTGGCCGCCCTTCAGGGGCTTCAGTTCGACATTGTGCACGATCGTGCCGACCGGCATCGCCTTCAGCGGCATGGCGTTGCCCGGCTTCACGTCGACGCGCTCGCCTGCCAGAACGCTGTCACCCACCGCAAGGCGCTGCGGCGCCAGGATGTAGGCGAGTTCGCCGTCCTCATAGCGGATCAGCGCAATGAAGGCAGTGCGGTTGGGATCATACTCCAGCCGCTCGACCGTCGCGGGCACGTCGAACTTGCGGCGCTTGAAGTCGATGATGCGGTACAGGCGCTTGGCGCCGCCGCCAATCCGGCGGGCGGTGATGCGCCCGGTATTATTGCGGCCGCCATTCTTGCGCAGACCCTCCACGAGGGTCTTTTCCGGCTTGCCGGAATGCAGTTCGCTGCGGTCCACCAGCACAAGCGCGCGGCGGCCGGGCGAGGTCGGCTTGAAGAATTTCAGAGCCATGGTCTCTCTCCTTCGTGCGCGCGTCTAGAGGCCCGTGGTGACGTCAATGGAGTGGCCCTCTTCGAGGGTCACAACCGCTTTCTTGACGTCGTCACGCCGGCCCTTAATGCCGCGGAACCGTTTGGTTTTGCCCTTCTGGACAAGGGTGTTCACGGCCTTCACCTTGACCTTGAACAATTCCTCGACCGCCTCGGCGATGTCTTTCTTGGTCGCGCCCAGGGGCACGCGGAACACCACCTTGTTGTCTTCCGACAACAGGGTTGATTTCTCGGTGACCACCGGGGCGATCAGAGTGTCGTAATGACGCGGAGCGGGCATCACGCAGCCTCCTGCGGCGCAAGCCGCTCGTTGATCCTGTCCAGGGCCGCACGCGTCAGCACCAGGGTGTCCCGGCGCAGCACGTCATAGACGTTCAACCCTTGCGCGGGCAGCACGTCGATAAGCGGCACATTGCGCGCGGCGCGCGCGAAATTCTCGTCCAGAGTCTCGCCGTCAATGATCAGCGCATTGGTCAGGCCGAGCTTTTCAAACAGCGCCACCAGATCGCGCGTCTTGGGCGCATCCAGGCGCGCCTCGTCCAGCACGATCAGCTGATTGCCGCCCGCCTTGGCCGACAGCGCATGACGCAGGGCCAGCGCCCGGACCTTCTTGGGCAGGTCGGTGGCGTGCGACCGCACGAGCGGCCCGTGGGCCACGCCGCCGCCGACAAAGTTCGGGGCCGAACGCGCGCCGTGGCGGGCGCCGCCGGTACCCTTCTGCTTGTACATTTTCTTGGTCGTGCGCGCGATCTCGCCGCGTTGCTTGACCTTGTGGGTGCCAGCCTGGCGGCGCGACAGCTGCCACTTCACGCAGCGGTGCAAAAGGTCGGCGCGGATATCGGCGATGCCGAAAATATCCGCGTTCAGCTCAACCGAGCCGGCCTTGCCGGAGTCCAGCTTGACGACGTCGATTTTCATTGATTGGCCCCTTCATTCCCGGCGTCAGCCCCGGCGGCGTCAATCTGGTCTGCGGCCGGAGCCTCCGGCATGTCGGCCTGCGCCGTGCGCAGGGCTGCGGGCCAGGGCAGATTGTCAGCGCCCACGCCCTTGACGGCATCGCGCACTTCAACCCACGACCCGGCCGAACCCGGAACCGCGCCCTTGACGAGGATCAGGCCGCGCTCGGCATCGACGCGCACCACTTCCAGCCCCTGCGTGGTGACACGCTCGGAGCCAAGATGACCGGCCATCTTCTTGCCCTTGAACACCTTGCCCGGATCCTGGCGCTGGCCGGTCGAACCGTGCGAACGGTGCGAGACCGAGACGCCGTGCGAGGCGCGCAGGCCGCCGAAATTCCAGCGCTTCATCGCGCCGGCGAAGCCCTTGCCGATGGTGATGCCCGCGATGTCGACCTTCTGGCCCGGCACGAAATGCTCGGCCGACAGCTCGGCGCCGGCGTCAACCAGCGCGTCCTCGCTCACGCGGAACTCCACCAGCTTGCGCTTGGGCTCGACCGACGCCTTGGCGAAGTGGCCGCGCATGGCTTTGGTGGTGCGGCGCACTTTCGCCTTGCCCACGCCCAGCTGCAGGGCGGTGTAGCCATCGCGCTCCACGGTGCGCTGGGCGACGACCTGGACGCCGCCATCCAGGTGCAGAACCGTGACCGGCACATGATTGCCTTCCGCAGTGAACACGCGGGTCATTCCGAGCTTCTTGGCCACAAGGCCGGTGCGCAATTTAACCGACTGGCTCATCGACCTACGCTCCCAGCTTGATCTCGACGTCGACGCCAGCCGACAGGTCGAGCTTCATCAGCGCGTCAACGGTCTGCGGGGTCGGGTCGACAATATCGAGCACGCGCTTGTGCGTGCGGATCTCGAACTGCTCGCGCGATTTCTTGTCGATGTGCGGGCCGCGCAGCACGGTGAACTTCTCGATGCGCGTGGGCAGCGGGATCGGCCCGCGCACGTTCGCGCCGGTGCGCTTCGCCGTGGACACGATCTCGCGCGCCGACGAATCGAGCACGCGGTGATCAAACGCCTTCAGGCGGATGCGGATATTCTGTTGCGCCATTGGTCCGGTCCCAACATGCACAAGAGCCGCGCCAAGGGCCGGATCGCCCCCCGCAGCACTCGCGCGCCAAATTGTGTTCGCTTCAGGAGCTGCGTTTGCCCGCAAAGGGCACGGCCAGCTCGTCAGAGGGAGGGTGGATACTCTCACCTGCCCCGTCCGTCAACACCTTGCATCCAGATTGCTGCGTCGAGACGGGGACATGTGCAGCGCCTTCAGCACTTTCCTTCCACCCCGAACGCAGCACGGCCCGGCTCTGGGTGAGCCGGGCCGCGCGTCAGCGTCGTGTGAAGGCGACGGCGAAGGCTATTCGACGATCTTGGCGACCACGCCCGCGCCGACCGTGCGCCCGCCTTCGCGGATGGCAAAGCGCAGCTTCTCTTCCATCGCGATCGGGGTGATCAGCTCGACATTGATCTCAACA
>WGNG01000004.1 GCA_016124675.1 Alphaproteobacteria bacterium
AGCTTCGCAAAGCCGCCGCGCGCACCGTCCCCGATCTGCACAACGCCGTCGCCGATGCCCTCGACGCCATCACCCCCGCCGAATGCGCCAACTACTTCACAGCCTGCGGATATGAGCCGGAATAAAACGAAAATGCTCTAACTGGGTAATTGTCCTATATTAAGTCAAGACGCCGACCAAAACCTGCCTCAAGTCGTCGGCTAGGTGTCTGTGCAGACCTTCAGGGACCGTCTTGCCAAATCTCGCGACCTTATCGAGTGACCTTGTCGTTGCAGCTTCGCGAATCTTTGTGCAAAGCGTCTTGCCCAAGATGACATGATGAGCACCGGCAACAGAATACTCAGCAACAACCTGATCATCTGAGAATGTCGGGAGTTGCCCCTGCTCTGCCTTTTTCTTCAAAGGAACCTGATTTCGGATCGCGTGCCTTTTCGCGTTTCGGCACTCAGCGTCAGCACCGTCGGCTGTCCCGGCCGTGACGGCGTCGGTCAAAAGCGTGACAGCCGCTTCGGCGTCGATGTCGAAATGGCTGGTTAACACCGCACCATCCGCCCAATAGGCTTCGACGTCCGACGAACGGGTAAGCCACACCTTCACGCCTTTTGCTGTGTACGGCTCAGCAAACGCATGGGCTTCGGCGGGCATCATGAAGTCTCGATCACGGTGGAGCACGATCTTCATTTCATCGCCGAACACCTTCTGAAGAGACGCGCATCCCTCGGCATCGAGCAGTTTGCCGGAGCCGTGCAACGGCCACAGCGCGACGACGCGTTCTAGGTCCGGCCATTGGGACAGCAACGCGCGCAGCAGATGGGTCTTGCTGTCTTCCGTCAGCAGGAGGACGCGCTTGTCGAGCAGACCCCAGCCCATCAATTGACGACCTGCGGTGTCGCCATCTTCTTGCACCTTGCCGTCCTTCATCCAAACGACTTTGGCCTCCGGCGGAAGGGCTCGAACGACCGATGGGCTGTGCGTGGTAAGGATTACCTGTGTCCCAAATTCCTTCGCAGCTGCGGCAAGTACGCTCACGAGGCGTTCCTGTGTCGCGGGGTGGAGGTGAGAATCAGGCTCGTCGACAAGTAGTACAACAGGTCGAAAATAGACGAGATAGGCGAAGATCTGGATGACCTGTAAGAAACCGATGCCCGCCAACTCGAGCGGCTTGCGCCGCTTCTGATCCGCATCATGCATCGACTTCGTTTGAAACTCGGCACGAATAGTCGACTGTTTCTCCTCATCGAACTCCACGAAGAGGTCCAACTCGCCCATCACTTGTGAGACGAACTTCGTGATGTGCTCCAGCCCGCTGCTGCCTTTGACGTTTGTCTCCTTAAGCAACAAGAGGACGTTCCGAAGGACTGTGTTCGCATCGCCGGCTGCCGCTTGCCGATGTACGATAAGCTTTGAGCGTTTCTCCTCAGCGAGGGGAATTCCCGCCAGTCCTGGAATGTAAGAACTGAACTCCTGATTGCGGTCGCGGAGCTTTCTCACGAACTCGTTGTTTGAGGGAACATGGACACTGAGACCTTCATTTTTCGCAGATTTTATCCACACTGCTGCTTGAACCGCGGTTCCAGCGTCGTCGGTCGCATCGACCGACAAGTCAAAGCGCGGCATGTGAGCGCCGTTACCATATTCAGGGCCGTATCCTGAATTTCTGTATTCCGGGGACGGCATATACGTTGCGTTCCTCTCTGAAAGAGTCGATCCCTTTTTCTCGTCTCTGTTAGTGTCAATCGAGAGATTTCGTCCTGACTGAAACATCCAGTGCAATGCCTGCAGGACGGAACTTTTTCCGGAGCCATTCGCGCCGACGATCACCGTGAAAGGTGCGAGGTCGACCTTCGTTTCCTCAATGGCTTTAAAGTTCTTGATCGTGACCTTGTTCAGAAGCATCTGAGCCCTCGCCGATTCTCACCAATGTAGTACGCCACTATTCGACTCGCCGCAATAAGTAGAGACGTTACGCAAATTCCTAAACGCCATGTGCGACGAAGAATTCGTTCTGCGTCACGAAAACCGGGGACACACACCCAGTTTCCGCCTCCAGTCGGGGCGACCCGGGGCTCAATGCTCCCCATCGCTCGATGCTGGAGGATCACGCAAGGCGATCGCAGCCTGTCAAGGACGGCCCTTCGGGCCGCCGCATGCGGCGACCGGGCGACGCCCGGTCGTCCTTGACAGGCTGCGACGCTTGCGAAAATGGGCCAGCAAGGAGCGACGGGGAGATGGGGGCGTATTGTGCAGCAAGCCGGGCCGCTGTCTTCGCGACAGGCAGACGCCGAGAGCGCGGCCGCAGGGCGCTCATGGGAGATGAGATAGCGCATGGGGCGGGGAAAGGGGATCGGGGAGGGCGCCGCGCCAGCCCCTCTCATCCTCCCCCGCCTGCGGGGGAGGTGTCCGCGCAGCGGACGGAGGGGGAGATTGCGTCGCACAGGTCCTGAGCAGCCGCCAGGGGGCGCCCCCCCTGTCTTCCCGGGCGGCGCAGCCGACCGGGATCCATCCACCGATCATGTCCACCGCCGAGGCGGTTCAATCCTGTCGGGCTGGATCCCGGATAACCGCTGCGCGGTTTCCGGGAAAACAAGGAGGGGTGTCCGGGACACCAGAGAGAGGTTCCGGGACACCAGGGAGCGGCGCCGGGACAACACGGAGCGGGGATCGCTCCGTCTCGCCCCCTACCTTTCGCCCAGCTTCACATAGGTGCGCTCGGGCGCGCCGGTGAAGACCTGGCGCGGGCGGCCGATTCTCTGGCTGGGGTCCTCGATCATCTCGCTCCACTGGGCGATCCAGCCCACGGTGCGCGCCAGCGCGAACAGCACGGTGAACATCTCGGTGGGGAAGCCCATCGCGCGCAGGGTGATGCCTGAATAGAAGTCGATATTGGGATAGAGCTTCTTCTCGACGAAATATTCGTCCTCCAGCGCGATGCGCTCCAGCTCCATGGCCACGGCCAGCAGCGGCTCGTCGCGCACGCCCAGCTCGTCGAGCACGGCATGGCAGGTGTCGCGCATCACCTTGGCGCGCGGGTCGTAATTCTTGTAGACGCGGTGACCGAAGCCCATCAGGCGGAACGGATCATTCTTGTCCTTGGCCTTGCGGACGTACTCAGGAATGCGGTCCACCGAGCCGATCTCTTCGAGCATGGTGAGCGCTGCCTCGTTGGCGCCGCCATGGGCGGGGCCCCAGAGCGAGGCGATCCCCGACGCGATGCAGGCGAAGGGATTGGCGCCCGAGGAGCCCGCCAGGCGCACCGTGGAGGTGGAGGCGTTCTGCTCGTGATCGGCGTGCAGGATGAAAATCTTGTCCATGGCGCGCGCCAGGGTCGGCGACACGACATAGTCTTCGGCCGGCACGGCAAAGCACATGCGCAGGAAATTGGCGGCGTAGTCGAGCTCGTTGCGCGGCGTGATGAACGGCTGGCCGATGGAGTATTTGTAGGCGCGCGCCGCGATGGTCGGCATTTTCGCGATCATGCGGTGGGCCGAGATGGTGCGCGCCTGGGGATCATTGATGTCGGTGGAGTCGTGATAGAAGGCGCTGAGCGCGCCGACCGTGCCGACCATGATCGCCATCGGGTGGGCGTCGCGGCGGAAACCACGGAAGAATTGGTCAAACTGGTCGTGCAGCATGGTGTGCCGGCGGATCGTCCAGTCAAAGCTGTGCAGCTCGTCCTTCGTGGGCAGATCGCCGTGCAGGAGGAGATAGGCCACCTCGATGAAGGTGGCGTTGTCGGCCAGCTGGTCGATGGGATAGCCCCGGTAGAGCAGCACGCCCTCATCGCCGTCGATATAGGTGATCTGGCTTTCACAGCTGGCGGTGGAGGTGAAGCCCGGATCATAGGTGAACACGCCGGCATCGCGGTAGAGGGTGCGGATGTCGATCACGTCCGGCCCGACCGAGCCGCCCAGCACCGGCAGCTCATAGGTCTTGCCATTGATCGTCAGCCGGGCTGCGCCCTTGTTCTCAACCTTGTTCTTCATCTCGGCACCCTTTCATCTGACGGGCCGGCCTCGCGCCTGAGCGGCGCCCCTGGCCGGCGCGCCGGTCAAATCACATCATCAAGCCGCGCCAGCACCTCGTCACGTCCAAGCACGGCCAGCACAAAACTCATGTCGGGCGCGGGCGCGCCCCCGGTGATCGCCGCGCGCAGCGGCTGCCCGATCTTGCCAAAGCCGACCCCTTCGGCCCCGGCGAAGGCTTTCAGGGCGCCCGCCAGCGCCGCCTCGCTCCAGTCATCATGGCCCGCGAGCGCCGTGCGCAGGCGCGACAGACGCGCCAGCGCATCCGCGTCCAGCGCCCCGGCGGTTTGGCCCGCGGCCGCAACAGGACGCAGACGCAGCATGAAATACACCTGGTCTTCCAGTTCGGCGAGGGTGGCGGCGCGCTCTTTGAGCACGTCCATGCTGGCGCGCACCCAGGCGCGGCCGGTCTCATCGAGGCGCAGGCCGGGCCTGGTTTCCAGCCGCGCCCAGAGAAGATCGGTCAGGCGGGCGGACCCGGCGCGCTTCATGTGGAAGGCGTTGACGCTGGCCATCTTGTCGAAATCGAGCCGGGCGGGCGATTTGTTGAGGCCTGCGAGGTCAAAGGCGGCGATCATTTCCGCGTCGGTGAACAGCTCCTTGTCGCCATGCGACCAGCCCAGGCGCAGGAGGTAATTGCGCAGGCCTTCCGGCAGATAGCCCATGTCGCGATAGGCCTCGACGCCCAGCGCGCCATGGCGCTTGGACAGCTTCTTGCCATCGGGGCCGTGGATGAGCGGGATGTGGGCGAAATGCGGCACGGTCCAGCCCAGCGCGTCATAGATCTGGGTCTGGCGCCCGCCATTGACCAGGTGATCATCGCCGCGGATCACATGGGTGACGCCCATGTCGTGATCATCGACCACCACGGCGAGATTATAGGTCGGCGCGCCGTCGGAGCGCAGCAGCACCAGATCATCAAACTCCTTGGCCGCCCAGCGCACTTCGCCCTGGACGCCGTCCATGATGGCGACATCGCGCTCGGGCGCCTTGAAGCGCACCACATAGGGCGCATCGGGTCCCTGCGACGGATCGCGGTCGCGCCAGGGCGAGCGCAGGGCGCGACCCTGATCGAAGGCGGCCTGGCGCAGCGTCTCCACCTCATCCGGCGTGCACCAGCAGCGGAAGGCGGCGCCGCGCGCGATCAGGGCGTCCACCACCTCGCGATGGCGCTCGGCGCGGGCAAATTGCGAGACCACGTCGCCGTCCCAGTCGAGGCCCAACCAGTGCAGCCCGTCGAGAATCGCCGCGACCGCGTCATCGGTGGAGCGCGCCCGGTCGGTGTCCTCGATGCGCAGCTTGAACTGGCCGCCATGGCGGCGCGCAAACAGCAGGCTGAACAGGGCCGTGCGGGCTCCGCCAATATGCAGATAGCCCGTGGGCGAGGGCGCAAAGCGCGTGATGATCGATCGTTTATTCTGCACTTGCGAACGGGTGTTGCACTGCGGGAGCGCAGACTTAGCACGGCGCGTACGCGCAGTGATAGTCTCCCCCTGCCGTTAGGTCCGGACAGGTGGGCCGGACGGGCGAGGCGGGCCCGTCAGCGTGCGTCCGCCTCGATGTGCAGCGACACGGCGACGGTCTCGCCCACATTGCTGGCGCCCCAGCTGGAGGCTGTGATCCCGAAGGCCGAGCGCGACACGTCGAACCCGCCGGCCGCCACGGCGCGCGCGCCATCAATCTCCAGGGTGAAGGCGAGCACCACGGGCGCCTCCACACCGCGGATCGTCAGGACGCCATGGGCCTCATAGCCGCCCTCGACCGGACGGACATCGCTGGAGACGAAGCGCGCTTCGGGGTGGGCGGACGGGGCGAGCCCGTCGCCGGAGAGCATGGCCTGCTGATAATCGCGGGTGGTCATGGCGCCGCTGGCGGTGCGCACGACAGCCTCGATGCGCGCGCCGGCGAGATTGGCGGGATCGAGCGTGATTTGCGCGTCAAAATCGGTGAAACGCGCTTCGGCGGGCGTGTTGAACACGGCGATCGTGGCGCGCACGGAGCTGGCCTCGCGATCCAGCGCCCAGTCCTGGGCGGAGGCGGGCGCGGCGAGGGCGGCGGACGATGCCAAAGCGGCGGCGAGGCTGGCGGCGATCAGGCGCATGAGGATACCTCATTGAATGGGGGCGGTGGACGCGTCGTCGGTCTGTGCTCAAAAAGATAAGGTTGGCCCGCGCTGCAACAACGCACAGGATGCGAAAAGCCGTGCTTCCATACAGGAAATGCCTAGCGCCAGCCGTCAACGCTGAACAGCTTGCGATGCTCGTCCACGGCGTAGCGGTCGGTCATGCCGGCGATGTAATCGCATACCGTTCGCGCGGTGGCCTGGCCGCCGGCGCCGTCGCACGTGTCCTGCCAGCGCGTGGGCAGAAGCAAGGGATCGCCGAGAAAGGCCGCGAACAGATCGCGCACAACGATTTTGCCTTTTTCCTTCATGCGCTTGACCTTGTAGTGCAGGTACAGGTTCGCATAGAGGAAACGGCGCACGGCGGCGAGCTTGACCGTCATGTCTTCAGAGAACGCCACCACCGGCGCGTCCAGCGCGCGTACGGCGTCGGGGCTGTCTGCGCCGGTGTCTGACAGCCGGCGACGGGTCTCGGTAAGCACGTCAGCGACCATAAGCCCGATCAGCTCGCGCACGGCTTCGTGAATGAGAATGTCCTCGCCAAGGCCCGGATGGCGCGCGCGCACGGCGCGGAACACATCGCCCACCAGCGGCAGGTCGAGCAGCTGATCGAGGGTGAGGATGCCCGAGCGCAGACCGTCATCAATGTCATGGTTGTTGTAGGCGATGTCGTCGGACAGCGCGGCGATCTGCGCCTCCACCCCGGCATGGGTATGCAGCTCCAGCGCGCGCCAGCCCTCATAGGCGGTAAAGCCCCAGGCCAGCGCCTCCGGCCCGTCGCCCGCCGCCAGCAGGGGACCGTTATGCTTGACCACGCCCTCCAGCGTCTCCCAGGACAGGTTGAGGCCCTCAAACTGCGGGTAGCGATGCTCCAGCTTGGTGATCACGCGCAGGGTCTGGGCGTTGTGGTCAAACCCGCCAAAGCCCGCCATGGCGTCCTGAAGGGCATCCTCGCCCGAATGTCCAAAGGGCGGATGGCCGAGATCGTGGGCCAGGGCGGCGGCCTCGGCCAGATCCTCGTCCACCTGCAGCGCGCGCGCCAGGGTGCGGGCGATCTGGGCGACCTCCAGCGAATGGGTCAGGCGCGTGCGGTAGGTGTCGCCTTCATGGGCGACGAAGACCTGCGTCTTTTCCTTCAGGCGGCGGAAGGCGCTGGAATGGATGATCCGGTCGCGGTCGCGCTGGAAGGCGGTGCGCATGGCGCTTTCAGGCTGCGCAAACGCGCGCCCACGGCTGCGGGCGGGATCACAGGCATAGGGCGCGCGGGCGTGGGTCATCGGGCGGGGTCTTCCATGACGGGCTCTGGCGGTCCATATACTGTCAAGCTGCCAACGCAAACCAGAGTGCGGACGGATACTGCCATGAGCCAGCCCCAGATCACGCTTTCAGCCTCGGCGGCCCGCCAGATCAAATCGATCGTCGAGCGCCAGAACAAGGCCTTCCTGCGGGTCTCGGTGGTGGGCGGGGGCTGTTCGGGCTTTTCCTACAAATACGATCTGGAGACCGAGGCGGCCGGGGATGACCTGCGCATCGAGCGCGACGGCGCGGTGGTGCTGGTCGACCCCATGAGTGTGGAGTTCCTCGACAAGTCCGAGATCGACTATGTCGACGAGCTGATCGGCGCCAGCTTCCAGATCCGCAATCCCAATGCGACAGCCGCCTGCGGCTGCGGCGTCAGTTTTGCGGTTTGATCCTCAGAAGGCTTTCCACATGACCGTATCCGAAGCGCTCAAGGCGCGCATCTCCACGCGCGCGTTTCTCGACACGCCGGTGTCCAAAGCCGAGATCGAGGCGATCCTGGGGGAGGCGCGCTGGGCCGCGTCGGGCGGCAATCTCCAGCCCTGGCATGTGATCGCGGTGGCCGGCGAGGCGCGCCAGCGCGTGATGGATGCGGTGCAGGAGAAGCTGAAAACCGACCCCTTCGCCAATGAGGCGGACTTTCCAGTCTACCCTGAGAGCCTGTGGGAGCCCTACCGAACGCGCCGCTTTGAGGTGGGCGAGGACATGTATGCGCTGCTGGGCGTGCCGCGCGAGGACAAGGGCGCGCGCTTTGCCCATCTGATGGAGAATTACCGCTTTTTCGGCGCGCCCCAGGCGCTGTTCTTCGCCATCGACGCGCGCATGAACAAGAATCAGTGGGCGCATCTGGGCATGTTCATGATGTGCGTGTGCCTGGCGGCGCAGGCGCGGGGCCTGGCCACCTGCATGCAGGAGGCCTGGACGCCGCATTGCCGCACGGTGGGCCAGGCGCTGGGCGTGGAGGCGCCGCTGCAAATCTATTGTGGCCTCGCCATCGGTCACGCCGACCCGGACGCGGTGGTCAACAAGCTGCGCTCACGCCGCGCCGAAGTGGGCGAGTTCACGCGGTTTGAGGGGTTCTGAGCCTATTCCTCCTGCCCGCCATGCTGATCGAACCAGGCGATGATGTGCCCGGTCTTGTACAACAGCCGCGAAGGGCGGGAATCGGCGATACCGTGGAAGGTGTCCGGGATGCGCACCAGCCGGCTTTCAATGCCGCGAATCTGCAGGGCGTTATAGTACTGCACCGCCTCGGCCACCGGCGTGCGCCGGTCCTCGGCGCCGACAAACACCATGGTGGGCGCGCTCACATTGCCCACCAGCGACAGGGGCGAGCGGCGCCAGTATTCCTCCGGCTCGTCCCAGGGCGTCACGCCGAACCAGTAGCGGTGGATCACCGGCCCGATATCGGAAGCCAGCGCAAAGCTTGTCCAGTTGATCACCGGCTTGCCCACAGCCGCCGCGCGCCAGCGCTCATCCGTCCCGATCAGCCAGGCGGTGAGCACGCCGCCACCCGAGGCGCCGGTGACAAACAGCCGGTCCTCGTCGATGAAGCCGCGCGCGATCAGGGCGTCGACGCCCGAGTTGAGGTCGTCCACATCGTTGCCGGGATAATCCTTGTCGATGAGGTTGGCGAAGTCCTGGCCATAGGAGGTGGAGCCGCGCGGATTGGTGTAGAACACCACATAGCCTGCGGCGGCCATCAATTGGACCTGACCCGAGAATTGCGGGCCATAGGCGGTGTGCGGGCCGCCATGGATTTCGAGGATCATAGGCCATTGGCGCTCGGGATCGAAACCCGGCGGATAGGCGATCCATCCCTCGATCTCGCGCCCGTCGGCCGAGCTCTCCCAGGTAAAGCGCTCCACCGGCGCAAGATCGCGCGCGCCCAGCACCCCGGCGTTCAGATCGGTCAGCACCTGCGCCTCGCCCCGGCGTCCGCCGGCGCCGACATTGGCGAGATCCTGCGCGCTCGCCAGCGGCGCGGCCCAGCGCCCGGTCGTGGAGACGGAAAACATGCCCGACGTGTAGGGCCGTCCGATGGTCAGTCCGCCAATCGCGTCCGTCACCCGGTCGAGCCCGCCACTGAGCGCGGCATAGCCGAGCACGGTGTGGCCGCGATCATCAAAGCGCACCCACAGGCCGCGCCCGGACCCGTCCCACGCCATCTGGTCGATCCCGCGGTCGAGATCGGACAGAAGCTGGCTCGGCTCGCCGCCTGACAGCGGGCGCGTGTAGAGACGGCTGTCCTGGTGGGAGAAGGCTTCGCGCTGCGTGCGCAGGAAGGCCAGCGTGCGCCCGTCCGGGCTGACGCGCGGGGCGCGCTCGGCGCCGGGCAGATCGGTGATCTGGCGCGTTTCGCCGTCGGCGGCGCGCACGGCCCAGATATCGGCTTCGCGAAAGTCAAATCCGTCCTCGGCCCGCCCGCCATGACTGAAGAGGATCTCCGCGCTGCCGGCGGTCCAGGAGAGCCCGGTGATCGCGCCGCTCTCCACGCGGGTCAGTTGCCGCGGGGCGCCGCCATCGGCGGGCAGGACGTAAATCTGCGACGCGCCCGGTGGCAAATCGCCAATGCCGTCGGCCTGAAAGGCAAAGGTCTCGTCCACGCGCGGCGCCGCTGCCCACTCCGCCCCCTGGGGCCGCTCGGGCAGGCCGATATCCACCTGCGGCCCGCGTCCGGGCGTGAACATCGTGAAGGCGATCTGCGCGCCATCAGGCGAGACAGACAGCTGCGAGGCGCCGCGCGGCAAGCGGGCCAGGCGCGCGCTGCGCCCGTCGCCGGTCCAGGCCATGCGCAGCTCGGTCTGTCCGTCCTCGCTGGAGAGATAGAGGATGCGGCTGGAATCCGGTGTCCAGACCGGGCTCGCATAATCGCCCGCGCCCGTGACCAGCGGGCGGTGGCCGGTCCCGTCAAAATTCACCACCCAGATCGATCCGCGCGTCCGGTCGGTCATGATGTCGTTGGAGCGGCGCTGATAGGCGATCGTGCGCCCGTCCGGGCTGATCTGCACGTCGGCCGCCATTTCCAGGCTGAACACGTCGGCGAACTGAAGCGGGTTGGTTCCTGCTTGCGCGGACGCAGCGGAGGCGGACGAAAGGGCGAGGGCCCCGGCGGTGAATGCGAACAAGATCATGGCGATACCCTCCCTGGCGCAGGGCGGCAGGGTAAGGCGGGGCGCCCGCGGCTGGCAAGGCGAACCCTGGGGCGAGGCTCAGGCGGCGCGCGCCAGAAGCCCGGTGCGCGACAGCTTGTAGGGCGCGCGCGGCGCGCTCAGCACGCCAATCGAGGGGCCGGCCAGAAGGCGGGCCGGCGAGCGCACGCCCAGGCGCACCGCCTCCCAGCTGCCCAGATTATCAAGATACGCGCCCGCGCCGGTACGGCGCACCAGCGCCATGAAGCGGTCCAGATCGGTTCGCACGGCGGCGTCGGACCCTGCGGGAAAGTCTGCGCCGATCAGGGCCGGGCGAATTTCAGTAAACGGGTCGAGGGTCAGGGCGTCTGCGGGCGCGTGGACGAACAGGCGCCCGGCATGCTGGGCGACCATGTGTCCGGTTTCGGCCAGCGCCGCCCGGGGCGCATCCAGCGGCGTGTCTTCCAGCCGCACCCAGATCATCGCCCTTTGCGCCGGGGCGATGGAGGACAGGCGGGTCACATAGGTTGACCGGCATCGCGGCTGGGACAGGCTGGCATAGCCCGCCGGCACGATGAGCGCGCAGCGCGTGCCGGCCTTGATGAGCGCCTCCAGCGCCGCCGCCGCGCGGCCCAGCACCTCAAGGTCCAGGGCAAGGCGCGTTTCGGCCCGACGGGCGCCGCGCACAATCGCGCCGTTGACGAGCCAGCCGCGCCCGTCCTTCGACAGGCGACGGGCGCGCATGAAGAAGCCGCCAACCGCCTCGTTGCGGGCGTCCCAGGCGGGCAGATAGTCGAGCGCGTCGATCCGCAGCTTGTCGTCTGTTCCCGCGGCTACGGCCTCATCGGGCCTTGGACCAGCGGCGCGCGGTCCGGCTTCGGGACGCGAGCGGGCCAGGGTGGCTTCGAACTCGGACAGGGTGAGGCGCTCGCACGCGCCCTCCACCTTCAGGCGTCCAAGTTCCTCATCGCCCATAAAGAAGGTTTCGAGCTCGGCGCGGATCCTTTCGGTGAGCCGCAAGGCCGGTTCGCCGGTCAGCGCCTTGAAAATCACGAGAAAGCCGGTGGCGCAGGGGATGATGAGGTCATCCTCGGCGATGCGCCGCTCGATCATGGAACGCGAGGCGAGGAAAGCGCGTTCGCGCAATTGCGGCCAGAGCGCGCCGGCCGCCTCACGCACGTGTTCAAGATTGACGAACTGGTAGCGGCCGAGATCGACATGATCGACGCTGGCCAGATGGCGTTTGAGCAGCCGCATGACGGCGTCCTGCATGACCGGCTCCCATAACCCAGCTGCAGGAGTATGGCGGCGACAGGTTGTGACTTGGTAAGCGTCCTGCCAGGCCGCGGCGCCAGGGGGCCGTTCATGGCGGTACGATGACGGCTGTGGCAAAACCCTTCGCGGACTGCTAAGACAGCGCCATGCCTGAATCGGCCCAGACCGGTCAGGGAGGGTGCAAGGGTCCGGTTTTCCGTAGAGGAGGCCGGGCCCTTCGCATATCCGGGGCCCAGGACAGGCCCGTGAGCGTGGCGCCCATGCAACAGTTTTGCGAAATAGCACGCGAAGACTGGTCGCCGCAGGGCCAGACCCGTCTCGGGGCTGTCGGCGGATGTTCTATTCTGCTTCCAAATCAGACACCATGCAAACACGCGAGCATGCTGCACTGCAACAATGCTCGGATCGACCGCTTGCAGCAGATCAAGCGGCGACGCCAATGAGGAGGACATCAACGTATGACGACCCGTTTTACACGCGCCGCGCTTTGCGCCGCCGTCTCGTCGCTCGCCCTGGCCAGCGGCGCTTACGCCCAGACCGCCACCGATGACCCTGCCGCCAGCGAACGCCGGACCATCGACGTGGTGACTGTTACGGCGCAACAACGCGAACAGTCAGCGCAGGACGTGCCGATCTCGCTCGGCGCCTATGGCGCAGACGAATTGCTCGCCGCGGGCGTACGGGACATCAAGGACCTGATCTCCATCGCGCCGGGCCTGATGGTAACCTCGACCCAGGCGGAAACCATCACCACGGCGCGCATCCGTGGCATCGGCACGGTGGGCGACAATTTCGGCCTCGAGAGCTCGGTGGGCGTTTATATCGACGGTGTGTTCCGGGCGCGTAACGGGGTCGGCTTCTCCGATCTTGGCGAGATTGAGCGCATTGAAGTGCTGCGCGGTCCCCAGGGAACGCTGTTCGGCAAGAACACTTCTGCGGGCGTGCTCAACATCGTCACGGTGGCGCCGGAGTTTGAGTATGGCGGTGCTCTGCAGGCCGAAGCCGGGAATTTCGGCTATCGCCGCCTGTCCGGCCATGTGACCGGTCCGATCGGCGGGGAGACGCTGGCCGTGCGCCTGTTCGGGGCCATTGGCGAACGCGACGGCTTTACCGACATGACCCTGCGCCAGCCGGGCGGCACGCGTCAGGTCGAGTCCGAGACCAACAGCTATTACACCTTCCGTGCCCAGGCGCTCTGGGCGCCCAATGCCGAGGTCGAAGGCCGCTTCATCGCCGACTACACCCAGCGCGACGAGTTCTGCTGCTCGGCCGTGCAATGGCGCACAGCGGCCGGACCGGCCGGGCTTGTCGGCGCCGTTGGCGGCCAGGTGCTCAACCCGGCCAATCCCGATGCGCGGCGCGCCTTCTCCAACCGGGAATACCAGCAAGACGTGACCGATTACGGCGTTTCGGCCGAGTTCGATTTTGAGCTGCCCGTCGGCACGCTGACCACCATCACCTCCTGGCGCAACTGGGAGAACACGCGCACCCAGGACATCGATTTCACGTCGGCTGACATCGCCTATCGGGCCGATGGCAACTCGACGGACCTGACGCGCTTTGACCAGGAAGTGCGTCTGACCGGCATCAACGGGAATCTCGACTGGCTGGTCGGCGGCATCTACTCGCATGAAGAGCTGGACCTGAACGACGCCATCCGCTTCGGGGCGAACTGGGAAGTCTATCTGGGCCTGGCGGCTTCAGGCGGGACCAACCCGTTGTTTATCTCCCAGACCCTGAATGCGGTCGCCGGCGCTCCGCTGTTCGCGCCGGGTCAGGCGCTGCCGGCCGGATCGGGCGTCAATCAGGACACCTATAATCAGACCGGGCGCAGCTGGGCGCTGTTTACCCACAACACCTACCAGCTGACCGACCAGTTCGCGATTACGGGCGGTCTGCGTTACACACGCGAAACCAAGGACGTGGTGGCGAGCTTCTCCACCAATCCCACGCCGGGTTGCGCCTTCCTCGAGACGGTGTTCGGTCCCGATCCGATCGCCGGCGCGGCGGGCACGCCGCTGGCGGGCCTCGCGCCGCTGGTGTGCTTGCCCTATGCGCGCACCGGTCTGGACGCCAATGGCTATGATCGCGAGCGCACGGACGAGGAAGTCTCCGGCACGCTTCGCGCGACGTTCGACGTCAGCGACGATGTGATGCTCTATGCCGGCTTCTCGCGCGGCTTCAAGGCGGGCGGCTTCAACCTCGACCGGGAATTCAACGGACCGGTCTCAGGCGGGTCGTTCACCAATTCCGACAGCTCCTTCCGTCCGGAGCTGATCGACGCCTATGAGGTTGGTTTCAAGTCGCAGCTGTTCGGTAACGTGCTGCAACTGAACGGGAATTATTTCTACCAGGAAATCACCGACTTCCAGCTCAACACGTTCACGGGTCTGGCCTTCGTGGTGCAGAACATTCCCGAGGTGACCACCTATGGCGTTGAGGTAGACTTCAGCTGGGCGACCCCGATCGAGGGCCTCGATATCACCGGCGGGTATGCGTATGTGAATGCGACGTATGGCGACAATCTGGGGACCTTGCCGGCGGCGCTCTTCCGCCTGCCGGGCAGCCAGATCTCGCTGTCGCCCGAGCACTTCATCACGGGCCAGGCGATCTATGAGCGTCCCTTGACCGATACGCTCATGTTCCTCGCCGCGCTCGATGCACGCTGGGTGTCGGAATACAATACCGGCTCCGACCTCGCGCCGGGCAAGGAGCAGGAGGCCTTCACCATGCTCAATGGCCGCCTGGGCGTCGGCTCCATGAACGGGCGCTGGAATGTGGAGGTTTGGGGCCGCAATCTGACCGACGAGACCTATGCCCAGGTCGCGTTCGACCAGTTCGCCCAGACCGGCACGTTCGGCGCCTTCCTGGGCGCGCCGCGCACCTGGGGCGTGACCCTGCGCACCGAGTGGTAGACAGCAGCGCCTGAGCCGGGCTGCAAGGCCCGGACGGCGAATACAAGAGAAAGGCCGGTCCCTTGACGGGGCCGGCCTTTTTCGTTGCGGAGGTGACGAGGCTGAGCCGGCCCGCGCCAGCGCGGCGCGTCACACCTCGCGGATCTTCGCGTAGGCCGGCAGGGTGAGGAACTCTTCGAATTCATCCGCCAGCACGAGGCTCTCAAGGATGGCCTGCGCTTCGCCGTAGCGGCCCGCAGCCCACGCGTTTTCGCCAAGCTCCGAGCGGATGGCGCGTGCCGCGCCGGTGATGGCGGCGCTGACGCGGGCGGCGTCAATCAGCTGCCCGTCATCGGTGCGGGCGCCATGCACGCGCCATTGCCAGAGCTGGGCGCGGCTGATCTCGGCGGTGGCGGCGTCCTCCATGAGGTTGTGGATGGGCGCGGCGCCCCGGCCCTGCAGCCAGGAGGCGATATAGCGGATGGCGACGTCCGCATTGCCGGCGAGGCCGGCCTGGGTGATGCTTCCCGCAACCGGGGTCAGCAGAGCTTCGCGGTCTGCGGTGAGCTCGCCCTGCTTTGACAGCTGGTTGGGCCCGGGCATCACCGCATCGAAGGCCGCCTTCGCCACCGGGGCCAGCGCCGGGTGCGCCACCCAGGCGCCGTCATGGCCAAGGCCTGCTTCGCGCGTCTTGTCGGCCTTGACGCGCTCCATCGCAGCGGTGTTGGCGGCGTCATCGCCCTTGACCGGAATGAAGGCGCTCATCCCCCCCATGGCATGGGCGCCGCGCCGGTGACACACGGCGATCAGGCGCCGGGCGTAGGACGCCATGAAGGGCGCGGCCATGGTCACCTGACCGCGATCGGGCAGGATGCGGCCGGGATCGGATTTCTGACGCTTGATATAGCTGAAGATATAGTCCCAGCGCCCGGCATTGAGGCCGGTGATGGACTGGCGCAGCTCCCACAGGATCTCGTCCATCTCGAACACCGCCGTGATGGTCTCGATCAGCACGGTGACGCGCACGGCGCCCGGCGTGATGCCCAGCGCCGTCTCGCAATGGCGGATGACCAGCGCCCAAAGGCGCGCCTCGAACCGCGTCTCAAGCTTGGGCAGATAGACATACGGCCCGGTGCCGCGCCGGGCGAGTTCGGCGTGGTTGTGGAAGAGATACAAGGCAAAATCGAAGAAGGCGCCGGCTATCGGCGCGCCGTCGATGGTCAGATGGGCTTCATCGAGATGCAGGCCGCGCGCGCGCACGATCAGCACGGCGGGATCGTCCTTCAGGGCATAGGATTTGCCGCTGGCCTCGTCGGTGAAGCTGATGGTGCGGTGGACCGCATCGCGCAGATTGATCTGGCCCTCCATCATATTGGTCCAGCTGGGCGTGGAGGCGTCCTCGAAATCGGCCATGAAGCATTTCACGTCCGCATTGAGGGCGTTGATCACCATCTTGCGGTCCACCGGCCCGGTGATCTCGACGCGCCGGTCCCGCAGATCGGCCGGGGCAGGCGGGACGGTCCAGGCGCCGGCGCGGATCGCGGCGGACTCGGCGGGGAAATCGAGCTGCTCCTCGCCGGAATCCAGCCGCGCCTGGCGGGTCTGGCGCTCCGCCAGCAGGCGCTGGCGCTCGGCGTCAAAGCGCCGGTGCACATCGGCAAGAAGGGCGAGCGCGCCGGGGGTGAGGATGGTGTCGAAGCCGGGCTTCATCGCGCCGTGAATGGCGACGCCGTCGGGCAAGGTGTTCATCAGGTCATTCCGTTTTGCGGCTGTGTAGAAAAGCAGCACCCGGACCCGGCGCCAAGCCGGACCCGGGCGCAGGACACGCCAGACAGAGCCTACTCGGCCGCGTCGTGCTTGAACTGGGCGGTTTCGGTGCTCTCGCCCATGGCGGTGGTGGAGGCGGCGCCGCCCGACAGAGTCATGTTGACCAGGTCGAAATAGCCGGTGCCCACTTCGCGCTGGTGGCGGGTGGCGGTGTAGCCGTCTTTCTCGGCGGCGAACTCGGCCTGCTGGAGTTCCGAGTAGGCGCCCATGCCGCGGTCCCTGTAACCGCGCGCCAGCTCGAACATGCCGAAATTGAGCTGGTGGAAGCCGGCGAGCGTCACGAACTGGAACTTGTAACCCATGGCGCCCAGCTCGCGCTGGTAGGTTTCGATGGTGGCCTTGTCGAGGTTCTTCTCCCAGTTGAACGAGGGCGAGCAGTTATACGCCATCATCTTGCCCGGATGGGCCTTCTGGATCGCCTCGGCGAAGCGGCGCGCCTCGTCCAGATTGGGCTTCGAGGTCTCCCACCACAACAGGTCGGCGACCTTCGCGTAGGCGAGGCCGCGCATGATGCAGTGCTCGACGCCCACACCCTGCCTGAGCCGGTAGAAGCCTTCGGGCGTCCGGCCCGCGTCATAATCGATGAAGGCGTGGTCGCGCTCGTCAATGTCGGAATTGATCAGCGTGGCCGATTCCGCATCGGTGCGCGCCACGGTGACCGTGGGCACGCCCATGACGTCGGCGGCGAGACGCGCGGCGTTGAGATTGCGCTCGTGCTGGCTGGTGGGGATCAACACCTTGCCGCCCAGATGCCCGCACTTCTTTTCGGCCGCGACCTGGTCTTCGAAATGGACGCCCGAAGCGCCCGCCTCGATGAAGGCGCGCATGATTTCATAGCAGTTGAGCGTGCCGCCGAACCCGGCCTCGGCGTCAGCGACGATGGGCGCGAACCAGTCGCGGCTCGCCCTGCCGGTCTCGGCCACTTCGATCTGGTCAGCGCGCTGGAGGGTGCGGTTGATCTTGCGCGCCAGTTCGGGCGCGGAGTTAGCCGGATAGAGCGACTGGTCGGGATACATGGCGCCGGCGGTGTTCGCGTCGGCGGCGACCTGCCAGCCCGACAGATAGATCGCCTTGAGGCCTGCGCGCACCATCTGCATGGCCTGATTGCCCGACAGGGCGCCCAGCGCATTGATGTAGGGCTCGGTCTTGAGAAGCTCCCAGAGCTTGGCCGCGCCGCGCTCGGCAAGCGTATTGGCGATCAGCACAGAGCCGCGCAGGCGCAGCACGTCTTCAGGCGTGTAATTGCGGGAGATGCCATCAAAGCGTCCCGGGGCGGCGGCAGGCACGAGGTCGTAAAAGCTGGTCATGAGTCTCTCCGATCAATTTGTGCGGATAAAGACAGACTGTTCCGGATTGGTCGACCGGGCTATGCAGAGAAAGGAGAAACAGCGTATACCGATGACACGTGTTATGATGTCGTATTGTAAAGGTCGTGACAAATGGCTGAAGCCCAGGAAAAACTGTTTGCGGGCGCGCGCCTGCGCCGGATGCGGCGCGATCTGGGCCACAGCCAGGCGCAGTTCGCTGACAGCCTGTCGGTGTCGCCAAGCTATCTCAATCTCATGGAGCGCAACCAGCGTCCGGTGACTGCGCGTGTCCTTCTGGCGCTGGCGGAGGTGTATGACATTGACGTGCGCGCCTTCGCCGCCGACAGCGACCGGCAATTGCTGGCCGACCTGAAGGAGGCTGCGGCCGATCCGGTGCTCAAGGGCGCCGATCTTGACCAGCGTGACCTCACCGATCTCGCCGACGCGCATCCGCGCGCCGCCGAGGCGCTGGCGCGGCTGTATCAGGCCTATCGGGACACCAGCGCCGCAGCGGCTGACCTGGCCCTGCGCGCAGAGGAGGGCGGGACCGGCGCAGGCCGCTCGGCGCTGGAGGAGGTGCGCGACGCTCTGGACGCGGCGCAGAACCATTACCCGGCGCTGGAGAGCGCGGCAGAGGCGCTGCGCAAGGCCTTGCCGGAGGCCGTGTCGCTGGAGGCCGCGCTGGCGGCGCGGCTCAGGACGGCGCATGGCGCAGCGGTGCGGGTGTATGATGACGCGGTGATGGCGGGCGCGCTGCGCCGTTTCGATTTCCATGCCCGCAAGCTCTTGCTGAGCGATCTGCTCACCCCGTCGGCGCGCGCCTTCCATATCGCGGTGACGCTCGTGCAGCTGGAACTCGGCGCCATGCTCGACGCCGAAGCAGACCGACCCCAGGCTTTGGGCGCGGATGCGCGCGCCCTTTACCGGGCCAGTCTGGCCAATTACGCCGCCGCCGCCGTGCTGATGCCCTATGACGCCTTCCACCGGGCGGCTGAAGCGTCGCGCTATGACATTGACGTGCTGCGCCGCCGCTTTTCGGTGAGCTTCGAGCAGGTCTGCCACAGGCTGACGACGCTGAACCGGCCGGGCGCGCGGGGCATTGCGTTCTTCATGATTCGCGTCGACCCGGCGGGCAATGCCTCCAAACGCTTTGGCGGCGGCGTGCTGGCCTTCGCCCGGTCGGGCGGGGGATGCGTGCGCTGGCGGGTGCATGAGGCGTTCCGCGCGCCCGAGCGCATTCATGTGCAGGGCCTCGAGCTGCCAGACGGGTCGCGCTTCATCTCGATCGCCCGGGCAGTGACGCGCCCGCTGCCATCGGGCGGCGCTGCGCTGGCGGCCATAGCGCTGGGATGCGAGGCGAAGGAAGCGGGGCGTATCGCCTATGCGCCAACCGGTTTCACCCCGGTGGGCCTGTCCTGCCGCCTGTGCGAGCGCGCCGACTGCGCCGAGCGCGCCTTCCCCCCGCTGCAGCGGCCCTTGCGGGTCGATCCGCACGTTCAGGGGGCCGCGCCGTTCGCATTTGCACACGACTAGCCTTCGCCCGTGGGGCGCGGGCGTGTATGGTCAGTCATTATCGGGTTCGAATCTGGATGACGCCCATGCTCTCGCCCCGCCGCAAGGCTGCCCTGGTCGCCCTCGCCGGATTTGTCGTTCTGGGTGCGCTTGTGATTCACGCCAGCCCGTTGTCAGCGGGCAATCTGGAGGCGCGCCTTCAGGCTGAAGCGCAGGCGGCCCTGGTGCGCGCCCGCGCTGACGACTGGGCGGATGTGCGAATGAACGGACAAGTGGCGACCGTCACCGGCCGCGCGCCGGGAAGGGACGCGCGCGACCGCGTGCTGGCGGCCGTATCGCGGGCGACCTGGGCCGGGGGCGTGGTGGCGGGCGGCGTGACGCGCGTCATCGACGAGACGCATCTGGCAAGCCAGGTCGATGAGTTCGGCCTGCGCGCCGACAAGGTGCGCGGGCGGCTGATCGTGCGCGGCCAGGCGCCGGACGCTGACGCCGAAAGCCGGTTGAGGGCGCGGGTGGAGCAATTGTCTCCCAATGGGGCCGTGGTGGAGCTGACCCTCGCCCCGGGCTCGGCGCCCGAAGGCTGGGAGCGCGCGGCGCGCCTGCTGGTCGAAGAGCTGGCGCGTATGGACAACGGCGCGGGCATGATCCGGCGCGACCGCCTGGCGATCACCGGGCTTGCGCCCAATGCAGCGACCGTCAACGCCATTCGCGCGGCGTTCAGCGTGCCGCCGGGTGATTTTCACACCGCAGCCCTGGTGCGCACCGATGGCGGCGGTTTTGACGTTTCGGTGCGCGACGCCCGCCTGTGCGAAATGCTGGCCGCCAGCGCGCTGGGCGCAGACCCGCTTTCCTTCGCGCCGGGCACGCCGCGATTCACATCGGGCGGGCGCAGCGAAGCCGCGGCCAGCCGGGCCGGGCGCGCGTTCGCGGCGTGCGAGGACGTGGCGTTGTCGGTGGCGGTGCGCGCTGAAGCGGACGCGGACGCCGCCGAGGGCCTGGCCCTGTCGCAGGCTGAAACCGTGATCGCGGCGATGGTGGAGGGCGGAGCGGACGCCGCGCGGCTGAGCGCGCTCGTCCTGCCGTCGGAAGCGCCTGACCAGTTGCGCTTTGTCGCGAGCTCGCTCGCGCCAGCTGACGAACCGGCGCCGGCGCCGGCAGACCCTGATGCGGCGGGTGACGCAACCGGTGACGCGCCCGAAGATGAGACAGACGGCGGGGACGCCGGGCAGACGGAAGGAAATTAAGCGATGCTCTGGCTGATCTGGGAAATGTGGATCGTCCTGGCGCTGTTCTTCGCCGGGGGCGTGATCACCGGATGGGTGCTGCGCGGCCGGTCGGATGCGTCAGAAGCGCCCGCAGCCGCGCAGCTGGGCTTCGCCACCCGCATGGAGGCGCAGCGCCCGGCCGAGCCTGCGCCGGCTTACAAACCGGAGCCGATGCCGTTTCCTGAGCCCAGCGCTGAGCCAGACGCCCAACCGGATCCCGGGCTCGATGCGGCGCGCGAGGCGGGACCCGGCGGCGAGGATCTGACGGCGATACGCGGGCTGGGACCGAGGGCGGCCGAGAAGCTTCAGGCCCTGGGCGTCACGCGATATGCGCAGATCGCTGCCTGGGACGAGGCGGATGTGGCGCGCTTTGACGAGGCGCTGGCTGCGCGTGGACGCATCGTGCGCGATGACTGGGTGGGACAGGCGAGGCGCCTGGCCAGCTGACCGTCCCGTCCCGGCAGGCCGGCGTCAGTAACCGGGCGGGATGAGCGGTCCGCCCGCCAGCATTTCAAACTGCGTCGCGGCGCGTATGCACAGACCGTCGCGCCCGCGCGGCGCCATGAACTGCATCGAGACAGGCAAGCCCGCCGGGGTCAGGCCCATCGGGACGGCGGTGGCTGCGACGCCGGCCATGTCTGCGAACGCCGTGAGGTCTGCCTGTCCGGCCGGTGCAGGCTCGGCGAAGGCGAAGGCGGGCTCCAGCGCCGTGGGCGCGGCCACCAGATCACATGCGCCAAACCAGGCGTCGGCGTCGGCCTCTGCCGCGCGCACCAGGGCGTAGGCGGCATCGATTTTCTCGGCGCTTTGCTGCGCGGCCCAACCCAGCATTTTGCGCAGGCCTTCAGAGAACCCTTCGGGATTTTTCTGCAGCTGCGCGCCGTGAATGTGGAGCGCCTCGATCTCGCTGATCAGCAGGCCGGCTCGGCGCGACTGGCCATAGGCATAGTGTTCGGTGCGCACATCGACAATGCGCGCGCCTGCACCGTCCAGGCGCGCCAGCGCGGTCTCGAACGCTGCGATGATGGCGGGATCGCAAGGGACGGCGTCTTCAAAGCGCCAACGCCCGATGGTGAGGCCGGTGAGGCCCTTCTGGGGACGCTGGGGCTGGCCTGACAGGGCGGCGGTGAAGGCCGGCAGATCGCGCGCCGAGCGGACCATGGGACCGACATGGTCCAGGGTGGTCGACAGGGCGACGACGCCGGTGGTGTCGATGAGATCGCGGCCCGGCTTGTGGCCGGACACGCCGCAATAGGCCGCCGGGATGCGCACCGACCCCATCGTGTCCGTGCCCAGCGCCATGACGCACAGGCCCGCAGCCACGGCGGCGGCCGATCCGCCCGACGACCCGCCAGGCGTGAGGGCGTCGTCGGGCGTCCCCCACGGGTTCAGCGTGCGCCCGAACCACGGATTGTCGGTGACGGCGCCCAGCGCCGCCTCCTCCATGTTCACCGTGCCGGCGATGACGGCGCCGGCGGCTTTCAGGCGGGCGACGCAGGCCGCATCCTCGCGTGCAATGCGCTGCGCATAGGCCCTGATCCCCGCATGCCAGGGCAGACCTTCAACCGCGATATTGGCCTTGACCAGGATGACCGCCCCGTCGATCTCCGACAGCGGCGCGCCGCGCGCCCAGCGGTCGGCGCTGGAGGCAGCCTCTTCGCGTGCAGCCGTGAAGCGGGTGTCGAGCACGGCGTTGAGCACCGGGTTCAGCCGGGCGATGCGCCGTGCGTAGGCATCGAACACTTCCAGCGGGCTCCAGCGGCCCAGCGCAAACGCCGCCGCCTGCGCCGCCCAGGTGCGTTGAGAGGCTTTGAGCGGCAGGTCGGCGCTGGTCGATGTCATCAAAACCGTTCGTCGATGAGGCGGATGGGTTTCTGGCGCACTTCAGTCTGGGTCAGGTTCGCCAATTCGCCCGGTTTGGCAAGCTCGACACCGACCTCGATGCCGAGCTTGCGCCTGAGCAGATCGGCGAATTCGGCGCGCAGCGCCTCGCTGGGCTGGCGCGCTTCGGCCATGACGATGAACTCGTCGCGCCCGGATGCGTCGCGCGTCGCCTTGCAGATGAAGTCGCCGGCGAAGGCAGCATGCTCTTCCAGCAGCGGGCCCATGGCTTGCGGGAAGATATTGATGCCACGGATCTTCACCATGTTGTCGGACCGCCCCAGGAAGCCCTCGATGCGCCGGAAGGCCAGATCCAGCGGGCTCTTGTCGGTGTGGAAGCGCGTCACGTCATGGGTATTGAAGCGGATGATCGGATAGACATCGTCCTTGTAGAGACACGTGCAGATCATGTCGCCCTCTTCCCCGTCGGGGACGGGCTTGCCGGTCTCAAGGTCAGCGACTTCAAGATACTGGGCGTCCTCCATCACATAGAGGCCGGCCCGGTCGGGGCCTTCGCCGGCGATAATGCCGGTATCGCCCACGCCATACCAGTCAAAGCACTGCGCCCCGCCCCAGGCTTTGGACAGGGCGTCGCGGTCCTCGCGCCCGAGATGGCCTGAAATCATGCGGATATTGAGGTCACGCACCGGATCAAGGCCCATCTCCTCGGCCACGCGGGCGAGTTTCTTGATATAGTCGGCAAAGCCCACGATCACCGTGGCGCCAAAATCGCGCATCAGCTCCACCTGGCGCGCCGAGCGGGTCTCCACGCCGGTGCCTGCACTCATGAAGATGGCGCTGGTCCAGTGAATCACCGCTTCGCGTACATAGTGGCCGCCATTGATCATGCCGTGGCCATAGACCGAGTGGACGACGTCATCGGCTCTCAGGCCCTGAAAGCGGTACATGCGCGCCAGCAAGAGGTTCTGCACCTCGCGTGACTTGGCGCCAAACAGCAGCACTTGCGGTATGCCGGTGGTGCCCGAGGTGGTGTGCATGACCACATTGGGCGGGCCGCCTGCATGGCTGTCGCGCGCGTCGAAATCGCCGAAGGGCGGCTTGCGCGCAATCGAGTCCATGATGTCGGACTTGTCGAAGCTCGGCAGGCTGGAGATCATCTCAAGGCCGGTGATGTCGCCGGGCTCCACACCCGCATCTCCCCATAAACGCTGATAAAACGGCGTGCGCCATGCGCGCGCGGCGCAGGTCAGGAAGAGCGCGTTCTGGCGCGCGAACAGCTCGTCCCGGCTGATCGTTTTGGCGAAGTGGACAAAGTCGGCGCCGATGGGGTGCTGGCGCTGGAGCGCGCTCCAGTCGGCGGCGTCGAAATAGCTGCTGTGGCCGTCAGAATTGGCTGCACTCATGGTGCGCTCCCCTTGTTCTTCAGTCAGCGTTCAGGCGGTTGGCCCCGACATCAGGGCGGTCAGCGTGTCGGTTGAGGCGGCATGAGGCAGGTCCGCGACGGCTTCTTGCAGGGACGCGTCGAGACGTAGCTGCGGCCCCATAAGTCCAAAAGCGAGGCATTCGGCACGTTTGGCGGCGATATCGTCACCACCCATCGGATCGGCCGGCGACCCGTAGAGCGCGTCGATGGTCAAGGTGCGGACTTCGCCGGTCACGAGGCGCGCTTCCAGCGTCTGCGGCGCGAAGGCGGCGGGGTTGTCCGATCCGTCGCTGACGACCTCAATCCGGGCGGCGAGCGAGAGTGTGTCCCGGTTCGCCAGCGCGTCCGGTGTGAAGCCGTCGAGGCGGACATGGCCTTCATTCAAGGCCAGCGCGCCGCAATAGCCAAAGCACAGGCGGGCATAGTTGACCTGCATGTCCGCACGCGCGGGCCGCCCGACCAGGCGCGCGATCAGGGGCGGGGCGATGAGGCGGAGGGAGGCGATGTCCGGCGCGCGCACCCCGCTCTGGCGCAGGCGCTGCATCAGCACGATGCCGCCCTGGGCCGCGCGCCCTGTGGGGAAGGGTTTGTAGGAGACCTGCGCGATGCGGAAGGTCTGGCCCAGCGAGGCGATGACGGGCGCCAGATCGCTGCGCTCTTCAAACAGCGACAGATAGCCGTATGGCCCCTCGAACACGTCATGGGGGCCGGGTATCCCTGCGGCGGCGAGATCGTTGGCGATGAGCGCCGCGCGCGCGGCGCCGGCGATCTGCAAGGGCAGGGCGGGCTTGCCCTCCACATGGGCCTGCATGGTGCCCGCAGCCTGGGCCAGCGCATAGCCCAGCGCGTCCAGCGCCTGATCAAGGCTCGCCCCGCGCAGGCGGGCGATGCCGAGGGTCGCGCCGAACAGGCCGGCGGTCGCGGGCCGGAAGAACCGGATCGGGCTCAGCGCCGCCACGCCGAGACCTGCAGCGACGTCGACCGCGCCGGTGAGTGCGGCGAGCAGATCAGCGCCGGACACTGGCCGCGCCTCGGCCTGCGCCATCAGCGCCGCGCCGATCACCGCCAAGGGATGGACCACGGCGGGCTCATGCACGCAGTCATATTCCTGGCAATGGATCTGGAAGCCGTTGACGAAGGCGGCGGACGGCGCGGGCAGGCGCGGTCCGCCGCCGAAGACATGGGCTGAGGGCGTGTCCGCGTCCGCACGGCCCCAGCTGCGCGCCACGCCGAGCACCTTGTCGGCGAGCCAGGCGCGCCGGCCTGCAATGCCGACAGCCAGCGTGTCCAGGAGGAAGGCCTGCGCTGCGGCCCGGGCCGGCGCCGGGATGGCGTCCCACCTCAAATCCAGGACATGACGCGCAAAGGCTTCAGCCGCGCTCATGCGGCGCCTCCTGCGGGGGCGGGGCGCCGAGCGCGGCGCTGAAGGCGGCAAGCGATCCGCCCGCGGCGAGGCCGAGCGCGGCGCTGACGAGGGTGTCTGCGGCTTCCAAGCCGAAGCCGCCGTGCCGGGCGAGTCGGCGCGCCTTGGCCGCCAGCTGCTCACGCGAGAGCGGATTTTCCGGGTCGCCCAGGGCGTCCGGATGGTCGAATGCGCGCACCGCGCCGCCGGTGAGCGTCAGGTGCAGCCCGGCGCCATAGCGGGCGGGATAGGCGGCGAGATATGGATCGCCCGCGCGCACGCTCACCCGGCGCGCCAGGGCTTTGACCTGCGGATCGTTGAACGCCTCGGGTTCGAAATCGCTCAGCTGCGGCTCGCCGCGCAGGAGCGTGACCGCCAGCGCATGCTGGAGCGAGAATTTCGCTTCGATGATGCTGGCCGGGTCCGGCCGGTCGCAGAACTTGATTGCGTCGGCATAGGTGACGAGCTCAGCCGCGGATATCTGATCCGGCGTGATCCCGGCGGCGCGGGCGGCGAGCGCGGCGTCAATGGCGGCATGGGCGTGGCGGCAGGCGGGCCAGGGCTTGAAGCTGACCTGTTCGATGAGCCAGGGGGCGCCGTGGTCAGCCATGACGGCTTCCGGATCGGCGCCGGGGCAGGTGGCGGCGAAGAAGCCCTGGGGCCCCTCCAGGATCGCCAGCGGTCCGTCAAAGCCCTGCGCCGACAGAAGCGCAGCGGCGAGGCCGGCATGGGCGGCGCGGGCGGTGTGAAGCTGCTTGGCCATGGAGGCGGGCTCGTGGCGGGTCTGCCAGAAGCCCGACGCCTGGGTGGCGGCAAGGCCGAGCGCATGGGCGGTGCGCACCTCATTGAGGCCAAGCACGCTCGAGGCCGCTGCCGCCGCGCCGGCAGGACCACAGGTGCCGGTATTGTGCCAGAAGGCGTAATGGCCGGGACCGACCGCGCGTCCGAGCGCGATCACGGCCTCATATCCGCGCACGACCGCGTCGAGGAAGACGGTTGAATCCGTGCCCGAGGCTTCAGCGGCGGCAAGGGCGGCGGGGATGACGCCGGGTCCGGGGTGGAGGATGGCGCGCTTGTCCACATCATCCATCTCCAGAACATTGCCGAGTGCGCCGTTGAGCATGGCAGCCGTGAGGGATGACGCATGGCGCCGGGCGCCCACGAGCGTGCATTTGCCTTCGCCTTCATCCTTCAGAGCCGCCGCCATGGCCTGTCCCGCCGCGCTCGGCGCGCCCGCCATCGCGCAGCCGGACCAGTCCAGCACATGCAGCGCTGCACGCGCCCGAACCCCCGCATCCACCGGGCGGGCAAGGCGCGCGGCGAGGCGCCGGGTCAGGGTGAGCGAAGACTGGCTTTGTCCGGACATAGTCTGCTATTAGCATGCGCCAGCGCGCGGCGTGAAGCCTGTGCGTCAAGCCTGGGGGGTCTCCATGACAGCGCGTCCGCCAATGCTCTCGCCTGATGCGCTGGTGGCGCATCTGCGCGCCGGGCTGGGCGACGCCGCCCGGGTCTATGTGCCCGGCGTGGCGGCGGAGCCCTATGTGCTGGCCGAGGCTTTCGCGCGCGATCCGCAGATGGCGCGCGGGCTGACATTCTTCGGCGTGTGGATACCCGGCGTGAACCGCACTGACTGGAGCGCGCTGCACGAGACCGCCCGGTTCGAGACGATTTTTCTGGCGCCCGAACTGCGCGAAGGGTTCGAGGCGGGGCGCATCGCCTTCCTGCCGCTGACCTACACCAAGGCCTGGCGCTGGCTGGAGACCTGCGCCGTGGATGCGGCGATCCTTCAGGTGTCGCCGCCGGACCAGAACGGAAATTGCTCGCTATCGCTCAGCTGTGACTTCACCCCGGCGATCTGGGCGCGGGCGCCCTTGCGCGTGGCTCAGATCAATCCGGCTCTGCCCGCGATGCCTGGCGCGCCGTCCATCCCCTTGAGCGCCTTTGACGCCGTGTGCGAGGTGGAGAGCGAGCCGCGCGGCTATGAGGCGGGCGACCTGCCGGACGCCTTCGCGCATATCGCCCGGCACGTGGCCGGACTGGTGGAAGATCGCGCGGCGGTGCAGTTCGGGCTGGGCAAGGTGCAGCTGGCGGTGCTGCCGGCGCTGAAACACCACAAGGCGCTGACGATCCATTCGGGCATGGTGTCGGACCCGCTGCTGGAGCTCCTCGATGGCGATGCGGTGGCGGTGATCCGCACCGGGGCGGTGCTGGGCTCGCGCGCGCTGGCGCGGCGGCTGAAGGACGAGCGGCGCCTGACCCAGTGCCCTGTGAGCGCGACCCATAGCGGCGCCGTTCTGGCGGGGCTGGCGCGCTTCACCGCCATCAATTCGGTCATTGAGGTGGATCTGTTCGGTCAGGCCAATGCCGAGTTTGTCGGCGGGCGTCAGGTGTCCGGCGGCGGCGGATTGAGTGATTTCCTGCGCGGCGCCCAGGCCAGTCCCGGCGGCAAGGCGATCGTCGCGCTGGCCTCCACAGCCAGGGGCGGGACGTTGTCGCGCATCGTGCCGCGCCTGACCGCGCCGGCGGTGAGCCTGAGCCGGGCCGATATCGACATTGTGGTCACCGAGCATGGCGCGGCCGATCTGCGCGGGCTCGACCTGGAGGCGCGCGCGGGCGCCCTGATACAGATCGCTCACCCTGATCACCGCGCTATGCTAGAGAGCGCATGGCAAGACATTCGGAGGTCGCTATGACCGTTATGCTGGAAAATGCTTCAGGCGCACCGCGCTACATGGCGCTGGCCGAAGCGCTGCGCGCGCGAATTGCCGGCGGCGACCCGGCGATTGGCGAGCTTCTGCCTACCGAGCACGCTTTGTGCGAAACCTATGGCGTGTCGCGTCATACCGTGCGCGAGGCGCTGCGCCTGCTGGCCGAGAGCGGGCTGATCGCCCGGCGGCGCGGGGCGGGCACCGTGGTGGTGGCCAATCAGACCCATGATCATTTCACCCAGCGCCTGGGCGGGGTGGATGACCTCATGCAATACGCCCGCGACGCCAAGCTGCAGCCCAGAGCCACGCGCACCGGACCGCTGGACGGGGCGGTGGCGCGCGCCTTCGGCGTGGCGGCGGGGGGCGAATATTTCCACGTGTTCGGCGTGCGCGGGCGCCCCGGCGAGACCCCGATCGCGCTCACCGATGTGTATATCCGCGCCGATATCGCCCCGCCGGTGGAGACGATCGTGGAGATGGGCGGCTCGGTCACCGACTGGATCGCGCGCGAGCGCGGCGTGCCCACCGCCCGCATCGAACAGTCCATCAGCGCCGGCGCCCTGACCGAACGCGAAGCCGAACCCCTCAACGCCGAAGCCGGCGAAGCCGCCCTGCGCACCCGCCGGCGCTATTACGACAAGGGCGGCCGCATCATCGCCCTGTCCGACAGCGTCCACCCGGGCGAACGCTTCACCTATGACATGGTCCTGCTGCGCGAGGCGGAGTAGGGGCGGCGGCTTTCTCCGCTGAGGCAGGACGATCCCATTAATGCGATGGCTCAGGCCTCTGCCTGGGTTTACACTCCCGCTTGCGGGGCTGCCGGGTTCGAGCGACATGCGACCCCATCTCGCCATCGCTCCTTGCTGAGCCATTTTCGCAAGCGTCGCAGCCTGTCAAGGACGGCCCTTCGGGCCGCCGCCGTGCGGCGATCGGGCAAAGCCCGGTCGTCCTTGACAGGCTGCGATCGCCTTGCGGGACCCTCCAGCATGGAACGATGGGGGAGGATTGATCCCCGGAAAACCCCAGGCCGAAGTCGCTCCGGGGCATCGCCTGGAGTCAAAGGCGATGGCCCTCCCGCGAGAGGGGAGGGCTGGCGTGCAACCGTCACCCCCCCCCCCCGCTGACCGCGCGTTCTTGACTCTGCCCGGGTGAAGAACAAAAATAGAACATGACAGGCGCCCGGCGGATGGCCGGGCCTGGCGGCAGAGTGCAGGACATGAGCAGGGATTGTCACGACGGCGCGCCGCAGGCGGGCGCCGCACAGATGGATTGCGTCGCGCGGCCCGAGCGTCTGGCCGCGCTGCGCGGGCGCATCGCGGCGCTGGAAACAGCGGGCGGGCGCAGCGTGGCGGCGCGGGCGCGCCTGTCGCCGCGCGAGACTGACGCGTCCGGCGCCGATGATGCCCTGGCCACGTTCCGGGCGCGTGCGGGCCTGCATGACATCCGCCCGGACAGCTATTTCGACGCCCCGGCGGCCTATGCCTTTGCGGTGCGCTGGCTGGCGGGCCTGCCCGATGACCGGCTGGTGGTCTGGGTGCGCGGGGCGGGCGATCCGCGCCTCGATTTCGGGGCGCCGTGCCCGGACGGGCTGGCGGCGTGCGGGCTTGATCCTGCGCGGCTTTTGCTGGTGCGTGCGCGCGCCGGGGCGGACGCGCTGTGGGCGATGGAGGAAGCGCTCAATGCCGGGGCGCTGGTCTTCGGCGAGGCGGGCGCCCAGCGCGCCTATGACCTCACCGCTTCGCGCCGGTTGCAGGCGCGCGCGGCGGCGGCGGGCAGCTGCGTGCTGGCGCTGGCCTCCCATGACGCATCGGGGACGAGCGCGGGGCTGACCTGCTGGCGCATCGCCGCAGCGCCGGGTCTGGCTGCGCCGTGGCGCGGGGCGGGGGGGCTGGCGGGGCTCGGCGCCCTGCGGGTGCGCGCCGTGCTGGAACGTCAGCGCGGCGGTCCGCCGGGCCGGTTTGATCTGGAATGGAGCGACCATGCGCTATGCAGCCCTGAGCCTGCCGGACTGGCCGGTGGAGCGCGCCCGCCGCGCCGCGCCGCCGGATAGCCGCCCCTTCGCCCTGATCGCGCCGGGCGCGGGCGGCGAGCGTCTTTACGCGGTCTGTCCGGCGGCTGTGCGCGCCGGGCTCGCCCTGTCCATGCGCGTGGCCGATGCGCGCGCGCTGGTCCCTGAGCTGCGTGTCCGCGCCGCTGATCCCGAGGGCGACCGCGCGGCGCTGGAGGACCTGGCGCGCTGGTGCGGGCGGGTCTCGCCCTGGACGGCGCCGGACCCGGGCGCGGCGGCGCCTCTGTCGGGCGTGCTGATGGACATTACCGGCTGCGCGCGCGTGTTCGGCGGCGAGGACCGTCTGCTGGACGGGCTTTTGCGCGATGTGCGCGCGCTGGGCTTCACCGCCCGCGCCGCCGCCGCGCCGACGCTGGGGCTGGCCTGGGCTTTGGCGCGCCATGGCGAGACGGGGCGGCGCGGCTGGTGCGCGGCCGATGACGCGCACGGGGCGCTGGCGCCGCTGCCGGTGGAGGCCTTGCGCCTGACGCCGGAGATGTGTGCCGCGCTGCGCCGGTTCGGGCTCAGCACGGCGGGCGCGCTGATGGGGCTGCCGCGCCGGGCGCTGGTGCGCCGCTTCGGGCCGGAGCTGGCGCGCCGGCTGGACCAGGCGCTGGGCGGGGTGCGCGAGACGCTGTCGCCGCTGCGCCCCGCGCCGGCCCTGCGTGCGCGGGTGCGCTTTGCTGAGCCGCTGATCACGCTCGACAGCGTCGGGGAGGCGTTCGCCCACGCCCTGACGCGCCTGTGCGCCCTGCTCGAACGCGAGGGTCTGGGCGCCCTGCGCGTGCGCCTGACCCTGTACCGGGCCGATGGCGGGGTGGGGGAGATGAGGCTGGCCGCCGCCGCCCCGGTGCGCGACAGCGCCCATCTGATCCGGCTGATGCGCCACCGGCTGGAGCGCGCGGGGCTGGACGCCGGGTTCGGCGTGGACCTGGTGGAGGCCGCCGCCCTCATGACACGTCCGCTGGATGCGGGCCAGACCAGTCTTGATCCCGATGCGGGCGCGGAGCGTCTGGCCGCGGCGCGCCTGATGGACCGGCTGGATGCGCGGCTGGGCGCCGGGGCGGCGGCGTGTGCCGAGGCGGTGGATAGTCATGCGCCCGAGCGCGCGGGGCAATGGCGGTCCGGTGCGGCGGCGCCTGCGGTCTGGCCGCGCCGCCCGGAGCGCCGGCCGCTTTTGATCCTGGACCCGCCCGAGCCTGCCGAGGCGGTGGCGGAGATTCCCGACGGACCGCCGCGCCGCTTCACCTGGCGCCGGGTCGCCCACACGGTGGCGCGCGCGGAGGGACCTGAGCGCATTGCGCCGGAATGGTGGCGCCTCACCCCCGGGGCGGCGGCGCGCACGCGTGATTATTTCCGTGTCGAGACCGGG
Source organism: Alphaproteobacteria bacterium (assembly GCA_016124675.1). GTDB lineage: Bacteria > Pseudomonadota > Alphaproteobacteria > Caulobacterales > Maricaulaceae > Oceanicaulis. The sequence goes on from WGNG01000004.1 coordinate 31,449, forward strand.
GAGGGGCGCCGGTTCTGGCTGTACCGTGAGGGCCTGTATGGCCGCGAGACCCGGCAGCCGGGCTGGTTCGTCCACGGGGCGGGGTGATGGGGGCGGGGTGATGGCGCACTTTGCCGAGCTGTGCGCGGCCAGCAATTTCTCCTTCCTGCGCGGGGCGAGCCATCCCCACGAGATGGTCGAAGCCGCCGCCGCGCTGGGGCTGGAGGCGGTGGCGATCGCGGATCGCAATACGCTGGCGGGGGCGGTGCGCGCTTTCCTGGCGGGGCGCGACAAGGGCGTGCGCGTGCTCACCGGCGCGCGGCTGGCAGCTGAAACGGGCGTGGAGCTGGTGTGCATTCCGCGCACCCGCGCCGCCTATGGCCGGCTGTGCCGGGCCTTGTCCGACGCACACGAAACCGGCGAGCCCGGCGCGCCGCACATTGACCTGCCCGCCATGGCGCAGGCGCTGGGCGAGGCGCAGATCCTGATCCTGATGCCCCCGCCTGAAGCCGATGAGGACTGGCGCGCGCAGGCGGAAGGCGTGCTGGCGCGCGCTGTCTCGCCGGTGCATCTGGCGCTGGTGCGCCGCTTTGACGGGCGCGATGGCGCGCGCCTGCACACGTTGGCGGCGCTGGCGAGAGGCTGGGGCGTGCAGACGTTGGCCAGCAGCGATGCGCTCTATCACGCGCCCGAGCGGCGGGCGCTGCAGGACGTGCTGACATGCATCCGCGAGCATGTGCGCATCGACGGGGCGGGCCGGCGCCTGGAAGCCAATGCCGAACGACATTTGAAAGACGCCGCCGAGATGGCGCGCCTGTTTGCGGATTATCCTGACGCCGTGGCGCGCACGGCGCAGCTGGCGCGCACGGTGACATTCTGCCTTGATGAGCTGGTCTATGCCTATCCCGACGAAACCATCGGGGCGGGCGAGACGCCCATGGAGACGCTGCGCCGGCTGACACGCGAGGGCGCGGCGCGGCGCTGGCCCGGCGGCATTCCCGCAGCAGTGCAAAAGGCGCTGGAGCATGAGCTGGAGCTGATCGCATCGCTCGATTACGCCAGCTATTTCCTGACCGTGGAGGATCTGGTGCGGTTCGCCCGCTCGCGCGGCATTCTGTGCCAGGGGCGCGGCTCGGCGGCCAATTCGGCGGTGTGCTACGCGATTGGCGTCACCGAAGTGGACCCGGCGCGGATCGATCTTCTGTTTGAGCGCTTCATCTCCGCCGAGCGGGGCGAGCCGCCTGATATCGATGTGGATTTCGAGCATGAGCGGCGCGAGGAGGTGATCCAGTACGTCTATGAGAAATATGGCCGCCGGCGCGCGGCCATGACGGCGGTGGTCCATTGCTACCGGCCGCGCGGTGCGCTGCGCGAGGCGGGCAAGGTGTTCGGCCTGTCGGGCGATGTGATCGCGGCCCTGTCCAGGGCGGTGTGGGGCTGGCGTGATCCGGTGTCGCCTCAGACGATCCGCGATGAGCTGGGCCTGGACCCCGATGCGCCGGCCCTGCGCCGCACGCTGGCGGCGGCGCGCGCCCTGCAGGGCTTTCCGCGGCACCTGTCCCAGCACCCGGGCGGGTTCGTGATGACGCTGGACCGGCTGGACGAGATGGTCCCGGTGCGCAAGGCCGCCATGCCCGAGCGCACGGCCATCGAGTGGGACAAGGAGGATATCGACGCGCTGGGCCTGATGAAGGTGGATGTGCTGGGGCTGGGCATGCTCAGCTGCGTGTCGCGGGCGCTGGCGATGATCGCAGACGCCTACGGCCGGCCCATGCAGGTGCAGGACATCCCCGCAGAGGACCCGGTGGTCTATGACATGATATGCAAGGCCGACACGGTGGGCGTGTTCCAGATCGAGAGCCGGGCGCAGATGAGCATGCTGCCGCGCCTGAAGCCGCGCTGCTTCTATGATCTGGTGATCGAGGTGGCCATTGTGCGCCCCGGACCGATCCAGGGCGACATGGTCCATCCCTATCTGCGCCGGCGCGAGGGGCGCGAGGCGGTGCACTATCCGTCCGAGGCGCTGCGCGCGGTGCTGGGCAAGACGCTGGGCGTGCCTTTGTTCCAGGAGCAGGCGATGAAGATCGCCATCGTGGCGGCGGGCTTCACCCCGTCGCAGGCCGACCGGCTGCGCCGCTCCATGGCGGCGTTCCGCCGGGCCGGGACGATCCAGGAGATGGGCGAGAAGCTGGTCGCGGGCATGATCGCCAACGGCTATGAGCCCGATTTCGCCGAGCGCTGCTTCCGCCAGCTGGAAGGGTTTGGCGAGTACGGTTTTCCCGAAAGCCATGCGGCCAGCTTTGCGCTGATCGTCTATGTCTCGTGCTGGCTCAAGCGCCATTACCCGGACGCGTTCCTGGCCGCCATGCTGAACGCCCAGCCGCTGGGCTTCTACGCCCCGGCCCAGCTGGTGCGCGATGCGCGCCAGCACGGCGTGGTGGTGCGCGCGCCCGATGTGAACGCGTCGCACTGGGACTGCACGCTGGAGACGCTGGCGCCGGGCGAGCGGGCCCGCGCGACGCCCGAGGGCGGGGCGCAGCGGGCGGTGCGCCTGGGCCTGCGCCAGATCAAGGGCCTGGCGCAAGGCGCGGCGGCGCGTGTGATCGCAGCGCGCGAGCACGGACCCTTTGCCAGCCTTGAGGATGCCGCCCGGCGCGCCGGGCTCCTGAAAGGCACGCTGGACGTGCTGGCGCGCGCCGACGCCTTCGCCTCGCTGGGCGAGGGCCGCCGGGCGGCGGGCTGGCGCGCGCGGGCGGTGGCGGGGCCCGACCTGCCGCTCTTCGCCGCCGCCGGGGGCGAGGGGGTGATGGCCGATCATTCCGGCGCCGCCCTGCCGGCGCTGAAGGCGTCAGAAGACGTGGTGCAGGATTATGCGAGCCTGTCTTTGTCGCTCAAAGGCCATCCCATGACCTTCCTGCGCGGGCATTTCCACCGTCTGGGCTATCAGCCCTGCGCCGAACTGGCCCGCCTGCGCCCGGGCGCGCGCACGGGGGTGGCCGGTCTGGTGCTGGTGCGCCAGCGGCCCGGCTCGGCCAAGGGGGTGATCTTCGCCACGCTGGAGGACGAGACGGGCACCGCCAATGTGATCATCTGGCCGCACGTGTTTGCGCGCTTCCGCCGGGCGGTGATCGGGGCCAAGCTCCTGGGCGTGACCGGCGAGCTGCAGCGCGAGGGCGAGGTGATCCATCTGGTCGCCGCCCGGGCGCGCGACTGGAGCGAGGCGCTGGACGCGCTGACGCAAGGCGATGAGGCGGGCGGATTCCACAGCGCGCTGGCCCGCGCCGACGAGGTGACCCGTCCGAGCGCTGACGCGCGCGAGCGCCCCCGGCGCCGCCTCGCGGCGCCGCAAACCGCCGCCATCATCCCCTCCAGCCGGGATTTCCGGTGAGGCGCGCCGCCCGGAACGGCTTTTTCGCTTGATCCTCTGCCCGTTTCGAAATGATATACCATTTCGAGAGCCGGACCTCACCGGCTCCGTGCGGAGGAGACACACCCATGAGAACCCTGATGGTTGCGCTGGGCCTGAGCGCCGTCACGGCGGCTGCGGCCTGCGCCCAGGAGCGGCTCAGCTTCGACAATCCCGACGACGTCATCACCATGAACCGCAAGATCGGCTGCTCGACGGTGGATGGCGAGCCGATCACGTTTTACTGGCATGGCTACGCCTTCTCGCGCCGCGCCGGCGAACCGGACCGGCGCCTGTTCCGCGTCGAGGGCATGAATGTGCGCGCCTGCGTGACGGTGGAGCATCCCGAGTACGGGACCGGCTACCGCCTCGTCTCGCGTGAAATCCTGCTCTATCTCGATCCGGACACGAACGAGATCCTGTCCACCTGGGACAATCCGTGGACCGGAGAGACGGTGGACGTGCTCCATGTCGCCAATGATCCGGTCAATTCGCGCGGCAGCTTCCCGCAAGGGCCCAACGGCCCGGCCCGGTGGCGTGGATCATCCGTGGGCGATGATTTCTGGCAGACCACCACCGTGCCGCTGTTCTATTCCAACCCGCTTGCGAGCGAGTTCCAGGCCGAGATCGGCGGGACGTATCACGCCACCGAGATGTTCAATTTCTTCGGCAGCGTTGACGACATCACCGATCCTGAAACCACGACCGCCGATGTGGAGGTGGGCTGGGTGCGCATGTCCGACTGGCTGCCCTGGATGCAGATGCGCGGGCGCGACGGGGTGATCTATTTCCACACCGCCGGAACCAAGCTGGACAGCTGGAACGAGCTGCCGGACTTCTTCCAGGACGAGATCGCGCGGCATTATCCCGAATACACCGAGCCGCCCGCCCTTGATGACGACCGCCCGAACGTGACCAGCTGGACCTATTACCGCGATATCGCCGCGGGCGTGGTGACGGCGCCGGACCGAAATTGAACCACCGCTTCCGGCCGCCCTCAGCGGCGGCCGGTTTGTAACTGAAATGCAACACTGGCCGGAGTTTGTTCGGACATGCGCCACATGACAGCGGCCCGCCCGGACGAAATGGTATATCAATTGACGCAGACCTGCGCCCATACGCGACTCGCGCCGGGCCAGACCATGACTCACAAGGCTTAAAAAAGCCGCGCAAGGGGAGACTAGAGCGTGAGAAAACAGATTTTGTTGACCACGGCCGCCGCCATCGCCGTGACCAGCCTGGCGGCCATACCTGCCGCCCTAGCCCAGGAAGAGGGCGCCCAGGCGCCGTCGCGCGACATCATCACCGTGACCGCGCGCCGCCGCGAGGAAACCATTCTGGACGCGCCGGTCGCCGTGACCGCGTTCGGCGAGGAAGATATCCTCGATCTCGGCCTTCAATCGGTTGATGACGTGGCGCGCTTCACGCCGGGTCTGTCCTTCTCGGCCGCATTCGGGCGCACCTCCGAACGTCCGGTGATCCGGGGCCAGGCGAACGTGCTCGCCGGGGTTCAGTTCGGTGTCGAGTCCGGCACCGCCTACTTCATTGATGGCGTCTATTATCCCGGCTCCATCCAGAACCTCGACACCAATGATCTGGCCCGGGTCGAAGTGATCCGCGGCCCGCAGAGCGCGCTCTACGGGCGCAACACCTATGCCGGCGCGATCAATTTTGTGACGCGCGGCGCGACGGATACGTTCGAAGGCCAGGCGCGGGCGCGCGGCGGCAGCCATGGCGAATACGAAATCGCCGGCGGCATTTCCGGCCCGATCGGCGACCGGGCGGGCTTCCGCCTGTCGGTGCGTGATTACAACTATGACGGCGAGTTCACCAACCAGGTGACCGGCCAGACAGTGGGCTCGCAGTCCACCACATCGGTCTCCGGCGTGCTGGACTTCAATCCGAACGACAATATCGATTTCCGCGTCCGGGCGCAGTATTCGGACTCGGTCGATGGCACGCTGCCGCTCTTCCTGCAGCCGGCCGCCAGCAATAACTGCTCGCCGGGCTATCGCTCGCTGAACTACTGGTCTCGCTCGGGCAGCACCAACAACAACCAGTATTTCTGCGGCGTCATCCGCCCGGCGCCGGTGGCCCTGAACACGGGTCCCGCCATCGCGGGCCAGCCCGCCATCGTGCCGGGCGTGCCGGCGAATGCGCTCAACCCCTTCCTGCCCTTCCAGCTTTACTCCACGGCGGACGGCACGGCGTTCGATGGCGTCACCAATGAGACGACACTGCTGTCGGGCATCATGAACTACGATATTGACGGCTCGGGCTATGTCCTCACGGTGTCGGCTGCCTATCGTGACGAGGAGCGCCGGTTCGGGTCGGACTCCGATCACAGCTCGATCAATTTCGTGCTGCAACCGGCCGGCATGGCCAATACGGGCGCCTTCTTTGCCAACACGACCCGCGCCGAGGTCTCGGACGTCTCGTTCGAAGCACGCCTGGCGTCGCCGGTAGACCGGCGTCTGCGCTGGATGGTCGGCGCATATTACTATGACCAGACCAGTGATCAGTTCTCGATCACCTTCTCCAATCCGGCCGGCAACCCGTCCAGCGAGCTGACGACGACGAACGAGGCGCTGTTCGCCCTGGTTGAATACGACCTCACCGACGCCCTGACGGTGACCCTGGAAGGCCGGTATGCAGAAGAAGAGAAGACCACGCTCGACGCCATCGGGACGGCCACGCCGTTCAACCGCTCTGACACGTTCACCAATTTCACGCCGCGCCTGACGATCAACTGGTCGGTCAATCCGGAAACCACGGTGTTTGCGGTCTACGCCCAGGGCGTGAAGCCGGGCGGCCAGAACGGGGCGATCGGGCAGACCACCGGCAACCCGACCTATGATCAGGAAACGTCTGTGAATTTCGAGGTCGGCGTGAAGCGGTCGCTGTTCGCCGGCGCGGGCTATTTCGCTGCGTCCGCCTTCTATATCGATGCGACGGATGTTCAGCTGACCACAGCGGTCTCCAACCCGTCCGGGGCGATCAACTCGGTGGCCACCAACCAGGGCGCGGCGGAAATCCTCGGCCTCGAACTGGAATACCGCCAGCAACTCAACGACATCCTGTCGGTCGGCGCGACCTATGCCTGGACCCGGCCTGAATTCACCGAAGGGTGCGACGACGCCCAGTGGGAGCTGACCTCTGGCGGCGGCGTGATCGCGGGTAACGCGACGGCGCCGGGCACCGGAACCTCCTTCTTCGGCCAGACGGGCAATTGCTCCATCGCGGGCAACCGCATTCCGCTGACCTCGGAGCATCAGCTGTCGGTCAATGGCGAGCTGCGCGCGCCCCTGGGCCAGAACGGAAGCCTGGAATGGTTCGCCCGCGCCGACTACACGTATGAATCGTCCAAGTACGTGCAGGTGCACAATCTGGCGGAGACGGGCTCGGCGTCGATTCTGGGCGCCCAGCTGGGGATCGAAAGCGGCAACTGGACGCTGCTCGCCTATGGCCGCAACATTCTCGATGAAGATTCCATCGTGATGGCGACCCGCTGGCTTCAGACCCCGTATCTGAGCACCGGCTTCTCGCCGAACACCGCGCCGGTGAATGCTGCGCGCGGCGCGCCGCGGGCCTTCTTCGGCACGCTGCGCCGGGGCGCCAGCTACGGCGTGGAGGCCCGCTACCGCTTCTAGGGCCGTCCGGCACGGACCGTCCTTCAGGGGCAAGGGGTAAAGAGCGGCCGGACCTGTCACGGGTCCGGCCGTTTTTCTGACCGGGAGAGGGTGTGATGAGGCTCAGGTTCAAGGCGTGCCTGCTGGCGGGTGCTCTCGCGGGCGCAGCGGGCGCCCCGGGTGCGGCCCAGACTGCGCCGGATGCTGTCATGACGCGCGATCTGGCTGATTTCCTCGACTGGTTCGAGGGCCGGTTCGACAATGACCGTCAGGTCTTCTTCGCCGCTGATCTGGGGGTGCCTGAGGATGCCCGTCACGAGCGCATCCATTCGGTGTTCCGGCGCGTGGACCTTCCCGCTTTTGGGGAGCACGTGTTCTATGTCGAGCAATACTCGGGCGCGGACGCATCCAATATCTACCGCCAGCGCATCTATGTGTTCACCCCTGCGCCGGAGACCGGTGAAATCCGTCTTGACATTCATGCGCCGCGAGACCCGGCACGCCTTGCAGGTGCGCATCTCGACGCGGACTTGCTGGCGGGACTGACCCCGGCAGACGCCACCGCCTTTCCCCAATGTGCGGTGTACTGGCGGCGACAGGAAAACCAGTTCATCGGCGCCACCCGGCGCGGCGAATGCCGGGTGGTCAGCCAGCGCAGCGGCCAGACGCTGCTCATCGAGGATGACCTGGTGCTGACGCCCGACGCTCTCTGGATCCGCGACCGCGCCGAGACGGAGGACGGAACCTATGTGTACGGCAATCGCGCCGGCATCGCCCACCAGCTGCGCCGGGCGCGGCCGTTCCTGTGCTGGGTGGCCGTTCTGCGCGGGGTGAGCCATGGCGAGAGCGGGGAAGGCGTGCCGTCTGATCGCTGGGATTTCCGCCGCGATGTGTTCATCCATGATCAGGGCGGGCGCGCGGTGATCGAATCCGGCGAAACGCCCCCGCGCCGGGTAGAGCTGCGCCTGCGCGATGTGGACTGGCCGGACGGGGCGCGCCGGGGCTCGCTGACGCTCTATGTGCACGAGGCCGGTGCGGATCGCGCTGTGTCCTACGCCTGGGGCGAGGCGGGCGCAGAGCGCATCGGGATCAATCTGCGCTGGATGCAGGCGAGCTGCACCCATGCGCCCGGCGTCTGGGGTTCAGGTCAGCCCTGACAGGCCTGCGCGCGCAGCTTGTGATCGGCGAGGACCAGGGCGGCCATGGCCTCGGCGACAGGAACGGCGCGAATGCCCACGCACGGGTCGTGACGGCCCTTGGTGGCGATGGTGGTTTCCTCCAGCGATCTTGTCAGCGTGCGCCGCTCGATCCGGATGGAGCTGGTCGGCTTGATCGCCACGCGGATCACCAGGTCCTGGCCTGTGGAAATGCCGCCCAGCACCCCGCCATTGAAATTGGTGGTGAAGACAGGCTGGCCGTCCGGCCCGAGGCGCATCTCGTCAGCGGCGTCCTCACCGCGCAGGCCGGCCGCCGCCATGCCGGCGCCGATCTCCACGCCCTTGGCGGCGTTGATCGACATCATGGCGCCCGCGAGATCCTGGTCGAGCTTGCCATAGACCGGCGCGCCCCAGCCGGCGGGAACGCCGCTGACGATGACTTCCACCAGTGCGCCTACAGAACTGCCTGCGCGGCGCACGGCGTCCATGTCGTCCGCCCACGCGGCGGCTGTCGTGGCGTCGGGGCAGAAGAAATCATTGCGCGCGATCTCGTCCCAGTCCCAGCGGGAGCGGTCGATGGCGCGCGGGCCGATCTGCACCAGCGCGCCGCGAATGGTCACGCCTTCGCCCAGCACCTTGCGGGCGACCGCGCCGCCCGCCACCCGCGCCGCCGTCTCGCGCGCTGACGACCGCCCTCCGCCGCGATAATCGCGCACGCCGTATTTGACGTCATAGGTGTAGTCGGCGTGGCCCGGCCGCCAGGCGTCGCGAATGTCGGAATAATCCTTCGAGCGCTGGTCCACATTCTCGATCTGAAGCGCGATGGGCGCGCCGGTGGTCAGCTGGGCCGCCATGCGCTCGTCCTGGAAGACGCCGGACAGAATGCGCACCTGATCGGGTTCGCGGCGCTGGGTGACGTGGCGCGACTGGCCGGGCGCGCGCTTGTCGAGCCAGGGCTGGATGTCGGCCTCGGTGAGCGCAATCCCCGCCGGACACCCGTCCACCACGCAGCCCAGAGCCGGCCCATGGCTCTCGCCCCAGGTGGTGATGCGGAAGAGATGACCGAAGCTGTTGTGGGACATGGGGCGTGACTCAGATTGAGGAGGGCGCAGAGGTTCACCATAAGCACGCCTTGTGCAGGCGTCACGCCGCCCCGGTGCGCGCCCAGCGGGCGAGGCGGGCGGAGGGCGAGGCTCTGACATAGCGGTCGCAGAAGGCGCGCAGGACGCTCGCGGCGTCGTCAGCGAGGTCCAGGGCTTCGGCGCAGGCGTCGATGTCAGCACCGCCGGCCGGCGTGGCGCCCGCAGCGGCGTCAGCGTCGACCTGGAGGAGGATGCGCCAGCCCGGATCGCCGATCGGGGTGAGCACCATGCCGCTACTCGCGCCGGCGGGCAGGCGCACGAGCACTTCGCGCTGGTCGATGCGCACGGTGCGCACGCCGCCCCGGCGCGCCAGATCGGGGGAAACGACAAGCTCATGCCGGCGCGGGGCGTGCTGGCGCAGCGTGTCATAGGCGCCCAGCAGGCCTTGCAGGCGCGCGAGCGTCTCCGGCGTGGGCGCAGCGGTGTCAGGGTGAACGGTCTTTACAAGCGCACGGAAACGGGCGCGGACTTCATGGAAGTCGGCGCCGTCGGAGAGGTCGAGCAGTTGATAGGCGGCCTCAACGGCCGGGCGGGTCGCGATCATCGGCGCACGCTAGCGCCCGACTGGTTGTCAAACGGTTGACCGCATGCCCCCGTGCGCTAAGTCAGCGGCGTGCAGCACACTAGGAGCGCCCATGAGCGGCCGCGACGCCATCCCGCCCAGTCCGAGCGACGCCGACTACGCCCGCGAGGCCGAGGCGGCGCCCGAGGACATTTTCACGCGCGAGGACCCGGTGGCGCTGTTCGGCGACTGGCTGGCCCAGGCGCGCAAGAGCGAGCCCAACGATCCCAACGCCATGGCGCTGGGCACGGCGGATGCGGACGGCCTGCCGGACGTGCGCATGGTGCTTTTGAAGGATGTCGATGCGCGCGGCTTTACGTTCTACACAAACACCCAAAGCGCCAAGGGGCTGCAGCTGGAGGCCAATCCCAAGGCGGCGCTGTGCTTTCACTGGAAATCCCTGCGCCGCCAGGTGCGGGTGCGCGGCGCGGTGGAGCGCGTCAGCGACGCCGAGGCCGACGCCTACTTCGCCAGCCGGGCGCGCGACAGCCGCATCGGCGCGTGGGCGAGCCAGCAATCGCGCCCGCTGGAAAGCCGGTTTGCGCTGGAGAAGGCGGTCGCGTCCCATGCGGCGAAATTCCATATCGGCGTGATTCCGAGGCCGGACTTCTGGACCGGCTATCGTGTGGTCCCCGTGCGCATCGAATTCTGGCGCGACCGCGCCTTCCGCCTGCATGACCGGATGGTGTTCGAGCGTGACCGTGAGGACACGCTGTGGAAAGTCTCGCGCCTCTACCCATGATTTGATGTATACGCAGGCATGTATGCAGTATAATGCCCCGGGCGGATCAGGGGGCGATCACCATGATGTCTGTTTTGCGAATGGTACGGCATATCATTGTCGGGCTGGCGGCGACCGCGGCCATTGTAACGCCGCTCTGGTTCGTCATTGCCGCATTCGGGGGCAAGTTCGGCTTCTGGGAGCCGATTGACGGATTTCGTCATGTGCTGGGGCTGGCCGGCCTGAACGCGCTCAGCTGGCTGGGCCTGCCGGGGGGATTTGGCCGCGGGTTCATCCTGCCGCTGACAGCCGGGCTCGGCGTGGCCGCGCTGATTGTCGCCATCGGTTTCCGCCTCATCTTCGGGCGCGCCAATGCGCCCGGCGCCGGAGGGTATATTGCGGGCGTCGCCGCGCTGATCGTCGGCGCTGCGCCCCTGGCGCTGGTCGCCAGCGCCGCCGGGGACCGCGCGGCCATTCCGCCCATCCATGACATCACGACGGACTTCGACAATCCCCCGCAATTCACCGGATCGCTGATCGAGCGGCGCGGTCCCGACGCCAATCCGGTTGACTATCACGCCAAGACCGATCCGCGTTCGCAGCGCCCGCTGCCGCAGGTCCAGGCCGAAGCCTATCCCGGCATTGCGCCGCTGATCACCACCGCCGAGCCGGCGCTGGCCTACCGGGCCGCCCATGCCACGGCGCGTGATCTGGGCTGGCGGATATCCACTGCGTCCGAAAGCGCGATGATGTTTGAAGCCCAGGACGTGAGCTTCTGGTTCGGCTTCATCGATGATGTGGTGGTGCGCGTCACCGCGCTTGAGGGCGGCGGATCGCGCGTCGATGCGCGTTCGGTATCCCGCGTCGGCATGTCCGATCTGGGCGCAAACGCGGCGCGGCTGGAGACGTTTTTCACCGCGCTGGAGACAAGCCTGGGCGATTTCGGTACATCGGCGCCGCAAGCCGCCCCCGAGGCCGGGACCGAGGCAGCTCCCGAGGCGGGATCCGGGCCGGAGCCCGATGCCGGCGGCGCCGGCTGACGATCCCTGACGGCGTCCGCCGGCGACGCTGACCCGCGCGGCTCGCTTGCGCGCGGGCGCGAAACACGATTTTCCTTGGTGCTCGCTGATACGGGATTGTCGCGCATGCGGGCAGGGCGGTTTTGCGATTACGACACGCTCCTGGTCTGGGGCTATGGCAAGGAGGGGCGCGCAGTGCTGTCGCTGGCGCGCGCCGAGGCGCCGCGGATAAACATGGCGGTCGTCGACCGCGCGGTCCCGGATGATCTGCCCGAAGGCGTGGCGCATCTGGACGAGGACGCGCTCGAAGCAGCGGTGCGCGCAGGCGGGCGGGTGCTGATCGTGAAAAGCCCGGGCGTCTCGCTCTATGATGCCCGCCTGTCGGACGCCTTGCGGGCCGGCGCGCAGCTGACCAGCCAGACCAATCTGTGGTTCGAGCGCAAGCCGGCCGCCCAGCGCGTCATTGGCGTCACCGGCACCAAGGGCAAGTCCACGAGCTCGGCGCTGCTGCATCACATGCTGCGCGCGCTGGGCGAGGACGCGGTGCTGGCGGGCAATATCGGCGAGCCGGTGATCGAAACCCCGGCGAGCGCGTCGATAGTGGTGGCCGAGCTCTCCAGCTATCAGTGCGCCGACCTGGTGCACGGGCCGGACTATGGCGTCATCATCAATCTGATGCGTGAACACATTCCCTGGCACCGCTCGCTGGAGGCGTATCAGCGCGACAAGGCGCGCCTCGCCAGCCTTGATCCCAATACGCGCGCCGTGCTGAACGCCGGCGACGCCAATCTCGCCAGTGTGTTCGCCAACCGCCCCAATACGCTTTGGTACAACACGCCGGGCGGCTTCCATGCGCCGGGCGGGGTGGTGCATCGCGGCGGCGAGGTCTGGGGGCCGATCCCCAGCGTGCCGGGGCCGCACAATGCGCTCAACGCCTGCGCCGGGCTGACGGTGATCGCGGATATGGGCCTGGATGCGCGCGCGGCGTTCGACAGCCTGTCCGGTTTCCATGGCCTGCCCCACCGGCTGCAGACCGTGGCGGTGAAGGGGGAGGTGCGGTTTGTCGACGATTCGCTCGCCACGACGCCCGAAGCCCTGTTGCTGGCGCTGGAGGCGTTCCCGGGAGAGGACGTGGCGCTGATCCTGGGCGGGGAGGAGCGCGAGCAGGACTATGATGGCCTCGCCGCTTCGCTGGAGCGCCATGAGCGCATCCGCGCCATCATCACGATCCCGGAAAACGGCCCGCGCATTGGCGCGGCGCTGGCGGGCGGGCGCCACGCTGCGGTGTGGGCCCATGAGACCGATTTCGATAGGGCCGTGGCGCGCGCCGCCGGCGCGCTCACCAAAGGCGTGGTGCTGCTCTCGCCGGCTGCGCCGCGCGGGCGCCAGTTCACGGTGTTCGGCGCACGCGGACGCGCGTTCGCGGCGGCGGCGCAGGCGCTTCCCGAGGCTTAATCGCTGAGCATGTCCGGCGTCACGGGCTTTGTCCGGTCCAGATCGCGCGCGCGGTCGGGCAGGGCGTATTTCAGGCCCGAGCCGCAATTGAACAGCAGGCAGCACGCATCGGCCTCGATCAGCCCGGCGGCGCGGGCGTTTCGCGCCGCGGCCAGCGTGGCCGCGCCTTCCGGGCAGAGCAATAGCCCGTCAGCCCGGCCGCACAGGGCGCGCGCCTCTTCGATCTCGGCCTCGCTCACCGCCAGAGCCGCCCCGCCACTGGCGCGCACGGCGCGCAGGATCAGGAAATCGCCAATGGCCTTGGGCACGCGGATGCCCGCGGCGCTGGTCGCCGCATTGAGCCATTCGGGCGCGTGTTCCTCGCCCGCCTCGAAGGCCTTGACGATGGGCGCGCAGCCATCGGCCTGGACGGCAAACATTTTCGGGCGCTGCGAGCCGATCCAGCCCAGCGCCTCCATCTCGTCGAAGGCCTTCCACATGCCGATCAGGCCGGTGCCGCCGCCGGTGGGGTAGAAGATCGCGTCGGGCAGGGTCCAGCCCAGCTGCCAGGCGAGCTCGATCCCCATCGTCTTCTTGCCCTCGATCCGGTAGGGCTCCTTCAGGGTCGACACGTCAAACCAGCCCATCTCGTCCTTGAGGGCGCCCACCAGCGCCCCGCACTGATGGATCAGGCCGTTGACGCGAAAGACATGCCCGCCCTGGGCGGCGATCTCGCGCAGATTCACTTCGGGCGTGTCTGCCGGGCAGAAGGACCAGGTCTCCATCCCCGCCCGCGCGCCATAGGCAGACAGGGCCGCGCCGGCATTGCCATTGGTGGGCATGGCCATGGCCTTGATCCCGAAGCTGCGCGCCATGGACACGGCCAGCGCCAGCCCGCGCGCCTTGAAACTGCCGGTGGGCAGGCGGCCCTCATCCTTGACGAGAAGCGGGCCTGAGAGACCGATCGCCCGCGCCGTGGCGGGTGTGTCGATCAGCGGCGTGTCCACTTCGCCCAGGCTCGTGACATGGGCGTCATCGGCCACGGGCAACAGCTCGCGCCATTTCCAGAAGCCGGGATGGGTGTGGCCGGGACGCGCGGCGATGGCGTCGCGGTCGGCGGTGCGCGCCAGCGCCGCCAGATCATAGCGCGCCAGCAGCGGCCAGCCCGCGGGCGACAGGTTATGGGCCACGTCGGCGGACACGCGCGCGCCGGTCATGGAACACTCAAGATGGGTGAAAGGGCTCATGCGCGCTCCGGGCTGGCGGGACCGGGAGCGAGCCTATGACGCCACGCGTGCAAAGCAAGCGCCGGGGGCGGCGCCCGGCTGCCCTGTTGCGAGCGCTCACTCCGCCTCGATCAGCCCATAGGCCTCGAAGGCGCGTTGCATATAGTGCGGCTGGCAGCCGAAGCCCGCATGCAGGCCGCGCAGGTAGGCACGGCGATTGAGCGCCATTTCGCGCTCTGTGCGCGCGGCGCGCTCGATCTCGCCGGCGCCGCCGACAAAGCGCACCACAGGGCGGATCGGGTTCAGCCCGACAATCAGCGAGCGGTACTGGTCACGGGCGAGGTCGGGGGCGTCGGCCGCCAGATCCTGCCCGCGCTCCATCAAGCCGGGGTCATCGTCGTCGTCCGTGCCGTCATCAGCGTCACCGGGCGCCGGCGGCGGCGCTTCGTGATCGGGACCCAGCACGACGGTCAGGCGGGCAATGTCCTGCGCGGTGGTGGAGCAGGTGCGCCGCGCCCCCGCGCCGCCATAGGGGGTGGGTACCGTGTCATTGCCGTCATCGACCCGGATCCGCCCCGGGCGCTCGCGCGGCAGGCCGATGGCGTCTGCCCCGGCGTCGCGCGTGTCGGTGAGCATGACGTCCATGCCGCTGCGCGCGCCGCCGGCGCAGCCGGCGGCCGCCAGAAGGGCGGGGGCCGCCAGACAGATGATCATGTGTCTCAGCATCATGCGGGGAGTGTAGCGGGCTGATTTTGGCGGGAGAATGACGCTGGCAAGGCAGTATGCGCCTGCGGCGCCGCAGCGCTTGACCCGGGCAGGGGCCGACTATAGTTTCCGCGCCTCTCCCGAAAGGGTCAGAGCCGATAGCTCAGCAGGTAGAGCAACTGACTTTTAATCAGTAGGTCCCGGGTTCGAGCCCCGGTCGGCTCACCAAATAAAAACAGACACTCACAGGGCCGGTTGGCGAACGGGGGCGGAACCGTTTACAGGCCCGTTTACAGTCCGCCGGTCAGGTTTTGCGTTTGGTCCGCGCGGGCGCGGCGCGCTTCAGGCGGGCTACGGTGGCCTTCAGGAGGCGCGGGGGGCCTCGCGCGCGCATGCCTTCAGACAAGGCCAGCGCGAACTCCGGACTTCCTTCCCTTCGACAGACGGTTAGAGTGATCGCGAGGACGTCCCCGGGGAACACGCAGCGCCCATGATCTGGTCATCAGAGCCCTTGAGGCGCATCGTCATTGCGGGCGGCGGATCGGCCGGGTGGATGAGCGCGGCCGCGGCGGTCAATGCGGTGCGCGGATCGGTCGAGGTCACGCTGGTGGAGTCCGAAGCCATCGGCATTGTCGGGGTGGGCGAGGCGACGATCCCGCCAATCCGCCAGTTCAATCAGGCGCTGGGCCTGAGCGAGGCGGAGTTCCTGCGCGAGACCAAAGGCTCGATCAAGCTCGGCATCGAATTTGTGAACTGGGGCGCGGCGGGCAGCCGGTATTTCCATCCCTTCGGGACATACGGGCGCGATTTTGATGCGGTGGCGCTGCATCATTACTGGCTGAAGGCCAGAGCGCAGGGCGAGACGGCGGCGCTGGACGAGCACGCCTTTGCGTTTGCGCTGGCGCGCCAGAACCGCTTCATCCCGCCGGTGGCCGACCGCCGGATGATCCAGTCGACGCACGATTACGCCTATCATTTCGATGCGGCGCTCTATGGCCAGTATCTGCGCCGCTATGCCGAGGCGCGCGGGGCGCAGCGTGTGGAAGGGCGCATCAAGCAGGTGCGCCAGGACGCGCAGACCGGCTTCATCACCGCGCTGGATCTCGACGACGGGCGGGTGGTGGAGGGCGATTTCTTCATCGACTGCACCGGGTTTCGCGCCGTGCTGATCGGCGAGGCGATGGGGGCCGGTTTCGTGGACTGGGCACACTGGCTGCCGTGCGACCGTGCGGTGGCGGCGCCGTGCGCCCGGGGGGGTGAGTTCACGCCCTATACCCGCTCCACGGCCCATGAAGCAGGCTGGCAATGGCGCATCCCGCTGCAGCACCGCACCGGCAACGGCCATGTCCATTGCAGCGCCTTCATCAGCGAGGAGGCGGCGGTGCGCACCCTCCTGGACAATCTTGACGGCGACCTGCTGGACACGCCGCGCACCATCACCTTCCGCACCGGCCGGCGCAGCGATTTCTGGCGGGGCAATTGTGTCGCCATCGGGCTGGCCGCCGGTTTCATGGAGCCGCTGGAATCCACCTCGCTGCACCTGATCCAGTCGGGGCTGCAGCGCTGGCTGGCCCTGTTTCCCTCGCGCAGCCCCGACCCGGGCGCGGCCGCCGAGTACAACCGGCTGACCGTGCAGGAATATGAGCGCATCCGCGATTTCCTGATCCTGCACTATCACGCCAATACCCGCGAGGATGGCGAGCTGTGGCGGTATTGCCGGACCATGGCGATCCCTGACACGCTGGCCTGGAAGATCGACCAGTTCCGCGCCGGCGGACGCCTGGTCTCAGGCCAGATAGAGCTGTTCCTCAATCCCAGCTGGCTGGCCGTGCTGGTGGGGCAGGGGATCGAGCCGCAGACATGGGACCCGCTCGCCGATCTCAGGGGCGTGGACGGCGCGCGCCAGCTGGCGGGCCTGCGGAAGGTCGCCGCCGAGGCCGCCGCTGCGGCGCCCGGTCACGCCGCCTGGCTGGACGCGGCGCTGGGGGCGGGCTGAGGCGGGCTCAGACCGCCGGCGCGGCGCAATGGCGCGCGATGAAGGCCTCGTGCGCGGGCAGCGCCTCCACGGCGCGGGCGGTGATGCGGGCAAGGTCGGCGAGATAGCCGGCGCGCTGCTGCGGCGTGATGATGTGCGCCAGCGTGCTGGCGCGCGCAGGCTCGATCCCCTGCCCGACAAACACCTGCACCCAGCCCGGTTCGGTGAACAATTCCTCTTCCTCGCGCAAGACGCGTCCGCCTTCTTCGAACAGCGCGATCTTTTCGGCGAGCGTGCCGGGCGGATCGAGCACGCGGCGCGCGTCCCAGAACGCCTCGCCATGACGCGCATTGGCCCAGTAGTGCAGGATGAGGAAATCGCGGATGCGCACATATTCGCGCTCGGTCAGGCGGTTATAGGCCGCCCGCTCGGCATGCCCTGTGGCGCCGGGGGCAGGGAAGAGATCGATGAGGCGCTGAACGCCGGACTGGATGAGATGGATGGAGGTGGATTCCAGCGGCTCCATGAAGCCGGCGGCCAGGCCGAGCGCCACGCAATTGGCTCGCCAGGCCTCGCGCCGGCGCCCGGTGGTGAAGCGCAAGGGGCGCGGGTCGGCGAGGGCGGGACCGGGCAGGTTCGCCAGAAGGCGCTGCGCGGCCGTGTCGTCGTCCAGGAAGGCGCTGGCATAGACCAGCCCATTGCCGGTGCGGTGCTGCAGCGGGATGCGCCATTGCCAGCCCGCGTCATGGGCCATGGCCATGGTGTAGGGCTTGAGCGGGCGCTCGGAACCGCTGGGCACCGCCAGCGCCCGGTCGCAGGGCAGCCAGTGCGACCAGTCCTCGAACGCGGCGCCCAGGGCGCCGCCCAGGAGGAGCGAGCGAAATCCCGTGCAGTCGATGAAGAAATCGCCCACGATGTCGCGCCCGCCTTCGAGCGTCAGGGCGGTGATGGCGCCGCTGGCGGCGTCCTGGCGCACGGCGCGGATGACGCCTTCCTGGCGCACGACGCCGCGGAGCTCGCACACGGCGCGCAGATGCGCGGCGAACAGGGCGGCGTCGAAATGAAAGGCGTGGGCGAGACCTGCGGGCAGGCCCGGCCCGGGCGGGGCAGGGAAGGTGCGGGCGAAGCGGCCCCGGGCGGCGGCCTGCGCCGTCAGCGAATAGTCCCACAGCGATCCGGCTTCGCCCCCGGCGCGGGCGGCGAGCCAGTACTGGTGAAAGCCGGTCATGCCCAGCGGCCGGCCCAGCGGACCGAAGGCGTGCAGATAGCGCGATCCAGGTCCCGACCAGCCGGAAAACTCGATGCCGAGCTTGAAGGTCGCCTGGGTGGCGCGGATGAACGCGTCCTCGTCGAGGCCGACGACGGCGTTGAACAGGCGGATTTGCGGGATCGTCGCCTCACCCACGCCGACAATGCCGATGGCCTCTGACTCCACCAGCGTGATCGAGATGGATGATGGCAAGCCCTGGCGCAAGGCGGCCGCGGCCATCCAGCCGGCCGTCCCGCCGCCGGCAATGACAATCGACTGGATGTGAGGGGCTTCAGTCATGTCTTTGCGCCTGTTCCGTCCCGCTTGCCCTGCAGCGGCCTGATCGCGTTATCGCAAAGGCGCGGAGAAAAGAAAGCCCCGCCGGCAAGCCGGCGGGGCAGGGGGACATCGTGACCGCTAAACCCGTCTAGCGGCGGTAGTTGAGGCCAACGAGGAATGTGCGGCCATAGCGCTGGTAGTCGATGATCTGGCGCTGGTCGCCATTGTTGAAGGTGGCGAATTCCTCGTCGGTGAGGTTGTTGACCTGGAACAGCACCGTCAGACCGTCGAACTGTCCAGCCTGGAACTGGTAGCCGATCTGGGCGTCATAGACGGACTCCTCGCGCACCGTGCGCAGGGTGCGGCCAGCGCCGAAGCCCTGAACCTCGCCCAGGAAGTCGCCGCGGTGGCGGCGGCTGATGCGGGCCTCGAAGCCGGCGTTTTCATAATAGGCCGTGATGTTGGTGACGTTGTCGGAGAGACCGGGAACCGTGACGATATTGCCCGGCTGAGGCTCGATCTCGCTGTCGAGGATGGAGGTGTTGGCGATCAGGCCGAACCCGTCCAGCGCCGGGTGGAGCAGGTCGCCCGGAAGCGAGAGCGAGAACTCCAGACCGCTGATATAGCCGCCCGAGAGGTTCACCGGCGCGCCGGTGACGCCCAGCGAGCTGGCCGGGGTGGCCAGGGTCTGGGTCGGGGTGAGGCCGGAGAAGTCACGCAGGAAGGTGGCGTTGTCGATGAAGGTCTCGAGATCCTTGTAGAACGCCGCCGCCGACACATAGCCCGACGAGCCGAAATAGCGCTCGATCGACACGTCGAACTGGTTGGCGATGTAGGGCCGCAGCTCGGGATTGCCGCCGCCGCCGCCCCAGTAGGACTGGCCGGTCACCAGCGGGTCCTGGTTCACGAAGGCCGGGTTCTCCGACACCTGGATGCTGGCGCGCAGCTGATCCATGCGCGCGCGCATCAAGGTGCGCGCGGCCGCCACCCGGACGAAGGTGTTGTCAGCGACTTCGAAGCTCAGATTCGCGCTTGGCAGCCATTCAGTATAGCTGACGCCGCCGGAAATCGGCGCCGCGGTATTGCCCTGGGTGGCGAACCCGTCCGAGCCCTGGTCGGTGTGAACGATCTGCAGGCCGACATTCCCGGTCATCGGGATCGAGCCCAGAGCGCCGTCGATATTGGCCTGGGCGTAGCCGATCCAAACCGTTTCATCGACGGTCCACGCCTTGGTGGGCACATCCGGATTGGTGTTGGGACGCAGCCGGTAGACACCCTGCGAGAGCAAGGCGCGCGGGTCGTAGCTGACCATGCCGGGGATGCCGAGGAAGCCCAGCTCGGTGGAGCCGAGGATCAGGTTGGCCGGGATCGCCGCTTCCGCTTCGCCGTTGGCCAGGCCAATGAACCATTCGTCAGCGCGCTTGCTCTTTGTGCGCTGGCTGTAGCTCACCCCGAACTCGATAGTGGTGAACGGGCCGAAGCTCACATCGCGATCCGCGCTGAAGCGCACCGCGCTGAGCTCGTCGTCAATGGAGGGCACGTTGAGATAGCCGGCCTGACCCGCCGGGTTGCCGTTGGAATCGGTGAAGATATCGCCGCCCCAGCCTTGCGGGCTGGTGAGGCGGATCAGGGCCGGGTCGGCGTAGTTCAGAATGCTGGTGAACACGGCCCCGCCGCCACCCGGAGCGATGCGGAAGCCGAGATTGTCAGACGGACCCGACTGGTTGAAGCCGGTGCCGGAATAGGATTCCAGGTTGGTGTCTTCACGCGAGACGCTGGAGTGGGACAGGTCGACCTCGCCGCGCCAGCCGGCGCCGATCTCGAAGTCGAAATTGGCGCCCAGAGACCACAGCTCGCTGTCGCGGCCCTGGTAGTCATTGCGCACCACGCCGACCACGTTGTTGAACTGGCCCTGGGTGACAAGGCCGTCCTCCACCGTATAGCCCGGCTGCAGCTGGGCGCCCGACCAGAAGAGCGGGAATTCGATGCCGCGCAGGGTCTGGTCTTCCTGATAGCTGGAATAGAAGGCATCGAGAGTCATGGAGAAGGTGTCAGTGGGCTGGTATTCCAGCACGCCGATCACGCCGGTGCGCTCGATCAGGTTGGACTGCACGAAGGGTTTCGCGCCGCCGATGATCAGCTCGCCCGCGCCGGTCTGGGGGTAGCCCCAGGCGTTGAAGCGCTCCACCTGGGTGGGGCTGTTCATGTGCGCAATGCCGAGCGCCCAGCCGAGCGTGCCTTCCTCGTTCTGGTCGATGATCGACGCGCTGAGGCGGTAGCCGGTGTCGTCGGTGCCGGCGTTCAGGGCGCCCAGATCGTTCCACTCATACCGGGCATTGGCCGCGATGGTGCGCTCGCCATGGGCGAGCGGGCGGACGGTGCGCAGGTCGACCGTGCCGGCCAGGCCCTGGCCGATCAGCTGGGCGTCCGGGGTCTTGTACACCACGACCTGGCGCAGCAGCTCGGAGGGGTATTGGTCAAACTCGACGCCGCGATTGTCGCCGACGCTCACCTGTTCGCGGCCGTTGAGCAGCGCTGTGGTGAAGTCCGGGCCAAGACCGCGCACCGAGATCACCTGCGCGCGCCCGTCGAGGCGCTGGGCGGCGAGACCGGGCAGGCGCGCCAGCGATTCGGCGATGGACACGTCCGGAAGCCGGCCGATGTCTTCGGCGGAAATGGCTTCCACAATGGAGCTGTTGGCGCGCTTTTCAGCGATCGAGCTGGCGATGCTGGCGCGGATGCCGGTGACCACGACAACGTCATCGGAGCGCGTCTCTTCAGCCTGTTCAGCGTCCTGGGCGCTGGCCTGCGCTCCCAGGCTGAGCGCCAGGGCCAGGCTGACGGCGCTGGCCGAAAGCAAGGCGCGGCGGCGGAATGTATAACGAATCATGGATGTCCTCCCCAAGAATGATGGACGACGCACGCCTGCGCTCGCCTCACTTGTGATCGCAAATTAGTGCAAGTCCGACTTGTCATCAAGCTGATATTTTTGTGCGCGTGCGAGAAACTGGCGTCGCATAGTTGTTGCGCTGCACAATAATCAACACACTAGCGTGTGAACTCAAGGGTTTCGGCACTCGGGCGGTCCAGCTTGGCGAAAAGCAGGGCTTGCAAGTTAATGCAAAGCTGTGGTCATTTGGTGACAGGATGCTGGCGCGCGGCGCGCCGATGCGGCACAGGAGGCATGCGGGCGCAGTGGCGCGCTATGCGGCCGCGCCGCTTGAGGGAGGACACACGGGTGAGCCTAGCGACCATCAATCACGGCCTGGCGCCTGCGGCCCGCGCCGCCCCGACTGCGCCCTGGTGGCGCGGCGCGTCCATATACCAGATCTATCCGCGCAGCTTTGCTGATTCCAACGCCGACGGGATTGGCGATCTCCCGGGCCTGGCGGCCCGGCTGGACTACGTCGCCGAGCTGGGCGTGGACGCGATCTGGATATCGCCCTTCTTCCGCTCCCCGATGGCGGATTTCGGCTATGACGTGGCGGATTTTTGCGACGTGGACCCGATTTTCGGAACCATGGCCGACTTTGATCATGTGGTGGCGCGCGCCCACGCCCTCGGTCTGCGCGTCATCATTGATCAGGTTTACAGCCACACCTCCGACCAGCACGCCTGGTTCGCGCAAAGCCGCCAGTCGCGCTCAAATCCGAAGGCGGACTGGTATGTCTGGGCTGATCCGAAGGCCGACGGCTCGCCGCCCTCCAACTGGCAATCGGTGTTCGGCGGCCCGGCCTGGACCTGGGACGCGCGGCGCGGCCAGTACTACCTGCACAATTTCCTGCCCGGGCAGCCGGATCTGAACGTGCATAATCCTGCCGTGCAGGACGCGATCATGGACACCATGCGCTTCTGGCTCGATCGCGGCGTGGACGGGTTCAGGCTGGACGCCGTCAATTTCATGATGCACGACCCGTCCTTGCGCGATAATCCGCCCGCGCCGGACGATGGCCGGGTGCGCACCCGGCCGTTTGACTATCAGCAAAAGCTCTACAACCAGTCCCACCCTGACATTGTCGGGGTGCTGGAGCGCTTGCGCCAGGTGGCGGAAGGCTACGACGCGGCCTTCCTGCTGGCTGAAGTCGGCGGCGAGCGGGCGCACGAGGAGATGCGGCTCTATACCGAACCGCCCGCCCGGCTGCACAGCGCCTACGGCTTCATGTATCTCTACGCCGACGCCCTGACGCCCGCGCTTGTGCGCGCCGCCGAGGTGTTGTGGCCCGACGCGCCCGATCACGGCTGGCCGAGCTGGACGTTCTCAAATCATGATGCGCCGCGCGCCATCTCGCGCTGGTCCGGCGGACGCGATCTGGACCGCTGGGCGCGCCTGACCCTGGTGCTGCTGGCGACCCTGCGCGGCAATTCCATCCTCTATCAGGGCGACGAGCTGGGCCTGCCCCAGGCCGATGTGCCGTTCGAGCGCCTGCAGGACCCGGAGGCGCTCACCAACTGGCCGCTGACGCTGGGGCGCGATGGCGCGCGCACGCCTATGCCGTGGCGCGCCGGCGAGCCGCATGCCGGGTTCAGCCCGGTAGAGCCGTGGCTGCCGGTGGACCCGCATCATTTTGCGCTGGCGGTCGACCAGCAGAGCGGGCGTGAGGATTCAACGCTGGGGCTCGCCCGGCGGGTGATGCGGATGCGCCGCAGCGCTGCGGCGCTGCGCACCGGCGCCATCCTGTTTCACGAGGCCGCCGATCCGCTTCTGGTGTTCGAGCGCAGGCACGGCGCCGAGCGTTGGCTCTGCGCCTTCAATCTGGGCTCGGCCCCGTCAGACTGGCGGCTGCCGGACGGGTGGAGCGTGGTCGAGGCCGTCAATGGCGCGCGCGCCGATGCGCCCCTGCCGGGGCTTGGCGCCCTCGTCGCCCGCCAGCGCTGAGGCGCTCAGGCGCCGCAGGATTCGCGTACGATCAGCTCGGTGGCCAGGCGCTCGGGCGAGGGCGCGGTGCGCGGGTCGCCGTCGAGAAGCTTGGACAGGAGAAGGCGCCCGGCCGTCTCCATGTCCTGATCAATGGTCGTCAGGGCGGGCGATCCATAGCGGGCGAAGCCGATATTGTCATAGCCCACCACCGAGACGTCCTGGGGCGCGCGCAAACCTGCCCGGCGCAAGGCGCGCAAGGCGCCCAGCGCGATGAGGTCGCTGGCCGCCACCACCGCATCAAATCGCTGACCCGAGCGGATGAGGCCCTCCACCGACACTTCGGCTGACTCCACGGAAAACTGGGCGGGCACGTGCAGATCCTCGTCCGCGTCGAGGCCCGCCTCGCGCATGGCCTCACGATAGCCGCGATGGCGCTGCGCGGCCTCTGGCGCATCGGTCTGCCCCAGGAAGACGATGCGCTGGCGGCCGAGCCGGATAAGATGGCGGGTGGCGCGCTGGCCCCCCAGAACATTGTCCGTCCCGATGGAGCAATAGCGCTGCTCGGGCAGTTCGGCGCCCCAGACCACGAAGCGGCCGCCGGTCTCGGCGAGCTGATTGAATGCGGCGTGCAGCGTGCTCTGGCCGAAAAAGATCACGCCGTCGGCGCGGTGGGTGGTCATGGCCAGATGCAGGTCGTCATAATTGGCCGGGCTGACATGGCTGACATGGATGTCGCAGCCGCGATCGCGCGCCGCATCGCCGACGCCGGACAGGAGCTCGAAGAAGAACGGATCGGACAGGCGTGACGCCCGGCCCTGGGGCCGGGGCACCACGATGGAGACTGTCGCCTTGGCGCCGATCGGGCCGGCGGGCATGTTTCGCCGGAACGGATAGTCATGTTCGCGCGCCAGCTTCCAGATCAGCCGCTTGGTGCGGGCATTGACCGCCGGGCTGTCATTGAGCGCGCGCGACGCAGTCGAGACCGATACTCTGGCCATGCGGGCAAGGTCTTCAAGGCGCGTGACAGGCTGGCTCAAATGGACTCTCCTTCACGCGCGCCGCCAGGGGCAGCCCCTGCTGATGACATGACCGCTGGCGGCGATTTTGGCAAGTTTTGCATGATTGCCTCCCGCAAATTTCTGCGAATTGGTTTCGCCCATCCGCTCGAGATTGTACCCGAACGCGCGCGGCATGGGCAGCCGCATCGCCGCAGAAGCAAATCATCCTTATGGATAAATTGAAATATTCCGGTCCCGGAAGTTTCGGCTCGACACCGGCTCGCAGGCGCCCCACAGTCTGCAAAAATGCAAAAACGTCATGGGGGAGAGATCGTGCAAAAACCGGCGCTGGGCTTCTGGGCCATCTGGAGCATGTCGTTCGGATTCTTCGGAATCCAGATCGCGTTCGCCCTGCAGGGCGCGAACATGTCGCGCATTTTCCAGACCCTGGGGGCGAACCTCGATACGCTCGCGATCCTGTGGCTCGCCGGGCCGGTGACGGGATTGCTGGTCCAGCCGATCGTGGGACATTACTCGGACCGCACCTGGAACCGGCTCGGCCGCCGGCGGCCGTACTTCCTGGCGGGCGCGATCCTGACCACGCTGTCGCTGCTGATCATGCCCAACGCGCCGCTGCTGTGGGTGGCGGCAGTGATGCTCTGGGTGCTCGACGCCTCCATCAATATTTCCATGGAGCCGTTCCGCGCCTTTGTGGGCGACATGCTGCCCAGCCGCCAGCGCACGCGCGGCTTCGCCATGCAGACGATTTTCATCGGCGCGGGCGCCTTCCTGGCCTCGCTGGCGCCGTGGGCGCTCACGGAGCTGGGCGTCTCCAACACCGCCGAGCCGGGCCAGATCCCGGACTCGGTGCGATACGCCTTCTATATCGGGGCGGCCGCCCTGTTCGCCTCGGTGGGCTGGACAGTGATCTCGACGCGCGAATACAGCCCCGAGCAGCTGGCCGCCTTCCGCGAGCCGCCCGGCCTGTTCCGCGAAGACGCCAAGGTGGAGGCGGCGGCGCCGGACAGCGCCGGTCATTACCTGCGCACCGGCGCCAGCTTCCTGATGGCGGGTTTGCTGGCGAGCGCGGGGGTGTTCTGGCTGGAAGGCTCGCCCCAGCTCTATGTGCTGACCGTCACCGTGACCGGGGTTGGCGTGATGTTCCTGGTCCACGCGCTTCAGAAGCTGCGCGCGCGCACCGACAATCTGATCGGGCACGTGGTGGCCGATCTCAACGCCATGCCCAAGGTGATGCGCCGTCTGGCGGTGGTGCAGTTCTTTTCCTGGTTCGCCCTGTTCATCATGTGGGTCTACGCCACGCCGGCCGTCACCGCCCATCATTACGGAACGCTCGATCCGGCCAGCGCGCTGTACAATACCGGCGCCAACCGGGTGGGGACGCTGTTTGCGATCTATAATGTCGTGGCGGCGGCATGGGCGCTGGCTCTGCCCTTCATTGCGGCGCGGCTGAACCGGCGCTGGGCGCACGGTCTCAGCCTGCTGATCGGGGCGGCGGCGTTCGCCAGCTTCTACCTGCTGCGCGATCCGGACATGCTGTTCGTGTCCATGATCGGCATCGGCATCGCCTGGGGTTCGATCCTCACCATGCCCTACGCAATCCTGTCAGACTCCCTGCCGGCCAAGAAGATGGGCATCTATATGGGCATCTTCAATTTCTTCATCGTGCTGCCCCAGATGGTGGTGGCCAGCACGATGGGGCCGATCCTGTCGTCCTTCCTGGGCGGTCAGGCGATCCTGACCTTCCTCATCGGCGCCGGCGCGCTGACCCTGGCGGCTCTGGCGCTGACGCTGGTGCCGGGCCGGGGCCAGATCATCCCCGCCGACCGCGGGTGAGGCCGCGATGAGCCGGCAGGCCCACATGCGCGAGGCCCTGCACAGGGACGGGTTTGTTCGTCTGCCCGGCGCGCTCTCACCGGCGCGGGTCGACAGCGCGCGCCGGCTGGCGGCCGGCGTGCTCGCGCGGCTGGCTGCAGATGATCGCGGCGCCGTGAAGTCCAACGGGTCCATGGCCAATCTCGCGCGCCTGCCCGAGTTTGCAGGGTTGGTGGCGGACCCGGACGTGCTGGGCGCGTTGCGGGAGCTCGGCGCAAGCGACCCGCGCTGGACAGGCGGCTACCTGATCTCAAAGCCGGCTGGCGGACCGCCACTGTTCTGGCACCAGGACTGGTGGGCCTGGGACGATCCGGTAAGCTATCAGCCGCAGTCCGCCCAGCTTTTCGTGATGATCTATCTGACGGCGACGCGCCGGGAAAACGGATGCCTGCGCGTCATCCCCGGCAGCCATCTGCGCCTGCATCCCCTGCACGCCATCGCCGAGGCGCACTCCAAGGCGCTTGCCGCCTATGAGGATCCCGACCACGCAGCTTATGCCAGTCACGAGGACGAGGTGGCGGTGACGTCCCAGCCGGGCGACCTCTTGATCGGAGACAGCCGGCTGATCCATGGCGCGTATGCCAACGCCTCGGGCGCGGAACGTCCGCTGATCACACTCTGGTATGCGCCCGGCTACAGCACTCTGCCGGCGCCGATCCGTGCGCGCTATGCCCACAGCCTCGCGACCCAGGAGGGCGACGTGCGCGAAAGCGCGCTTGGCGACCTCACGCCGCTGACCTGGCCGCAACCCGAGCGCAGGCTTGTCGCCGCGCTGCTTCCGGACGCGCCGCCCGGCGCGGCGCCGGCCGCCTGGCGCCGGGCGCCGGACACCGCCCGTCTATCGCGCTGACCGGCAGACGACGTAGCCAAGCGGCGGCACCTCAACGGGGTAGCTGCCCGGCGCGGCGGCGCGCGGCGCGCAATCGCCCGAGAGCGCCGTCCAGTCCAGCGATGCGCCGTCCACCTCCACGAATGCGGTGCGGGCGGTGTCGCCGGCGTTGAACGCCACCACCACCTCGACCCCCTCATGGATGCGGGAGACGGCGAAAAGCCCGCCCTCCTCCTCGGCCAGGCGCACGATCTGCGCGCCCCGGCGCAAGGCCGGCTCTGCGGTGCGGATCGCCGCCAGATCGGCGATCGCATTGTAGAGCGGGTGGGTGACATCGAAATTGTCATCGGCCGGCGTGGCCTCCGTCCCAACCTGATCATTGTCGATGTAGATCGGGGTGAGCGAGGGGAACATCGTTTCGCGCGCGCCCTGGTCGTTATAGTCGGACACAAAGCCCTGCTCATCGCCGTAATAGATCGTGGGCACGCCACGGGTGAACATCATCAGCGCGTGGGCAAGCTCCAGCCTCGCCAGCATGTCGGCGTCATCGCGATCGGGATCGGCCTGCCTGAGGAACATGGAGAAGCGGCCCATGTCGTGATTGCCCAGGAAAGTCGGATTGAGCCGCGCGGTGTCAAAGCCTTCAGCATAGGCGGGATCGAATTCGTAGAGCCGCGCCAGCCGGGCGGTGGGCTCGCCGTCGGCGATCACTGCGCGCGCAGCGCCCTGGAAGGCGAAGTCCAGGGTGGAGGGCAGGCGGCTTTCCACGGTGTGGGCGGCAAGGCGTCCCGGATCGAACTCGTAGATTTCCCCGAACACGTGGAAATGGTCGATGCCCAGCGAGCGGGCATGCTCGAGAATCGCCGGGTTGAACGCGGTCCAGAATTCGGGGCGGACATGCTTGACCGTGTCGATGCGGAAGCCGTCGACCCGGAAATCACTGATCCACTGGCGATAGATGTCGATCATCCCCTCCACCACGCGCGGATGCTCGGTGTTGAGGTCGTCCAGCCCGGCGAAATCGCCATAGAGCGCACTCTCGCCATGCCAGAAGCTCTCGCCGCGATTGTGGTAGAGGACAGGATCATTGAGCCAGGCCGGATTGCGCAGATCGGCCTCGTCAGGATCGATCACCACGGTGTAGGCCCAGTTGGGATTGGTGAGCCGGGCGAAATTCTCCGCCGTCAGATTGTCCGGATCGTCGCCGCGGAAGCTGTCATTGATCGGCGCGCCGTCCGGCCCGCCCACGGTGGTCCAGGGATAGTCCGCCTTGGACCGGTAGGGGCAGCCCCCCTGCGGGTTGATGAAGCCCTCAAACTGCGGATCGTGGCACTCGCGGTAATACGCCACGTCGGCGGTGTGATTGGTGATGATGTCCATATAGACGCGCAGGCCCCGCGCCTGGGCGGCCTGAACGAACCCGGCGAACGCCTCGCGCCCGCCCAGGTGAAGGTCCACGCCGAGAAAATCGGTGATCCAGTAGCCGTGATAGCCCGCGCTTTCCTGACCGGGGCCGCCCTGCACGGCCTTGTTCTGGAAGATCGGGGTCAGCCAGATGGCCGTCATGCCGAGCCCTTCGATATAGTCGAGGCGCCGGGTCAGGCCCTGCAGATCGCCGCCCTGATAGAAACCCTGATGGGTCGGATCGAAGCCATGGTCGAGCCGCCCGCCTTCAATGCCCCCGGTGTCGTTGGAGGGATCGCCGTTCTCGAACCGGTCCGGCATGACGAAATAGATGATTTCGTCCTCCGGGCGACGGTCTGGCTGGGCGGCCAGGCGCTGCGCATTGGAGATGCGCGCCTCGGGCGCTTGCGGCTCGGCCGCGCAGGCCGGCGCGCCGCAAAGGGCGCCGGCGCACGCGCCGGACAAGAGGAGGGTCTTGAGGAATGGCCGGATCATGAGGGTCTCCCGGATGACGGATCGCGCTGCGGATCAGGGCGCCTTGCCTGCCCGCCAGTCTAGCGCGCGCGGCGCGCGTGTCACCGATAATCGCCCGGCATTGCGTCTTTTTGCATTTCATGTGCATTCTTCCCCATCCTTCGCGCGCAAGCTTGAAGATGCTGCGCTTGCGAAAAAGACACGGGAAACGGGGAGTTCTTCATGCGCATCGTCAGCGGCTCACCAGCGCGACACCCTATCGCCACGCTTCTGTTTGCAGGATTTTGCGCAAGCCTGACGGCGGCGTGCATCGCCCAGTCATCGCCCGCGGCGGCGAGCGGACAACCGGCCGCCGGCATGGACCGCGGCGCGGTGACCTCCCCTGACGGACGCATCCGTGTCGAGATCTGGAGCGAGGCGGGCGAGCCGCACTATACGGTCAGCCTTGACGGCGAACCGGTGCTGGCGCCGTCGCAGCTGGGCTTCCGTTTTGCGCAAGGTCCCAATCTTGAGGACTCCCTGCGTCTGGCGGCGGTGGACACGTCCAGCCGTGACGAGACCTGGGAGCAGGTCTGGGGCGAGCGCCGCGTCGTGCGTGATCACCATAACGAGCTGGCCGCCGTGTTCGAGAGCGAGACGGTCGAGGGCGGGCGCATCACCGTGCGCTTCCGGGTGTTCGATACCGGGCTGGGCTTCCGGTTCGAGGTCGAGCGGGGCCCCGAGGCGGATGCGCCGGTGGTCATCACCGACGAACTGACCGAATTCATGCTGGCGCGCTCGGGCGAGGCCTGGTGGATCCCCGCCGGCGAGTTCAACCGGTATGAGTACATCTACTCCCATGGCCGGGTGGAGGAGGCGGCGAACGCCCACACCCCGTTCACGCTGCGCCTTGATGACGGGCCGTACCTGTCGATCCATGAGGCTGCGCTGGTGAACTATTCCAGCATGCATGTGGACCAGCGCCGCGACCGCCAGTTCGAGGTGGAGCTGCGCCCCTGGAGCGATGGCGGCAAGGTGCGCACCTCGGCGCATTTCACCACGCCCTGGCGCACGCTGCAGATCGGCGATGAAGCGGTGGACCTGATCAACGGGACCGATCTCATCCTCAATCTCAATGAGCCCAATCAGCTGGAGGATACGAGCTGGCTGGAGCCGGGGGTCTATGTCGGCATCTGGTGGGGCATGCACCTCAACGAGTATAGCTGGGGCTCGGGGCCGAACCACGGCGCCACCACGCAGCGCACCCGCGAGTATATTGATTTCGCCGCCGAGAATGGTTTTGTCGGCGTGCTGGTGGAAGGCTGGAACATTGGCTGGGACGGGGACTGGTTCAACAATGGCGACCAGTTCAACTTCACCACGCCCTATCCCGATTTTGACCTGGAGGGGCTGGCCGCATATGCGCTGGAGTCAGGCACGCGCCTGATCGGCCACCACGAGACGAGCGCGGCGATCACCAATTACGAAAGCCAGATGGCCGACGCCTTCGCGCTGTACGAGCGTCTGGGCATACGGGCGGTGAAGACCGGCTATGTGGATGACGCGGGCGAGTTCATGCGCCGCGATGCGGACGGGCACGCGCGCTATGAATGGCATGACAGCCAGTTCTCGGTGGAGCATCACCAGCGCGTGGTGGAGCTGGCCGCGCGTCACCGCATCGCCATCAACGCCCACGAGCCGATCAAGGATACCGGCCTGCGCCGCACCTGGCCGAACTACATGACCCGCGAGGGCGTGCGCGGTCAGGAATTCAACGCCTGGGGCGACCCGCCCAACGGCCCGGCCCACACCCCGACCATCGCCTTCACCCGCATGCTGTCGGGTCCGGCTGACTTCACGCCGGGGATTTTCGACCTGACCTTCGAGCGGGCGGACGGACGGCGCGGCGTGCAGACCACGCTCGCCAAGCAGCTGGCGCTCTATGTCGTGCTCTATTCGCCGATGCAGATGGCGGCGGACATGATCGAGAACTATGCCGCACATCCGGACATGTTCCAGTTCATCCGCGACGTGCCGGCCGACTGGGAGGAGTCCATCGCGCTGGCGGGCGAGATCGGCGATCACGTCGTCCAGGTCCGCAAGGACCGCCATAGCGAGGACTGGTATCTGGGCGCCATCACCGGCGAGGCGGCGCGCTCCATCGCGGTGGCGCTCGACTTCCTCGATGCGGGCCGGACCTACGAGGCGCAGATCTATCGCGACGGGCCGGACGCGCACTGGTTCGACGCCCCGTACGACTATGTGGTGGAGACCCGCACCGTTACGGCGGACGACACGCTGGGCTTCGATCTTGCCGCCAGCGGCGGCGTCGCCATCCGGTTCGTGGCGCAGTGATGCGCGCCCGGGTGCTTGCCGCAGCGGCGGCCGCGCTGGCGGGCGCGGCGCTGGCGGGTTGTCAGCCTGCCGGGGTTGACGCTGCGCCCGCCGCCGCCGCGCCTGCCGCTGCGCCGGAGAGGGCCGGGACCGTGCCCGTGCGCATCATCGCCCGCGTGCCGGAGAATGCCGGAGCGATCTATATCGCCGCCAATGTGGAGGCGCTGGGTCCCTGGCGGGCTGACGGCCTCCTCATGGACGGCGAGGGCGCGCAGCGCACCGCGCTGATTGAACTTCCTGACGGGTTCGAACTTGAATTCAAGCTCACGGGCGGCGCCTGGGACCTCGAAGGAACCGGACCGTCGGGCACGGTGCTTCCCAATTTCCGCCACAGCGTGGCGGCGGACGGGGAGAATATTGTGGAGGTTGCAATCGTCGATTTCAAGCGACCGCCCGAGGCCTATATCGCCGACCCTGCAGGGTCCGGCGTGCTGGGTGAGCTGATCTACTGGACCGATGTGCAGAGCGCCTTCCTCGATCAGACGCGTCATGTGTCGGTCTGGCTGCCGCCCGGCTATGGCGAGGATGCGGACCGGCGCTACCCGGTCATCTACATGCATGACGGCCAGAACCTGTTCGATCCGCGCATCGCCAATACCGGGACCGACTGGGGCGTGGACGAGGCGATGATGCGCAATGCCGGGGCGGGGCTGCACGAGGCGGCCATCGTGGTGGGCGTGTGGAGCACCAGCCGGCGCGGCTACGAGCTCTCGCCCTGGCATGGCGGGCCGGACTATGCGCGCATGATCGTCGAGGAGATCAAGCCGCGCGTGGACGCACAGTTTCGCACGCGGCCTGATCGCGCCAGCACCTTCACCATGGGATCGTCCATGGGCGGGCTCATCTCGCTGTATCTGGTGCGCGCGCATCCTGACGTGTTCAGCGCCTGCGGCTGCGTGTCCACCCATGTGCCGCTGAGCCCGGCCATGGCGAGCGAGTTTCTGGGCCTCGAGCCGGGCGGCTGGCCGGACGCCGCCACGCCCTATCTGGTCCAGGAGGCCCGCGCCGGCGCCGAGCTGCCCGCCGATGTGCGGCTCTATTTTGACTGGGGCACCACGACGCTCGACGCCAGCTATGGTCCGGTCATGGAGACGCTGCGCCCGTGGATCGAAGCCCAGGGCCTGGTGGCGGGCGAGACCTATGCCTATCGCGCGTTTGAGGGCGCGCCCCATAACGAGGCCGCCTGGCGCGAGCGCGTGCATCTGCAACTCGCCTGGCTGCTGGGCGGCATCGATCCGGCGAGCGCGGATTAGAAC
The DNA here is from genome assembly GCA_016124675.1 of Alphaproteobacteria bacterium. Classification (GTDB taxonomy): domain Bacteria; phylum Pseudomonadota; class Alphaproteobacteria; order Caulobacterales; family Maricaulaceae; genus Oceanicaulis. The sequence goes on from WGNG01000004.1 coordinate 64,017, forward strand.
CGGGCCGGCGCGCGGCGATTGTTCAGGGCTTCATCGCGGCGGCGGTGCGGGCGTTGGCGGTGACGCCGTCCCAGTCGCCGGCGGCGATCTGGGCGGGCGTCGCAATCCAGGAGCCGCCCACGCAGGCGACATTGGGCAGAGCGAGATAGTCCGGCGCGCGCGCCTCACTGATTGCCCCGGTGGGGCAGAAGACGAGGTCGGGCAGGGGGCCATGCAGCGCCTTGAGATAGGCGATGCCGCCCGCCGGTTCAGCCGGGAAGAACTTTAACGCCGCGAACCCGGCTTCGCGCGCGGCCATCGCTTCGCTGGCGGTGGCGACGCCCGGCAGGGCCGGCAGGCCGGTTCCCAGGAGGGCCCCCGCCAGACGCGGGGTCAGGCCGGGGCTTACCAGAAACGCCGCGCCGGCGCGCGCGCTGTCTGCCGCGTCCTGCGGGGTGCGGATCGTACCCATCCCCACGATCAGCGCCGGCGCGGCGTCCTGCATGGCCTTGAGGGCGTCCAGGGCTGCGGGGGTGCGCAAGGTCAGCTCCACCACCCGCAGGCCGCCTGCCGCCAGCGCACGGGCGAGCGGCGCCGCGCTGGCGGCGTCCTCTACGGTGAGGACGGGGATCACGCTGGCGGCCGCCATGATGGCGCGTGTCGGATCAGTCATCATACTCCCTCCGTTTCGGCCAGCGCCGCAGCGCCGAGCAAAGCCGCCGCGTCTGACAGGATCAGGCGCACCGGAATCGCTTCAACATAGCGCGTCATCGGGCCGCGCCGCACCCGGCGCGCGTCAAAAGCGCTCGCCTCCAGCAGCGGGCGGATGCGCGGCAGGATTCCTCCGGCGAGATAGGCGCCGCCCCGCGCGCCGGTGATCACGCAGACATCGCCGGTGTAGGCGCCGAGGCAAGCGCAGAACAGCATCACCACCCGGCCTTCGAGGCTCGCAGGATCGGCCATCGCGCCGGCGGTGATCTCTTCAGGGCGCGCGCCGGGCCAGACCCGCCCCTCAATGGCGCACAGCGCGCGGTGGATGTTCACAAGGCCCCGTCCCGACAGGATGCGCTCCCAGCTGACGAAGCCGTGCTCGCGCGCGATGTATTCGCCGACGGCGATTTCCTCTGCGGTGCGCGGGGCGAAGCCGGCATGGCCGCCTTCAGTGGCGATCACGCGCCAGCCGCCGGGGACGGGCGCCAGCAGGCCGAGGCCCAGGCCCGTGCCCGGTCCGAGTACGGCGACCGGCGCGTCCGGCGCGGCTTGGCCGGCATTCAGGACGGCGATCTGGTCGGCCGGGCAGAGCGGCGCGCCGCGCGCCTGGGCGGCGAAATCGTTCACCGCCACGAGGCGCTCGAGACCCAGCTCGCGCGCCAGCGCTTCGGGATCGAGCTTCCAGGTGGCGTTGGTCAGACGCACCTTGCCGGGCGTCACCGGCGCGGCGATGGCGAAACAGGCGCGCTGCGGGCGCTCTCCGCCACAGCTTTCCAGGAAGGCCAGCGCCGCATCGCGCAGGTCCTCAAAGTCCTCATTGCGGAAGCGGCGCACATGGCTCAGCGTGAAGCCGGCCTCGCACGACCCGTGCGCCAGCGCGAACCTTGCATTGGTGCCGCCGATATCGGCGGCGAGATAGGTCGCGGCCCCGCGGGCAGGCTTCATGACGGCGTCAGTTCAAGCCCGGCGCCCAGTTGCACGCCGTCAAGCTCGCTGAGGCAGAGCCCGCCCTGTTCCGCGCAGGCGGCCTGCTGGCGGAAACCGCTGAACAGCTCGCGCCCGAACCCGTCCTGATGCCCGCAGGGCGCGGGCGCCGGCGTGCGGGCGGCCCATTCCCCTGCGGCGATCTCAGTCTCGAGAACGCCTGTGTGCGCGTCGATCCGGATGATGTCGCCCTCGCGCAGCTTCGCCAGCGGTCCGCCGTCCAGCGCTTCAGGCGTCACATGGATGGCGGCAGGGACCTTGCCGGAGGCCCCGGACATGCGCCCGTCGGTGACCAGCGCCACCTTGAAGCCGCGATCCTGGAGCACGCCGAGGGCCGGCGTCAGCTTGTGCAGCTCGGGCATGCCGTTGGCGCGCGGCCCCTGGAAGCGGACCACGACCACCGCATCGCGCTCCAGGCGGCCCGCCTTGAAGGCGTCCAGCATGTCGTCCTGGCTGTCGAAGATCACAGCGGGCGCGGTGACGGCGCGATGCTGCGGCTTGACGGCGGACACCTTGATCACCGCCCGCCCGAGCCGGCCGGACAGCACCCGCAGGCCGCCATCCTTCGCCACCGGGTCCGAAGCGGGGCGCAGCACGTCCGGGTCCGCGCTTTGCCCTGGCGGCGCGCGCCAGGTCAGCGCGCCGTCCTCCAGCTGCGGTTCGCGGGCGAAATCATCCAGGCTGCCGGCGCCCAGGGTCAGCGCGTCGCGGTGCAACAGGCCCGCGTCCAGGAGCTCGCGGATCAGGAAGGCGAGGCCGCCGGCAGCGTGGAAATGGTTCACGTCCGCCGGCCCGTTGGGATAGATTTTCGCCAGCAGGGGCGTGACTTGCGACAGGGCGTCGAAATCGTCCCAGGTCACGATGAGGCCCGCAGCCCGCGCAATGGCGGGCAGGTGCAGGGCGTGATTGGTCGAGCCGCCCGTGGCGTGAAGGCCGACAATGGCGTTGACGATGGCGCGCGCATCAATCGCCTGGCCCAGCGGCCGGTAATCGCCCCTCAGGTGCGTGATGGCGACGGCGCGCCGCGCCGTGGCGTCGATCATGGCGTCGCGCAAGGGCGTGCCCGGCGCAATGAAGGCGCTGCCGGGAACGTGCAGCCCCATCACCTCCATCAGCATCTGATTGGAATTGGCGGTGCCGTAGAAGGTGCAGGTGCCGGGGCTGTGATAGCTGGCGCTTTCAGCCTCCAGAAGCGCGTCGCGCCCGACCTTGCCTTCGGCGTAGAGCTGGCGGATGCGCGCCTTTTCCGGGTTGGGCAGGCCCGAGGGCATGGGGCCGGCCGGCAGGAACAGGACGGGCAGATGGCCAAATCGCAGCGCGCCGATCAGCAGGCCCGGCACGATCTTGTCGCAGGTCCCAAGGCAGATCGCCGCGTCGAACATGTTGTGCGACAACGATACCGCCGTCGCCATGGCGATCACGTCGCGCGAGAACAGGGACAGCTCCATGCCGGGCTGGCCTTGCGTGACGCCGTCGCACATGGCCGGCACGCCGCCGGCCACCTGGCCGGTGGCGGCGACGCTGCGCAGCGCCGCCTTGAGCTTGGCGGGGTAGCCCTCCATGGGCTGGTGGGCCGAGAGCATGTCGTTGAACGCGGTGACGATGCCGACATTGGGCCAGGCGAGTCCCTTGAGGCCGCTCTTGTCCTCGCCCGACGCCGCGAAGCCGTGCGCGAGATTGCCGCATGACAGCGTCTTGCGCCGCGGCCCGTCGCCGCCTGCGCGCGCGATCATGTCGAGATAGGCCGCACGGCTCTGGCGCGAGCGCGCCTCAATGCGTTCGGTCACGTCCAGGAGCACAGGGTTGAGCGTCATGACGGCTCTCCTTTCAGGGCCACCAGCTGATCGACAGGGCCAGGCCGGGGTCGCGCAGGAGCGCGCGTACCGGCATCGCCTCGACCGGGCCGGGTAAATCCGCCGCCGCCAGTGCGTCGCGCTTGGCTGCGCCGTTGATGATGAGATCGGCGCGGCGCAGCCCGGTCAGGCAGGCGCGCGTCAGCGTCATGCGCCGGGTATGCGCGCCGGTCACGCGGGATTCGCGCGCCATCACGGCGCAGGCGAGCGGCCCGTCCGCGTCCAGCGCCTGATCAAGCCCCTCGGCGTGGGGAAACCAGGACAGGGTGTGGCCGTCCTCGCCCATGCCCAGCACGGCAGCGTCGAACGGGCGCGGCAGCGACGCCAGCCGGGCGTTGACCGCCCCGGCGCCCGCCTGCGGCGTATCGTGCTCTGTCTTGAGGCCCGTCAGGCGCGCCCTGGCGGCGCGGCCGCGCAGCAGGGTTTCGCGGATGAACGCCTCGTTGGAGCCTGGCTGGTCAGGCGCCACCCAGCGTTCGTCAGCCAGCACCACGTGGATGCGCTCCCAGTCGAGATCAAGGCCTGACAGGGCCTGATAGACCGGACGGGGCGTGGAGCCGCCCGACGCTACCAGCACCGCCGCGCCGCGCGTGTGCAGCCCGGCCTGCAGCGCCTGTGCGATTCCGGCGGCCAGGGCCTCGGCGGCGGCTTGCGCGCTGGCGTGTTCGCGCATGCAGCTAGCGGTCATGGCTGTCATACCACTCCCTCCCATCGCGGGCCATCAGCTGCAGCGCCTGGGGCGGGCCGTCCGTGCCGGCGGGGTAGGGGTGCAGCGCCAGGCCCGCCTCGCGCCACGCGGCGACCACGGCGTCCGTCCAGCGCCAGGCCGATTCCACCTCGTCGCGGCGCATGAACAGGCCCAGATTGCCACGCACCACGGCCATCAGCAGCCGCTCGTATGCGTCGGGATACCCGGCTGCGAAGGCGTCGGCATAGCTGAGGTTCAAGGGCACGTAGCGCAGGCGCATGCCGCCCGGGCCGGGGTCCTTGGTCATCAGCATGAGCTTGACGCCCTCGTCGGGCTGCAGCCGGATCACCAGCCGGTTGGGCTGGAGCAGGCCGGCATCCGCCCGGATCAGGTCATGGGGCACCGGCTTGAACTGGATGACGATCTCCGAGCGGCGCTGCGCCATGCGCTTGCCCGTGCGCAGATAGAAGGGCGCGCCCGCCCAGCGCCAGTTGTCGATATCGGCGCGCAGCGCCACGAAGGTCTCGGTGCGAGTCGCCTCGCCGACTTCCTCGCCATAACCGGCCACCCGGTCCTGACCGATCACGCCGGGCCCGTACTGGCCGCGCACCACGCTGGCGCTGGCCGCGCCCGGGCTGACGAGGCGCAGGGCGCGCAGGACCTTGAGCTTTTCGGCGCGCACCGCGTCGCCCTCAAGGCTTGCCGGCGGCTCCATGGCCACCAGGCACAGAAGCTGGAGGAGATGGTTCTGCACCATGTCGCGTAGCGCGCCGGCGCGGTCATAATACGCCGCGCGCGTGCCTGCGCCGAGCGTCTCTGCCACGGTGATCTGGACATGATCCACGCCGGCGGCGTTCCACACCGGCTCAAACAGCATGTTGGCAAAGCGCAGCACCAGAAGGTTCTGGACGGTTTCCTTGCCGAGATAATGGTCGATGCGGAAGATGGCGTCCTCGCCGAAGACTGCGCCCACGGCCTCGTTGATGCTGCGGGCCGAATGGAAATCGTGCCCGATAGGCTTTTCCAGAACGATGCGGCTGCCCGGCGTGTTGAGGCCGTGGGCGCCGATGGCGGCGCAGACCGAGCCGTAGATCGAGGGCGGAAGCGCCAGATAGAAGATGCGTACCTTGCCCGCCTCTGGCGCCAGCGCCGCCTTGAGCTCTGTCCAGCCGGGCGAGACGCCCGCCGCATCCACCGCCGTGTAGCTCACCTGCTTGCAGAACGCGTCCCAGGCATCCTTGCGGGCCGAGCCGTTGATGAATTCGCGCGCGCGCTCCAGAAACTCCGGCGTGCTCATCTCCTCGCGGGCCGCGGCGAGAATGCGCGAGGTCTGCGGGATCTGGCCGTCGCACCAGCGGTGGAACAGGGCGGGCAGAATCTTGCGCCGGGCCAGATCACCTGTGGCGCCGAACACCACCATGTCAAATGGCTGGACAGGAACCAGTTCGGCCATGGTGCGTGCGTCTCCTAACAGAACAAAGCGTACGGGCCGAACAGGCCGATCATTATGGCGATGATCGCCAGTCCGGCCAGATCAAATACCGGCTCGGCTGCGAAACGGATATCCTCCAGACGCACAGGCCGGCCCGGGCCCGGGGCCGGGGCCGGGGCCGGAGACGCCGCCCCCGTGCCGGTGACCGGGCACGCCCTGAAAGCAATCGGGCTTCCGATTGCAAGGCGCAAGGGACGATGGATGTCCAGGGTGGAAAGGGTGCAGATCGGGTTCATCATCGAGGCCGCAGTCCCGCCCGGGCGAATGCGCTCAGCGCGCCCCGGCGCCGCGCACATGGATGCGCCAGCCCCAGGCAGGCAGATCCACGACGTCGCCGGGCGCCAGCATCACCGTGTCAGCTGCGCCAAAGACGCGCCACGCCCCGGCGAACGGCCCGTCCTCGAGCGTGACCTCGCGCGGTTCATCGGAAAAATTGAACACCGCGAACACCGCATCGCCGTCTTTGGCGCGCACGAAGGCCAGAACCGCCTCGCGGTCGCTGGTGACCACATCGGTCATCCGCCCGCCGGCGAGGCCATGCCAGAGCGCCTGATTGGTTTCGAGAAGCGCGAACAGGCCGGTGAACAGTTCCTCCAGCGGATGCTCGCGCCAGACGATGGGATCGCGCTCGAAGAAGGCGAGGCGGCGCTCATTGCCCGCCTCCTGCCCGTTATACACCATGGGCACGCCTTCGCCCACGACCGACAGGGCGATCGCCGCCTCCAGGGCCGGACCGAAGCGTTCAAACTGGGTGGAGACCCAGGCGTTCTGGTCGTGATTGCTGACATAGGTCAGGCGCATCGCATCCGCAGGCCAGGTATTGTGCTGGTCATAGAAGTAATACCCCCGCAGCCCCCCCGCATCGGCCCGGCCCATGGCCACATCGTGAAGCGTGTTGTTCCAGCTCCAGGCATAGCTGGCGCTGAAGGCGCGCCGGTGCAGATCGCGCTGCTCCCACTCGGCGAGCATGAAGACCGGCTTGATGGCGTTCAGCTCCGCGCGCAGCTCCTCCCAGAAATCCAGGGGAACGAAGCCCGCCACATCGGCGCGAAAGCCGTCAATCCCGACATCGGCGACCCACCAGGCGATCACATCGGCCATGTAACGGCGCAGGTCCGCGTTGGAGAAATCGAGCTGGGCCACATCGGTCCAGTCTGTCCCCGACGGGGGGATCATCGCCCCTGACCAGTCGCGCGCATACCAGTCGGGATGCGCCTCAACGAGGGGGTTGTCCCAGGCGGTATGGTTGGCGACCCAGTCGAGGATCACCCGCATGTCCAGAGCATGGGCGTCAGCCACGAAGGCGCGCAAATCGTCCAGGGTTCCCAGTTCAGGGTTCACGCCGTAATAATCCCGGATCGAGTAAGGGCTGCCCAGCGAGCCCTTGCGCTGACGTTCGCCAATGGGATGCACAGGCATCAGCCAGACGATGTCCGCGCCCATGGCCGCGATACGCGGCAGTTCGGCGCGGGCCGCCTCGATACTGCCCTTGGGCGTGAACTGGCGGATGTTGATCTGATAGATCGCCGCATTCAGGGCCCAATCAGGGTGAGGTGTCTCCACCAGGGGGCGCGGCGCATGGCGCGCGCGCGCGGGCTCGGCCCCGGCGGCCGGATCGTCAGGCAGGGCCGGCAGCGCGGCGGTCAATGCGGCGGCGAGGGCAAGGAGCGTGGCGGCCATGACCGGTCCTGATGGGCTGATTGGTTTCAGTCGTCTCCAGACAATGATCAGTTTTCATACTTTTGCAAAGCCCTTTATCGCGCGGTCCGGCAGACCGCTGCGTACATGCCAAGTCAATACAGGAGTGGCCGGGACGAAAGGGGGGGCGGCGGCCCCGAAACTTGTGGATCTTCTTGCAGTAATTTTCGGTCCGGCTTCCGCCAGCCGAGCGAACCGGGTGACGCCGCTGCAAACCGGCGCCTGCGGACACGCAAGACCGCTGTGACGCGAAACCGTCAGCCTGCTTTGTCCCGCAGCAGGCGGCGGCAGGAGCCTTGCGCGTTCACCAGCGGGCGCGCAGGGCGATTCCCGCATAGTGTTCGTCTTCCTTCCACTCGCGCATCCCGTCGCGGTAGCGGCGCTGCTCGCGGACATAGCCGGCGGTGACGAAGACATCGCGCGCCAGCTCCACGCCGACGCCGAAATGCGCATCGCCGACGCTCGCCTCAACGCCAGCGGGCGCCAGCGTGTAGCTGAGCGCAGAACCCGGCGCGATCACATAGCTCTCGCGTCCGGCGCCGCCGACCAGAAACACGGGCGGCAGGTCGGCAAGCTGGCGCGTGGAGGCGGTCATCTGCACGCCGAGGGCCGAGCCCGACCAGCCCTCAGCCTGTGGCGCACCGGAGCGCGCGCGCACGGTGATGTCGGGTGTCAGGGCGATGGTTCCGGCCGGGGACTGGCCCGTCTCGCCGGGGATGTCCGGCGCCGCCGCCAGCCGCAGCGCCGTGGCCTGCCCGCCGAGCGCAGCGGCCACCGCCGCCCGGCTGCCGGCGGAGGCGTCGGAGCGTGCGAACTGGGCGAGATCGATGGCGGGCGAAGGCAGATCGGCCATACCCTCGCTCTGCGGCGCGGCGTCCGTGACAAACGTGGAGAACAACGCGCCTCCGGAGACCAGAGCGGCCAGAGACAGCTCAATGGCGCGCCGCTGCGTCAGACGCGGCCGCGCCGAACCTGCGCGCTCAAGCCTCGTGGCGCCTCGCCCAGCGTCGTTCATAACGCCCCCCGCCCCCTAAACCGCCCGAAGAAGGCTGAACTCCTCGCATCAGGCGTCCCGTTTACGCATGTTAACACTATCTGAACGCCTGCGCCGCGGCAAGTCAAAACCGGCCCTGCCGGAGCCGGGGCCCTGCGACGCGCAGCCCGGATGTTGACGGCGCCGCCAGAGCGTCATAAACAGCGCCTCCCTTGGACGCGGCCAGCCCGCGCACACAGGTTTGACGCGGGGTGGAGCAGCCCGGTAGCTCGTCAGGCTCATAACCTGAAGGTCGTAGGTTCAAATCCTACCCCCGCACCCAAATCTTCTGGTAAAATCAATGGGTAAAGCGGGTGTCATCTGCTGACGTCAGCCGCCCGGCGTGATCGCGGCGAAGCATGGTTTCTCGACAGGCCCGCGCGCCGGGCGAGCCGCATGTGAGGCGACAGCCCTATCGCCGCGCCACAGGCTTGCCGGACAGCCGTGCCGGCGCTGGCGGCGGGACCCTGTTCGCCTCCCGCGTGCGACACATTATCCGGACATGTTGCGCGCGCCCGGGCTGCGCCCTAACTGCCATGTCAGACAAACCCGGCCATCCCAGGAGCGCCACACAATGTCCGCCGGTTCCGACGCCAGCCCGATCACCCGGCGCGCGCCTGAGGGCGTGCGCGACCATATCGCGCTGGGCATGGTGCGCTTCATGCGCGTGTTCGCCGATCTGTTCTTCCGCAAGCGCTACAGCCATCGCGCCGTGGTGCTCGAGACGGTGGCGGCGGTGCCCGGCATGGTGGGGGGGCTGCTCCAGCACCTCAAATGCCTGCGTCATATCTGCGAGGATCAGGGCTGGATCCGCGAACTGCTCGACGAAGCGGAAAACGAGCGCATGCACCTCATGACGTTCATTCACATCGCCAAGCCGAGCGGGCTGGAGCGGGCGCTGATCATGATCGCCCAGGCGATTTTCTATAACGCCTATTTCTTTCTCTACCTGTTCGCGCCGCGCACCGCGCACCGCTTTGTCGCCTATCTCGAGGAAGAGGCGGTGGTGAGCTATACCCAGTTTCTGGAGGCGATTGACGCGGGGCGGATCGAAAACGTCGCGGCGCCGGGAATCGCGCGCGAGTACTGGACACTGCCCGCCAGCGCGCGGCTGCGCGATGTGGTCATCGAAGTGCGCGCCGACGAGGCCCGGCACCGCGATACCAATCATGCCTTTGCTGATACGCTGACGCGGCCGCGCCCGGCGGATGGGGCGGCGCAAGCCGGAACCCGCGCCTGACGCGATCATGGCCTGCAGCGCTGTCGGGAGGGACCGGCTTTATGACCGCCGGTCAGCCCTGCGGCTCGCCGGCGGCGCGGGCGAACACCTCTTCGGTGCGCCGGACCTGCGACCGGTCTTCGACGGTGTCGCGCGCCCGCGCGGCGGCGGCTTCGGTGACCAGGCTGGCGTAATCCGCCAGCGACCGGCCGACAGCGCAAACATGACCGTGATCGGCGCAGAAGCCAGCTTCAACAGCGCCGCCTGTGTCCGCAGCGGCCATGGCCGCTTCGCGCGCCGGCGCCGACAGAATGGCGTGCGCCTCGCGAGCGAAGGCGCCGTTTTCGGGCGCACTGAACCCGGCGGGCACAAAAGCGGCCACCACGGCGATCCAGAAACCTGCCCTCAACATGAAAATCATGTTCGCCTCGCTCTCTTGTCCTAGCCGAGCAAGAATGAGGCTAACGCGAAAAGGGCCGGAAAATCCAATCGTACCGACGCGAAAGGTAAATGGCGTGTTAAGCTTGGACGGTCGTGATGAATCCGGCTTTAACCCCTCGCGGCCAAGCGTTTCAGTTTGACACAGTGATATGATCGAGATTGCGCCGCTCGCGCTGCGCCGTCGTCAGGCACTGGGCGACGTCGTTGAGCGCATGGGCGGCGATGCAATAGCTGTCCTCATAGCGGAAGCTGCCGGCCGCGATGCATTGCTGCAGCATCAGGCGCGACCACTCGATGCAGCGCTCCACCGCCGGATCGCCGAGCAGATTGTCGAGCACGGTCATGTCGCCGGTTTCAATGGATTGCAGGGCGGCCACCGCCAGGAAGCGGCCGACCCGCCGCTCGTCGGGCGTGATCTGCTGCTCGCCCACGGCGACCGACAGCTCGGGCAATTCGGGCAGGTTGGCGGGACGCTCGGCGAACATCGACACGGCTGACCCCAGGCGCCCGTCACGGGTCAGGCGCACGCTGGTCTGCGCGCCCGCTTCGGCGGCCGGGTCCGGGTCGGCGCGGCGGAAGCTGGTTTGCAGGCGCATGTGCGCGGTGTTCAGCGCCTCATTGCGTTCCTGGCGGTCGCGCTCGCGGCGCAGCGCCCAGGTCTCGCGCTGAAGCGAATAGGCCGCCTGCCGGTAGCGCTCGCCCACCTGGCGCATGTGAGTGACATCTTCCTCGATGGCGCCCACCACGCTTTCCTGGGCCAGATCAGCGCCCATGAAGCCGGTGACGAAGATCGGGTCGTGCAGCAGCGCCGCGCGCGCGGTTTCGAACCCGTAATAGTCGGCCACGGAGCGCACGGCATCGACAAACTCGGGGTGCTGGGCGGCGACCAGGGCGGCGTAGGCGATCTGTGCGTCCACCAGCCGGTCGCCCTGATAATACGAGGCCAGCGAGTCCATCACCACGTCGAGGTCGGCGCCGGACCGAAGCTCGCGCAGGCCTGCGCGGTTCACATCCATGTGGAACGCGGCGTAGACCTCCGCCGTTTCCGTCAGGGGTCCCAGTTCAGGCCCCTCGGCCAGAACCGGCCCGTCCGCGGCTGCGGGGGCCGGGACCGGCGCAGATGAAGCGGCGGGTTCATCGGCTGCTGCGTGCGAGACAGCGGCGAGTGCGGCGGCGAGTGCGGCTACGATCCGGGCGGTCTTCATGGCGGAACCTGCTGAGCGGGGCTGAGGGCGGGCGGTGACGCAAGCTATCATGGCCGTGATCGGATTGCACGCAAGGGCGGACCTGCGGATTAATGCCGATTCAATAATTGTTAACGCGCACGGCGCAGCGTGCGGGCGTTCTGGTCCCCTTGCGAGTCGGCCCCCAATGCCTCCAGTTTCCACGCCTGAGCCTCGTGCGCCCCGCTGGCTGGACCGCGCTACAGCGCCGATGGTCCATGGCGGATGGCTGCTGGTCTGCGCGGTCGCAGCCGCCGGCCTCGGCCCCTTGCCGGCGCCGGCGGCGGCTCTGGCGCTGGCTGCCGCCGCGCCTGGCCTGATCGGACTGTTTGTCAGCCCCGCCGCCGCCGAGGCCCGCGATGGCGGGCGTATCGTGCTGGCGCTGGCCTGGTGCCTGCCGGGCCTGGCCGCGTCCATCCTGTTCGCCAGCGCGCTGTCGCCGGCGGCTCTGGTGTTTGTGTGCGGCCCCATGGCGCTGGCGGCCTCGGGCGGGACACGCGCCGCGCGCCTGAGCGCCGTGGTTTCAGCCTGCGCCTTCCTGCTCGCAGGCGGGTTCAGCCTGCTGGGACCATCCGCGTTCGGCGCAGCGCCTGACGGGGCGCTGGCCGGACTGGCCGCGCTGGCGGCATTTTTCGCGCTGACCGGCCTGGCGGCTCGCGCCAGCCTGAGCGCACGGCTCGCCGCCGCCCGCCGCGAGCTGACGGCCATGCGGCCTGCAGCCGATGGCTTCACCCATGCTCCCTTGCCCTTGCTGGCGCTCGACCCTGACGGCGTCATCACCGCCGCGTCGCGCGCGCTGCGCCGGGCCGCGCCGGGCGTGCCGCGCGACATGACGGGTCTGCCTGCTGACGGTCTGGGCTTTGACGATGATCAGCAGGCCGCCTTGCGCAGCGGCCTCAAGGCGGCGCGCGCCGGGGGCGGCGCGGATGGCGGGCGCTTCACGTTCAAGGTCCGGGGGCGGCTCGGGCGCGAAAGCACGCTGGCGGCGCGCGCCGTGGCGACGCCGGCGGGTTATGTGCTCAGCCTGTCTGAGCCCGATGCCGCCGACGCCGGGGCGGAGCGCCGCCTGATCGCGGAACGTGACGCGGCGATCGCTGCGAGCCGGGCCAAGTCGGAGTTTCTGGCGGCGGTCAGTCATGAGCTGCGCACGCCGCTCAACGCCATCATCGGTTTTTCCGATGTGATGAAGCAGCGCCTGTTCGGCCCGCTGCCCGCCCGCTACGCGGAGTATGGCGATCTGATCCACGAAAGCGGACGCCATCTTCTGGAGCTGATCGGCGATGTGCTGGACATGTCCAGGATCGAGGCCGACCGTTACGAGCTGTCGCTGGAGACGTTCGATGCGCGCGATGTGGCCGACATCTGCGCCAAGATGATGCGCCTGCGCGCCACCGAGCAGGGCGTGACGCTCTATGTCGATGCAGGTAATGCGCCGATAACGGTCAGCGCGGACCGCAAGGCGCTGCGCCAGATCCTGCTCAATCTCCTGTCCAACGCGGTAAAGTTCACGCCGGACGGCGGCGCGGTCGTGCTGATGGCCTGCGTGGAGGGACGCGAGCTGGTGATGGCCGTCGGCGATAGCGGCGTCGGCATCAGCGAGGATGAGATCGCCCGCCTGGGCCAGCCCTATGCCCAGAGCCAGTCGGGCCGGGATTCCACCGAGCGCAGCTCGGGCCTCGGCCTGGTCCTCGTGCGCCAGCTGGCGCAGCTGCATGGCGGGTCGATGACGATCGAGAGCCAGGCCGGCGAGGGCACCACGGTGACCGTGCGCCTGCCCGTGCTCGCCGCGCCGCTGGGACAGACCGGCAATGTCGAACCGCTGGAAGTCCACCAGCGCATCCGCGCCGCCCAGACCGCCGTCGACCAGATCGCCCGCACGAGTGAGGGCGTTGCCTGAGGCAGGGGTTGCTTCCCACTTGTTCTGCCTCGCCCGGGAACGGCAAAACCTTTTTCTGGTGCACCTCTCTCGCGCTTCCCCGGCGAAAGCCGGGGTCCATGCCAACCTTCGTAGCTGGGCCCCGGCTTTCGCCGGGGAAACGCAAATGGAGACGCAATCAGGCGCCTTTGTTGGCCCCCCGATGAACCAGCACCTTGGCGCAGCCCGTCTCATCCGCGATACACAGTCCGGACAAATGACGTGCGGCCGCGCAGGACAGGACCTTGATGACTCCCACCATGCAGCAGGGCGTGCTGGGCGCGCCGCTTGAGCAGTCCCCGCGCGCGGGGGATTTCGCGATTGTCGAGACCGCGCGTCCGGCCTGCCCTGAGGGGGGTGTGCTGGTGCAGCTGAGCCATGTGTCCATGGACCCGTATGTGGGCGCGCGCCTGCGCGGGCGGCATATGGGAGAGGCGGCGCCCGAACCGATGCGGGACGCGATACCGGGCCACGGCGTAGGTGTCGTCGCCGAGAGCCGCTGTGCGATTGCTGAAGGCACACACGTGCACCTCATGGGCGCGGGCTGGCGCCAGTATGCGCCGGCGCTGGAAGGCGAGGTGCGGGTGATCAAGCCGGGGGCGCTGCCGCCCAGCGTCTTCCTTTCCGCCCTGGGCATGCCCGGCCTCACGGCCTGGGCGGGGATGACGCAGCTTGCGCGGGTCGGCGCCGGCGATGTGGTGCTGGTGGATGCGGCCGCGGGCGCGGTGGGCGGCGCTGTCGGCCAGATCGCCCGGGCGCGCGGCGCGGCGCGTGTGATCGGGATTGCCGGCGGGGCGGACAAGTGCGCGCTGGTTCGCGACACCTATGGCTTTGACGCCTGCATAGATTATCGCGCCGACAGTTGGCGCGAGGCGCTGGCTGCAGAGCTGGCGGGCGGGATCAGCGTGCATTTCGAGAATGTGTCCAGCGAGCTGCTCACCCTCGCGCTGACCCACATGAAGCCTTACGGGCGCGCAGTGCTGTGCGGGCTGGCGGCCCATTATCAGAGCGATGCGCCGGCGCCCGGCATTCCGTTCGGCCTCATCATCGGCAAGCGGGCGAGCCTGCACGGGCTGGTGGTGTATGATTTCTATGACCGGTGGGATGCGTTTCTGGCCGAGTGCCAGCCGCTGGCGCAAGCTGGCCGGCTGGTCATCGCCGAGGATGTTGCCGACGGCCTCGCCGCCGCGCCGGAGACGTTCGAGCGCCTGATGGCGGGGCGAAATCGCGGCAAGGCGCTGATCGCGCTATGAGCGCGCAATCCCATGCCTGGGGCCGGCGCGGCGCGGTACGGGTCAATGGCCGGGCGGTGCATTACCGGCGCATGGGACTGCCCGGCGCGCCCGCCGTGATCGCGCTCCACGGCTCGCCCGAAAGCGCCAGCGCGGTGCATGAGGCGGCGCGCGCCCTGGCGGCGCGGTTCTGCGTCATCGCGCCCGATACGCCGGGCAATGGATTGTCAGCGCCGCTGGATATTCCCGACCCTGCGCGGGAGGATTATGCGCGCCATCTCCTGGCCTTCTTGGACGCGCTGGGCGTGGCGCGCGCCGGGCTTTACGGCTTTCATACCGGAGCGGGCACGGCGATGGCGGCGGCGCTGATGGCGCCCGAGCGTGTGAGCGCGCTGGCGCTCGACGGGCTGGCGGTGTGGACGCAAGCGGAGCGGGCCGATCTGCTGGCGCGCTATTGCGTCGTTTATCCGCCGGTATGGGACGGGTCGCATCTGGCGCAGATCTGGGCGCGGCTGGAAGCGCAGCTCGCCTTCTTTCCCTGGTATGAGACGCGTCTTGAGGCGCGGATGAACCTCCCGCTCACGCCCATGGAGACGCGCCTGCGGCGCCTGCGCGACTGGCTGACGGCGCATGAGCACTATCCCGCCCCCTATCGCGCCGCGTTCAAGGCGCGCGGCGAGGACGGGCCGGACCGGGTGACCGTTCCCACCCTCATCGGCGCCATGGAGCGCGATCCGTTGAGCGCGCATCTCGATCGCCTGCCAGCTTTGGCGTCCGGCGTGCGCCTCGCGCGCTGGGGCGAGGACCGGGCGGGTGCGCTTGATGCGGTCGTGCGCCATCTCGCCGCCTATCCGGGTGCGGCGGCGTCACGGCCCGATCCGTCAGACAAGGCACTGCTGGCCGGGCTTGCGGCGCCGGCCCTGCGACATGACTGGGCGCCGGACGCGCATGGCGGCTTCCTGTTGAAGCTCTGGCGGGATTTGCGCGATGAGGTGATCGCGACCGCGCGCGACCAGGCGGCGCTGGACGCCGGTCTCGACCCTTACGCCTTGCATGCGCGGGTCACGGCCGCGATCCAGGCGCGCACCGGCCTGTAAGCGGCTCAGGGCGTCTCCGCCTCCCGCGCCTTGCCGCTGACGAGATAGACCGCAAAGCTCGCCAGCCAGTGGCTGCCCTCATAGTGCTCTTCGGACACGGCCGCGACGCCGGCCTCAGCATGCGCCGCCTCGGCGGCGTTGAGCGCAGGGATGCGCGGATCGCCGTCGGGCAGGCTGGCCGCGATGCCTTGCAGATTCCAGGCGCGCGACAGATTGACCCCGTCGAGATGGACGAGATGGCCGTCGGTGGGGTCCAGCACGATGCCCGGCGCCAGCCAGTCCGCCGAACCGTTCTCGGGAATGCCCGGCAGATAGGCCGAGAGCCAGGCTGGATAGTCCTCAGCCGGGATCACGCGGCGCATAAGGTCCGCCGTCATCAGGCAGGGAGACAGGAAGTCGGTCCCCGACGGCTCGTAATTGAGCGGGCAGTCGCGGTCATCGAGATGAAAGGCCAGCGATTTGGCGGCGATCAAATCGGCTAGCTCCGTGCGCCCGGCCGCGCGCGCCCAGTCCAGCGTCAGGGCGAAGCCGAAGGCGGTCTGGTTATGGGTGCCCGAGCGCACGGGGTAGACGAGATTGGGCAGCCAGGCGCGCCAGCGCGCTACGATCAGGTCTTCCAGCGGCGCGAGCACCTGCGCCCAGTCCTGCGCCTGCGGATCGTCCCAGGCGCGCAGTTCGGCGGTGAGCTGTAAAAACCAGGCCAGACCATAGGGCCGCTCGAAGGAGGCGCGGTCCTCGCGTGCAAGATAGGCAAGCTCGCCGGCGAGATTGTCCGCTGTGAAGCTTTGCGCCAGCGCCGCCCGGGCGTGCGCGGCGAAGGCCGCATCGGGGAATTGGCGCGCCAGCCGGGTCAGCAGCCAGTGGCCATGCACCGCCGAGTGCCAGTCAAAGCAGCCATAGAAGATAGGCGTGAGCTCGCGCGGCGGCCGGGCGTCTTCATCGCCCTCCATGACATGGGCGATCTTGTTGGGATATTCGCGATGAACGCAGTTGAGCGCCAGCTGGGCAAACCTGTTGGCTGCCGATTCGTCAAGCATCCCGGTCTCCTGTGCTCCACCTGCGGCCAGAGCCAGAGCTGCGGCCGCCATCATTCCCGCCAGACCCATCCTCTCATCTCCTCACCTGTTGCCGGCGCCACGCTAGACCAGGCGGGGGCGTGTGCAAACGGGCGGCGCCTTTTGCGCGCCTTGGAGGGGTGATTTCCCGGGCGCGCGGGTCTAGAAGACGTGTCAGGGACCGCCCCGACAGATGGGCGGCCGCACATCAGACATACCGTTATGGGGGACACCATGGCTGACGGCCAGATACAGGCCCGGGATCTGCGCGATCTCGGCGTTACAGACGCTGTTCTCAATTACAACTGGACCGAAGCGGCGCTCTACGAAGAGGCGGTGCGCCGCGGCGAGGGCCGCGTCGCCAAAGGCGGGGCGCTGGTGGTCGCCACCGGCCAGCACACCGGCCGCTCGGCGCGCGACAAGTTCACGGTGCGCGACGCCACGACCGAGAACACGGTCTGGTGGGACTTCAATGTGTCCATGGAGCCTGCGCACTTCGCCGCGCTATGGGCTGACGTGCGCGCCCATATGACGGGCAGGGAGCTGTTCGTTCAGGAACTGCATGGCGGCGCCGATCCCGCCCACCGCCTGCCGGTGCGCGTGGTGACCGAGCTGGCCTGGCACGGCCTGTTCATCCGCCACCTTCTGCGCCGTCCGGATCGAACCGAGCTTGCCCGTTTCGAACCGGGCTTCACCATCATCAATCTGCCCAGTTTCAAGGCGGACCCCGAGCGCCACGGCGTGCGGTCGGAAACCGTCATCGCCGTCAATTTCTCCGAGCGCCTGGTGATCATTGGCGGCACGTCCTATGCGGGCGAGACCAAGAAGGCGGTGTTCACGATCCTCAATTACCTCCTGCCTGAAAAACGCATCATGCCGATGCATTGCTCGGTGAATGTCGGCGAGGCGGGGGATGCGGCGGTGTTCTTCGGCCTGTCAGGCACGGGCAAGACCACGCTGTCGGCTGACCCAAGGCGCGTCCTGATCGGCGATGACGAGCATGGCTGGTCGCCCGACGGGTTGTTCAATTTCGAAGGCGGCTGCTACGCCAAGATGATCCGCCTGTCGGCCGAAGCCGAACCGCAGATCCACGCCACCACCCGCATGTGGGGCACGGTGCTGGAGAACGTGGTGATGGACCCGGCCACCCGCGAGCTCGATCTGGATGATGACTCGCTGGCGGAAAACTCGCGCGGCGCCTATCCGCTGCACTACATCCCCAATGCCTGCGATAAAAATGTCTGCGGCCATCCGCGCAATATCATCATGCTGACCTGTGACGCGTTCGGCGTGATGCCGCCCATCGCCCGCCTGACGCCGTCCATGGCGATGTATCACTTCCTGTCGGGCTATACCGCCAAGGTGGCGGGCACGGAAAAGGGCGTCACCGAGCCCAGCGCCACCTTCTCCACCTGCTTTGGCGCGCCCTTCATGCCGCGCCATCCGGCCGAGTATGGCGCGCTTCTGAAAGAGCTGATCGCGCAGCACGGCGTCAATTGCTGGCTGGTCAATACCGGCTGGACCGGCGGGCCCTATGGCGCAGGAGAGCGCATGCCCATCAAGGTGACGCGCGCGCTGCTCAACGCGGCCCTGGACGGGTCGCTGGCCGAAGCGCAGATGCGCATTGATCCGGTGTTCGGATTTGACGTCCCCGCCGCCGTGCCGGGCGTCGATCCCAAACTCCTCGACCCGCGCCAGACCTGGGCCAACCCGTCCGACTATGACGCACAGGCGCGCAAGCTCGCCGACATGTTCGTGGCCAATTTCGAAAAGTTCGAGGCTCATGTGGATGAAGGGGTTCGCGACGCAGCGCCGAAGGCGGGGGCTTAGGGGAGCGGAGCCTCCAAGACGCCAGCGTATTGGCGCCCTTCTCCTCCGGGAAGGCGCCAACCCAAGTCTACCCGCTGCTTGCTCAAACACCCCCTTGCCAGCGGCCAGGCGCGGGCGCATCGGTCGCTGGTCAAGCCCGGCTTGTGGAGTCGCCGCCCATGCCTGCCCTGTCATGGCCGCATATAGCGCCCGTTCTATTGCTGATAGGGTCCAACGCCTTCATGACGCTGGCCTGGTACGGGCATCTCAAGTTCAAGGCCACGCCGATCATGATGGTCATCCTGGTCAGCTGGGCGATTGCGTTTGTGGAATACTGCCTGGCCGTGCCGGCAAACCGGTATGGGCATGCGGTCTATTCGGCGGCTGAGCTCAAGACCATGCAGGAGGTGATCACCCTTTCGGTTTTTGTCATCTTTTCATGGCTTTATCTTAATGAACCGGTCACGGCGCGACACTTGGTCGGCTTTGCTTTGATCGCGGCGGGCGCCGGCGTGATCTTTCTCAAGCCGTCGGTTGCACCCTGAAAGGAGGCGGCCATGACCAAGCCGGTCAATCTGCGCCAGTACAGGAAGGCGAAGGCGCGCGCGGACAAGGCGCGCGTGGCGGATGTGAACCGCGTCGTTCACGGCGCGCCCAAGGCTGTCCGGGAGCTGGAACAGGCGCGTCAGGACCAGGCGGCGCGGGCGCTCGAGGCGCACCGGCGCACGACACATGACGGTACAAGCGGGTTTGCGGACGGCGCACCGGCGCGCGATGACGGGACAGAATGATGCTTCGCAAGCGTTCCATCACCCTGGCGGGCCACGCCACCTCGCTGGCGCTGGAGGCGGATTTCTGGCGGGAGCTGGACGCGGCGGCCGAGGCGGAGGGCGCGCCGCTGGCGCGGCTCATCGCGCGCATTGATGAAGAGCGGGCGCAAAACGATCCCGAAGCGCCACTATCGAGCGCGTGCCGGGTCTGGGTGTTGCGCCGGGTGCAGTCGCGGGGCCAGGCTTAGCCCCGCCTGGCTCAGCCTTGCGCGCGCCAGGCCTCGCCGCCGTCCGCGTCGCGCAGATTCACCCAGCGCCAGGCGCCGGTGTCCGCCAGCAGCGCGCCCAGGGCGCGGGCGTTCAGGCCATGGCCGGGACGTATGGCGCGGTAGAGGCCGAGGATCGGCGCGCCGGCGAGATAAAGATCGCCCAGCACGTCCAGCGCCTTGTGGCGTACGAACTCGTCAGCGAAGCGCAGGCCTTCGGGATTCTCCACCCCTGCCTCGGTGAGCACGACCGAATTGTCCAGCGAGCTGCCGCGCGCCAGCCCTGCGCTGAGAAGCGCGCCGAGATCGCGGCGGAAGCCGAAGGTGCGCGCAGGGGCCACCAAAGTGCGGAAATTCTCGCGGGTCACTTCAAAGACGAAGGCCTGGCGCCCGATGGCCGGGTCGCTGAAATCAATCTCGATATCGATGGTCTGTCTGAGCGCCGGCAGGAACTCGGCCTGGCGCGCGCCGTCAGTGACCGAAACCGGGCGCAGCACCTGAATGGCGCGGCGCGGCGCGGCGCAGGTCTTGAGCCCCGCATGCAGCATCAGCTCCACAAACGGCGCGGACGAGCCGTCCATGGCGGGCGCTTCGGGACCGTCAAGCTCGATGAGGACATCATCCACGCCGAGCCCGGCCAGAGCCGCCATGAGGTGCTCGACGGTCGCCACCGAGGCGCCGGCGCCGTTGACCAGCGTGGTGCCAAGATCGGTCGAGCGCACATACTCGCGCCGCGCCGGAATGCGCGTGTCGTCGAGATCAAGATCGGTGCGGTCAAACACGATGCCCGAACCTACCGCGGCAGGCTTCATCACCATGCGCACGCGGGCGCCGGTGTGCAGGCCGATGCCAGCGCAAACGGCCGGAGCCGCCAGTGTGGTGCGTTCCATCATATCGTTCGTCCAGCTTGTCCTGTCTTGCCCGCCGCACGCGCCCCCGCGCCTGTTGATCGACGGACAACACCCCTCAATGAGGCCTCAACATAGGGGTTTGCTGCAACACAGCAATTAAACGATTGTTGCACCATGTTACGAAAGCGGGGCCGGACGCCGGTGCGCCGCCCCGAAACGCTTCGCATGCAAAAAGGGCCGCCGGGCGAACCCGGCGGCCGTAAAGACAGCGATCGACGCAGCCTGTCGGCGCGGTGTGCGCATGGGCTCCGCCCAGCTCGTCAGCACTTGCCGAAGGTTTCCGAATAGACTTGCTCGCCCGCCACGCTGATCGTGAGGCGCAGGCCGGTGGGAATGCCGAATTTAGTGCAGATGTTGATGCACGCGTTGGCCACGGTGCCGTCCGGGAAGTGCACAGGCAACGAGACGCAGTGATTTCCCAAGCCCAGCGGCAGGTGTACGCAGACCTTTCCATCCTTGATGGTGACGCTGACGCAGCCGCCGGAGATGGAGATGTCTGACGTGGTGAACGACAAGGCGCTGCTGTTGGTCTCGCGTTCACTGTGTGTTTTAGCCGCTGCGTCCAGGGCGTTCTGGATGCGTTTGGAGTCAAAGGACGGAGTGCTGGCCATGATTTCGTCTCCCAATTTATGGATGCGGTATTGCAACCGAAGGGAGTTAGTCAGAGGCTGCCGTTGATTTCAATCAAAAAGTGTGTAGCGCCATGATGCCAGCAACGCGCCCGGTCCGGCGAAAGGCCTTATGCAACAAAACAGGCCGCCGGAGGATGTCCGGCGGCCTGTTTGCGGCTGAGGGGGCTGTCGCGCTAGTTGGCCTGGCGGCGCAGGAAGGCGGGAATCTCAAGCTCGCCTTCGTCCAGCGCTTCACCGAACAAATCACCGCGCGGCGCCGGCTGGACCTGACGCACGGCCTGGGCGGACGGGCGCGGGGCGGGACGGGGCGCGGGCTGCTCGGCGTAGGGCGCAGCGTCTTCCAAAGTACGCGAGCTCAGCGGATCGCGCTTGACCGGCGCCGGGGCCGGCTTGGCGCGGCGGCCAAACAGCGAGCGCAGGCCGCGTGGCGCTTCAGCCTGCGGCGCGGGGGCCGTGGCGGGCGCTGCTGGCCGCGGCGTATTCACTTCGCGGGCCAGACGCTCCTGGGCCTGGATTACAGCCGGCTTGACCGGCGCTTCGGGGATGTCGTCCCAGACGTGCGCTTCGTTGTAAGGCTCGTCAGCGGCAGGAGCGGCAGCGAAGGCCGCCGGCTCATGACGGGCCGCGATCGGGCTTGGCGTGTGCGCTGCCGGCGCAGGGGCGGCGCGCGGGGTTTCGTTGACCGCGACGGCGTCGGCGGTGCGCCGCACCAGCGGCTCGGCCTGACGCTGCGGGCGGGTTTCGCGGATTTTCCAGGCGGGCGTGACTTCGGCGCCGGCGCGCCGGCGCGGGTCGGCGGCCTGCAGGGCTTCGCCGTCAATGCCGGTGGCGACCACGGAGACGCGGATTACGCCTTCAAGCGCTTCGTCGAAAGTCGATCCGACGATGATGTTGGCGTCCTCGTCCACTTCGTCGCGGATGCGGTTGGCGGCCTCGTCAACCTCGTAAAGCGTCATATCCATGCCGCCGGTGATGTTGATGAGCACGCCCCGGGCGCCCTTCATCGAGACGTCGTCGAGCAGCGGATTATTGATGGCGTTGTTGGCGGCCTCGATGGCGCGCTTGTCGCCGGTGGCCTGGCCGGTGCCCATCATCGCCTTGCCCATCTCGTTCATCACGGTGCGCACATCGGCGAAGTCGAGATTGATGAGTCCCGGCATGACCATCAGGTCGGTGATGCCGCGAACCCCCGAATGCAGCACCTGGTCGGCCAGGGCGAACGCCTCGGCGAAGGTGGTCTTCTCGGTGGCGATGCGGAACAGGTTCTGGTTGGGGATGATGATCAGCGTGTCGACATGCTGCTGCAGCCGCTCAATGCCTTCCTCGGCAAGGCGCATCCGGCGCAAGCCTTCAAACTGGAACGGCTTGGTGATGACGCCGACGGTGAGAATGTTCTGCTCGCGCGCGGCGCGGGCGATGACGGGCGCCGCACCGGTGCCGGTGCCGCCGCCCATGCCCGCGGTGATGAACACCATGTGCGCGCCCTGGAGCTGCTCGTTGATTTCGGCCAGGGAATCCTCGGCTGCCTGCTGGCCGACTTCCGGACGGGCCCCCGCGCCCAGACCCTCGGTGATGCCGGCGCCCATCTGAATGCGCCGCTCGGCGCGCGAGCGCGCCAGAGCCTGGGCGTCCGTGTTGGCCACGACGAAGTCCACGCCCTCCAGCGAGGCGTCGATCATGTTGTTGACGGCGTTGCCGCCGGCGCCGCCGACGCCGAACACAAGAATGCGCGGCTTGAGTTCGGTGGATTGCGGCGCGGACAGTTTGAGGGGCATGGATCGGGGCTCCAGCGTGGATGACGGCTTTAAGGCCTTGTTATCCACCAACCATGCGCCGCGTTGTTTAATCGGGCGTTAAGCCAAGCCTCGGACTGCGAAGGGATTTTGCGGAACGCTTCGGGAACGAAGCAGCGAGTCGGCCGGCCCGGGGCGACAGCGTCAAGACGGATCAATTGCGAACAGCTCGGCCAGCGGCTTGAACACGCCCTGCTGCGAATCGGGGACCTGCCCCGCAGTCAGCCCGCCATCGACGCAGAAGCTTTGCCCTGTCACAAAGCGCGCCGCGCCGCTGGCCAGATAGAGTACAGCTTCGGCGATATCGCGGCCGGCCCCGGCGACACGGAGCGGCTGCATCAGCGGGGCGAACCCGGTCAGGACGGCGGCCTTCTCTTCGCTGGCTTCCTGATCCAGCCCCAGGGCGCGCCCGAAAATGGCGGTGGCGATCACGCCGGGCTGGATGGCGTTGACGCGCACCCCATCGGCGGCGAGGCGTACCGCCGCGAGCCGTGTCATGTGCAGAACCGCCGCCTTGGCGATGGAATACAGGATCGGGCCATACGCGGTCCCGATCGCCGCGACCGAGCTTGTGGTGATGATGCTGCCCGACTTCTGCGCGCGCATGTGGGTTTCGGCGTGCTTGATCCCGTAGAGGGCGCTGGCCAGATGCAGCTGCATGACGTGATTGAAGCCGGCCTCGTCAATGGCGGCGAAGCCGCCGTCGGGCTCGGCTGCGCCCGCATTGTTGAACAGGATGTCGATGCGCCCGAAGGTCTCTACCGCGCGGTCAATGAGCGCCTTGACGTCGGCTTCGCGCGTCACGTCGGCGTGCTGATAGACGGCGTTGGGCGAGGCCTGGGCAACGCTGGCGCCGAGCTCGTCCTGGATGTCGCCGATGACCACGTTGGCCCCTTCGGCCAGGAAGAGCTCCACCGTGGCGCGGCCGATGCCGCTGGCGCCGCCCGTGATCACCGCCGTTTTGCCGCTCAGCCGTCCGCTCATGCGCTCGCTCCTTCAGTCTGGATGACGCGCGCAGGCAATCATGGCGGCGCGCGCCGGGCAAGGCGAAATGAACGGCGTTTACTCCTGTGCTGCGGTCTCGTGCGGGACGAACCGGTCCAGACCCGGCGGCGGGGCGAGGCCGGGCGAGGCGAAGGCGATCACCTTGAACAGGGCGCCCATCTCCTCCGGCGCGCTGAGCCTCGCGGTCTGGCGCGCGAGCCGGGCGCGGCCTGCCGTGTCCTGGGCCTTCGCCAGCAGGGCGGCGCGCACATCGAGGCCGAGGCCTTTGAGGAACGGCCCCTGGCCGGCGGGACCGAATACCTGCAACCCGGCGTCCAGCGCGGCGTGGGCGAGCGCGCCGAACGCCACCCAGGCGGTGAGGTCGGCCGTTCCGGGCGCATCCAGCGGATCGACTTTCTCATGACGGCGGATGGCCTGCAGCGTGTCGCCATGGTCGGGCTCCGTCGCGCCATAGTCGATGAACAGGGCGTAGCCGGGATAGGCGCTGAGACGCTCAGCAAGAGCGCCGATCACCGCCGCGTCGGCGGGGCGCAGCTCCACCAGCGAGCCGTCCGGCAGATCGCGCAGAGGGGCGGGGATCCGGGCGAGGTCGGGCGCGCTGAGGGCGGCGCCGAGCACGAAGGCGAAGCGCTCACTTTCGTCCGGGTGCATGGCCACGCAGCGCTCGCGCCAGACCCCTTCATGCTTCACCGCCTGCCGGATGGGCAGGCAATCGAGGAATTCGTTGGCCAGAAGCAGGGTGGGTCCGGGCCGAACGGCTTCCAGACGCGGCGCCCAGCGGATCGGCACGGGCGCTCCGGCGAGCGTGCGCCCCTGAACCATTTTCAGCGCCGGGCTCACCTCCACCAGCGTGGCCTCGGCAGCGTTGATGAGGCCCGGTGCGGCGCGCAGGACGCGCACGACATCGCTCATCATGCGTCCCGTGCCGGGGCCGAGCTCGATGAGCTGGACCTTGCCGGGGGAACCCATCTGACTCCAGCACTCCACCGCCCACAGACCGATCAGCTCGCCGAACATCTGGCTGATTTCCGGTGCGGTGATGAAGTCGTTATGGGCGCCGAGCGGGTCCTTGGTGGCATAGAAGCCCGCCATGGGATCGAACAGCGCCTCCATCATGTAGACGCTGACGGGCAGGGGGCCTTCGCTGGCGATCCGGGCGCGCAGGCGCGCGGCGAGCGCTTCGGCGGGGCGGAAGTCCTCGGTCATGTCAGACGCGGATCAGGCCCTGGCTGCGGGCTGGCTGCGGGCGCGCCAGACCAGCCAGACGCCCGCGAGGATCATCGGGACGCACAGGAGCATGCCCATGGTGACATAGCCCTGCAGGGCTTCGGGCATCTGCCGGTCGGGCTCACGCACCAGCTCCACGCCGGCGCGGAACACGCCATAGCCGATGAGGAAGGCGCCGGTGACGAAGCCGGGCCGCGCCAGCGCGCGGAAACGCCAGACCAGCACGGCCAGGATCGCCAGCAGCACGGCGCCTTCCAGGAAGGCTTCGTAAAGCTGGCTCGGATGGCGCGCCAGGCACAGGGGATCCGCGGCGAAGGTCATCGCCCAGGGCAGGTCCGGCGCCGGGCGGCCCCACAGTTCGCCATTGATGAAATTGGCCAGCCGCCCCAGCAACAGGCCGATGGGCGTGGCCAGCGCCACGGCGTCCGCCACGCGCAGGAGCGGGGCGCCATGGGCGCGCGCGGTGAAATACATCGCCAGCGCCACGCCGATCAGCCCGCCATGGAAACTCATCCCGCCTTGCGTGATGCCGGTGACGATGCGCAGCGGCTCCTCCCAGATCATGCTGGTCTGATAGAACAGCACAAAGCCGAGACGCCCGCCGGCGATCACGCCGACCATCACCCACAAGAGCAGGTCCTCGACGAATTTCGCATCGAACGGCGCAGCCTGTGTGTTTGCAGTTGTCCCCCAGAGGGCGGGCCGTTTGATGACGTGCAGCACCAGCGCATAGCCGAGGAACAGCCCGGCGATATAGGCCAGCGCATACCAGCGCAGCTCGAAGGGCCCGATGGAGAACAGCACCGGATCGATCAGATCGAAACTCGATTGGCAGGGCTGCATGGACGAGCTCCGGTCATTTGGTTTCAAGGGTGCGGCGCCGCGCACATTGCACAAGGGCGGGGCCAGCGCCTATATACCGCTTTAATAGCAGAGCAGGTGGTGATGTCATGCAGTCTCGCAGTCCCTTGTTCGCCGATTTCGCCAACCTGATGACGGACGCGTTCAGCGCCGCTCAGGCCGCCGGAGAAGAGGCGCGCGCGGTGTTCCGCGCCCAGGCCGAACGCATGGCGTCCGAGCTGGATCTGGTCAGCCGTGACGAGGTGGAGAGCCTTCGCGCCCAGGCCGACGCCGCGCAGGCTGAAATCGAATCACTCAAGGCCCGTCTGGCGGCGCTGGAAGCCGCCGCATCGCCCAAAGCCGCCGCCGCCAAACCGGCAGCCAAATCGACTGCGGCAAAAAAGCCAAAGTAAACAAGCACCTTGCAGCAAGGCTCCAATGCGCTGTTGCGCGCGTGTCCAGCGGCGGCTTACCGTCCCGACATGCGCTGACCCCTGCGTTCTGAGTCGCGCGCTGCAAGGGGAGAGGACCGGCATGGATCTCAATACCCAGGAAGTCTCGGGCGTGTACGATCCGCTCGAATCCATCGAACAGGCCGTTGTGGCCGAACAATATCCTTATGAGCGCGACGAGCTTGAGCTGCACATGGCCGTGCCAGGGGCCTGGCGCGACCACCAGATCTGGTTTGCATACCGCCCCGAGCTTGACGTCATCCACATCTGCGCCAGCCTGGAGCTGAAGGCGCCCGATAACCGGCTGCGCGACGTCTGCGAGCTGATCACGCGGCTCAATGAGCGGCTGTGGATCGGGCATTTCGACGTCTGGAGCGATGACGGCTCGATCGTCTTCCGCCATGCCCTGACGCTGCCCGAAATCGACCGGGTGTCGGAGGCGCAGGCAGCGGCGCTGATCGTCGCCGCCAAGGAGGCTGGCGAGCGTCTGTATCCGGCGTTCCACTATCTCTTGTGGAGCGGAAAAACCCCCGCCGAAGCGGTGGCGGCGGCGATGTTTGATACGGTCGGGGAAGCCTGAACCGACATGACGGGACACACAGGTCTGATCGCGCTGCTCGGGGCCGGGCGCATGGGCGCGGCGCTGGCGGCGGGGTGGCTCAAGGCATCCCGCAACCGGGTCGATCCGGCGCGGATCGTGTTCATTGATCCGCGGCTGAGCGAAGCGGCCCGGGCGCTGGCGGAGGCCAATGGCGTGCGTTGCGAGGCGGCGCTGACGCCGGCGCTGGCGGGCGAGGTCAGCGATCTTGTGGTCGCGGTGAAGCCGGCGATCGTCTCCAAGGTGCTGGCGCCGCTGAACGATTCTTTGCCTGCGGACGCGCTGGTGGTGTCGATCGCCGCCGGGGTTCCGCTGCGCACGCTGGGCCGGGCGCTGCCGGGCCGCCCCGCCGTGCGCGCCATGCCCAACACGCCCGGGGCCATCGGCAAGGGCGTGTCGGTCTGCGTGGCCAACGAGGCGGCGGACGGCGCGGACCAGCGCGCGCGCGCCGAGCGGCTCCTCAAACCGGCCGGGCCGGTGGAATGGGTCGAGGATGAGCGCCTGATGGACGTGGTCACGGCCGTGTCCGGCTCGGGCCCCGCCTATGTTTTCCTGTTCTGCGAGGCGCTGGCCGCCGCGGCCGAGGCAGAAGGCCTGCCGCGCGAGCTGGCCAAGACGCTGGCGGTGCGCACGGTGGCGGGCTCGGGCGCGCTGCTGACCAGCGGCCAGGGCGACGCCAGCGAGCTGCGCCGCATGGTGACCTCGCCGGGCGGGACCACCCAGGCCGGCCTCGACGCCCTGATGGGCGGAAGCGGGCTGCCTGGCCTGGTGCGCAATGCGGTGGCCGCAGCGGCCAGGCGCTCGCGTCAGCTGGGGTCGGACAGCTAAAGCGGGCGCCGCGCCACACCGCCGCGCTTCGCGCAGACGCGCAACGCGCTATGCTGGCGATCATGGCGGCTGATTCCCGATACGGATTCTATGAGTTCTTCTGCGGCGGCGGCATGGCGCGGCTGGGGCTGGGGCGTCATTGGCGGTGTGATTTCGCCAATGACATCCATCCGGCCAAGATCGCGGCCTACTCTGAAAACTTCGGCTCGGACGTGCTGCGCCCCGGCGATGTGGGCGAGGTGGCGCCGGGCGAACTGCCAGGCTGCGCCGATCTGGCGTGGGCGAGCTTTCCCTGTCAGGATTTGTCGCTGGCCGGCCCTCGCGGCGGTCTGAAGGCGGCGCGCTCGGGCGTGTTCTACGGTTTCTGGCGCCTGATCGAGGCGCTGCAGAGCGAGGGCCGTGCGCCGCGCCTGATCGGGCTGGAGAATGTGCCGGGCCTTCTGACGTGCTCCGGCGGCGCCGACTTCACAGCGCTGTGCGAGGCGCTGGATGCGGGCGGCTACCGCTTCGGGGCGGTGGAGATCGATGCGCGCTGGTTCACGCCGCAATCGCGTCCGCGCCTGTTCGTGCTGGCGCTGCGCAAGGACATCCCGATCCCCGCCGATCTGGCGCTCGGCGCCGAGCCGGACCATTTCTCACCCTTCCATACCGGCGCGATCAGCCGGGCGGCGGCGCGCCTGCCCGACCGGCTCAAGGCGAGCTGGGTGTGGTGGGCGCTGCCCGTGCCGCCGCGTCCCAACGAGTCGTTGATCCATGTGCTGGAGCCCGCGCGCGCCGCGCCCTGGCACAGCCCGGAAGAGACCAGGCGCCTCATCGCCATGATGAGCGCGCCGTCGCGCGCGCGCCTGGCGCAGGCACGCAAGGAGGCTGAACCGTCCGCCGGGGCGCTGTACCGGCGCATGCGGGTAGAGAACGGCGTCAAGGTCCAGCGCGCCGAGGTGCGCTTTGACGGGCTGGCGGGGTGCCTGCGCACGCCCGGCGGCGGGTCGTCGCGCCAGTTTGTCGTCTGGGTGCAGGGCGGCAAGGTGCGCACCCGGCCCATGACCGCGCGCGAGTATGCCCGCTTGATGGGGCTGCCTGAAGATTACAGACTGCCCGAGCGCAACAGCGCCGCGCTGCATCTGGCCGGCGACGGCGTGTCGGTGGACGCCGTGGCGTTTCTGCGCGAAAGCCTGTTCGAGCCGGTGCTGGAGCACGCCCGCATCGCGGCGCTGGCGGCGGAGTAGGGCGGTGCGCGCGGCGGTGGTCGGCAGCGGCATAGCCGGGCTCGCCAGCGCCGCCCATCTCGCCCGCGCGGGCCATCAGGTCACGATTTTCGAGCGCTTCGACGCGCCCCGCCCCGTGGGCGCGGGCCTGCTTCTGCAGCCCAGCGGGCTGATGGCGCTGGACGGGCTGGGTTTGCGGGCAGCCGCCATGGACCGGGGCGCGCGGGTCAGCCGGCTGATCGGGCGCAATGCGCGCGGGCGTACGGTGCTCGACCTGCGCTACAGTGATGCCCGCAAGAGCGATTACGGCGTCGGCATCCATCGCGCCAGCCTGTTCAATCTCCTGCTGGATGCGGCGCGGGAGGCGGGCGCGCACTGGCGAACGGGATCGGAAGTTTTTGATATCTCAGGGCCAGACACCGATACGCCCTGCCTTCACCTGGCCGATGGCGAGACCACGGCGCCGTTTGATCTTGTTCTCATATGCGACGGCGCCCATTCGCGCCTGCGCCGCGTCGTCTGCCCGCGAGCGCGAGAGCGTGTCTTCCCCTGGGGGGCATTCTGGGCGATCCGGCCGGACCCGGATGGCGCGCGCGAGGGCGAGCTTGAGCAGGTCTATGACGGCTGCCGCATCATGATCGGGCTCCTGCCCGTGGGCGACAATCCGGCTGACCCGCAGGGGCGCCCCGGGGTGAGCGTGTTCTGGTCAGTGCGCGGTACGCAGCGCGACGCGGTCCTGGCCGCCGGCGATGACGCCTTCCGCACCGGGTTCGCCCGCTACTGGCCGCGCGCCAGGTTGGCGGTGGGCGAGGCGGGGCTGGGCGATTTCGCCTACGCCTCCTATCAGGACACGCTGTGCCCGGACTGGCGCCGGGGCCGGATCATGCTGCTGGGCGATGCCGCCCATGCCATGAGCCCTCAGCTCGGCCAGGGAGCCAATCTGGCGCTGTGCGACGCGGCGGCGCTGGCCGCAGCGATGGCGGACCATGGGCCGGTGCAGCATGCCCTCAAAGCCGCCGAACGCGCGCGGCGGCCCGCCACGACCTATTATGGCCTGATGAGCCGCGCACTGACGCCGGTCTTCCAGTCGTCGTCCCGGCTTCTGGGCTGGGCGCGCGATATCGTGTTCAACCTGTCCTCCCGCCTGCCTGGCTTGCGTCACTGGATGGGCTGGACGCTGACGGGGCGCGGGCGGATGCCGTGGTGACAGGCAGCGACGTCTTCACGCCCATGCAGCGCTCGGCGGTGATGGCGGCGGTCAAGGGGCGTGGCACCAGGCCGGAGATGATCGTGCGCCGGCTCGCCCACGCTTTGGGCTATCGCTACCGCCTGCACCGCAAGGATTTGCCCGGCCATCCTGATCTGGTGTTTGCCGGACGCGGGGCCGTGATCTTCGTGCATGGCTGTTTCTGGCATGGCCATGATTGCCCGCGCGGCGCCCGCCAGCCCAAACAGAACGCCGCGTTCTGGACGGCCAAGATCGCCCGCAACCGGGCGCGCGACGCCGCCAGCGAGGCGGCGCTGGCGCAGGCGGGCTGGCGCGTCCTGACGGTGTGGGAGTGCCAGATGAAGGACACAGGCGCGCTGGCCGGGCGGCTCAAAGCGTTTCTGGGTCCGTCTGGCGGGTCATCAGCGCGGCGCGTTTGACGCCTGAGCCCAGCCGGTCTAAAGCCCGCCATCCCTTGATCCTGCAGCAGGCTGCGTCCCGCAATGACCGTCAAAGTCCGCTTCGCCCCGAGCCCGACCGGGCGCATCCATGTGGGCAATGTGCGTACCGCGCTGATGAACGTCTTGTTTGCGCGCGGGCAGGGCGGGCAGGTGCTCCTGCGCATCGATGATACCGATCTGGAGCGCTCCACGGCCGAGTATGAGCAGGGCATCAAGGACGATCTGACCTGGCTGGGCCTGCACTGGGACGAGACGTTCAACCAGTCGCATCACTTTGACCGCTATGAAGCGGCCAAGGCGCGCCTGGTCGAGGCGGGCTATCTCTATCCTTGCTACGAGACCGAGGAGGAGATCGACC
Organism: Alphaproteobacteria bacterium; assembly: GCA_016124675.1. Lineage (GTDB taxonomy): Bacteria > Pseudomonadota > Alphaproteobacteria > Caulobacterales > Maricaulaceae > Oceanicaulis. Next base: position 94,999 of record WGNG01000004.1, read on the forward strand.
GCAAGCGCAAGATCCAGCGCGCGCAAGGCAAGCCGCCGGTCTATGACCGCGCCGCGCTGAACCTCACCGACGCCGACCGCGCCGCGCTGGAAGCCGAGGGGCGCAAACCGCACTGGCGCTTCAAGCTGTCGGGCGGGCGCATCGAATGGACCGATCTGGTGCGCGGACCGAGCCATATCGAAACCAGCTCGGTATCCGATCCGGTCCTGATCCGCGCCGATGGCAGCTATCTCTACACCCTGCCCAGCGTGGTGGATGATCTTGAGGCGGGCATCACCCACATCATCCGCGGCGAGGACCACGTCACCAATTCGGCCGCCCAGATCGAGATTTTCGAGGCGCTGGGCGGCAAAGGCGCCTCTCCGCGGCTCGGCCATCATCCGCTGCTGATGGGCAAGGACGGGGAGAAGCTCTCCAAGCGCATCGGCTCGCTGTCGGTCAAGGGCCTGCGCGAGGAGGAAGACATCGAGCCGATGGCGGTTCTGTCCCTGCTGGCCAAGCTCGGCACCTCCGACCCGGTGGAGGCGCGCAGCTCGCTGGAAGCGCTGGCGTCCGACTTTGATCTCGGCAAGCTGTCGCGCACGCCCGCGCGCTTTGACCCGGCTGACCTTGAGCGCCTGAACGCCAAGCTGGTTCACGAGATGACCTATCCGGATGTGAAGGACCGGCTCGCCGCCCTCAACGCCGATAGCGGCGAGGCGTTCTGGAACGCCGTGCGCGACAATCTGGTGCGCGTGCGCGATGTCGCCGAATGGCGCCAGCTCATCGACGGCCCGGTCACCCCGGTGATCGAGGATGCAGGCTTCGCCAAGGCCGCCGCCGACCTGCTCCCCGAGGGTCCGCTGGATGCGACCAGCTGGAGCGCTTGGACCGGCGCGGTGAAGGACGCCACCGGGCGCAAGGGCAAGGATCTCTTCATGCCCCTGCGACTGGCGCTGACCGGCCAGCCGCGCGGGCCGGAAATGGCGGTGCTGCTGCCCCTGATCGGCGCCGACACGGCGCGGGCGCGGCTGCTGGGTCAGGCGCGATAGGCCACCCTCGCTAACCGCCGCGTGGCCGCCACAGCACCAGCGTGTCGTGATCGCCGAGCCTGGCGGTCTGCGTATCGCGATAGCCGAGCTTGCGCGCGACATTGAGTGAGGCGGCATTGCCCGGATCGATCAGGCAGCATGTGCGCTCGGCGGTGAGCGTCGCATCCGCCCAGTCCAGAACGGCGCGCATGGCTTCGGTGGCGTAGCCGCGCCCGTGCACGGAGGGGCTGAGCACCCAGCCGGCTTCCGGCACGCCAGTGATATCCACGCTGAGATCACGCTTGAAATCAGCCAGACCGACCTGGCCCGCGAAGTCGCCGGTTTCGCGCTCCTCCAGCGTCCAGTAGCCATAGCCCAGGAGCGCCCACAGCCCCGGAAAGCGCAGCATGCGCCCCCAGCTTTCTGATGGCGTAGACACGCGACCGCCGATATGGCGCACCACGCGTTCGTCGCCCCATAGCGCGGCGCACGCTTCAAAATCCTCCGCGCGGGTTTCGCGCAAGGTGAGGCGGGGCGTGTGAAGCACGGGGGTGAGCGGGAGGCTCAAGGCAGGCTCACTCGGACGGTGCAGGCAGAGCCGGGATCAGCACCACGTTGAAATCGCCCCATTCGCCGTCAATGCGGGCATTGGCCAGGGTGCGGTAATCGGGATCCTCCCAGAAATCGCGCGCCGACTGCATGTCCGGCCAGCGGCTGAGCACGATGGACTGAAAGCCGGTCTCGCCCTCCAGCGTCTCGACCTCGCCGGTGACTGCCATATAGCGGCCGCCATGGCGCTCATACAGCGCAGGGAGGCCGGGCATATAGCCGGAGAAGAAGGCCGGGCGGTCATGGACCGTGCCCATCACGATCATGTAGGCGCCGTCCGGCAGCGGCGCGGCGGGTTCGGCCGCCGAGGCGGAGGAGGCGCCGGCGAACACATGGCCCTTGCCCAGCACCAGCCCCAGCGCCAGGCCGGCCACGCCGGCCCCGGCGGCGATCATAACGCTTCGCATCACGCTCATGGCACACTTGCTCCCTCTGTCTGGTCCGGCGACCATGCCCCGGAGAGGGGGCTGCTGAAAAGATATATCTTTTCCATTCCCTCTTGCGCCGGTCTTGCTATCCTTGTCCGGACACGTGGCGGGACTCAAGGCGCTCGCGGCACACCGCAGGGAGGCATTGCGCATCATGGTTATCAGACTGCTTGCGACGTTCGGCCTGATGGCCGTTGCGCTGAGCTGGAGTGCGGCGGCGTCAGCCGAGGAGACCGGCGAGTTCAAGCAGGAGATTTTCGATACCTGGATCGAGGCGCGCGCAGGCACCGGCGCGCCGGTTTACTGGTATTCCACCGGCACGGTGCGCGCCTATCCGTCCGGCGAGCTTCTGTACACGATGGAAGGGTTTGATACGGCGGTGGCCTACCGGCCCGAGGGGCGCGGCGCCCCCATCGCCCACCAATATGGCCGCAAGATATTCATCTATCGCGACCCGGCCACCGGCGAGGTGGCGCGCGAGGCGGGCGGCATGGTCATCGACCCCATCGCCTATCCGTACCAGTTCATCGAGTATCGCCTGGAGGAGGGCGACGTCATCGCCGTGGTCGAACAGGGCTCGGGCGGGCGCATCCAGTCCATCGAGGCCGAGCCGATGAGCTGGCGGCGCCTCGGCGACACCTACATCTTCACCGCGCCGCTATTTCTCGACTTTGCGATCCCGGGGACCGACCGGCGGATCGAGGCGTGGGAGAATTATGACTTCTTCATCCAGCCCGAAGGCGTGGAGCGGCGCCACCAGCTGAGCTGGGCGCGCATTGGCCGCATGCCGCCCTGGGCGGGCGGGCAGATGGCGGTGCTGCATCTCGTCAACTGGCGGGTGGACACCTATGAGGAGCTGCCCGCTTCCATTCGTGAGTATGTCGAGGCCGAAGCGCCGCTCTGGCTGTCGCCGCCGGCTGATCTCGCCGCCATACGCGCGCTGCAAGAAAGGGAGTGACCGCCATGGGCACAGACATCGACCGCCGCCGCCTGTTTTATGCCGCCGCTGCGTTGAGCGCACTGGGCGCGGCCGGGGCGAGCGTACCTGCGCTGGCGCGCGTCCGGGACGAAACACAGGATGGGCCGAGCCCGCTGCCCGACCGGGGCCTGGACCCCGGCGTGCCGGCAGATGGCGATTACGCCAGGGTGGAGCTTGCCAAACCCGTCGTGACGCTGGGCGTGGTGCAGAGCCGGGTGCGCGGCGTCGACGCCTCCACGGACCGCACCGCGCGACGGGCCCGGGCCGATAATCTCAACCACATGCTCGATCTGATCGATGCGAGCTTCGGCTGGGGCGGGCCAAAGGACATATTGTTCTTCCACGAGTTTCCCATCACCGGCTACCGGGCGAGCTGGGGCCGGGCGGACACGCTGCGCGCAGCCATCGAGATTCCCGGCGAGGAGACCGAGGCCATCGCGCGCAAGGCGCGCCAGTATAATTGCTGGATCGTGTTCGGCTCCTATGTGCGCGATGACAGCTGGCCCAACCATGTCCTGTCCATCACCAGCGTCATGGACAATACCGGAACCATCGTCGACAAGCACTGGAAAGCCCGTAATATCAAGGGCCTGTTCGGGCCGGGCTTTGAGCTGTTCACCACCACGATCTATGACGTGCTGGACGAGTATATCGAGCGCTACGGGCTCGATCACGTCATGCCGGTGACCCGCACCCCGCTGGGCAATATCGTCACCAGCTCGGTCCAGCGCGAGCCGGAACTGATGCGCGCCTTCGCGATGAAGGGCGGGGAGATTTTCCTGCGCACCGCCACGGGCGGGTTCACGCAGACCGATATCGCCTCCACCAGCGTCCATAACGGCGTCTACACCGCCATCGTCAACAACGCGATCTCGCCGGGCAATCCGGGCTTTTTTGAAGATCCGGGCAATTCGGGCGGTTCGACCATTTATGGCCCTGACGGCGCGGTGCTGGCGCAGGCCGGCTCGCAGTTTGAAACCATCGTCAATGCGCGCCTGCCCATGGCGCAGTTCCGCCAGCGCCACACCATCCCCTACGTCCACATGGACCTCTACCGGCCGATCTTCGACGCCTATCGCAACCGCTTCCCGCCCAATCTGTTCACCGATTATCAGCCCACAGATACGGCGGATGCGGCGCGCTATCTCGCCAATAAAGGCGTGTGGGCGATGGACCGGCGATGAGGGGCGGGGCGGTCAGGACTGCGCTCGCCGCGCTTGCCGTGTCCGCGTGCAGCAGCGCGGTGTATGCAGGCGGCGCGCTCGCGGCCGGGCCGGACGCCGGCCTGACCGGCGAGGCGCTGGCGCGCCTGATGACCGGGCGGTTCGACAATGAAGCGCAGGCCGCCGCCGACGGCCGCACCCGCCTGCATGTCATCCATGAGCGGGCGGCGAGCGACACGATGCAAGGCGTGCTGATCTACGCCCAGCTTCACACGGGCGGGCCGGACGGACCGGTCTACCGCCAGCGCATCTACCAGTTCGCCGCCGCGCCGGACGCGGACGGACGCCTGCCCATGGCGGTGTGGACGCTGCACGCGCCCGAGGCGTTTGCAGATCCTGGCGAGCGGCCGGCTCGGCTGGCGGGTGTAACGCCCGGCGCGCTGGAGCGGTTTGACCCGGGCTGCGACTTCTACTGGACGGGCGGGGGTGCGCTGTATCGTGGCGCGATCGCCGATGGCGACTGCCGGATGGACTCCCGGCGGACCGGGCGCACGCTGGTCATCACCGCCGAGTTCACGATCTCGGCGGAGCTGTTCACCCATGGCGAGGCCGGACGATACCAGGATGACGGCGAGTACGCGTTTGCGCCCGAGGGCGGCGTCGCCAATCATTATGTCCGGGCATCGGACCCGGGCGAGCAAGGACCGTAAGGCATGACCCAGCGCTTCGAGCCGACCATGATCCGCTCTGACCAGACGGCGCGGGAGATTTTCGAGGAAGTGCGCGCCAATCCGGCCCGTGCCCGCTTCGGCTTTGGCGAGCGGCTCGCCATCATCAATGTGGACCCGCAAAAGGCCTATACCCGCCCCGACCTGTTTCCCAGGACCGCTTATGTGACGGACCCTGACCAGCTGACCCATATCAATGCGATTTCCAAAGCCGCGCGCGCCAGGGGCCTGCCGGTTGTCTGGACCCATGTCGCCTATATGGAGAATGCCGCCGATGCGGGCGTGTGGGGCACGCGCACCGACACGCCCGACAGTTTGCAGAACATCAGATACGGCTCGGACCGGCACGCCTTTGATGACCGGGTGGAGATCGATGCGCGTGTGGACGCCGTCTACACCAAGCGCATGCCGAGCGCGTTCTTCGAAACCCCGCTGGCGAGCTTTCTGACCTGGCATCGCGTGGACACGGTGGTGGTCACGGGCGGGTCGACCTCTGGCTGCGTGCGCGCCACGGCGGTGGACGCGCTGTCCCATGGCTACCGCACCATCGTTCCTATCGAGTGCGTGGCCGACAAGCATGAAAGCTATCACTTCGCCAACCTCACCGACCTGCTGATCAAATACGCCGACGTGGTGGCGGTGCAGGAGGTGTATGAGTGGATCGAGGGGTATGGGGGTTCCTAGGCGCAAGTCTTTTTTCCCTCCCCCTTGTGGGGAGGGTGGCTGAGCGTCAGCGAAGCCGGGTGGGGGCGCCGCCGAAGGCGGCAGCTCAAAATCCTGCACCGGGCGGCGCCTCACCCCACCCGACCCGGGGCTTCGCCCCGGCCCACCCTCCCCATCAAGGGGAGGGAAAAGGAGCCTGATGGCGCTGAAGATTGAGCAAATTGAGCGATGACCGAAGTCATGACCACCGACCCCAATCTCTACGACTACAACCCGTATTCAGGCCGCCCGAAAATCGAATGGCCGGGCGGCAAAAAGCTCGCCTTCTGGATCGCGCCCAATATCGAGTTCTATGAATTCAATCCGCCGAAAAATCCCAAACGCCCCGGCTGGCCAAGGCCTTCACCGGATGTGACGGCCTATTCCCAGCGCGACTATGGCAATAGGGTCGGGCATTGGCGCCTGATGGAGATGATGGACCGGCACGGGCTGCGCGGCTCGGTGAGCCTGAACGTCGCCATGTGCGACCACTGCCCGGAAATCATCGAGGCGTGCGCGGCGCGCGGCTGGGAGTTCTTCTCCCACGGCATTTACAACACGCGCTTCTCCTATGAGATGGATGAGGCGCAGGAGCGCGCAGTGCTGGCCGATTCCATCGCCACGGTGGAGGCCGCCACCGGCCAGCGCATTCGCGGCTATCTGGCGCCGGCGCTGACTCATACGACCCGGACGCTGGACCTGATCGCCGAGCACGACTTCTGGTACACTTGCGATCTGTTCCAGGATGACCAGCCCCAGCCGGTGAAAACGAAAACCGGCAGGCTCGTCTCCATGCCCTATTCGCTGGAGGTCAATGATGTCATCACCTACGGCCAGCTGGCCATGGACCCGTGGCGCTATGCCGATGTGCTCAAACGCCAGTTCGACCAGCTGCTGCGCGAGGGCGAGGAGAGCGGCACGGTGATGTGCGTCCCGCTGCACGCCTATCTGGTCAGCCAGCCGCACAGGCTGCGGGCGTTTGAAACCGCGCTGGCCCACATCACCGGCCACACGGACGATGTCTGGTTCGCCACCGCGCAGGAGATCGCCGGGCATTTCCGCGAGCATTACTGGGACGCGGTGCAGGACGATCTCGACGAGAAGGGCCTTAAGGCCGGCGGAACAGCGTTCGACGCGTGGGCCGCGCCATGATATCATCACGTGATATCACTTTCGTTCCGGAGGCGAGCCCGTGTCAGCCATCACCATCCGCAAGCTGCCCGATCACGTCCATGACGCGCTGCGCAGGCGCGCCAAGGAAGAGGGAAAATCGGTGGAGGCTGTCGCGCGTGACGCGCTGGAGAAGTATGCGGGAACTCCCTCCTCGACGATGGAAACCCTCCTTGAAACCCTTGACCGCCGCCGGCGCGAGTTGGGCGTTGAGGCGATCGGGGACCGCTGGCAGGAGGAGTTTGATGACCCGGCGTTCAGCCGGGAGGTCCTCGGTCTCGACAAGGATGACGAGAAGGATGATGTGTGACCCGGCTTTTGCTGGACACGCATTATGTCATCTACCTTGCGGGCGATCAGGATCGCTTGAGCCGGGCCGAAGAGGCGGTGCTCGATCAGGTGGATCAGCGGCTTCTGGTCAGCGCTGTTTCGATCTGGGAAATCCGGCTCAAATGGCATGCGCGCAATCGGTTGGGACAACGCAAAGGTCCGATTTCTCCCGAAATGGCGCTCAGCATACTGAAATCCCGCACCGACCGCTTTCAGCTCGTGCCCTTGCGGGTCGAGCAGCCAACGTGCCCGCCCCTCGATCCCCCGCTCCCGCATGCCGATCCGTTCGACGAAATGTTGCTGATCCAGGCCGAGGCGGAAGGCGCTGTCCTGCTCAGCCGCGACCGCAAACTCGTTGGTCATCGGCTGGTGATGTCCGTCTAGGATTTCGTTTTTGGTTTCCGGCGGACCAGTATTTTCAGAGGGTTGCGCCATGAGCCTCGATCCCGCCTATCTCGAATACCCCAGGCGCGGCTATGGCCAGGACATGGAGCGCTATGACTGGGCGCTGGCGAAGGATCGCGCGCCGGTGGCGCTGGCGTCAGGCGCTCAGGTGGCGGCGATGATCGTGGTGGCGTGCGAGCATCATGTCATCGATCCGAATAAATCGCCCTTCGCCCATCCCCATGGAATGGTTACGCCTTTTCCGGACTTGCGCCATTTCACCTCGCGTGATTACGGCAACCGGGTGGGGGTGTTCCGCATTCTCAAGGCGCTGCGCGAGCGTGGACTCAGGGCGACGTTCGCCGTGTCGGCGGCGCTTCTATCCCGCGCGGCGCCGTTGATAGATGCGATTTTGAATGATGGACACGAGATCGCCGCGGCGGGCCTGCATGGCGATTCTATCCATCATTCAGGTGACGAAAAAGACGCTGAGCGTGACAAGATCGGCCATATTCGGGTCATGTTCGAGGCCGCTGGGGTCATCCCGGTGACCTGGATGTCTCCCGCCCGTCAGCAGAGCTTCAACACGCCCGACCTGCTCACCGAAGCCGGCTTCACCCGGGTGCTCGACTGGGAGAGCGACAGCGTTCCGCTCAGTCTTCGCACCGCGCACGGCCCGCTCGCCGCCCTGCCGCTCCTCAACGAGCTGGAGGATTTCAAACTGCTGGTGGAGCGCAAGCAGGAGGAGGCGTCCTGGGTGCGCCAGATTCTCGAAGCGAAGGATTACCTCAAGAGCGAGCACGCGGCACGCGGCGCGTCGGTGCTGGGCTTTCAGCTCACCCCGTTCGTGGCCGGTCAACCCTTCCGCATCACCGCGCTGGAAGCGCTGCTGGATGGCCTCGCCGGGGATGAGGCGGTTTGGTGTGCGGGGGCCGATGAGATTGCCGGTGCGTTCGAGGGAGCGGGCCCGTGAGCGCCGTGCGCGGATGGGAGGATCTGCGCGCCTTTGCGCTGGCGCTGGACCTGCCGGGGGTGGAGGACAGCGTGTCCTGGGGCAATCCGGGGCTGAAAGCCCACGGCAAGCTGTGGACCTGGTGGGCGCCCCGGCAATACGCCGACGCGCCGGTTTTCAAGGTGGCGCGCGAGGAGCAGGCGTTTCTGCTCGAGGCCGCGCCGGCGGTGTTCTTCATCACCGATCATCACAAGCCCCACGGTCTCATCCTGATGCGCCCCGAGGCGTTCGACGCCGGCTGGGCGCGCAGCAATCTGTTCAAGGTCTGGCGCCGGCAGGCGCCGAGGCGCTTCCTGAAAGACTGGGATGAGGCCAATCGCGAGCGATTGCAGGAGTTCGGCCATGACGACACGGCGTGATCTGGTCACGGGCGCAGGCGCGCTGGCGCTCTCTGCGGCCGCTGCGGCGGCCTTGCCCGGCGCAGCGCGCGGGCAGGCGCCCGATCCGCGCTATTCGGCCTGCGCGCTGCAGGTCGTGTGCGATGCCGTCAATCAGGATGCGAGCGTGGAGGCGGCGCGCGCGCGCATGATGGCCTCGATCGCGCGCATTGGCGGTCAGATCGCGGCGTCCAAGGGTTTCCTGCGCACCTTCAACGGAACCGAGCTCAAGCTCGTCTGCCTGCCCGAATACTTCCTTACCGGTTTTCCGCTGCGCGAAAGCCGCGAGGAATGGAAGGCCAAGGCGGCGCTCGACATTGGCGGCGCCGAATATGAGGCGCTGGCGGCGCTGGCGCAGCGTCATGGCGTGTATCTGGGCGGCAACGCCTATGAGAACGACGAGAACTTCCCGCAGCTCTACTTCCAGACCAACTTCCTGATCGCCCCAAGTGGCGAGACCGTGCTGCGCTACCGGCGCATGATCTCGCTCTACACGCCCACGCCCTTTGATGTCTGGGACCGGTATCTCGACATTTACGGGTATGACGCGGTGTTTCCCGTGGCGCGCACCGAGCTTGGCGTGATCGGCTCGATTGCGTCGGAAGAGATACTGTATCCCGAGATCGCGCGCATGCAGGCGCTCAAGGGCGCTGAAATCTTCCTCCACCCGACCTCGGAGGTCGGCTCGCCCCAGCTCACCGTCAAGGACCTCGCCAAGCGCGCGCGGGCCATCGAGAACATGGCCTATGTGGTGTCAGCCAACTCCGCAGAAATCACCGGCACGCCGGTGCCGTCCGCGTCCACCGACGCCATGAGCAAGATCGTCGACTGGAACGGGCGAGTGCTGGCCGAGGCGGGTCCGGGCGAGAGCCTCAACGCCAATGCGATCCTGGACCTGCCTGCCCTGCGCGCGGCCCGCGACCGCACCGGCATGAGCAATCTGCTCACCCGCCTGCCGCTGGCGGCGTTTGCGCCGGGCTATGAGAGCGGCGTCTCTCAGGAACCCAACGCCATGGCGGATGGGCGGATGCTGACGCAAGGCGAGGCGATAGAGCGCCAGCGGGCCCGGATTGAGGCTTTACGCGAGGCCGGGATGTTCGGCGGGTAAGGGGCCTGCGGGCGAATAAACCGGGCGCGGCGCCCGTGAGACGCCGCGCCCCGTCAAGGCGATTCAGTCTGCCCGGCCGTCAGGTTCTGATGAGCCGGTCTTCCAGACCGTCACGTTCGCGTCCGCCGAACACGGCCGCTGCGCAGGCGGCGAAGGCGCCGATCAGCAGGGCGAGAGCGGTGGCGATGGCGAGCGTGGCGCTGGCCGCGCGGGCTTCATCGACGGTTTCCCGGGTTTCGGCATGGGCGGTGCCGATCGCATCGAACGCTTCCTTGACACGCCCGTCAGCCTGAAAGGAGGCGCCGGCGCGCGGCGTTGATTTCGCTCCCCGCCGCGCCGGTTTGCGTGTAGACTATTCGCCTCACGGGACAGGGAGGCGGCGTTGAGCGGATTGCCGGACTGGCGCAAGGCGGTGTCTGAGAACGATGCGGAACGCCGTTCCATTGCGGCCATGCGCGAGGAGATGGCGGTCTTGCGCGCCGCGCTGGACCTGCAGGTCCCGGCCAAGCGGGCTGTGGGGCGCAATCTTCTGGTGGCGACGTGGAATGTGCGCGCCTTTGGCGGCCTGACGCAGGCCTGGCGCTCGGAAGACAATGACAGCCCCAAGCGCAACTGGCGGGGCCTGGCCTATATCGCCGAGATCGTGTCGCGCTTTGACGTGATCGCCCTGCAGGAGGTGCGCGGCGAGTTCAAGGGCCTGCGCGAGCTGATGAAGACGCTGGGGCCGGGCTGGCAATTCCTGATGACCGACGTCAATCGCGGCGCGGCGGGCAATGATGAGCGCATGGCCTATGTGTTCGACGCGGCGCGGGTGCGGCTGTCGGGCCTGGCCGGCGAGCTGACCGTGCCGGACGATGACAAGGTGCTGGCCCGGCTGGGCGTGGAGCCCGGCTCGCCGTTCCGCCAGTTTGCCCGCAGCCCCTATGCGGTGAGCTTCCAGGCGGGGCGCGAAACCTTCATCCTGGTCACCATGCATGTGCTCTACGGCAAGGGCTATGCCGACCGGACGCCGGAGCTCAAGGCCATCGCGGCCTGGCTGAAAGACTGGGCCAAGGACACGGCGAGCTGGGGCCATTCGCTGATGGTGCTGGGCGATTTCAATATCGACCAGCAGGGCGATGTGAACGATCTGGCTTTCCGCTCCACCGGGCTCTACGTGCCGCCCGAGCTCGACGGCCTGCCGCGCACGGTCAGCTTCAAGGCCGACGGCAAGCCGCCCAAATATTACGACCAGATCGCCTGGTTCTGCGAGGAGGCCGGGGAGTTTGCGCTGGGCATGGAATTCCTGAGCGCCGGCGGCTTCAATTTCAGGGACTTGCTGTTCCAGGACGAACCCAAACTCACCGCCTAATCGATGAGCTGGCGGGTGAGCGATCATCTGCCGCTCTGGTGTGAATTTGCGGCGAGGCGGTAGGGGGGCTCACCCGCCCGCCCCCATCTGCGCCAGCGCGGCGTGAATATCGCTGACCGTCACCGAGCCTTCGCCCACGGCGCTGGCGACGCGCTTGACCGAGAGGGCGCGTACATCGCCCACGGCGTAGACGCGTTCCAGGCTGGTCTCGTAGGGGCTGGGCGGGCGGTTGCGGCGCCAGCCTGCGGCGGCGAGATCGTCCGGAGTGAGGGCGGCGCCGGTCTTGACGAAGCCGCGCGCGTCGCGCGCGATCCTGCCGGGCAGCCATGCGGTGAAGGGCGCCGCGCCGATGAACAGGAAGGCGAACGGGGTGTCGAGGCGCACTTCGCCGCCGGGCGTGGCGAGGGTGACAGCGGTCAGGCGCAGATCTTCGGGCCGGGCAGCGCCGTTTGAGTGGAGGGCGGAGATTTCGGCCTCCGGGTGGAGGGTGATGTTGGAAGTCTCTTTGAGCCGGCGCACGAGATATTCCGACATGGTCTCGCGCAAATCCGGGCGCCGGTAGATCACGTGGACGCGCTTTGCGGTGCGCGCCAGAAACACCGCGCCCTGGCCGGCGGAATTGCCTGCGCCCACCACGCATACTTCCGCGCCGGCGCACAGCTGTCCTTCCAGCGCCGAGGCGCCGTAATAAATGCCCGCGCCCTCCAGCGCCTCGAGGCCTTCAAGGGGCAGGCGGCGGTATTGCGCGCCGGTGGCGATCACCACGGCGCGGGCGATCAGCGTGCGCCCGTCGCGCATGGTCAGGGCGTAACGGCCGTCATCGCGCGGCTCCAGCGCCGCGGCGCGCACGGGCGCGGCCAGGCGCACGCCGAATTTCTGGGCCTGGACGGCGGCGCGCTCGGCGAGCTCGCGGCCCGACACGCCGGTGGGAAAGCCCAGATAGTTTTCGATCTTGGAGGAGGATCCGGCCTGACCGCCGGGCGCCTCGGCGTCCAGCACGACAACCGACAGGCCTTCGGACCCGGCATAGACCGAAGCGGCCAGACCCGCAGGCCCGGCGCCGACCACCACCACATCCACCTCGGCCTCGTCTGGCAGGAGGCCATAGCCCAGCGCCTCGGCAAGCGCGTCCACATCCGGCTGGCGCATCACCCGGGCCGCGCCCAGCACCACGGCCGGCAGGTCAGCGCGGGCCAGGCCCATCGCCTCCATCACCGGCTCCGCCAGCGGGTCGCTCTCAGGATCGAGCCAGGCGTGGGGCGCGCCCTGGCGGGTGAGAAAGTCGCGAAGGGCGAAGAGCTGGCGGTCATAGGGCGCGCCGATGACGATGAGGGCGCCGGAGCGCGACGACACGGCGAAGGCGCGCCGGGCGGTGAGGGTGCGCACGAAAATGTCGGACAGCTCGCTGTCTTCCACCAGCAGGCGCTGGAAGCGGGCGAACGGGATGTGCAGCACTTCGCCAGCCTTGCCCATCAGGGTGCGCGCCATCACGGACGCGCCGGTGAGCACAGAGATGTCGCCCGCGAACTGGCCGCGCTCCATCCAGCCGCGCCGCACCGGACCGGTGGGGGAATCGATGAAGATGTGGGTTTCGCCCGAAAGCGTGACGAGCATGTCCACGCAGCGCTCTCCAAAGGCCGACAGGACCGCGCCCGCCTCATGGCGGCGCACCTCGCCCCAGGCCGTCAGGCGGGCGAGCTGTTCATCAGTAAAGGTGTAATTGATGTCCGGTGTTGGCTGCATCGTCCGCTCCCGCTGCGGCGACAGCGCCGTAAGGGCGAATATGGCGGGGCGGGCGGGCAAGCGCCAGAGGGCGATGGGGCCAGGGGCACAGGCGGTGATCGTCACTGGTTGTCGTCCTGATCGCCCTTGTCCGGCGGCGCCATGGGGTCGTGCTTGCGGCTGGGCGGGAACATCACGGCGATGGCGATCTGCACGCTGATGAAGGTGGACGAGATCAGGAAGACGAGCATCAGGCGCAGGACCGTCCCTTCAGTGCTGGCGCGGGTAAGGGTGCGGATCGCGCCCACGTCGAGGACGAGGATCAGGGTGGTGAACGTCACCCCGATACAAAAGCCGATCAGGCCGTGGCGCAGGATGAAGCGGATCAGCGGCGGCATGGTCGGGCTTTCCTGTCGGCGGATGGTGGAACGCAGGCGTGCCGCGTCAGTGTGCCACGCGCTCCGTCGCGGCGATGTCAGGACGTAGAGCGGCTATAAAGCTAGACTGGCGGGTGCGGCTGGACATGCGGTCCATGCGCGCACGCGCCCTGTGCCAAGCACGGGCCGGGCGACGCCGCGAACCTCCGAGGTTGATATGAAACATGTGCTGACAGCGCTGGCCCTCTCCACCATCGCCCCTGCCGCCATGGCCATCGAAGATGCCGCTGAACCCGTCGCTACAGCCCCGCGCCCGCTGGTGACCATTGTCACCGCCGCCGATCCGCAGACCCAGCTGATGGCCCTGGTGCTGACCGCCGCCTCGGTGCGCCAGGGGGCGCAGGCGCATGTCATGCTGTGCGGACCGGCCGGCGACATCGCCCTGCGCGATGCACCCGCCAGCGCCACGGACGGCCAGGCGCCGCGCGGCGCCAGCCCGCAAGGCCGGTTGCAGAGCCTGATGGCGGACCATGGCGTGACGGTCGAGGTGTGCGCCATCTACCTGCCGGGGCTGGGCGCCGACGCCTCGGTCCTGCTGGACGGTGTGACGCCCGCCTCGCCCGACGCCATGGCGGCGCGGCTGATGGCGCCGGACGCAGCGGTGCTGACGTTTTAGGGGGTGGGCTTCTCATCGCCGCCTGCGGGGGAGAGATCGGCCCGGGTTCCTGTGAAAGGCGACCGCATCTCTCCGATGCTCCTGGCAATGCCATTTTCGCAAGCGTCGCAGGCTGTCAAGGACGGCCCTGCGGGCCGCCGCCGTGCGGCGACCGGGCATGAAGGCCAGCCCGCCTGGTCCAGATGCGATCACCCCTGCCGCAAGCGGGGAAGACGGACGCGCGTGCATCCCCATCTATCGCCTTGCTTTCGCCTTCAAAGCCGGTCATAGAGCGGCCATCGCATGAAGCGCGGGCGTAGAGGCGGATCAAACCGCCCACGGGCTTCGATCGGATCGGCAAGGCGGCCGCGGGCCGCCATGATTCAGTCCGGGCGAGGGCCTTGAAGGCCCGTCGACGGCGGCTGATCTGCGCGGACGCTTTCCCATAACTGTTTGAATGGCCGGCTGGCGCATGCGCGCCCCCGGGCCAGAAGGAATATCTGTTTTGACCACTTTCTCCCAGCTCGGTCTGGCCGAGCCCGTTTTGCGCGCCGTCACTGCCGAAGGCTATGAAGTTCCCACACCGATCCAGGCGCGCGCCATCCCGCTGTTTCTCACCGGGCGCGACATGGTGGGTCTCGCCCAGACCGGCACCGGCAAGACGGCGGCCTTCGTGCTGCCGCTGCTGACCCGTCTTCTGGCGGACAACAAGAAAGCCCCCGGCCTGTCGTGCCGTGCGCTGATCCTGGCGCCGACGCGCGAACTGGCCGCGCAGATCGGCGCGTCCGTCGCCGCCTATGGCAAGTTCACCGGCCTGACTCACACGGTCGTTTATGGCGGCGCGAAAGCTGGCCCGCAAATCCGCGCCCTGGCGCGCGGCGTTGACGTGCTGGTGGCCACGCCCGGCCGTCTGCTCGATCACATGCAGGCGGGCAAGCTGCGTCTTGACCTCACCCGCACGGTGGTTCTGGACGAAGCCGACCAGATGCTCGATCTCGGCTTCATGCCGGCGATCCGCCGCATCCTGCAGGCTGCGGCGCGTCCGCGCACCACGGTGATGTTCTCGGCCACCATGCCCCAGGCGATCCGCCAGCTGGCGGACGATTTCCTGGACGATCCCGCCACCATCTCGGTGTCGGCGCCGTCGCGCCCCATCGAAGCCATCACCCAGAGCGTGTTCTACGTGGATGGCGGCGCCAAGCCGGAGGCGCTAATCGACCTCCTGGCCCCGGAAGCGGGCCGCCGGGCGATCATCTTCACGCGCACCAAGCGCGGCGCCGACAAGGTCACCAAGCGCCTGGTGGAATACGGCCACAAGGCTGCAGCCATTCATGGCAACAAGACGCAAGGCCAGCGCGAGCGCGCCCTGGCGGCGTTCCGTTCGGGCGCTGCGCCGGTGCTGGTGGCCACCGATATCGCTGCGCGTGGCATTGATGTCGACGGCATCGAGCTGGTGGTCAATTACGAGCTGCCCAACGTGGCTGAAAGCTATGTCCACCGCATCGGCCGCACGGCGCGGGCGGGGGCGACAGGCCGGGCGGTGTCGCTGGTGGCGCCCGATGAGCGGGGCCTCCTGAAAGACATCGAGAAGCTGACCGGCAAACCCATCGCCGGACTGAACGAAGCGCCGCCGATGGCGCGCGGGGCTGCGGCCCGTCCGGCACGTCCGCAGCAGAAGCGTGGCGGCGGCGGTGGTGGCGGCGGTGGCGGCCGTCCGCGCGCGGCAGGTTCGGGCGGCGGTGAGCGCGGTGAACGCAGCGCTAAAGGCGGCCAGGGCGGCGGCGAGCGGCATGCCGAGCGCAGCGGCCAGGGCGGCGCAAGCCGGAGTGGCCAGGGCGGCGGCGAGCGCAACGGGCAAGGCGGCGGCAGCCGCGGCGGTCCGGGCGGCAATCGCGGCGGCCAGGGCGGCCCGCGTGGCGGCCAAGGCGGTTCGCGTGGCGGTCCGGGCGGCAATCGCGGCGGTCAGGGCGGCGGCGGCCAGGGCCGCAGCAAGCAGCGCGCCGAGGCCTGAACCGGCCTATCGGTCGCAGACGCGTGAATTGACCCGGGCGCTCCGGGCCGTCAGTTAGTCCGTACTGGATGCTGACGCAGCAAGGGGCGCCCGATGGCCGATTTCGACTATGACCTGTTCACGATTGGCGCCGGGTCTGGCGGGGTGCGCGCGTCGCGCCTCGCCAGCCTGTCCGGCGCGAAGACGGCGGTGGCCGAGGAATACCGGCCGGGCGGCACCTGCGTGATCCGCGGCTGCGTGCCCAAGAAATTCATGGTCTACGCCTCCAGTTTCGCCAAGACCTTCCGCCAGGCGCAAGGCTATGGCTGGAGCCTGGGCGAGGCGCAGTTCGACTGGCCGGCGTTTCGCGACGCCATGCTGGGCGAGGTGGACCGATTGTCGGGCATCTACGCCAAGAACCTGGCCAATGCCGGGGTAGAGCTGATCGAGGACCGCGCCGAGCTGGCCGGTCCCCACGAAATCCGCCTGGTCAAATCCGGGCGCACTGTCACGGCGCGCAATATCCTGATCGCCACGGGCGGCGTACCGAACCGGCCCGAGGGCCTGGCTGGCGCCGAGCACGCGATCACCTCCAACGAACTGTTCCATCTCGACACACTGCCCGAGCACCTGGTCATCGCCGGGGGCGGGTATATCGCGTGCGAGTTTGCGCAGGTCTTCGCCGGGCTGGGCGTGAAGACGTGCCTCATCTATCGCGGCGACACGGTGCTGCGCGGGTTCGATGACGATGTGCGCGCCTTCGTCCACGAGCAGCTGAAGGAAAGCGGCGTGCGGGTGATCACCCATGCGGTGTTCACATCGATCGAGCCGTCGGCGCGCGAGGGCTTTTACACCGTGCGCCTCGACACCGGCGATGTGCTGGAGTCCGATGCGGTGGTGCTGGCCACCGGGCGCGATCCCTACACTGCCGGGCTGGGCCTGGAGGCTGCCGGGGTGGAGGTGCTGGAGAGCGGCGCCATCAAGGTGGATGCCTATTCGCGCACCAGCGTGGACCACATCTACGCCGTGGGCGACGTGACCAACCGGGTCAATCTCACGCCTGTGGCGATCCGCGAGGCGATGGCGTTTGTCGAGACAGTGTTCCGCGGCCGCCCCACCGCCTATGACCATGGCGACATCGCGTCGGCCGTGTTCACCCAGCCGCCCGTGGGCAGCGTGGGCCTGAGCGAAGCCGATGCGCGCCGCCAGCATGGCAAGATCGACATCTACAAGAGCAAGTTCCGGCCGATGAAGGGGATGCTGACCGCCAAGCCCGACTGGATGCTGATGAAGCTGGTGGTGCGCGCCGAGGACCAGGTGGTGGTGGGCGTGCATATCGTCGGCGATGACGCGCCGGAAATCATCCAGGCGGTGGGCATTGCGGTCAAAGCCAAGCTCACCAAGGCGCAGTTCGACGCGGCCTGCGCCGTGCATCCCACCGTCGCCGAGGAGCTGGTGACGATGCGCGAGAAATGGGTGGACCCGACCTTGAGCGCGGCGGAGTAATCCGCCGCGCCTGAGGGGCGCCGGGCGTTCTAGTCGTGCTCGTGCTCGCCCATCTGCGACTGCATGTAGCGTTCCTCGCCGATCCTCTCGATCAGCCCGAGCTGGGTTTCGAGGAAGTCGATATGCTCCTCCTCCGATCTCAGGATGGAGTCAAACAGCTGGCGCGAGACGTGATCGCCCGAGACATGGCAATAGGCGACCGCTTCCTTGTAGACCGGATGGGCGCGGCGCTCGGCTTCAAGATCGCACTCGAGGATCTCCTTCACGGTCTCGCCGATCAGCACCTTGCCCAGATCCTGGACATTGGGCAGGCCCTCAAGGAACAGAATCCGCTCGATCAGCGCGTCGGCGTGCTTCATCTCGTCGATGGATTCTTTATACTCGATTTTGGCGAGGCGATGGAAACCCCAGTCCTTCAGCATGCGCGCATGCAGGAAATACTGGTTGACCGTGGTCAGCTCCAGCTTCAGCGCCTTGTTGAGGTGCTCGATGACTTTGGGATCGCCCTTCATGGAATCGGCTCCGGTGCAGGAAACAGGTTGGACGCAATGTAGCATCAAACCCTTCCGCGCCAAGTGATTGAAAAATATTTATTAAGTCACTGAGAAGCATTCGCGCGCCTTCACTGCGATGCGTTTGCAGAGCGCCGTTGCGGTGCGGACGCGGCGCCGCAGGGTCTCGACGCGGGCGTCATCAGCTTGTATCAAGCGCGTCCCTTGCGGGTGTAGTTCAATGGTAGAACGTCAGCCTTCCAAGCTGAATATGTCGGTTCGATCCCGTCCACCCGCTCCAGATTTTCCGCCTCATCCCTGACACCTGCCCACAGCCCAAACCCCCTGCATCGCCGGGCGCTGCGCGCTATACCGGCAGGCATGGAGCGCTTCGCCCGCCTGCTCGACACGCTGGCCTTCACCCCGCAGCGGACCGCCAAGCTTCGCGCGCTGGAGGTGTATTTCGGGCAGACGCCAGACCCGGAGCGGGGCCTGGCGCTGGCGGCGCTCACAGGCGCGCTGGCGTTTCGCGGCGCCAAGGCGGGGGTGATCCGGGCGCTGGCGGCGCAGCGCACCGACCCGGTCCTGTTCGCCCTGTCCTATGACTATGTCGGAGACCTCGCCGAAACCGTGGCGCTGATCTGGACCGTGCGGCCCGGCGCCAACCGGGCGCCCGATCTGGCCGAGGTGATCGACACCCTGCAAACCATTACCCGGGCGCAGGCGCCGGCGCAGATCGAGGCCTGGCTGGATGCGCTGGACGCCACCGGGCGCTGGGCGCTCTTGAAACTGGTGACAGGCGGGCTGCGCGTGGGCGTCTCCGCGCGCCTGGCGAAAACCGCGCTGGCGCAATATGGCGCCATGCCGGTCAATGAGATCGAGGAAATCTGGCACGGGCTGGAACCGCCCTATGAAAGCCTGTTCGCCTGGCTGGACGGCAAGGCGCCCCGCCCCGAGAGCGCCGCGAAAGCCCCCTTCCGCCCGGTCATGCTGTCCCATCCGGTGGAGCCGCGCGATCTGGGGGCGCTGGCGCCGCAGGACGTGCAGGCGGAATGGAAGTGGGACGGCATACGCGTGCAGGCGGTGAGCGAGGGCGGGGTGCGCCGGCTCTACACCCGCACGGGCGACGATATCTCCCACACGTTTCCCGATGTGCTGGCGGCGCTTGATTTTGACGGCGCGATCGATGGCGAGCTGCTGGTGCGCGGGAGCGATGGCGGGCCGGCGCCTTTCAGTGCTCTGCAGCAGCGCCTGAACCGCAAGACCGTGTCAAAGGCTCAGATGGCGCGCCACCCGGCCTTTGTCCGCGCCTATGATCTTCTGGTGGAGGGTGAGGCGGATTTGCGCGCGCTGCCGTTTGCACAGCGCCGGGTGCGGCTGGAGGCATTGGTGGCGGGCCTAGGCTCGGACCGGATCGATCTGTCGGCGCCCATTGCTTTTGACAGCTGGGACGCGCTGGACACGCTGCGCGCGAGCCCGCCCCACGCCCATGCCGAGGGCGTGATGATCAAGCGCCTGGCCGGTCCCTACCTGCCCGGACGTCCCCGCGGGGAATGGTTCAAGTGGAAGCGCGATCCGTTCCTGGTGGACGCCGTGCTGATGTACGCCCAGCGCGGCCACGGCAAGCGGTCGAGTTATTATTCCGACTTCACCTTCGGCGTCTGGCGCGCGGGCGGGGACGGTGAGGTGCTGACCCCCGTGGGCAAGGCGTATTTCGGCTTCACCGACGCGGAACTCAAACAGCTCGACGCGTTTGTGAAGGCGCATACCGTGGAGCGCTTCGGGCCCGTGCGGGCGGTGCAGGCGGGGCGGGAGTTCGGCCTGGTGCTGGAGGTCGCGTTCGAGGGGCTCAACCGCTCGCCGCGCCACAAATCCGGGATCGCCATGCGCTTTCCGCGCATCCACCGCATCCGCTGGGACAAGCCCGCGGCGGAGGCCGACCGGCTGGAGACGCTGGAGGCGATGCTGGGGGATGGGTGAGGGGGCATCTCCAGATTCTGCTTTCCCGGAATTTGCGCAGCGCTTATCCGGCTCTTACGCCCGGGGATCCATCAGCCTGCGTCCCGCAGCCAATATCGCACAATCGCAATACACAGGGATCCTGACGCGCCCGCGTTCCTGGGACCCCGGCTTGCGCCGGGGAAGCGCGGGGATGGGTGGACGCTTTCCCTCCCCTTTATCGCGAGAGTCCGGCGCGCAGCGCCGGGGGTGGGGTGAGGCGCCGCCCGATGCAGGCGCCCTTCCAAAAAAGGGGAGGGGACGAGGCCGCCTTGTCTGCCCGTGGCGCGCGCGGTGAGAACCAAAGAGAAAGCCCCGGCGCGTCACCGCGCCGGGGCTCTTCAGTCACAGAATCAAACCCTGAGCCCTAAGCCGCCTGCCTGGGAGCAAACTGGCCGTAGAACGTCTCGCCCCTGGCCGCCATGTCGCGCAGCAGGTTCGGGACCTCGAACGGCTTTCCGTATTTGGCTTTCAGCTCATCGGCGCGCTTGACGAAGGCCGCCGCGCCCACCGTGTCGATGAAGGACAGGACGCCGCCGGTATAGGGCGCAAAGCCCCAGCCCAGGATGGAGCCGACATCGGCTTCGCGCGGGTCGGCGACGATGCCTTCTTCCATGGTGCGGGCCGCCTCGATGGCTTGCGCGTAGAGGATGCGGTCCCTGATCTCGTCCACAGTCGGCTGCTGGCCGTCGCCGAGAACAGCGCCGTTAGGGGCGAACTGGCCGAGCTCGTCCCACAGACGCTTGGACTTGCCCTCATAGACGTAGAAGCCCTTGGCGTTCTTGCGGCCATAGCGGCCGAGCTCGTACATTTTTTCGATGACGCGCGCGTTGGGCGTGTCCTCGAATTTGTCGCCCAGATCCTTCTTGGTCTGCTGGAGCACCTTGTAGCCCAGATCAATGGCCACCTCGTCCTGCAACGAGAGCGGGCCGACCGGCATGCCGGCCATGCGCGCGCCATTCTCGATCAGGGCGGGCTTCACGCCCTCGGTGAGCATGTACATGCCCTGCTCGATGAAGCGCATGACGCAGCGATTGGCGTAGAAGCCGCGCGTGTCCGACACCACGATCGGGGTCTTCTTGATCTTGGAGACGAAATCGATGGCGCGCGACACCGCCGCATCGCCGGTCTTCTCGCCCACGATCAGTTCCACCAGCATCATCTTGTCGACCGGCGAGAAGAAGTGGATGCCGATGAAGTTTTCCGGCCGCGATGAGGCTTGCGCCAGCGAGGTGATCGGAATGGTGGAGGTGTTGGACCCGAAAATGGCGTCCTTGGGCAGGTGCTCTTCAGCCGCCCTGGTGATCTGGTGCTTCAGCTCGGAGTTTTCGAACACCGCTTCCACCACCAGGTCCACGTCCTTAAGGTGCGTGTAATCGGTGGTCGCGGTGACCCGATCGCCCATGGCTTTCGCCTTGGCTTCGGACAGCTTGCCGCGCTGCACGCCCTTGGCGAAATGGTCGAGCACGTGCTGCTTGCCCTTGTCGGCGCCCTCCTGGTCGCGGTCGATCAGCACCACGTCGATGCCGGCCTGGGCCGACACAAGGGCCACGCCCGCACCCATGAAGCCCGCGCCGATGACGGCGATCTTGCGGATGTCGGATTTCGACTGGCCCGCCGGGCGGCGGCCGCCCTTTTCCAGCGCCTGCTTGGAGAGGAAGAGCGAGCGGATCATGTTGCGGCTTTCAGGCCGCATCAGGAGCTTGGTGAAATACCGGCTCTCGATGCGCAGCGCCGCGTCCATGGGCAGCTGGAGCCCTTCATAGACGCACGACAGGATATAGCGCTGGGCCGGGTAATTGCCGTAGGTCTCTTTGAGGAGCATGGGGCTCGCCGCGCCGAACACCTGCATGCCCTGGGGGTGGTAGGGTCCGCCGCCGGGGATTTTGAACTTGTCCTGGTCCCAGGGCTGTTTGGAGCCCAGCGGATTGGCCTTCACCAGCGCCTTTGCCTTTTCGACGATCTCGGCCACCGGGGCGATCTCGTCGACCACGCCTTGTGCCCTGGCGGTCTCAGCGTCGAATTGCTGGCCCTGCAGCATGACGGGCGCGGCGTTCATGACGCCGATGAGGCGCGGCAGGCGCTGGGTGCCGCCGCCGCCGGGCAGCACGCCCACCAGGCTTTCAGGCAGGCCCAGCTTGGCGCCGGTATCGCTGGCCATCACGCGGTAATGGCAGGCCAGCGTCACCTCGAACCCGCCGCCAAGGGCCAGGCCGTTGATCGCCGCGGCGATCGGCTTGCCGCAGGTCTCCAGCGCCCGCAGCGAGGCGTTGAGCCGGTAGGCGATGTCGAACAGTTTCTGCTTGGCCTCGTCCTCGGACAGGCCTTTGAGATCGGCCATGCCCGCGCCCAGCTCGGTCAGATCGGCGCCCGCACAGAATGCGGACTTGCCTGACGTGATGACCGCGCCCTTGATGGCGTCCTCGCCCTGGATGCGCGCGATAATCTGGCCCATCTCGGCCATCACGCTGGCGGACAAGACGTTCATGGACACGTTGGGTGAGTCAAAGGTGATCAGGGCGATCCCGTCGCCGTCGACCTCGAATTTGAAATGTGTGTAGCTCATTGGGAGTTCTCCTCCTTTGATGCGTCCGTGCCGGGCGCATCCGGTGAATTCTGTTTCGATTTGGTCCGGGAGGCGCCGAAGGCCGGGGCCAGCGCAACACCGAAGGCGACGCCAAAGGCGAGACCGAGCGCGATGTCGTCGAACGCCACGCCGATCGCGACGCCGATCGCCATGCCGGCGCCGATACCGATCGGCAAGCCTGCCACAAAGGCAGTCTGACCTGTCTTGGCTTCTTCGCGCTTGCCCCCGCCTTCGGCCATCGGCCTAAACCCGCTCGATGATCGTTGCGGTGCCCATGCCGCCGCCGACGCAGAGCGTGGCCAGCGCCGTGCCCTTGCCGGTGCGCTCCAGCTCGTCGAGCAGCGTGCCCAGGATCATGGCCCCGGTGGCGCCCAGCGGATGGCCCAGCGCGATGGCGCCGCCATTGACGTTGACCTTGTCGTGGGGGACGCCGAGATCTTCCATGAAGCGCAGCACCACCGCGGCGAAGGCTTCATTCATCTCGTAAAGATCAATGTCCTTCTCGCTCATGCCGGCTTTCTTCAGCGCCTTGCGCGCCGAGGGGGCCGGGCCGGTGAGCATGATGGTCGGCTCCGACCCGATGGAGGCCATGGAGCGGATGCGCGCGCGGGGCTTCAGGCCCAGCCGCTCGCCCATTTCCCTGGTGCCCACCAGGATGGCTGCGGCGCCGTCCACGATCCCGGACGAGTTACCGGCATGGTGGACGAAATTGATCGTCTCAAGGTCCGGGTATCGCTGGATCGCCACCTTGTCGAGGCCGACAAAGGCCGCCAGGTCGGCAAAGGCGGGCTTCAGGCTCGCCAGCGACTGCATGTCGGTGCCCGGGCGCATGTATTCGTCATGGTCAAGCTGGGTCAGGCCCAGCTGGTTCTTCACCGGCACCACGCCCTTGCTGAAGCGGCCCTCTTTCCAGGCCCGCTCGGCGCGCTTCTGGCTCTCCACGGCATAGGCGTCCACATCATCGCGGCTATAGCCGTATTTCGACGCGATCAGATCGGCCGAAATGCCCTGGGGCACGAAGTAATGGTCGAACGCCATTTCCGGGTCGACCACCATGGCGCCGCCATCGGAGCCCATGGGCACGCGGCTCATGGCCTCCACCCCGCCGCCAATGGCCATGTCCGCCTCGCCGGACATGACTTTCGCGGCGGCCAGGTTCACCGCTTCCAGCCCCGAGGCGCAGAACCGGTTGACCTGAAAGCCCGAAACGGACTCCGCATAGCCTGCATTCAGGGCCGCCGCGCGCGCGATATTGGCGCCCTGCTCGCCCACCGGCGACACGCAGCCCATCACCACATCATCAATGACGCTGGTGTCGAGATGATTGCGGTCCCGGATCGCTTCCAGCTGCTGGGTCGCCAGCTGCAGCGCCGTGATCTCGTGCAGCGATCCGTTCTTCTTGCCCCTGCCGCGCGGCGTGCGGCAGGCGTCATAGATGTAAGCGTCGGTCATAAACTCAGTCTCCCGTTGGAATCAAAGGATCCGGCGTCAGTTTTCCTCCCCCGCTTGCGGGGGAGGTGTCCCGGAGCATGCTCCGGGACGGAGGGGGGAAGCGCGGCAATGATCGTTTCCAGAACCCCGTCCAGATTGTCGTAAACGTCATTGTTCCAGACGCGCAGTTCGTGAAAGCCGCGCGCACGGATGAAAGCGGTGCGTCGTTGATCGCGGGCCAGTTCGGCTGACCGCCAGTGCGTTTCACCATCGATTTCAATTGTGAGCCTGGCGGGCAAGCAAGCGAAATCCACCACATAGGGACCGATCGGGTGCTGGCGCCGGAAGCGCACGCCGTTGAGGCGGCCCGACTTCAGCCGCGACCACAAAATGGTCTCTGCATTGGTCAGGCGCTGGCGCAGATGGCGCGCAAACGGCCGCGACCTCGCCTCTCCTTCACGCATGGCAGCCTCCGTTCATACGGCGCATCCCCCCTCCGTCTGGCGCTACGCGCCAGCCACCTCCCCCGCAAGCGGTGGAGGAAAGAAGATCGCCTTCGCCGCCAGACCCTTTCCTCCCCCGTTTACGGGGGAGGTGTCCCGGGCGCAGCCCGAGGCCGAGGGGGGGAAGCGGCGGAACGATCATCCTGAAACCTCGCAGAAGCGTCATCCCCCCTCCGTCCGCTTCGCGGACACCGCCCCCGCAAGCGGGGGAGGACGAGGTGCGAATGTTCTTATCCACCACGATCACAGCGTCCTTGCGATCAGCACTTTCATGATCTCGTTGGTGCCGCCATAGATGCGCTGGACGCGCGCGTCGCGCCACATGCGGGCGATCGGATATTCATTCATGAAGCCGTAGCCGCCATGGAGCTGGACGCATTCGTCCACCAGCTCGCACTGGATGTCGGTGACCCAGTATTTGGCCATGGAGGCCGTGGCTGCATCCAGCTTGCCGTCGATCAGAAGCTGCGAGCAGTGCTGGCAGAACACCTCGGCGATGGTGGCTTTGGTCTTGAGCTCGGCGAGCTTGAACTGGGTGTTCTGGAAATCGATGACCGCCTTGCCGAAGGCCTTGCGCTCCTTGACGTAATTGATCGTCTCGGCCAGCGCCCGCTTCATCATGCCCACGCCCTGCACCGCGATCTGCAGGCGCTCCTGGGGCAATTGCTCCATCAGCTGGACAAAGCCGCGCCCCTCGTCCTGACCCAGCAGGGCTTCGGCGGGCACCCACATGTCCTCGAAGAACAATTCCGCGGTGTCCTGGGCTTTCAGGCCCACCTTGTCGAGATTGCGGCCGCGCCGGAAGCCGTCCAGCCCGTCGGTTTCGATGAGGAAGAGCGAGGTGCCTTTCGCCCCGGCCCTGGGGTCGGTCTTGGCCACCAGAACGATGAGATTGGCCGTGCCGCCATTGGTGATGAAGGTCTTGGAGCCATTGATGCGATAGCCATTGCCATCGCGCACGGCCGTGGTCTTCACGCCCTGCAGGTCCGAGCCTGCGCCGGGCTCGGTCATGGCGATGGCGCCGACATACTCGCCGGTCAGCATTTTGGGCAGGATGCGCTGCTTCTGCTCTTCCGAGCCGTAATGCCAGACATAGGGAGCCACGATGGAGTTATGCAAAGACGCGCCCCAGCCGTCCACGCCCAGCTCCGCCACCGCCATGTGGAAGGCGTAGTCATGGCGCCAGTCCCCGCCCGCACCGCCGTATTCCTCAGGGCAGGCCGGGCACAGCAGGCCCGCTTCGCCCGCCTTGGTCCAGACATCGCGGTCGACCTGGCCCTCTTTCTCCCAGCGGTCGCCGTGGGGCAGGCATTCCCTGGTCAGGAAGCCGCGCACGGCGTGGTCGAACATGTTCACATCCTCCTGGTCGAGCCAGGCAGGCTTGGGCGTGTTGAGGATCTGGGCGGTCATGGTCGTGTCTCCAGTCTGCCGGGAAGCCGGGCTAGAAGGCTTCGGCGTCGAGCGCCATCAGGGACGATGCGCCGCTTTCGATGCGCGCCAGATGGGCGTCCGCGTCGGGCAGCCAGCGCTCGACGAAGTATTGCGCGGTGACGAGCTTGGACTTGTAGATCGGATCGCTGTCACCAGCTGCCACCCGCGCCGCGGCGACCTTGGCCATCTTCGCCCATTTCCAGGCAAAGCAGGTCAGGCCGAACAGGTGCAGGTAGTCGGTCGAGGCCGCGCCGGCATTGTCGAAGTTCTCCAGCCCCTTCTCCACCAGCCAGTTGGTGGCGCGCTTGAGCTTGGCAGTGACCGCTTCCAGCCCCTCCACAGACGACGCGATGGCTGTGTCGCCCTTGTTCTCGGCGACGAAGGCGTCGAGCGCCGCGAAGAAATTATTGATCGGGCGCATGCCGTTCATGGCCAGCTTGCGGCCCACCAGATCGAGCGCCTGCACGCCATTGGTGCCTTCATAGATCAGGGTGATGCGCGCATCACGCAGGAGCTGGGACATGCCCCACTCCTCGGTGAAGCCCGACCCGCCATGGATCTGCAGGCCCTTGGAGACGCTGTCATAACCCTTGTCGGTGAGATAGGCTTTGATCACCGGGGTCAGCAGCGCCATGTAGTCGCCTGCGGTTTCGCGCGCCTTCGCGTCCTCGCCGCGGTGCTCGAGGTCGCCCTGCAGCGCGGTCCAGTAGGCCAGCGCCCGCGCGCCCTCCACGAAGACTTTCTGGTCCATCAGCATGCGCCGCACGTCCGGGTGCACGATGATCGGATCGGCCGGGCCGTCGGGATTTTTCGGCCCCGTCAGCGAGCGGCCCTGGAGGCGCTCCTTGGCGAAGCTGAGCGAGAACTGATAGGCGGTTTCGGCCAGGCCCAGACCCTGCAGGCCCACGCCCAGGCGCGCCTCGTTCATCATGACGAACATGATGCGCAGGCCCTTGTTCTCCTCGCCCACCAGCCAGCCGGTGGCCTCGTCATAATCCATCACGCAGGTGGCATTGCCGTGGATGCCCATCTTGTGCTCCAGCCCGCCGCACTGAAGCGTATTGCGCTGGCCGGGCGCGCCGTTGTCATCGGGGATGAATTTGGGCACCACGAAGAGCGAAATGCCCTTCACGCCGGCCGGCGCGCCTTCAATGCGGGCCAGCACCAGGTGGACGATATTCTGCGACAGGCCGTGCTCGCCGGCCGAGATCCAGATCTTCTGTCCGGTGATGCGGTAGGAGCCGTCGCCATTGGGCACGGCCTTGGTGCGCAGCATGCCCAGATCCGTGCCGCAATGGGGCTCGGTCAGATTCATCGTGCCCGACCATTCGCCCGAAATCATCCTGGGCAGGTAGAGCGCCTTCTGCTCATCCGAGCCGCCCACCACCAGCGCATGCACCGCGCCGCCGGTGAGGCCCGGATACATGCCGAACGCCATGTTGGCGCTGGTCACCATCTCGTTGAAGGCGAGGTTGAGATAATGCGGCAGGCCCTGGCCGCCATATTTCGGATCGCCCGAAATCGCCGTCCAGCCGCCCTCGGTCATCTGGGCGTAGGCGTCCTTGAAGCCGTCCGGCGTCGTCACGACACCGTCTTTGAGCGTGCAGCCCTGCACGTCGCCGGTCTTGTTCAGCGGCGCCAGCACGTTCTCGCACAGCTTGGCGCCCTCTTCCAGAATGGCCTCGACAATGTCGGGCGTGGCGTCGGAAAAGCCGTCAAGATGGCTGTATTGCTGGACATCCAGAAGATCGTTGAGGACGAATTTCTGGTCACGAAGCGGGGCGCGGTACTGGGGCATGTCGGTCTCCGGAAAAACTGGGCCGGCGGTCGATGTCATCGGGCCGGCTGCAAGGAAGGCCGCCAGCCCGGTGCGGGTCTGGCGTGAACGGTATCGGGCGTCAGTCTGGCGGGCCGGCGGCCCATTCGGTCATGCGCGCCGCCGCGAGCGCCTCGAAGGCGCGGGCGCGGCGCTTGATGTCGTCAGGCGGCTCACGGTTGGCCAGCCGGTCCTCCAGCCAGCGCGTTCCGGCGTGCAGCTCGGCCAGCGCCGCCTCGATATCCTCGCGCTGGCGCTCCAGAACGGCGATGCGCTCGCGCATCCGCTCCAGCGCCAGGCCCAGATGGGCGCGCGAGCCGTGATCAAGCTGCTCGATCTCCAGCATCTCACGCACATCATCGAGGGAAAAGCCCACCCGCCGGCCCCGCAGGATCAGCTCCAGCCGGGCGCAATCGGCCGCCGTGTACAGCCGCGCCGCCCCGCGCCGGCGCGGTTTGAGCAGGCCCTTCTGCTCGTAAAAGCGCAGCGTGCGCGCCGTAACGTCAAAGCGTTCGGCAAGCTCTCGTATGGTGAAGAGCGAGTCAGGCGCGGGCGTGTGCTTCATGGCGACCACCATCTACCAGCTTGACGTTCACGTCAACGTCAATCTGGCCGAGCTGGCGCGAGCGGCGATCCTAGGCGCTGCGGGCGACTCGCGCCAATGCTGACACGATGAACGCTCGCCCCCACATCTGCCTGATCGCGCTCGCCGCGCTCAGCCTGTCGGCGCCCGCCCAGGCGCAATTGCATGACGTGCTCCTCGTGGAGCGCGAAGGCGGCCCGCATCTCTGGCTCGCCTTCGGCCGCCAGCCTGCGGCGCTGCTGATGGAGGGCGGTGCATTGCATGTCATCGGCGTGGACGCCGAGGCGGCGCGCAGCATCATTCCCGCCAGCCCGGCGCCCTTCGCTGGCTTGCGCCTGGCGCCGGAAGCCGGCGGCGTCAGCATCACACTCGACGGCGTGGCGATCAGCACCGCCGAGCTGCGCGCAGGCGGCGTATGGCTGACGCTGGACGCCGCCGGCTGGACCGCGCCGCCGCCCGCGCCCATCGCTGCGGCCTCCACCCCCTTTGCGCCGCCGCGTCCGCCGGCGGCGGTTGCGAACGCCCGCGCCGACGCTCCGCCTGCGGATCCGTCGCCGTCGAACCCTGCGCCCGAGCAAACGCAGGCGCTGTCACCTGCGCCAGCGCCGGCAATCCCGGCCCCTGAAGCGCCCGCCACGCCCGCCGCGCGCGCCGCCGCCGTGAACCCCGCCTGCGCCGGCGTCGCGGAGGAGCTGGAGGATGCGCCCTGGGACCTTGATCTCATCGCCGCGCAGGGCGCGTGCCTCGCCCAGGCCGGCGACAGCGCGGATGCGCGTGTCCAATACGAACGCGTGCTCGCCTTCGAGCCTGAGCACGCCCGCGCGGCGCTGGGTCTGGCGCGTCTGCAAGAAGCCGCCGGCGAGCTCACCGCGGCCGCCGAGCTCTACGAGATAGCTGCGCGCAACGCCCGCACCGACGGCGAAGCCCTCGAAGCCATGGCGGCGGCCCGGCGGTTGAGAGAGGCGTCGGGGGGTTAGGTTTTTTCCACCGCGCACCAAACCTGCCTTCCTGGAAGCCGCGAAGCGGCTATCTGTGACCCATCCACCGAATTTCCCAGCCGCCGAAGCGGTTTGGAGGTGTCGGGATGGGTCCCGGCTTGCGCCGGGAGAACGCAATGAGGGCGCGAATGGAGTGATGTCCCGCCACGCGTCGGGAGGGTGGCTGAGCGCAGGCGAAGCCGGGTGGGGCGGCGCCGTCAAAATTATGCATGGGGCGGCGCCTCACCCCACCCCCGGCGCAGCGCGCCGCACCCTCCCCATCAAGGGGAGGGAAAGAAATCGGCGCTGATCCTGTCCCCGCTCCCGCTTGCCGCTCGCCGCGCAGCGGGTTAGGTCTGACGTCATGAGCGAGCGAGTCTTTCCCCTGTCCGGCGTGTATAATTTTCGCCGCTTCGGCGCCTATCCGGCGGCGGGGGGCGGGCATGTCGCGGACCGGCTGTACCGGTCCGGGCAGTTTTCGCGCGCCACGCCGGACGACCAGACGCGCCTGGACGGGCTGAACATCCAGGTGGTGGCCGATCTGCGCCGTCCGCGCGAGCGCGAGGCCGAGCCGAGCTTCTGGGTTGAGCGCACAGGCGTGCGGGTGCTCGCCAGCGACCATGCCGGGCATGTCGAGCCGCCGCACATGGTTTTCCTGCGCGAGAGCGATATGAGTCTGGGCTCGATCCGCCAGTTCATGACGCAGACCTACAAGCGCCTGCCGTTCGACGAAGGCAATATGAGCGTCTTCCGCGCCGGGTTCGTGGCGCTGGCCGAGGCCGATGACGCGGCGGGTTTCGTGGTCCATTGCGCGGCCGGCAAGGACCGCACCGGGATATTCTGCGCCTTCCTGCTGATGGAGCTGGGCGTGGACGCCGGGACGGCGCGTGAGGATTACCTCATGACCAATACGGCGGTCGATTATGACGAACTCGCCCCGAAAGTGCAGGCGCGCCTGCTCGAGCAGATGGGAAAGCGCGTCGGCGACCGTGAAGTACGCGCCTTTCTGGGCGTGGAAGGCGAGTATCTCGATGCGGCCATGGCGGCGGTGGGCGATGTCCACAGCTATCTGCGCGGGCCGCTGGGCCTGTCGGAGGCCACGCTGGAGGCGGTGAGGGCGAGGCTGATCGCGCCGTGAGCGCCGTGGGTCTGGACCGCTGGATTGATCCCGATGCGGCGCTGGACGCCTTTGACGGCGCGCCCTTCACGCTCCTGATGCGGGGTGGCGGGACGGATGTGCGCGGCCGGTACAGCTATCTGTGCGCGCAGCCTGACTTTATCGTGATGGATGACGACCCTGCGCGCGGCTTTGCGCGCTTGCGCGCCGGTTTCAGGCCGCGGCGGACCGGTCAGGGTGGCGAGGACGGTTTCAGCGGCGGCTATGCCGGGCTTCTGGCCTATGATCTCGGCCGTGCGTTTGAAGCCGTGCCGGCTTTGGCGCCAGGCCTTGCGCCCTGGCCGGCGCTCGCCATGGGCTGGTACGCGGCGGTCATCCGTTTTGATCACGCGGCGCGCGAGGTCGTGGTGCGTGGCGACAGCGAGGCGGCGCGGCGTCTGGCGGCGCGGATCGAGGGCGCATCGGGCGAGGCGCCGGCGAGGCGGGTCCAGACCGGCGCGAAGCTGGTCCAGCTCTGGAGCGATGCGCGCTATCTGGACGCCGCGCGGCGGGCGCGTGCGCTCGTCGAAGCGGGCGATATCTTCCAGGTCAATCTCTCCCACCCGCTGCGTGCGCACATGCCGGGCGCGGATGCGCCCCAGCGACTGGCCCAGCGGCTGGCGGACACGAGCCCGGCGCCGTTCTCGGCGCTGTTCCGCCTGGATGAGAGCCGCGCCATCGTCACCAACTCGCCCGAGCGATACGTGACAGTCAGCCCGGACGGCCTGGTCGAAACCCGACCGATAAAGGGCACCCGTCCGCGCCGTGCTGATCCGGTTGAGGACGCCGCGCAGGCCGCCGCGCTGGCGGCGTCCGGCAAGGACCGGGCGGAAAACCTGATGATCGTGGACCTGATGCGCAATGATCTGGCGCGGGTGTGCCAGCCGGGGAGCGTGCGGGCGCGGTCGCTGTTCGAGGTCGAAGCCTTCGCCAACGTCCACCACTTGGTGTCGTCGGTGGAGGGGCGCCTGTCGCCGGGGCAGGATGTGTTCGACCTGATCGCGGCGAGCTTCCCGCCGGGCTCGGTCACCGGCGCGCCCAAGCTGCGCGCGATGGAGATCATCGCCGAGCTTGAAGCCGAGAGCCGGGGCCCGTATTGCGGCGCGCTGGGCTGGATCGGCGCGGACGGCGGCGCCGATTTCAACGTGATGATACGAACCGCAGCCATGATCCGGTCGGGCGAGGGCTGGGATGTGGAGGTGCGCTCGGGCGGCGCCATCACCATCGGGTCGCAGCCCGAGGCGGAGCTCGCCGAAACCCGCGCCAAGGCGTCGGCGCTCAAGCAGGCTGTGGAGGAAACGCGATGAGCGAGGTCTGGCTGAACGGGCGCTATGTGGCCGCGGATGAAGCGCGCATCGGCATCGCCGACCGCGGCTTTCTGCTGGGAGATGGCGCGTTCGAGACGATCCGCGCCGAGACGGGGCGCCTGCGCCGCTGGCCGCGCCACCGCGCGCGCCTCGCCGGAGCGCTGGGCGTGCTGCAGATTGCACCCCCCGACTGGGTCGCGGTGGAATCCGCCGCGCGGCGGCTGGCGCGCGAACATGGCGAGGCGGCGGTGGTGCGCATCACCATCAGCCGCGGCGAGCACGGGCCGGGCATGACCGCCCCGCCCGGCGAGCCGGGCACGGTGCTGGTCACGGCGCGCGCGATGGCGCCGGCGCCGCGGGTGCTGAATGCGATCCTGGTGCGCGATCTCCGGCGCGAACCGACGAGCCTGGCGACACGCTTCAAGCTGACCCAGTATGCCGACCCGCTCCACGCCCGGCGGCAGGCGGCGAGCGTGGGCGCGGACATGGCGCTGATGCTGTCGTCATCGGGGCACCTGTCATGCGCCGACAGCGCCAGCCTGTTCTGGATCGAGGCGGGCGGGCGCGTGGCGACGCCCGGCGCTGATTGTGCGGCGCTCAACGGCACGGCGCGCGGGGCGCTGATGCTGGCCTGCGCGGAGGCGGGGATAACGCTCGACGAGGTCAAGGCGGGTCCCGATGCGCTGCAGCGCGCCGAGGCGGTGTTCATCACCAATGCCGTGATGGGCGTGGTTCCGGTGGCGCGCGTCGATGACCGCAGCTTTGATGCGGATCATCCAATGCTGGCGCGCCTCTCTGACATGGAACGGGCGGCGGAGTGATCCCCGCCGCCCGCGTCGCACGCCTGCTCAAGGCGAAGCGTCAGAAATTGGCCCGGCGCAGGCCCTGAAGGGAGTCCAGCACGGCGCGTGCGTCGTCAGCCGGCTTGCGCTTGCGCTTGGCCTGGGGCTGGTAGGCGAGCTGGGCGTGGGCCTCGCAATAGGCGCCGCCGGGGCGCGTGGAGCGGCCGCAGAAGCGGAACTCCGCATCGGACGGATCGCCGATGGGCCATTTGCACATGCCCTCGCGCAGGGTCAGCACGGTGGCGTATTCGCCATTGGCCATCCGCTTGGCGTCCACGGGCGCGGGCAGGTTCTGCACCGGCGCCGGGGCCGGGGCGGGCTCGACGGGGTCAGCTTCAGCGGCCCGCACGCGGGCAGCCGGGGCGGCTGCAGCGGGGCGAGGCGCGCGCGCCGCCGCCGGACGGGCGACGGGGCGCCGGACCGGGCGAGAGGGCGCAGCGCGGCCCGACAGGCCCAGGCGATGCACCTTGCCGATCACGGCGTTGCGGGTGACCCCGCCCAGCTGCTTGGCGATCTGACTGGCGCTCAGCCCGTCAGCCCAGAGTTTTTTCAGGGTTTCGACCCGTTCGTCAGTCCAAGCCATGGCGGTGCGCTCCTCGCCTGTTACGCTATGAAATCCGAGGGTGGGCGCCCCGGCATGAGACGCCACCCCTAGGCCTTCGCTTTCGCGGTACCCCTATATGTTGGGGTCAGCCACGAAATACAGTATCGGCTGGAGCACGGGGCACAAGATGCGCGCCGCTCACACCTGTGGAAAGGTGATTCGCAATCGCAGCGACAGGGGGAAGGGCGCCGGACCGGTCAGCCAGGATCAGCGCGACGGATCCGAGGCCGCCGCCAGGGCCTGCGCAGCGGCCCTGGCGTCAGCCGCGCGTACGTCAGCTTCGCTCGCCAGAAGCAGGGCGGCGCGCCAGGCGCCCACCTCGATCCACACGGACTGCATGACCCGCCCGTCCGCGCGCAAGAGATCAATGCGCACCCCTTCGCGCGGGGTGAGGGCGGAGAGCGCGTTCAGCGCCTCGTCGGGGAAGGTGAAGCCATAGGCGGGCGCGCCGCCTGCCGGCGCCAGATGCTCGGCCGTTTCGGGCGCCAGACGCGCGTTCGCCATGAAGCGCTGTTCGCCGCCGGCATAGGCGCCCCAGGCGCTTAGCGGGTCGGCGCCTGGCGCAGGGCGAAGTCCGCCCAGGGTCCGGTCAACCGGGGCGGGCTGGCGGGCGGGATCGCGCATCACCAGGACGACGTGGGGCGCCGGCGTGTCGGCGCGCAGGGCCAGCGCCGGGGCGCGCGCGCCGTGCGCTTCATAAAGGCCGAAGGCGGCGGGCTGGCTGGCCGGGCTCTGGGCGATGCGCCAGCCGGGACGGC
Organism: Alphaproteobacteria bacterium; assembly: GCA_016124675.1. Classification (GTDB taxonomy): domain Bacteria; phylum Pseudomonadota; class Alphaproteobacteria; order Caulobacterales; family Maricaulaceae; genus Oceanicaulis. The sequence goes on from WGNG01000004.1 coordinate 129,084, forward strand.
CCGCCGGGGCGGGCGGGCGCACGTCCCAGGCCTGGCGCCGGCCTGGCAGGAGCGGGCGTGTCAGCTCAGCCAGCGCGTCCAGGCGCGCACGATGGGCCTGCGCGCTGGCGATGAGGGCGTCATCACTGCAGGCGGGGCTGGGCACGGCCTGTTCGTAGCGGTCCAGCATAGCCTCATTAGCACCGGCCATGACCGCGTCATCGCGCGCCTGGGCCAGCACCACATCGAGAAAGCTGCGCTCGACCGGCGTCAGCAGGGCGCAGGCCGCATCGCCTGCGCGCAGGCGCAGCAGCGCGCCGTGGTCGGCAGGCGGCGCGGGTGTGGAGGCCAGGAGGAGGGCGGCGAGCGCGGGCGTGATCATGCCCGCCAGTCTTACCCGGCGCGTCTTGACGTCCGGTTTACGCCTTGTCCGATCAGCAGGAGAAGCACCGCCAGTGAAAACGCGCCCAGCGCAATCCACCGGTCATGCGCCCTGATCTGGCGGCTGATCCATTCGGCGCTGAAGCGCGGCGCGGTGCTCGGCCCGAAGCTGGTGACCGCTGCGGCGTCCCACACCACCGCCCGGCCTTCCAGCCCGGTCCAGAGGCCCGAGCGGGCCAGACGCGCAGCGGAGCGGGAGAAATCGGCGCCGTCCGGCGCGGTGATCAGGGCGATGCGCCGCCCGCCAGCGTCCTCGAACAGGGCGGCCATGCCGGTGACGCGGGCGCTGCGCGTGGTGTCGTCGGCGAAGGCTGTGGAGGTGTAATTGCGCCGGCGCGGCACCCGGTTGGCGGCGGCGCTGGCCGCGGCGCGCACTTCAGCCGGAGCGGCGGCGATGAGGCGCGGGTCAATCGCGCTCTGGGGACCCAGGATCATCAGATTGTGGCCGAGCGGCGCATCCTCCGCCCGCTCGCCATACCAGGCGTAGAGCCAGGCCGAACCCGAGGCGAGCGCGGCGCGCGAGACCACGGCCAGCGCGGCGGCGCGGTCAGCCGGGTCCGCCGAGGCGAACACCACGGCGGCGCGGCCGCCCTGATGGTCACCGAAGGGCGCGCCGCCCGAGGCCAGAGCGCCCAGGGCGGCGGCGGGCAGGGCGGGGGCGGTGACGCGTTCGAGGCGCGGCGCCGGCAGGGCGTCGGCCAGTTCAAAGCGCACCGACTGCAGATTCATGGAGCGGGCGGCGAACAGACGGGCAGACGCGATGAGCGCGCCGGGATCGCCCGCCGACAGGCGGACATGCGTGGGGCTGGCCATGTCGATGGCGGGCAGGCCGCCGGCGGGGCGCACCTCGGCGGTGATCATGAGCTCGGCCACGCTGACGTCCGTGACCAGGATCGGCGCCTCGCCCATGCGCAAGGCGAGGCCCTGGGCGATGAGGGCGGACACCGCCAGCGCGTCGCGTCCGGCGGCGCTGGCGTCGATATAGACCCGGCGCGGCGCGGCGAAATGGGCGCGCAGCCCCGCTTCAAGCCCGGCCAGATTGTCGAAGCCGTCCGGCGGGGTGGAGCTGACGCGCAGGCGGGTCGTTTCAGGATCGATCGCCCAGCCGGCGCGCGCGTCCTCGCTGAGGCGCAGCACCAGCGTGTTCTCACCCGCGCGCAGCGTGTCGGCATGCAGCGCAAAGCGCGCCTCGAAGCGTTCGGCGCGCGGCGCCAGGGAGACGGCGCGCGAGCGGTTGACGAACACCTCGATCTGGCCGTCGGCCTGATCCGATAGCGGGCTGGCGGTGAGGACGAGCTCTATCCCCGAGGGCAGGGCGCCCGGGGCGAGGGTGAAGGGGATGCGCAGCTCGTGCGCCTGCGCGGTGAGGACCGGCGCCGCAAGCCCGGGCGCAATCACGGTGAGGCCAATGTCCTCGGCGCGCGGCGGGCGGATGCCGTCACGCACCGGGTCAGCGGCGGACGCGGCCGATTGCAGCGCGCCAAGCGCGCACAAAAGCCCCGTCAGCAGGGCGCAAACCCGCACACGTATCGACATGAAACACTCCCCTCAGTTAGGACTTTATTAAGCAATTGCCCGGCCATCAAGGTTCAATGAACGAACTCAAGGCAAAATTCTGGATCGATGCCCTGCGCTGGCGCGCCGAAGGGGCGGGCGCGCATGTCCATGTGTCGCGCCGGGGCGATCCCGACGCCGGGGCGGTGCTGATCAAGGTGGTGTTGCCGGACGGGCTGGCGCGCCTGTTCGCGCCGGTGCGCGATTTCGAGGGCGCACGGGTATGGAGCCAGCCGCTGGGCGCCGGGCCCGTCGCCGAGACCGACGCCGACGCCTATGCCGCGCGCCGCGCCGAGCGCGATCCCGATCTGTGGGTGCTCGAGATCGAGGACAGGCAGGGCCGCCACTTCCTCACCGAGCCTGTGGAGGCGGGGTGAGACCCCTCATGGTCGACGCCCGGTAAACGGCGCGCTGGCGAAGTCTTAACGCGCAGGCGCCAGACTGCACATCGTTCATCCGGCCGGTCTGATGCGGGACGCTCGATGCTGTTTCTGTTCAATGATGCGATTTTTGACCTGGGCGATGCGCGCACGTTCGCGCTGGAGCATCGCCTGGCCGAGCAAGCGGGGCCGGCGGCGGTGATGAAGCTGCGCGTGGCGCAGGTGGTCAAGATGGTGCGCGAGGCGATTTTCGACGAGCCGCAGCTGGCGCGCACCAGCCCGGACAAGGCCGCCTTCCTCGGCGCCCTTCTGGCCTGGAAGACCGATGAGGCCAACGCGCTTCTGGCCGTGGCGCCGCGCCATGTCACCCTGGCCTCCCAGGTGGAGGTGCGCCTGGCGGCGGTGTCGCTGGTGACGCTGCAGCAATTGCGCGACCTGCAGGACGCCGGCCGGCTGTCGAGCCATGCCGTCAATCTATCGGTCTGGTCGCATGCGCCCCAGCGCATGCGGGCGTGAGGGAGCGCCCCTCTTCCCTCCCCTTGATGGGGAGGTCCCTTCTGCAAGGCTTGCGATTGATCGCTCTGCCCCCCCTCACCTTACCTCTCCCCCATGAATGGGGGAGAGGAGGCTTTGACGCCGCGCATGGTCCTTTGGGCCAGGCGACAAGCATTTCCGAAATGAAATCAACGCCAAAGTCCCCTCTCCCCTCTGAGAGGGGAGAGGTA